>NZ_SLZZ01000070.1 GCF_004346165.1 Muricomes intestini | reverse complement strand
ATAAGTTCTCGGAATTTCCAGCCTTCATTTTTCAAGGCTTTCCATCCCTTTATTTTAAAAATCACCCACCTTTTTTGCCGAAAACACTTGACAAATCACCCAAAATTTGCGGCGAAGCCGATTGATTATATTTTATTTCTTTCGACTGGAGGCGATTTTTAATGTTACCTGTTATTTCTGGCGGCCATGCCGCCTATCAGAACTCTTTTCTTTCTGAATTCTTGAATTTTTATCCAGACCCATTCTCCCTTTCCAAGGATACATGGGAAATCATTATTGAATTCTGGCACCTTGATCTGTCCCTCACCGATCAGTTAATGGCTGACCGCTATTCCAAGCATGGACCCGAACCACGGCTCCCTTCTTCTATGCTGCGTTCCTACCTGCTTTCTATTAAATTTAAAATTACTTCAATTACCAGATGGGTTGCTTTACTCAAGGAAAATCCCTTGTACGCTATCCTTAGTGGTTTCTCTTTCGGGGATACTCCTGGGATTGGTACTTTCTACGACTTTTTTTCCCGCATGTGGGACTCTGGCTCCAACAACTTTTCTCCAAAAGAAAGGTTCCCTAAACCTAAAGTTAAAAAGGGTAAGAAGAAAGGGGACAAAACACCTGCCGATACGGAGTCTATTTCTTCCAGGCTGCTCCCTTTCCTGAAAAGGCATCCCATTACACCTAACCATGCCTTTTCTCTTATCTTTCGTCTTTACAAGCAGCAGTTCCTGATGCGTTCTGTCTCTTGCGGTCTTATTGATGACAAGCACCTAAGCCTCGCCGGTGACGGAACTCCTGTAAGGACCTCCTCCCTTCTGAGAAGCAAGCGGCTATGTGACTGTCGGGAAAGAGGAATTTCGGATTGCCACTGCAAAAGAAGGTTTTCCCAGCCTGATACCAATTCCGGATGGGATTCTTCTCGGGAATGCTACTTTAACGGCTATCATCTTTTTATGTTCGTAGCATCTGATTCTCATAGTGACCTTCCCGTATTTCCTTTATTGGAACGGGCCTCCCGCCATGATATGTTATCTTTCCTGCATTCATTTTTCACAATGAAATCTTATCTTCCTCAATTCAGGATTGAAAAGCTGCTTTTAGATTCTGCCATGGATGCCATTTCCGTTTATGGCTACTGTAAAGAGAATGCAATCTCTCCCTTTATCGATTTGA
>NZ_SLZZ01000069.1 GCF_004346165.1 Muricomes intestini | reverse complement strand
TCCTCCACTGATTGTACGCAAGGGTAAAATCTACTTGTACAAGACTAAACTCTACATTGCTTAAAAGAAGTAGGATTTAAAAATGTAATTCAGGAGCCTGAATGAGCAACAAAATACGATTGAAATGAGATTTGATTTTTGCTATACTTTGATTAGAAATAAGATAAGTCAGTGGTAAAGTACTCTTGTAAAGGAACAAAAGAAAATTATGATTGGAACGGTTGTCAACACTGGTGCAATACTAATCGGAAGTGCCATAGGCAGTATAGTAAGAAAGGGAATCAAAGAAGAATATCAGGGAGCCCTGTATACAGCCATGGGCCTTGCCGCCACTGTGCTTGGAATTAATGCTGCGGTCAGTAATATACCGGACAGTAAGTATCCGGTTCTTTTTATTTTAAGCCTGGCAGCGGGGGGACTTCTGGGTACAATTTTAAATTTGGAAGGACGTTTTCAGAATCTGGTGGGAAGATTTTCAAAATCCAATCTTGGACAGGGGTTATCCACAGGGATCCTATTATATTGTATCGGAAGTCTATCCATATTGGGGCCGATACAAAGTGCTCTGAATCATGACAACACCTATTTGTTTACCAACGCTACCTTAGATTTCGTAACCTCTATGGTACTTGCATCCACCTATGGGATTGGCATGGCTCTGGCTGCTGTTGTACTCTTTTTATGGCAGGGAGGAATCTACCTCTGTGCAGGGGCCCTTTCCGCATTTATCTCTCCTGAACTTATGTGTGAGGTGTCCATAGTGGGAGGAATTCTGATTTTCAGTTCGGGCCTCTCCATACTGGGAATTAAGAACTGTAAGACTTTAAATCTGCTGCCATCCTTGCTGGTTCCTGTGATATGGTTCTTGATACGAGGGGGGTTACAGTTGAACTTGTGGTGAGATAGCATGACTTTTACTGTGGCAGACGTCATGATAGAAGTCTTTTTTTATTATCAACGATGCCATCTGCTATGTGGAAATGATACTTCAAAATGTAAAGAGACAGATGAACGAATAGGAGAGATTTTTAGTAATTAAAAATATATACAAATATACTCAAATGCGATATAATGTGTTTATGAAGGAGGCAATATAATAATCATGAACACAACGAATATCACAAACTACAAGCCAAAGGATTTTGCAGAGTTACTAGGAGTATCAGTAAAAACACTCCAACGTTG
>NZ_SLZZ01000068.1 GCF_004346165.1 Muricomes intestini | reverse complement strand
TGTCAGCTCGGTTGCAAGTTCTCTGGTCAGTGTTCCATCCGCAATACCTGCTTCATAATACGGCTGCATGAACTGGTCATAACGGCCAAAAGATACGCCTGCACCACTATCTTCAATCTGAATACAGATATGGGTTAGAATGATAAACTGCAATGCCTCTTTAAAGTTACGTGCCGGGTTCCTTGGAACGTTGCGGCAAATGTCTGCCATATCTAGAAGTTCTGCTTTTCTTGTCTCATCCTTTTCCTCTGCAGCTATCTTTTCAGCTAAATCTGCATATCTTGCCGCAAATTTAATGATTGCATTGGCGCTGATGATTGCCGCTTCATAAAAGTCTTTTTTCTTAATGTAATCTGGATCATTCTTATAATCAATCTTCTTTAGGTTTTCTTCACACTGATTGATAATTGTCTGTACGCCATTTCTGATCAGCCATGGATGATCCGGTGCAAAGTGTCCGTCACCTCCTTGAAAATAGGTGCCAATATCAGCAGCTTTTAGATCATAGTGAGTAGCAAGTGCTTCTTTCGGAAGACGTGTTCTTAACATGTCCGTGATTGTTTTGCCTTTCCACCAATCACACATTTCCTGAATAACAGGTTTGTTTTCTTCACGAAGGGTGTAACGATCTGCCGGACGCTTATCCAGTGAATATGGCTCTCCGTGAATCATTTCTTTTTCAATCCATTCAACTTCATATTCAGGAAATAGAGGTGCCCATCTAGGACATGATGCCTGGTTTCCTGCAAATAAGCTGCCGGGCAGGATGTAAATACTCATGTTCTGAAGAACATAGTCAATTGCGTTGGCCCTTCTAATAATTGGAGTCTGATCCGTATGTTCTCTGTAATACTCTGTGATTAATTTCCCTCTTTCAACGCAAACACCATATTGAGAATTAGTGATATACTTGTGTAGTGTATCAATCCTTTCTGATCTTACAGGCTCCGTTGAAATCTGATAGGAATCTTTTATTTCCATAATTTTCTCCTTTTCCCTCCCACTCTCTTGTGCGAATTGTATGTTTTCTTGTTGTATTCATTTTATCAATTAGTTATTTTTTTTAAAACCTATTTTATTTTGTAAAAGGTGCACTATTTTTAGTTTTATTATCCGCATTAAAAATAAACGCCCTCTGAACATAAAGGTACTTCTATGTTCAAAAGACGTTCATTCAAAAGGACTTTATTTTATACTAATTCTTCAGGAGTAAATTTCATATTATAAAGAGAACCACAGGAGAACAACTCATTATGGAGTTTTGCTACAGACCGAATTGCTGCTGTAGGTCCATTCACATCGGTCCCTCTCATTGGTGACTGCCCATCTGCAACAGACATATATGCATCACGTCCATCCGGTGTTGCTCC
>NZ_SLZZ01000067.1 GCF_004346165.1 Muricomes intestini | reverse complement strand
CTTGAGTTTCCGCAGTTTTATCCACATAGACCTGAATTAAACCATGTCTTTATAAACAACTTTCAAAAAATGTCCCAAATATAAGGAATCTGATTCCTTTTTGATGTAAAATTAAGCTATCAAAGAAAAATCTTACTAAACAAAAAAGAAGGAGATTCCCTATGGCTAATTATACATCAATTACCTATGCACTGAAACGAAAAATCTTAACTTTTACAAATAAAATTTCCAGGCATCTATCTAAGCCAGATCGAAAATTCACTGCGGATATCACCTACGGTATGCTGGCGGCTGGGAGTTGTCTGCTAACAGATGTCGTTGACCAACTCCACGAGGATTCTAAGAAGATAAATATTGTTGACCGCCTTTCCAGACATCTTGACAAAGGAGTTCCTGCAAAGGCAGCTGTATCCTATCTTCATGCGGTTAAAAAATGGGTTCCGGCGGAACCGGTTATTCACATTGATGACAGTGACGTTGTAAAACCAGATGGTTATAAATTTGAAGCTCTTGGCATTGTTCGGGATGGCTCCGAAAGCACATCCACTAAAAATGTTTACAAGAAAGGGTATCATGTCACAGAAGCCTGCGTCCTTACAAAAAGTAATCATCCAGTCAGTATCTTTTCCAGAATCCATTCCTCTTCTGAAAAAGGTTATAAATCCACAAATACCATCACTTTTGATGCGATCCAGCAGAGTGCTGCTCTCTTTGGAAAAGCAACCTTTGCCATGGACCGTGGGTATGACGACAACAAGATGTTTCTTAAGCTTGATGACCTTGGACAGGATTACGTCATCCGCCTTAAGTCCAACCGCAAGCTTTTTTACCATAACAAATGGACTCCTGCGACCCAGCTTCGCAACCGCCGTAAAGGCAAGGTGAAAACCAGTGTTTTCTACAAAGGAAAAGACCATGATGCATACCTCTCCCATGTGAAGGTACAGATCACTGCATCAAGAAAAGATATTTATCTTGTGCTGGTTTATGGCATCACCGCACATCCAATGATGCTTGCCACCAATAAAAAAATCAAATCAAAAGAAGATGTTATCCGTGTAGCACGAACATACTTTTCCAGATGGAAAATTGAAGAATATTTCCGTTGTAAAAAACAGATGTTCCAGTTTGAAAACTTCCGCGTACGGAAGCTTTGTGCAATCAATGCGCTTAACTTTTATATCACCTTATGCATGGCGTTTCTGGCCTTGATCTCAATGGAAGAAGAGACAAATGCACTCAAGGTTTCAATCATAAAAACGGCAGATCCCATCAAGGAAAAAGTTTTCTTCTGCTATTACCGATTGGCAAAAGGCATCTCAGGCATACTGTCGTATGCGAAAGAGGGCGTCAGGCTCTGGTTCCGGACAAAACGTCCGGCATACCGTCAACTTTGCTTTAAGCTGGTCGCTTAGATAGAGGGTCTGCCCCATTGGGCATAAAAGAATAATTCTCCTAAAGTCCGGTTCCGGC
>NZ_SLZZ01000066.1 GCF_004346165.1 Muricomes intestini | reverse complement strand
GGTAGTGTCATAAATTTTGTGTCTTTGGTAATAAATGGATCCAATCTGGAAAGAATTAAATATGAATATTCTTATCAGAGAGGAGCCTATTATTATGGCTATTGCAAAGGAGCAATTAAGACAAATTATTTCAGAAAATGACATTAACAGCGTATCTGATGTTTACGAATTATTTCGTGAAAGTTTCAAGGATATGTTGCAAGAGCTTTTGGAAGCAGAAATGGATGTTTCCATCGGCTATCCCAAAAATGCAAAAGATGACATCATCACTACCAACAAACGGAACGGCTATTCACCTAAAATGGTAAAGAGTCAGTATGGCGAAATTCCAATCGAAATTCCAAGAGACCGAAATGGAGAATTCGAACCACAGATTGTTCAGAAGCATCAGCGGGATGTTTCCGGGATAGAGGAAAAAATTATTTCCCTATATGCCCGTGGCATGAGTACCAGAGATATCCATGACCAGATCGAGGATCTGTATGGAATACAGCTCTCTGCCGATATGGTCAGCAAGATCACAGATAAAATCCTCCCGAATGTAAAGGAATGGCAGACACGTCCTCTGGAGCCGATTTATACTTTCTGTTTCCTAGATGCCATACACTATTCCTGCCGGGATGAGGGACGTATTGTAAAGAAGGCTGCCTATGTTGCGCTTGGAGTTCAGTTGGATGGAACCAAGGACATCCTGAGCATTACAGTCGGTGCAAATGAATCCTCAAAATTTTGGTTGGGAATGCTTAACAACCTGAAGAACAGAGGGCTGAAGGACGTCCTATTCTTCTGTGTGGATGGCTTGCCAGGCTTTAAGGAGGCGATTGCAGCCGTATATCCGCAGGCAGTGGTACAGAGATGCATTATCCATATGCTGCGTAACTCTTTCCAGTACCTGTCTTATAAAGATCGCAAGAAATTTGCCGCCGATTTTAAAGCTGTATATAAGGCTCCAACAGAAGAATCCTCGTTACAAGCCCTTGCAGAAGTAAAGGAAACATGGGGAAAGAAATATCCATACGCAATCAGTAATTGGGAGATGAACTGGGAAAATGTAAGGCCATTCTTTGAATTTAGCGATGATATAAGAAGGATAATGTATACGACGAACATTGTGGAATCTGTAAACCGCCAGTTCCGGAAGGTAACCAAAACCAAGAGTGCATTTCCGACAGATGCATCGCTGGAGAAGATGCTGTATATGGCCGCCCAGAATATCATGAAGAAATGGACCCAAAGATACCGCAACTGGGATATGGTTTTAAGCCAGCTGATGATTTTGTACCCAGATCGGATTCAACCGTACCTGTAATCAGAGAGGAGCCAGCGGCCTAATATATTTGCAAAGGACCGCCGGCAACTTTTATACTTTCGGCATCTATAGTATACCCAGAGCACTCATAATTTATACTTGAGGCCGGGTGTGGGCAGAGCCCACGAAAAAACAAATATAGATGTCTTATTTGCTATGAAATTTTTTCGAAAAAAGGTATAAAATTTTCAGATGCGGTAATACTATAGATAGAAATATAATTCGACAAAGGAATTTC
>NZ_SLZZ01000065.1 GCF_004346165.1 Muricomes intestini | reverse complement strand
TCAATAGTTACTTTTTTATATGGTTAATCCTGTGGTATGATATCAGCAGAGTCTGATGTCCGAAGGCACTGCTGTCACCCCTTTCAGCCGGCTTTGTCCGAGACTGCTTATAAAGCGTGCAGCCTGGCACATATGGCACATTCCGCTTACACAGAAGCTGCATCTCCAGCCGTAGCACCAGCAAAAAATGCTGACTGGATGAATGCTCATAACGCGAGGTTGCGGTCACCATATGCAGTGCAGGATAAACCTTTGCTTAAGACTCCAACAATCCTGATCAGAAAGGAGCGTGATAACATGATAAAGATCAACTATATGTCCACTTTGTTTGTTGGTATTGATGTAAGTTCTAAATCCAACGTTGTATGTGCCATCGATTTCGATGAGAACAAGTATATTTCCTCTTCTTTCAAGAACAACCAGCCTGGGGCGGAAGAACTTTCCACAATGATAGCTGACTGTATGGCACATCATAAAAACCTTAATACGGTCGTGGCTACACTGGAGTCCACTTCTGTTTACAGCGTCCACATTGCTAATTTTCTGTCTACCTGTGAGACGCTCATGCCTTATAAACCTTACGTATTTTGTGTAAATCCCAAGATGACTGCAAACTACCGTAAATCCTATATTGGCATGGATAAGACTGATCCGCTTGACGCGTATCTCATTGCTGATTTTGCACGATGTGGCCGTATTAAGAAATGCGAGCCTTGGCGTGGCAGCCAGTTTCTGGCATTGAAACGCCTGACCCGGCACCGCCTTCATCTTGCCGAATGCATTACAAGAGAGAAAACCTATATGGTATCAAATCTCTACTTAAAATTTAGTGAACTTCAGCTTTTGGATGATGATTCGCAGCCCTTTAGCAACATATATGGTGCTACTTCTTCTTCTGTTTTAACGCAATACCTGTCTCCACAAGAGATTATGGATTCCTCCGAAGAAGAACTTTTACAGTTCCTTGCTGATAAAAGTAAAAACCGCATTGCCGATATATCAAAGACCTCTGAGCTTCTTAAAAAGGCTGCAAGAGATTCTTATCGATTGGATAAATGCATGTATGAACCTCTCAATGTTTCTTTGGCAAGTTCATTCAATTGTATCCAGACCTATCAAAAAGAGATAAAACTGATAGATCAGGCAATCAAAAAAACTATTAACGGCATGAACCCTAATGCATTCATCATCCTGAAATCCATACCTGGAATAGGTCCGGTATGGGCTGGCGGTATGCTCGCTGAAATCGGCGATATTACAGCCTTCCACTCCTCAGATGCACTTGCTAAATATGCAGGTCTCACGTGGCGAAAAAGCGACTCTGGAGATTTTGCATCGGAAGATAATCCGATTACAAAAGCAGGTAATACTTATCTCCGTTATTACTTAGGAGAAGCTGCGAACAGCGTCAGGCGCCATGTTCCTGAATATGGCGAATACTATGCTAAAAAGTATGCTGAAGTAACCAAGCATCAGCACAAGAGAGCACTCGCGCTTACATCTCGTAAATTTGTACGACTCGTTTTTGGTTTGCTGGTCAAAAACCAACTGTACACCGGCGAACAACTG
>NZ_SLZZ01000064.1 GCF_004346165.1 Muricomes intestini | reverse complement strand
TAGATAATATGAAGTGACCTCACAATTGTAGATTCGTGGATTTACCTGTAAAATATTAGTTGATAAAGACTAATGGTAACAGGGATTACCGCATACAATAGGAGGCCACATATGAATAGTATAGTTTACGTTGGAATGGATGTCCATAAGGAAAGTTACACAATTTGCTGCTACAGCTTTGATAAGGATGAGGTGATGTACAAACAAAAAATGTCTGCTGATTATAAGTTGATATTAAAATATATTGAACAACTTAGAACCCGATTTGCAGATGATACAGAGTTTGTATGTGGATATGAGGCTGGATGCCTGGGTTATTCGCTCTATCACCAGCTTACAGATCATGGTGTAAAATGCATTATTCTAGCACCGTCAACAATGGCAATAACCAATACAAGCAGAGTAAAGACAGATAAAAGAGATGCAGGAAACATCGCAAGATGTCTTGCCTATCACACATACAGCGAAGTACATGTACCAACAGATGAAGATAATGCCATTAAAGAATATATCCGAATGAGGGATGATCAGAAAATCACACTGAAGAAAACGAAACAACAGATACTGGCGTTGGTTTTACGTTTAGGAAAGAAATTTGAAGGTGGCAAAACTTACTGGACAATGGCACACATGAAATGGTTAAAGTCTTTAGATCTTGGTGGAGTGTTTCAGGAATCCCTAGATGAATATCTGATTACTTATGAGTATTTCACAGAGAAAATAGAACGTCTGGATCAGAGAATCGAGGAACTTGCATCAGGAGAAACATATGAGGGAAAAGTCAGAAAACTTGGTTGCCTGATAGGTGTAAAAACGCATACGTCATTATCAATGGTTGTAGAGGTTGGTGATTTCGAACGATTTGCAAAACCAGAAAAATTTGCAGCATTTCTAGGGCTTGTTCCAAGTGAAGAAACGAGTGATGAAAATCAAAAACGATATGGGCTCACAAAAGCGGGGAACAGTCATCTTCGCAGGTTACTGATAGAGGCTGCACAAGCATACACAAGAGGAAATATAGGGCATAAATCTGTCGCATTAAAGAAAAGGCAAGAAGGAAATACGCCACAAGTCATAGCATATGCAGATAAAGCGAATGAGAGACTTAGACGGAGATTCTATAAAATGACCATGAATAAGAGGTTAAACAGAAATGTAGCAACAGCTGCAATTGCCAGAGAACTCGCATGCTTTATGTGGGGACTGATGACAGATAATATCGCATAATGAGTACGATATTCAGCTGATATCGTAAAGGGTGCTAAAGCACCGCCTATGGGCGGCAAGCCGTTGACAATATCAGCAGAATATCATGAAGAGTAATCAAGCCAGATGTAAGACGGACTTTGTCCGACATACATCTGACAGAAAAATGACTGGAACATATGGATAGGGCTTTAGAAAACATTTAAGGTTCGAACTATCTGCGCCCTTTCTATGTTGACATGGTAATAAAATACTTTGATTCACGCTAGTAGATGGCAGAGTTCACGGCGGACCATTGACCTGTCGGCAGGGAAACCTGATCCACGTATAACAGAGTGGCCAAGGCCGGGAACTGTTAAATCTGAGGCTCTATCCATATGCTCCAGGCATTGGAAAAATAAGAAATAGAAAAAAGAGTGATTTCTTGAAATTAACACTTGACAAGAGGTCACTTCATAACAGAAAGG
>NZ_SLZZ01000062.1 GCF_004346165.1 Muricomes intestini | reverse complement strand
CCTGACTTTTGCAGATGATTAAGTATAAAAATACCCGTTAGCCCAGCAAATAAGCTGACTAGCGGGTTTGTCTTTTTGTCATATTTTCATGGTGTATTTTCACTTTTTTGTGGCTGCTAAAACTTTTTTTATTTCACCAAGAGTTCTGATTCTCTTACTGAAATCAATATCAAGAACCTTGCCGATGTCTTTCTGTACATTGTCGTAGTAATCAAACAAGTAATAGTTCTGTTGAATTAGGGTACAGCTTGCTTTAGAGAGTGATTCCAGAAGCTTACCAATGCTGTATTTTTGCTCTAACTTTGTTTCAAGTATGCGAGCGATGGTAAGGGCCACAAAACAGGTAAGAAAATGTGCTTCTATATGTTCTCTTGTCCATACATAAACTGGTCTGGCTTCTAATTCGCTTTTAGTTACCTTAAATGATTCTTCGATTTTCCAAAGTCCTCGGTACATGTCAATGATTTTGTCATCACTTTCATCCATTTCACTTGTAAGTAAAACATAATAACCATCAAGTGCCTCTTCTTCACGAAGCTTTGCTTCGTCAATTTCTAAGATGGAAGATGCGGTTAAAATTTCACCAGTATCTTTATCATAATCGATTTTCTTTACATATTTTGCTGCACCATAAGAAGTTGCTCGGGTATAACTACCTGGATTTTTTGCAAGGTCTGCAGCTTTTGCAAGAGCCGCAGCACGATCGGCTTTTGCTCGTTTCGCATATTTCTCACTCCAAAAGACAACCTGCTTTTCATGTACAGTTTTCTTTAGCTTGCGTCCGGTTTGAGAGGTGACTTGAATCGTGCGAGGGTACTTGCGTGACTTTCTTTTATATTCAGTACCCAGCCAGGTATAACCTTCTTCGTCGAGCACATACTTTTTCATTTCTTTATCAGCACCACGTACAGACATGCTGAATACATAGCCATCTTTCGTGGGAGTGTTAATGGTATACCAAATGTTATCACCAGTGGTCATTCCTTTATCTGCAACAGAAATAACACGACCAAGATCAAACTCTTTTTTGATTCGCCCAAAGTTTGGACGATAGGTGAGGCAGTCGTTGGTATTTCCTGCAAAAAGTTCGTAGGTGATAGGAATTCCATTGTTATCCATGAATAATCCCATTTGTACGATTGGGTTGGGACGATGCTCCTTGGAAACGCCTTTTCGAAGAAAATCATTTTGGTTATCCGTTTCGAAATAGTAATTCGTTACATCATAATAGATAAGGCTTGTGTCTCTATGATAGTTTTCTTTGATTTTGTCATTCATCCAGACCTGGAGATTTTCTTTGTGTTTTGCAAAGAAGGAGAGACATCGGTAAACATCATCTAAAGAATAATCAGTTTTTTCGAAGAATTGCTCTCTGTTATCAAAGGAAGATTGCTTTGATGCTGGAGATAGAAGTCTTGAATACACAAGCATCTTCATGATAGTATTTGCATCAAACTTCTCTTTTGAATGGCGTTGACGATTGATAAGGAACTTATCAATTTCAAGTTCATGATAAATCTTACTTAGAGCAGCATAGCCAAAGTTTTTTCTAAGAGAAGTATCATCAGTGCACAAACGATCGGAAGGATAAAAAGTAAAGTTAATGGGAGCTTGCATCGCATTTTTTTCGATTTTTAATTCTTCAACACGTTTTTGAAAGTGGGCAATAGGATCATCATATAGTTTTTCCAATTCATCAAGATAGCCCAAAGATTCAACAGTCTTAGAACGAGACA
>NZ_SLZZ01000061.1 GCF_004346165.1 Muricomes intestini | reverse complement strand
TTGTCTGGTTATGCCCTCGACCTATTAGTAACAGTCAGCTCCATGCATTGCTGCACTTCCACCTCTGCCCTATCTACCTCGTCGTCTTCAAGGGGTCTTACTAACTTACGTTATGGGATATCTCATCTTGAGGGGGGCTTCACGCTTAGATGCCTTCAGCGTTTATCCCGTCCCGGCTTGGCTACTCTGCTATGCTCTTGGCAGAACAACAGATACACCAGCGGCCAGTCCATCCCGGTCCTCTCGTACTAAGGACAGCTCCTCTCAAATATCCTACGCCCACGCCGGATAGGGACCGAACTGTCTCACGACGTTCTGAACCCAGCTCGCGTACCGCTTTAATGGGCGAACAGCCCAACCCTTGGGACCTACTTCAGCCCCAGGATGCGATGAGCCGACATCGAGGTGCCAAACCACTCCGTCGATGTGAACTCTTGGGAGTGATAAGCCTGTTATCCCCAGGGTAGCTTTTATCCGTTGAGCGATGGCAATCCCACTTTATACCACCGGATCACTAAGTCCTACTTTCGTACCTGCCCCACCCGTCGGTGTCGCAGTCAAGCCTTCTTCTGCCTTTACGCTCTCCGAATGGTTTCCGACCATTCTGAGAAGACCTTTGAGCGCCTCCGATACCCTTTCGGAGGCGACCGCCCCAGTCAAACTCCCCGCCTGACATTGTCCCCCGGCCGGTTCACGGCCGCTGGTTAGAAACCCAGCACTGCAAGGGTGGTATCCCAACAGCGGCTCCCCCGCAACTGGCGTCACGGGTTCTTAGCCTCCCACCTATCCTGTACATGCAATACCGAATCCCAGTATCAAACTGGAGTAAAGCTCCATGGGGTCTTTCCGTCCTGGCGCAGGTAACCAGCATCTTCACTGGTACTTCAATTTCACCGGGTGCATTGTTGAGACAGTGCCCAAATCATTACGCCTTTCGTGCGGGTCGGAACTTACCCGACAAGGAATTTCGCTACCTTAGGACCGTTATAGTTACGGCCGCCGTTTACTGGGGCTTAAGTTCAAAGCTTCGCGTATGCTAACCTCTCCCCTTAACCTTCCAGCACCGGGCAGGCGTCAGCCCATATACCTCACCTTTCGGTTTTGCATAGACCTGTGTTTTTGCTAAACAGTTGCTTGGGCCAATTCTCTGCGGCCTGGTTCCCCAGGCACCCCTTCTCCCGAAGTTACGGGGTCATTTTGCCGAGTTCCTTAACAATGCTTCTCCCGTCGGCCTTAGGATTCTCTCCTCATCCACCTGTGTCGGTTTACGGTACGGGTATACCATGAACAATAGCGGCTTTTCTCGGCAGTCAGCTCACGCACTTCGCTACTTTAGTTCGCTTGGCGTCACGTCTTTGGATTATGCACCGGATTTGCCTGATGCACTCCTTCTCCGCTTGCCCCGGGTTTTCCACTCCCGGGATGCGCTCTCTGCCTGCGTCCCCACAGTTCTGTCATGGTATAGTACAGGAATCTCCACCTGTTGTCCATCGGCTACGTCTTTCGACCTCGCCTTAGGCCCCGACTTACCCAGAGCAGATCAGCTTTACTCTGGAAACCTTAGATATTCGGCCGGAAGGATTCCCACCTTCCTCTCGCTACTCATTCCGGCATTCTCTCTTCTTAAGGGTCCACTGCTCCTTACGGTACAGCTTCCTCCTCTTAAGAATGCTCCTCTACCAATTGACATTCATCAATTCCTGGGCTTCGGCAGTGTGTTTGAGCCCCGGACATTTTCGGCGCAGGACCTCTCGACTAGTGAGCTATTACGCACTCTTTGAATGGATGGCTGCTTCTGAGCCAACATCCTAGCTGTCTTTGAAATCCCACATCCTTTTCCACTTAACACACATTTTGGGGCCTTAGCCGCAGGTCTGGGCTGTTTCCCTTTTGACCATCCAACTTATCTCGGACAGTCTGACTCCCATA
>NZ_SLZZ01000060.1 GCF_004346165.1 Muricomes intestini | reverse complement strand
ATCTCGAGTTTTGAAGTAAATATGGCAGAAAGCTTTTAAACATAGGCTTTCTGCCAATTCGCCTATATGTGGTACCAAGGCAAATTTTAAAGAAGTTGAAAATTTTTTTGCTTGAAACAATCAGTATTTCAACATTCGGCGGATTTGAAGACGGTTTCTATATTTGCTGTCTAACTTGAGCCCAAAAGCCTCTTCACAGGATTTCAGGACTTCATCAAAGTAAACAAACTGGTATGTATTCGCATCAATCCGAATACAGGAATACTTTCGGAGTGCCTGCAGCATTTTACCAACAGGATACTTATTTTGAAGTTTTGCCTGGAGAATCCTGATGAGCACAAGTGCTGTAAAGCATGTGGCAAAGTGCCCGTCTATGTGTTCATTCGTTCTCACAAAAACAGGCCTGGAATCGAAATCAGATTTTGATATTTTGAAGGTCTCTTCTATTCGCCCTAATCCGTGGTACGTTTCTCTCATCTCATAGTCCTTCATATTTAATTCGCTTGTAACAATCGAGTAGTAGCCATCGTACTTAGACTCTTCCTCTATCTTAGGGAGATTAAGACTAAGCTCCTTTCCGTCCATAATCTCACCGGTCGTCCTATCAAAAGAAATATTCTGGACATATGCCGCTGAACCGGCGGAAGTTACCCGGTCATATTTCCTTGGATTCCTAATCAGATCCTTGGCACGCTCTACCATAATCTCACGATCACGGCGCTGCTTTTTAGCATATTTCTCGGAGTAATAAGCCATCTGTTTCTGGTCCACTGATACAGTTTTTTTCTTCTTATGTTTCCCATCGGCGGAGGTTACATTGACATTGAGCTTCTTGGGATAAATCCGGGACTTATGTATGAATTTAATTTCGTTGCCTTCATCATCTTTGAGATTATCCGTATGATACCCTCTGCCAAGCACCCATTTTTTGAATTCTTCATCTGCACCGCGGACAGATTGGCCATACACATAGCCATCCCGCTGGTTGTTGTCACAT
This sequence comes from Muricomes intestini, assembly GCF_004346165.1. GTDB lineage: Bacteria > Bacillota > Clostridia > Lachnospirales > Lachnospiraceae > Muricomes > Muricomes intestini. Next base: position 1,099 of record NZ_SLZZ01000060.1, on the reverse strand, counting down.
TTATTGTCCCCATTGAGATAGTAAATATTATCTGAGGTATTAAGGCCCCTGTCGGCAACAAAGATAACGCGCATATCAGTAAACTCATCTTTTAGGCGGTTGACGATCGGCCGCATATGGACCTTTTCAGATTCGTTCCCTGGGAAAAGGTCATAGGCCAGGGGAATGCCATTCTTATCCATCAGAAGACCCATCTCTACAATCGGATCGGGACGGTGGTTCTTTTCGGGCCCACGCTTGCGATATTTTGGCGCCGTTTTATTTCCGTTCCTGTCGACCGGGTTGCCGTCATCACCCAGAGTATCAAGGTCAGAATGCCCGATGTCAAAGTAATAATTCGTACAGTCGAAATAGGTAGTGGAAAGATCCCGGCCACAGATTTTTACGGAATGCTCAAAAATCCATTTCTGCATATCTTCCTGATTCTCCTCTATAAAAGACAGGGCATGGTATACATCATCCAAAGCGAAGCCCTCAATCCTTTCAAAATAAATATTTCTGTTCTCATATGTCTGTTTCTTTGATCCTGGAAAGAGAACACGGGAGATAACAAGGAGACGGAAGATGCTATCCGGGTCAAACTGCATGTTCCTCTTTTTTGCCTTGTTTTTCCAAAATATATCCAGTTCTAACTGCTTGTAGATCTCCTTGAGGATACCGTAGCCTACATTTTTAATACAGTCTTCACTTTCTGTCATAACAGAGCTTAAATCAATGGAGATAGAAGCCTGGGAAGCATCTTTTTGTGCTTTGCTACGTTGTTTTGCAATCTCAGTAAAGTGTGCAATCGGATCATCATAAAGTTTTTTTAGTTCATCAAGAGAACCCAGGCTTTTCAGGGAACGCTGACGGATCCGCCCCTTTTCTCCTTTAACTTTGCTTGGTTCGTAGTAGGATTCGTAAAAGTAAAGGCGGGTAACGCCCTTTTTCGTGATGGTTTTAAGAAACATAATGCACCCCTCCAATCCCTTATATTATACCATATATTGGGAAATAACACAATACACCACAGCAAGAAAATAGAATATATTGACATAAAAAACCCAGTAACCACAAGGGATACCGGTTCGTTAATGCTTATTAAACTTCAAAACTCAGG
>NZ_SLZZ01000059.1 GCF_004346165.1 Muricomes intestini | reverse complement strand
TGTTTTTTGCAAGACCTTTTTGTAGGAAATTGCAAAAAGTTTTTGTAGGTTGTTGCACCTACATTTTGTAGGTAATTGCAATGGCATGTGCCAGCCGCATATTGACTGACATATCACCATCACAGACATATTTAATTGTTAAAGTGTAAGGTTTGAAAAGGGCATATTTTCCTCATATTCTTCATGTGCATTTTCACGAAAATAATGATATTCTTCTTCCTGTTCCTTATAACGGATGAACTCCTTAAGGTATCTCAATTCTGTTTCATCCCGTTGCTGCTCCTCACTTAGGCATGAGATATGGTCACTCATCTCAGAGCAAACTTCTTGAAGATTTTTATATAGTTTCTTGATTTCTTTTTTGTTTTTAGCCATTATTAGCTGCCTCCTGAGTATTTATTCTTGTGAACGCTTCATTAATACTGGATTCACGCAGACGGTTGTTTACACCAGGGAATAAGATGAGTTCCACATGATGAGTCAATCTTCCGATGAGTGCAGTTGTCATTCTCTGATCATAAAGAACATTGACCCATTGCGAGAATTCCAGATTTGTATTCAAAATCACCGGCTTCTGCTCATGAATTTCGGAAAGATAGTCGAAGAGAAGCTGTGCTCCGGTTCGGTCATAAGGAACATATCCGAATTCATCAAGTATCAGGATTCCTGCACTGTTTAGTTTCTTTTTCAGCGATGACAAAGTCCCCTTTGCCTGATGTTCTGAAAACAGATTGATAAGTCCTGCGGTCCTGTAAAACTTTACTGAAATTCCCAGGTTACATGCTGAGAGTCCTATCAATGTGGATAGCATTGTTTTTCCTGTTCCACTCCCACCATACATGATGATGTTTTTGCCGGAATGATAGAAATCAAGCTCTAGCAAAGTATCAAGGGACACTCCTTCCGGAAAATCGATCTCGTCAGTACGGAATTGTTCTTTGGTATACAGCTTCGGAAATCCTGCTGTATTCAGCAGTTTCATAATTCGGTGTTCCTGACGGTATGCTACTTCATTACTCAGTAGGTTCATAAGGTATTCCTGGTTGGTCGCTCCTTCCTGTGTGAGTGCTCTCTCTGCAAGATTTGAAGATAAACGTAACTGCTTGCAGCATAAAGCAATGGATTCTTGTATATCAGCCATTTAATGCACCCCCTCTCTTGAGGACCGCATCAAGGCCAGCTAAATCATTCCTGAATGGGATGACTTTCTGTGATGGGATACCGCTTCCATTATCAAGCGGTGGCAGTAATGGAACTTCTGCGTAAGTGCGTCTGTATAAGTTCTGCAGACTGTCTGGATCTGCTGCATGAAAGCATATCGCTTCATCTACTGTATGCAGGGCGCTGTGGAAGCCGCTGCGCTCAGTAAGCTCTGCGAGTACTTTTAACACCTTGCCACGTTCACTGCTTTCGCAGCTATCCATGTAGATCTGCATGTTTTCAGGCATCATACTGTATATTCCACTGTTCTTTAAAGATCGTGGTTTTCGTGCAATGTATTTCAGATACGGAATCCAATCCATACTTTCGCATTCATCGCCATACAATCGCCTGTGAGTTACTACTTCGTGCAGGCTGCTGTCCATGACGATGACTTCTGAAGATGTCATCCTTAAACGGACGGTATCTTCACAGAAGGCAGGGGATACTGAATAGCGATGCTTTCCATGATCAAGAGTAAACTTGCCGTATTTATCAGTGCGTGCCGTTGTATATAGTGCAGTATCAAATGCAGTGGGCGGCAATGGAAGAAATGCTTTTTTATCATCTTCCAAAAGTTCGCTGATGAACCTGCCGTTATTATCTTCGTAATGCTCGCGCTCCATATCCTCGTCACAGGCAGAAAAGAGTTCTTTGTTTTTCTCGGTTATGCTTGTAAATTCAGGCACTGGAACAAGTTCGTTTCGTCGGAGATAGCCAACCTTGTTTTCCACATTTCCTTTTTCCCACCCGGATTCAGGATTCATAAACAATGCCTTAAATCGGTAGTGCTCGCAGAAGCGTTGAAAGCGTTCGGTAACATTTCGATTCCCTCCTTTAATGATCTCAGTCACAATGGTTCTCGTGTTATCAAACCAAATCTCAGTAGGTACACCGCCTATGTATTCAAAGGTGGCAACAAGCCCTTCCAAAAGGCACTCCATATTTTCCCCATAATTCAGCTGGAGGTAACCACCATTGCTGTAAGGGAAGCTGAGAACAAGATATTTTGCTTCATGATGAAGCTTACCGTTTTCATAAAAGTCGGCATAGCCAAAGTCAGCCTGAGCCTCGCCGGGTGAATGGACAAGAGGGATATATCCCTCTCGATATTTAAGGTTAAGTTCCTTCTTCTTGCCTGAAACATACGTGGCAACAAGACGATAGCTGCAATCAAAATCTTTCACTTCGTCCTTCAGGCGATTAAACACTCGCTTTGCTGTGTGCCTCTGTTTTCTGGGAGCTTTTTTATCAGCAGTCAGCCAGCTGTCAATGGTTGGCTTGAATGGGTCTAGCTTAGATATGTGCTCCGTTTCTTGTGGGGCTGGTGGATCTGAATTAAAATTCTCCATATCCACGTATTTGCGAACTGTGCGCCAGTCACAATTCATAATGATTGCGATCTCTATCAGATTTTTTCCTTGCTCGTAGTAGAGCTCTCTGATACGATGAATCTGATCCATTGTAGTCATACTCCTTTCCTCCTTGTTTTATTTGTTTGCTACAACAAAACAAGGTTACTGGTTTATTTGTATGTCTGCAATGGGTTTTTACAGTTCCAACTTGGGAGCCATCCAATAAATGCTGCCCGTTCCAGGGATACTGTCAGGATACTTTGCAATTACCTACATTTTGTAGGTGCAACGACCTACATTTTTGTTTTGCAACTTTCTGTATTTTTATTATACAATAAACA
>NZ_SLZZ01000058.1 GCF_004346165.1 Muricomes intestini | reverse complement strand
TGTAAACGGCAAGTACTTTCCAGCAAAAAGTGGAAATTATTTTCCAGCGTTTTTTGGCAAATAAAATCCAGCACTTTTGCTTATAGCACTCCGTGGTTGATCCGCGGAGCATTTTTTAACTAAATGGAAGTTCCCTATCTGGAATGGCGTAAACGGGTGGGGTCATTTCTCCCGGAATACTCTCAAGATATCGGTCCACCTCTTCGTCATTATCATCCCAGCCATAATAAGCCATTGCAAACTTCCTTGCTTCCTCTGAATTCATTCCCTGGGTATGCTGACGGATATACTCTTCATCACGATAGGACGTCAAAAATTCTACCGGGACCTGCCCATCTGCCCATGCGCCACATGTATTCTCGTATACACTATGTCCATCTTTCACCCATTCGCGCAGAGCTCTCATTTCTTTCTTGGTCATTGGTGTTTCTTTTATATATTCCTTATACTGAGTAGTTAGAAACTCTTCCACTTCATGAGATATGTGCTTATTAAATTTCATCCGTTGTCCCCCCTTCCTCTAAAAAAGTTTTTCTGTTTTCCAATCGATAGCTTTTCCCTGCCATCTGTATTCGATCGCATCGGTATGATAGCCGGTCAAGGATTGCTGTTGCTAATGCTGCATCGTCCAGAAATTCCGCCCATTCTTCAAATCCTTTGTTTGTTGTTATGATAATGGAGGTCTGTTCTTGAAGCTCTGATATCAGCTGAAAAAACAGATTTCCCTCTGTTGGCGCAATCGGAAGATATCCAACCTCATCAATAACCAGAAGGTTTGATTTTTGGATCCGGTTCATCTTTGCTCTGCTCCGGCGGTCTATTTCTGATGTGCGAAGGCACTGCATGAGGGACTGCATGGTCGCATAACTGGCTTTATAACCTTCTTCACACGCATGATGGGCAAGCGCTATCGCCAGATGCGTTTTACCTACTCCAGGCGGTCCCGAAAGTATAAGATTATACAGACCATCAATCCAGGTCAGCTCCGATAGCTGATTTAACTGTTTTTTTGTTATGGACTGGCAGAAACTCAGATCAAAGTCTTTTAAATACTTTGGATATGGAAATCCTGCGTCTTTGATGCGCTTATCTTTTGCCTTATCCTGACGATACCGGATTTCACTGCTCAGTATGTTCTGCAAAAATGCCACATAGCTTGATTCCTCTGTTTCTGCACCATGAACGATTGTTTCAAGCTCGTTCTTTGTATGTATCAGCCCCAGCGTTCCTGCATAGGTTCTGATTTCCTGTAGATTATCCATTTACAACACTCCTTCCCATTGCTTGTTCATACACACTTAAATCTCGTATTTCTGGCATATTCCCTCGGTACTTGGAGGGGAGTGCTGACATATTTTCTTTCTTTTTCGGTTCTGTTTTTATCTGTTTCAGATAAATAATACTGGACTTCAAATCCCCAGCAGAATACAGTCCTTTTTCCGAACAATAGTGAAGTCCGTGAATCAGAAGCTCTGTGTCCCATTCTTCAAAAAGTTTTCTTATCACACCAAGCTGATCTCTGTAATAGCGGGGCTTCGCCTGGTGGATATGTTCTAAAAACGGCACAACCAGTTCATCATTCTGAAATAGTTCCTGAACAGTTTTCTCCTGTTCTTGTAATGACTTGCTCTTATCACGTTCATCCCTTTTCTGACCAATTAATTTCCCTTTGTCATGACAGAGAGGGTGCGTTGCATAGATTTCACCTGTCAGGGTATCTGTGATGGAAAGGATATCATTCTCAACAATCATGAATACACGTTTTCCTGCACTATAAGTACCTTTTGGCACACGATAGCGGTTTCCTTTGTATAAAACGATGTTGTCTTTTCTGACCTGATAATCTATACTGTCATTAACAGCAACTGTGAAGTTGTATGCAGATACTGGTATGAGGTATTCCTTTTCGAGAGAAAATACCTCTGCTGGTATCTTTTGTGTTGTTCCATGTATTTTCTTATTTCCAGTTCTTTTTAGCCAAGCAATGCAGTCTGTATTAAAGCTGTCTATATCTTTGAAAATACGATGTTCCGCAAAGCCATGCTTGGCATATTTTACGACATTTTCAATCAGTCCTTTGGATTCAGGATCCGCTCCATGGCAGAGAAAGATATCAAACTTTGCTTCGTTTATGTAGCTCTGAAATCCTTCGGTGTAAATGATGTCGCCATTGTTCTCACTGACTGCAAGTATCTTGTCCTGATCGTAAACCATTTCCTGCGGACGCCCATCAAAGAAGGTAAATGCTTTGATATGAGCTTGTACAAATGTATCTGTGGTAAATGGTTTTTCCTGCCATAGGATGAACTTGTAGCGAGAATGGGTCAGGACCATTCCAAAGCAGTAGACTTTCTTATGGCGGCCGCTTATCGTTTTCAGACTGATTTCGCCCATATCCACCTGTGCCTGCTTTCCTGGTGGCAATTCCTCCATTGCCTCGTACTGCCTTGATGTTTCAGGTTTCTTGATATCGTATTCCTCCCGGATAGATTTCACATAATCCCTGAAGCACCGCTCTTGAAAGTCCAGTGTTTCTAAACAGGTATGTTCTTTGATCCAGTCATAAAGCTGTGCCGCTGACATGTCAGGATATTTCATCAGGCATTCCAGCACAAAATCTTTGTGAGGATCTGCTTTCTTTTTTCTTGTTTTAGCTGCTTCAACTCTTGCAGCATAATCCCCTGGTGTTAAATTCCAGTACACGCCAACTGTTTCTCTGTTAATTCCTATTTTTCTAGCAGTTTGGCTCTTGTTAAATCCTTTTCTTTTGAATCTTTGGATTTCATAGTAATGCATCCAACTAACCATCCTTTCTTCACCTCCGAATGACAGTATATCATTCGTTGATGTTGTATAATAGTTGCTGGATTTTATTTGCCTAAATCTGCTGGTTATAGTATACCACTTACA
>NZ_SLZZ01000057.1 GCF_004346165.1 Muricomes intestini | reverse complement strand
GTAAGCGATGAATAACATAGCGTTCCAAATTTCAGATCCGATATGAGATAATCTATCTACATGAAGTAGATGAATCAGGATTTGCCAATACTTGACGGTTGAGTGTTACTCTATATATGCTTCCTGAGTTTGAGCATTTTACTTCATAATCTATCAGAAATGGAGATGAAATACTCAATGGAATACCCTCAAAATTTATCAGCGTCTGATCGTCACTGGTTTGATTTAATACAGCAGTGTCGTACAAGCGGAAAATCTGATGCACAATGGATGCAAGAGAATGAAATAAAATCGCCAACCTTCTATTATCACGTAAAACAGCTTCGCAAGAAGGCATGTGATATTCCTGAAAATAGTTTTACGAGACAAAGAAGCGATATCCAGGAAGTAGTTCCATTGCATATGGAGGAAGTCCCTGCGATTACTTCTAAGGCACCAATACCATCAAGCCCTACTGATCATACCTCTGCTGTTCGCCTGAACATTCATAGCATAACAGTTGAGATTGCCAACAATGCAACACAGGAAGTAATACAGAATACAATAACTGCGTTGCGGTTTCTATGTTAGGTGATGTTTCCGGAGTTGCCAAGATTTACCTTGTAACAGGCAAAACTGATATGAGACGCAGCATAGATGGTCTCATGGCGATCATCCGGGACACTTATCAGATGGATCCTTATGCAAATGCGCTGTATCTGTTCTGCGGTAAGCGCTGTAACACGATCAAGGCTTTATATTTCGACAAAGACGGTTTTTGTTTAATCTATAAACGTTTAGACAGTGAAGGCAGATTTCAATGGCCCCGAAATGCTGCTGAGGTAAGAGCAATTACCAGGCAGGAGTTTCGGTGGCTGATGGAAGGCCTGTCCATAGACCAGCCGAAAGCGATCCGTCCTGTACCTAAAAATAGCAACAAAGTCTTTTGATTTGTGCATTATAGAGAAAATGAAAAACTTATGGACGCCCGATTTTATCAAAAAACCGTGGTTGTCCACATCAATACCCTGAATCGGAAACTTATCCGTGTATTGCAGCTTATTTCAGGATATTGATGTGTATAACACTTCCGCAGACACTGTAAAACACGTGATTTTACGCTGTTTTACAGTAAGTTATACACAGTCAAAATGACCATACGTGATATCGCTGTCATTTGTCAAAACCCCTGATTTTTTATATAATAAAAGAAAAAGTCAGGAGGTACGGGATGTCAGCGCAAAGTGAAAATGAACTCTTAAAAATGGTCATCGAGACACAGGCATCTCGTATCAATGAGCAGGAAGAAACCATCAAAGAATTAAGAACCATGATTGATGAGCTACGCACCCTGAAAGCGAATCTCGAAGAAACCCTGGATGAATTCAGACGACAATTCTTTGGTGTAAAAAGTGAGAAAACTTCTAACAAAGAAGATACTGCAGAAACTGATGCTAAAAAAGAATCTGTTCAGGTAAAAAGCTATACGAGAGAACGCAAACCAAAAGCTACAAGGGATGAACTTTATGGGAATCTTCCAGTAAAAGAGATCATCTGTCCTGTGCCTGAGGAGGAACGCTTCTGTGACTGGTGCAATGCTGAAATGATTCCCATGAAACCAACCTTTGTCAGGGAAGAAATCCGTATTACTCCTGCCATTGTTGAAAGAGTACGATATATGCAGGAGGTACTGATTTGTCCTGATTGCAAAAAGGATTATGACGGCAGTTTCAAAAAAGGTGAAGTTCCAAGTGCTTTAATTCCGCACAGTCCTGCATCTGCTTCCGCAGTGGCATTTGTTATGTTCAGCAAATGTTTTATGGGGCTTCCTTATTACAGGCAGGAGTCAGCATTCACTCAATTGGGAGCAAAAATCCCAAGAGAAACTCTTGCAAACTGGTGTATTATAGCCGCAGAAAAATATCTGTTCCCTATCTATGACCTCATTCATAGAGAATTGATCATGCGGGATGTAATACATGCCGACGAAACCACCTGTCAGGTACTTCGTGAAGAAGGAAAGGAAGCACAGTCAACATCCTATATGTGGATTTACACTTCCGGTACGGATGGTCTGCCCAAAATCGTCATGTATGAGTATCAACCAGGTCGAGGCGGCATTCATCCACAGGAATTTTTGGAAGGATTCCATGGGATGCTCCAGTGTGATGGATATCAGGGCTACAATAAGGTGATTGATGTGTTGCTTGCATGCTGCATGGCCCACTGCAGAAGAAAGTTTTATGAAGCACTACCTGCACAGAAGAAGAAAACCATGAAGCTGCTGGATATCAATTCCCCCATAGCCATCAAGGAGCCAGTAATTCCCCAAAGTGATCTTGATAAGTACATTCCAGCGGAAATCGGTGTTGCTTATTGCAACAAACTCTTCTATCTGGAACGGGAATTCAAGGATTTACCACCGGAAGAACGAAAAGCAAAACGCTTAGAGCAGGAAGTTCCAGTATGGGATAATTTCTGGAAATGGATTAATTCCCTGAATACTACTAAAGGCAGCAAACTGGAAAAAGCGGTGAACTATGCCCAAAATCACAGGGATAGTCTATGCACCTATTTGCAGGATGGCCGCCTCGAATTATCGAACAACTATTGTGAACGGATGGCAAAATCTTATGCAATCGGAAGGAAAGCTTCCCTATTTCATGCATCAGTCGCTGGTGCAAATGCAAGTGCCATCATATATAGTCTCGTAGAGACAGCAAAAGCAAACAATCTGAACGTGTTCCAATATATCTATACATTGCTATTGTACATGCCGGGTCACAAAAATGGGCTCGAAGGTATTGAACAATTACTGCCATGGAGTGATTTCATAAAAGAGCATTGTTCTGGATTAATAGATGTTGAAATAATAACGGTTGAAGATCATCCAGCCCTAACTGTTTAAAATTTTCACAAAAATGTAAGCGATGGGGAAAGTCTATGCGCTGTGTTATTCATCGCTTAC
>NZ_SLZZ01000056.1 GCF_004346165.1 Muricomes intestini | reverse complement strand
GTGTTGTCCGGCAAATTAGAAGCACCTATTCCATGCAGTTTGTTTTATCCTAAAAAGCTTGCTGAACAGTTGTTTTAGTCACTTTATCAGCTACTGTTTCTGCAAGTTGTTTGGTTCAATTAGAAATGATGCAGATTATGGGAACAGTAGAAAAAGCAGGTCACCCTGCTTCTCCTTTGGTAGAAATGTACTCGTTTAGTTTTGCTAATGCACAGGTAATACTGGTGACATCAACCGAGGAAAGTTCTGGATAATACGTGGTAAGACGCTCGAAATTCCAGAAGCGGTCAGATAGTCCAGCCAGTTCTGTTCCGATGTTCCAGTTTGGAATGCAAACGTAATTACCATACTCGTGTTTGCCACAGAGGATATGAAAGCTGCTGTGTCTGGCGGTGACTTCAAGCTCGTATGGAGAAGAGTCATTTAATATCTGGATATGTCCCTTCCATTGCCTCGGTTTCATATCGCTCGTTCCAATACAGATATAGTTTAGTTCCATAAATCGTCCCTCCTAAAGCTCACTGTCATTGACTGATCTCATGACGATATCAGAGGTTATAAGATTCGAGCCGGAACTGTCACCAATAAGAAGACATGCATTACAGAGTTTATTGATGACACGTGGTGTTCCATCCGCTGCATTGAGGACTGCTTCGATTGCGCTATCCTCAAAAACAAGCTGGCTGCATCCGGCACTTTTCAATTTTTCGAGGATATATTCCCGGCCTTCTTCTTTGGTCAGACCGCCGATCTCATAATTCATGACGATCCGCTGACGGAGAGGTTCGTGGATACCAAGCTTGAGCGTAGAGCTCAGAGTCGGAAGCCCTGTGAGAAGAATGACAGCGCGGTCTCTGGAATCCATTTCAAAGTTGAAGAGAATCTTCAAATCATTGAGGATCGAGTTGTTGATGTAATTGGCTTCGTCAATAATGATAATGGGTGTCTTTCGTTTTTCGACAGAAAGACGTGTGATCTCATCCTGAATAGTACGGAAGTTGTCGGGCTTTCGGAATGCCGGCTGTGCACCGAATTCGGTCACGAGATTTCGATAGAAATCATTGGTGGTCAGGGTGGAAAAGCTGGAATAGACGACTTTATATAAGGATGGATTTAGGGATGCGGCCCAGTTACGTACAGCGGTTGTTTTCCCTTTGCCGGGGCTTCCAGTGAGCAGTCCGAAGCCCTTGGTTTTAGCCAGGTAATCCAGACGGAACAGGGCTTCCTTGTATTCGTTTGTGTGGATCAGTATCTCTTTGGAATTCTTTAAAAATGGATTGAATTCCAGACCATATCGAATGGTGTAATCCATTATTCATCACCTCTGCATAAATGTATTTTCTCACGCTTCACAAAAGCATTCTCCTGTTTGTTGAGCAGGCGGATGGGTGTCAGTGTTCCATCCTGTTCTACAATAAAGATCTCCGCCATATCAGGAGAATAACGCAGGCGGATACGCTGTTTTGCAAAACGGCAGTCAACTTCGTATTCCACATGGTCAATGGTAAGGACACTGTCCGTAGAAACACGGCGTTCAATTTCAAGCAAAAAGTCATGGTCGATGGCTTCCTCAGAAAGACGGCGGATACATGCAGGCTCAGAAAAAAAGCGATCCTGTGGAGTCTTTCCATTTAAAGAAGAATGAGTGGATTGGTTGTATTTATTTACATAAGCCATGAGATTTCCACGTAGTTCATCAAGAGAATGAAAGTCACGGATGTCTAGAGCTGCCATCCATTGATCTTTGCAGGTGCGAAACCACCGCTCAATTTTGGCTTTTTGTGTTGGCGTGTATGGCTGGTCATAGTGGATGACAGAACCCAGACGGGCCGCTAAAAGCTCCATCTGCTTGTTACGATAACTGGATCCGTTATCGAAATTGAACATCTGTGGACGGCCATACTTTGCAACTGCTGATTTCATGACCGACATGAGATTTACAAAGTTGTCATTAAAGAAGACATCAATGCCAACAATAAAACGACTGGCATCATCAATCAATGCAATCAGGTAGACTTTGTGCTTTTTACCATCGTCAGTTCTCAGATAAGGACCAACACTGCTGTCGCCACACCAGACTTCATTGATGTGGGGGCGTTCATAGCGGCGCATATCCTGGTTTGTGGTTGTCTTAAGTTCCAGTGCCAGCCGGTTCAGATAGCGGTTTACGGTTGATTCTGAGAGATCATCGGGACGAATACTGCCATTGTCGCGTAACTGGCGGTAAATGGCAGCTGAGGACATGCGGGGATAGTTCGTCTTAAGATATCGGATCTGTTCCTGAAGCTCATCATCGATCTTGCGAGGCTTGCCAAGATCGGCTCTTGAACTGGGAATGAGTGCATCAAAGCCGCCCTGATTATAATGGTTATACCATTTTTTAATGGTAGTCGGTGCAAAGTGTTTCACTGTGCCGTCCGGAGCGGTCACACCCTTAGCAGAAGCGTCACGAAAGAAAGCCGCATGGGACGAAAATGAGTCCTGAAGGCCGGAGATGAGTGGTGCGATGACCGAATAGCGCATTAATGCGATTTCATGTGTTTGTTCCTGTGTCATAATGGAAATCCTCCTTTGTTTTTCTATAGTATAGAAGATTCCACAAGAGGTGTCGTGTAAGGTTATGTGGGTGTTAGAAATAAGATATTTGGTGTCCTTTTTATCTGCATGAACTGACGGCTAAAGTGCGAAAAGCAGTGCTTTATAAAGGATAACGATGTGGCAATGGACCGTTGTGCAGACAGAATGCGCTGGAACCAGTGGAGGAGGTATCTGCGAATAATAGAGCGGATACAGTTCTCATCAATTGAAGGAGTCTTTTCCATAATTTCAGAGTAATCGCCGGAGCCCTCATAATGGGAGATAATATCTATCTGATCCGGGAATGAAACTTGGGAATAAGGAACAATGAGAGCAGGAAGCAGAGCGTGAGTTTTGTTACAGTGCCTGCATTTGACACGGCAGATATGAAGCGTTACAGAATGATCTTCAGATTTCACTCTGCGGTCATAGTAAGCATGGATGGTAAGGCAGGCAGAATGCCCACAAGTACAGGTCAACTGGTGGAATTGAATGGAATTAATTGTTTTATCGTAAAAATCCTGTGAAATAGGATTGCCAAAATCAGTATTTATGGTTATCATAAGCATGTGAGGATGTGGTTTACCACAGACTTGAGCATGCGGCAGGAATCAAGCTTTGGTAGGGGAGATTTCTGCTGCTTTATTTATAAGCAACAAGGGTATGATAACACAAGAAGGTACTGGATAAAACAATCTGACGCATAATGCATCAGAATAATTTACTCAGTACCTTCTTTTAATTTGCTTGAAAAGGAAAAGATTAGGGGCATGTAAAATGGTGAATAACA
>NZ_SLZZ01000055.1 GCF_004346165.1 Muricomes intestini | reverse complement strand
TCAAGTATTGGCAAATCCTGATTCATCTACTTCATGTAGATAGATTATCTCATATCGGATCTGAAATTTGGAACGCTATGTTATTCATCGCTTACAATTAATGTAATCACATTTGCTAATTTTCTTAACATCGTTTAGAAATCTGTCTATGAAAAGAGCGATGTCCGTATATTCAGACACCGCCCTCATAAATCTTATTATATCGCCTGTGATTATGCAATTTTTTCACCTCTGCACATTTTCCTACATCAAATGGTGTAAGTTTGGTGTAAAAGTGTAAATTTTGCATTTTTTAAAAAATGAAGTACATCTCGTTTTGCAGGACAAAACGGTACATCATTAGTAGAGTTTTGCACCTGCCGGAATGTGGTCATCTACCATCAAAAGATTGAGTCCTTCCTTGCCGTCAACTTCGTGAACTGCGGAAATTAACATACCGCAGGAATCAATTCCCATCATCGCTCTTGGCGGCAGGTTTGTGATTGCGATACAAGTCTTGCCAACCAGTTCTTCCGGCTCGTAATACTCGTGAATACCGCTTAAAATCACTCTGTCTGTGCCTGTTCCGTCATCTAAAACAAATTTCAGGAGCTTCTTGCTTTTTGGAACAGCTTCACATTCTTTTACCTTAACTGCCCTGAAATCTGACTTGCTGAATGTTCCAAAATCTACCATTTCCTCAAATAGAGGCTCGATTTTCACATTGGAAAAATCAATCTTCTCAGGCTCGGCTTTTACATCATTTTTGGCAGCTTCAGAAGCCTTAGAACTTACACCATTTTCCGTTTTTACACCATTCAAGGACTTCATCGTCGGGACTTTCTCCGACGCAGTTCTGAAACCACTCATATCCCTGAGCAACTCCCTACTTTGCTGTTTACAACCAAATAAAAAGCCTTGTTTACCTTTAAAATTAATTGCTTTCCGCATAAGTAGTTGTATTATTTGATGTATTTGATGTAAATCCCGATTGAGAGAATGGGTTCTTCAATCGGATTGCTTACTAAATTATAATCTTTATTATTGAACAAGTCAATCAGACCAAAAAAAGCAGCGTACCAATTTTCATTTTAAAGTACGCCACTTTTTCCTACGCTATTGAATTATTAAAATATTTATCCAGTCCATCAAACTCGGTTCTTTTTAGTTCCTTTGTTACATCAGTATAGATATTTAAGGTTGTTGTTATATCCTTATGTCCGAGTGTATCCTGAATAACTTTTATATTTACACCTGCTTCACACATTCTCGTTGTAAATGTATGTCTGAGCGAATGACAACTAAAATGCGGTAAAAGCACTTCTGGATTTTCTGTTTTCAAAAACTGCTCATCATTGCAATCACGGATAATGCGTCGGATTGCCTTATTCAAAGTCGATTGATGTTGTGGCTGTCCGAAACGATTGAGAAATATAAAATCTGTATATCCATCTATGGTTGCTTCGCAGTGAACCCCTAGCAGTTCTTGTCGTTGTTTTTCCATAACAAATGCTTCTTTAACAAAATCGAGCATCGGAACTTGTCTATTTCCGGCTTCTGTCTTTGGAGTATTCACATTGAAATAGCAGCCCTTTTTTCCTTCAGAAGTTCTGTGGTCATAATAAACCAACGTGTGATTAACATCTATAATTCCATCTTCCAAATCAATATCACACCATCTGAGTCCTGTAACTTCTCCAACTCTTAATCCCGTTCCAAGCATTACTGCAAACACTGGATACCAATACACTGCTGTATTAGAGTTCTTCAGATAATCCATAAACAATTCCTGTTCAGGTCGAGTAAGTCCCCTGCGTTTCTCTGTCTTGAAGCAATGAGCTTTTTTCAATTCCCTCAAAACATTATTTGTCGGATTGTTTCTGATATAGTTATCATCAACCGCCATATCAAATATCTGATGAAGAATGTTGTGGACACCATCAACTGTTGCAGGTTTCAATCCTCGCTCGTCAACCAGATAATTATAAAATCTCTTAATATCTGATTTCAAAAATGTTGAGACTCTCTTAGAACCGATTTGCCGACGTACAAAGGTTTCATAAATATATTTGTAATTCTCAAAAGTGTTGTTTTTCAATCCTCTCTTCAGGTCTTTCCATAACTCATATAAATCATCGAGTGTAACATATCGTGCTTCCGCTTTTATGCCATCACTTTTGTCTTTCTCAATCGCTTCCTCTTTAATCCTGAGTGCTTCAAGCGTTTTTGAATAGACATATCTTCTTTTATGGTTTTCATCAGTCCAACTGTACTGATAACTTCCATCACTTCTTTGAAGTTCTCCCGTGCGAAGAACTGTCCTTGTTTTATCTTTTCGTTTTGGTCTTGCCACGGCTGTTCCTCCTATATTTCATTCCTGCTATTTAAAAATTTCACAAATTTGTCGATGATGACATACACCTGATAACCGTCTGTCGTCATAAAATTGCAGTCTTTCCTTTTCATTAACTCTCGTATTTTTCCCCTTCCGATGCCTGTATAAGCGGCTGTTTCGTTTACCGACAAACATTTCTTTTTCCAAAATGGCTGCTCTTTTTTCTTTTCTATAAGGCTTTCCCGATAAGCAATCATTTCTTTATCTGCAAAATCCACATTCATCGTTCCACCTCCTAAATCTCATACATTTTTTCAATGTACTCATCAAACAATTCTCTCTTTATCATTCGGCGTTTTCCCACCCATAACACAAATGGACAGTCAGCAAACCTTGTCATTTCACGAAGTTTTTCTCTGCCAATGCCAGTATAGGCAGTAGCTTCATCAATGGTCAGATACGGCTTATGCCATATCGGTACTTCTAATCTTTCTTTTTTTACTGGATTACTCACAATAATACCTCCTCATATCGAATACTGTTTTTTTATAAATTCAACAAATTCTTCTCTCTTGATAAGTCGCTTTGAGCCATTCCATAAAACGAACGGACATCTTTCATTATCAGTAAGCTGTCTGATTTTCCTGCTTCCAACACCTGTATAAGCAGCGGCTTCATCAATTGTAAGCATTACTTTTTCCCAAAGTGGGACATTATAGATTGTTTCATCTTTTTCGTTGTTCATATGCTGTAACCTCCTTTGCGTGGTTACAGCATACTCAAAAATCCACACTGAGCCAACGATGCGAATTTGCTCATCGCATATTTGACTTTTCCATTAAATTGAATACTGATTTGCAATATATTCCTCAAAAATTTTTCGCTTTATCATTCGTCGGCTTCCTATCCAAAGTACAAACGGGCAATCTTGCTTTTCCGTCATTTCATAAAGTTTTCCTGTTCCAATATTGGAATATATAGATGCTTCTTCAATCGACAAATTAGGCTTATGCCAAAGAGGTACATTATAACTCAGCTTCTTTACACTGCTATTAGACATTCTTACACCTCTTTTCTTTCTTTGACGAATATCTGTCGGTAACAACATAATCCCAACCATCTCCATCACACTTATCACATCTGTCTTTTCGCTTTGCAAATGGGTCTAGTCGCCTTACGATATAGTCCGGATTGTGGATGTGTAAGTGGTATACTATAACCAGCAGATTTAGGCAAATAAAATCCAGCAACTATTATACAACATCAACGAATGATATACTGTCATTCGGAGGTG
>NZ_SLZZ01000054.1 GCF_004346165.1 Muricomes intestini | reverse complement strand
TTTTATTATACAGCCCTCACACTTACAAATCAATTTATTTCCGCGGGCAACGAGTCAAGCGGAAATACTTGCAAACCTGAAAGAATGTGCTATACTATATACAACTTAATAAATGCAGGGGGACTGATGAAGTTGAGAAGGAAGCGTATATAACCGTTAATCCTGACCCTTTGAACCTGTCGGTTAAAACCGTCGTAGGGAGCAAAATGACAAAGTATAAAGGAATGCTTAGGTTTTGTACCCGAGCATTTTTTATTTTGCATAAATAACAGAAAGGAAGAAAAAATATGGGTATAAAACAAGAAGCAGCAAGGTTGAATACCAGAATGAGGCAGGAAAATCCCCTTGTTCACAACATTACCAATTATGTGACGGTCAATGACTGTGCAAATGCGCTTTTAGCCATTGGGGCATCACCGATTATGGCGGATGACACTCTGGAGGCGGCGGACATCACATCCATTTCATCCGCTCTGGTTATCAACATTGGAACGCTGAACCAAAGAACAGTGGAGTCCATGGTTCTTGCAGGAAAGAAGGCAAATGAACTGGGAATCCCGGTTGTTCTTGATCCGGTTGGGGCAGGGGCCTCAGATCTTCGCAACAAAACAACCGGGAAAATCCTGGAGCAGGTGAAGATTACGATTTTGAGGGGAAATTTATCGGAAGTATCTTATGTGGCAGGTCTTTCGGTTTCTACAAAAGGAGTAGATACATCAGACAAGGATAATAATAAGGACGCCCGCTTGGTAGCTCTTGCAGCGGCGAAGAAGCTTTGCTGTATCGTAGCAGTTACGGGAGCTATCGATGTGATCACCGATGGAGAACGGGTGGTGAAGGTTTCCAACGGGCATCCACTGCTTTCTAAGGTGACAGGCACCGGATGTATGACAAGTGCTATTACAGGCGGATATGCCGGAACAAAGGAAGATGCATTTACGGCAGCCGCTGCAGGCATACTGTCCATGGGAATCGCCGGAGAAATTGCATTTGAAAAAGCAGGGGCACTGGGAGCCGGAAGCTTCCATATGGCACTTATCGATGCACTTTCTAATTTAAATGAAGAAACAATAGAGGAGATGGGGAAAATTGAAGAAGAATGAGATTGATTATACTTTGTATCTTTGCACGGACAGGGATTTGATGAGCACGGATACCTTGGAAGAGGCGGTAGAACAGGCGATAAAGGGAGGCTGCACCCTTGTCCAGCTGAGAGAAAAAAATTCTTCTTCACTTGAATTCTATGAGACAGCGAAGAAGATTCGTAAGATTACAAGGAAATATAATATACCACTCATTATCAATGACCGTGTAGATATCGCACTGGCGGTTGATGCAGACGGCGTCCATGTAGGACAAAGCGATCTGCCTGTAAAAGTTGTGCGCCGCATAATCGGACAAGACAAAATTGTGGGCGTTTCTGCGGCAAAACTTTCTGAGGCAAGGCAGGCAGCAGAAGACGGAGCCGACTATCTTGGGGTGGGCGCAATGTATCCGACAGACACGAAGGCAGATGCGCGTCCGGTCACGATGGAGGAGTTAAAGGAAATCCGCAGTGCAGTAAATCTGCCTATCGTTGTGATAGGTGGAATTAACCAGAAAACGCTGCACAACTTTAAGGGTACCGGCATTGATGGGCTGGCAGTTGTGTCGGCTGTAATCGCGGCGGAAAACATAGAAAAGGCAGCACATGACATGGTGACAGAGTTTAGGGAGTAAGTTCCGAAAGCGTTTAAGACAGCAGTCTTTGATTGGAAGGAGAGTAAAATGAAAACTGTATTGACAATTGCAGGAAGTGATTCCAGCGGCGGTGCGGGGATTCAGGCAGATATTAAAACAATTACGGCACATGGATTGTATGCGATGAGTGCTATAACGGCACTGACAGCACAAAATACAACAGGGGTCTATGGCATCATGGAGGTGACTCCTGAATTTCTGGCGAATCAGCTGGACTGTATTTTTAAAGATATTTATCCGGATGCCGTAAAGATCGGAATGGTGTCCTCAGCAGCATTGATTGAAGTGATTGCGGATAAATTAAAAGAATATAAGGCTGCGCATATTGTGGTGGACCCCGTGATGGTATCTACAAGTGGAAGCCGTCTTCTGGCAGAAGATGCTTCGAAGACATTGATTAAAACATTGATCCCCCTTGCCCAAGTCATTACGCCCAACATTCCGGAGACAGAAGTGCTCTGTAAAATGGACATTAAAAATGCGGGGGACATGGAGCAGGCTGCCGTTAAGATTGCAGAATTTACAAAAGGCGCGGTACTGGTCAAAGGGGGGCATGATCTAAATGATGCAAATGACCTGCTGTATGAAGCAGGAACCTTTGAGTGGATAAACGGAGAGCGCATAGAAAACCCTAATACACACGGGACAGGCTGTACCTTATCTTCGGCCATTGCATGTGGACTTGCTAAGGGGGACACGCTTTCTGACAGTGTAAAAGCAGCAAAAGAGTATATATCGGGGGCGCTGCGTGCAGGCTTAAATCTGGGGCACGGAAGCGGGCCGCTGAATCATATGTTTCGGATCTGATTGCAAAAAGGAGAAGTAAAGTGGAAGAAAAGAGGACATCAACAATTGGAAACGGCCTGGTCTGGTTTGGGGCCGCAGTATCTATCGCTGAAATATTAACTGGGACATATATTGCGCCTCTTGGCATGAAAACCGGAATGGCAGCGATTTTACTTGGACATCTCATTGGCTGCACACTATTTTGCCTTGCCGGCCTGATTGGAGGCCAGACCAGAAAAAGTTCTATGGAAACCGTAAAAATGTCATTTGGCTCGAAAGGAGCACTGCTGTTTGCTGTACTTAATATACTGCAGCTGGTCGGCTGGACTGCTATTATGATTATTAATGGAGCCCAGGCGACCGCTGTGATTGCGGCGCAGCTGTGGGGAGCCGGCCAGGTATGGATTTGGTGTCTGGCAATCGGAGCACTTATTATCCTATGGATTGCCATAGGGATTAAAAATATTGACGGACTGAATTATATTGCTATGGGGGCACTGTTTATTCTGACAATTGTTTTAAGCATGGTTGTATTTAAGGGAACATCTGCAGCTGCTGCGGAGGGAAGTTTAAGCTTCGGCGCAGCTGTCGAATTAAGTGCGGCAATGCCGTTGTCCTGGCTGCCGCTTATCTCAGATTACACAAGGGAAGCAAAGAAACCGGGGCAGGCTACGGTGGCCAGTACACTTGTGTATTTCGCAGGAAGCTGCTGGATGTATGCTATCGGCTTAGGGGCGGCGATTTTCACCGGGGAGACAGATATCTCCAAGATTATGCTGCAGGCCGGGCTTGGAATCGCTGGTGCTGTGATTTTAATTATATCGACGGTGACAACTACATTTTTAGATGCATTTTCCGCGGGAGTAAGTGCTGCAAGCATTTCAAAGAAGCTGAAAGAAAAGCCGGTGGGCATCATTGTGTCGATTGTGGGGATATTGCTGGCCATCTTTACACCGATTCAGCGTTTTGAGAGCTTCCTTTATCTGATTGGGTCGGTTTTCGCCCCCATGATTGCCATTCAGATTGCAGACTATTTTATTTTGAAGCGTAAAAGTGATACAGTCAGTGCCGACTGGGTTAATCTGATTTTGTGGGGCATTGGATTTTTAGGGTATCGGCTGTTTATGAAAATCGATACTCCCGTCGGCCAGACATTGCCTGTCATGCTGGCCATTGTAGTGTTGTGTGTAATTATACGAAAAGCCGAGGCAGTATTGAAAAAAGCTTGAGTTTCCGCAAAATGTAATTCTAAAAGATATAACCTCTCCTAAAGTACCAATCTGTCCTGTTTTTGAAAGAAATGAAATGACAGTATTGTGAATAGTGCACTGAAACAAGCCCTGCCGGAACCGGACTTTAGGAGAATTATTCTTTTATGCCCAATGGGGCAGACCCTCTATCTAAGCGACCAGCTTAAAGCAAAGTTGACGGTATGCC
>NZ_SLZZ01000053.1 GCF_004346165.1 Muricomes intestini | reverse complement strand
AATCAGATTCCTTATATTTGGGACATTTTTTGAAAGTTGTTTATAAAGACATGGTTTAATTCAGGTCTATGTGGATAAAACTGCGGAAACTCAAGAATACCCAAACTTGACGAGTTCTTTTCAAGTCTGATATAATGCACTCAAAAGGGGACGAGGTTATGGAAGACAAAAAAGAGTTGACAAAAGATTTACTCACCACATCTTTCAAAGAGCTTATCATGCAGATTCCGTTTGAAAAAATAACAATTAAGATGATTACTGACGGCGCCGGAGTAATCCGTCCAACCTTCTATAAACATTTTCAGGATAAATATGAGATACTGGAATGGATTTTGAAAAAGGAGCTGGCTGATAAGATACAGATTCTGATTGATAATGATATGGAAGAGGATATTTTCCGCCTTCTGTGCAACTGTCTGGAAAAAGATAAGGAGCTGTATAAAAAGTTGTACGCTATAGAAGGCCCCAACTCTTTTGATGAACTGATGCATCATTTTATATTTAATATGCTTACGTCTCTGAAGAATAAGTATCCCCTGAAATCATCAGGTGAACTGGAGATATTTCCTTCAGAAGTCATGTTGAGATTTTACACCTTTGGCCTGACCGGTTCACTGAAGCATTGGATTGTCCACGATTCCTCATACTCCGCTGAGCAGGTTTGTGATGCATACAATTATATTATCCATAATTCTATACTGGAGCTGATTGATCTCCCCGACAGTAAATCCTAAAATCGGCTGCCATTTTGAATTCTCACTGCAAGATCATGAGCACAATTTCTAAATATTCCCCGGTATGCTTCTCCCATAACCTTTTTTTCCAAAATATCCAGCAGGCCGCCAAGCCTGTTTCCAGCCGTCTCCGGGTTGATTTCTGAAAAGTAAGCTGCTGCCTCCCGTTCTCCTCTCCCGTCCAATTTCAAACTGTAGACATCCTCATCCCCTATCATACACCCAGCTGCCCTTATGAGGACAGGTATGCAAAGATTATCAAAATACAGGCTGCCATAATCAGGCCGGACATATTCCAGCAAATTTATGACGGCCTCCCGGTTAAAATTCTGGAGAAATATCTGCTCATACTCTGCCTCAGTCAAATAATCCAAGATCCGGTCTGCTCCGGCCACACTGTCAGATAGTTTCAGTACGGGATAATCCAGCGTCAAAACATGATTCTGGGGTTCAAATCTGGCATCGTATTTCAGAAAAAAAGCAGGTATCCCCTTTAAAATAGTATCTCTATAATTCTGGCAGCCATAGTCCTCAAAATTAAGAATCATCCGGTGATACACTGCTTTTGCCTGCTCCGCCTTGTCCAGCACGATACGGTACCCCCTCTCATATGCTGTCATACCGTCCACCCGCTGTCCTTCAAGCATTACAGCTTTATTTGCCGTTTCACATTCTTTTATACAGTATACTACAGCTTCCATAAGCCGCCTTGCAGTATCGTAAGAGACAGACGTACTTTCACCGGACGTATAGCGCTTTGCCAGTTTTGCCATAACAGGCAGCAGTTCCTCCATTTTATAGTCCACTTTAATTCCTCCCGTGAATTCAGATTCTTTGCTTATCTGACTACTCCCAGAATAATTCTTTAAGTACCTGCATGTAAAGATCTTTGTCCCAGCGGGGTACCTCGTCAAATTGTTCGTATTGACCCCTTCCGCCGGTCTTCTTATATCCTTCATATCCCGCCCGTACCGCTGCTGTAAAGTTTTCCATGCACGTCCCTTCTAAATAGTCCAGGTCACCGGCACACACCGTCTCAAACTGTTCTTTCATAAATGTAAGAATCTCATCATCTGTCATAAGCTCCAATGCAGCATTTTTAAACTCATAGAAGATATCCTCCAATTTTTCCAGACTCTGAAGATAATTTTGCTGATTTATATACTGCGAATCGCAAAATGTATAAATGATTTTGTCCAGTATTCCCTCGCCAAATTCTACCCTGCCGTGCACTTTGAGGCTTTGGTTCCTACATTCAATTAATTCATGCATCTCTTCCTCCCTCAGAGACAGCCCAAACCTTTCGGTCTTTTGGTTCATTGAAGACAAAATTGCCAATTCCTTCCGTTGATTTGTCAGCTGCAGAATTTCAAACATATCTTCTTTCACAAAACCACCCCTCGTATATGTGATATGTCGTAACAGTTCAGCCATTCGAATTTTCGACAGCGTAGGCAGGAGAAAGCTTGCTTTCGTATGCATATGCTGCCGAAAATTCATATGGCGCTCTGCCACAACGAGATGAAGCGCAGCACATGTCCTTGGTTAGCAACCGTAGTGTGGTTGTTTAACAAGGACGGTACCCTTGGGGTGGAATCGAGCTGATGGCTGAACTGTTATGATATGTCATTATACGTCCGAGGGCTTCTCTTTACAAGACTTGAAAAAATACTTGTTTTGTAGTAATATGATAATAGAGAGATAGTTTGTGCTTCTCCCTAAAACTCTAATTTTACACTGTTTTTTACCACTGCAAATGTCACCCCATCCATTTTTATCTTTTTCTGTATCACTTCACCTTTAGGCGCATATTTTTGGGCTGCTCTCTCACAGACATTATCAACCCCCGTAATTTGTTTTACAAATTCTGATTCGGAGCTGACTGCGTCTATATCCTGCAATTCTTCCGCACTGTAAGTGACAAAAGGAGCCTTATACTCTTCCGCCAGCTTTAGTATGCCTGCTTCATCCTGTTTCAAATTAATACTGGTAAATGCTGCAATCTGATTCTTTGATATGCCGAGTGTTTCTAAAAGCTGTTCCAGTCTCTGTTCCAAGTCTTTCTTTGCTGTTCCGCGTCTGCACCCTAATCCTATAACAAAAATTTGAAGGGGGAGATAAAGAATATTTTTCACTTCTTTTATTTTGGCAGTGTCCACAACCGCAATTCCCAGCGGCAGGCTGCATAATTCCTCTAAGCTGCTGCAAAGATGCAGTTCTGCCGGGATTTTCCCTTCTATAGGAAAGCTGCTGTAAAATCCAACTCTCTCTCCCCGGAGCACTGCGGCAGATATCTTTTTTGCAAGTACCCTGTCGTCGATGTAGAGATGATTCTTTTTTGCAAATACGTCCACTGCAAATTTATTTTGCAGATCCGTGGCTGTAGTGACAACTGCCACTGCACCGAGGCCGTCTGCAAGCAGAGTGGCAAGTTCCACAGCGCCTCCCACGTGGCCGGAAAGTACTGGAATTACGAATTTCCCCTTCTCATCTATACACAGGACAGCCGAATCGGTATACTTATCTGCAACCCAGGGAGCAATATACCGAACTCCAATTCCTACGGCACCTATAAATATAAAAGTGTAGTTTCCCCAGCGCTCCCCTATCCAGCTCTTCAGATTTTCCGGCAGAGGATGCATTCCAAACTCATCTGCAAAGCGCTCCACTGTATAGCTTTCACAGTGATAGCCTGTTGAAGACAAGAACTTCCTTACAGGAGTGTTCTGCCTGCTTCCCGCCTCGGTGAAACTGAATATGGCAATTTTGCTTTCGTTTTCAAATGCTTTTGTTCCTGTGTGCATACCCTCTCACGTCCCCCCTTCTCATTCATCATTGTATTATTGTGGCACCGACGGGTTGATAAATCATACGATTCCCTTTCTCCAAATAACCATCCACACATTAATAATAATATACTTACCCAGGCAGCTGGGAAGGGCTAATTTTCCTTTTTAATTTATCTGTTTAAAAGCAAGACCTTTTGATTCATTTATCATTTGAGGCAGCACAGTCTGAATAAATTCTTCTTTAGATACCCTGTAAAACTTATTTGTAAAACCATTTTCATCCGTCGGCAGCTCTGTAATAAATTTAAATTCCTTCTCAGCATCGGCCATATTCGCTTCTCTTAAAAATAACATTACATCCCCTCCATTGAGTAATTCACAGCCGAAATTGCTTTTTCAAAATCAACTTTCTTCACATAAATCACATATTCATATTCAAATTCTAAACTTTCCCCTAATGTTCCCGTTCTCACCCGTGTGTCTGCAGAAAACGGGGACGGGCTTTTCCGATTTATTGTTTTAACGTTGTAATCAATATTATTCTCCGCTAAGAGTCGTCTGACATCTGCCACTCGAAATATGGATAAATATACCCATATCGAGAATTTTACTGCTTCAACCTATATGCTTTCACTCTGATTAATCAGACACTACTCACAAGTTCTTGTATAATCCACAGTCGTAAATTCCGGTCTAGCCAACCGTACATACTTACATTTGCTTGCTTTACCGACTTACTGCTTACTTCCTTTATCCATTTATAATTTTTATTATTCGGGATAAATTCATTATTGATCCATTTCGAAAAATCCATAC
>NZ_SLZZ01000052.1 GCF_004346165.1 Muricomes intestini | reverse complement strand
ACAATACTGTCCTTTCATTTTTTTCAAAAATAGGGCAGATTGGTACTTTAGGAGAAGTTATATCTTTTGAAATTACATTTTGCGGAAACTCAAGTATTCTTATATCAGAGAAAAGCTTTTTAGTATGTATAGCCAGCCTGTAACTGTAAGTGCACTGAACATCGTGGTCAGCATCACTACACTGGATGTCAGTACCCCCTCGTGCCCCATGTTCTTTGCCATTACGAAACAACTCACTGTCGTTGCGGAACCAAGCATAATCAGAATGGCCACCAGCTCCTCTTTCCGGAACCCCAGCCAGACAGCGGGCGGCAGAAAGACCGCAGCAAACACAACCAGTTTCATCACCGCCGCCACTATGGCAGGTTTGGCCCTTCCAAATGCTTTGCTGATATCAAATGTTGCTCCCATAGCCATAAGGCCCATGGGCGTTGCCACTGCTCCGATGTTGGAGATTGTCTTCTCCATGACAATCGGCATCGGTATCTTCAAAACCGACCAGAGAAGCCCGGCGGCAATTCCAATAATAATTGGATTTGTGACAATTCCCTTCAATGTAGCAATCCACACTTTCCTGTCCAGTTTCTTCCTCTCCGGTTGAAAAAAGGAAAGCACGACCACAGCCATAACATTATAAAGTGGAACGCTGCCAATAATCATCAATGGCGCCATTCCGGCATTTCCGTATATATTTTGGATAAATGCGATTCCAAGAAGAGCAGCACTGCTTCTGTAGGATGCCTGTATGAATTCCCCCTGGATACTTTTGTCCCGCCACCAAAAAGAGACTGCCGCTGCAAGAACGATACTGATGAGCGTCGCTCCAAAACAGAACAGCACGAATTTCAGATTCCACACTTCCGCAAAATCTACTGTTGCCAGATCCTCAAACACCAGAACCGGCAGCGGTACAAGGAAGACAAATTTATTCATCTTCTTCGCAAACACATCATCAATCCATCCAATTTTATTAAAAACAAGTCCCAGAATCATCAGCAGGAAAATCGGAACTGTCGCATTCAGGCAAAAAATTAGGTTATCCATTATTGTTACTCCAAAATCTTTCTATGTTAAATCATTTCCTCATAGTGCATCAGCCGGTCAAACTCATCCTCAGAAATCAGCTTCAGCTTCAGCGCAGCTTCTTTCAAAGAAATATTCTCGGCAAAAGCTTTCTTGGCAATCTTTGCAGCATTCTCATAGCCAACCGTTGGACTTAAAGCCGTCACCAGCATAAGTGAATTGTTCAGGTAATTTTCCATGTTCTCTCTCTCTGCACGAATTCCTTTCACACAATGCGTGCAAAATGAATCCATCACATCCCCCAGCAGACGTGCGGACTGCAGGAAATTGTATGCACATACCGGCATGAATACATTAAGCTCAAAATTCCCCTGAGACGCAGCGATGCCAATTGCCGCGTCATTCCCCATGACCTGGACCGCCACCATCGTCACCGCCTCGCACTGAGTCGGGTTGACCTTGCCCGGCATAATGGAAGAGCCGGGTTCGTTGGCCGGAATCTGGATTTCACCGAGCCCGCATCTCGGACCGCTGGCCATCCATCGCACATCGTTTGCAATCTTCATCAAATTTGCCGCCAGAGCCTTCAAGGCACCATGGGCAAACACATAGGCATCCTTGCTCGTCAGTGCGTGGAACTTGTTCTCATCCGGTATAAACTCCACTCCGGTTAACTCAGTCAGGTGCTTTGTCACCTGCACATCAAACCCTTCCGGGGCATTGATGCCGGTTCCTACAGCTGTTCCGCCGATAGCCAGTTTGTGCAAATGGTTCAGAGACGCATAGAGCATGTTTTCTGTTTCTTCCAGCATACCTCTCCAGCCACTAATCTCCTGTGAAAATGCAATTGGCGTCGCATCCATTAGGTGGGTGCGTCCGCTCTTTATGATTCCCTCATTTTCTTTCTCCAAATGGGCAAATTCACCTGCAAGACGCCTCAGGGCCGGCAGAACCTGCTCTGTCACAGCAAGAACCGCCGCAATGTTCATTGCTGAAGGAAATGTGTCATTGGAGCTCTGGGACATATTGACGTGATCGTTAGGATGAATCCTCTCTCCGGCCAAATGCGCAATTACTTCATTGACATTCATGTTGGACTGCGTACCGCTCCCGGTCTGCCAGACCTTCAGTGGAAATTCCTGCCACTGCTCTCCTGCAAGAATCTGATCACAGGCGTTTGCAATGACCGTATATTTTTCTTCATCAAGCTTTCTAAAATGCCGGTTTGCTGCGGCAGCCGCCTTCTTGAGATATGCGAAGGCACGTATAACACCACGGGGCATAGTTTCCTCCCCAATCATAAAATTTTCCAAGCTGCGCTGGGTCTGGGCACCCCAGAAGTGCTCCTTTGGTACTCTCACCTCGCCCATAGTATCATGTTCAATTCGATATTCCATCGTCCTTACCTCCTAAAATCTATCTTTTATAATCCTTTCTGATAAACGGCTCATCAATGCTTTCAGAAATGAGCAGTTTGTATTTCTGTGGATGGCGGTATGCATTTCCATGCACTTCGTGCTGTCTGTACTCTCTAATTTCATCAATAGGAAAGTCAGCTATATAAATCCCCTCCCCCTCTCCAGCCTCAACACCCGCCGTCAGTCGGCATTCATCTCCAAAATCACAGGTGTGTACTTTTGCATATGCAGGTTGCCGTCTGTAGTATCTTCAGGTAAAATCTGCAATAAAGCAACTTTTAAGTTTTTCATAGAACTAATAATATCACAAGCCATATTCGGCTTCAATACCCGGCTTACTTTCTTGCTGCATACCGTTTCAATATATAAGTTTTACAGAAGTCCTAATAACTTTTGTAATTTTCCTTTGGAGGGAATTTCCAAGAAACTACTTGCAATCACGAACTTTTAAGTGTACAATCATACTTACGATAAAACACAGGGGAGCTTGTATAAACAGGCTGAGAGGAGGTTATCAACTTCGACCCTTTAACCTGATGCGGGTAATGCCGCCGTAGGAAGTCATTGTAATTAAGGCTTTTTTACAGGAGGCATCCGTCAGGTGTCTCCTTATTTTTGTTACACTTTTTCTGAAAGGAGAGCGTTCAGCATGCACGGTAAGTCCGTGACAGACTTAAGGGGGAGCGCCCTTAAGTCTTGTACTACAGCGATGGGAAGCCGTATTCCGGCGTGAGAGGAAGCCAGTGAGCTTCGACCGACCTTCCAGCTCTCTTAGAGAGCATACTATATCTATTTCAGGGAAGCGTCGCTGTAATCGGCCGTTTTCTCTGCATAAGAGAGGAGTGTTACAATGAAAACAAACAATGTCACAAAAAAAATGGTATTAACCGCAATGCTTGCCTGCCTTGCATTTGTACTAAACACTTTTGTATATTTCCCTGCCATGGCACCCTTCCAGCACTTTGTTGATGTGCTTGCAGCTGTACTTGTAGGTCCGTGGTACGGGTGCGCCGCTGCATTTATCTGCGGTGTGTTAAGGATGTTATCCGGCCGCACCATCCAGGCAGTCACCGGGGCAGTTTTTGGTCCGATCCTTGGAGGCTTGATTTATAAAAAAACAAAAAATATCTACCTGACATTTATCGGTGAAGTGGCGGGCACTGGATTTTGCGGTGCGATGGCATCCTATCCATTAATGAAATGGTTTTATGGGCTGGATGCACAGTCTCCGTTCTACTACATACCATTCTACACACCTTCTGCCGTGGTGGGCGCAGGAATGGGAGTCGCAGTACTGCTGATTTTGAAGCACAGCGGTGCTCTGGGACGAATGCTAAGTGAGCTGAGTTAAGGAGGAGAGAATGATTGATTATATTAATTCCTTACGCTGTGTGCATCAGAATACACCACTTGTTCAATGTATTACAAATTTCGTCACCGTCAATGACTGTGCAAATATCATTTTAGCCGCGGGTGGCTCTCCTTCCATGTCACAGGATATCCGTGAGGTCGAGGAGTCCGTGAAAGGTGCCCGGGGTCTGGTCTGCAAGGGGAAACACAGCTGCGCAGAGATACCGCCCGGAGGCTGCTAAACGAACTTCATTTTTCCGCAATTCGGGGAAATGCCTCGGAAATTCGCTTTCTTGCCGGTCAACAGTCAGCAGGCAGCGGCGTGGATGTGAGTGCGGTGGATGCCACATTCCGCACAGACCTCATTGATGCAGTATTTAATTTAACCGAAACACAACTTAGGGAGGGTATCCGCTATGAATTTCTCTAAAGAAGCAACCTACAGCGACATGGATAAGCACTATGCCATCTTTGATATGGATGGCACATTAGTTGACTCTATGGTGTACTGGGGGCATCTTGCCGGCGAGTTTCTTGAAAGCAAGGGTATTGCTCAGATTCCAAAGGACATCCTGGCGAAGATTAAGCCCATGACCATGACAGAAGCAGCAGCATTATTCATACAGGAATTTTCCCTGAACAGCACACCTGAAAGCATCGCTGTGGAGATGAATGCTATGATGGGTGAGCATTACCGCAAAGACATTCCTTTGAAAAGCGGAGTGAAGAAATACCTGGATTTTCTGTATCAAAAAGGGGTTCAAATGTGCGTAGTATCCGCAACGGCAGAGCATTTGATGGAAGCTTGTCTGAAGCGTCTGGATATTCTAAAGCATTTTCGTTTCTTGCTCTCCTGTGAAACAGTGGGGGCAGGCAAAGACAAACCAGATGCCTATTTTGCAGCTGCAAAACGGCTTGGGGCTTCACCTGCCAATACAGCTGTCTATGAAGATGCCCTGTACGCTGCTGAGACAGCAAAAAATGCCGGTTTTTATGTTATCGGCGTATACGATGAGAGCGCTGAAAAATATTGGGATAAAATTGAAAACCTTGCGGATGAAACAATCCGCGGCTTTTAAGGAAAAGTAACTTTATTGCTGAACCGAGTTTAGAAGGTTTCAATTGTCTTCGTTTCTGTTATTATCAAACTTATAATAAAAATTCCTTTGCTTCTTTACACCATTCTAAATAGGCATGATATGTTTTAATGCCAAACTCAACAGTCAACAAGTAGTATTTGTGGGTTGCATCGTCATTCAGACAGTTTTTAAGGGCCTTTTCTGCTTCCAAGAGATAGGGTATTTCTTTTTCAATCTTATCTTGAAATGCTGTAATATGTTCGATTGTCTGCAAGGGTCCTACATCGTTTCCAAAGAAAAGTTTAAGCAAGGTTTCATATCGAAGTTCATCCTTTTCAACAGGCAATGCAAGCCATTGTTTTAAATATTTATGCCCCTTATCTGTTATGGTATAAATCTGCTTATTTCGTTTGTTTTCTGTGCTTTCTTTCTTTGTGGCTAACCCCCGGCTGACCAAATCACTTAAAGTAGGGTAAATGCTGCCATAGCTTGCTCCCCAAAAATATTTTAAAGCGGTATCCATTCTTTTCTTAATTTCATAACCTGTCAGTTCTTCATGACTTAACAGCCCTAAAATAACACAATCAAGCTTCTTCTCTGTTGCCATTATTCTTTTCCTTTCTGTCTATCATTCCGTAAGACAATATATTTTGAGGACAATAATCAACGCAAGCTCCACACTGAATACACTCTGCACTTTTAATCTGTCCTCCTTTAATTGCCTTTACAACATCTACTCCCATAGGACAGACCTTGTTACATTTCCCACAAGAAACACAGCCATTTTTTTCTTTGACTCTAATATAAAGTCCAGGCAAATGCAAAAGTCTGCGAATTTTTGTGCCGGCTATCATAAATGGAGCCATCCAGCAAAAATAATGGCAAAAAGCCCTTTTCTCAAACAAGATTGGCGGTATGAAAATTAAAAATACAATTCCATAATATATGATGTAACTTTGAATAGATGAAACAGATATGCCTTTTTTTGTTTCAAAGAAAAAATCAACAGCTACAATCTTTCCGCTATAGAAATAGCAAAAAATCACTGTGCCAATCCAGACAACCCAGATTATGTACTTAATATTATTTTTCCACTGCTGTTTTGGCTTTTTATCATTGATAGCAAATGCACATTCCTGTAATCCCCCTGCCGGGCAGAGGCAGGCACAAAACACTCTGCCAAATGGAATAGACAGCAAAAACAGCAGCATAAACACAATAAAACTTCCGTTGATAATTCCGTTTAGACCCGCATTGATTATTAAAGCAGGGCTGAAATAGTATAATGTAACAGGAAATAACAATAATGATATTGTTATAAGCAATTTTCTTATTTTTTGCCTGTTCATTTTCCCTCCAATATATCATCATGATACATCTATCATATATCAGTCTGATATATCCGTCAATCTTAATGACTTGATTCCACTTATATCAGCCTTGCTGTTCTTTAAAAAAGCAATTGCGGAAGATTACGTTCTGGAAAACGGTGCGGGAGGTGCATGTTATCCCTTCAAAAACACAGTCCTCCATTTCGCCGTCAGGTCGGTCTGTGAGAAGTTTTTCAGTTTTCTTGCCTGAGCTATCTTTACACCAATTTCGGCTGTTGTTTGCATAATATATTCCTCCTCTTATTAGACTTTATGCCCATTATAATCACGAACGAGGAAAAATCAATATAGATTTTGAAACTATAGGTTGTTTTTAGATATTATTAGTTGTTATAGAGTTGCTCATACACTGGTTTTTGGTTAAGAATTTGTCGATCCCCCACCGTCCACATGAAGCACTTGCCCCGTAACAAAACGCGAATCGTCGGAAGCCAGATAAACATAAGCAGGTGCAAGCTCGAACGGCTGAGCAACCCGCTGCATCGGATTATCGGCACCATAGACTGCAACTTCATCTGACGAAAAACTTGCCGGAATAAGTGGGGTCCAGATACGTCCCGGAGCGACGGCGTTCACTCGAATTCCTTGTTTAGCAACATTTTTTGCCAGTGCTCTCGTGAAACCGACGATAGCGCCTTTGGTTGCTGTATAATCAATCAATTGCTGCTCGCCTATATAGGTTACGATTGAATGTTTATTGTATAATAAAAATACAGAAAGTTGCAAAACAAAAATGTAGGTCGTTGCACCTACAAAATGTAGGTAATTGCAAAGTATCCTGACAGT
>NZ_SLZZ01000051.1 GCF_004346165.1 Muricomes intestini | reverse complement strand
AGGAATTTCGAGTTAAATCGACATCAAAACCAATACATATTTAATTCAAATCAGGCAGTTCTTGACTTGCCAGACACAGAAAAATTTACGCCCTCATATTAAGTACTATTCTTTTTCTGTTCTTCATCTCTAATCCTCCTTAGAGCCAGTAAATTTAAATTGGATGAATGTCAGAATCATGATTACTACAAACAGGGCAACCGCCATTGTTGAAGAATAGCCAAAATCATACATTCTAAATGCTTCATCATAAATTCTAAAAACAGCAACTTCAGTAGAATGAGCCGGACCGCCGCCGGTCATAATAGAAATCTGATCAAATACTTGGAAGGATCCTATCGTTGTTACTACAAGTATAAATACTGTTGTATTTTTAATAGTTGGCAATGTAATACAAAAAAATTTCACTACAGCATTTGCTCCATCCATATCTGCCGCTTCATATAATGATTGTGGCACATCCTTAATTGCAGCAATAAATATGACCATATTGTAACCAACTATAAGCCAGACACTTACTGCCATTACAGCAAAAAGAGCCTGATCCGTATCTGCTAAAAAATTCTGACTCTTAATCCCCAAAGCATTTAGTATCCCATTAAAGTATCCCCGTTTGGGATCATACATGAATGACCATATCAATGCCGCTACTACTGTAGAAATTGAATAGGGCATGAAATATGCCATCCGGCAAAATGTTTCCAACTTTCCTCTTAGACTATTTGTAATAAGCGCCAGACCCAGGGAGATACAGTATACCAATGGAATATATGTTACAGCATATATCAAGGTTGTTTTTACCGAGTTCAAAAAATCAGTATCTGTTATCAGCCGCCTATAATTGTCAACTCCGGTAAATGTCATATCTGACATTCCATTCCAACTATGAAAACTCACATAGACAGCATACAGCATAGGGATAAACACAAAGATACCGATTCCAACTATATTGGGAGACAGCATTAAATATGCCGTCAATGTTTCTTTTCTT
Source organism: Muricomes intestini (assembly GCF_004346165.1). Taxonomy (GTDB): domain Bacteria; phylum Bacillota; class Clostridia; order Lachnospirales; family Lachnospiraceae; genus Muricomes; species Muricomes intestini. The sequence continues at coordinate 9,063 of NZ_SLZZ01000051.1, read as the reverse complement.
TTTTTATTTGCATACTTTTGTTTCATGATTTCCTTTCCTCGTTTCATTACTGTTCCACATGAGTTTTCATGAGCTTTAAACATGGATTCTATGAAAGAACTTTTTGATAAAAATTAATTCTCAAAGAACTCTGTCAGCTTTCTGTCGCCCTCTTTAGCCGCATCTTCCGGGCTCATGCTGAAAATCGCATTTTGCAGCATATCGCCAATAATATCTGAGACCTCTGGCTCCATGGAAAGCTCCGGTTGCTCGGTGCCATAAATCTCATTGGTGAAGGTTGCTCTTAGTCCTTTCTGGTAAATGTCCTCTGCCTGCTCGATTACTGATTTTCTTGGCGAATAGGAAAACTTAACTTCTGTATTCCATTGGATAGCATTAGTCGGATCCTCATCAAGAAATAGCCATTGTACAAATTTAGCCGCTTGTTCTGCTACCTGGCTTTGACTGCTTACCGCCAATCTCCAGCCACCGCCGGCAGATGCCGGTTTCCCACCGTCTGGGATTGGCAATGGAACTAAACCAATGTTCATATCAGGGTACTCTTTCTCGTACTGGGTAATTGCCCAGCTTCCCCCAATCCACATAGCCGTTTCGCCTTCAGCAAGGATTGCACCGTCGCTGGCAAAACGAGAGGGCTTAATGTTTGCACTGCCGTCATCCACCATTTGCTTCCACATAGTCAGAGCTTTTATCATCTCTGGCGTATTTAATAAAGATTTATCCCCTTCAAAAAAGTCACCGCCGGTTTGCCATACAAAGGGCATGAAGATAAAATTGCCATACGCGCCTTTAGTCAGATCGTAAGTAATGCCCCATACATCGGAAGTAGTCAGGGCTTTTGCTGCCGCAATCATCTCATCCCAGGTAGTGGGGGGAGTGATGCCGGCTGCATCAAGCATATCCTTATTGTAATACAATCCTAATAAATCCTGTTCAAAAGGCGCTGCCAAAATCTTTCCGTCTACGCTCACGGAATTAATCGCATCCTCAGAAAAATCAGCTAATACATCCTCCGAAAAATACTTTGATAAGTCATACAGTACATCCGCTTCAGTAAATGCCGGCAGAGTTCCCGGACTGGCGCTGAAAATATCAGGACCTTCACCTGTTGCAAACGCTGTAGTCAACCTTGCTCCGGTGTAATCCTCCATGGGAATATTGGTTTGGGTGATCTCAACATCTGGGTTTAATTCCTCATATTCAGCAATCTTGTCATTGAACCATTTCGCTTCATTTGTTTCACTTCCCCAGTGATTCCAAAACTTAATTTGTGTCTTTTTGCTAGATGTATCTGTTGCCGCCTGGCTCTCATTTTGTTTTTTTCCTCCACATGCTACAAGTGATAAAACTACACCAACCACGCAGGTTAAACTAATCATTTTTCTTAATTTCATTTTTCTACACCCACTTTCTGTTTCAAATTCCAGATTTAATCAATAGTATTCCTTATTAACTTCGTAACCGTTTCACTTGCATTTCCATCTATTTTGTTCTGCAGCCGGTTTGATACCTCAACTCCTATTTGATAGGGATACTGCCTGACTGATGCAATAATATTATTTTTAAAAATAGATTGGAACTTAATCTTTCCATAAGACGCAACAGGATACTTTGAAGAATAGTCTTTTTCCTCATCTCTGTGTATTGCTCTAATGACCCCTTCTGTCATAGTATTATTTAAGGAAATTATACCGCAGCCATTAGGGTACCTAGTTACAATATCCGGAAAAATCTCTTCCGAAATCTTTGCATTAAAATGGCCATTGAGGTACGTATATTCTTGTTTTTTCTCCTGCAGCGCTTTTACTGCTCCTTCAATTCTTTCATGACCTATGGATAGCTCTTCATAACCACCAAGCAATACAACATCTCGGTAGGGAATCTCACTTAGAAATTTCTTCGTTAATTCATAGGCCGCTTCTACATTGTTTTCGCCGATAAAGTCTATCCCACCATCTATTTCCACACGGCGCTCCACACTAATGATTTTCATATTCATCTTAAGCAGCTCCTGAATGAAACTTTCATTGCCTCCAATTGTGAGTAGAATCACCCCCTCTACATTGCTCTCTCGAAATTTTTGCAGAATCTCCTTCTCCTTATCGAGATCATCCTTTGAACTGGCAATATAGAATACATACTCTGAGTATACAAAACTATCTTCAATTCCTTTAATTAGCTCCATGAAATATTCATTGGTAAAAGTAGGAATTACAATCCCAATCACATTACTGCTGTTTTTCTTTAAGTTGGAAGCTGTCGTATTCACAAAGTAATTTAATTCCTTAATTGCTGTTTGTACCTTGTCACGATTGTCGTCTGTTACTGTACCTATACCATTTACTACTCGCGATACGGTGGCGGTTGATACATTTGCGCGCTTTGCCACATCTTTTATCGTTACTCGTTTCATTCTTCTCTCTCCTTGCCAAAATCGAATTATAACAATCCACTTTATTTACTCGTCGGAAGATTGCTATGCAGCAGTCTTCTCTATCAGTATAATTCATTTTCAACCGAAAGTAAACGTTTACTTTCGGTTGAAAATAAAACTCCGGATCATAGCCAGAGATTTTTGATTAGCAAAGGACAAAAACTAAGTTTTAGAAAGATATAGGTTATAAAGTAAACGTTTACTTCACTAAATAAAGTATATATAACCATCCATAACTTGTCAATACTTTTTTCGTGAACTTCCAGAAAATGGTACCATTTTATACTACATTAGTCCTCCTCTCTCCCTCCACTATATAAAGAAGGATTCCTGCTGCTGCAAATGCCCCTCCCGCAAGCCAGTATACATCTGTAAGACCATTTGTTGTTCCATATATTTCTAACACCCCCCGCATGATACTTCCTACTGTCAAGGCTGCGATTCCCGAATTATACAAGTTGACTGCCGCTCTGCCCGGAAATCGTCTTCCGAGCAGCGCTAGCATCAAAAATGGAAGCGCACCGCCCACCAGGGGGATTATAAAGGCAAATATCATATAACCTGAATAAACCTGGTGGCTGAAGTCTTCATAAACCGCGGCAAAAACCATACAAAACAAAGATGCTATTAAAAATGTAAAACTGATTTTCTTCATATACTTTTTTTGTTCTTTTCTATCCAATGTATACAATATCACTCACCTTCCTTTCTGATATTCTGTTCCCATTCGTTGTCGGATTATTGATTACCTTGCCGTTAAAATACATCGTTGAGGACCCGCCTCCATCCAGATTGTAAGCAGTCTGTACTCCCAGCCCCTGCATGAATTCGGCAAACTGATAAAGTGACAGACCTGTACTTTCATCCGTCCGGCCGTCTGACACAATCAGAGCATAATGCAAATCGTCTATAATTCCAATTGCCGTTCTTGGGTTGCTGGCTTTTGCCTTCCCCACCTCTTCTCCGGCTGTAACAGATACGTTTCCATTCTCAACCAGTCCCGGGCCAAAAGATAGTATTTGGGCAGCCCCTTCATCTAATAATTCAGCTGCCGTGATTTCACTTTCTTTGATAATCTTAAAAGAGCCATCCGAACCTATGGCCAAATCCTCCTGCCCTTCTTCGGCTGTGTCTCTGTAAAGCACTCCATTTTTCAGCACGTACCCTGTTCTCTGTGCCCCATAATAATCACCGTTAATCGCCAGTATTGCATTGTTGGCCGATGCTATGTCTGAGGTAGTCTCCGTTAAATTCTGTCCGTATGCATTGTTTGCCAAAGCTGTCTTTAAGTATTTTGCAGATGATAACGTCACATCTGCCACATAAATATTCGTATCATTCTCCCGATATGTGGTGATTTTAACAGTCACATTTTCATCACTGTAGCTGTCCTCCGTGACCACAGCCGACTGCAGAGATGTGTCTGTATCTGTATCCTCTGAAGCACTTAAAGTAGTGGGATTACCGGACCCGGCATTACTCCCGGAATCTACAACCGTATATACATGAGTTATCACAAATGTGTCCAGGGCTACAAAGACAGTGTATGCTGTCAGGATGATGGAAAATAGAACTGCCCAAAGGTATTTTTTCTTTATAAGTTTCATGCGATCCCTCCTCGTACTTTCCCGCTGTCTTCTCTTTTAAAGATGAAAAGATGCTGCATAAGCCAACTTATAATGAAAAATAGAAGCTCTGTGATTAGTTTTGCTGCGTATGGATTGAGACTGGTTTTTGCAACAATTGTGTTTAGAACAAAGGTATCGCCAATAAGAATGGTGATTGCCAGTGCAAAATATCTTAGGGCAGATTTCCATACTTCATTTTTACTTTCAAAGACAAACTTCCTGTTCAGAGTATAATTTAGGCTCGAACTAACAACACGTGCCGTCACATTGGATGCTACAAGCCCTGCTGCCCCCAGTCCTCCTGTCAGGACAGTCAGAAGGCTGTATAGACTGTAATCAGTTAAAAAACTAATGAATGAAGATGCAGAAAATTTGAGGATTTCCTTATAAATCCGGTATGAATCCTTTACCGTATTAAAGTGTGAGCCACTGTTGTTGTCAATATACACCGTGCAGATTTCTAATTCCCTGACATGCCTTTTCTCATGGGCAAATTCCAGCAAGACATTCATCTCATATTCATACCGTTCCCCGGGAATATCCAGCATAACGGGAAGCAGTTTACTGCTGAAGGCCCTTAGGCCCGTCTGTGTGTCATGGACATGCAGCCCTGTAGAGAGGGCAAATACACCTCGTGTAATTGTATTTCCTATTTTGCTCCGAAGAGGCACCCCCTCCTGAAGTCCTCTGCTGCCTAAAATTAGGGTATCCGGCCTTAGCTCTGCACCTTCACAAACCCGGATAACATCCCTAATCTGATGCTGACCGTCCGCATCCATTGTGACTATGGTATATGGTTCTTCAAAATGTTTTCTAATGTATGTGAGAGCAGTCTTAATCGCCCGCCCCTTTCCGCAATTTTCCGAATGAACCAGCACGATAGCAAGTTCTGAGGCCTGCTCAAATACTTCTGAATATTCTTTTCCGCTTCCATCGTCTACAGCTATGGCTTTAAAATCCAATGCCCGCAGGCTGCGCAGCAAGTCAATCAGCAATGTGTCCGGTTCATACGCAGGAATCAGAGCAATACGTAAACTATTCTTCATAAATGCATCGCATCCTTTCATACGAATTCTCATTTATTTTAATCTCTTTCATAGTATAGGTACGCGACCTTAAATGAAACTGAAATAAAAAGGGGAAACTGTGAAAACTCTGTGAAAGGGGTCAGTGAAAGGGGTCAGTCCCTTTTGCGGCTCGTTTTCAGAATCGTTTTACAATTTATGTTAATGTGAACGTCAAAACGTAAAATGAACATTAAAAAAGAGCCCGACATCCGTTAATCTTAATAAACCGACATGGCAGCTCCTTTAAGTTGTAAAACAATTCTGAAAATGGTGATCAAAAGGGTCTGACCCCTTTAATCTTTATTCTTCATCTGTGGCTGCTGCAGTACTGCTGTCTTTGGTGCTGCTTTCTGCTGCATCTCCATTGTCAGGTGCATTCCCAGGCTGCCGGCCGCCGCCCATGCCCTGAGATAGCACTGTGACTTCGGCTACGGTGCCGTCACTGTTCAGAGTGACCAGAACGGTATCACCCTCTGAAATATCATCCAGTGTAATTTCTTCTTCCTGCTGTCCACCGTTATCTCCTGCGGGCATTTCAGGTGCCTGTCCATTCTTGGCCGGCTCTTCTGCAGTGGAATCCGTGCCGTCAGATTGACTCGCAGAACTCTCATTTCCTGACTGCTCTGTGGTGCCGTCCTGCTGTGCCGGCGGCTCCTGCCCGTCCTGTTTATTGCCTCCCAGTGCCTGTTCCATTCCCTGGCGTGTCAGAACCGTATCATCGTTAATCGCAATTTCCTTGGTATTTCCGTCAAGCTCCAGCATGGACGGGGCTTCTCCGGCAGGCTGATCACCGACGTCTTCTGCGGTATCTGCGTCTGATGTATCATTTGCATCTGACTGCTGTCCGTCAGCCTGTGCTGTGTTGTCGGCCGTGTCTTGTTGACCCGGCTGCTGTCCGCCGCTGTCTTTCAAAGTACCTGTTTCAATTGTAATGCTGTCATCACTGACCTCTGTGACCTGTCCATACAACTCCTGCGTGCTGCCTGCTGTACTGCTGCTCCCGGCACATCCAGTCAGTGCAAATGATCCTATAGTAAGCCCCAGTATAATTCCTGTAATTTTGTTCTTCATAAATAAATCGCATCCTTTCTCAAAAATTCATATAGCTGAATTTTTACGTTTATTTTGGTGTCCTTCGTAGTATAAGCATGCGGCCTTAAATGAAGCTGAAATAAAGAGAAAAATCTGTGAAAAGTGTGAAAAGGGTCAGTCCCTTTTGCGGCTCATTTTCAGAATTGTTTTACAATTTATGTTAATGTAAACATCAAAACGTAAAATGAACATTAAAAAAGAGCCGGATATCCGTTAATCTTAATAAACCGGCATGGCAGCTCCTTTGAGTTGTAAAACAATTCTGAAAATGGTGTTCAAAAGGGTCTGACCCCCTTAGGGCAATACCACAGTGATTAACAGCGATTTCCCATCTTTTGATGATGCTGTGATTTTCCCCTTATGTGCAGAAACTACTGCCCTTGCGATGGACAGGCCGATCCCATATCCCCTGATCTGGGAATCTCTGGACGGGTCGGCCCGGTAAAAACGGTCAAACATATGTGAAATCTGTTCTGATCTTATTGACTCTGCCGTATTGAAGACACTGACACAAATACTTTCCCCCTCTATTTTAGTTCATCCTCGTAAATCAGGTCCCGTATTGTCTGCATGGAAAGATCAACCGAGGCAATGACATCTGCACAGCTTTTCAGTTTTGAACGGATTAATTCTTCATTTTGAATCTTCTTTTTATACTTCATCTCATGTTCCAGGCTGGCCCAGAAATCAAGTGCAATTGTCCGAATCTGAATTTCTGCGGTTACACCGCATCCGGGACCCTTTACGATCTGAACAATTATATGATAGCTGCGGCAGCCGTTTGCGTTCCAGCTTATCCAGCATACTTTCCGGGGTTTTTATCCGGGCATGGCAATATTGGATTACCTTTCTGCCTTCCTTTTCTTCCAGAAGCCTCTGATAGTCTTCAATATGCAGAAGAAGCTGCTGCACCGCATTTAACCTCAAAAGCTCTGAGCCATAAAAATCTTCCGGTTTCATATCCTGCCTCCTACTATTTATTCAGGAAACTTACTATTTTTTAGCTACATAACAATTTTTCTTATAAAAGGAAATTCCATATTTATTGATATTCTCGTACCCGTCACGTTCCAGTTCTCTGGCATAATGCTTCTCATCAATCTGAATTAATGCTGTTTCCGCCATTTCCCGCATGTCCTTAAACATTTTTGCATGTTTAATTTCTATGATTACAGCAGGTTTTCTGACATCATAGCTCTTAAGCAGAATATCCGGTCTTCCATCCCCCGCCTCCCTGTTGGATTCGACGAGATACTCCTGTACATTGCTTAACAGCCCCAGCAGAAAGCCGTGATAAAATGCTTCTTTTGCATCGAAATAACTAATGCTTTCGTGAAGCTGCTTTTCTAATTCCTGCTGAAATTTATCTGTCTTTCCTGTAAACATTGCCTGATAAAAAACAGACAGATCTGTTCTTTTTATCCGTTCCTGTGTCCATTCCGTAATTTTTGTCTTGTATATATACCGGATTTCTTCATTGGGAATCTTCATACCGATATAAACCAGACCATCCGACAGAGACTCAGAAACCTTTTTTAAATACCCTGTAAAAAACAAAAAGTTCCACAGATTCTCTTTTGAATCATGAATATCAGAATATGTGATGTCCTCATGTACCGCACTTTTGATAATATTGCCGTCAACCAGATTTTCGATTTCACTTCTGGTCTTCAAATCCGCCGATTCAATCAAGGTTTTTATAATACTGTTAGAGCTGGTGTTCGACCAGTAGGGTTTTGGAAATGTACCTTCATCCTCCAGTAAATCTGAAATAAAGCTCAGTACGCTCCAGGGATTATAAATTTCTATATTTCCAAACTGATACCCGTCATACCACTCTTTCATGTCCGGCATCCGTTCCGACAAGCCATAATACGCCAGCAGCTTCTTTACCTCATCTTCTGTAAATCCGAAGTATTCTGCATACCCATTATTTAAAATAGATACGATATGCAAATTATTTAAGCCTGTAAATATACTTTCCTTAGAAATACGCAGGCATCCCGTTACAACGGCAAATTCAAGACACGGATTTGTCTTCAGCGCTGATTCAAACAATGACCGGATAAACATAACCATGTCATCATAAAATCCTTCAAAATATGCGTTCTCCAGAGGCACATCATACTCATCAATTAAAATAATTACTTTTTTCTCATATGTCTCATATAAAATCTGTGACAAAAATTGCAGGGAAGCCAGATAATCACTCTCATCTCCCTGGGCATTCAAAAGACGCACGATTCGCTCTTTCTCATAATCATAAGCCAGAACAGCTTTTTCGTGCCGCCGAAACTCATGAGATATGGTTTGTTTTAACATCTCAAAGGCATTCTTAAAGTTCCCCTGCTTTGCACTTTTTAAGGAGAGGCTGATAACAGGGTATTGGCCTTTATATTTACTGCAAATCTCTTTCTCCTGCTCAATCTTCAGATTACAAAACAAATCCTCTGCCGGTTCTTCTGTATATTCAAAAAAGTTCTGCAGCATACTCATGGCCAGGGTTTTTCCAAATCTTCTGGGTCTGGTAATCAAAGAAACCTCACTCTTTGTCTGCAGCAATTTTTTTATCAGCGGTGTTTTATCCACATAATAGCAGTCATTTTCAATTATCTTTCTAAAATCATCCCGCCCAAGGGGCAAAGCCTTTAGCTCCTGCATACATCCACCTTTCCTTTACCTATACTTATACCTTATTGTTCTATTATAAGGCATCCCCCCATATTGTACAATCTAATCTTTTGTTCCCTGAGTTTTGAAGTTTAATAAGCATTAACGAACCGGTATCCCTTGTGGTTACTGGGTTTTTTATGTCAATATATTCTATTTTCTTGCTGTGGTG
>NZ_SLZZ01000050.1 GCF_004346165.1 Muricomes intestini | reverse complement strand
TCACCTCCGAATGACAGTATATCATTCGTTGATGTTGTATAATAGTTGCTGGATTTTATTTGCCTAAATCTGCTGGTTATAGTATACCACTTACACCTTTCTGCCTCGTTGGGCGCATAAAATTTATAGTTTTGTAATAAAATGGTTATTACATTTGCTTGCAATCACAAGCGTTTGCAATTATAATAATAAGAAAAAAGGAGGCGATACTATGGCAAACACATCCGCTGTATATGCGAGAATAGATACAAATCTGAAGGACAGTGCGGAAGATATTCTGTCAAAGCTTGGAATTTCTCCATCAAGTGCAATCCAGATGCTTTATAGCCAGATTGTACTGACTAAGGGGATTCCATTCGACTTACGTCTTCCTTCTGCAAAGCCGTTAGCTATTGGTGCGATGACCAGAGAACAGCTCGACGCTGAGCTTCAGAAAGGTGTTGATTCCATTAAAACCGGAAAGGTATACTCCGCCGATGAAGTCGATGCGGCGTTAGCAAAGGAATTTGGCATATGACAGAAAACTTTACAGTAAGCTACTCTCAGAATGCACTTGACGATTTGAGAGAAATCTACTCCTATATCGCCAATGAACTTCTTGTTCCGGGGACCGCTGCAGGGCAGGTGGGTCGCATTCGAAAAGAAGTACGTTCCTTGGATTTTATGCCGGCACGCTATGGGCTGGTTGAGTGGGAACCTTGGCATTCAATGGAAATGCATCAGTTACCGGTAGATAATTTTATTGTGTATTATCTGGCCGATGACAAGGAAGGAACCGTTACAGTTGCCCGTTTTTTTTATGGTGGCCGAGACATTAAAGGAATTATCAACTTAAATGAATAAACAGAAATGGAGCTTTTGTGCAAAACAGGGGCTTCATTTCTTATAAAAATAAAATACCTTTGTCATCATAGACAGATTCATTGTTATCATTACCACAGCGAATCGCACGGTCCAAAGCCATAATGGTGGCCACAACCCCATCAATTTTTTCTGTGGATTTTTCTTTATCTGGTTTGATATTTCCTGCCAGATCACTTTTAATAAAAATATTGTCCATCATCCAGCGAAGTACCGGCTGTCCACTGTGAGCAATTCTTTTCTCCAAAGTCAATTTCACCAGCTCTTTTGTTGGAGGCGACATGTCTTTAAATCCTTGTCCAAAGGGAACGACCGTAAATCCCATTCCCTCAAGGTTCTGTACCATCTGTACTGCACCCCAGCAATAAAAGGCTATTTCCCGAATATTAAAAGTCTCTTCCAGCTTTTCAATGAATTTCTCAATATAACCATAGTGGACCACATTTCCTTCTGTTGTATTTAAATATCCTTGTTTCTTCCAGACATCATAAGGAACATGATCTCTACGAACACGGAGATCCACGTTCTCACCCGGGATCCAGAAGAAGGGAAGAATGCTAAATTTATCTTCTTCGTCTAACGGCGGGAATACAAGCACAAAGGCAGTGATATCTGTGGTACTGGAAAGATCTAACCCTCCATAACATACACGTCCTTCAGCGCTTGCCTTACCTCCAAGAGATTCACCGTCACGGATCTTCTGCAGGTTGTTGAGCCCGCAGGCGATGCCCTTGTTGCCGGAAGAGTTGAAAGCATAGAAGGTGATGCTGGCACGACCGTATAAGCCGGAATATACCTCCGAACGAGTCAGGATGGGATTGAGATCGGCATCCACGATACCGGGAGCAGAAGTAGCGTTGGCGTTTACGAAGTAGGTATTCTTGTAGGCCTCGTCATCTGGGCGTTCTGCATCTCCGTCACGGAGCGGAGTTTTGATAAGCGACAGCGCTGGGACAGTTTTGCTGTTGCCCTTGAGCTTGGCTTCGCCTTCCTTGTAGGCAGCCTTGATGGCCGCATTAATCTTAGAGACAGTCTTGGTATCAGTTTTTGGGATGATCAGATGATTCGGTTGCTTGTATTTCAAGTTGCAACAATAACTGGTGCGCTTCCTTATTGTTTTTATTTTGCAAGCCCGCAATAATATCCATTTTGCTATATCTCAAATTCAAATTTACAGCTTTGTATACAGCTCTAACTGCGTATCAATATCTCGCCCGCCATACATCACACGGATAATCGTAACCAATGCTTTCTCCATATCTGGAATATACAGCACACAGTAATTATCTACTGGCATGATATGTAAGCCTCGGCTATGCCAAGGCTCCTTTTCATATTCACGAAATCGTTCTGGCATCTGATCAAGTCCCATAATGCATTTTTCAAATCTGTCAAGCTGACCACTCGCATTTTCTGGGGATTGCAATTCGAATGCAATATATTCATAGATATTTCGAAGGTCATTATCTGCCTGGTCTGAAATTTCTATTTTAAAAATCATAAATTGTAATCCTTGCGGATATTTGTAAATGCTTTACTGGCAGGCTTTGTTCTGCCAGCCTTCATGTCCGCATATCCTTTCTCCAGTTCTAGATTCATCTGTTCCTCTGATAAATTATTCATATCTACCGGTCTTGCAGATGGAATCTTCACGTCAAAAGGAAGTCCTCTTTGAAGGATAATCTGTTTATAGAACATATTGATAGCATTAGATGCAGGAATGCCAAGTGCTGAGAGAATACCTTCTGCCTGTTCCTTTACCTCAGGTTCAATTCTGGCATATAGATTTGCTGATTTTGCAGCCATAATAATCGCTCCTTTCAAAAAACACATAAATTTTCTTACACTTATATTATATGCATTTGTCAGCACAATAGCAATACATATTGAAAATTTTATATTTTGTTCATTAAAACTTATCAAAATCCTCCTGTGTTGCAAGAGTATCGTACTTGTAGTCAGCATTTCTACTTTCTGCAAACATATCATTGACCATTCCAATCGTAAGCAAATCTAAATCACGAATGGAAAGGCCGAGCTGGACGCAGCGTAGCAGGAACAAAGGCGTTGTCATTCCTGGTCAGTTGGGCGAGCTTTTTTTAGACTCGACCTCTGTTTGGGTGTTGGAAGACCTACATGATGAAACATACCAACGAAGTATTCGAGTTCGGTCCGGCATTTAGCAAGTATTATCATCTCCATTACGTAGTGCTAGAGCAGTTGCAGCAGAACATCGATGCGGTGCTTTCCGAAGCGGAACAGCCTGCCGATGATGTGGATGGCAGATTGGAAGAACTGCAAAAAGAACTGCTGAAACTCTTGTCCCGCAGTATTATGTGGAGAACAGCCACGAGGCCATCATTCCCCGTGACCTTTATATGCAGGTGCAGGAAGAGCTGGTCAGACGAGCCAATCTCCACAGCGGAGCCAATCGGAAGAAGCGTGTGTACAGCAGTAAATACGCACTTTCCAGTATTAGGTATTTGATATAAAATTAGTCATAGGGAATCTCCTTCTTTTTTGTTTAGTAAGATTTTTGGTTGATAGCTTAATTTTACATCAAAAAGGGATCAGATTCCTTATATTTGGGGCATTTTCTGAAAGTTGTGTATAAAGACATGGCTTAATTCAGGTTTATGTGGATAAAACTGCGGTAACAGTTCAGCCATCAGCTCGATTCCACCCCAAGGGTACCGTCCTTGTTAAACAACCACACTACGGTTGCTAACCAAGGACATGTGCTGCGCTTCATCTCGCTGTGGCAGAGCGCCATATGAATTTTCGGCAGCATATGCATACGAAAGCAAGCTTTCTCCTGCCTACGCTGTCGAAAATTCGCATGGCTGAACTGTTACAAACTGCGGAAACTCAAGTACAACTTGCATTGACATTCAGCCGATAAAGGAATATAATGTTATTATCTTAGGCAAAGCTGTCGAAAGTCAGTGACGCAAAACTATAGGGTCTGTAAAATGGCAGCCAGTTACACGTTAATAGCATTGTCAGAGATGGCAGGGCTTTTTTTGTTTAGGCGGTGGAAAATGATTAACGAATATTACACAATCAAAGAAACTGCGGAAAAATGGAACCTATCTGAACGATGGGTAAGGTCATTGTGCGCACAAGGAAAGATAGATGGTGCAGTCCAATTTGGCAGAGCCTGGGCAATTCCGCAGGATGCAGAACGACCGGAAGATGGCCGGATAACTACAGGCGAATATAAAAATTGGAGAAAGAAATCAGATATTAAATGAGATAGACACATTCTGTCATACTGAAAAGGTATAATGGTTTTATAGAACGGAGGTGTCTATGGAAAATATCAAAAGCGATAAAATTGAAAGAGTGCTTGGCATTTACACAAAACTTATGAATGGCTATCTTGTCAGCAAAGCTGAAGAGGCTGTGAATTATGGAGTGAACGAGCGTAGCATTCAGAGAGATATTGATGATATCCGTAATTATCTTGAAGCCGATGGTGAAAGAGTCGGGTGTATCAATTCCGTTATATATGACCGCATTGGCAAGTGTTATCGCCTGGAGCAAATCTATAAGATGAAATTTTCCAACAGTGAGGTTCTGGCGTTATGCAAGATTTTGCTGGATAGCCGTGCTTTCACAAAAAAGGAAATGACAGATATGCTGGATAAGCTGATATCTTGCTGTGTACCTAAAGCCAATCAGCAATTGGTGAATGATTTAATCAGCAATGAAGCATTCCATTATGTAGAGCCAAAGCATAAAACGAAATTTTTAGATACAATGTGGAACATCGGACAGGCAATCCGTGGGTGCAACTATATTGAAGTTGATTATACCAGGATGAAAGATAAAGCGGTTGTAAAGAGAAAACTGAAGCCAGTGGCAATTATGTTTTCAGAATACTACTTTTACCTTACAGCCTTTATTGATGATGAAAATGTACGGAAGGATTTTGATGTAATTAATGACTCCTTCCCCACCATATACCGCATCGATCGTATTAAGAATCTGCGTGTGTTGGATGAAAAGTTCCACATTCCCTACAGCAGCAGATTTGAAGAAGGAGAATTCCGTAAGCGAATACAGTTTATGTATGGTGGTAAGCTGCAGAAGGTTAAGTTTCAGTATTCCGGTACTGATATAGATGCGGTGCTAGATCGTTTGCCTACAGCACAGATACTGGCAGAGGAAGATGGCATTTATACCGTGTCGGCAGAGGTGTTTGGCAAAGGTATTGATATGTGGCTGAAAAGCCAAGGAACAATGGTTACCATTATGCCATAGTAAAAGGAATCTATTGTGGTAAGGCTGTTAGAAACGATAAATAATGGTATTCCAATAAAGTAAAAGCGAGGATGAATGAATCGTGGCAAAAGAAAATGCTGTTTTGAGTGAGGAAACTCTTGAGGAAGAACTAACTGAATCGTTTGACCTCAATGGATTAGAGGAAAAATTGCAAAACGAACTCGGAAAAGAATTATCAGATTTGGAGTTTCTAAAAGAAGAAAAAGATAAAATTGGAAATCCAGACGCGTTAGGTAAAGTGGTAATGGACGAGGTTTGGAGACAGTTTACTAATCAAGTTGGATTAGAAGTTACCAATGAGACTTTAATTCAAAAATATGATAGAGAACATCCAGAAACATACGAAGAAGTTGGCAAAACGGTAATGCAAGACCAAAAATACAAAAATGCCAATAAAGCAATGAAGGAAAAACAAAAGGCGGGGAACTTAAAGGATGAATATACAGGTATGGATTTAGGTCAGAATGACAGTGCAAATCTAGACCATGTCGTTGCTCGAAAGGAACTATATGAGAACAAGAGAAGAAGACAAGCTAATATTCAAACTGAGGATTTAGCCAATAAAGACGAAAACCTAAAGCCTACAAATGAATCGTTGAATAAAAGTAAAAATGCAAAAAGCATGGATGATTATCTTAGTACTCAAGAGGAACGAAAGAAAAGACTAATAGAACAAAATGAAAAAGCAAATAAAAAAATAGATGAATCTAATATGTCAGATTTGGAAAAACAGAAGGCTAAGGAGAAGAATAATAAGAGGTTACAAGATAAACTAGATGCTGATGCAGAACTAATGAAAAAAGCCGATAAAGAAGTACGTAAGGCAATAAACAAGGATATTTATAAAGGCGTTACTAAAGAAACTGCGAAAAAGGCTGGCAAAGATGCATTAAAAGTAATGGCTATACAAGCACTTTCATCTATGTTGAAAGAAATAATTAACGCTCTTGTAAGGTTCTTTAAGTCTACAACAAAATCTTTCAAAACTTTTTTAAATGAGATGAAGAAGGCTGTTAAAAACTTCTTTTCTAAAATTTCAAATTTCCTACAAGCTGGTGCAAACTCTGTTGTTGGAACTATCGTTACAGAGATATTTGGACCTGTGGTTAGTATGTTTAAGAAACTTGCAAGTTTTATCAAACAGGGAATTTCATCCTTTATTGAGGCTATTCAATACTTAACCAACAAAGAGAATGCAAACAAGCCATTTAGCATAAAGGTTTTGGAGGTTGGAAAGATTATCTCAGCAGGAATAATGGCTGGTGGAGCATTAGTTTTAGGAGAAGTTTTTGAAAAACTTTTAATGTCTGTTCCCTTTATGGCAATTGAAATTCCATTATTCGGAACATTAGCTAACATTTTCGGCATCTTTTTTGCAGCAATATTGTGTGGTGTTGTTGGTGCAATTATTATGAATCTTTTGGACAAAGCCATTGCAAATAAGAGTAGAAAGTTAGCCACTGATAATCAAGTCATCAAGGGCAATGAGGTACTCAGTACTCAACATAAAATTAAAATTGTAAACGAAGTTCAACTTGAAAATGACAAGGCAAATGCTCAGACAAATATTTCTGGTAGACATCAAGAAGCCGGTGAAATAATGAGGGATTCATTTGGCAATATCATGGAGAACTTTGTTTCTGATTTTTCAGATAGCGAAAGAGCAATCGTAATAGATGAAGAAGATATCAAAACAACTAGTGAAATTGATAGGGTAAGTGATGATTTAGATGATTTACTTAAAAGTCTAGATTAAGGGGGATGTTGATGATGAAAAAACTATTAGTATGTGCTGCAGTCGCAGGAGTGGCTGTAGGTGTTTATAATTTGCTATGTAAGGCAAAAAAAGAAGAAAATATATCCTCAAAACCGATGGAAGAGAAAACTGATTCTGAACCAGAAATCAAGGATGAAACTACAGTTGAAGAACAGGATGCTGTTCGAGAAATGTATGTTGCGAAAGAAAAAAGTACTCAATCTGTCCGCGAAAGACATACTGAGGCTGCCGGAATTATGGCTGATGCATTTGCGAATATAATGAAAGACGTAGAGCCGGTTGAACTTGATGAGGAATCTGTAGAGACAGTTGTTGATACCAAAGATGTAGAGATTATTAATGAATTAGATTCGTTGTCTGACGAACTTGATGAACTTTTAAAATAGGAGGCCTGTTAGATAATGAATGAGTTAGATATAAAAAGACACAGTTTTGATTTGGCTAAAAATCGCCTTAAGGAGTTTTCGGAAAAAACTGAGGCAGAATTAGCAATTGATAGAGTAAAAACTGATGGCGGATTTTTAGGTTTGGGAGACCATAAGGTCACAGGATATGAGTTAAATAATCGATTGGAGTCTATTCAAGGTCATTTTATTGATATTAATTCAACAAACAATAGAACAATAAAAGAATTTAGAGAAGTCTATAATGCTTTGGATGCCCTAGACAAGGATTACATTACCAGCATTGTTGCTAATGTAAAGGCAATTGAAAAAACAAGCAATGATGTCAGACAGCAACAAGAAACACTTAAACAGCATAATGATAAACTTGCTACTCAACAGAATAAGTTGGATTCTCATCAAGTTGAGATTGATAAAAATGTTGATAACATGAAAAAGATTGTTACAACATTAAAAGCTTTCAAAGAAAAATTAGATGGATACAAGCATCTTACCGATATTGATAAAATATGGTCTGATTGCAAAACTATTCGTAATGACATTCAAGAGCATCAGAGTGATTTGGAAAGATTAAACTCTGCAAGTAAGAAACATCAAGACGAACTTGATAAATTATCTCAGAACCAAAATGAAACAAAAGAATATGCAGAAGCTAACAGAAGTTCAATTGCAGAATTACAAGCATTTAAAAGTGAAGTTGATTCTATTGAGCATATTGCCGATGTTGATTCTATGTGGGAACAAGGAAATGATGTGAAGACTGATCTGGCAGAGGCTAATAATCATATTGTTTCTTTGCAAGAAAAAACAACTGAGATAAATAAAGAGATTGCAGATAAAGCTGCAGAAATGCAAGATAAAGTTGCATTATTGGAGACAAAACTTAAATATGCTTATTACATTGCAGGTGGTGCTTTGGGACTTGCTGTTGTTGAGTTAATACTTGCTTTGACAGGAGTGATTTAATTTGATGGAAAAATACATAAAAGTATTGAATACTACTGCCTCTACACTTGATGCATTAATATCTGCAGGAGGAGAAGTAACCCGACTTGCAAATGGGATAACGGAAGGAAATGATGAGGAAAAATCAGCAATTGCCTTGTTGAAACAAATTAACCTAATAATTGATTCCGACGAGTACTTTAAAGAAACAAAGCAGGTTGCAGCATCTCTTAGAAATTGCATAATTGATTTCTATGGGTACAGGAAACTTTTGGATATCTGTAGTAAGGAAAAGAAAAGCCGAGAAACAGAAGACAAACGCACCTTACAAGAATTGTTAGAAGAATTAAATTCACTTGTAGGTCTTGATACTGTCAAAGGAAAAGTCAACGATTTAATAGCTTATCAAAAGGTGCAAAAGCTTCGTAGAGAAAATAACTTACATTCATCAAAGAACACATTGCACCTTGCTTTTACAGGAAATCCAGGCACAGGTAAAACAACTGTTGCAAGAATAGTGGGAAGAATCTATAAGGAAATAGGCTTATTATCAAAGGGTAATTTTGTTGAGGTTTCTAGAACAGATTTAATTGCTGGATATCAAGGTCAAACCGCTTTAAAAGTAAAATCCGTTATTGAGAAAGCAAAGGGTGGAGTTCTTTTTATTGATGAGGCATATAGCATTACTGAAAATGAAAATTCTGATTCATACGGAAAAGAATGCTTAACAGAACTTACGAAGGCATTGGAAGATTACAGAGATGATTTGGTTGTCATTGTGGCTGGATATACGGAACCGATGAGTAAATTTTTTGAATCTAACCCTGGCTTAAAATCTCGATTCAATACGTTTATAGAATTTGGTGATTATGACTCTGATGAGTTGGATGCGATTCTTCTTTCTATGTGTCAGAACAACGATTATAGCATGGATGAAGAGGCAAAAAAATTAGTACATTCATATTTTGAAAAACAAATTTCTATGAAAGATGAGAATTTTGCTAATGGAAGATTAGTAAGAAATATCTATGATGATTTGTTAATGAATCATGCGAGAAGATTGGTTAATGTTGCAAACCCAAGTAGGGATGATTTATCTACAATAAAGGTAGTGGACGTTCTACTTGATGATGGGAAAGAACGTTGTTTTAGCAATGAATAGATATATTCCCGCAAACAGGTTTGATATGTTTCCGCAAACGGACGAGATTGGTATTTTGCTAATGACGTACATTCTATCGTCTCATCCCACGTTGAAACGGTTGTGTTGATGTCTAAAACTGAGAGATAGAGTGGCAAAAAACCTTATTTCAAGGGAGATATAGAATTTCGTGATTTTAGACAGTAAGCGAAAATAGCAAAACTATCACTCTGTGGAGATATATCGAAAATAGCGAATTAGGGAATAGATAACAGGAAAATTGAGTGAAGGGATTGGATGGGAGATTTTATATGCAAAAAGTAATTGTAATAGGCAGCCCCGGTGCAGGAAAAAGCGAATTTGCCCGTAAGCTTAGAAACGCTACGCAGCTTCCGCTTTATTA
This sequence comes from Muricomes intestini, assembly GCF_004346165.1. GTDB lineage: Bacteria > Bacillota > Clostridia > Lachnospirales > Lachnospiraceae > Muricomes > Muricomes intestini. The sequence continues at coordinate 1,348 of NZ_SLZZ01000050.1, read as the reverse complement.
TTTGGATATGCTGTGGCATAAAATTGATAAGACAAATTTTACTCAAGATGAATTTGATATAGAGCTAAATAAAATATTGGGGAAGGACAAGTGGATAATTGACGGAAATTATCTTCGTACACTGGAAATCAGGTTAAAGGAATGTGATACTGTATTTTTATTAGATTATCCGTTAGACATCTGCCTTTCAGGTGCAAAATCTCGTATAGGAAAAAAACGTGAGGATATGCCTTGGGTAGAAACTCAATTTGATGAAGAGTTCAAACAATGGATTATGGATTTTCCAAAAGATCAATTGCCGCAAATTTATGACTTATTAGAAAAAAACAAGCGAAAGAATGTTACTATTTTCAAGTCAAGAGAAGAAGCGGATAAGTATTTGAAGTCGATAAAAAACCAATGATGGGGAAAAATATGAAACGGAGCTTGCAACAGCGTATCCGGAATGCCGGCTGGTTGTCACGAAAGAGACAATGGCCGTTGAAGGTATGATTAAAATAGTCTATGATTTACTAAAAGACAAACTGAATATAGTTAAAATTACATTTACCAGCGGAGTAAATGGCGCTTCCGAAGAATACAAATCCAAAAAGAAAATGGAGCGTTGTCCGCTGTGCGGCATTGCGTCAGACGAAAATGGTGTCTGTCCTAAATGTGGATACAGGAAATAGTCTGATTTAATATTTAGCTCTTTCCTGTCGGTAAATCAAAATAGAAACGAATCGGGTGCTCTACGTCAAATATGTCAGAGCATCTGATTCGTTTTAAGATTCCATTGCAGACATTATTCAGCCTTAAATCAAACTATAAAAACCAGGGCCAGCAGCACAATTCCTATTCCAATAAAACCGTATGCCAGTAATTTTGACATTTTCCGGAACGATGCCTCATTGCGAGGAGCCGGATGCATATACTTTTGTGCATCTTCAAAGCTCATCTTGGTAGAGTAATTTCCTATAATCAGAAACATAATACCGAGTATGAGGCAGATGATTTTGTCGATTGGTGCATTCATATCCAGATTTGTGACAAGCATCAATGCATACAATAGTATGCTTAAGATTGGCATTAACCATATCAGAAAAGAAAAGAGCTTCGGCAGCGCCTGAGTTTTCACACGCATCTTGCAAATCGAAAGCATCACCAGTTGGAATACAGCCATTAAAAGAGGGCGTAAATTTTTCTGTGTCTGGCAAGTCAAGAACTGCCTGATTTGAATTAAATATGTATTGGTTTTGATGTCGATTTAACTTGAAATTCCTTTGTCGAATTATATTTCTATCTATAGTATTACCGCATCTGAAAATTTTATACCTTTTTTCGAAAAAATTTCATAGCAAATAAGACA
>NZ_SLZZ01000049.1 GCF_004346165.1 Muricomes intestini | reverse complement strand
TATACACAAAAATATCTTCTTTTACTCCAAAACTGCCAGTATTCAATTTTCAATCTGCATTGGAATTAGATGATTCTAATTCCGAGAACTTATTTTTGTTAACTTTTGCTATTTTCTTAGTCCGTATTGCATATATAACTGTTGTACCTCAGCCAGACTCTTCATACCAGAAACCGAATCTATGGCCGACAAATTGGCAGCTGCAGCAGTATTAGCTATCTTAAGAGCCTCTTCCATACTCCTTTTCTGGTACAGACTCAGCAGCATCCCTGCACAAAAAGCATCACCTGCTCCCACGCTTCCTTTGATGTAATCACTTGGCAGACTCAAGGATGGGCAGTAATAATACTGCCTTTTATTGTTCATGGCCCAAGCACCCTCAGGAGCATGGATAATGACCCAATCTCTGACTCCCAGATCAAGAATCTTTTCTCCAGCTGCCCACAATGCCTCATCATCAATCTTCTGTAAACATCCACGAATCACAAGGCCCGTGATTTTGCCGGCTTCAATCTCATTAATAATCAGATAGTTGAGATATTTAAGACTTGGTGTGACGATTTTGGCAAAACGATCTCCTTCTTCACTGACCACGTCCATCGAAGTTGCAATACCCTTCTTCTGGATCCTGTGCAGCACACGTGCCATCACAGTTCCATAGTACTCGTCTTCAGCATCAAGTTCATCCAGTAAAAGAGCATATCCAATATGAAAAATTCCTTCATACAGACGGTCATATGGGATATCCCCGGCTGTTAACAAACGATTAGCGCCCCGAGCCTGAAAGAAAGTTCGGTCACCACCTTTTTCTTCAGTCATCACATCTGTAAAGGAAGTATAAGAATCGTCCGTTTCCTTTACATCTGAAATATCAATCTTTCTTCTCTTCAACTCGTTTTTCAAGTATCTGCCATCCTCATCTCTTCCAATCATACCGATACATTTGAGCGGCAGTGTATCATCAAGTGCTGCTAGATCACACAACGTATTAGGTACACACCCACCCACGCTCTTCGAAATATCCGAGATATTGCACAGCATACCTTTCTGTGCGTAAACGTCGATTTTTTTGACGTAATCAACAAGCATACTGCCAGCGATATTGATTCCTCTCTTGTTCATCTGTTCCCTCCTTACATGGCATAACTCCTTCCTTATAAATATTAGTAAAACACCTTTACAATTAAATGTCAATATCCTCAAAAACTTTTTCAGGGAACTACGGATTTTGATTGTCAAAAATGGGAATACAAACTAAGAAATGTCAATGTTTTTCTTACTAAATCCCAATTATAATTATACAAAAAAATACCCCGCTGTAAGTTTACACTACAGTCGGGTATTTTCTTATGTATATAATTCTATATTTTCTGGCCTAATTCTTTAATTTATCCTCAAAAATCTCCACAATAGTCTTTTCCGTCCCTGTCATTCCAGGGGATGCGATTAGTCCCATATTTCTCATGGTCTCTTCCGGAGTCTTTCCGTTGATTCCATGTACATCACAGATATAGATCCCGCTCATTGCAAAATCTACTGATTTATACGCAGCATCTACAGCGGCGATTCCTTTCATGGTACATCCTTGATTTCCACCATCGCAAATCATTCCAGTAATGCTGCTTGCCATGTTATTCAGTGTATGTGCCATTATCTCCACTGTGCCGCCGCGCAGATACACGAGTGCACATGCCATACCGGACCCTGCAGCGATCGCGCATCCACAGAATGCGGATAATCTTCCGGAATATTCTTTGATAAACATACAGACCAGATAGCTCAGCGCAGTTGCGCGGAGGAGTTTCTCTTCTGTATAACCATTCACTTTATATGCCGCATACAGAGGCATGGTCGCGATTATCCCATGAGCCCCTGATCCTGTAATGCTCATGGCCGGTTTATCCAGCCCAATCACTCTCGCCTCAATTGCTGCATTACACATCAAGGACGCCGTCGACTGCTCATTTTCAGATACTTCCTTTCCTCCATTTAATTCCAGCAGATGCCTTGCAAAGGTAGTTTTTGGATTCTTAAGCCCCTCATGGAACAGCTCCAGGTTCACCTTATAGGCCTCTTTTATAAAACTGATTTCCTCAATATCCACTGTGGTAATATAATCATAGATCTGCTGCAGGGTATACTGGTGAATAGAATGACCTTCTTCCGAAGTCTCTGCATCCTCTGACTTATTCTCATCTTCCGTTTCCAGTTCTGTCTTACCATTTACCGTTATCTTGGTAATATTTGTATGCGAATCACGTATGCTCACAACTGCCTTGTCGGTCACGGTCTCCACAGTCGCTTCAATAAAGATTCTGCTTGTAATCCCACTCAATTCAACTGTAATTTTCCCTTCATCTATCAGCCTTTGTGCTTCTGTATTATCCGCCTCTTTCACATCAGCCAGAGCCTCCAAACCCTTCTCTGCATTTCCGGCAACATATCCAAGGGCGGCTGAAAATACATTTCCTACCTCCTTGCTATTGGGAATCCCACAGGTAAATGCATTTTTATACATTCCGCTGTTCATTGCAACGTTTACTCTTACGAGCTGCCCAGCCGTATAGCTGCGTGCCTTAGCCACTGCGAAGGCGATAGCCCCCGGCTCTGTAACTCCCAATGCAGGTTTCATATCATCCTTAATCATTTGTGATAGTTCATGCATAATTCATTTCCTCCTCTGCCAAATTCATTCATTTTTGTTATTTTCTATCTCCGTTCTTTGTTAATCTTAGCTGTCTAACTATTTCCTACTTTTCCTACTTTTGTTTTTTCTCACGGACTATTTCGCCGTCTTTTCCCTCAAATGTTCTGTCCCAACCAGTGATACATGTTACAAGCATAACCACCCAAATCGCCCAGCTGTAAAATGCTGTAAACATCATATCGGTCGGAGCAAGAGTCGGTAGAAATGGGTATGTATCCATCATTGTAGAGAGCCCGCCCAGCAAAAGCAGTACACATCCTCCAAACGGCAGGAAGAACGGGAATGAGCAGATTGCCGTTGCCAGGATATTCGCTCGTCTGTACGGGTGCAGATTGTTCTTTTTACCTACAGCATTGATAAATGGTGCGACACAGATATTTGCAATTGTATTAATCGCTGCAATCAAAATGCCAAAGATTGTAGCAAGTGAAAAGATGGCAATATCTGCACCTCTTGGGGACTTGATCACGGTATCGTTCAGCCAGTCAACAGTTTTATCCATGCATCCACTCTTAACCAGAAGATTTCCCATTGCCACAACCATAATCAATAGGATGGAAACGGTAGTCATACCTGCAACACCTTCAGGTATTGCACCAATCAAGTTTCCGTCTTTCATGGTTACAATTGCTGAAAGCCCAAATAAACCTGATGCTAGACCGATCACGATAGCTGTAAAAATACCGGTTCCCAATGCTGCAAAGATATTTACACCTTTAATCGCAAGAAAGATTACAATTGCAGTAGGAATCAAAAGGAGAAGCCCCTTCGGATTCTGGTACTGTGCAAGCATCTCCGCTGCCATTGCAGAATCTGTAGACTTTCCTGCGCCCCCGAAGATAAAGAATAAAACTATAGCGATAGCAGCCGCTACAAGTACGAATTTGGTTCTTGTCCTGACTGTGCCTCCGATATCAGCCGTTCCTTCTTTATTTACGTACTCCTGGCTTGTTGCCGCTATAATCGTCGTATCGGAAACCGGTGCCAGATTATCTCCGAAAGCTGCTCCAGATAAAATTGCTCCTGCCAAAACTGCCGGTTGTGAACCTAACAGAATTCCTGCCGGATACAGGATAAAACTCATGGTAGAAATCGTACCAAAACCGGAGCCTGTCGCCATTGCGAAGATTGCTGCAAATATAAATGCTGCCACGGTAAATGCCGCACCGCTTACACTCAGTTTCACACTCAGCCATACAAGACCTTCCACGATATGTCCGCTTTTTAAGATATTGCCATAAATGCCGACTACCAACCATAGCATAACAGCGGTCATACCAACCTTAGAGCCCAACCCTTCCAGTACTGCATCCCAGTATTGTTCCAAATTCTTTGCAAACAGCATGCCGACCAGCAGGCCAATAACACCGGCACCAATCATCATGTTCAGATCCGCCGCATTAAAAAATGAAAGCGTGATTGTTATGACTATAAATATAGCAAATGGGATCAATGCACAAAAACTGCTTCCACGAAATTCCAACCTTTTTTCTTCCATATAAATCTCCTCACTTCCGTAATTACTCTGTTTTCCTTCCCTCTTAGTTAAACTGCAACCGCTTCAATCTCTACCTTTGCATTCCTGGGCAGCCTGCCTACCTGAAATGCAGCTCTTGCCGGATACGGGTCTTCAAAAAATTCCTGATATACTTCGTTGATTGCACTGAAATCATCCATATCCTGAAGATATACTGTCGTCTTAACAATCCTATCCATACTATATCCTGCCTCTGCCAATATGACTTTCGTATTCGTCAGTGACTGCCTAGTCTGAACCCGGATATCCTCGGACGGTATCTCTCCTGTCGTGCAGTCGATCGGCAACTGGCCTGATACATATACCGTGCCTTCCGATTTGACTGCTTGTGAATATGGACCGATAGCTGCAGGTGCCAGTCTCGACTCCAGCTTATATTTCTCCACTTTAATTCCCCCTTTCCTTTTTCAACTTTTGTTTATCAACCTTAATATAAAAATACTCCTTGTAGGAGAAAATTGCAATAATTTTTTATCAAAAAAAATAATTTATTATTATTTTTATAGTTTTATTGACAACTTATCAGTAAAAATGTATATTAGCTTTTGATACAGGTGAATAAGACTTATGGAAATATATAAAGAAAGGATAAACAGTCAAATCATTTCCAGCATCTGATTTGCGTTTTTCTAATGCAGATTTCTGCATAGAAAGGCTGGGTACAGTTATGACCAATAGTGAGATACTTAACTTATTTGTTTCACTCGTAAACTTTCTGGGAGAAGCAATGGGAAAAAATGCGGAGGTTGTACTACATGATGTTTCACATCCTGAACACTCTGTCATTGCAATCAGCCACGGCTACCATTCCGGAAGAAATATCGGAAGCTCTTTGACAGATTTTGCTTTTAATATAAAAACAAACCGAGAGTACGTAGGACAGGATTACCTTGTCAACTACCGGGCAACTTCAAGAGGAAAAGATTTTATTGCCTCCACATACTATATTAAAAATCAAGGGAAGCTGATTGGAATGCTGTGTATTAATGTGGATACCAGTACAACTAAGAACTTTTATGAGTCTACCAGACAATTTATCGAAAGTTTTAATCTCGGTCCGGTTATCTCTGCAGGGAAAGAAACAGATGTCATCGAGGAAAATCTGGATTTATCAATCGCATCCTATGCGAATTCGATTATTGCCAAAACAATCTCAGAATCCAACATTCTGCCGGAACGCATGACAAGAGATGAAAAAATGCAGATCGTATGGGAGCTCGCCGAACAGGGAATTCCCCGTATGAAAGGCGCTATAGTGGAGATTGCCAGACAGCTCGATATATCTGAATCGACAGTCTATCGGTATATCAGCCAGAGAGAAAAGAACAGCTAGATGTTCACTTTACTGCAAATACTGTCACGGCACCTTATCCCTTTTTATAAAATTAGACACCATACAGGAATTGTGAATAGAGACAATATCGTTGAAAATACAACGCACTCTGTTGCAAAAATATAATTTATCTATGCTCCAGATATTTTGATTATAAAAATTTATTTAGAATTAAAAAAGACAAGGGTACTGAAATATTAAAAATAAGGTCAAAGAAATGCAAGATGCGTTAAAGCTATGAAGGATGAATCACTTCCACCCCAAGCTTATTGACCTGTTTGATTTGATATTCTAAGAATTTTTTCAACTGTGCTTTAAATGGGGAGGGTAGCTGCTGCGGCAACTTGTCCTCCTAATATCGGATTTTTCTCATATAAAGACACATCATGGCCTTTTTCAGCCGCAACTTTAGCAGCTTCTAACCCACCTGATCCTCCGCCTACTATCACTACTTTCTGCGGGTTTTCAGTTTTTAGAATAGGAAATGTTGCTTCCAATCCGACAGTTGATCTGTCTTTTTGTATTACCTGCAATTAAATTAGTATCGCTGCCCAAAAGAAAAGGGCAGGCAGATATAATCTTTAAAAGATGCTTTTACTCCTCCTTAAAACGGGGCTTTAGGCCTTCCGGATTTTCTTTATTTTAACTCCATTCCCTTTGAGGAACAGATCGACTACAACAGCTATAATCAACACGGCGCCCTGTACAATAAATTGATATACGGTTCCAATGCCCAACAGATTCATTCCATTTGATAGATTTCCCAATATCAGGGCTCCGATCAATGAACCGATCAAGGTTCCTTGTCCGCCCAGCAGACTGGTGCCGCCTAAAATGATAGCCACAATGATCTCAAATTCAATACCTGACAGACTCAAATTAGGATCTCCTGAGCCTATTCTGGAAGACATCAAAACACCTGCAATGGAGGACATTAATCCGGTAAGCACATATAAAGTACACTGAATCGTTTTTACTCTGACTCCAGATAGACGGGCCGTTTCTGCATTTCCACCAATCGCATATGCATATTTACCCAAAAGAGTTTTATTTAAAATAATGTAAAAAATTATAAATATAACCGCAGCAATGACAACCATCAGGGGAAACGGTCCGACATATTTGGATATCCACCCAAAATTCTCCGGAAGCCCCTGCACGATTGCATAGCTGTGGCTGAGGGCATAGGCAAGTCCTTTGGTGATATACCAGGTTCCAAGGGTCGCAATCATTGGCGGCACATTCGTTACCACAACCAGAAGACCACTGAATAGTCCTGTCACAGCACCCACAAGCAATGAAATCATAATGGCTACCGGTAAACTTACACCTGCTACACACAATTTAGCTAATATTACGCTGGTCAAGGCCATAACTCCGGCCGGCGATAAATCCATGCCTCCCGATATCATAAGTATTGTCGCTGCACTCGCAATAATAATCAGCGTAGATTCCTGGCGTACAATATTTATAAGATTATTAAAGTTTAAATATTTATCACTGATAAAAGATAATGCTATCATTATAACAACCAAAATAAATAATGTTGCCATTCTCTGCATCGTACTTACACTTAACTTAGCTTGCTTCATTGGACTCTACCCCCATAGCATATAACATAACTTGATCTTCTGTAATATGATCTCCGGACAGCTCTCCTGCAATGCTGCCATCTTTCATAACCAAAATCCGATTACTTAAATTAATAATTTCCATTAAATCTGATGAAACTACAATAACACCGATTCCTTCTCGGGCCAATTGATCAATCAATTGATAGATTTCAGCCTTGGCTCCTACGTCTATCCCCTGTGTCGGTTCATCTAACAGGAGAATATCAGGAGCTATACTCAGCCATTTTGCAATAACAACCTTCTGTGAATTTCCTCCGCTTAGACGCCCCACTAATTGCTCCTTGTTCGGTGTTTTAATATTCATCCTATTAATATAGTCTCTTGTTACTTTGTTTTCCTTTTTCTTTTTCAGGAATCCATGGTTGGCATTGAGCTGAGAATAAATCAACGTGAGATTTTCTTTTACACTGAGACACCGGATAATTCCCTGCGTTTTTCTGTCTTCTGGGACAAATCCAATTCCCTTTTTGATAGAATCCCGGGGAGAATTTATGTCAACCTTTTGGCCCTTCATATACACTTCTCCGGACATTTTAGCATCAGCTCCAAAGATTGCTCTTAGCATCTCACTTCTTCCGGAGCCAACCAAACCTGCAACACCAAGAACTTCTCCCTGGTATAGGGTGAAGGAAATATCTGAAACATTCTGATTATTTAAATCCTTAACCTTAAGCAGCGCTCCCTTCCGTTCACGTTTTCTGTCAGGGTATACAGCACTTAGTTCTCTTCCCACCATTTTTACAATTAGCTGGTCCATAGAAATGCTGTCACGCTCAAATGTTCCCACGTAGGTTCCGTCTTTGAGTACTGTAATCCGATCACCGATTTCATAAATTTCTTCCATACGGTGTGATATATAGATTATAGTAATGCCATCCTTTTTCAGACTGGCTATTATATCAAACAAAATACGCACTTCATTTTCATTGAGCATGGCAGTGGGTTCATCCAATACCAGTACTTTAACTTTCTGAGCCAGCGCTTTTGCTATCATAACCATCTGCTTCTGTGCAATGCTTAAAGTACCCATCACTGTATCTGGATTAACGCTAAGCCCCACTCTCTCTAAATAAGGCTTTACAAATTTTATATTTTCCTTTTTCAGGTTAAATCCTAGTTTGGCATTCTCCATTCCCAGAACAATATTGTCGACTATTGATAGTTTATCAACTGTATTCATTTCCTGATATACAACTGTAACCCCTAATCTAGATGCCTCGGATGGGTTTGTAATTCTTGTCTCTTTCCCATCCATAAAAATCTTCCCGCTTGTAATATCATAAGCTCCTGACAGAATCTTCATTAAAGTAGATTTGCCGGCCCCATTTTCGCCGACCAGACAATGTACTTCCCCTCTCTGTACCCCAAAGCTAATGTTATCCAGTGCCTTTACCGAACCAAATTTTTTGCTTACATTCCGAAATTCCAATACGATATCTTCAGCCATATTTCTGTGGAGGCGGCAGTCTGCCGCCTCCAGCCTCCTTATCTATGTCAGTTTACTCAAAGTTTTCTTTTACCCAAGAATCTGCCTGGTCCGGTGTAACACTCACTATTTCCATGCGTTCAGCATGCCCTTCTTTTGCTGGCAGATCACCGTCAAGTACGGATGAAAGCAATTTCCATGCTGTTTCTGCCATAATTCTCGGAGAGTTTCCTGCAACCGCCTTTAATGCGCTGTCTGGATTTTTAAGTTCAGCACAATCCGTCTCTGTGCCGTCTACACATGCTACCAGAGAATCTTCTACATTGCCTTTTCCATTTTCCTTCAACGCATCAAGGGCTCCAAGTCCCGAATCTGCATTAATACCAAAGATTACATTTATATCCGGATTTGCCTGAAGCATATCTTCTGCCGCTGAAAGCGATGTAGAACGTGAACCCGCACCGTCAACTGACTGAAGCACCTCAAAATCGGGATAAACTGTCTGAAATCCTTCTTCAAAGCCTTGAACCCGCAATGCGCATACAGGTGCGGAATATAGATCAACTGCCCCGCCCACAGGCTTTGTGTCCGGATGCTGCTTTTTCCAGTACTCTGCGGCAGCAACACCGGCAACCTTTCCAAATTCCTCATGGTCTGTTATTACCATAGGACAAATTTCCTTGTCAGGCTGCATATTATAAGTTACAACTGGGATGTCTGCTTCCTGCAGCTTTTTTACCTGAGTTGTCAATGTAGACGATTCCAGTCCACAGGTAATTACACCATCCGGCCTCATGGAAATAATATCATCAATAATATTATTAAAGGTTGTAACATCACTGTTGATGTCCATAACTGTTAAATCAAAATTGTTTTCCTCAGCCAGACGCTCCAACGTATGCTGAACATTAGACCAGAAATTTATTTGCTGGGATTGAACCGTTGCTACAATTTGAAGCTTGTCCTTAGAATCGCTTTCTGTTGAACTACTGGTGCCCGATTTTTGCGATTCGGAATTTGAATCCGAGGTCGTTTTTCCACATGCTGCCATAGACAGACACAATGCAATCATTGTTACAACTGCAACTATTTTCTTTATCTTCATAATATCCTCCATTTTTATCCTATAATTGAGAAATTAATTCATAAACTTTTTTAATAGAGACGGGTCCTTTTTCAATGGACTTTCATATACCGGATACTTGTTTACCTCTGGGATCGGAACAGGATCAATAATTGCCCCCTGCTGAAGCAGCCGTTCCTGAACCAGTTTTACGTCTATAGTTCTGACGGACACATCTGACTGTATGCTCATGGCACTGGCCGTTCCTGCAGCTTCACCCAGAGCCATACAAATTCCGGAGCACAGCACTCCGCTGGTGGCATCTTCCTCAGAAGACACACACTTCCCTGCAACCAGTAAATTCTCAATCTCTGTTTTGGGAACCAGGACTCCATAAGGTACTCCGTAGTAATCGCCCGGTGTTAAATAATACAAAAGATTCTGTCCTCCGACTTCCTGGCTGTGTAGGTCAATACCATAGGCAGTAATTGCAATTCGGTCTTCCATAACCTCTTGATTTAAAATAATTTCTTTAGTCATTGCTTTCTTGCCCACCAGATGAGGCTGACAGATGGTTCCCAATGCCGGAGCGGAATCTATGATATAGGCATCTTCAAAACCAGTCCATTTTTCCTTCAAAAATTTCAGCACCTGCCCGCATTGTTTTCTGCACTCAATGGTGCCGTTTGTATAATCCTCCGCACTGGTTTCGCTTCCAATATAGCGGGTCATTTCCACACGAAATTCTCCTTCTCTCGGCAGCGGGAAAAAGTTGACAGCACCGTAAGGCACATCTTTTACATTTGCTTTGTATGACGGTGTCACATTTTTGACATTTCCGACTCTAAACATCAAAGTCATGGAGCCCTTCTCGCCGACCCCTCTGCACTCTGCACCTGCTGCTCTTGCCATAACCAGATTGCCGCTGCAGTCGATGATTCGTTTTGCTAAAATCACCTGCCGTCCGGACCGGTTTTCAATTACTGCTCCATAAACCTTATTTCCCTCCATCAGGATATCTGTGACCATAGTATAAAAAAAGGTCTTCACACCATGCTCTTCCATTAATTCATCCGCTGAAAGTTTAAATGCCTCCGGATCCCAAGGTGTGATTTGGAGATCATTCTCACAGCGTGAACTGTCAAATGGATAATATTTGTTTGATTTTACCAGCTCATATCCTCTGATGGCTCCGCCTTTTTCTACCATACGATCCACCAGTTTTTCAAACACACCTTTCACAAGTATGTTATCTCCTGATACTGCAACTCCGGCTTCACAATTTGTAATAAAGCCATTTGTCAGCAAGCCACCCAGAGAGCCATACAAGTCAACGATGGCTGTGCTGGCGCCATTTAATGCAGCCCCGATGGCTGCTCCAATGCCGCCGGCCCCTCCGCCGACTACAAGCACGTCAACATCTGCAGCTACACCACACTCTTGTGCCGGCATTGTTATCTTCTTGTTCATAATCTAATAGTCCTCCTTTATTTTTATATAAGTTCTCGGAATTTCCAGCCTTCATTTTTCAAGGCTTTCCATCCCTTTATTTTAAAAATCACCCACCTTTTTTGCCGAAAACACTTGACA
>NZ_SLZZ01000048.1 GCF_004346165.1 Muricomes intestini | reverse complement strand
CTTCATCTCGCTGTGGCAGAGCGCCATATGAATTTTCGGCAGCATATGCATACGAAAGCAAGCTTTCTCCTGCCTACGCTGTCGAAAATTCGCATAGCTGAACTGTTACAACAAATTCTGACGCAGTATCTCACTGCTCTCAAAACTATATTTTTCATCAGCAAGATAAACGGAGAAGGAGGGATTTGAACCCTCGCGCCGCTATTAACGACCTACTCCCTTTCCAGGGGAGCCCCTTCGGCCAGCTTGGGTACTTCTCCAAAATGTCCGTTATTAACTATACACGAACCTTAAGCTCTTGTCCAGTCCTTTTTCCCGTTTTCTTATTTTTCCTTCTCTTTTTACTTTTTCTTTCAGTTTTCAGACATTTATTTTGTAATTATTCAGAGCCAAGCAGAGAGAAAATCATATATTTTTGAGCTTGGTTCTAAATAGCTACACTATTTTTTCGTATGGTATAAGACAAAAAAGCCGACTCCATTTTGTTTAGGGATCGACTTGTTTTATCAAAATATTAACGGAGAGGGTGGGATTCGAACCCACGCGCCCTTGCGGACAAACGGTTTTCAAGACCGCCTCGTTATGACCACTTCGATACCTCTCCAGCTTTTCTTGTCTGCTCTCGCGACAATGGCTATTCTAACATATAATAGAAATATATGTCAATATATTTTTAAATTTCTCCTAAGAAAGATTTCCGCCATTTCCAGATCTTCGGGGGTTGTTATTTTAATGTTTTGGTAGGAGCCGCAGACAAGTTTGATGGGGAGCTCAAGCATCTGCTCCACCACCATCGCATCATCCGTCACATTGATATAGCTTTCCCTCATCAGCATGGAATATGCGCCTTTAACAATATCATTTTCAAATACCTGGGGTGTCTGTATCATCCAAAGCCGCCTTCTGTCCGGAGTGTTTTTTACAAAATCCCGGCCATCTGCAATCTTAATTGTATCTTTTACAGGCATACCAACCACACATGCCTTGTTTTCACAAACTGCGTCAAAAGCCCTTTTTATGATGTCTCCATCCACAAACGGGCGTACGCCGTCATGGATGAATACATAACCGCCATTCTCCAGCTCCTGAAGCCCATTCCAGACAGAAAGGTAGCGCTGTGCTCCTCCGGACAGTATTTTCGTCACTTTGGTAAAATGATACTTGTCTACAATCGTCTGCCGGCAATAGTTTTCTTCCCCTACCCCGGTTACAAGATATATCTCATCTATAATCTCTGAATCTTGAAACTCTTTCAGAGAATAATATAAGACAGGCTTTCCTCCCAGCATCAAATACTGTTTATGCACCTTTGTTCCCATTCTTCTGCCCTGACCTGCTGACAGAACAATTGCCGTACAATATGTTTTTCCCATACAGACATTCTCCTATCGTTCCCCCAACTTGAGATTGGGAACTGCATTTAAATCCCAGCCATGTCTGGTTCCTGCCAAATATTCATAATAAGCTGCTGTTCCTATCATAGCTGCATTATCTGTACAGTAAATCGGAGAAGGACAATAAAATTTAATCTTTTTCTCCCCACACGCCATTTCCATTTCACTTCGAAGTGCACTGTTAGATGCAACTCCTCCCGCAATGGCAAATTTATTCATAGCATATTCTTCTGCAGCATTCATGGATTTCTCTACCAGAACATCTACCACCGCTTTTTGAAAGGCTGCTGCTATATCAGCCGGATTATAGCTTTTTTTCTTCATGCGGCATCCATTGATATAATTCAATACAGAAGATTTTACCCCACTGAAGCTAAAATCATAAGGTGCCCCTTCAATATTCGCTTTGGGAAACAAGATGGCATCCGGGTCACCTTCCTTTGCAAGCCTGTCAATTTTGGGACCACCGGGATATCCAAGACCGACAGCACGGGCAACCTTATCATATGCCTCACCTGCAGCATCATCCCTGGTTCGTCCTAAAATTTCATAATCACCATAATCTTTCACACAGACCAGATGAGTGTGCCCGCCTGAAACAACCAGACACAAGAATGGAGGTTCCAGATCGGGATGCTCAATGTAATTGGCAGAAATATGCCCTTCAATATGATGCACACCTACCAAAGGTATTTTTTTTGCATAGGCGATTGCTTTTGCTTCTGCGACCCCAACCAGCAGGGCACCTACCAGGCCTGGACCATATGTTACCCCTACAGCATTTATATCATCCAGAGTCATCTTTGCTTCTTTCAAAGCTTCTTCAATCACCTGATTTATCTTTTCAATATGCTTTCTTGATGCTATTTCCGGAACCACACCACCATACAGCTTATGAAGTTCAATCTGTGATGAAATAATATTTGAAAGTATCTCCCGCCCATTATGAACAACTGCAGCAGAAGTCTCATCACAGGAACTTTCAATTGCCAGTATGTTAATATTTTCAATCTCCCGCATATATATTCTCCGTTTCTACTCAAATACCAGTTCCGTCGACATTCTGTCTTTTCCTGCCTTCGCCTCTGGAAAAATCTTGCGTACTTCGTCCATATATTCTTCCGGCCTTGTAAGAGAAGGGCTATAGTGCGTCAGCCACATTTCCTTTACTTGAGCTTCTTTTGCGAGCTGTGCGGCCTCGTAAAAGGTCATATGCTTATACTCCACAGCTTTGGCAGCTTTGTCCTTTTCCCCGTACATGCCTTCACATATAAACAAGTCGGAGCCTTTTGCATTTTCACGTATAGAATCCGTGGGCCTCGTATCTGTTGTATAAGTAAGCTTAATTCCCTTTCTGGGAGGACCTAAGACCATGTCAGGTGTCAGAATCCGTCCCTTAACCTCCACTGATTCCCCTTTTTGAAGAGGATTCCAGTATTTCTGTGGAATTTCCTGTTCCCTAGCTCTCTCTACATCAAATTTCCCCACACGGTCAATTTCTAAGGTATATCCATAACACAGCACATTGTGGTTTACCCGGAATGCTTTCAGACGATATCCGTTCATCTCAAATATCTGCTGTGCCCCTTCTATTTCTAAAAAATAAATTGAAAAAGGGAGCTCCGGCGCTATCACTCTCAATGAATTTACCACCCGCTCCAAACCTTTGGGACCGATCAAAGTAAGGGGTTCCCTGCGGTCTGCATTCCCCATGGTGAGGAGCAGACCCGGAAGCCCGCTGATATGATCTCCATGATAATGGGTAAAGCAAATAACATCGATAGGTTTAAAGCTCCACCCCTTTTCCTTAATTGCTATTTGTGTTCCTTCTCCACAGTCTATCAACAGACTGCTGCCACCTGTTCTTGCCATCAGCGCCGTCAGCCACCGATAGGGCAGCGGCATCATTCCGCCGCTTCCAAGCAAACATACATCTAACATATTACTCCTCTATCTCCACCGGTATTTTGAAAGAGACAAGCATTTTATTATAACAGGATTCACACAAATCAAAGGAATGTTTTTCTCCATCCTTTTCAGAAAAGTATCCCCATGTGTAATCTACACTAAAAACACCTTCCTCTGCACGCCCGTTCACAACCGGTATTTCTTTTCCGCATTTATTGCAGATAATTTTTTTTACTTCTTTTGTTTCTTTTAATTGATACTGGCGCATACAAATTCCTCCTGTGTTATTCTAACTTCACCTTTGCTACGCCTTCATTATACCGAATTTAGTCATGTTTTCCTACTGGGAAGTGCTTCCTCAATTACAGGCTGTTTTCCAGCAGGACAATAAAACATGCTATTTTCCCGATTCTCTGCTCATCAGAACAGCATCTTCCTTAGGGCCATCATAAAAGTTTTGCCGGATACCATCCTCCCGGAACCCCTTCTCCCGATAGAATGTCCGAGCCGCCTCATTACTTTGCCGTACATCAAGAAGTATTTTTCGTATATCCCTCTCTTCACATATTTCTTCCAATTTCAGCATCAGGCTTTTGCCCACTCCCTGCCGCCGTGATTCCTTCTCCACTGCGATGCGGGCAATCTCTGCCTCTCCTGCCACGTCGTAGGCAAGTACATACCCTGCAAGCCTTCCCGATTTTTCTGCTCCTATGCAGATAGACTCAGGCTGATTAATAGTGTCCAGTACACTTCTCTCACTCCAAAAATCAGTAAATATCTGAAATTCCAACCCTGAAACTGCCGCGGCATCCTCAGGACTTAAAGGCCTGACAATCAATTCTGCTTCCTTCTCCCGCTGTGCACGTTCGCGTTCGGCCTGTGACACCCGCAGATAATCCGGCTTATGCTCCATGGCTGTTTCTATTTTCCCTGCTTTATAGTACTGTATACTCAGGGCCCCTACTGCTGCAGCTCTCTGGCGGTTCATATGGGGCGGTGCAAAAGAGTATGGAACCTGGAGCTTTTCTTCAATAAAGTCCTTAAATACCGGAACACCATCTCCAAGAAATATCACCGGTCTTCTATATACATTCAAATGCCGCGTCAGTTCCTCGATAGATACCGCCATCTGCATTTTCAAAACCTGAAACACCGGTTCTGCTTCATAGGAATATTCCTTTTCCCCAGCCCGTCTTGAAAAGGTGTACAACCCTGTATACACCTGGCTTCTTCTGGCATCCATAATGGGACATATAATATCCTCGCATCCGTAAACCTGATATGCCAGGGCATCCACAGTCGGGATATGGATCAGAGGTTTTTTCAAAGCCAGTCCCAGCCCCTTTGCAGTAGCTGAACCTATCCGCAGCCCGGTAAACGACCCCGGCCCCCCCGCTACAGCAATAGCATCTATCGTTGTCAGATCCAGTTCGACCATCTTTACCACTTCATCTATCATGGGCAGCAACGTCTGTGAATGCGTTTTTTTATAATCAATGGTGTATTCTGCCAGGGTCCTGTCCTCCTCTACGACTGCCACGGTCGCTGTAAGCCCGGAACTGTCAATTGCCAATACCCGCATATTATTATACTTCCTCTCTATATCTCTTCGATTGTGATTCTTCTGTATTCAAATCCCTGCTCCAAATCTTTTTCAATCGTAATCTCCGTACGTTTCTCTGGGAGAATTTCTTCAATAAGATCTGCCCATTCGATAAGACTCACTCCCTCACCTAGTATATAGTCCTCATATCCCACCTCATCCATCTCCTCCACATCTCCGATACGGTAGACGTCAAAATGATAGAACGGCAGGCGCCCGTCATCATAGACTTGTACAATCGTAAACGTTGGACTGCTGACAGGTTCTTCTATGCCAAGTCCCACTGCAAACCCTTTAGTGAACAGCGTCTTTCCAACTCCAAGATCACCATTTAGTGTATAGACCTGCCCAGATTTTGCCTTTTCTCCAAGAATCTTTCCAATTTGAAAAGTCTGCTCAGGGCTCCTCGTTTCTAAAACCATATGAATGCACCTTCCTGTTGTAAGATAATAAGGGAGTTCCCTTCTCTAAGCTCGATAAAACCTCGCTAAGCTCAGGGAACGACCTACGTGCTAGGCTCGTAAGAACCTCGCCAATCACTATCGGGCAAGGAAGTTCCCTTCTCTAAACTCGATAAAACCTCGCTAAGCTCAGGGAACGACCTACGTGCTAGGCTCGTAAGAACCTCGCCAATCACTATCGGTCAATGATGAAATAAGCGGAGGCCGGTAAATGCCATGGCTATTTGATGTTTGTTGCAGGCTGTGATGACATCGTCATCCCGTACTGAGCCACCCGGCTGTGCCACGTATTTTACACCGCTTTTGTATGCACGCTCAATGTTGTCGCCAAATGGGAAAAATGCATCAGAGCCAAGAGAAACGTCAGTCATCTTATCCAGCCAGACACGTTTTTCTTCCCGGGTAAATACTTCCGGCTTTTTCTCAAATATACTTTCCCACACACCTTCTGAAAGGACATCCATATATTCCTCTCCGATATATAAGTCAATTGCATTGTCCCTGTCTGCTCTGCCAAGACCTGGCTTAAACTGAAGTTCAAGTACCCTTGGACTCTGACGAAGCCACCAGTTATCGGCTTTCTGCCCGGCAAGTCTTGTACAGTGAATACGGGACTGCTGTCCTGCTCCGATGCCGATAGCCTGTCCGCCTTTTACATAGCATACGGAATTGGACTGGGTATACTTCAATGTCACCATGGCAATAGCAAGATCCATCCTGGCTGATTCGGGAATGTTTTTATTTTCCGTCACCACGTTGGAAAAGAACTTATCATTAATCTCAAATTCATTACGCCCCTGCTCAAAGGTAACACCAAAAACTTCTTTGTGCTCCAGATGTGCCGGTACATAATCCTTGTTCATCTGAATCACGTTATATCTGCCCTTCTTTTTCTGTTTCAGCAACTCAAGGGCTTCCGCCTCGTAACCGGGAGCAATAACACCGTCAGAAACTTCTCTTTTAATAAGCCTTGCAGTATCCAAGTCACATACATCGGACAGACAGATAAAATCCCCGAAAGAAGACATCCTGTCTGCTCCTCTCGCTCTGGCATAAGCACAGGCAAGGGATGAAAGTTCTTCCAAATCGTCTACCCAGTAAATCCTGGCAAGTGTCTCAGTTAAAGGGAGCCCCACAGCAGCTCCTGCCGGGGATACATGTTTAAATGAGGCTGCCGCAGGAAGACCTGTGGCTTTTTTTAGTTCTGTCACCAGCTGCCAGCCATTGAAAGCATCCAGAAAGTTAATATAGCCTGGCCGCCCGCATAACACCTGTACAGGCAGCTCACTTCCATCCTGCATGTAGATTCTGGATGGTTTCTGATTCGGGTTACAGCCATATTTTAATTCCAATTCCTTCATTTTTCTCTGCTCCTTACCTGTTTTTATTCACAATCCGTGTCTCATATGTACCTGTTTCAATATCTATATAGCGTACAAACAGTGAAACCTTGTTGTCCTCATTCAAACTGTTCCACAAAAGCCCGGTAAAACTGTCTATGTCACCGCTCACAGAAATCCACTTTGGTTCTCCTTCAAAGCTTGGCAGTGGTTCACCATCACACATATAGGTATGAATAAGGTGACCTTCACCTGCCGCAGGATTCTCATAGGCAAAGGTGTAACGGCTGCAGCCTTTTGGGCTGCCGTTATTACTTTTCAGAATGGACATGGCATAGTTATAGCTTCCATTTTCTATATGCAGGATTCCCGAAATACGGGGTGTATAATTAGGGCCATCCGGTTCAAACTCTCTTAGGCGCAGGCTTTGTTCAAAGGTCAACTGCTTGTCCATATTTTCATATATAGTATCTGTCTGATCTCCATTTGTCACAATTGTCTTGTTTCCCAGCACACGGACTGGAGCATAAATAATGAGGCTCGGGTCTGTCAGCCTGTCAGGGTCAAAGGCCTGGGTCCTGATCCCCTCCCCGTCCTCCACAAATATCCGATTGCGGCTGTTCTCGCTTCGCCCCATAATAAAATAAGCTGTTATGGCTGTTTTGCCGTCCTTACTCCTGCCGATGATAATACCTCTGCCCGGATAAGCGTTACTCTGTAATTCCTGCTCAATGGATAACATTTTCATAAGATGACTCTCCTTTGATTCCACGGTAGTTTACTAAATACAGACTTATTATACCTGTGAAATTGTGTAAGTTCAATAACTAAGACGAGATTTTTCTCATGATTATCTTCGTAATACGATTTCCCTTTACCTCTTCAATCGTAAATTCTAAATCATCCGCCAGTATAGTCTCCCGGCATTCTTTCCCGGGTATATATCCCAGTTTCTCAATTAAATAGCCTGACAGGGTATCATAATTCTCGGTCACCAGCTTTAACCCCATCTCCTCATTCAAGTCATCAATCAGGATTCCTCCATCCAGCAAGTATTCCCCCTCGCCCAACACAACAATTTCCTGGACTACCTCTTCATATTCCTCACTGATTTCTCCCATAATCTCTTCTACAAGGTCTTCTATCGTAACGATTCCGGAAAATCCACCATATTCATCCACGAGAACAGCCATATGCCTTCTTTGCTTCTGAAGTTCCCGGAACAAATCATCCGCGTCTCTGCTGTCAGGAACGAAAAATGGCTTTCTCAGCAGTTTTCTGATGTTCAGAGGTTCTAAACCATGCTTTCTCACTGCAATCATAACATCTTTCATGTGCAGTATACCAATGATATTATCTATGTTTCCTTCATAGACAGGAATCCTGGAGTGTCTGGATTCCAGGATTTCATCTACCAGAGCATCAAAAGGCTTCTCCACATCCAGTACGTACACATCGCGTCTGGGGACCATAACCTCTCTGGCACTTCTGTCATCAAATGAGAAAACAGAATTTATCATCTCCCGCTCATCATCATCAAATGTGCCGTTCTCATTTCCCATCTTCATAAGAGCTCTAATTTCCTCTTCTGTAACGGCTTCTTCCTGATCTTCGGTTTTCAGCCCGAGCAGTTTAAGTACACCTTTTGTCGATACTGACAAAAGCTTAATGAACGGAGAAAGTACCTTTGAAATATAGTGGATTGGCATTACCGTTATCATGCAAAAGGTTTCTGCTTTCTGCAGCGCAACTCTTTTAGGTACAAGCTCTCCAAACACAAGATTAAAGAACATCAAAAGTAATGTCACCCCGTTGCTGGCAATGGCATCACTGTAAGGCACATGTATGCTCTTCATCCAATCCGCAAGAACCGGTGCAATTCCCGCCGCTGCAGATGCACTGGAATAAAATCCCGCAAATGTTATGGCTACCTGAATCGTTGAAAGAAACTTCGTTGAATCCTCAAAGAGGCTTTGAATGACGACTGCTTTTTTATTGCCTTCCTCCGCCATGCTGCGGATTCTGGTTTTATTCACAGAAACCACAGCCATCTCGGCTCCGGCAAAAAAAGCATTCATGAGTGTAAAAAACAATAAGAGTACCAATCGAAATAAAATAGTGTTCCCGTCAGGGTCCGCGTCCATAAAAAAATAAAACCTCCTAATAGAAATATAGATTACGCCTATGGCGTTTTTGCTCGGCGGAAAAAATCCCCGCCGACAAATGTTTTAGGTGAAGTATAGCATGAAGAGAAGCATATGGCAAGTCTAAATCTTGGCATGTGCCTTCATGCACCTATTCCGCCCCGGCAGCTAATTCAGGGAGTCTCTCAGCAAGCTTCCGGTACCAGGATTCAGTCTGTCCCTTTTTCTCGCTATTTATGAGCACCGTGTATCCCGGCAAATCTATCTTCAACACTGGAAAACAGTCTTTATAGACATACATCCTATAATCCCCGGTTTCTTTTTCCTGAAACTTTCCGACAAGCTGCCTGTCATCTGCAAGACCATTTGTTCTTGTGAAATTGCCTTCCGGCATTTTTCCCAACAATTCAAAGCCCTTTACATCCTTAAGCTCAAAAGTAATTGGAGACATCGGGGATGATATTTGGGCAGCATTCCCCCTTAGCTCCAGATACCTCGGTGTAAAGTCTGCCCTGAGAAATACTACAAAAAGTATAAGCAGAAGAACCATAGTTCCTCCAAGAAGCCCAAATGTAAATATCTTTCCTGCTGGTTTTGCCATGTTAGTCGAATAATTTGAAGGAAAAAATCTATCTGGTACCCAAAGTCTTTTATCGTTTGGATTATTGTACCATCCATTTTTCCAGTATACATCATCATCCTCGGATATCTGCTTTGCATCTGCCTGCCAGCCCCTATCCATTTTTAAAACATAGAGCTTTTTGTGGGTGCCATGCAGATGCCAAATAGCTCCTCCGCACAGCTCCACAAGCCAAAGACTCCATGCTATCAGAAAGATAGAAAAGTACCAGAAATTTAAAAAACAGATTGCTGCAGAGATGAGAAAATTTATGAAATAAAACCATTTCGTTCTTTTACTATACGTTTCCATTAAAGCATCAACATCCGCATCCCGTGCAGCATAATCGGGAATATGCACACCTAAAAGCATCCCCTCGCTGTAAGACTGCTTTCCTCCATATACCGCCATAAAAACACCTGTAACAAATACATTTACAAAAAGAAAAATAATGAAAATTACCATTCCCCAGCCCCCTATTTATTTTCATACACTGTAATCCGGTTGTTTTTATTCGTATTTTAACACGATCCCCTTCGAAAATATAGAAACCTTGACCTTGAAAGGCATGATTTTCCATATTAATAATTTATCGTCACCAAAAGGTTGCATGAAACAAAATCTATCTCATACCCTCATAATAAGTCCACATGCGCACAATTTTGATTATCCCTTCGTATTCCGTATCGTCAATCTCCAACTTGTCACCATATACTTGATAGACCAGTCTATGCTTAATATTAATTCTATAAGCCATATTTTGCCCTCATGGAACTAAGAGAGCTTCTTGCATCTTTGGTCCTTCCTTCGCTAATCTGCTGTTCTGATATTTCAAGTTCTCTATAGACATTTAATCTCTGAATGGTATTTTCATAGTTTTCCATGCTCATAATAACCATATCTCCATATCCATTCTTTGTAATATAGACAGGTTCTTCAGCTTTATGGCACATCTCTGATATTTCTGATGTGTTTTTCAAGTCTTTGATTGGAATAATCTGTGGCATAATAGGCCCCTCCTTAACTATGTCTCAATTATACCATATTTTCAATCAATTATTTTTGTTTTTCTGTAATTAAATGCTTATTTTTGTTTTTTAGACATACTGATGATGTCATAAGGAAGAGGCGGTCCGGTAGTATCCACCGGCAAACCGCTTTCATAGGAACTGCCGGAATTCATCCTATCGAACAAGTCATCCAGATTGATGTTCACACCGATTCTGTCACCGGCCGGCATTACGGAAAGTGCAGTGTAGGATTCGTCCTGAAGTTTGTCCACTGATTCCTGCCTGACCGCAATATCGGGGTGGCTGTCCTTCAGATGCGTATTCAAGCTGCTTTCCATGGAGTTTGCGAACTCTTTGAAATCCATTGTCTTAATCTCCTCTTCTGATATTTGTCTTTGCACCCGGAATTGAGCGCAAAAAAATAGGGCACCAACTCATTTCTTCAAAAAAGAATGGGTCGATAACCTATGTATTAGAATCCGGACGAACCGGATAAACGATATTTAATTATATCAGAACAGGTCAAAACTGAAGATTTCAGTTCATCACCAAATGGTTCTTCGCTCTCATCCAAAATCGCTGAAATCAGCCATGAACGAGCTGCCTTAAATCCACCTGTTTTTTGACTTCTTTTGCTCCTTCATTGACCCCTAAATTAACACAAAACTCAATTAACCCATATTTAACACATAAAAACTGGGTTAAATTGTATCAAACTACGTCAAATCACAACAAACCTCCGGATATAAGGAAACCCCGGAAACCATTGATTTCCCGGGGTTTTTCGAGCCTTTGGGGCTTTGACGTTATCTGCAAAGGAGTGATACAAGTCGTCCGTTATCTGCGAACACAAGAACAACCTCGATTCCGCTTCGCTCCATCTCGGTCATTCTTGCGTTCCTATGAACAAAGCTATACAAAAAAGCCCTTGGATGCAAGCATCCCGGGCTTCCTTTGTATATCTTTGTTCGCAGATAACTGCTTATCGTTTTGAAAATTGCGGTGCTCTACGGGCTGATTTGAGACCGTATTTCTTACGTTCTTTCATACGTGGATCACGTGTGAGGTATCCTGCTGATTTTAATACGGGTCTGTATTCTGCATCTGCTTCGATAAGTGCTCTTGCGATGCCGTGGCGGATTGCGCCTGCCTGTCCTGTATAACCGCCGCCATGTACATTAACTAAAACATCAAACTTGTCAACTGTACCAGTTGCAACGAGCGGCTGGCGGACAACAACTTTCAATGTCTCCAGTCCAAGATATTCATCAATGTCTCTTTTATTTATTGTAATCTTGCCTGTTCCAGGTACAAGATATACTCTTGCGATAGATTTTTTTCTTCTTCCTGTTCCGTAATAATTTGTATTAGCCACTATAATGTCCTCCTTTCAACCTTTCCTTAAAATGTTAACACTTCTGGTTTCTGTGCCTGCTGTTTGTGCTCCGGCCCAGCATAAACATGAAGTTTCTTAATCATTTCTCTGCCTAAAGGTCCTTTTGGAAGCATTCCTTTTACAGCAAGTTCAATCACTTGTTCAGGTTTCTTAGCCATCAACTCTGCCAGTGTAGTCTCTTTCATTCCGCCCACATAATCAGAGTGATTGTAGTATACCTTCTGGTGAAGTTTCTTGCCTGTTACTTTTACTTTTTCTGCATTTACTACTACTACATAGTCTCCTGTATCAACATGTGGTGTATACTCAGGCTTATTCTTGCCTCTTAATACTTTTGCAATCTCTGAGGACAGGCGTCCTAATGTGCATCCCTCAGCGTCAACCACATACCATTTTTTCTCAACCTTGTCAGGGTTAGCCATATAAGTCTTCATGGGGTGTTCCTCCTAAAATAATCATCACAACTTGCTTTATTTTCTATATGAAATCAGCACACTCCGGGGCTTTGGTGTATACTGTTTCTCCTTTTGTCATGCTGTATCATTATATTACGCGGGATTACCGTTGTCAACATCTTTTTTCCTTGAGTTTCCGCAGTTTTATCCACATAGACCTGAATTAAACCATGTCTTTATAAACAACTTTCAAAAAATGTCCCAAATATAAGGAATCTGATT
>NZ_SLZZ01000047.1 GCF_004346165.1 Muricomes intestini | reverse complement strand
CTCTTATTTTTTCGAATGTTTATTAAGTGTACCCTTTTTTAGAAAAACATAGCAAAATCTTTTTCAATTTAGTCTTGACATATCACCAGAATGCTGTTTATTTTACTACAAGCCCGCTTGACATTCAAGTAGCTTTAACGTTTATAATTTACTTGTAAACATTAAAGTGATTGGAGTGTTTGGAATGTCTATGAAGAAAAATTTTCTAAAGTATGTAATTCCATCAATGATAGCATCTTTGGTTACAGGAATTTATACGAGCATTGATGGCTTATTTGTCGGCCGGTCCGTGGGGGATGCCGGGATTGCCAGTATCAGTATCGCTTGGCCTCTTGCCGCAATCATTTTAGCTATTGGAACAGGTATCGGCATGGGCGGCGCTGTGAATATGTCCAACCACATGGGCGCTGAAGAAAAAAGGGAAGCAGGCAAGGCACTGGGAAATACATTCACGCTGATGCTGATCGCCTCGGCAGTTCTTACGGTTTTCATACTGATTTGCGCAAAACCCATTCTTCGGTTCTTGGGAGCGGAAGGGCAGGTTTTGGAATTTGCCTATGGATATGTCCGGGTATTGGGTATGGGTAGTGTTCTGCAAGTTCTTGGTGCAGGAGTAACACCTCTGTTACGCAATCAAAATAAAGCGTGGATAGCAATGGTTTTAATGATGACAAATTTTGTGATGGATACGGTTCTAAGCGGCGTTTTCGTTCTGGTTTTGGGATATGGCGTTACCGGGGCGGCTTTAGCCACCTTGATCGGCCAATTCATAGCATTGGTTCCTTCTCTTTTTATATTGTTCAAAAAAGAAAACCGTGTACCGATCTCAAACTATTATTTGAAACGAAAAACAGTACAGAACATTCTCAAAATAGCCGCATCCCCATTTGCCCTGTCCTTGCTTCCCGCTCTCACCATAGCTATGATAAATTGGCGGGCTTTTGCCTATGGCGGAACAGTAGCACTTGCGGCATATGCCGTTGTTTCCTATATGCTGAGTGTTGGTCAACTTCTCCTTCAAGGAGTTTGTGATGGAAGTCAGCCTTTAATCAGCTTCTATCACGGTGCTAACAACGCTCACTCGGTTAAGCAATTAAAAAGGTGGACGTACTATACTTCCATTACCACAGGCATTGTTATAACAATTGGAATCATTGCACTTCGCAATGTAATTCCAACATGGTTTAACGTTTCTGCTGAAACAGCAGGGGTTCTGCTCTTTGCATTTCCTCTTTGCGCTTTATCTCTGCCATTCTATGCTTTTTCAAGGTCGACGTCAGCTTACTTTTATGCAATCAAAAAAGCACGGAGAGCTTCTATTATGGTATATTGTGAGGCACTTATCGTTTTACCTATTTGCATATTCATCTTACCCATGTTCTTAAAACTTAATGGGGTATGGACTGCCTTAACAGTTGTGCAGGTTATTTTGTCATTGGGAGCAATAGTCTTCTTAAAATGGCACAAGAGCTGGACACATTTTCTAAGCCATCCCACAGAGAATGTATAAAAACTATAACAAGCCGCCGTTTCCAATAGGATTTCGGAGGATGTAATAAAGTCACCTTTTTTAAGGACACGGCGGTATCAAGGAGGTGCCACCGTGTTTTTTCGTTACCGACATAATCTGACATACTTTTACTTGTCAAAAAAGCCTATATCCATATACGGGATACTTCGACCGCCAACATGAATACACACATCACCCTATAATTGTTAAACCATACAGTGGGGGTTAAGCTATGGCAATATCAGCAAGAAAGGTACAGAACAAGCGTGACGGCAACGGTGTGTTGACAGGCAAGCCTGGTACCGTATATGACGTAAACATCAAGTACAATGCGCCGGAGGGCAAAAAGACCTACTCCAAAAAGGGCTTTGCCACCAAAAAAGAGGCAACACAACATGAAGCCGAAATGAAAACCAAACTTGCAAACCCTGTCTACACTCCTATTGTTGCTTCACAGGGAAAACAAACTGTAAAAGAGTATTTGGAGGAATGGGTGGAAAACCACGGAAAGGCAAATTTGCGGTCAAGTACCTTTGCGGGCTATAAAAGCCACATTAAAAACCATATTCTGCCGTATATCGGTCATGTGCAGCTGAACCAATTAACCCCGGCAATGCTTGATAATATGTTTCAACAGCTTTTTGAAAAAGGGCTATCTAACAGTACCGTCCGTTATGCACAGCGCATTTTAAGCGTATCAATGGAACACGCCCGGAAATACCACTATATTGAAAATAACCCTGCCCGTGATATTATTACAAAGTTCGGAAAGCAAGGCAAACCCCCCGACCCGTATACCACCCCGCAAATGCAAAAATTTATGAGCCGTGTAATAGGTACAGAATGGGAAATACCCGTTGTTCTTGCCGGATTGTACGGTCTGCGTATGAATGAGATTATCGGTTTACGGACGAACAATATTAACCTTGAAAAAATGCAATTCGGTGTCGTTGAGCAAATGCCTTTCAAAATACCACCCGGAACAAAAACTATAACGGAAATGGCACCGACAAAATCCAATGACCGCATTTTGCCTATCACAGAAGAAACGCTCCCATATTTCCTGCGGCAATTTGAGCTGATTGAAAAACAAAAGGATTTGATTGTTGCTGGTGGCGGCGAATACTATGACAACAAGCTATTGATTGCAAAACCGGACGGTTCACCTTATAGGCGGGATAGAATGTCCGCAAACTTTGGGCAGCTTATCCGGCATCTTGAAATGCCGCATATTCTTTTTCATGATTTACGGCATACGGCGGCAACAAATATGCACCAACTGACAGGCGGCTTTTACACAGTAGGCGAGATACTGGGACATACCTTAAAAGGTATCGGTATGTCACTTGGTATTTCGACTAACCTTGAAGCGGTTACAGCGCAGTATGTTGATGTGCGGCTTGAACGGAAGAAAACGGTGCTTGAAACTTATCACAAGGCATTAGAACCACGAAAGCCCGACATAGAAAAAGAAGCACCGAAACAGGACAAGAAAAAAAGTAGCGAAATGGAGCTATGACGGAAATATCTTTTTATAGCTCTATGCTGCTTTTTATATGTTTTTAGGGGTTCCGGGCACCATTAGGGCACCACACCATACATTTTTTGTGTATGTGATGTATATGGAATTGTGCAGCGGGCACCACAAATCAGGGCACCACGGCACCATTTCAGCCGCTTTCAGCAAAAACGGGCACCATAAAAAGGCAAAAATTAACCCGCGTAAACCCTTGATTTACGCGGGATTGCTTTTGTGTCATTAGGTCAAAATAGATGCACTCCAAAATCAGAAAACAAAAATCTCTCATAATAAACATAATGAGCAATTCGGCAAAAACAATTTTCAACTAAACACAGATTTAAGAATCACTTTAATTAAACTGTTCTTTCTTAATAATAATGTAACGGATAGTTCTTCCCTTTCGGAGTCTGGATTTCTTCGAGTAATACATCTCTCAAAACATCTCTAATTTCATCCCATGTCATGTCTTTGTGAAAGCCTTTACTACAGTCTGGTGTTACATTAAGCTGAACTGTAGCGAAAACAGTTTCACAACTTCGTCTTGGGAACATTCCCAAATATGAGCTAAAGAAGTCATTTGTATACCGGTAATGGTGTGAATATATAAATTTATCCCACTTTTTCAAAATTTCATCTTCGCTAATTATGTCAATAACTGAAACCTCTTCAAGTTGACGCTTATCTAAATCACCCCAGGCTTTTTTGAGTAGTCTTACCGCCTCACCATCACTGGACGGAGCACTATATCCGTAAATCGTCAGCATATAAGAATTTTCAATTATGTATTCAGTTGCATTCCAACAGCCCTTAATATATTCATTATTTGTGTAATTCTTATACTTAACAGGAAACAAAAGCTTTGTCGGAGGCAAGGGTTTTCTGCAGATAGGACATAGGGCATCTATTGTGCCAAACTCTCTATGCTTCGTACAGTATCCAACCCCTACATTACCATGTAAACAGAGGATGTGCGGCAAATTGTCTGTGAGTTTATGACATCTTACATAAGCTTGTAGCAGTAACGGATCCCAGTTGAATGTTGCAATCACATCCTTATCTGTTAAGCTCAAAACGAGATAATCATATATGGTCGGATAGTCAGGAAGTTCCAGTCCTGAAAAATAATTATAAAGAGCCCATTCCAACTGAGACACAGCTTCTTGGCACTCTGGTCTTGAATACAGCTCTGAATATATGTCTTCAAGATTGTCGCTTTTAGTATTCAATATAATGCCATTTAGAATGTCTTCTAAATGCAGTTTTTCGATTAATCCATTCATAACAGATGACTTATTTCCGTTTTTATCCCCATTGGGAATAGCCGCAATTGTCGCGCCTGCTCCTAAAATTATTGTATGAGCTCTCATGTAATACTCCTAACTTTGCCTAATCTCGACGATTTCTACAACCCGCTGCTAATCATAAACATTAAACGAAATTCTATAATACTGATATCTGCTGATTTTAGGTACGGTTATGACGTTTAAAAGCATTCATTTATTTTTTAAGCTGTTATTACCTTAATTATCTGCATTTAAGCTAGTCAATGCTTGTAAATAAATTATTGCGATTGCTTCTGTATTTCTTAAAAATCGTTCTCTGAAATGTACGATAAGTTATCTGCTGAGATATACTCCTGTTTTCATTCCAATCATAAAAGCTCTCAAGTGGCTTGTTCCCTCCCGAAGATTGTTGGCACAAAAAGTCACATATCAAATCTGTTGCTGTCCCTGTATGAATGGTGTTCCCATTGCTCATTTGTGCACGTGCCTGCGTGTGAATACTTGAAATGACATCATTTATTTTTGAAATTGTGTTGCTACTGATATAGGGGCAATTATGATATACAAGGATGTACCAAAACTCAGTTTGCATCATATATTCATCAGACGACAGCTTTGACACTTCTCTGTCAATAATCATATCAACCTTGGTTTTTATTTCCTCGCAGAAGGGCTGGTAATACTTTGAATACAGCAAAAGATTTGCCCATGTAATGGGGTTGTTGTCTGCTTCCGCTTTTTTTATTATTTCAGTCTCTGTAAAAGCATCCAGTGAAATATGATATTCTGCAAAAAAAGGTAACCAATCGGTTATGTCGGGGAGGTTCCCACGTTGAAAAATAAAAGAGTACCGTTGGATGACATTTTTCAGCCTATCATTTTCCTTGCTATTCTCCTGAATAAAGTTGATCTCATCATTCATATAAGAAATCATAGAAATAAGTTTTCGCGTTGAATCAAAAGTTGGAGAAAAAGCATACATAAAAAACGCTAAATCAATCAACAATAAAGCTTTGTTCGCTTTTTCATTTGCAAACAGACGAAATCCATCCTTAACTTTGCTTATGTTGTTTAATAAAGCGGAAAGCAAAAATGATACTATTGTTCGTCGGTTGTCCTGAAAATCATTCATTAAAGTAATGAACTCATCTTTAATCCTGTCAACAGGAAAATAATCGCTCTTTATGAGATGTTTTTCTTCATCTGGCAGTTCATCATACTCGTGTTTGCTTATCTTTTCAAAAAACCCATCTATTTTATCAGCAAGGATTCGCGTTCTTTCAAGCCAACGCTTAGGTAATGGTGGTGTTAATCCTGTGGTTAGTTTAAGTTCATTTAAGTGAAGCAAGTAATGATTTCCAATTAGTTGAAAAGCTTTTATAATTCTATTGATATTTTCCTGGGAATCGGCAAAAACAAATATATCATCGACATATCTAAACACTCTATAATTTCGACCGTGTTCCATCCCTTGGCTTAAAAGAAAAAGTTTAACTTCTGTATCTACTTGTTGTAGCATCACTTCGGCAATCATTCTGGAAAATTCCGGACCAACTACTAATCCATTCGACTGTCGGCCATTAATATTCTGCAAAATGCGGTCAATGGTAATAAAGAGGTTTGAATTCTTAGCATCTTTCGAGTCTATAACATTTCTTTCGATAATCCATTTATAAACATGGGAGTAGATACTGTCAAAGCATGACTTATAATCCATCTGAGCATAGTATCTATATTCAAAATTTGACATACGCCATATTCGCGAATCGGCAAACGAATTTATTGACTCAAACATTGCAATTTTAAAAAATTTGCCTGTTTGCTGAACAGCTGCTTTACCTATTCTTCGGCGAACATCTAAAGAAAAGTATTGAATTGCTTTCTTAGAACGTGATTTATAGTATAAGTCAGAACTTTTCTTATGATACCTGATAGAAAAGCAATGGTGTTTATCTAAAAAATTTAAAATGTCTTTTTGATAGCATTCCATGAAAAAATAAATATTCAGGGCGGCAAGCGGTTGTATTATGCTCATCTCGCGTAAAGAATCATTCCCTTTAAGAATGTTATACTTGAACGGAACAGTTGCCCAAGCCCCTTGAAACATAACTCCTGTTGCCTTTGCCTGAACTGCCTTAAGGTTCTCAGCGAGTTGATGTAGCTTCTTTTGTTGCTCCTTTTGCATCAAAAAATCATAAAATGGACGAAAGGAAAACAGCTCCGAAAGCTCAACCGGGAGTAAATCCGTTAATATGTAATCGAGCTTATCACGCTCTAAACCTTTCCAACCCATTGATTTTTCCTCCATAATCTACTATAATCTATTTAAGCAAGTCGAATTCACTTGCAGTGCGGGGTAACTCGTACACACATCATCGGCGCATTGCACGACCGCTTTGGCGGCACGACATAGCGTTTAGTACATAGCTAAGGCTTAATGTACCGGGGCGGCAAGGGCAACCTTGCCGCTTCGTTATTTAGTAACCTACTTTTACCTTTATCAGGTAATCTCTCGCTAAATTACCATAACCACGATTTTTCCCGTTAATATCAGTGAGACTTATTCCCACTTGGGAACACAGCTTTTTTAATGCCTGTTCTGAATATCCAATACGCTCGACAAACAAAAGAGTCTTGTTCTTTTTCATATTTTCAAATAGGTTATAACCACTTTTCCCTGAAGAACCTAACATGAAATACGGAAGCGTAGTGAAACCGGCATTATTGAACGCATTGGTTACCATATCTTTCAAGAAGTTTTTTGTGGTGCTATCAATCAAATCGGTTTCTAACAAATATCTAAGTTCTCCATAGTTACCGATAAAACCTTTTGTTTTCCATACTGTTTGACGGAATTTTCGGCTTTGGTATACTTCTCTCGAAGTAAATGCCGCAATTCTATGACGTAGAAGTTCGAGATTTTGATAATCTGGATTTGCAACACCATCTATCCGTTCCTCTGTGAACAGAGCAATAAGATGCTCCAGACGCTTTTTATATTTCTTTCGCTTGGCTTCGGTGATACCATATGTTAAAACAATGTCTTGGTTCTTCTTAGCATTTGGATTATGTCTAAATCGAAATTCATAACCTAAATAATCAACAGGCTGAACTGTATTTGGAATAGCCATTAACCCTCGATGGGTAACATGGATAAACTTTGAGTGATTGAATCGTGTCTTACATTTTGGTTTTGGCTTAATACTTTCATCGTGGTAAACAGATTTTAGAATGTCGTTCAAAATTCGGAGGCATTCTGCTTCTTCAATATGCTCATTAACAATAATTAAGGTATCGTCAATATAACGCTCGAAAAATAGAATACCTTTATCTGCGAATGCGAGCCTTACTGCTGAATCAAATTGCTCTGCAATTATTTCAGCTATTACATTTGATGTGCTAAATCCGGCATAGGCAAATCTTGTTTGCTTTGTAAATTTTTCAACCAGGTCTGCCTCGAATCTGTTCGATAATTTTGCCTTGATATATTTCTCAAATACATATTGAGCAGAAACCGAATTAAAGTAATCCTTAAAATCACACTTGATTATTGTAAAATCAGCCATTTGCTTAACAGCCTTTAGCGTATCGAACACCGAATGAACAGATTTATTACGATTTGGATACCGAATTCGGAATGTTCTGTCTAATATTTGCTTAATGCATTGGCACAATACGCTTTCTGCAGAATAGCAGTCAGTATATTGTTTTATATATCGCTTTTTACCGCCAGACTGCGTAAGAACTTGAGATGTTGAAGTGGCAAAATCATAAGTGCCAGAAGAAACAGCAGAGCGTACTGTCTCTGTGATTGCAGTAAGCTCATCGTCTGTTTTTCTCGGCTGAGTATCATCAAGAGCGGCTTGGTGTTTTACCGCTCTGACAACTTCGTCGTCAAAACGCATACAGTGCTTCTCCTTCATTCTTTTAAGATCCTGTTTTACATGATAGCTTTTTTTCTTCTGCTCAGAGTGGGTGCGGCAAGATAATTCAACAATCCTGCGACTCTTTTACTCGCAGTCGTTCTTTTAAATGGTACACCACACAGATATCTTGATAGTTATCTTCGTCCTTTAATACGCACTATTACTAAGCATGTAACTTCCCATTATTGCTAAACTTATTACCAACTAAGAATAGCACTTGCTAAACATAATAATAAACACAATACTCTTTCAATAACACTAACACTTAGATATAAGTTTAGTTGTTGCTTTTCTTCCAATCAAAGCTAACATTCAATCGTTACAAAATATTTGCAAAATATCCAGCATTGGTTCTGGAAAACACAACTTTCGATGGGAACACGTTTTCGCCCATATTTGCTAAACCAACTAAAGTCATCGCCCATTCAGATAACTCTCTTGGAATTCGATAGCATTTTACTTCGTCTTCTTCTACAATCGTAACTACTGGAATCATTTCTTTACTTAAGCCTACTGATAATACATGGAAGGTTTGGTGTCCGTTTTTTATTTCAAGCAAAGGTTGCCTATCAATGTCAAAGAAAACCTTTGCTCCTCGACGATTTATTACAAAACCATTAGATAAGTCAGTATCTGTAACAGCATCAATTGGCAAGGTCGGTATATGTCTGCCGTTTCTCATCTGTTTAAAATGTTCAGCAAGATGTTCACAACAATAAGCGTTGAAATACTCACCTTGCATATCAAGGTCTTTTTTTATATCTTCCACCGATTTAAAATGATTCATGAAACCTAAGAGAGCAATGAACACAATCAGATCATCCGAGTATGTTCCGGCAAACGCCTTATACCATGCCTTGTTCAATTCAATGGCCACTTGGTGCAATTTCTTGTAAAGGGCAAGCTGTCGCTCATTGACGATGAACCAGCTCTTATCGAGAATCTTCTTGTCTATCAGTTCTTCAGGCAAAGCATATTCCAGTGCGTTATGTAGTGCCTTAAGCAACTTTGAAATGATGCCTGCCAACATATCAGCCATACGAATTCCGCAGGAAGTCAATGAGTCTGCTTCGGAAATTGAGCATAAGCCCACTCGTTCAGCGGCTTTTCCCGTGTTGCTATTTTCACCTTCTTGGTCTATGGTAATCGAATAATCATGAATTCCTTTTTCATTGAGAAATTTTTTAAATCCCACGAAAGCAATATCATAATTCCAGTCAATTGTTTTAATCGTGGATACGTCGTCCAAGAGCAAGAGAATTTGGCTGAATTGCTCAATTTCCTTTTGCTTCAACGTTTTGTTTGCCTTATCTTTTTCGATTTGGCCTGTAAAGAAGTTTTTCAATAAGCCAATAAATTCACCTGTATTATTATACATCCCCGCCATAATATCGCTTGGCTGATATGAGACTATTGCCTTCGTGATGGAATATTTCATCGCATCCATATCCACGAGAAGGCTGTTTTCATAGTCCTCAAAAAGCTGATGAATGATGTATTCGATTTTGCTTGAGACAGCATAATAGACAAGGATTCTTTCATCAAACAGCGTCAAGAAATCCTCTAACAAGGAGAGGTTGTCAGCATTCAAGGAGGCAAAACCACTTTTTAGTTGACTTTGCTTAATAGTAGTGCTTTTTAGTTCGCCGTTTGACTTCCTGTGCTCATATTTAGACTCAAACACTGTGTATCTTTCATACAAGCCTGCCTGATTGTTGGACAGCCAGCCAACGACAACCGCAATAAAGCTGTCGAAGTAATTCTCCGCAGTAATGGTTTTGTGGTTGATTTTCCGACTATGCTCAGATTCATCATAATAGAAATTATATTTACTCATGAATTTGGCTCCTTCTGGTAACAAAGCGTACCCTGCCTAAGCAGGTGGGATATTCCCATAATTGCTAAGATCCGTTGTTGGACGAATTGCGTATAATTGCTATAATAAGTTCCAATTATCAATCCACTAAAATAGACTTACAATAAACTAAAAAATACTTAGTAATCATATAACAGCTACGTTTTTCTCCGACCATCCTTAGGCTTCACCGCATTCTTTGGTATTGCCCAAGTCACCCCAAACCGAACAGCGCCCGGTATTTTGCCCTGTGCGCAAAGCACCTGAACCCGGCGTGGAGTGATTGCCCATTTTCCCGCTGCTTCTTTTGCTGTCATATAGTCCATTAAAACTATCCTTTGCCGAATAAATATTGTATATATTATATATCGCAGCGACGAATAAAGCAATCAGATTCGTGTAAATTATGGAAATATTCACAGTATTATGGTGAAACGGATTGAAAAATAGCAGAAATTCTACCCAAAGAAAAATGCCGCCAGCATTTGTGGCGGCTTCTCTCATTCACCCGGCAGTTCCTGTTCCATTTCTGTATTTCCTTTAAAGGCAATCCGGATGCGGTCGGCAGATAAAACCTCAACCTTATCAATCACAGCCTTAACCACATCCTCCCGGTATTCTTTCAGGCTGAGATCGGTATGTTCCATCATGTAAAGCAATTCATGAATTCGGGCTTGTGTGTTTTGGGCGAGCATGGTCTGCTCTTGGTGTTCGCCAAGCTGCCCCTGCAACCCCTTTATCTCCGCTGCGATTTCCTCAAACTTGGCATCGAAGTAATCTGCACCGGTGCTGGACTTGGAGCTGAGTTCCACCAAATCCATCATCACGCTCTGCAGCTCGGCGATGCGGTTTTGGACAGCCGCTTCATTGAAGCTGTCATCATCCTGTGAACCGAGGGCCAGCCGCAGGCCTGCTTTGAGGGTTTCGATGACATCGGCCTTATCCGCATCCAGCCGGTTCAGGGAGGTGACGATCGCTTGGTGCAACCGACTTTCCTCAATGGTAGGGGATTCCTTGCAGTATTTCATGCCGTATTCCAAGCGGTTGATGCAGTGCCAGACCACCTTTTTCTTGCCGTTCCTCGCCCAAGTGACCCTGCGGTACTGCGTACCGCATTCACCGCAGCAGAGAAGCTCGGTCAGCGCATATTTGCTACTGTATTTTCCTCTTTCGGTTTTCACAGCTTTCTTGTCCACTTTTCGTTTCCCGGCTCTCCGGGCGATTTCCTCCTGCACGAGGTTGAATAAATCCTTTGAAATAATCGGCTCATGGTTTCCGGTTACATAATACTGCGGGATTTCACCGTTGTTTTTCCGGGTTTCCTTGGTCAGGCAGTCCACCACATAGGTTTTCTGCAGCAGGGCATCGCCGATGTAACGCTCATTTCGGAGCATATACTGCAGTACGCCAACCGACCATTCCTGCTTTCCAGTGGGAGAGAAGATGTTGTCTGCCTCCAGCGATTCCTTTATCTTTCGGACGCTGGCACCAGAGTAATAGCTCCTGAAAATCCGCTTGACAATTTCCGCTTCCTCCGGTACAACTTGGGGCTGACCGTCCTCACCTTTTTCGTAACCCAGCAGGCGGGAATATTGAAAGGGCACCTTTCCGCTTTTGAAGCTCTGGCGCTTGCCCCATGTGACATTTCGGCTGATGGACTCACTCTCAGCCTGTGCAAAGCCGCTGAGGAAGCACAGCGCCATTTCGCTGGCCATTTCCATCGTGTTGATGCCCTCTTTTTCAAAGATGATGGGAATGCCCTTTGCCTTGAGCTTTCGGATATATCCGATGGCATCCAGCGTGTTTCTGGAAAACCGGGAGACGGATTTGGTCAGCACCATGTCGACTTTGCCTTTTTCACACAGTGCCATGAGCTTGAGAAACTCGGTGCGCTTTTTGGCGCTGGTTCCGGTGATGCCCTCATCGGCAAAAATACCGGCAAGCTCCCAATCCTTGTTTTTGCTTATTTTCTCCGTATAATAAGCAATCTGCGCAGCGTAGCTGGACTGCTGTTCTTCCTGTTCGGTGCTGACCCGGCAGTAGGCCGCCACACGGAGCTTTCTCTTTCTGGCATTGGGCTTGGTTAAAAGAACATTGGCAGGGATCACATCGACCCTTTTCTGTATGGGTGCTATAGTCTGTGTTTGCATGGCGGTTACTCCTTTCCAATCAGTTTTCCGTTAATCATCCGCAGCCACAGGCTACCGTCCACATCAATGACCACCTGCTTGACCGTATCCTCAAAGAGCCGGACTGAGAAAGCATCCAGCGGCTGTTGTTGCTCGAATATCACCAGTAACCGGCGGGTTAAGTATACCGGCTCCGTATCAGCACAAGCTCCATATTTTGCGGCGGCACAGCCGAATATGAGTAACTTGATGTAGTCGCTGTCCACCTCGCTTTTTTCAATCTCCCGATTGATTTGGTTTTCCGTCCGGGCAACATCAAGAGAATAGTTCTCCCTGTGCGGTGAAGGAAGCTCCAGCAGGCTCGGATTGCTGATAATCACATTTAGTATTTCTGTTACACTCTCCAGCAGGGCTTGGTCGGTAATGCGCTTGGGTGTGATGCGCCCCTCGGCGGAGCAGCACCATGCTTCATAATTTTTGCTTCTGCCATCCCTTTTGTATTTGGCTCCACAAGCCCCACAAATCGCCTTACTGCGGATGCTGTCCAGTTCCTCGGATAAAGGCTCCACTTGGCTTTTCTGCCCGATCAGGGCGGCTACCGCATCGAACGTGTCGGCAGGGATAATCAGTGGGAAGTCATCATCGCCGCAGTAGCGAGAATTCTCCAGCATCCGCTTGACCCTATGCTTGTTCCAGTCGGTGCGGTTCTCCATATAGGGGACGCTTTTGGCAGTAAGCCGCTCGGCAATCCGGAGATAGGACATCCCGTCTTGGTAATCCTCAAAAACTTGCCGTACCACAGCGGCTTCCACTTCATGAATGCACAGCGTACCGTTTTGAATGTGATAACCGAAAGGAAGGTATCGGTTTTTCTTCATCGTCCGAACACCTCCTTTGGCAACTGCTCCGTAAAGGCAAACCCACCGATGAGGCAGAATTTCAGCTGATCCTGCTCGGTGACAACAATCTGATTGACAATACTGTGAAACAGAGTTTCGTCAAACCCTGTCAGGTACGGCGCTCCCTGTTCTATCAGCTCAACCAGCAGCCTGCATTCTGAAATCATCTCATCGTCCGCATCGCTTTCCAGCAATCTGCGGCGGTTGCGCTTCAGAAGGTCAAGCTGCTGGTTGATTTCATTGTTTTTCTGCATGAAAAAGTGCCTTTGGCACTTCAACTCCCCTGCCCCTCAATCTTGAGGGGTTAGGGCTTTTCTTTTGTACCTTTTCCCTTTATAATAACCTTA
>NZ_SLZZ01000046.1 GCF_004346165.1 Muricomes intestini | reverse complement strand
AGACCGGAATTTACGACTGTGGACTATACAAGAACTTGTGAGTAGTGTCTGATTAATCAGAGTGAAAGCATATAGGTTGAAGCAGTAAAATTCTCAATATGGGTATATTTGTTCATATTTCGAGTGGCAGGAGCATAGTTCATGGATAAAATGCAAAAGAAAGATTACCGTGTGGAGAAAGATTCTATTGGAGCTAAGGATGTGCCGGAGGGCGTATATTATGGTGTACAGTCACTGCGGGCGGCCGAGAATTTTCATATTACAGGTTTGAATATGCATCCAGAGATTATTAACAGTCTTGCATATATAAAAAAGGCAGCGGCTATGACAAATTGTGAGATTGGCACTCTTGATAAAAGGCGGGCAGATGCAATTATTGAGGCCTGCGGTGAAATATTGAAGGGAAGGTTTCGTGCTGATTTCATTGTAGATCCTATTCAGGGAGGTGCTGGAACTTCATTGAACATGAACGCAAATGAAGTGATTGCCAACCGTGCCATTGAAATATTGGGCGGACAGAAGGGAAATTATGTTTTGGTGAATCCAAATGACCATGTAAACTGCGGGCAATCTACCAACGATGTAATTCCAACAGCGGGCAAAATGACATCCCTTCGGCTTTTAAAAAAATTGAAAACAGAGCTTCTGCGTCTTCATAAAGCACTTTCTGATAAAGCCCGGGAGTTTGACCATGTGATAAAAATGGGGCGTACACAGATGCAGGATGCAGTTCCTATTCGGTTAGGACAAGAATTCAGGGCATATGCGTCTGCCATTATGCGGGATATCCGCCGTATGGATAAAGCTATGGAAGAAATGCGTGTGCTTAATATGGGAGGAACGGCTATAGGAACAGGTATTAACGCCGATGAAAGTTATTTGCAGCGGATTGTTCCTAATTTGTCAAAGGTTTCCAATATGGATTTTGAGCAGGCAGCAGATTTAATCGATGCCACTCAAAATCTGGATCCATTTGTAGCTGTTTCTGGTGCCATTAAAGCTTGTGCAGTCACTCTGTCCAAGATTGCCAACGACCTTCGTTTGATGTCCTCCGGTCCGAGAACGGGTTTTGGTGAGATTGTTCTCCCGGCAAAACAGAATGGCTCTTCTATCATGCCGGGAAAAGTAAATCCTGTTATCCCTGAAGTGGTGAATCAGGTAGCGTTTAATATTATAGGAAATGATGTCACGATTACCATGGCGGCGGAGGCCGGGCAGCTGGAGCTAAATGCATTTGAGCCGATTATTTTTTACTGTATGTTCCAGTCTATTGATACTCTGGCTTATGCAGTACAGACTTTTGTGGATAATTGTATAACAGGGATTATTGCAAATGAAAAAAGGTGCCGTGAACTGGTAGAGAACAGCGTGGGAATCATCACAGCAATCAGCCCCCATGTGGGATACCAAAAGGCGGCGGATATTGCTAAGGAAGCAGTGAAAACCGGTGAATCCGTAAGGGCACTGATTTTACGGGACAAATTATTAAATGAAACAGAACTTGACCTGATTTTAGATACAATGAATATGACAAAACCGGGCATTGCGGGTAGTGGAACTTTGTAACAGTTCAGAAAACACTTGAAATTACTCCTTTAACAGGTTATACTAGACATTGTAAACAGAAGAAATTCTTCGGGGTCGGGTGTAAGTCCCAACCGGCGGTATAGTCCGCGACCCGTTATTATAATATAACGGCTGAACTGGTGTGATTCCGGTACCGACAGTAAAGTCTGGATGAGAGAAGAAATTGTTGATATAACAAGTACGATTTAGACCTCGGATAATAACACATCCGGGGTTTTTCTATTGTCTTACCGACATGATTTCCAAGAAGATTTTCTTTCTTTTCAAATTTGTAACTGTTCAGAGACAAGCAGATATATTGAGGAAACTGTAGGTTTTTGAGCTTGGTTCTGCTCAGTTGCTCAAATTTTTAATAATTAAAGGAGAGAATTACTTATGAGCACAGAATCAAATGTAGTACAAAGACAACATCCCAGGATTGGAATCCGCACTATTGCGCAGATCAGTATGCTTTCTGCCATTGCCACAGTATTGATGCTGTTTGAAATTCCACTTCCATTTGCCCCTGCATTTTACGAAATTGATTTCAGCGAGGTGCCGGTTTTAATAGGATGTTTTGTGATGGGCCCCCTGGCAGGTGCGGTCATTGAGTTGGTGAAGATTCTTTTGAATCTTGTCATAAACGGTACGCTAACAGCGGGTGTGGGAGAGGCTGCTAACTTTCTGATTGGGTGTGCGCTGTGCGTTCCGGCAGGTCTAATCTACAAGAGAAACAGGACAAGGAAGGGTGCAATTACAGGAATGGCAGTCGGTACTCTGGTTATGACAGCAGTCGGAAGCCTGCTGAATGCCTTTGTTCTACTTCCGGCCTATGGCGCGGCTTTTGGAATGCCCATAGAGGGGCTGGTGAAGATGGGGACTGCGGTAAACTCACACATAACAAGCCTTTCCACATTTGTGCTGTTCGCAGTAGCGCCATTTAACCTCCTGAAAGGAATATTAGTATCTCTGGTAGTATTTTTGATTTATAAAAAAATCAGTCCTATATTTAGGATGAGATTGTAAAAGTGATCAGACCCCTTTGGCTAGGAAAGCGAGGAAAAAAGCAATGACGCAGATGAGAAGAAAAGAGCGTGAAATAAAAGAAAGAGAGGATATTCTTCATGTCCTCGATACCTGCAAAGTGATACGCATAGCAATGCATGATGAAGAGGGGATTTATATACTGCCTCTGAATTTCGGATATACCTATAAGGGGGGATGAAATTGTCTTTTATCTGCATGCT
This sequence comes from Muricomes intestini, assembly GCF_004346165.1. GTDB lineage: Bacteria > Bacillota > Clostridia > Lachnospirales > Lachnospiraceae > Muricomes > Muricomes intestini. The sequence goes on along the minus strand of NZ_SLZZ01000046.1, from coordinate 10,739 downwards.
GCTCTCAAAGGGAAAAAGCTGGATTTATTAAAAGCTAATCCGAAAGTCGGCTTTGAAATGGACTGTGAACACGGCCTGATTGAAGGAGATGATGCATGCGAATATAGTTACCGCTTTGCCAGCCTTGTTGGGGAGGGGACGGCGCAGATTGTAGAAACTCCGAGAGAGAAGATGAAGGCACTGAGTATCCTTATGAAGTGCCAGACAGGAAAAGACTTTGAATTCAATGAAAAGATGGTCTCATCTGTAGCCGTGATAAAAATAACAACAGAAGAAGTTACCGGAAAACAGAGAAAATAGTGTAAAAAGGGGTCTGACCCTTTTGGACGCCGAATTCTGAATTGTCAGAAAATGGAGCCCAAAAGGGTCAGACCCCTTTTTGTAAATAAAAAAGTTGACAGAATGGATTTTTTATATTAGAATGGCTCTTGTAACAATTTTGTAATATTTGTAATAAGTTTGAAACTTCAAGCATATATTTTATTACAGACCCATTACAATGTGGTAAAGATATTGCAATAAATAGGAGGTTGGAGTATATGTTACAAGGGAAGATTTTTAAGGTGGTATTGACGGGAGTAACAACGTGTACGCTGTTTGCAGCCGGATTTACTACGCAGGCGTCATCTTTGATGCCTGAAGCGGTTACTATTGAAAGTATAGATGAATACGCTGGGAATACAATGCTGACAAAAACAGCGGAAACGATTCCTGCTTCAGAGACAGCTGACACAAAAAAAGCTGCAAAAGAAGCGAAGATAGCATATGAAGAAGAACAAAAGAGAATAGAGGAACAAAAGAAGGCCGAAGAACAAAAAAGGCAGAAAGAGGAAGCAAGGCTGGCGGCGGAGGAAGCGCAGAAAGCCGCAGAGGCGGAAGCGGCACAACAGGAAGCAGAACAGCAGGAAGCTGCAGAAGCAGAAGTACAGGAAGCAGCAGCACCGCAGGCAGCAGCAGATCTGGAACTGCTGGCATCCATTATTTTCTGCGAGGCAGGAAATCAGCCTTATGAAGGACAGGTAGCAGTAGGTGCAGTTATTATCAACCGTGTAAACAGCGGTGTATATCCGGGCAGTATTTCAGAGGTTATCTATCAGTCCGGACAGTTTGGACCGGCAATGACAGGCTGGCTGGATAGTGTGCTGGCAAGTGGCGGGTATACGGACACAGCTATGCAGGCAGCAGCAGATGCACTTGCAGGGTCAAACCCTATTGGAGACTGTTTGTACTTTGGAAACGGCGATTATGGAATACAAATCGGAGACCACTTTTTCCACTAAATAGTTTTTAGTTTTGAAAGTGCGTCGGCAAAAGCATTATTAAGAGGCTGCTCTGCTTCTTTAGCCTGCTTCCTCAGATAATTGTTTACATCCTTTTTGCTGGCGCCTTTTCCTTCTTTTTTTCTGCGTTGCTCGAAAGCGCTGAGTTTTTCTTTATGTCCGCAGGAGCATACAAACCGCTGGCCTTCTCCTCTGCCCACTAAATCCATCTTTTTGTGGCAGACGGGGCAGCGGGCATTTGTATGGCGGGCGATGGTTTCTCTGTGCCCACATTCCCTGTCCTGGCAGACAAGCATTTTCCCATGCTTTCCATTGACTTCCAACATATATTTTCCACATGCAGGACATTTGGTGTGAGTCAGGTTATTGTGGCAGAATTTACCATCAGCGCTTTTAATCTCTTCAATCAATGATCTGGTGTAGTGATTTATTTCCCGCATAAAATCCTTATCTGACTCTTTTCCGCCGGCGATTGCCTGGAGCCGCAGCTCCCAGTCGGCAGTCAGCTCGGGACTTTTCAGATCCTGAGGAACAAGCTTTAAAAGCTGCTTTCCTTTTGAGGTAAGATAAATTTCACTGCCCCGTTTTTCCATGAGAAAATTGTTAAATAGCTTTTCAATGATATCAGCTCTGGTGGCAACTGTCCCCAATCCTCCGGTTTCTCCCAGAGTTTTGGCAAGGGTTTTATCCTTATGCTGCATATATTTGACCGGGTTTTCCATTGCGGCAATCAGGGCTCCTTCTGTAAATCGGGCCGGGGGCTTTGTGCTGCCTTCTGTAATTGTAAGGCTGTCCACTATAAGCCTTTCTCCCTTTTCGAGTGCGGGAAGCTTCTGTTTGATAAAAATATCTTCCCTTTCCTCCTCATTCATTTCTTCATAATCAGCTTCATAAGCGTCTCTCCAGCCGGAAGTTTTCATAATATTTCCCTTTGCGGTAAATAGCTCGGTTCCCATTTTGCCCCGGAGGAAAGTTTCCTCGTATTCACAGGCGGGGGATAGCACAGCAAGGAAACGCCGGACTACAATGTCGTAAATCCTACGCTCTTCATTGGACATATGGTCCAGCTGGACGAACTGTTCTGTAGGGATAATGGCATGATGATCGGAGACTTTGGTGTTGTCCACAAAGGATTTATCTGTCTTTATAGGTTTCATGGAAAGCTTGCCCGCCAACTTGCGGTACGGTCCTGTTGCACATGCCTTCAGCCGTTCTTTCAGGGTGCCTGTCATATCTCCTGTCAGATACCGGGAATCCGTTCTGGGGTAAGTCAGCACTTTATGATTTTCATATAAACGCTGCATAATGTTCAAAGTTTCTTTTGCCGAGAAACCAAAACGCTGATTAGCATCTCTTTGAAGTGTAGTCAAATCATAGAGAGCGGGAGAATAAGACTTTTTCTGCTTTTTGGAAACCTCTGTGATTTCCAGTACATTGCCAGATTGCCTGTATAATCTTTGGATTTTCTCATGGTCAAATATCCTTTGAGAGCCTGATTTCGCTTCTGCCCACACAAAAGTAACGCCTCCGGCTAAAGCTTTCATGCCATAGAAGGCCTGGGGGTTAAAGTTACGAATCTCATCTTCACGGGCGGCAAGCATTGCCAGAGTGGGGGTCTGCACCCGGCCGCAGGACAGCTGGGCATTATATTTGCAGGTCAGTGCACGGGTAGCGTTGATGCCCACCACCCAGTCAGACTGGGCCCGGGCAACAGCCGCCTTATATAGATTGGAGTAAGCACTTCCGGGTTTTAAGTTTGCAAAGCCTTGCTGGATTGCTTTATCTGTCACAGAAGAAATCCAAAGCCTTTTCAGTGGTTTTCTATTTGCGGCCTTGTCCAGAATCCAGCGGGCAACAAGTTCCCCCTCCCGTCCGGCATCGGTAGCTATAATGATGTCTGACACGTCTTTTCGGTAAATCAGTTCTTTAATTGCGTGAAACTGCTTTCCGGTCTGCTTGATGACCACTAGTTTCCATTCTTTGGGGAGCATAGGCAGGGTGTCCATATTCCAGGTTTTATATTGTTCACCATACTGCTCCGGGTCGGCAAGGGTCACAAGGTGTCCCAGTGCCCATGTTACGATGTATTCATTTCCTTCTATATAAGAGTTCACCTTTTTTGTGCAGTGAAGAACCCGGGCGATGTCCCGGGCTACAGAAGGCTTTTCGGCAATTACAAGATGCTTCATGTATAGTCTCCTTTCAGATGCTGTGAAATCCTTTTCCGATAATCTCACTTGTATTAGAAATCAGAATAAATGCTTCCGGCTGATTTGCTTTAATATAATTACGAAGCTTCACAGCCTGAATGCGGTTTAAGGCGGTAAAAATAATGTACTTATCCTTTCCTGAAAATGCGCCCTGAGCATCACATACAGTGGCACTCCTGTCCAGTGTATTTACGATATAGTCACAGATAGGATCAGGGTTATCGCACACTACATTGAAATATTTGGAAAGATTAAAACTCTCGATAAACGTGTCAATCATGAAGGAACGGATCGCCAGGCCAAGGAAGGAATAAAGGCCGGTTTTGATGCCAAACACGAAACATCCGGCAACTGTAATCAGGATATCTGTGGCAATCAGCGCTCTCCCGATATCGAAGCTGGAATATTTTTTTAAAATCATAGCAATAATATCTGTTCCACCACTGGACGAACCAATATTAAATAAAACGGCAGATCCAAGAGCCGGGAGTGCGATAGCATAACAAAGCTCCAGCATAGGCTGGTCAGTCAGAGGATGTGACATTGGATAAATACGCTCCAGGGCAGAGAGTGCAACGGAGAGCAGTATACTGCAGTATGCGGTCTTGGCGGCAAACTTTTTGCCCAGAACAATAAGACCGATGATCAGCAATATCATGTTCATGACAAAGTTGAAATCACCTGCAGACATAACTCCCGACCTGGCAACAAGAACCGCAAGTCCTGTAATACCTCCAAAAGTAAAATTGTTGGCAAATTTGAAAAAATAAGTGCCTATTGCCATAACTAACGTACTTAATGTCAGTAATAAAAAATATTTAAACTTGTCCTTCATGGATAAATGTCCCGCCTTACACTACGCATTTGCTATGTAATTCATCTAATATTATGATACCAGGGTCAAAAGGTCGTGCGTTTCATGCTTGCATGAAAAAGCATGACTTTGGGACCCGAAAAACATGAGAAAGTAGCCCGAGTAGGGCGGATTTCGAATGTTTTTAGGATTGCGTGAGCACAAAGTGCGGAGCAATCCGTAGGTATCAGGGAGCAAAATACCTTTTGACCCTGGTATCATATTATGATACCGCCGGGTATAGCAAAAGTCAACGCATTAAGATGAGATAATTGGAAATACTACTTCCTCATAAGGAGGAAAGAAGATATGTATCAGTATTTACCAATTCGCGATGTATACGCAAGAGAAATTTTAGATTCCAGAGGGAATCCTACAATAGAAGTAGAGGTACTGGTCGGTGAGGATACAGTGGGGCGTGCGGCTGTGCCGTCTGGCGCTTCTACGGGAAAATACGAGGCGGTGGAACTGCGGGATAATGAGGAGCGTTACGGAGGAAAAGGTGTAGAGAGGGCTGTAGAGCATGTCAACGACCAGATTGCCAGAGCTGTAATCGGCGTGAATGTATTTGATCAGGCAGCCGTGGATGAAGTACTGATTAAAGCTGACGGGAGCAAAAATAAACAGCATCTGGGTGCCAACGCTCTGCTGGGAGTATCCCTGGCGGCGGCAAAAGCAGCCGCAAATGCATTGAAAATGCCGCTTTTCCGATATCTCGGAGGGGTGAACGGACGAAAACTCCCGGTTCCGATGATGAATATTTTAAATGGAGGAGCACATGCAGATAACACATTAGATATTCAGGAATTTATGATTATGCCTGTGGGGGCAGCATCGTTTAAAGAGGGCTTACGCATGTGTGCGGAAATTTACCAGTCATTGAAACGGCTGTTGAAAACAAACGGTTTAAATACAGCGGTGGGAGACGAAGGGGGATTTGCACCTGATCTGCCAGATGCAAAGGAGGCTCTTCGATTCCTCAAACAGGCGGTGGAAGCAGCTGGATATGAGATGGGCAAGGATATTGAAATTGCTCTGGACATCGCCGCATCCGAGTTATACAATGAAGACTTTAAAAAATATGTATTTCCCGGAGAAAGTAAAATGCAGGGGCAGAAGATTGTGCGCTCCGCAGAAGAACTAATCGAATATTACGAAGATCTGGCAATAGAATTTCCGATTCGCTCCATTGAGGATCCACTGGATGAAGAGGACTGGGATGGCTGGGAGCTGCTGACCACAAGACTGGGAAATGACATGCAGTTAGTGGGAGATGATCTTTTCGTCACAAATGTAGAGCGCCTGCAAAAGGGGATTGAGCACAATGTGGCAAATGCTATTTTAGTAAAGGTAAATCAGATTGGAACATTGACTGAGGCCATAGCAGCGATCGAGATGGCACAGAAGAAAGGATATAATGCAATTATATCTCACAGGTCGGGGGAGACAGAGGATACTACAATAGCCGATATTGCAGTGGCATTTAATGCAGGACAGATAAAGACAGGAGCACCCTGCCGTTCTGAAAGAGTGGCAAAATACAACCAGCTGCTGAGGATAGAAGAACAGTTGTAACAGTTCAGCCATCAGCTCGATTTTGCTGCGCTTCATCTCGCTGTGGCAGAGCGCCATATGAATTTTCGGCAGCATATGCATACGAAAGCAAGCTTTCTCCTGCCTACGCTGTCGAAAATTCGCATGGCTGAACTGTTACAACAGTTGAAAAAGTGACGTGAAAAGTTATTGCAAAATTCTTACATCTATGATACGATAACTGTGGTTTATCTGCAGGAGGTATAGGTGAATGGATATTTTAAAGATTGTTTTAACGATTATATTTGTAATAGATTGTATTGCATTGTCAGCAATTATTCTTCTTCAGGAAGGTAAGTCTGCAGGACTTGGAACTATCAGCGGAATGGCTGATACTTATTGGGGACATAATAAGGGACGTTCCATGGAAGGTGCTCTTGTAAAGTCAACAAAGTTTTTGGCCATTTTGTTTATAGTACTGGCACTGGTTTTGAATCTGAAGGTATTCAACTAAGAAGATAAATGATTGAACACTCTATGCAGCGGTTATAGAGTGTTTTTTTCTTACCTTTAATGGATAAAAGATTAAAGTCTGTGGGAATCAGGCGGAATGAGAATTTTAATATGCGGCAAGATAAGAGGAGGGAGTGAAGGAGAGCCGAACGGACCCTCTTGAATAGTTACAAAGATAGTTATAAAAAACACAGGAAGAGGTGAGAAAGTGGATCAGACATTTGAAAAGAGAAAGAAAGTGATCTATGATTTTATTTGCGATGATTTGTATGTACCCATGAAGAAGAAAGAAATTGCAATTCTTTTACAAATACCGAAAGAACAGAGGGGAGAGCTGACAGAAGTGCTGGATGCCCTGGAGGCAGAAGGAAAAGTCTTTGTCTCAAAAAAAGGAAAGTATACAAAAGGACAGGCAAAGCGGATGAGTGGTGTCTTCCAGGCCAATGCACGGGGATTTGGTTTCGTGCTCCAGGAGGGCGAAATGGGGGATGTCTTTATCTCCGAGGAAAATACCAACGGCGCTTTTGATGGAGACCGTGTAGAGTTTGTGATCACGAAAGAGACAGATGGCCGGGATTCCCACGAGGGAAAGAGAAAAGAGGGAAAGGTTGTAGGCATTCTTTCACATGGGACAACTAAAGTTGTAGGGCTTTATGAAAAATACAAGAATTTTGGCTTTGTGCGGCCTGACAATCAGCGTGTACTGAATGATGTTTACATTCCCGCAGGGAAGGAAAAGGGAGCCATAACCGGACACAAGGTGGTTGTGGAGTTGACTTCCTATGGCGGTGAGGATATGAAACCAGAAGGAAGGGTTGTGGAGATTATAGGACACATTAATGACCCGGGAACGGATATCATGTCTATTGTGAAGGGCTATGACCTTCCTGTGGAGTTCCCCGAAAGAGTTCTGAATCAGGCGGAGCGTGTGGGGCAAAAGGTCAGCGAAGCAGACATGGCCGGCAGAATGGATTTGCGGGACTGGCAGATGGTGACGATTGATGGAGAAGATGCAAAGGATCTGGACGATGCTGTATCCCTGACAAAAGAAGGGGATAATTATCGTCTTGGTGTTCATATCGCTGATGTTACGAATTATGTACAGGAGAAAAGTGCTCTTGACAGGGAGGCGCTGAACAGAGGAACCAGTGTTTATCTTGCAGACAGAGTAATCCCCATGCTGCCCCATAAATTGTCCAATGGTATATGCTCCCTTAATGCCGGAGAGAATCGTCTGGCGCTCAGTTGTATCATGACAATCAATGGAAAAGGTGAAATAATTGATCATGTAATTGCCGAGACCGTTATCAGGGTAGAGGAGCGGATGAGCTATACAAGTGTGGCGAAAATATTGGAGGAGCAGGCGGGAAAGGAATCTCCAAAGACAGAAAGTGAGAAATACCGCGATTTAGTTCCCATGTTTCTGCTGATGGCAGAATTGTCAGGAAAATTGCGGGACAAGCGCAGAAAGCGGGGTTCCATTGACTTTGATTTTCCAGAGACAAAAATGATACTGGATGAGAACGGTAAACCCATCAATATTAAGCCTTATGACAGAAATGCGGCGACGAAGATTATTGAAGATTTTATGCTTATGGCTAATGAAACCGTGGCGGAGGAATACTACTGGCGGGAGCTTCCATTTTTGTACCGTACCCATGAACAGCCGGATGAAGAAAAGATTAAAAAGTTAAGCACATTTATCAATAATTTTGGATTCCATATTCATGTAGGAAACAGTGAGGTGAAGCCAAAGGAAGTACAGAAATTGCTGGGTCAGGTGGAAGGAACCCCTCAAGAGGCCCTGATCAGCCGGCTGGCCCTGCGCTCTATGAGACAGGCAAGGTATACACCGGAAAATACGGGACATTTTGGCCTGGCCGCAAAGTATTACACTCATTTCACATCACCAATCCGCCGGTATCCTGATCTGCAGATTCATCGTATTATCAAGGAGAACATCCGGGGAAAACTGGATGGGGACCGCATTGCACATTATGAGAAAATACTTCCCGAAGTTGCCCTCCAGTCGAGTATGAGGGAGCGCCGGGCAGATGAGGCTGAACGTGAGACTGTCAAGCTTAAAAAGACGGAGTATATGCAGGACCATATCGGAGATATATTTGAAGGTGTTATATCAGGGCTCACAAAGTGGGGCGCCTATGTAGAATTGCATAATACAATAGAAGGTCTTGTACATGTGACGAATATGAGGGATGACCACTACGATTATATAGAAGGGCAGTATGAAATGGTGGGAGAGCATACCCGCAATGTGTATAGGCTGGGACAGCAGGTCAAGGTCCGGGTTCTGGGGGCGGACCGCCTGCAGCGAACCATTGATTTTGAATTTGTAACTGTTCAGAACCAAGCAGATATATTGAGGGATGTCCTGTGAAAGTTTGCTTCGGAATAGTTACTTGAATTTTATGGGTAACCCGGGGGCGAAGATTAAGGAAAGGAAAATGTTATGGCTAAAGGAGAGGGCAAACTGATTGCCAACAATAAAAAGGCATATCACGATTATTTTATTCTGGAGAAGTATGAGGCCGGGATAGTTCTGCACGGCACAGAGGTGAAATCACTGCGGATGGGGCAGTGCAGTATAAAGGAAGCGTTTATCCGCGTTGAGGACGGAGAAATTTTTATCTATGGGATGCATGTCAGTCCATATGAAAAAGGAAATATTTTTAATAAAGATCCTTTGCGGGTGAGGAAGCTCCTCCTCCATAAAAATGAGATAAACAAATTGTTCGGGAAGATGAAGGAAAAAGGCAATACCCTTGTGCCCCTGCGTGTTTATTTTAGCGGAAGTCTTGTAAAAGTAGAGATTGGGCTGGCTAAAGGAAAGAAGCAGTATGATAAAAGAGAAGACATTGCCAAAAAGGATCAGAAGCGGGAGGCACAGAGGGAATTTAAAGTGCGCAATCTGGGGTAAAATGATATGAATGTGGTTAAGGTTAGGAATATTGAGATAGGTACGGGAATTCCCAAAATCTGTATCCCCATTGTTGGCAAAACAAAAGAGGGTATTCTAGAGGGGGCGCGAAATGTTTGTAAATTGAAAGCAGATGTGGCAGAGTGGCGTGCAGACTGGTACGAGGATATCTTTGATTTCGCCGGGGTGAAAGTGATTTTGAGGGAACTTCGGGAAGTGCTGGGCGATATCCCCTTGCTGTTTACTTTTCGCACATCAAAAGAAGGAGGGGAAATGGCAATTGCCACAGAGGATTACGTGACGCTGAATCGGAAAGTGATATGTTCCGGGAATATAGATCTGGTTGATGTGGAGATATTCAGTGGGGATAAGACTGTGGAGATCCTCATTAGCACGGCTCATAAATATGATGTGAAAGTAATTGCCTCCAATCATGATTTTCAGAGAACTCCGGATAAAGCCGAAATCATATCCCGCCTGTGCAGGATGCAAAAGCAGGGGGCAGACATTGCCAAGATTGCCGTAATGCCGCAGAACAAAAAAGATGTACTTACACTCCTTTCGGCTACGGAGGAAATGACAGCGAAACATGGAGATACCCCAATCATTACAATGTCCATGTCGGGAGCAGGTGTCATCAGCCGTCTGTGCGGAGAAGTCTTCGGCTCTGCACTCACCTTCGGAGCAGCAGAAAAGACATCTGCTCCGGGACAAATGCGAGTGGAAGAGCTCAGAACAGTGTTGAAACTGCTCCACAAAAGCTTGTAAAAGATAGATGCTCCAATATTAGCTTGAGTCTTCCACGGGCCTGGCCTTTGTGATATACTAGAAAGAAAAAAGGCCGGGGGTGTCGAAATGAAAAATTTTATAAAAGAATTTAAAGAATTCATCAGTCGCGGAAATGTAATGGATATGGCGGTAGGTATCATTATTGGCGGTGCATTTACAGCCATAGTATCTTCGCTGGTAGATGATATCATTAATCCTATTTTAGGATTATTCGGAGGGGCAAATCTGGACAAGCTGAAAGTGTCATTGCTCGGGGAAGTTACTCTGAACTATGGCAAGTTTATAGCTGCAATTATCAACTTTCTGCTCATGGCGCTGATACTTTTTCTAATTATAAAAACACTCAATAAAGCATCTTCTTTACGCCCCAAAAAAGAGGAAGAGGCTGTAACAAAGATATGCCCTTTTTGTAAAAGTGAGATTGACATAGAAGCTACACGGTGTCCTCATTGTACATCTCAGTTAGGCGAATAGTTAATAATTTAGAAAGACAGGGGAAGCAGTTTATTGTGACAGTTTCCCCTGTCTTGGTAGTGTCATAAATTTTGTGTCTTTGGTAATAAATGGATCCAATCTGGAAAGAATTAAATATGAATATTCTTATCAGAGAGGAGCCTATTATT
>NZ_SLZZ01000045.1 GCF_004346165.1 Muricomes intestini | reverse complement strand
GGAGCAACACCGGATGGACGTGATGCATATATGTCTGTTGCAGATGGGCAGTCACCAATGAGAGGGACCGATGTGAATGGACCTACAGCAGCAATCCGGTCTGTATCAAAGCTTCATAATGAGCTGTTCTCCTGTGGTTCTCTTTATAACATGAAATTTAGCCCTGAAGAATTAGCATAAGTTAGGACAAGAAAAAATAGAAAGGATGGAATAATCAATGGAAAATACAATACAGGTAAATAAAAATGATGGGTTGAAAAGATTCGTAAGTATTATTGATCAGTATTTTGCTATGGGAGGTAATCAGATACAGTTCAATGTTGTAAGTAAAAAGACACTTTTAGATGCACAGAAAGATCCAGATAAGTATGCAAACCTTCTTGTTCGTGTTGCAGGCTATAGTGCATATTTTACACAGCTGTCAAAGGATGTACAAGAAGATATCATCGCAAGAACTGAAGAAAAATTATAAGAAGAGTGATTGGTTTAATGAAGAAAGGTTTGAAAAGCAGAAGGGCGGATATATAAATATGAAAAGAATTTTAAAAAAAATCAGTAGTGCAGTAGTTGTATCAGCAATAGTAATTTCCACTCTTGCAGGCTGTAAAAGCTCAACAACAGATTCGGTAAAGGAAGTTACAGGAAATGCAGGTGGATCTAAAAAAGAAATTGATGCAGAAGGCTCATTCCAGGATACAGATGATTTAACAATTGATTATTCAACAGCAGTTGACCCAAAAGGTGCGGATATTGTAGATGAAACATTTCAGCCTACGCCGGAAGAAAAAAGTGCACTTGCAACCCAGATGGTTGGCTCCAAGGGACAATTCGATGGTATGAACATTGGATTCTCTCAGCATCGAATTGCTGGTTCTGAGTGGTACGAACAACTCGCTGACTTTGCAAAAGCAGAAGCTGATTATCTTGGTATTAATTTAACGATTTACGATGCGAATGATGATATGAATCAGCAGATTGCAGATGTTGAGACATTAATCAACTTAGGCATGGATTCTATTATTGTTAATCCCTATAACTCTGCAAATGTAGGTTTGGATAACATTATTGCAGCTGATATTCCTCTAACTGTAGTTAATCAAGCAGTAGACTTTAACAGTCCATTCACTTTTGTATCCGCAGATGTTCAGGATTCTGGTTATAAGTCAGGTTTCGAACTTGCTCGTTATTATGATGAGAAAAATGGATGGAAAGATGAAGTAAAAGCGTTTGTGCTTTCTTCTGCCCCACAGGAAAAAGAATCTGATCTTCGCAGATGGGGACAGGTTATGGGATGGACAGATTATATGCTTGACAAATATGGCAAAAACAACTTGAATATCGTTGCTTATCAGTATTATCAGTGGCTTCCTGAACCTGCTATGAATGCCACATTAGACGTTTTACAGGCAAATCCAGATATCGATATTATATTCTCAGCCTGCGATGGTGGCGCACAGGGCGTTGAGGCTGCTCTTGAACAGGTTGATAAACTTGGTGATATTTTAGTTTGTACAATTGACGGTCGTAAATCTGTATTGGAATGGATTAAAGACGGCGACAAAGGTATGGTGTGTGATGCATTTAATGATCCAAGGCAGATGGGTAAGTGGGCTGTTTACATGGCTGCACTGCAGGCGGACGGTGTATCAACACCTTCTACATATTATGTTATGAATGATCTTGTTACGACTGACAATATTGATGACTACTACGATGCGAATTCAACATATTAATTTTGACTATTAAAGGCGGTAATGACGAATGCCAGAGTTATTCCGGCATTCGTCATATAAATGTATAGGCAGGTGGTGTAAGCAGTGAGTAATGAATATGCGGTAGAAATGAGAGATATTACTAAAAAGTTTGGTGGACTTATTGCGGCAGACAGTGTAAGTTTTAAAGTAAAACCAGGTGAGATTCATGCACTTTGTGGTGAAAATGGGGCTGGAAAAAGTACATTGATGAATGTACTTACCGGGAAGTTTCTGGCAAGCTCTTACAGTGGTGAAATTCTGTTGAACGGCAATAAGGTGAAGATTAACTCGCCTAAAGATGCAAAAAAGGAAAAAATTACAATTGTGCATCAGGAACTGGAACTGATTCCGGATTTAAGCATTGCAGAGAATATTTTTCTTGGAAATCAACCGACAACAGCAACGGGTGTAAATTGGAAAAAAATGAATGCGGAAGCCCAAGATATTCTTGAAAAGTTTTCATTAAATTTAAATGTAAAAACCAAAATCAAATATCTGACAGTAGGACAGCAGCAGCTTGTGGAAATAGCAAAAGCAATTTATCTGGGCGGAAATGTATTAATTTTGGATGAACCTTCAGCACCATTGACAGGCCGTGAGATTGATTTCCTTTTAGCCACACTTGAAAAACTAAAGAAAACAGGAATTTCCATAATTTATATTACGCACCGTTTGGAAGAAGTATTTAAATTGTCCGATCGTGTATCCGTTATGCGTGATGGGAAAATGATTGATACATTCAGCACAAAAGAAATAAATGTAGAAGAATTGGTTGCTGCAATGATTGGACGAAAAATGGAAAATATGTATCCGGATATGGATACAGAAGTAGGAGATGTTACACTCGAAATTTCAAATTATTCAGTACCCCATCCTCTCTATGATACAAACATTGTTGAAGATGCTTCTATGAAATTTCGAGCAGGTGAAGTTGTTGGAATATCTGGTCTTCTTGGAGCTGGAAGAACAGAATTGATGTCTGCGGTTATAGGGGCTTATAAAATGAAAGGAAATGGTACTGTAAAACTGAACGGGAAAGAGGTCAAATTTAATTCACCAGCGGCTGCCATTAAGGCGGGAATAGGATATGTAACAGAAGATAGAAAAATGACCGGGCTTATTTTAAACCAGTCGATTAGATTTAATGTATCAATGGCCTCTTTGTCAAGAATTATTGAGCATGGAGTATTATCGCCCAGTAAGGAGAAAGTGATTGTAAATGAGTTAAAAGATGGATTGCATATTAAGACAGAAAATATTGAAAATCCAGTGAGCAGTCTCAGTGGCGGTAACCAGCAGAAGGTTGTATTGGCTAAATGGCTGGCAACGAAACCGGGGGTTTTAATTTTGGATGAACCAACGCGTGGTGTTGATGTAGGTGCGAGATTTGAGATCTATATGATTATTAAGGAATTAGCGGCGCAGGGAAATACGATTATTATAATCTCTTCTGATCTGCCCGAAATCATCGGTATTAGTAATCGGGTATACGTTATGTATGAAGGAAAAGTGCACGGAGAATTGTTAAAGGATGAATTGGGAGAAGATTCAATCATGCGCTATGCAACAGGAATTGCTTAGGAGGAGATGCACAATGGAAAATATGAAAAAAGAAAAAAAAGGGTTGAAAAAATTCACTGATTTTGCACTATCAAATTTTGTAATTGTAGCTTTTGTTATCTTGTTTATTTCCAGTTATTTTCTATCACCGGCGTTTTTTACAAAGAATAATCTTTTATCAGTTTTAATTCAGAATTCAATTTATGCAATCTGCGCAATGGGTATGTTAATTATCATCATAACAGGTGGCATCGACCTTTCTACAGGTGCTTACGTTTGTATTGTTGTGTGTTTGACGGCTGGTTTGATTCAGGACGGCCATGGAGTGGCATCAATATTTATCGTACTGGTTATGGCATTGGGTATTGGTGCTGTGTCTGGTTCTATGGTAGCTTTTTTAAATATTGCGCCATTTATTGCCACTTTGGCAATGACGACAATTTTGAAAGGTGCTGCTTATATGTACCAAACGGGACAAAATCGTCGTATTGATGGAACGTTCCTGCCCAAATGGGTAAAGACCTCCACCCTTGGAGTTCCAAATCCTGTACTTGTTATGATTGTTGTTTATCTGGTAGTTCTATTTGTTCTTAATCGTACAAGATTCGGACGTGGAATCTATGCTATTGGCGGTAATAAGGAAACGGCATATCTGGCGGGCATTAAGGTTAAAAGTTATCTGGTACTGAGTTATGCACTCGGCGGAATGTGTTTTGCAATTAGTGGTATTCTTCTCTGTGGGCGTCTTGGAATGGGAACTGCAACAGTTGGTGAGGGCTATGAAATGGATGCTATCGCATCGGTAGTTATCGGCGGTGCTTCCATGAATGGTGGAACAGGAAGTGTTACGAAGACGATCGTAGGTGCTATGTTTATGGGGGTTCTATACAATATTATGAACCTCATGGGAATTGCATCTTATCCACAGATGATTGTAAAAGGTGTTGTTATTGTGTTAGCAGTACTTCTGTACAAAACAAAATAATATAAGGTTAAAGGTTAATACATATGATTCGAGAAGAATTATTGACTCAAAATATAGATAAATTATTTGAAGAAGAGGGAATCATCGCCAATATTGAACGGTACGCAATCAACGATGGAAATGGGGTACGAACGACCGTTTTTACAAAAGGTTGTTACCTGAGATGTAAATGGTGCAGTAATCCTGAAACGCAGTTGTTCGATCCAGAAATGAGCTTTTTCCCGGATAAATGTATCGCTTGTAAGAATTGTGAGAGATTATGTCCCTATAGAGCAATCGGTGATGATCTTATGGCAGATCGGGAAATCTGCAAGGAATGCTCAACGATGGAGCATCCATTTGCATGTACGGACAAGTGTTATGCAAATTGCAGAAAAATCACTGGAGAGAAAATGACGGTTAAGGAAGTATATGATATCGTGAAGCGAGATGTTCCTTTTTATGAAGCATCTGGTGGAGGTGTTACACTTTCAGGCGGAGAACCAATGGCGCAGCCGCAATTTACGTATGCTTTGTTAAGAACTTTGACAGAACGTTGGATAAATACAGGAATTGAAACTTGTGGATATGCTGATAGGGAAGATTATGCAAAAGTGGTTCCGTATCTTGATACAATTTTTATGGACATTAAACATATAGATAGCAAAAAGCATCGTTTATGGACAGGACAGGGAAATGAGAAAGTTCTGGAAAATGTAAAACTAGTAGACAAAATGGCAGGCATCTACGGAAATAAATTCTTTATTCGCATCCCTGTTATTCCTGGATTTAATGATAGAGTAGAAGAAATTGAAAAAACTGCTCGTTTTGTGGCGGCAGAGTGTAAGAATATAACAGGTATGGAACTTTTACCATATCATAAATTAGGCCGTGGCAAATATTATAGTTTAGGAAGAACATATCCATTGGAAGATTTAAAAGCGCCATCGGCGGAACACATGGAAGAACTAAATGGACTATTGGCAAAATATAATATTCCCATCTATAAATTCTAAATAACATAAGGTATAATTAATACATCCAAAAAAGCGATGAAATTATTTATTATTGGAGGAAAACTCTTAATAATGGATTTTCTCTTGTCAAGGAATCCAGTTATAAAAAAGTTCTCTATAGGTAAATATCAGCTATTGGCAAACCAAGCTTAAAAGAAAGGAAAAGTATGTGTTTAAGCTTTTATAAACATCATACGAGGAAAAAGAAAGTGAGAAAAGTGGTAATTGCTGATGATGAACAACATATATGTCGCTTGATAGATGCTCTTATTGAATGGAAGGCATTTGGGTTGGAAGTGGTTGGCTTCGCGCATGATGGAAACACAGCTTTTCAGATGTGTATGGATTTCTCTCCGGATTTCTTAATTACAGATATCAGAATGCCAGGACTTGGCGGGCTTGATTTGACTAAAAAACTATATGATTCCTTTCCAGAGATAAAAGTAATTGTTATTACTGGATATAGTCATTTTTCATATGCCCATCAGGCACTTCGTTATAATGTAATAGATTATCTGTTAAAACCTATTCAGAAAGAAGAATTGGAGCATGCGCTGGAAAAGGGTTTGACATTAATTGATAAAGAAGAGGTTCAAATGCTGGATAATAAGAATCTGTCATTCAAATCCATGCAGGACATAAAAGATAATTTATTATCACTTATTCTGAGAGGTGGCAGCCAGAGAGTGAAAGCTCATAATATAGGCTGCCTTTTTCAAGAATTTCATTTAAAATTTATGGGAAATGCATGGCAGTTGCTGCAAATAGAATTCATTCTGAGCAGTGAAGAAAACACATTGTCTGTACATGATTTTTTAGAAAACAAAATTAAAGATATTGTAGTGGAAGAACTAAAGCATGATAAAATTGAGATGATTACTTCATCGGTTGATAACAGCTTTTTTTGTTTGCTCAATGGAGATAATGATATATTAGAATTGGTAGATACTGTGATGAACCAAGTAAAAAATAAACTTCTGGTCATCAATGATATTCTACAGAAAATAAACTTTACAATTGGAATCAGCAATATTTGCGAGGATATTAATCAGATTTATGATTGTGTAAATGAATGTCAGAATTGTATTAATCAAAAAATTGTAAAAGGGAAAAATAAGATTATCAGATATGATAGTATACCTATCGTTGAATCGGAAGCATCTTATTTTGTTGATGAAAATTTCAGAAAAAGATTTCTGAAGAACATAGCAGATGGAGATGGAGAGGCTATATCTGCGGAGATTAATGAGTTGGCGACACTTCTATATCGCTTTTCTGGGAAGACAGACGGTAATGTTGTCTTGGAGGTCTATGAGATGCTGGTTAAGATGTTTTTTAAAGGGATTCAAGTATTTGACTTTACAGACTTTAAAGAATTTTCTCAGGAGAATTTATTACAGCAGAAAGTGTATTTCTATAATATATCAGGTGCATTCGCCTATCTGGGGGATATTTTTCAGTTGTTGCTTGGACGGGGGAAGGCAGAAAAGGAAAATCAGAATACACGGCCAATCAGGCTAGCGCAACTGTATATGGAAGAACATTATATGGATTCGATCACTTTGGAAGAGATTGCAAAACATGTAGGGCTGAACGAAACATATTTGTCCACTATTTTTAAAAAGCAAATGGGAAGATCATTGATTGATTTCCTGACCTATACGAGAGTGCAACGAGCGAAAGAAATGCTGATCAATCGTGGAAAGAGCATAAATGAAATTTCAGAAGAAGTCGGATTTAATGATGCGAAATATTTTACTAAAAGATTTAAAAAAATTATGGGTGTTTCACCAAACGAATATAGGAAATTGCTTTCATGAGAAGCTTTAGGAAATTTCAAGAAAGAAGATTGAGAAAAAATACCTTAGTGTAAAATAGGGAGATAAAATAAAGTGAGGCATTATACAGTTTTGAACTTTTTAAAAGCAGTAATGGCAGTTTTAACACTGCTTCTTGTTGTAAGCCTTATTGCTGCTGCCAATTTATCGTTTCATCATAAGTATAATATGATGCTTGGAATAAGCATCATATTGTGCGTAATATGTACAGTATTTATCATTCTATATGTGATCCAGATAAATCCTTCTGTTATAAAACTAAAAAAGCTCTACAAGGAATTTACGAATGGGAAAACCATTGCACTGGAAATCGATTCTTCTACACACATGTTTATGGCAGAAGAAGAAAAACTTTTGAATCGTATTAATGAATTGATTAACAGGCAGGAGTTGCTGAAAGCTTCTAATAAGCAAGCGGAATATCTTGCATTGCAGAATCAGATAAATCCCCATTTCTTATATAATACATTGGAAGCAATGCGCGGAGATGCGCTTACCAGTGGCATGGAGTCTCTAGCAAATGTTGCTCAGGCATTGTCAGCTTTCTTTCGTTATACGATATCGGATATGTATTTTTTAGTTACGGTTGATGAGGAATTAGAAAACATTCAAAATTATTTTATTGTTCAGAAATATCGGTTTGGCAATAATCTGAAATTGGATGTGAATTTTCTGGATGATGAGCGTCAGATGAGGCAGCTTCGCATTCCCAAATTGACTTTACAGCCCATCGTGGAAAATAGTGTATACCATGGACTTGAAGCGCAGGTTAACAGGGGAAATATTTCGATTACTTTTGACCAGACTGAAACACACATGTTTATCAGTATTAAAGATTCTGGAAAAGGGATGTCAGAAAAAGAACTGCAGGAACTGAATAATTCTCTAAATGAGACACCATTTAAAACTAAAGAAAAGAACTATGCGAACAGGGATGGTAACCGCGGAACCGGTCATACAGGAATTGCATTGAAAAATGTGTCTCAAAGAATTAAACTTCTCTTTGGCGAGGAATATGGAATTTATATTTTCAGCACGGAAGGTGTTGGAACAAACGTGAAAATAACACTTCCGAGACAGAAAACTATTGCATCAGATATTTAAGGGGTACACATGAAAAAAGAGATATTTCGCTTGCAAAATGGAATGATACGCCAAGGAAAGATTTTACGAGGCCCTTTTTTTCTGCAGTTTTGCAAGGGAGAAATAAGCGGGATTATAACAGATGATTCATTTGAAAAGGAAATACTGGTAAATTTTTTCAGTTGTAGAAACACGTTTGAAAGCGGCGATTTTTATTATAATGGAAAGCGTATTCCGTTTGAACTTCAAAGTAATACTATTATGAAATTATTGTCGCAAACGGTAGCGGTTATTTCTCGAAAACCCCGGCTTTTTGAATCTTTATCACTGGTTGATAATATTTTTATTCCTGGTTATCTTATAAAACGGGAGAAGCATAAAAAGACTGCCACCAGATTAATGGAATTTTTTGATATAGAGATCCCGCTAAATACAAAAATAAGGGAATTGACATTACTTCAGCGTCTGCAGATTGAGATACTGCATGCAGTTGCATGCCATCACAAACTTATTATTATATCTGATGTAAATGGGATGCTCCGTTCAAAGGAAAGAAACAAACTCAGGCAGTTGTACGAAAGGTTAACTCAAATAGGATATTCCATTTGCCAGATTGAGTCATTGAATAATATTCCCTTGAATATGCTGGATTTAATACAGGTTATTGAAAAAGGAAAAAGTGTGGGATGCTATAGCCAGGCTGAGGTGGAATATTCAGATATTGCATGTATGGTAAATGGAACAGCTCATCATGAAAGCTATGATGAGCTGTTAAAGCAAATGAGCAAAAAATTGTTTAGTGGATTTAAAGGAACTATTTTGGAATTGAAAGATATCTGTTATGAACATTTAAACAAAATCTCTATCAAATTATACAAGGGAGAAATAGCAGAGATAAATTGCCGTACTGGAACAGATTATCTGGAGATTAAACATTTACTGACAGGAAAGGTGAGTCCTATCGCTGGTCAGTTTTTTTATAATGGACAAGCAAGAAATATAAGTGTTTTGGAACGGGGAATATCCAAATGGCAAATAGGCTGTGTTGATTTCTCAAATCAGGATCATTTATTGTTTGAAAACTTGAGTATAATAGAGAACGTGTGTTATCCGTTATGTCTCAGAAATGCGCACTTTTTTATGAATAAGAATTATATGAAAGTAGCAGAAGACTACATAAAAATGGTTATGCCAGATTTAAATTTAAGCAAAAGGGTTAAAAATCTGACACAAGAACAAGTTATGCAGCTGGTTCTCTGTAAATGGATTTTATGTAAACCAAAGTTGCTGTTTTTATTTATATCATCGGCTTTTCTCAAAGATGAGCCGGATATTATTATGAATCGAATAATTGTAGAGCTTAGTAAATATGGAATACCCGTATTAATAATTTCAGAACATGATAGATTTGAATCTGAAATTATTGAATCTGTGTACATAATAAATAAAGGAATGCTTATAAATGCAGATGAAGATAAATAAAACATGAATTATCGCAAAGCAATATAGGGCTTAAAAAGTAAAAAAATCGCCCACCAGAACTATTTGTTATTACTGTAGTGTCCGGCGTGTGGTATAATAAAAATATGAGCTGAAAGGAATAATCTGGGAAATAGAAAGGATCATAGCTATATGGCTAAAAGAAGAAAACCGATATCTTTTGATACAACACTGCGGAACCCCGGCAGAATTCCGCAGTTTATTTCTATATTGAGTAAATTTGAAGGAAAAGTAATTGATGATCAAGTTGCATTAGAGCTTGAAGGAGAGATAATCCGTCAAAAGATATTTGAACCTACACAAGGGACATTAGGCACTTATAAAAAGGAATACAATGCTAAGTTTCCTTTCGCTACAGCCGACCAGTCACCGGACGCGAAAGCAAAGGTTACCAAATATTATAATGAATGGGCAGAAGGCAGTGCGGGAGAGGTACCCCTTGATAAAATTATTTATCTCTTGAAGAATACAATAACTGCACATAAGGAGCGTGGCTGGAAAGGCGGCTGGGAATCTCGGATACATACCCAATTTAATTTCCTAAATGAATTAGGCTTTGTAAGGGTTGTAAAAGGTGAAAAGATCCAAATTTCTGATAATGGAAAACTCATGGTCAACGAATATGAAAATGGTTATCCTAAAGATGAGTCTTATGACGAAAGCTATGAACAATCAGCCTTTTTGAATGCATTTTCCAAATATCAAATTAATAACCCTTATAGAAGTAATACAATTAAGGTTAACTTCTTTCCGTTAGTTTTGAATGTAATAAAGTATTTAGACAACAAATACAAGCGTCCTGGAATTTCAAAACAGGATCTTCCGTTTATCATTACCTGGGGAAATGATGACCATGAAACTCTGGCAGAATATATTCATGAATTTCGTGAAAAGTTTGGATATAATACATCAGACGAAGTAGTGTATGATTACGCGATGAATTTAATGGATGATTCTACTCCGAACAATGTTTTGGCTCCGGCAAGTGCTGAATTCATTGCAACCAAAAAGACTGACTACAAATTCGATAAGATTACCGGTGAAACACCGGATGAAGTCATTCGGAAACTCCGTTTAACAATGTTGATTTCTCTTCGGGGGGCAGGCCGGTTTATTGATATTAACTCTAATGAAATAGCAAAAGTTGACCATGTTTTGAAAGTATATAGCTCAAATATTAATTTTGGCAATGATGTTGAACAGTATTTTGAGTATATGGGAAGAACAGACTCATCATTACTGTTTACAGCTGCAGCTCCAGAAACACAAGAAGCTAAGGATGCAAAGGAGCAAGCAATTGAGAGATGGGCGAAAGAACATGATTGGGACTTCTTAAAAGAAGAAATGGTCAATAGCGTTGAGAAAAGAGCTTCGTCACATTTAATCTTAAAGTATGTCAAAGAGACTGCACGTTTAGAATTTTTATCAGCTATTGTAATTAAAAAGGCGCTGTCGAATATAAAAGTAACCGCGAACTATAAAGCTGATGATCAGGGAATTCCATTCAATACAGCATCAGGGGGAAGAAATAATCAAATTGGTGCGGATATTGATGTGTTTGAAGATTCAATTCATGCGATTATGGAGCCTACTATTTCTAAAGCCAGAAGCTTTCAGGTTGAACATGAGCTTCCTTCAATTCGGAACCATGTATTAGCCACTGCTAATAAGGATGTCGATGAAAATTCAAAATATAATGAGTGGTTTTGCCTATTCATTGCTTCAAATATTACTCGTGATGTTGGAGATCAGGCCGCATTAATTAAACAAACTAATGGGGTTGAAATTTATCCCTGGGACATTGAAGACTTTGTTGATTATTCTCAAGACGTAAAATCAATTAGGGACTATAAAAAAATCAGACCATATGCAAAGCCTCAGGTTATGCCTGATATCACAGGGAAAATATTGAAAATAATGTAGAAACAAGGTATAATTAGTCAAAATTAAAAGGAGGAAAGTCTATGTATAATATTCTGATTGGCGGTGCTGCCGGACAGGGCATTGATACCACGGTCGCAATTCTGGAAAAGCTACTGAAGCATTCCGGCTATTTTATCTATACCACCAGAGATTTCATGTCCCGCGTGCGCGGTGGCCACAACTTTTCCCTGCTTCGTTTCGGGACGGAAGAAATAACCTCCCACAGTGATGTTTTGGATGGGATCATTGCCTTAAATGAGGAAACTATTGATTTGCATAAGCATAAGCTGACGGATAAAGGATTTATATTATGCGACAGCAGTTTTGCTTATCCGGATGCGGATTCTAAAGTTATTAAGCTTCCTATGAATAAAATAGCGAAAGAACTGGGAAATGTAAAGGCTTCCGGCAGCGTGGCAGTGGGCGCGATATTGAAGCTTTTTGGCGAGCCATTTACATATGCAGGGGAAGTTATGGCTGGCGTTATGAAGAAAGAGATCCTCGAGGTCAATGTAAAGGCGGCTGAAGCAGGATACACAGCCGTTGAAGCGAAATTTAAGCATCTGGATGGCGGATATAAGGATTACATGCTCATTTCGGGCAGTAAGGCTCTGGGACTTGGAGCGGTGGCCGGAGGGCTTAAGTTTTATTCTGCTTACCCCATGTCTCCGTCCACACCTGTTTTGGAATATTTGGCTTCGGTAGGATATGAGGCAGAGATCGTGGTGGAGCAGGCGGAAGATGAGATTGCCGCGGTCAATATGGCATTGGGGGCTTCCTATGCGGGAGCAAGAGCCATGACCGGCACCAGCGGAGGCGGCTTCTGTCTGAAGGTGGAAGCACTGGGTTTTTCCGGTATCGCGGAAATTCCACTGGTGGCTGTGGACGTGCAGAGACCCGGTCCTGCGACTGGACTTCCCACGAGAACAGAGCAAAGCGATCTGAAGTTTGTTATTTCTGCAGCACAGGGGGAATTCCCCAGGTTGGTCATAGCCCTCAGAAATCATGAGGATGCTTTTTATCAGACATTTCGGGCGCTGAACCTGGCCGAAAAATATCAGATTCCTGTCATACTGCTCAGTGATCAGTATCTTGGAGATACAACGGCCTGCGTGAAGCCCTTTGACACATCCGGGCTGGAATTGGTCAGCCCAGCCAAAGAAGCGGAAGGTGAGTATCTGCGCTACAGAATAACAGAAGATGGTATCTCTCCCAGGCTTATCCCGGGACTGACTGACCATCTTGTGGCCACTGACAGTGATGAACATGATGAGAGAGGCTGGATAACGGAATCAGCGGAAGTAAGGAATCAAATGGTGGACAAGAGAATGAGAAAATTAGAGGGTCTTATCCGGGAACTGTCAGAGCCTGAGTTTATGGGAGAAGAGCAGTGCGAGACCCTTCTTCTGGGTTGGGGTTCTACCTATGGCCCCATCAGGGAAGCTGTATCTCTACTGAATAAAGATAAAGAGGGAAGTTATGGGGCTTTGGTGTTTGGAGATATTTATCCCCTTCCCCAGGAAAAGCTGAAAGCCTATGCACAGGGCAGAACCTTGATTAACGTGGAGCAAAATGCCACTGGCCAGCTGGCTTCCCTTATTAGGGAGCAGATGGGAATAGAATGCCATAAAAGCATTTTGAAATATGACGGCAGACAGATATCTGGAGAAGAAATTGTAAAGCAGGTGCTGGAAGGAGGTTCTAAGTAGATGGGTAAATTCACAACTTATGAAACGGCCTGGTGTCCGGGGTGCGGAAATTTCGCCATATTAAACAGCCTGAAAACGGCGTTGGAGGAGTTGGGCAAAGAGCCCAATGAGGTGCTGATGGTGGCAGGAATCGGCCAGGCGGCGAAAACACCTCAATATATAAGTGCCAACAGCTTCTGCGGGCTTCACGGAAGAGCTCTTCCGGCTGCAGTTGCCGCCAAAATAGCCAATGAAAAGCTCACGGTTATAGTAGATTCCGGAGACGGGGACTCGTACGGTGAAGGAGGCAACCATTTTATTCACAATATAAGAAGGAATGTCAACATTACACATTTTGTTCATGATAATCAGATATATGGTCTGACCAAGGGGCAGGCCTCACCCACCAGTGGAGAAGGACTTGTTACGGGAGTCCAGACCGATGGCAACAGAAACACGCCCTTGAATCCGGTACTTCTGGCCATTGCTTCAGGAGCTGGCTTCGTGGCAAGAGGATTCAGCGGTGATTCAAAGCAGCTGGCGGGCATCATGAGGGAGGCTATTCTCTATCCTGGATATGCGTTTGTAGATATCCTGCAGCCCTGCATCAGCTTCAACAAAATCAATACCTTTGCCTATTATAAAAATAGGGTGGCACCTCTTGGAGACGATTATGATCCGGCGGATCAGCTGGAAGCCATTAAGATGTCGATAGAAGCCAGCGAGAAAATTCCCACCGGTATACTCTATCGGGAAGAAAAGACAGAGTTTCACCGAAAGAACAGGCTTTTAAAAGACGGAGTGCCGCTGATAGAACGAGAACCAGAAGAGAGTGTGCTTGAGGACCTGATTCACAGCTTTATATGATTACAGTTTAAGTTATTCTGTTTTTATAATGATAAATAGTTATTGTATGGAATTGCATACTAACTTATAAGCAGAGGAAGCCACAGTAATTACTGTGGCTTTTTCACAGTGTATCCGGCGGATGTACATTCTTGGCTTTCCCCTTATAGAGGAGCAAAGTTAAGCGGTTCTGCTTCTGCGCTTAGGTTTTAGCTTTCATATGATTAGATGACCGGAAAGTTCAGCACGTATTCCGGGTCGGTGTAATATGGAGGCCTTCTCCCTATTTTTGGCATAGGCCATGTACATGGATCCGAGTCATACTGCATTTGAACTTCCTCAGTAGAATAGTTCAAGAGCAATAACTCAATTTCTGGAGAAAATTCGTATCTCATAGCAATACCTCCTTGACATGTTGGTTCGGGTTATTATATTCACTCGATTGCTCAAAAGAGCAAGTACAGGTCAATAAACCATAGACCAACAGTTTTTTATGCACGGTGAATGTCTAACATACATACCTTATACCATATGAGAGATAAAGAATTTAGGAGGTCGATTTATGGACAATAAAAGTGGCTCAGAGCAAGAGAATCAGCTTATACACCAATTTCAGCAAATGTTTGAACAGAATATGGAGACAGATCCTTACCCATTATACCCAAATTATGGGAAAATATTGCGCTATGAGGATATACCGGTGGGTATGCCGGAACAACGCCAGCTGCACCAACCAGGAGCTGAAAGACTGATGGTACCAAGGCCAATCATTGAAAACCCCCATTATAAGGGGAGTGACAAGCTAAAGGGAAAGGCAGCCCTCATTACCGGAGGTGACAGCGGTATCGGAGCCGCAGTTGCTATTGCATTCGCAAAAGAAGGTGCTGATGTTGCCATTGCATATCTTGATGAGCATGAGGACGCAAACCGAACGAAATCTCGAATTGAGCAGCTGGGACAACGTTGTTTGTTGATGCCGGGTGACTTGCGGAAAAAGAGTCAGTGCGTGGCAATTGTGAATGAGACATTGAAAACTTTCGGACAGCTTGATATCTTGTGTAACCATGTAGGCATTCAGTTCCAACAATTAAGTTTGGGGGACATAACGGATGAACAGTTTGATGATACATTCAAAGTAAATGTTTATTCTCACTTTTACACGACTCGTGCAGCTTTGCCTCACATGAAACCCGGCAGTTCAATCATCGGTACTTCTTCAATTGTTTTTTGCAAGACCTTTTTGTAGGAAATTGCAAAAAGTTTTTGTAGGTTGTTGCACCTACATTTTGTAGGTAATTGCAATGGCATGTGCCAG
>NZ_SLZZ01000044.1 GCF_004346165.1 Muricomes intestini | reverse complement strand
TCTCAGGTGACAGCTTCGATATAATATCACATCGCTGCACTGTTTGTCAACATTTTTTCAGGTTTCTGTCGAGTCTTTCCCAAACTGTTTGTCAGTCCCTGCCAGCGACGAGATTTATCTTACCACCAGGGTCCTGAATTGTCAATGATTTTCTTATTTTTTATTTTATTTGTACAATTATGATAATTTCAGAATGCTACAGCCAGTATTTTTTATTTGACAGCCGCCGCTTTTTTGTTTTTCAGGGATGTTGATAGCGGCCCATTCTGAATATCCCTTGTTGGCAGTTAGCTTCCCAACTGCTGGAATTCCTCATTTTCATATTAAATGGAGCCTACTGCCTTACCATTGGCGTAACTATATAAGATTTATCGCATCATTGATTGTCTTTACTCCTACAATCTTAATTCCTTTTATCTGTTTCACCATACCCATGGATACCATAGGAAGAATACAGGTTTCAAACCCCAATTTTTTTGCTTCTGTGACCCGCTGCTCTGGCATATTTACCGCCCGGACTTCACCACTTAAGCCTACTTCCCCAAAGACAAGCATCTTTTCATCTATAGGACGATTTTTGTAGCTGGATACCAGTGCCATTATAATCCCTAGGTCGATGGCCGGTTCATTCATTTTAATTCCCCCTGCAATATTAACATAGGCATCATATTCGGATAAAGGGAGGCCAATTCGCTTTTCTAACACAGCCATCAAAAGATTCACTCTGTTATAGTCAGTTCCGGCAGCGGTACGTCTGGGCAATCCAAAATTGCTCCGGCAGACAAGAGCTTGAATCTCTATCAGTATTGGCCGGGTTCCTTCCATAGAGCATGCTACTACAGAGCCGGAAGCATTTTCCGGTTTTCCGCTTAACATATATTCAGATGGATTCTCAACTTCTGCCAGGCCATTTTGGCGCATTTCAAATACCCCAATTTCATTTGTAGAGCCAAATCTGTTCTTCACTCCCCGCAAGATCCGATAGGAGGCGTGTCTGTCCCCCTCAAAATACAGTACCGTATCCACCATATGTTCCAAGACCCTGGGTCCGGCCACAGTACCTTCCTTCGTAACATGTCCCACGATAAAAATTGAGATTCCAAGGCCTTTGGCGAGCTGCATAAATACATTGGTAGATTCTCTGACCTGTGACACGCTCCCCGGCGCAGAAGACACTTCCTCACTATACATCGTCTGAATAGAATCAATAATTACCAGCTCAGGCCGCTGACTCTCAATCACAGTGCGTATAGTTTCCAGATTTGTCTCACACAGGAGCTTCAGATTCTCTGTAAACTTGCCCATCCTGTTTGCCCTGAGCTTAATCTGCGCTAAAGATTCCTCCCCAGATATGTACAATATATTTTTATTAGCTGAGAGGCTTTTGCACACCTGAAGTAGAAGAGTGGACTTTCCAATTCCCGGATCTCCTCCAACCAAAACCAGAGAACCCGGAACAATCCCGCCTCCCAGCACTCTGTCCAACTCCTTGATTCCGGTTCTGAGTCTTGTATGGTCATCTGCACTGACCTGGGAGAGAGAAACAATTTCCGCACTTCTTGCTGTTTTTAATCCGCTCCCCGCTGCGGTGCCGTTCTTTGCCGCGCTTACACTTATCTTCTCCTCCACAAATGTATTCCACTCTTTGCATGCCGGACACTGGCCCAGCCATTTCGATTCCTCATGTCCACAATTCTGACAGAAAAACACACTTTTTTTCCCTTTTGCCATTACTGTCCCTTCCTATATAAAAAGAAACAGGACCACTGCTCTCCTGTCTCTTTTTCTTTCCTTCTATTAACTCTTTGTAGCACATCAGCAAAAAAATATTAACACTTTACTACTCTGACGCCTACGCAACTGCCTCCGCTTTCCTCCGTGCTGACACTTAACTTCCCACTCAGATTCGTTGCCATCTTGCCGGCAGATATATTATTGATAAATACTTCATACTCGCTGTCCGGCTCCAATTCCAGTGTGAATTGTACATCCTCCGCCGAAGATACACAGAATGTCACTTCAGAATCCGTTTCCTTGAAGTTACTGACAGTGCTGCCCGGTACCGATTCATACACAAACATACCATTGCGCTCCAGCTTAGTTATCTCCTTAAATGTCTTGACTTTATAAATATCGCCGTCAAATTCGAAATTGTCCTGTTTTGACTTAGATGCAAGGGTATAATCTCCAAAACTAAGTGTTCCGTCATCTTCTGCGCGTAACAGTTTTTTTACTGCTGCCATTTTATTATCCTCCTGAGTATTTCAGATTCTTTTTTCTTGCTTGTATCATGGGGGCAAAATACCTTTTGACCTCAACATCATTATATAATAATTTCTTTTTATTTTCTACTGCTTTGTGGACTTTGTGTAAAATTTAATTTCTTTTTTAGAGACTCCAGCTTCCACTTTATCCCCATCCTTCACCTCTCCGTTCAAAATGGCCTCTGCCAGCTTATCCTCCAGCTCTGTCTGCATAGCTCTGCGCAGTGGCCGCGCCCCGAATTTGGCATCGGTTCCCTTTTCCACAATATGCTTCTTGGCAGAATCCCGGATTGTCAAGGTAATATTCATCTGACTCTTCACTCGTTTCGTAAATTCCCTGCACAGCAATGTTACAATCTGTTTCATATGGTTGCTGTTCAATGCATGGAAGACAATAATCTCATCAATACGGTTCAAAAATTCCGGGCGGAATATCATTTTCACTTCATCCATCACATTTTGCTTCATCCGCTTGTAATCATCCTCCGGATTCTCCTTTGTGGCAAATCCAAGCTTTTTCGGCTCTACGATAGCTTTCGCCCCTGCGTTGGAGGTCATAATGATTACAGTGTTACAGAAATCCACTTTGCGCCCCTGGGAATCTGTAATGTGCCCGTCATCCAGCACCTGGAGGAGAATATTGAACACATCGGGATGAGCCTTCTCCACCTCATCAAACAATATGACAGAATAAGGATGCGTCCTTACCTGATCACTTAACTGTCCGCCTTCCTCATGTCCCACATATCCGGGAGGGGAGCCTATCATCTTGGACACTGAGTGCTTCTCCATATATTCGGACATATCCACACGTATCATGGATTGTTCATCCCCAAACAAGGCTTCCGCAAGTGCTTTAGAAAGTTCCGTCTTTCCAACTCCTGTAGGTCCCAGAAAAAGGAATGAACCAATGGGACGTCTCGGATCTTTTAAGCCTACTCTTCCCCTCTTTACGGCTCTTGAAACTGCACTTACAGCCTCTTCCTGTCCGACCACTCTCTTATGAAGAATCTGCTCCAATTTTTTCAATCTGTCAGTGTCACTTTCCGCCAGCTTCTGCACAGGGATCTTTGTCCATGCGGAAACAACATCAGCAATATCCCCCTCCTCAATCCGGGGGGAGTTCACAGCTGTTTTCTTCTGAAAACGTTTCCTCATACTTTTTAGCTTATTTTCAATTTTCTGCTGCTCTTTGTGAAGTTCAGACGCACCTTCAAAATTGCCCTCTTTGATTTTTTCTTCTTTTTGTGCCGCCAGCTCTTTGAAGGATTCCTCATAACTTTTCAGATTATCCGGGACCTTATAGCCCCTCATACTCACTTTTGAGCATGCCTCATCCAGTACATCAATTGCTTTATCCGGCAGATTTCTGTCTGTAATATAGCGCTCTGACAGCTGTACTGCAGCCTCGAGTGCATCATCCCCTATTATAACTTTATGGTGAGTCTCATATTTTTCTTTCAGCCCTTTCAAAATTTCCAGGCACTGTTCCTTGGTAGGCTCTTCCACTGTTATCGGCTGGAAACGTCTCTCCAGAGCAGCATCCTTTTCAATATATTTGCGGTATTCGGCAATCGTGGTAGCACCAATCAGCTGCAGCTCACCCCGTGCGAGGGAGGGCTTCAAAATACTGGATGCATCAATAGCTCCTTCTGCACCCCCTGCTCCAATTATAGTATGCAGTTCATCCAAAAACAGGATAATATTCTCATTGGCCTTAACCTCTGCAATCAGTCCTTTCATCCGTTCTTCAAATTCTCCACGGTACTTAGAACCCGCAATCATACCCGGCAGATCCAGTGTATAGATTCTTTTTCCTTTCATACCTTCAGGCACGACACCCATGGCAATTCGGGCTGCCAAGCCTTCAATAATGGCCGTCTTTCCGACTCCCGGCTCACCCACAAGACACGGATTGTTCTTTGTGCGCCGGCTTAACACCTGCATCAGACGGTAAATCTCTTCCTCCCGTCCCACAACCGGGTCCAGACGGCCCTCCTCTGCCTCAGCAGTCAAATCGGTGCAGAACTGCTCCACCGCTGCGCCCCTGCCCTTTAAATCCTCCTGAATTTCTTCCTGATATTCTTTAGGATCTATACCTACCGCATTAAAAATGTCCAGCAAAATTTTCTGCAGGTTGACATTCAATGTAATCAAAATCCTTGCCGCAACACAGTCTACATCGTGGATAATAGCCATAAGAAGATGTTCTGTCCCCACTCTCCTTGTATGCAGATGCTGTGCCTCTCTCCTGCTGCTTTCCAAAATGTATTCCAATCTCGGGCTTTCCGTGGGATGCTCTACGCTCAGCGCATCATCGGCAGGCGAAATCAATTCGTCCATCAAGCGCAGAATTTTCTCTTCATCCACACTGTTTGCAGCCAAAATCTGACCGGCAACACCTGTATACTCCTTTCTGAGCCCAAGCAGAAGGTGCTCCGTTCCAATATAAGGATGTTTTAACTTTTTTGCCATGGTACCCGCATATTTAATGACCTGTTCAGCTTGTTTTGTATAATGATTCTGCATGTTCTCCTCCTGTCGCATAACCCTTTATTTTTACAGTTTATTAATTATTCATACCCTTCAAATATTTCATCTACCAGATTATGCACTTCTTCCCTGGATATATTCTTACATCTTCCTTCTGCAAGCAGGATCACCAGCTGCTGCTTCATTATCTCCAGTGCCTTTATCTTGTCAATATCCAGAGCGATCACAGCCCCATGTCTTCTGTCGAGCTGAATAAACCCCTCCTGCCTCAGTACACTGTATGCTTTATTCACCGTGTGCATATTAATGCCCACTGTGTCAGCCAGCTGACGCACGGACGGGAGGGAATCCCCCTCCTGTATGTCAGAAGTGGCAATTCCCATAATAATCTGGTTGCGCAGCTGGATATAGATAGCCTCATCACTGTTAAAATCTATTTCAATCATCATATCATCACCTGCCTTTTGTTATACCTATGTTAGCACAAATATGCCCATTTTCGCAAGTCCAGATTTATAACGTATAAAACCATAAATTTTATCATATAATAAAATGTACACTCTTGACATTACGTACATAAATTCTTATAATGGAGGTGTCAAAGGAGATGATAGAAATGTTAATGGAAAAAGCGACAACTGTAAGAAAAGAATGGAGCGCTGTTGTTGACAGCGTGGTACACGAAAAGCCAAAGTTTATCAAAAGAACAAGGGATAAAATGTGGTTTTCCAATTTTGAAACAATGGAAGAGATTTTAAAGATTTATACATTTACTGCTAAGAAATTTATAGAAGATGACGGCTCTGTCACACTGGCCTTAAATGAAATTGATCTAGTCGAAAACGGAACAGATGAGCAGGCTGCACGTTTAGAGCTGGGAGAGGCAATTTTACAATATTCGGCGGATTATTATGCAGACTATGAACTTTATACCCATGCACCAAACAGGAAGGGGCATATCCCATATATTTTCAAGGCTCTGATCATGGATAATGCAAAAGAAATAGGAGACAGTATCGAATGCCAAGATGGAAAGAACTAAAAAGATTCTGTGACAGAGACGGTTGGAAATTATACAAGGATACCGATCACTATTTTTATAGAAAATTAGATGATGACGGAACTCTCCGTCTGACTAAAATCTCCAAAGGCTCCGGGGAGATACATACAGCTATGTGGAAGACAATATTGAAAAAACAGCTGCAGGTAACACAGGAATATTTCAATAGTAAAATCTAATATATGCTTTCCCACATCTCCAACTATTGCATCTCCCCGATTTTTTTATAAGGTCCGAAGTTTTTCTGAAAATTCACTGCTCAATGTGATTTTTGCCACATAGAACACTTCCCCTGTCATGTATACATTCCAGTCTTCATCTATCTCTACCTGTAAGTCACCCCCCGGCATATGGACAATTATCTTATTCCCTGTCAGTCCCAGTTTATAGGCAACTCCCGCAGCCGCACAGGCCCCTGTTCCGGTAGCCATAGTGTAGCCGGCACCTCTCTCAAAGGTTTCAATCTCAATATGACTGTCATCCACCACTTTCATTATTTCCGTATTTATCCGTTCTGGAAAATATCTTGCAACCTCCGAATAGTTCCCGATCTTGCAGACCAATGGCTTTGAGATTTCCCGCATTGGGATGACACAATGGGGATTTCCCACAGATACACAAGTAACCGGATAAAGTGTCCTGCCGAATACCATATCTTCATTGATTACCTCACGGCGTTCTCCGGTCACCGGAATCTCATCGCTCCAGAATGATAATTTTCCCATGGACACACGCAGCCTGCTGCCGTCCTCATTCAAATAGGTGATTTCCACCAATCCGCCGTCCGTAACTAATTTATAATTCTTCTTCTGTACATAGCCTGCATCTTTCAGATATTTTGCAAAAATACGGACACCGTTGCCACTTTTTTCAGCTATACTTCCATCCGGATTCCAAATCCGCAGGGACATGTGGCTCTCCCCTATGAATGGTCCCTCCAGAATTCCATCGGAGCCAAGTCCCATATTTCTGTTGCAGAGCATAGCTGCATTTTCTTTGTTCAGTTGCAACTCATTTTTGTTAGGATCATACACTAAATAATCATTTCCAAGTCCGTGATAACGCTCCATTGTAACTTTCATCAACAACGCACCTCCTGTTTCTACCATTATACCAGGCATTTTCCTCATATAATACGGAGTAAATGCTTTTGATATTGCAAATAATGCTATATTATAGTATAGTTTAGCCAGAGTTACCTTCCAACCAGAAAGGAGATTTTATGCAGGAATATAATAAACGGGGCTACCTAAACAGCAATTTCCGTATTTTTCACCTAGAGGATAATCTCTCTAAAGAATTTGAATTTCATTATCATGACTTTCTTAAGATTACGATTTTTATCAAGGGCAAGGTACAATATTATATAGAGGGGAAAACATATGATCTGGAGCCTTACGACATTGTTCTGGTGAACCGCAATGACATCCACCGGATACGGGTCGACAACTCTCTGCCCTACGAGCGAATCATTGTGTACATCTCACCTGGGTTTATACAAGACTACAAAACCTCGGAATATGACTTGGGTTATTGCTTCGAAAAAGCAAAAAAAGAACACTCCAATGTGCTTCGGATTCCTTCACTTGAAAAAAGCTCGCTTTTCAAGATTACGAACCGCCTGGAGCGCTCCTTTGAAGATAATGAATATGCCAGCAGCCTGTACCGGCAGGTTCTTTTCCTGGAATTTATGATACATTTAAACCGCGCTGCCATGAAAAACAGAGTGGAGTTCCTGGATACTGGGTTATACAACACAAAGATTGTAAACATCATGCAGTATATTAACAGCCATCTCACCGATAATCTTGACATTGATACACTGGCCCAAAAATTTTACATCAGCAAGTATTATATGATGCGGCTGTTTAAAGCCGAGACCGGATACACCATCGGAAATTACATTACCTACCGCCGCCTGCTGCTCGCCAGGGAGCTGATCTCTGATGGACAGCCCATCACTCAAGCCTGCTTTTCCAGCGGATTCAGCGATTACTCTACTTTCTTCAGGGCTTATAAGTCGGAATTCTCCGAGTCACCGCGCAATTTGTTAAACACTTAAATGTGTTTTAGATACAGTATATCCATCCGTGTTCCGCGGCCTTCTTCGCTGTCCACTATGACCTTTGCCCCGTGCAGCAGTGCACCGTGTTTTACGATAGAGAGCCCTAAGCCTGTTCCTCCGGTTTCTTTTGAGTGGCTCTTATCAACCCGGTAAAAGCGCTCAAATATTCTTTCCTGTTGTTCCTTTGGAATTCCTATTCCATTATCTGCCACGCTGATTTTCGGCCCCTGAAGTGTGTTCCCGACCCATACAGACACTTTTCCTTCAATCACATTATATTTGATTGCATTTTCACATATATTATAAATCATCTCATCGAGTATCTGGCGGACACCCCGGTATACTACCGGCTCACCTGTTAAGGTTATATGAACCTTCTTTGCATTTGCCTGGGGTGCAAGACGGCTCACAATTTCCCGGCATAAGGCATACAAATCTACATCCTCCTTCTCAAAATCTACAGATGCCTCATCCAGCTTCGAAAGTTTGATAATATCCTCCACCAGCGTAATAAGGCGCTTTGTCTCTTTGTATATCCGCTCTGAAAAATTAGGTATATCTTCCGGTTTCACCAGACCATCCTTCATAATTTCCGCGTAGCCGGAAATAGAAGTCAGGGGTGTCTTTAATTCATGGGATACATTAGCCGAAAACTCTTTGCGCATATTGGCAACGGCATCTTTTTCCATATTCTGCCGGTTTATCGCCTGCAGAAGAGGGGACAGTTCTTCGTAGATACCATTGTCAAGAGGATGTTCTATATCCAGCTCGTTGATAGGTCTTATTAATCTGGCCGTCTGCCATTTCGACATCAGCCAGGCAAGAACCAGCATAGAAACTGCCAATATGCCCATGACCGGCAGCACTCTCAGACCTGTTCTCATCAGACCGTCCATTGTCTTTGCAATACGCAGTACTGTTTTATCATCCAGACGCAGGGCATAATAATACATCTTGCGGCCCAGCGTACCAGACATCCGGATATCTGTGCCGAAACCTTTTGTCATGGCACTTTGTATCTCCGGCCTGGATTTATGGTTCTCCAGTTTGTCCCCATTACTTTGGGAATCATACAGGACAGCTCCATCTTCGGCAACCCAGGTCACACGGGCTCCTTCATCGACATCTGCCATCTGCTGCAGATAACTGCCGCCGGAAGTATTGATAGCTCTCCCGATATACTGCGCCTCCTGCTTCATGTCTGTTTCCAGTATGGACAGCGTCTGATTATATACAACCATGGTAAGAATCATATAGGAAATCAGCAGTGTAACGGAGAATATAAACACCATACTCCTTTGAATTTTAGCTCTCATGCTGCCCTCCTATACGGTATCCTATGCCCCGCACAGTTTCGATAATAGCTCCCTTGTCCCCCAGTTTCTGCCGAAGAGTCCTTATATGAACATCCACAGTCCTTGTCTCGCCGCCAAACTCATAGCCCCATATATCCTCCAGCAGCTGATTCCTCGTAAGTACAATATTCTGGTTTCGCATAAGGCGCTCCAGAAGTTCGAACTCCTTCAGCGTCAGTGTTACCAGCTTTTTGCCCACAGTCACTTCATGCTTCTTTACGTTCACATGAACTCCCGCAACGCTCATATCATCCTTGTCCGAATCCTTGCCTGTGCGGCGCAGAACCGCTTTTATGCGGGAGACCAGCTCCATCATTCCAAAGGGCTTGGCGAGATAATCATCGGCACCCGAATCCAGGCCAATCACCTTGTCATACTCTGAGCCCTTTGCCGTCACCATGATCACAGGAATATTCTTCGTCCTCGAAGAGCTCTTCAATTTACTGAGCAGAGTAAGCCCGTCTTCTCCCGGGAGCATAATATCAAGCAAAATAAGCTCCGGCGTATCAGATGCCATTGCTTCCAGAAAAGAACTTCCCTCCGCAAAGCCCTGTGCTCTAAGCCCCGTGCTTTCCAATGTATATATGATCAGTTCCCGGATATTGTCATCATCTTCTACGCAATATATCATTTTGCGCCCTCCCGGCTTCCAGCCTACAAGTTTGCTCCGTCTCTGTGAACACCGGTTATGGAGAATTCCACCCACTCGGCAATGTTCGTTGCATGATCCCCGATACGCTCCAGATACTTTGTTACCATAATCTGGTCAAATATACGGTTTCCGTGTTCGCCTTTTTCTGCGCGGATATATTCTACAAGTTCATCCCGGATTGTATCAAACAGGTTGTCTACGTAATCGTCCGCCTCCATCACATGCTTTGCCAACTCCAGATCCTTTGTGACATAAGCGTGCACACTGTCGCGCACCATTTTGCTGACCGCATCGGCCATTGTGCCAATCTGTTTGATGTCTGTTGCTGCGGATTGTTTTGAAGAAATAATAATCTCCGCAATATCCGCTGTCTGATCCCCGATACGCTCCATGTCCGTAATCATCTTAAGAGCCGCGGAGATTCTCCGCAGATCCTTCGCCACAGGCTGCTGCTGCAAAAGGAGCTTCAGACATAGCCTTTCCACATCCTTTTCCATCTGGTCAATCTCTTCGTCTGCCTCTATAATTGCCTGTGCCTGTTTCTGGCTCCCTTCCTCCAGAGCACGGGTAGCCTTAGCTATAGCCACTTCACACAGTTCTCCCATGCGGGTGAGCATTTCTTCCAATAATTCCAACTGCTCGTCAAACCGACTCCTCATCTTAACCAAACCTCCCTGTAATATAATCCTCCGTCCTCTTATCCGAAGGTATTGAAAAAAGCTTCTCTGTCTGATTATACTCTATGACCTCACCCAGAAGAAAAAACGCCGTGTTGTCAGATATACGCACTGCCTGCTGCATGTTATGTGTTACCATGACAATAGTATAATCATTTTTTAATTCCAACGCAAGGTCTTCTATCTTGGATGTAGAGATCGGGTCCAGCGCAGACGTCGGTTCGTCCATCAGAAGAACCTCAGGCTCTACCGCAAGGGCTCTTGCTATACACAGACGCTGTTGCTGTCCCCCGGACATCCCCAGGGCACTCTTTTTCAATCTGTCTTTACATTCTTCCCATATAGCCGCACTGCGCAGAGATTTCTCCACAATATCATCCAGTTTGGACTTGGCGCGGACCCCGTGTGTTCTCGGTCCGAATGCAATGTTATCGTAAACACTCATAGGAAATGGATTTGGTTTCTGAAACACCATTCCCACCCGCTTGCGCAGAAGGTTTACGTCCATACCCCTAAATATATTTTCATTGTCCAGCAGAATTTCACCTTCAATCCGGCAGCCTTCCACCAGATCATTCATTCTGTTGATGGATTTGAGCAGCGTAGATTTTCCGCATCCGCTGGGACCTATAAAGGCTGTAATTTTATTTGCTTCTACATCCAGATTTACACTTTTCAAAGCCTGAAAATCATCGTAAAATAAATCCAGATTTTTGATTTCTATTTTTCCCATCTTTTGTTTCCTCTCTACACTTTCGTTAATCTTTTTGCTATTACCCCGGACAGTGCATTGATTCCGACAACCAGGATAAGCAATATAACCGCTGTGGCATATGCCTGATCCATATACAGGCCCTCACTTGCCAGATTATACATATGCACGGCCAGTGTTCTTCCCGAACCCATCACATTGGACGGAACCTTCGCCACAGTTCCGGCCGTGTACATCAGTGCAGCTGTCTCTCCTACGATTCTTCCGATTGCCAGAATCACACCTGCAAGGATTCCGGGTACTGCCGAAGGAAGTACAATATGAAATACTGTCCTAAGTTTCCCGGCCCCCAGTCCAAAACTGCCCTCACGGTAGGAATCAGGTACGGACTTAAGTGCCTCCTCCGTAGTGCGCATAATCAGCGGCAATATCATAATAGCCAGGGTGAACGCTCCTGCCAGGAGGGAAAATCCCCAGCCAAGAGTATTGACGAAAAACAGCATGCCAAACAAGCCGTATACAATGGAAGGAATTCCCGAAAGTGTCTCTGTTGTCAGCCGGATAATCCCCATAAATTTGTTTCCTCTTTTCGCATATTCTACAAGAAAAATAGCGGCAAAAATTCCAAGGGGAACTGCAATCACTAAAGAAAGCAGTGTCATCGTTACTGTATTGATAAGTGCCGGGACCAAAGAGGCATTCTCTGATGTATACTTTAGTGAAAATAAGGAAGGTTTAATGTAAGGAAGCCCGTGCGCCAGTATATAAACAACCAGATAGATTAGCACTGCAAATGTGAGGAGTGTTCCCAGCATAACCAGCAGCACCATGATAAAGGAGCCGGGATGATTCAGATATGTTTTCACTTTTTGCCCAAATGTAGATTTATTGTTCACGCTCACCCCTCCTTTTTATCAACGCCACGCTGAAGTTAATAAGCAGGATAAATACAAACAGCACCACTCCGGTAGCAATCAATGCCTCCCTGTGTAAATCTGCTGCATATCCCATCTCAATTACAATATTGGCGGTGAGGGTCCTGACACCTTTCATAATCCCCGCAGGCATTCTGGCCTGATTGCCCGCCACCATGATAACCGCCATGGTTTCTCCGATTGCGCGCCCTATGCCAAGTACAACTCCTGCAACCACACCGGATTTTGCCGCAGGTATTATGACCTTGAAAATGCTTCTCTCGTGAGTTGCACCCAGGGCAAGTGCCCCTTCATAGTACTGGGCGGGGACAGCCCGGATGGCAGATTCTGTCACACCGACGATGGTAGGCAGAATCATTATTCCCAAAAGAAGAGAGGCTGTCAGAATACTGTTCCCGTTCCCGCTGCTTCTTGCCAGTCCTATCATCTTCAAGGCTCTCCCCAGCTCTCTGACCCGGGGGACAAGTACCACCAGTCCGAAAAATCCGTACACAACAGAGGGAATCCCTGCAAGAAGCTCAATCGCAGCCTTCAGAGGTTTATATATTTTCTTTGGACAGTACATAGCCATAAACACCGATGTCAGTATGCCTATAGGTACACCTACAATCACTGCCCCCGCAGTTACATAGAGGCTTCCTACAATCATAGGAAGAATTCCATAGATATCATTGCCTGGTTTCCATCTTTGACCTGTTATAAACTTTATGAATCCAATTTCTTTCATGGCAGGGATACCATTCGCAAACAAAAAAATGCAGATGAGAGCTACCGCCAGTACTGAAGTACAGGCGGCAGTGAAGAA
Source organism: Muricomes intestini (assembly GCF_004346165.1). Lineage (GTDB taxonomy): Bacteria > Bacillota > Clostridia > Lachnospirales > Lachnospiraceae > Muricomes > Muricomes intestini. The sequence continues at coordinate 2,959 of NZ_SLZZ01000044.1, read as the reverse complement.
CACTCCCTGCATGAATTTTTCATTCCATGTCTTTGATTTCATTTATTCGACTACCTCATCCCAGGTGAGCGCATCGCCGGTGTAAATTGATTTCACCTGATCGCTGCTCAATTCATCTACAGTGCTGCTCTTATTAACAATAACTGCAATTCCGTCTGTGGCAATAACAGTCGGCTTCAGTCCTGCAGACAGCTCTGTGTTTTTTAGTTCTCTGGACGCCATTCCAATATCATAGCTTCCGTCAATTGTTGATGTCATTCCTGTTGTGGAATCTGTTGTCTGAAGTTCAATCTCTGCATTAGCATTCACGCCTTTATATGCTTCAATCAATTTTTCCATTACGGGCGACACGGAAGAAGAACCTCCCACTACCGCTTTTCCTGAAGGTGATGTACCCTCAAAAGGTTTTACATCCTCCAGTGCGATGTAATTGTTATCCGTAATAACTGCCTGCCCTTCTTCACTCAGGATAAAATTCATAAAATCCTTTGCCACCTCATTATCCAAATCTTCCTTGGTTGCAATATTAAATGGCCTGGAAACCTTATATGTGCCTGATTTGACATTTTCAGCCGTTGCTTGGGCCCCATCAATCTTCACTGCCTTTACAGTGTCTCCCAGTGAGCCAAGGGAAACATAGCCGATTGCATATTCATCTTGGGCCACCGTTGTCATCATGACGGAAGTACTATTTGTAATTTGCGCCTCCTCTGTTGTCATATCTACCTTTTCCCCGTCCTGTTCCTCTTCAATCCCGAACAGTTCGATAAATGCTCCTCTTGTACCTGAACCTTCCTCCCGGGAAACAATTGTAATGTCATTGGAGCTGTCCCATTCTGACTGAGTATCTCCTGATGTATCTGATACATCTGACGCGTCTGAACCACCGCATCCGGTAATACCGGCTGCCAGCATACCTACTGCTGACAATATCGCTATAAACTTTTTCATTCTCATCTTTTCATTCTCCTTTACATGTATGTATTTGACTATTCCTCTTCACAGCTAAAATGATATAAAAGAAATGTTAAATGTAAAAGCCAAAGAATGTTAAATCTCTGTAAAAAAGCAGCATACTCTGAATATATGTTCTTTCAGAAGATGCTGCTTACAGTTTAGCCATGCGAAATCGAACTGCTGGCTAAACTCAATCTGCGGTTTTATTTTTTCATTCTCGGCTCAAAGATGAAAGAAGCAAGATACCCGAAAATAAGGGCCGCCGAGATTCCTATGGCGCTTGCTTCTAATCCTCCCATAAATATTCCCAGAAACCCGTTCTTGTCAACAGCTTCCTTTACGCCTTTCCACAGCACATTTCCAAACCCCAGCAAAGGAACACTTGCTCCTGACCCGGCAAATTTTACAAAGGGCTCATATATCTTGCAGAATCCCAATACTGCGCCGACGCAGACGAGAAGTACCATAATTCTGCCGGGCATCAGTTTTGTGCGGTCCATAAAAATCTGTACAACGGCACAAATAATTCCTCCTATTAAAAAAGCCTTCAAGTAATCCATAAAAACCTCCTATCACAAGGGCACTACTCTATCATAAACCCGCTTTTGTATCTCTTGGCAGTCACCCATATTTTAACAGTGCTCCAGTACAATTGCATGTGCAATTCCCGGTACACTGGCACCTTCGTTGAAACTTACTGTCGACATAAGTGCCCCAGTGGGAACAAAAAGCACTCGTTTCCATTCTCCTTTTTTTATCTTTGGCAAGACATATGCAGCCAGGGTGACTGCTGCACAGCCGCAGCCGCTCCCACCAGCATGAGTGTCCTGTGTCTTTTGATCAAATATTGTCATTCCACAATCCAAATGCATTGTTCTGATGTCACTCCCCTTTTTCTTTATCAGATCAAACAAAATGTCTTGTCCCACATATCCCAAATCTCCGGTTACAATCCTGTCATAATCCTCAGCTTTTCTCCCAAAATCTTTAAAGTTCTGCATAATGGTATCTACAGCTGCAGGTGCCATACACGCCCCCATGTTCTGAGAATCTTTCAGCCCATAGTCTACAATTTTTCCAATGGTTACGCCGCTGATTCTGATATGGCTTTTTTCTGTACCCACCAAAAATGCTCCGCTGCCCGTAACCGTCCAGTGGGCGGACAAGGGTCTTTGGCTTGCATATCCCAGAGGAAAGCGGAACTCTTTTTCCGCGCTCCCGAAATGACTGGAGGTCACTGCCAGCATATAATCCCCATAGCCTGCCGCCACACACATGGCACCTAGAGCCAGTGCCTCACCGGATGTGGAGCAGGCACCAAATAATCCGAACATGGGAATCTGCAGTGCTTCAATTCCCATAGAAGTGGCTATTCCCTGACGCAGCAAGTCCCCTCCAAAAAGATACCGTACCTTTTCCGGGGGGATGTGTGCTTTGCCAAGCGCCAATATACATGCTTCCTTCTGCATATTACTCTCTGCCTCCTCCCAGGTTTTTGCCCCAAAGAGGTCATCTTGGCTGGCCATATCAAACAATTTTGCAAGCGGACCCTCGGACTCTTTACTGCCAACTACAGAGCCGCTGCTGATAAGATAAGGAGAGACACCAAAACTGATGCTTTGGCTGCCTATTACCTGATTCATCTCTTACCCTCTTTTCATACTAAGTTTTCCTGAATCCTTTTGAATGTAATTGATACATAGTTAAAAATCCAGAATTTTAAAGGTAGTATGTGTAAATTATATTAAATTTATGTATGGCGATTTGGAAATCAAAATTGAAACTTTTAAAATATATTTTAATTTTTAGTTGCTGTGTGAATACTTCGTGAAAACAATTTTGAATAAAATAAAGATTGGACGAGTTAAGATTTAGTTTTCTATTCACACTCCCTGATTTTCTTCCTTAAAGGCAGAACCATAGCCGGAGATACAGAGAGTTCATCCAGTCCCATTTTGAGAAACTCCTCTGTCAGCTCCAGGTCCGCTCCCAGCTCACCGCA
>NZ_SLZZ01000043.1:7937-16105 GCF_004346165.1 Muricomes intestini | reverse complement strand
TCAGATTCCTTATATTTGGGACATTTTTTGAAAGTTGTTTATAAAGACATGGTTTAATTCAGGTCTATGTGGATAAAACTGCGGAAACTCAAGCAAATGTCAGATTGACAGTAGTCTGAAATTGAATTATAATCAAAATATCTGGAAAATCTTGTAAGTATTTCGGGCAGTTCAGCCAAATTTCCAGTCTAAAGCAAAATTGAAACTTAATACAGAAGGAATGAGTGAACTGTGAGGATAGCGGCAGTATGTATGGTGAAATATACTTGAAATGTCATATGTTGGATATTACAATGATTTTATCAAGAGGATAGTGTCCATCAATTGCCGTTATATGTTTCACTCTTCCAGACAACACAAAGAGGAGGAAACATATGAGGAAAACTCATGCGAAGTTGTGCGCCAGAGATGCACAGATCTGTAAAGCGCTGACAGATGCCGAGATATTCGCAGATCTGTTTAACGGTTCCATCTTTCGGGGAGAACAGGTCATAGCCCCGGAGCAGCTTGTTCGCTGCGGTGAAAAGCAGACAGTACAGGTAAAAGCAGGAAGTGACAGTGTGAGAGACCTGCAGCGTATTCGGGATGTGAAAATGCAGATGAGGTGCCTGGATGATACAGGCAATCAGGAGGCCATACTGGCGGTGGAGGCTCAGAGAGAGATACATTACGGCATGCCAGTGAGAAGTCTGTTGTATGACGGGATTGATTACTCAGATCAGATGCAGAGAAGGGAAAAGTATAACAAGAATATCCATAATCTAAAAACTTCTGCAGAGTTTATGTCAGGAATGACTGAAAAAGACCGGTTGGTTCCCGTTTTGACTCTTGTTTTGTATTATGGGGAACAGAAAAATTGGATGAAACCGAAAGATTTACACGATATGCTGGATTTTACGGACAAGCTCATGCCATGGAAAAAAGAATTTCCGAATTATGCACTGCATCTTGTGAGCAGCGATACGGTTGATGCGAGGAACTTTAAGACCGGGCTGCGGGAGGTTTTTGAATTACTGAAAGTCTGTCATGACAGAAAACTGCTAAATAAAGTTTTAAAAGAAAACAAAAATCATTACAGTCATTTATCTAGAGAGCGAACTGAACTTGTCTCCATATTTTTGGATATTCCGGTGCTGAGAGAAAAACAAAATGAAGGTGAGGAAGGAGCGGTCAATATGTGTACAGCAATTGAAGAAATGGTTCGAGATGGAGAACAAAGAGGCGAAAAGCGAGGCGAAAAGCGAGGCGAAAAGCGAGGTGAAAAGCGAGGTGAACAGAGAGGCGAGAAGAGAGGTGAACAGAGAAGTCTGCAGTTGGTCAGAAGGCTTTTGGAGAAGAATCGTATTGAAGATATTCTTCGTATGACAGAGGATGAAGAGTTCAGAAAACAATTATTTCACGAGGATGGTTTATAGGGGAGGAGTGCCGTCTTTTACTTTTCCGACACCTGTAAATGGAATAGTCTCAACCAGGTCAATGGTTTCCGGCCCCTGAATTATTTCACGAACCGGAGACTGAGATACTGCAAGTTCCTCTGTATTAAAGCTCAATTTACAGAACAGGAAATTATTGCACTTACGAAAGAGAGGGTAAACCCTTTCGGAATCAGTTTCACCATATCAAGAGTTCTGCAGATTGAGGATGTGGCTACTATAAGAACTTTTTTAATTGGGGCTGTAAGAAGATAAATTTATCTTTTTACAGCTCTTTTTTTAGGCTTCATCATAAATTACTACAATTAAATACACTGTTAAAAGATTATTGTCAGATAATACTCGTTTTTGATCCCCATAGCCCTAAATAAAGAGAACCCTGGAAGAATCAGGCTTTTAAACATTGCCAAATTCTCTCAGGGTTGTTTTTACGGTCATCTCTTATTCTTTCCCCTTATTTTAGTGTACAAAAAACAAGCCGCAGCTAATCATATTTAACAAGCTGTCCCGTTTTAAAACGATGTATTTATTTATATTTCGGGCCAGCACATACAGCATCGCTCATGTGTGCGATGCTGTCCCTCTTCTTTAGAGCTGCCTATTTCCCGACAGTCCCTTTTAAATAACCTGCCGTGTTTACTTACCCAGAAGTTCTCTGGATTTAGCCACGATGTTTTCCGCCGTAAATCCAAAGTGCTTGAAAAGCTTATCTGCCGGTGATGAAGCGCCAAAGCTATCAATGGATATGATTTTTCCTTTGAGGCCTACGTATTTATGCCAGCCAAATGAGGATGCCGCCTCCACAGCTATCCGATTTTCAACGGCAGAGGGAAGAATGCTCTCTTTATATTCTTCGGACTGTTTTTCAAATATCGCCCAGGATGGCATGCTGACAACTCTTGCATTAATGCCTTTTGCTTGAAGTGTTTTTCCTGCTTCCAATGTAATATGGACTTCCGATCCGGTGGCAATCAGTATTATCTGAGGAGCATCATTTTTTGAATCTAAGAGAATATATGCCCCTTTTAATGCGGACTTTCCGTCTATGTCAAGGACAGGGAGATTCTGCCTTGACAGAACCAGACAGGTTGGTGATGAAGTACTTGTAATCGCAGTATACCAGCCGGCTGCCGTTTCGTTTGCATCGGCTGGGCGAAAATCAATGAAATTCGGAATGCTTCTGACTGCGGCAAGCTGTTCCACCGGCTGGTGGGTAGGCCCGTCTTCCCCTACACCGATGCTGTCGTGGGTCATCACATAAATGACGGGCAGCTTCATCAGCGCGGACAGACGCATGGCACCTTTCATGTAATCGGTAAATACAAAGAAGGTGGAGCAAAAAACCTTTAAACCGCCATATGTGGTTAATGCATTTGCAATTGCAGCCATTCCATGCTCCCTCACACCAAAATGAAGGTTTCTGCCATTGTAATTATTGGCGGAGAAATCACCCATATCTTTCATATAGGTCTTATTTGAAGGTGCAAGGTCTGCTGAGCCGCCGATGAGATTGGGGATTTTGGGACTCAGATAATTAATTATTTTTCCTGAAGCAGCCCTTGTTGCAATGGGGGCATTGCCAACAGACCAAAATCCGTCATCCTCCAGTAATAATTCCGTGTAATCAAAGCTTTGCTCTACTTTCCATCTCTTGGCCAAATCAGGATATTGTGTGGAGTATTTTTCGAACAGATGATTCCAACTTTCTTCCGCCTCAATTCCTTTAGCGATGAGTTCTTTCATATGTCCGCTTACTTCAGCAGGTACCGTGAAACAGTCGTCACTGCTGATTCCAAAGAACTCTTTTGTCTTTTTCAGATTCTCTGCCCCAAGGGGTTCTCCATGGGCGGAAGCGCTTCCGGCTTTAGGTGAACCATAGCCGATCTGTGTGTTGACAACGATCAGCGAAGGAGCGTTAGTTTCGGCTTTCGCCTCGCTTAAAGCATCACTGATATCCTGTACAGAGTTGCCGTCGGCAACATTTAAAACCTGCCATCCGTAGGCCTTAAAACGTCCCGCTACATTTTCTGTAAAGGCAATATCTGTACTGCCCTCAATCGTAATTTTATTGCGGTCGTAGAGAAGGATGAGCTTGCCGAGCTTCAATGCGCCTGCAAGAGAAGCGGCCTCTGAAGCGACCCCTTCCATCAGGCAGCCGTCACCGCAGAGAACGTATGTATAATGATCAATGATATTGAAAGAGTCCCGGTTAAATCTGGATGACTGAAATCTCTCTGCCATTGCCATGCCGACTCCATTTGCGATGCCCTGACCCAAAGGGCCCGTGGTTATTTCGACACCGGGAGTGTGTCCAAACTCAGGATGGCCGGGAGTTTTACTGCCAAATTGTCTGAACTTTTTCAGTTCATCCATAGATACACTGTAACCAAACAGATGAAGCATAGAGTACAACATAGCAGATCCATGACCGGCAGATAGTATAAATCGATCCCTGTTTGGCCAGGAGGGATCTTTGGGATTATGTTTCAGATGCTTCGCCCACAGAGTGTAGGCAATCGAAGCAGCGCCCAGCGGCAGCCCGGGGTGTCCGGAGACGGCTTTTTCTACAGACTCCGCGGCCAGTATTCTTATGGTGTTTATGCAGGTATTGTCTAAATTACTCATTTGTTACCTCCTTCACTTTAGTTTTTTAGTATCACATTTATATTTTAATGATGTAGGGGTCAAAAGGTATTTTGCCCCCTGATACCTACGGATTGCTCCGCACTTTGTGCTCCCGCAATCCTAAAAACATTCGAAATTCGCCCTATTCGGGCTACTTTCTCATGTTTTATGGGTCCCAAGGCCATGCTTTTCCATGCAAGCATGAAAAGCATGGCCTTGGGATCCTGGTATCATATTAATTATAGTGCATTATGTGAATTAATCAATAGAAAACATAATGGGGATAAGTTTACTAAATTTGACTGGTATATCCATGGTTTTAGTACTATAATGTATTAAAGTAAATTATGAGGAGGTTTGAGATGGCAAAAAGAGGAAGTCATGTTAGTAATTTAACGACAGAGAAGACTGAGTTTAGACGTGAGATCGGGGTTTTCGGCGGAGTCAGTATTATTGGGGGCATCATGATAGGCTCCGGTATTTTCTATTTAGGCTCCTATGTTCTGGAAAGAGTCGGCATGAACAGCGGCCTGGCTCTGCTTTGCTGGCTGTTGGGTGGGATTATTTCTCTGTTTGGGGGTCTGTGCTACGCCGAATTGGGTGCGGCCATGCCAAAATCCGGTGGGCGGTTGGTTTACCTGGACGAAGCATTTCATCCGGTGGTGGGATTCATGGCTGGCTTTACGGATCTGGTTATTGGCGGTCCAGGTTCCATTGCTGCAGTAGCTACCGCCCTTATAGCAGTTCTGCAGCCGTATACTGGTTTGAGCGATTTTGGTGTAAAAGCAGCTGCCATTGTTTTGATTGTCATTATTACTGCTTATAACTTAGGCGGAGTCAAGCTGGCTTCGGTGGTGCAAAACATTTCTATGGTAGCCAAGCTTATTCCTATAGCGCTTATCATGTTAGTTGCTCTTTTCATCGGGCGGGTGAGCCCGGATCTTTCTCTGGGTTCGGCGGCAGCTTACGCAGCCGATAATAGCACAAATGTCTTCAGTATGGTTGCCTTTGGCGTGGTGGCTGCTTTATGGGCATATGAGGGGTGGACTAATCTGAATACGGTGGCCGAGGAGATCAAGGAACCAAAGAAAAAGTTACCTTTGTCTTTAATCATTGGCATTGGAAGTGTAACGGTTATTTATGTTTTGTTCAATTTTGCCGTCATGAGAGTTTTGCCTCATGAAGAAATTGTATCGATGATCAACAGCGGGGATTTATATCTGGGAACGGCTGTAGCGAAGAAGGTATTTGGCTCAGCAGGGGCTTTTGTGGTTTCTCTGGGAATGATTCTTTCAATGTTTGGCTCGGCCAACGGCATGGTTCTGGCTCAGCCGCGTATGTATTATGCGATGGCGGAAGAAGGGCATTTCTTTAAAGCATATGCAAAGCTTCATCCGAAAACAAGGGTTCCCCATGTAGCGATTATTGTGCAGGGTATTCTTTCTATAATATTAGTGCTCATCAGAAATTTGAGCCAGCTGACAGATATGGTAGTAATGTCCGCCATGGTATTTAATGCTTTGGTTATTATTGCTGTTCCGATTTTAAGGAAAAAATACCCGAAAATCGAGCGGCCGTATAAAGTATGGTTTTATCCGGTTTCAGTGATTGTTACGGCACTCATCTTTATTGCTTTAATCATTAACACTGCCATGGAAGACTTTGTTTTAGGCCTGGTAGGTTTGGGAGTGCCTGTTCTTGGTGCTGTTGTATATTACATCTTTGATTTGAAGTTGAAAAAAGAAAAGAGGAACGGCAATGAATAGAATTCTTTATAATGCCAAGGTGTACATAGAGAAAGGTACATATGCCCAGGCAGTTCTGGTGGAGGACGGTTACATTAAGGATGTGGGCGGCAATGGGGATATTTTGAAATACAAGAATGGAGAGACACAGTTAATGGATTGTAGGGGAAGGACCCTTATACCGGGGCTTAATGATTCACATCTTCATTTGATGCAGTTCGGCGAGAGTTTAAACCAGGTACAGATTGAGGGCGTTTCCAGTATAGGAGAAATGATCAAGCGGTGCCAGGTGTTTATGCAAGAGCATCCTGAACGGGTAAAAAGCGGTCTCCATGCCGCAGGCTGGAACCAGGATCTGTTCACAGACGGCGGCCGCCTTCCGACGCGCCATGATCTGGACGAAATCAGCACCGATATACCTATTGTTCTGGAGCGGGTCTGCGGGCATATCGTTACCAGCAATACTAAGGCAATTGAGATACTGGGGATTGACGGCAATTCACCCCAGTACCCCGATGGAGAATTCATGCTGGGGGAAGACGGGTGCCCAAATGGCATTTTCACCGGGAACGCCTGCAATGTAGTAAAATCTATTATTCCTGATTTTACTATGGAGGAACGCCGGCAAATGTTGATTCAGACCATGGAGTATGCGGTGGCTCACGGCCTCACCAGTGTACAAAGTAACGACGTAGGAACCAGTTTTATGGATGGCCCGGCAGCCTTTGCGATGTTTAAGGAGCTTTATGATAAGGGGGAGGCCCTGATCCGCTATCGGCATCAGGTTTGTTTTAATGATTTAGCGGATTTTGAAAAATATCTCGAAGAAGGGGTATATAAGCTGGGAGCGGAGAATGAGGATTCCTGGCTGAAAATCGGTCCCCTGAAACTGTTTAAAGACGGGAGTCTGGGTGCAAGAACTGCACTGATGACAAACGGCTATGTTGGGGATCCGGATAATCATGGCTTAGAGTGGATTAAGCCAGAAGAGATGGACAGATACTGTGCACTGGCCAAAAAGTACGGCATGCAGGTGGTTACTCATGTAATTGGGGATGAGGCGGTAAGGCGGACAATTGAAAGCTATGAGAAAACCTTTGAGGATGGAAAGAATAATCTGCGCCATGCTTTGAACCATTGTCAGATTACCGATGAGGCTTTGCTGGAGAGAATCAGGCAAGACGATATTTTGGTTATGGCCCAGCCGATTTTTATTGATTATGATATGAAAATTGTTGAAGAGTTGTGCGGAAAGGAGTTGACATCTACCTCCTACGCTTTTGGAACCTTAATTCATAAAGGGGTGCACCTTTCTTATGGAACTGATTGTCCAGTTGAAGACTGCAACCCATTCCCAAACATCTATATGGCGGTGACCCGCAAAAACAGGCAGGGAGAACCACGGGATGGTTTTTATCCCAAAGAGTGCGTGGATGTGGAAACTGCAATCGACGCCTATACGACTGAGAGTGCATATGCTGAGTTTTTAGAGGATAGGAAAGGACGGATTAAGAAAGGCTATTATGCTGATATGGTTTTGCTGGACCGGGATATTTTCACGGTTGATCCGATGGAGATAAAGGATATCCTGCCGGTTATGACCATGGTTGGCGGCAAGGTGGTCTTTGAAAAAATATAAGGTAAACAATTGGTATAATTTGAAACTTCAGGTATTCCAGACAACGGAAGAGGAATGGTATAGTTGTCCGTAACAGGCTCTAAATAAAATGATTTTAACAAAAGTAACCAATATTTTGGTTATTGTATATATTATATTAAAAGAACATCTGTTTTAGTATAAGGAGTTAAAATCATGAAAGAAAATGATAATATAGAACAACAAAGCTGTTATAATAATGGATCAAATTGTAATCCTTGCGGCTCTGGTCCGGGAAACTGCAGGCCAAGGCCCATATGTCCTACAGGGCCTACCGGTCCCATGGGACCAAGAGGACCGATGGGGCCAAGAGGTCCTGAGGGTCCTGAAGGTCCTGAAGGCCCCGCGGGCATCCAGGGACCTATCGGAGATACCGGGCCGAGGGGAGACACAGGCCCAAGAGGTGATGTAGGCCCAAGAGGAGCAACAGGAGCAACAGGCCCGGCCGGTCCGACAGGGGCAGCCGGAGCAACGGGAGCAGCTGGAGCAACGGGAGCAACGGGAGCAGCCGGAGCAACGGGAGCAGCCGGTCCGGCAGGAGCAATCGGCCCGACAGGAGCAACGGGCGCGACAGGCCCTACTGGCCCCGCAGGAGCAAATGGAGCAGCCGGTCCGGCAGGGGCGACAGGCCCTACTGGCCCCGCAGGAGCAAATGGAGCAGCCGGCCCGGCAGGGGCGACAGGCCCTACTGGCCCCGCAGGAGCAAAT
>NZ_SLZZ01000043.1:0-7930 GCF_004346165.1 Muricomes intestini | reverse complement strand
GTCCGGCAGGGGCGACAGGCCCTACTGGCCCCGCAGGAGCAAATGGAGCAGCCGGCCCGGCAGGGGCGACAGGCCCTACTGGCCCCGCAGGAGCAAATGGAGCAGCCGGCCCGGCAGGGGCGACAGGCCCTACTGGCCCCGCAGGAGCAAATGGAGCAGCCGGCCCCGCAGGAGCAACAGGAGCAACCGGCCCGACAGGGGCAACAGGAGCAATCGGTCCGACAGGAGCAACAGGAGCAATCGGTCCGACAGGAGCAACAGGGGCAACAGGGGCAACTGGTCCGACAGGAGCAGGAGCGATTATCCCCTTTGCCTCTGGTTTACCCATTGCCCCAACCTCTGTTGCACTAGGGCTTGCTGGCTTGCCAGGTATTATAGCTTTTGGAAACAGTACGACTCTGCCAAACGTTCTGGGAGCTACGATTGACTTGACTGGTGCAGGTGGGTTACTGGCAAATATGGCATTTTCTGTACCAAGAGATGGAGTGATTACAGACATTGCAGCATATTTTAGTGTTGTAGTGGGACTTAGCTTACTGGGCACAGATTTGACCGTTCACGCTCAGCTTTACCAATCAACAACACCAGACAATACTTTTTCACCTATTGCAGGAACCGATGTTACCCTTGCACCAAGTTTTAGTGGAATTATTAGTGTTGGGGATATAGCCTCTGCGACTCTTTCCGGATTAAATGTTCCGGTAACGGCAGGAACAAGACTTCTGATGGTATTTACTTTAACTGCCGGAGGTGTTTCGCTCCTCAATACACTGACAGGTTACGCCAGCGCTGGAATTAACATTAGCTGATTTAAAATACTTGCAAAAAAATTATGTAAGGCTGCTTTATCAGCAGGCAGGGACCTCCCGTTTAGCGGGAGGTCCCTGCAGAGTGTATACAAAACGGGGCTGTACATCTTTTTTCTTCCTCTGGATAAGAAGAAGCAGCGGAAAATAGAACAATTCCGGTCTTTATATAATCTTAATGTCATGTGGGAAACCATAATACTATGGTAATTTGTCCGATGCTATACTATAACTTAAGGTAATTTATTCAGAAAGGAGGCTAAATAGGGATGGCAATTCATCAAATCGATTCCGAATATTCGCCTGGGCGGCTTTCTGCTCCTCCCGTTGAAAAAAGGCGCGGCAGGCTGAAAATTTACTTCGGTTATGCAGACGGGGTCGGCAAGACCTGTGCCATGCTGCACGACGCTCATGAAGTAAGAAAAGACGGCATTGATGTTGTTGCTGGGTATATCGAACCTCATGACTGGCCGGAAACGGCGGCTCTTTTGGAAGGGTTGGAGCTCTTGACGCCTTTGGAAGTCTCCTATAAAAGCGCAATTTCTAAAGAATTTGATCTAGACAGGGCAATCCGCAGAAAACCGGAGCTTATTCTGATAGACGAATTAGCCCATACCAACGCCGAAGGCTGCCGCCACAAAAAAAGGTATCAGGATGTAGAAGAACTGCTGTGCGCGGGAATTGACGTGTATACCACGAACAACGTGCAGCATATCGAAAGTCTGAATGACGTTGTGGCGTCTATCACAGGCATCGATGTTAGTGAACGCATCCCGGACAGTGTATTTGACAGTGCCGATCAAATTGAGCTTGTGGATATTGAGCCAGATGAACTAATTGAACGCCTGCATAAAGGAAATGTTTATCAGGAAAGGTCCGCGCGGAATCTTCCCACTATTTTTACCAGAGAAAAGCTAATCGCACTGCGTGAAATTGCACTGCGGCGCGCCGCAGATCAGGTCAACCGGATTTCTTTGCAGAATTGTGAGCAGATACAAAACGGCGGCTCTTATGCCAATGAGCATATCTTGGTCTGCCTGTCGTCGGTGCCCTCTGACGCCAAGGTAATTCGCACGGCTGCGAGGATGGCAGATGCTTTCCATGGTACGTTCACTGCACTCCATGTGGAAATGCCGGAAATATCAGCGGCGGCAAATAACCAGACACAGATTAATGAACACTTAAGACTTGCCGAGCAGCTTGGCGCTCAAATTGCCACCGTGTATGGAGAAGATATCCCCGGACAGATTGCGGAATACGCCAAGGTGAGCCGTGTTTCAAAAATCGTTATGGGGCGCTCCAATCATACAAACAAATGGTTTTCAAAGCCTACCCTCGTGGACAGGCTTTCTACCCTTGCACCTAATATAGACATTTATATCATCCCGGATTCTCAGTCCTCCTTCCATTTGGGACTGCCTAAATATACAAAATCTGTTAAGTTTTCATTAGCGGATTCCTTGAAAACGATAGGGATTTTTGCTGCCTGCATGTTGATCGGGCTGTGGTTTAATTCGCTTGGTTTCAGTGAAGCAAATATTATAACGGTCTATATTTTGGGTGTACTGATCAATTCCGTCGTGACAAGGGGCCAGATATACAGTGTAATATCATCTGTTGTGAGTGTGCTGGTATTTGACCTTATCTTTACCGAGCCTTATTTGCAATTTCGGGTATTTAGCGGGGGCTATCCGGTTACCCTTCTGGTTATGCTTGTGTCTGCCATTATTACGAGCACGCTGACCAAGCGGGTCAAAGAGCAAGCGCGGCAGGCTGCGCAAAAAGCCTACCGTACAGAAGTGCTTCTGGAAACAAGTCACAAGCTGCAGCAGGCCGGGGATGAATTAGAAATTTTGAGTGAAACGGCGCAGCAGATGGCCAAGCTGCTGGATAGAAGCATCATTTTTTATTCTGTACAAGAAAATGCTCTGTCTGAGCCGATGGTATTCTTAAAGGAAGGCTCGGCGGCAGACACGCAAGTTTATTTCAGAGAGGATGAACGCTTGGTAGCTGAGTGGGTTTACAAGAATAATAAGCGGGCGGGGGCTACTACAGACACTCTTTCTGCCGCAAAATGTCTATACCTCGCGGTGCGGGGAAAAGACAGGGTTTTTGCAGTTTCGGGAATTGTTATGGAAAAAGAAGCACGGTTAGGGGTATTTGAAAAGAGCTTAGTCATTGCCATGCTTGGAGAGTGCGGCCTGGCACTGGAAAAGGAATGGCTGAACGAAACGAAAAAGCAAATCACCATGCAGGCACAGCAGGAGCAGCTCCGAACCAATCTGCTCAGGGGAATCTCCCATGATTTACGCACCCCGCTTACTAGTATTTTAGGCAATGCGGGTATTCTCGTAAGCAATTCAGAAATTTTGAATGAGGAGCAGAAAACTGGTCTCTACACCGATATCTATGACGATGCCACATGGCTGATTAAACTGGTGGAGAACTTGCTTTCCATTACCCGGATTGATAATGGGACAATGAATTTGGATTTGCAGCCTGAGCTTCTGGATGAGGTAATCGAAGAAGCGCTGCTTCATGTCAGCCGAAGAAGCGCGGAGCATGTGATAGAAACTATTCTCGGCGATGAACTTCTTATGGCAAAAATGGATTCCCGCCTTATTGTTCAAGTCATTATCAATATCGTAGACAATGCGGTTAAATATACGCCGGCAGGTTCTCATATCACAATTTCGGCAAAAAAAGACGGACAATTCGCCCGTATTGAAATAACCGACGATGGTCCCGGTATCTCGGATGCAGCAAAAACGAAATTGTTTGATATGTTCTTTACAGCCGATAATATCAGCGCAGATGGCCGGCGTGGGCTTGGATTAGGGCTTACCCTGTGTAAATCAATTATTACCGCCCATGGCGGCACGATATATGTAAAAGATAATACTCCGCAAGGTACTGTGCTTGGATTTACCTTGTTGGCAGAGGAGGTAGATGTTCATGAATAAACCTATGATCCTTGTGGTGGAGGACGATAAAGCCGTCCAAAAGCTGATTACTACAACGCTGGAAACACAAGGGTATCAATACCATACGGCTGCAACGGGCGAAGGTGCGATTTTTGAGGCGGTGTCCCAACAGCCGGATATCATGATTCTAGATTTGGGGCTTCCCGATATGGACGGCGTGGATATTATTAAGAAGGTTCGCGCATGGTCGAATATGCCCATCATCGTTGTCAGCGCCCGCAGCGAGGACCGTGACAAAATTAATGCGTTGGATGCCGGTGCGGACGATTATCTGACAAAGCCATTCAGCGTCGAAGAACTTCTGGCACGGCTCCGGGTCAGTCTGCGCCGGGTACGATATGACAGTGAAAAGCTGCAAAAGGATGCGACGGTCTTTATCAATGGAAATTTGAGGCTTGATTATGCTGCGGGGTGTGTGTGGCTTGATGACGAGGAAATTCACTTGACGCCCATGGAATATAAACTCTTATGTCTTCTGGCGAAAAATGTGGGAAAGGTTTTAACGCATAACTATATCCTCCATGAGATTTGGGGGAATTACTCCAACGATATTCCGGCTTTGCGCGTTTTCATGGCTACTCTGCGCAAAAAAATTGAAAAGAGTACATCCCAACCCAAATATATCCAAACACATATTGGCGTTGGCTATCGAATGCTCCGGGTAGGTGAAGACGGAAAATCCGTTTGAAATTTGCAGTATTATCTTAATGCGGTCTTAATGTGCTCATAGGAACCCCTAACACAATGCTAATGCCATAAATGATATATTAAAAGCGTTCCAGCAAGGAGCAAGTATTTTTGCATTGTGCAAAACCGGCAAAGGGGTGTGATGATATTGACAAATAGATGGCTCAGTCCGGGCAGGTTTCTGGTTTTAGGATTTGCTGCTGTAATTCTGCTCGGAACGATATTGCTGCTTTTACCTATTTCTGCGAACCCCGGCGTTACGATTCAACCTGTGGATGCACTGTTTACTTCCACAAGCGCCGTTTGTGTGACGGGGCTCATTGCCATCGATACGGCAGATCATTTCAGTGTGTTTGGACGAACTGTAGTTGCTCTATTAATCCAAATCGGGGGGCTGGGAATCACTTCTATCGGCGTTACATTCATTTTACTGGCTGGGAAAAAGATTGGCCTAAGAGAGCGTATACTTGTGAAGGAAGCCTTAAACCTGGACACCCTAAAAGGCATAGTGCAGTTGGTAAAATCCGTTATGCTTGTGACGTTAAGCTTTGAGTTCGTAGGTATGGCGCTCAGTTATATTGTGTTTTCACAGGATTATCCGCCCTTGTCGGCGTTAGGAATCAGCGCTTTCCATTCCATAGCGGCGTTCAACAACTCGGGGTTTGATATCCTCGGCGGATATCAGAATTTGATTCCCTATCGGGACAATGTGTTGCTGAATCTGACGACATGCGGACTGATTATCTTCGGCGGTTTAGGGTTTTATGTCATTCGGGAGATATTGCATAAGCGCTCTTTGCGAAACCTGAGCATGAATACAAAAATCGTTCTGACGATGACGGTATCCCTGCTGGCTATTGGTACGGTCTTATTGAAACTTACGGACGATGTAACATGGCTGGGCGCTTTTTTTCAAAGCACTTCTGCCAGAACAGCGGGCTTCAGTACGTATGCGCTTGGAGACTTCACCACTGCGGGACAATTTGTTTTGATTATCCTCATGTTCATCGGTGCTTCGCCAGGTTCAACGGGTGGCGGTATCAAGACAACAACCACGTTTACCCTGCTAAAAAGCCTTTTCGCGTTTTCTACCAATCGAGATTGCACTGCATTCCGAAGAAAAATTCCAAATGAAAGCATTATGAAGGCGTTTATCGTTACAGTTCTAGCGTTTATCGTTGTATGCTTCATGACCCTTTTGATCTGCATTATTGAACCGCAGTTCACCTTCATGCAGGTGCTTTTCGAAGTGGTGTCGGGATTTGGCACGGTCGGTTTGTCAACGGGCATTACACCAGATTTGGCAGACCTCAGCAAAGTCCTTTTATGTCTGACCATGTTTATCGGCCGGCTTGGGCCGCTCACCATGGCATGCATATGGGTATACCAACCTTCATCAAACCTTTCTTACGTGGAAGAAAGAGTAACCATAGGATAGGAGAATCATTATGTCGGGCTATAAATCAAGTATCGCTTTCGGAGTTATAGGGCTGGGCCGTTTTGGGTTCGCCCTTGCGGAGACACTTTCTGATAATAGGAAAGAAGTAATCGTGCTTGATAACAATGAGAGCAAAGTTAAGCAAATTCAAGATAAAGTACAGCAAGCCTTTGTGATTGATCAACTGGACAAACCAACGTTGGAGGAGGCCGGAATACAGAATTGTGGCACGGTCATTGTATGTATCGGCGAACATATTGAAGCCAGTATCCTGACGACGCTCAATGTGATCGAGTTGGGGGTTCCCCGCGTCATTGCAAAGGCGATCAGTGCGGAGCACGGACGGGTACTCCAAAAAATCGGGGCAGAGGTGGTTTATCCTGAGAGGGATCATGCCGTCCGTCTTGCCAATTCGCTGACAACGCCCAGGGCCTTAGACTTTATCAACCTTTCAAATCAATATGCGATTTCAGAAATCAAGCTGACCGATAAGCTGCACGGGAAAGCCATTCTCGAACTGAACTTTCGGAATAAGTTTGGTCTCAATATTATTGCAATTGTCAGACGAAATAAAACTATTGTTGAAATTTCTCCTGACCTTCAATTAAACACAAATGATTTGATCGCTGTTGTAGGTACAAAGGATAGCATTGTGAAATTTGAACGGTATTTGATTTCGTGACACGGCGGAAAAGGGGTATTTCTGCCGTTGAGATTTCTTTCAAATATGGCGGAGAATGAAAATAGAGCTTCAAACAAAGTTACAACGGGAAATAAAGAGCACAGTATTTTGCGTAGCTGGTTTATCTTTCATCATGGTTGGTTTCTTTGTTATTGCAGACAAATGCGACCTTTCCATAATTTTGGGAACCATCGTAGGTAGCGCTGCTTTCACAGGAGGCAGAAAAATTCCGCATTGACAATTGTTTATTTGCAGTGCATAATATAAATGAACAATTCATTCAGGAAGGAGCGGAAATTTTGGACACGCGAATTAAAGCAATTGTGGAGGCCGCAACGTTATTATTTTTACGTCAAGGTTATGCCAGAACACAGATCAGCCATATAGCAAAAGCCATAGACGTTTCTGTGGGAACCATTTACCATGACTTTGCAGGAAAAAAAGAAATCATGCATTTTGTTTTGAAATGCACGATTGACCCGGACTTCATAAATAAGGAATTTGAAAGACCTATTACAGATAATTTATTTTCGGGTGTGGAAAATGAAATTGTATCTTTGCTTGAACAGTCACAAAGCGACTTTGCAAAACACCTTGAAAACGACATTGAAAGTTATAGCTTTGAAGCTTTAATTTCGGACGCATTTGACATTCTTGCCCGGTATGCCGCCGGCTGTTTATTTATTGAAAAAAATCAATTTGAATTTCCGTTCCTGGCCAAACACTACAAGGCATGTCGCAGGAAGTTTCTTGATACAATGTCAAGGTACTTAACAATTTTCATTGACAATGGTACAGTACGGCCAATGGAGTATTTGGAGTTGACCACTACCCTTATCATTGAAATCCTTACTTGGTGGGCTATGGATAGAAGGTATACATCTTTTGAAACCTCTGATATTCCTTTGGAATTGGCAAAAAAAATCTGTGTGGACAATATCTTGTCTGCATACAGAAGCTAAATTAGCGGGCCATGTAAGCCCTCTAATTTTTATGGAAGACATGAATGAACAATTCATTTATTGAAAGTGAGGCAAATTATGACGAAAAGAACAATTACATTAGGAATGGCTTTTATTTTATCTTTATTCGCGTTTACTGGCTGCTCAAATTCTAAGTCCTCTCAAATGGCGAATGAACTTCGATTTTCCCTTAAAGAAATATCATCCCTGACGATTTCCTACGATGAAGAAAGAATTACTTTCTTTGAAAATGATGGTGACGACCTTGTGATTAAAGGTAAGCGATGAATAACACAGCGCATAGACTTTCCCCATCGCTTACATTTTTGTGAAAATTTTAAACAGTTAGGGCTGGATGATCTTCAACCGTT
>NZ_SLZZ01000042.1 GCF_004346165.1 Muricomes intestini | reverse complement strand
ACGGAGTGCTATAAGCAAAAGTGCTGGATTTTATTTGCCAAAAAACGCTGGAAAATAATTTCCACTTTTTGCTGGAAAGTACTTGCCGTTTACAGATGCCGGATTCCCAAGGTTGAAAGGGCGCGAATCAGTTGGGTGGAGACGAATTGCTTGCCATTGTCACAATAGGTTGCAGAAAAAACACCTCGTTCCAGAATAGCTCTGTGATAGGCATCTTCCACAATCGTCTTTTCCTGGTTGTCATAAATTCCGGATCCTAAAATTACTTTGGAATGGTCATCAATAATGGCAGCAAGATATGTCTGCACCATCTTGCCATTTGGCCCAATTGGCAATTTTACGCAGTATTTAATATCTGCCTGAGCCAGCTGCATCCGATGAGCTTTGCAGAACCGTTTCGTTGAACTGCCTCTTGCATCTGCATACTTCTTCATCTGTTTTTTCCCAAAGCCGGCATTGTACAGATACCGCTGTAGGGTGGAGCGCTTCAGCACACCTGGCTGTACGCGCTCTTCCATCTCCAGGATTAGGATAATCTGTGCCACAGAACGGGACGGGACTTCTCGCTTTAACTGGATGGCTTCGGCTAGCAGCTCCTCGAAATTGTCCGGCAAGTTTTGCGAGCGGCGCATTGCCCGGTTCATCGGCTTCAGACCGGAGAAGCCGCCTTTATCCCGGAAGGACTGTTCATAACGGTACAGACTGCGGATCGAAAGATTATTTTGGCTGGCCAGCTCCTTCCGCAGCTGTTGCTTTTTTGCCAGGTCCAGGGAGTCATCCAATAAAGGAGCGATAATCCGATACCGCTCCAGGGCCTGGTCTTCCTGCCATTGTTTTGTGGTTTCTTGTTCTAATTGCATGTTCATAAGTATGATATCCTCCTTTGAGGTCATCATATCGGATTGTGTTTATGACAGCAAAACAAAGTAGGTGCAGATTGCTAAGCAGGCAAAAAGTTTCCCGCGTTATAGATGACCCGAAGAATGGTTCCCAACCAGCCGGCTCCGGTTTCTCGTATCCCGGCAAGGAGGGAGAGGCCTGATTTTAAGAATACTTCGCTGAAGCCAAGCCGGCGATAACCAACCGACTTCAACAAGCCGTCAATGCGAAGCTGGTTGTAAAACAGCCAGGCATTCCAGCGGTGCATTGTGGCCTCGCAGGGGTAGGCTTCTGTTGCCAGGTCATCACTGTCAATGACAGCATCAACAACATCTTCGATAACTTCTGTCGTATAGTGCTTGTAGGGTGCCAGGACATCCGGCAATTCCGTGTGCAGGCGCTTGCAGTGGCTGCACTTTAACCGTCGGATCAGCAACTGATCAGAACCACCTCCATGAACTTTGCGGATTCGTAAGCGTGAATCGCGATACTTTAAAGAGTGGCTGCACTCTGGGCAGGCTGCAATCTGCTCGGATTTAGGCGAAACGGCATAAAAATCATCTTTGTTGTTGTAGATTAGCTCATACTCTGATAAAATAATCATGGGTGAAAACCCAGTGGGTTCCAGAGAATGACAATCTTGCAGGAGAGTGTTCTCTGGAACTTTTCCTTTCTGCATACTAATGACAGTATACAGGGCACTCCAGTGACACGCAAGCAAATCTGCTTTTAGACATTAAAAGCTGGCATCAACACTTTCTTTCAAACGGCAGCTATTTTAAATGTCCCCCCAGAAATATTAGACTATAAGTGGAGAATGCTTAATTATTACAAACTCCTTGCGGGGCAGTCTCCAATGATTATTCATTCCAACTGTTTAAATAAACTCTAGGTAACATTAAGAAATTGCTCTCAAAATTATAGAGCAATTTCTTTTCATTTCCGCTTTTGTCTCAATCATAGATCCTCAAACAAATTTTTCTGATACATTCCCATCTCTACAAGCTTTTTAAATGATTCAATCACACTTTCCTTATCCTCGGCATATGTCACGCCAAACCACTTATCCTCTGTTGGCAAAATCTTTACAGTCACCTCATCCTTCTGAAGAAGATCTCCAATCAAAATAGGGAGTAAATACTCTGCCTTCAATGGATTTTTTGGTACGTCCTCTTCAAAAAATATTTTAAAGTTCATTTCCAGTGTATCCATAAATTCAGGAGTCAATCCCCACATGTTCATAGATGCATACGAATTCGCATCAATTTTCTTGCCATCTACAGCAGCTCCCTCTGTAGTTTTCACAATATTCGAAGTCTCTACTACATCTGTCAAGTATCCGCTACCATCCGTCTTGCAAATGCCTCGTGTCACACCTCCATGCTCAGATAATGTATTCTTCAAAATAAAACCCGCCATACAGAAATCTGATGCAGATTTTTCTTCTTCACTACACAACCAATCATGAATCTTCAC
Organism: Muricomes intestini; assembly: GCF_004346165.1. Lineage (GTDB taxonomy): Bacteria > Bacillota > Clostridia > Lachnospirales > Lachnospiraceae > Muricomes > Muricomes intestini. The sequence goes on along the minus strand of NZ_SLZZ01000042.1, from coordinate 15,508 downwards.
AAATGCATTCTTGCCATAATAATCGTCCGCATTAATTACAGTAAATGGTGTATCAATTAACTTCTTCGCAGCCAATACAGCTTGTCCTGTTCCCCATGGCTTTGTTCTATCAGTTGGTAACTCCCCAGGAATATGATCTAACGCTTGGAATGCATACCCAACCTCTACATCATGCTCTTTGCAAATGGCTTCGATTCGATTTCCTATTGCCTCGAGGAAATCCTTTTCAATATCCTTACGAATAATAAAAACAATCTTGTTAAATCCAGCTTCAATCGCATCATGAATAGAGTAGTCCATAATTATATGATTGTCCTCATCCACTGGTGCCAACTGTTTAATACCACCTCCAAAACGGCTTCCTATTCCCGCTGCCATAATAAGTAGTGTCGTTTTCTTTTCCATTTGTACTCCTCTCTAATCTATAAAATGTATTCGATTAACATTATACTGAAACTTCGAGAATACATTGCACACTATTAGCTAATCTTTTTATACTTTATAACACCATTACGCACATTAGCAATAATGAATAAAATTCCAATCACACACATAATTGCAAATCGTATTACAAAATGAGAATATAAATAGGTAAACACTACCGCCATTATTGTTACGACTACTAAACATAAAACAAAATACACGTTGTCATATAACTGTATATGTAAAATGTATCGTGTTATCAAATAATGCAAAAGCATAAGCAAAATATAACTAAATAGCGTTGTATACGCAGCTGCAATAAATCCGTACTTTGGCACAAATATAATATTCAATACTACATTTAGTATTGCAGCTATTACTGTTCCAACGGATGCATATTTAGTATTTTTCAAGTGAAGCTCAATATTAATATAATTCGAATAAATAAATTGACAAACTATACCAATTACAACAGGTGCAACAACATATACACCATCTTTATATTCTGCTGGTCCCAAAATACGTATAGCTTCTGGTGCTAAAGAAATACATCCAATACCTATAAATCCACCAAGCATTACTAGATTTTTTGTTTTTTTTCGAATTAGCTCCATATTACCTTCATAATAATTATCATGAAACCATGGCAACCACGCTTGATTGATTGCATTCATAACAATATTCATGAGAATTGCATATTGATAAGCTAATGTATATATGGCCGTAGAACCTGAACCACAAAATTTTGTAATTACTACTCGATCCGATGTTGCCAATAAATTGAGTGATACTGTATGAATTAGCATAGGAAGCGAAATAGCTAATCCATATTTCCAATATTCTTTATTAATAGAAACTTCTTTTCTTTTAATTGAACCTATCCAAAAAAATACAGCAAGCAAACATGTTGGTAATGCTGTCCCCACTACTTTTCCGATATATTTGTTGTCGGTCATTGTATACAATAAGATTATCGTTAATAAAATTGATGTTACAGAAGTATAAAGCATAATAAAAATATTTTCTTTATATCGGTATTCATAACGAAATCTTGTTTGTGCAAAAGTGACAGCAGGTGTCAACAATAAATATACAGCTAGAATTGTCAATAGCATTTTATTCATTTCCATAAACGACGATAATGGTTCAATAAAAATCAAGCCTAAAACAATCATACATGTTGTAAAAAATGCTGATAATAATTGCATTGAGCCAATAAATTTGTTAAGCTTCCCAGGATAATCTAATTTGGCTCTTCCCACACTCATTGATAAATCCAATGTGCATATTACTTGAAGAAGTGAATACCATGATGTAAATGTAGCGGCAACTCCATAATCGTCTGCAGACATCATTCTTGTGACAATAGGTGTAGTAATCACAGCTATTGCTTTTATCATTATTGTCGAAATAGTATACCATATGCCTGCCTTAAACGCTCCATTTCCGACAGATTTTGTTTCATTTGACGATTCATTTGATTTCATTCACAGTTCACTCCTATTGCTTTTTATATTCATACTATTGCACTGATAACATCTTATCTAATACGAATTATTCAATATCTGTAATAGTAATCTATGTAGTTTTCTCTCATAATCATAATCCACCTTAACATACAACTTCTCATTTTCACCCTTGATCATATATGCAAAATTTTCCATCATAAATTGATAACGTCTGTTGAATTGATAGTGTGCTAAGTTGATCTCTGTTGATAAATCGATGGCACCATCTCCGCCATTTCCACCAGGTTTTCTTGGTGTATAATACATTTTTGTAGGCTTTTCTAACGGTTCAATAGATATTGCGCCTTTTGTGCCAGCAATAACTATATGACGACGCAAATATCCATTAGCACTAATGGCACTAGTTCTTAATGTTGCGCAATATTTCTTATAATCTAAAACTGCAACGCAATTATCTTCAATATCTAATCCATCAATCCCGCTTTTCCTCAAAAATGAATATACTGTATCTGGAAATCCAGCAATACTAGTAATTAGATCCAAAATATGTGAACCATATACATACATAGAACTACCTTGCTGTATTATTTTTTTTCTGTTTGCAACAGATAAGTCTATATCCATTGCCGTATCAAATTGCGTAATATCTCCTATTCCTTCTTTAATTCTCTTTTTCAATTCTATAATTTGTGCCCCATATCGGTACATATATCCTATTTGAACCGGAATCTTTCGTTCCTCAGCCATATTCATATAAGTAATAAAATCATCATTTAATCCTGTCGGCTTATCTGCATGTAATGGTACACCAAGAGCTAAAAATTCTATACAGGTCGGAATGATTTTTTCCATTACTTCTTCAATAATTATGCCATCGACTTTGTAGACTCCCTGTAATACATCATTCCTGTTTAACCTCTTTAAATCAGAAAAAGTACTAAGTTTTTGCTTTTCTGTTAATATCTTTTCATCATCCTCCACGTAACCAATGATGTTAAAAAGATCCTTACGAAATTTCACCTCTGCAACAACACCTTCAGCATGACTATGTCCAATTCCTATTACTACAATATTTAATGGTGTCAACATATGATATTCTCCTTTCAAAATTGAATTATCAAACTAAATACAGATATGAGTTACTATTTAATTATTTTTCTAATAGCTGTTTTAAAAAGAACTTTCTTATCACCCGACAATAAATTATTTTTCTTATTATCACTATAAAATTTTTTCATCAACTCAGCATCTTCTGCTTTATCTGTAAAAACCTCAAAAAGCATTGGTACTTTTGCATTCTTATCAGTAAACACATCTATACTCTCTTCAAACTCTTCTATAGTACTTGCTGCTAGATATTTCAGCCCTCTTGATTTAACCCAGCTTTCTGCTTTTGCATCATGTTCTGCTGCCGTAAACCGATCAATTGTTGGAAGCAATTTTTCTCCTGGCGACACATGAAAAATACTTGCTCCAGAGTTATTCATTAATAATATTCGAATATTCGAACCCACATACCGATTCCAAAGTGCATTCATATCATAGAAAAAGCTTAAATCTCCGATTAACAAAAAGCTTAGTTCATCAGAAACTGTTGCTAATCCCATAAAAGAAGACATGGATCCATCAATTCCATTCGTTCCTCTATTACAAAACACTGATACTGAAGAATCCAAAGGAAACATCTGTGCCAATCTGACACTATTACTATTTGCTAAATGCAAATTAGAACCCTGTGGGATTTTTTCAAAATATCTTTTAGTTATATACATGCTCGAAAAAGGTAACTCGGAAAATTTAATTTTACTCTGAAGTAATAACCATTGCTCATAATATGTGTTTGTATCTTGAATTTCTTCATCTACAGGCATCATTTTATCAATAAATTCCTCTTCAGTACATTCAAATACATATTTTAAATTATGAAATTGATCTGCAAATTCACCGTCTTCATTAACTCTCCAGTGAACAAATTTTCCGATATTTCTCTTCAACCAATTTCTAATTTCTGAAACATAGTTTTCACCCATTGTAATTACTATATCTGGTAGGATTTCATTTAACGATTCAAATGCATTTGTATTTGAAATTAAAAATGTATTAAATTGCTTTTCGCAATGTATATTTGCCAAATGATCCGCCGCTATAACACAGTTATATTGTAAAGCAAATTTATTGAGCAACTCTTCTATATTTGATTGTTTTGATAAATGTTGTCCATAAATTAACAATATTTTTTTTCCATATAATTGCTCTCGGGCTGTCTTCCATGCTTCTAAATTTTTTTTCATAATTCTTTCTATCTTATTTACAGGTGGAAGAGATGGTGTATTGTATCCTGCTCCAACTTTTTCAATCAAAAAATTAATATGTACTGGACCAACAGAATGATGAACTAATTCAGAAAGAGCCTCATTCACTAATCTACCACAATACCATTCATCCAACTCATCTTTGACAATTGGCAATGACACTTCCTTTTTGCATACATCCCTAAAAATTGCTGTTTGAGGAATCATCTGATCTTCGTTTTGATTTAAATAGTATCCATTTCTATCCGCAGTTAACACTACTAAAGGTAATTTTTGATAAAAAGCTTCATTTACTGCTGACATATAATTACATACTGCTGTTGCTGATGTACAACAAATTGCAACTGGTTCATGCGTTTTCTGAATAATACCAAGTGCAAAAAAACCTGCACTTCGTTCATCTACAATCGAGTAGCATGTAAAATCAGGATCGTTTTCTACTGAATGAACAAAAGGAACATTTCTCCCCCCTGGTGAAAGTACAATTCTATGAATATTATACTCTTTTAATAAAGCTATAAGAATTTGGACATTTTTCAAATCTGAATACATTATATTTTCCATAATATTTGTTCTCTCCCTTCTCCAATATGATATTATTAAAAATGAAGTACTTTTTTAGACATATTCAAAGCAGCTTCTATTACTTGATCCATATCATAATATTTATATTCTCCAAGTCTACCGCCAAAAATAATATTTCTTTCCTTCAATGTCAATTCCCTATATGCCTTGTATAATTCTTCATTCTTTATATCATTTATTGGATAATATGGCTCATTTCCTAATTTCCACTCTGCACTATATTCCTTACTAATTATTGTTCTAGGTAACTCATTTCCTTGCATATCCTTTCCAAATTCAAACCATTTATGTTCGATGATTCTTGTCCAAGGCGTCTCCTTATCTGTATAATTAACCGCTGCATTTCCTTGAAAATTAGTGGTTTCCAATAACTCTGTTTCAAAATAAACCGATCTATATTCTAATGCTCCTAGTTTATATTCGAAATACGCATCAATCGGACCAGTGTAAATAATTTGATTCGCTATCGAATCTAGACTTTCCTTATTTGATAAATAATCAGTATTTAATCGCACTTCAATATCATGTAACAAATTCTCGACTAACTTTGTATATCCTCCAATCGGAATTCCCTGATAAAGCGCATTGAAATAATTATTATCAAAAGTAAATCTTACTGGAAGTCTGTTAATAATAGATGCTGGAAGCTCTTTACAGCTACGTCCCCATTGCTTTTCTGTGTAGCCCTTAATCAATTTCTCATAGATATCCACACCTACTAAAGAAATTGCCTGCTCCTCTAAATTTTTAGGTTTTGTTATTCCAGCCATTTGTCTTTGTTCTTCAATTTTTTTCTTTGCTGCTTCGGGTGTTACTACTCCCCACATTTTATTGAATGTATACATATTAAAAGGTAAGCTAAATAGCTCTCCACAATAATTCGCAATCGGACTATTGGTAAAACGATTAAACTCTGCAAATTGCGTAATATAATCCCATACTTCTTTCTTATTTGTGTGGAATATATGAGCACCATATTTATGAACATGAATTCCTTCAATATCTTCTGTATAAATGTTTCCTGCAATATTAGCGCGTTTATCAATAACAAGTACTTTTTTCCCTTTGCTTTTAGCTTCATGTGCAAATACCGAGCCATAAAGACCCGCACCAACTACCAAATAATCATATTTCATTTTTTTCTCCTGCTACTCTTTTTTCTCTACATTACACTCAGACTGTAACATACTCTTCAATATTGAAAAGCTTTCTTTTCTCTTCTCGTTTAATACAATTTCTGATTTTGAATAATCTAAGTTATACTCCTGAATTTGTTCAATTTGTTCAAACGATGTTAAAATACGTTCTTCCAACCCTACCATGCTAATAATACCTGTTTTACGGGCGTCGCGACTACCATGCATATTTAATGAATAAAATGGTTTGTTATAATTAATCGAAAACGCAGTTCCATGAAAAGAATCCGTAAACACTAGCTGTGCATGACTAATTAGATTAAGAAAATCGCATGGTCCAACATTAATTAAATTTTCAACGCCTGGATACATAATCGGGAAAAATGGAGATACACAAACTACTTTCATCCCCAATTTTTTTCCAAGCAATACCAAATGTTTGCCCCATTGAATTCCAGGTCGAATTCCTTTTAATGTATACAATAGAATATACTTACCTTTTACTAGCTCTTTTTTAGACTCAAGCCTCTTCCAATCTTGTTTAGTTAATAAAAATGTTGGATCTAAAACTGTTTCTACCGGATGTTCTACAATGGCACTCAATTTTTCTGCTCCCGCAGCTTCCCTTGTGGTAATATAAGAAAATCGTCTAAGTAAATCCTTCTTTTTATTTAAATCTTCTTCTGATATTTCACCAATACTTGATGCATACGACACCTTTTTTTTAGAAGTAAAACTCAAAAAGTACGCATCTGTGTAATCAATCGTAGAACCTTTAAATTCTGGTATCAAATTAGACCAAATCTGGTCACTTCCTGCTAAATACACATCATACTTTTCATCAATGGATTTTAAGTCTTCATAAGTACATAACTCTTGTCCTGAAAGTTGATAGAAAGTATTTATGAATTTTTCAAATTTTATATATCTTTTTTTTCGTGCTCCATGAACTGGTAATAAAAGCAAATTGCGAAAAAATCTCATTACCCCGTATTTTGTTTGATATAAAGCATAATACTGTTTTTGTGATTTCATCCTGAAATTAATAATTTCTGATTGAAATCCCAATTGATTTGTAGCTTGTTGTGTGGCATAAGCCTGTAATACTGATCCATGATTATGAGAACCATGAAAAGTAATAATTCCTATCATTTTTTTCTCCTTTTGCATAATAAAATAATACTGCAGACAAATGCCTTTTGCTAAAATTTAGTATTATCCTTAATTTCTTGTAATTGCTGTTTTCTTCCATAAAAAGATGCTGCAATTCCAAATGATACATAATTTAAAACATAAAAATGCATCGGTACAACTGTTACAAAAAGCAATATTAGTAAAACACAATACTGCATAGAAATAAAATATTGCTTTCTATTAATTCCATATCGTATACCGCCATATATACCAGCAATGTATAGCACTGAACCATAACATCCCATAGTTGCCACTATATACATTACTGAATTGCTATAACCTGATTGTGTATATTTCAGGCGCCACTCTGCCATATTAGCTGTTATAATTTCACCTTTTCCGTATCCAACTCCCCAAATTGGATTTTGACGCCATGCTGCAAATCCTGCTATGTAATCATCTATCCTTTTGGAATACGAAAGACCTGTATTCATTTTAAATTTCATTAAATAATAAACGCCTATAGAAGCTATAATAACACCTACCAGAACAACCAAATATCTTGTAGCAGATTTCTTTCTCCGCTTATATATTTCATAATCACCTTGCCACTCAAATGCTATATTCCCATAATAATATTTTGCAACCATCAAGCACATCATTAAAATCACTGCTGTTACTGAATATGTTGTTACAATTGTTAATATGAGTAAAATCACACTTTTTGTTTTAGTCTTTTTATAAAAAAACAATTCAACAGCCAGTGCCATAATCAATACAAATGCATACATCGGTGCTTCGCAAAATATCCCTGTATTTCTCATAACGTAATGTCCCGCTATTTCCTGACGTTGCGACGAAAAGAAAAACAAAAAATTTTCAGCTTGACGTACTTTCCCCCAAAAAATAGTAAATGTACCAAGGTTTGGTAACACAAACGAAGCCAAATATGAAATAATTGACATTCCTGCTAGAAACACAGTAAACCTGCTCATTTTTTTCACTATATCAATTAGCAAATTACTATTGACTGCATAAACTACAGTCATCATCGGAATAAAAAATATAAATTTCATACTATAAGAAATAAGAGCTTCGCCATCAACTGATATTGCTAAATAAAGAAGTGCCAGTAACTCATATACACATATAAAAACTAATAGTTCCCTCTTTAATCTTATGCCACTCTTAAATTCTGTAATTACAATTATAAGAGACACCACACCTATTAATTCCGAGATGTGAAAGTTTATATTATATGAATTATAGAAGACTGAATTAATTTCAAATATTAGCAAAACAGCCATAATCCATCTCAAAATTGAACGCAAGGAATGTCTTTTATATGATTTCATTAAACTAACTCCCCCTGAATTGCCTGTTTTAAGTTTTCCCCCTTTATCAATTGCTCTCTAATTCTCAAAATGTTATCCACCATTTTTTTATATTCTGTTTCATTAATAAGTGGTATGATATCATTCAAATCACATAATGAATTTATAGATATACCGATTCCTTTTTCTTCCACGTAAGACGCTAATGCTGACTCCCCCCAAACAATAAGTGGTATGCCAGCTGCAATATAGAGGGAAAATTTATGTGGATTATTGTAGCGTAAATAACGTCCAAATACTCCATCACATGTATCTATTGAGTCACCATCCCAAACCAATCCATAATTGCCATCCAAATGTTCAATTAATTCTTCTGGTGAAAACGAACCATTATAATGAATATGACTATCCGAAGGCCCATCATAGTTAATTCCATATAAATTAAAATTGCATTGTGTAATTTTACCTAACTTATAGATATATCCACATTTTTCGCGTGAAAGATTGCCAGCAATAATTATGCTTGGTTTAGTTTGAAAATTAGTTTGAATATTATTTTTATTATAAAGGTAATCAAATGGTCCTAAAACCGTATAGTCTTTTTTTCTTCCACTATTTTTCAATATCTTTTGCATGCTATTATTATGGCAGATTACTTTATCGATATTTTCAAACAATTGTGTTTCTGGTTCAATATTCTTCTCTACATCTCCCTCTGCACGCAACCCTACAATATCATGTATTAACATACACATCTTATATTTTTTTATTTTTTTCCCGAAATTTAGAATACTAATTAATACTTTATTAACGATAGCTGGATAATAAGGATATTGAATAAACACAGTATCATTGTGTCCAGCAAAAAAAAACGTTCGAAAGCACCCCATTATCATTTGAAGCAAAATAAATGGTTTACATGCCTTGCTTCTATATAAGGGTATATGCTTGTATCCGCACTGTTTTAATATTTCCACTGCATCTGCACGTGCCTTATTTCCTGCTGTAAATTCTCTTTTTCCTGCGTACTCGCATAATACCACATTCATTTTTTCACCTCTTTACTATATTCCAATAAATAATATATGATTTCTTAGTCAGTAATTAAAGATTGAAATAATTTCATTTCCTTTTGAATTGTTCCCTCCGCATAATACTTTTTACATTTATCGTAAGGAAGTCCCATAGCTAATTTTTCATATATAGAATTCAATTCTATCTTCTCTACATCATTTGGTACAAGTGCCACATTTGGAAAGCAACTTAAAATTTCATGACATACTTCAATGTCTGATGAAACAATAGGCATACCAATTGACGCCATTTCACAGGTCATTACACCTTGTGTATCGGACCTTGTTAACATGATACCACATCTAGCATTATTGAGATACCCTAGCATTTCTTCATGACTCAGAGTATGATTAATCCATTCCATGTTTTGTGGTTTTTCAAAATAATCAAATATTTCACCCTTGCCAATTAATAAAAATCTCTTTTCTGGATATTTATTGGCAAGTTCAATATATTGATCAACTCCATACTTAGGTGCATCTAAATTGGAACGGATTGATATATAATCATATTTTTTATCTGTTTTCATTTCATAATCTTTATTCTCAAAAAAGGAACCAATACTATTATGAATCACATGACAGTGTTCAGATAAATCGGCAGGTGTTATACGCATATTTTTTTGAACTCTTTTATAAAAATAATCACTTACAAAAACATACTGTGATTTCTTTGCAAGTTTTTTATAAAAAGGTCTCCACAAATTTAATTTGAAATGATCGTAGAAAAGCTGACATGTTCGTTTTATTATTTTTCCATCTTTTGTAAATTTATAGGGCTCCGGATAATCTTTTGCAAATATTGATGCTTCATGCCCGTGAAAAAAGAATACCAAATTTTCAAATTCTTTCTCATACTTTTTTAAAAAAAGATAATGATTTCTCACGTTTGCAGAATGACTAATTACAATGTCATAATGTATATCCCTTTGTTCAAACTCCTGCAACGTAATAACATTGATATTGTCAATTGTATAATTATCTTTTGCAGCAAAATTTAAAACTGTTACCTTTGCACCATGTTCCTGATAATATCTATTCCGTACATGGACAAACATCCTTTCATGTGTAATACCCGGAATCGGATAGAACGCAGTTAATATCAGTAAATGCATTATTTATTGTTCTCCCTTAATTTTCTCAAAACAATCAAGAGCTTTTCTGACTACATCATCCATATCATAATATTTATATTCTGCCAATCTACCTAAGAAAATCACGTTTTTTTCTTTTGTAGCTTTTTCTCGATATTGCTCTGCCAATGCTTTCCACTCTGCTGTCGGGAAAGTATAAAATGGTTCATCCCCCTCACACGGAATTTCTTTTAAAATAGTCGTTTTATCATTTTTTTGTCCTGTCAACTTTTTAAATTCAGTTATTCTTGTATACTCGTAATCCATTGGCCATCTAGTACTTGCTACAGGTTGATACGATTCGCAATCATGAGTTTCAAATATAAATTTTATACTTCTCCATTGAAGTTTACCTAGTTCATAGTCAAAATAGTAATCTACCGGACCCGTATAAATTAATTTTTCATATTCAATATCATTGATTACTTCCTTATAATCAGTATTTAAAAGTATTTTTATTTCTGGATGATCTAACATGTTTTGACACATCTGTGTAAATCCTCCCTGAGGATTCCCTTGATATTGATCTGTGAAATATCTAGTATCCCGATTTTTTCTAAATGGTATTCTACTTATTACAGATTTGTCAAGTTGTGAAGGATCCACTCCCCACTGCTTAATCGTAAAATACTTGAAGAATTTTTCATATATATCCTGACCGCCCTGACTCAAAACTACATCTTCACTAGTCTTTATCTCATCAATTTTAACTCTTCTACTTTCAATGAATGCATCCATTTCATCTTCAGATAAATTCATGTTATACAACTGGTTTATGGTTTCTAATGAGATAGGCATTGGTACAAAATTACCATTTACATACGACAACACCCTATGTTGATATTCGTGCCATTTTGTGTATTTGCAAATATAATCAAATACTTCTTTATCATTCGTGTGAAATGTATGCGGTCCATATTTTTGAATAAGTATGCCAGCCGGATCATATTCATCATACACATTACCACCAATATGATTCCTCTTTTCAATAATTAATACTTTTTCGTGAAGTTGTGTCGCAATACGTTCTGCAACTGTTATACCTGCTAATCCTGCTCCTACCACTACATATTTATATTTCATTTTTTTCTCCAATCATCGTTATTCGTAATTTAACTTAAATACTATGAGCTAACCCCATATTTCTTATGTAAGAATTTAGCTGATAAAAATGCTTTGATTTTGTAATTCCAATTTACATCTTCCATATATGATAACTCTTTAATTTCTTCTCTATTTACCCTGCCTGTTTGAATTTTATTTTCTAGCCACACATCAAAAAGAATTTCACTGATACGTCCACAAAATCTACTGTCAAAAGCAGACATTCCTTTTGTGTCAACTTGCTCAAACGCTTGAAACAAAATATTAAATAGCCATGAACAATAATCATCCATCAAATCCTTTTGAAGAATCATCATATTAAACATATAGCCCCATCTCCGATTAAGAACTTTATTGTATGCAGATAGATATTCGGGACAATCTTTTTTTATTATCTTCTCAACAATTTTAAAGTGACGTTCATCGTGTGTATGAGCATAGTGTGAATATAAAGTCTCAATATAATAGTGTCTCTTCTTCGGTACAAAGACTTTATATTTAACAAGCATTGGCTCAATTTCGTCATACGTTATTACAGAATTAAGAAGATCGTTTTTCTTAGCATTGGAACCTACAAAATATCTTCTATAATGTACCAATCCCTTATATTCTGCATCAAGATTTTTCCATGCCCAATATAATCCTGTCTGTGTTCCAAAGTTACAATTCCTAATAGAAATATTGTCACCCGTATCATCTCTTGTATATCCAAAATCAATGGGTGTTCCATCTTCTGTTTTTTTTCCAGCAGCACCCACATGTAAAGGTAAATACATGGTATCTATAGGCATATCGCATTTTTTATGGGTTGCTACTATAATTTTTATTTTATCCATTTAATTAAATCCTTTCTTTATTATCTATTAATTTTTTTGTTTTATCAAAATGAAAACTGAATGGTCTAAAAATAAAATCATGAATTCCAATTTTTTTCATGATTATACTGCACATTGTTGGAATACAGATACTTAAAAGTGTATTCAATAATATACATAAAATTGGTATTTCAATTTTTATTTTATGAAGAACAATTCTTATAGCTGCAGTTAATAAAATATGTGTAACATATATCTCTAGCATATTTTCCCCCAGTAAATGTAACCCTATTTTTTCATCTGATTGATTATCCCACAGCTTTTCAAATAACTTCCATAAAAGAATTGAAATTCCCAAAGCAACGACCACATTAACAAATGGTACCTTATTTATTTGCACTCCTCTAATTGAAAAAACAGTGCATAATGCAATAGCTAAAGACCCTATTAAAAACAATATTTGTCTTTGAAACAAAATAAATTGTTTTGATTTCTTTATACAAATTCCTATATAGAAAAAAAACGCATAGAAAATTATTCTTTTAATCTCAAAGCCATAGCTCCATGTCATAAAATCACTGATAATGCTTGCTACAAACAAAAACACTAGCATCCAAATTGGACTTACTTTAGACCACCAATTAAATTTAAAAATGCAATAAAAAGCAATTAAAACATATAAATACCAGAAAGACGGTAATGGTTTATTCCATATCCATAAAATATCTGTAACAAGCACATTGCTATTCACATTACCAGACATTAATAACTTTGATATCCAGAAAATGATACTAAAAAAAATATAAACAGAAATAAAATCTGCTACATGGAGATTCAATTTTTTATCTCTCAGTTCTCCATCTTTTGTGAAATATGCCAAATAATAAAAATAGCCACTCAAAATAAAGCACAATGGCATATGATAACTATAAATCAAATTAAATAGCATAGTCAAAACATTGTTTTGTTCTGGCCAATATGCACTGGCAATATAACCATCCAATACATGTCCTAGAACTACACAAATAATTACGAAACCCTTTAGCTCGTCCAAATATCTTATTCTCTTTTTCATTTTAGTAACAAAGTCCCTTCAACTCATGATTATTAATCTCTTCTATAGATATCCCTGGTGTAAACTTTCTCTTTTACATCATCTAGACAACTATCATATCTATTCGCTATAATCGAATGACTTTTCTTTTTAAATTCTTCTAAATCATTTACAACTAAAGAACCAAAAAAAGTTTCTCCATTTTTTAATGTAGGTTCATAAATAATCACTGTTGCGCCCTTTGCTTTAACTCTCTTCATTACGCCCTGAATAGAACTCTGTCGAAAGTTATCACTATTGCTCTTCATAGTAAGTCTAAATACACCAACAATAACTTCTTTCTCTTTTCCAGCATCCCAAGCATCATTCTCACTGTATGTTCCAGCAAGTTCAAGTACTTGATCTGCAATAAAATCTTTTCTTGTTCTGTTACTCTCTACAATTGCTGACATCATGTTTTGTGGCACATCAGCATAGTTAGCAAGTAACTGTTTTGTGTCCTTTGGTAAGCAGTATCCTCCATAGCCGAACGATGGATTATTATAATGAGTACCAATTCTTGGATCCAGACTAACGCCATTGATAATCTGTTGTGTGTCTAATCCCTTACTTTCACAATAGGTATCCAACTCATTAAAGTATGAAACTCTCAATGCAAGATATGTATTAGCAAAAAGTTTTACTGCCTCCGCTTCAGTATAGCCCATAAAAAGAGTATCAATATTCTCTTTGACTGCACCCTCTTGCAATAACTCTGCAAATACATGCGCAGCCTTTACTAATCGCGCATTTTCAATATCTGTTCCCACAATAATTCTCGAAGGATAAAGATTGTCATATAAAGCTTTAGATTCTCTTAAAAATTCTGGACTAAAAATAATATTATCACAATGAAATTTTTCTCTTACACTAGCTGTGTATCCTACTGGTATTGTTGATTTAATCACCATAATTGCTTCTGGATTATATTTAATAACCAATTGAATTACTGCTTCCACAACGCTTGTATCAAAAAAATTTCTCTTACTATCATAATTTGTTGGCGCCGCTATCACAACAAAATCTGCATCTTCATATGCTTGCTTTGCATCCATTGTTGCAACTAAATTTAATTCTTTTTCAGCTAAATATTTTTCAATATATTCATCCTGTATTGGAGATTTTTTTGAATTTATTAAATCAACCTTCTCCTGAATAATATCTACTGCTGTAACTTCATGATGCTGTGACAATAATGTTGCAATAGATAAGCCTACGTATCCAGTTCCAGCCACAGTAATTTTCAAATCTTTAAATTCTCTCATATTATTGATTTTCCTCCACTCATTACTCATAACATTATTTAGTCAATATAAAAGCTTCTATACCACTTAGCAAATTGTCGCAATCCACTTCTAAGACTTGTACTAGGTTTAAAATCAAAATCTTTTTCAAGAGCACTAGTATCTGCATAGGTTATTGGAACATCACCTGGCTGCATTGCAACTAATTCTTTATGAGCTTCAAAATCATAATCTTTTGAAAGAACACCTGCACTTATTAATTCTTCCTGAAGTATTTCAACAAATTCAAGTAGATTTTCAGGATTGTTGTTACCAATATTATAAACTGCATAAGGAGGAATAGGTAATCCATCTTCTCCATTCTTTCTTTCAGGCGCACCTTTCAAAACACGAATCACCCCTTCAATTATATCATCTATATATGTAAAATCTCTCTTGCAATTACCATAGTTAAAAATCTGTATTTTCTTACCCTCTCGGAGTTTATTTGTAAATCCAAAGTAAGCCATATCAGGTCTTCCTGCAGGTCCATATACGGTAAAGAAGCGAAGTCCTGTTGATGTGTAAGTGGTATACTATAACCAGCAGATTTAGGCAAATAAAATCCAGCAACTATTATACAACATCAACGAATGATATACTGTCATTCGGAG
>NZ_SLZZ01000041.1 GCF_004346165.1 Muricomes intestini | reverse complement strand
TCATTCTAAAACAATTATAACAAAAAGTGTCAAAAAAAGGAATGGGAAATCCCCCATTCCGCTTAATACTTTTGTAACTTTATAAGTTTAACCTGAAATTCCAGATGTTACCTGTATATTCCGTATTTATTTCGTGATATTATTTCCTCGTAACATTTTTGTAACAATATCATAATATTTTAGGAGGTACATATTTATGAAACGCAAAATATTAACAGCATTGCTCTCTGCAGCTGTAATAGGAACCGCAGGCTTAAGCCCTCTGGCTGTACATGCGGCATCACCAGAGGAAGCAGCCGGCGCAGTTCAAGGCAGCACACTTTGCCCAAATGGTGCAAATGCTATTGTTGTCACCAGCGTAGATCAACTGAAGCAAAAACTGGAGGAGCTTGGAGTAAACTGCACACTCCCTGACCTGACAGCCCAACTGCCTGAGAACAACCAACCGTGTGAAACTCAGCCTGCAGCCCCCGAACAGCCCGACGTAACCCAGCCTGAGACACCGGATCAGCCGGACAGCAATCAGCCTGGTGCACCTGAACAGCCCGATACCAGTCAGCCTGAAACGCCAGAGCAGCCGGCATCCGATGTAGAAAATGCAGATTATGTGCAGCAGATTGTAGATCTTGTAAACCAGGAACGTGCCAAAGCAGGTCTCTCCCCGGTTACCGCTGATTCAACTGTTCAGACCGCCGCTCAGGTGCGTGCCCGGGAAATCGAGAAATCCTTCTCACACACTCGTCCGGACGGAAGTTCTTTCGACACTGCACTTACACAGCAGGGCGTTAAGTTCAACGGCTGCGGTGAGAATATTGCCTGGGGACAGAAATCCCCACAAGAAGTTATGACCGGCTGGATGAATAGTGCCGGACACAAAGCAAACATTCTAAATGCAAAATACACCAAAATTGGTGTGGGATATCACCAGAATGCTTCCGGTACAAACTACTGGACTCAGGAATTCACTTACTAATCTATCAATCCTTTTAGGCATAAGATAAATTGTAACTGTTCAGGAGGCCAAGCTCGATTCCGCTGCGCTTCATCTCGCTTCGGCTAAACGCCGAATAGAAATATCCACAAACAGCCCTTAGCAAGCGAGCTTGCACGGACTGTTTGTGGATATTTCTGACCTCCTGAATAGTTACAATAAATTGTAAAACAATTCTGAAAACGGTCCTCAAAAGGGTCAGTCCCCTTTTAGTAAATCTGGGCGGCGTTCTTTTGTTCTCTGAATCGACTGCTCCCGGCGCCATTTTTCTATATTTGCGTGATGGCCGGAGAGCAGTACTTCAGGAACTTTCTTTCCATGCCATTCTTCGGGACGGGAATACTGGGGATACTCCAGCAGGTTGTCCTGAAAGGATTCAAATTCAGCTGACACATCATTGTGGAGCACACCCGGCACAAGGCGGGATATTGTATCTACCATAACCATAGCAGGAAGTTCTCCGCCGGTCAGTACATAATCTCCTATAGAAACATAGTCTGTTACAATCTCCTCAAGCACACGCTCATCGATGCCCTCATAATGACCGCAGAGAAGAATCAGTTCTTCTTCCTGTGCCAGTTCTTCTGCCATTTGTTGACTGAAGGTCTGCCCCTGGGGAGACAGATATATCACTCTGGGCTTGTTCTCCAGTTTTTTTGCAACCGACTCATAGGAAAGGTAAACCGGTTCGGCCTGCATCAGCATACCGGCTCCGCCCCCATAAGGATAATCATCCACACTTTGATGTTTATTGAATGCATAATCACGAATATTTACAGCTTCAATGGACAGCAGTCCGCTGCTGACAGCGCGGCCTATAATACTTGTGTTCAATCCGCTCATTATCATATCCGGAAATAATGTTAAGATATGAAAATTCATGTATCTTTACCCTTTCTAAGAAATCAGCCCCTCCAGCAAATATACTTTCATCGTCTGTTCTTGTACATTGACATCCAGAATACACTGCTGTATGGCAGGAATCAGCACTTCACCGTACTTATCCGAATCCACCACATAAACTTCATTGACACCAGTCTCAAGTACATCTTTTAAAACACCCAGTCTGCCCTCTTCGGTAAACACCTGCATGCCTATTAAATCAGCAATATAATATTCATCCTTTTCTAGTTTGACCGCATTTTCTCTATCTACAAAAAGACTTTTTCCTTTATATTTTTCTATATCATTTATATTATCAATTCCTTTGAATTTCAAGATGACAAACTGTTTGAAAAACTTTACATTCTCTATCTCCAAAGGTATTTGTTCTTTTCCTGTGTTTAAAATAACTTTTTTTAAATTTTTAAATCTCACCGCATCATCCGTGGTGGGAAATACTTTGACCTCCCCGCGGACTCCATGGGTAGAAGAAATAATCCCTACCTGTAAAAACTGTTCCATCTCTTTCCTCCTGAAAAAATACATGTAACTATTGAAAACCAAGCTCGAAAACCTACGGTTTTCACGCTGTTTGGCTCTCGCCAAATGCATAAAAGAAAAGGAGCAGACCTTTTATGCAGCTGCATGAAGGCTGTCCCCTTTATCCTGCTATTGCACAATGTCAACAACAACTCTTTTATCTTCCTTGGCAGCCGCTGCTTTTACAACAGAGCGGATTGCCTTTGCAATACGGCCCTGTTTTCCAATAACTTTGCCCATATCGCCATCGGCCACACGTACTTCAATCACAGTGGTCTTGCCGTCCTGTCTCTCAGAAACGGCAACGCTGTCAGGATCGTCAACTAATGCTTTCGCAATTACTTCAACTAATTCTTTCATATAAGCCACCTCCACAAAAACAGCTTATTTCTCAACTCCTGCTGCTTTTAAGATTTTACCTACCACTTCCGTAGGCTGAGCTCCATTGTTTAACCACTTCTTGGCTGCTTCCTCGTCAACTTTAATTACACTTGGCTCCATATTCGGATCATAAGTTCCGATTTCTTCGATAAATTTACCATTTCTTGGAGACCTGGAATCTGCAACTACGATTCTATAGAAAGGAGCTTTCTTCTGTCCCATTCTCTTTAATCTGATTTTTACTGCCATCTTTTTCACCTCATCTTTTCTTTTTTTATTTATATTGTAGTTCCTTTCGCTAAGCTCGAAAACACCTTGCTAAGCTCAAGGAACGACCTACGTACTAGACTCGTGTGATACCGGGCCCAAGTACTATCGGTCAAAAAGGAAGTTTAAACTTACCTTTCTTACCACCTCTGCCACCCATCATACCCGGAAGCTTCTTCATCATCTTCCTGGCTTCATTGAATTGTTTTACCATACGGTTCACTTCAGAAATATCCACTCCCGCACCTCTTGCTATGCGGTGCTTTCTTGAGGGATTGAGCAAATCCGGATTGCTGCGTTCTTCCACAGTCATGGATTGAATCATAGCTTCCATCCGGGACATTTTCTTCTCGTTCTCTTCAGAATCAAAATCCGGCATCTTACCGCCGCCTATACCGCCTAACCCCGGCATCATGTTCATCACACTTGACAGACCGCCCATCTTCTTCATCTGGCTCATACTCTCCAGATAATCATCGAAATCAAACTGAGCCTTTTTCATCTTTTCTGTCATCTTTTTGGCTTTTTCTTCGTCCAGCTCTTCCCCTGCCTTTTCAATCAGGGTCAGGACATCTCCCATACCAAGGATGCGGGAAGCCATTCTGTCAGGATAAAACTGCTCCAAATCGGAGAGCTTTTCTCCCATACCGACATACAGCACCGGCCTTCCTGTGACAGCCTTGATTGACAATGCAGCGCCGCCCCTGGTATCGCCGTCAAGCTTTGTGATAATAACTCCGTCAATGCCTATCTTCTCATGAAAACTTCCTGCAACATTGACTGCATCCTGCCCGGTCATGGCATCCACTACCAATATTGTCTGATGCACCATAACCGCTTCTTTGATCTCCTGAAGCTCTGCCATCATGTCTTGGTCAATATGAAGACGGCCGGCCGTATCCAATATGACAATGTTGTTGCCGTTTTTCACAGCGTGTTCGTAAGCCGCCTTTGCAATATCCGCAGGTTTATTCTTGTCACCCATGGAAAAGACTTCCACACCCTGCTTCTCTCCATTGATCTGCAATTGTTTAATAGCCGCAGGTCTGTACACATCACATGCAACAAGCAGCGGTTTCTTTCCCTTGAGCTTAAACTTTCCAGCAAGCTTTGCAGTCGTTGTGGTTTTGCCGGCACCCTGAAGACCTGCCATCATAATAACAGTAATCGCACTTCCAGGTTGTAATGTAATCTCAGTAGTCTCCGAGCCCATCAATCTGATTAGCTCTTCATTTACAATCTTGATTACCATCTGCCCCGGGTTCAGACCATTCATTACATCCTGTCCCACTGCGCGTTCCTGTACATCTTTTATAAAGCCCTTAACCACCTTGAAGTTAACGTCCGCTTCCAGCAGTGCCATCTTTACTTCCTTGAGAGCAGCCTTTACGTCATCCTCGGTAAGTCGGCCTTTGCTGCGGAGATTTTTAAATACGTTCTGAAGTTTTTCGCTTAAACTGTCAAATGCCATTCTACAACTCCTCTATTATCGTATGGGAAATCTGTCTGATTTCCCCGACCATTGTGTTAATGTCTGTACCTTCCTTCTCATAAGCGTCCAGTGCCTCATTAATCTCGCGGACTTTCTCTTTCACAGAAAGAAACTTCTCCACAAGATGGAGCTTAGCCTCGTATCCCTCCAGTATCTTCTGACAGCGTCTTACCAGATCATGCACACCCTGCCGGCTGATCCCTTCTCCCTGAGCAATCTCACTTAGGGAGAAATCCTCCAGCATAAACTGCTCATAAATCTCCTTTTGGTGATCTGTGAGAAGTTCACCATAAAAATCATATAATAAAGCTTGTTCTAAAATCTCATTCACATTTATCACCTCAGCTATCATACTAAAAAAAAAAGCAAGTGTCAAGTATTTTTTCTTGACACCTGCTTTTTCTTGAAGTCATGTACCAGAAAATAAAATGATACGAGGGTCAAAAGGTTATGCGTTTCATGCTTGCATGAAAAAGCATAACTTTGGGACCCATAAAGAAAGTTATCGGGGAACTCTCAGGGAGAAAGAAGACTCCCCACATTGAGCAGGCCCCAACCCTGCCTTGCATATGATGTTCTGACGCAGGAACTCCTCAGCTTCAGTTTCACTTCCACATTATCCATGTCCGGATATTTTGAGAGCAGACAGGCGATGGCACCGGATACGACCGGTGTTGCCATGGAAGTGCCGCTTTTCATAATATAAGGTTTTTGCCAGCGATTCGTATAATCACCATTGCAGCTCAAAATATTTGTACCAGGCACCAGCACATCGGGCTTCACCACACATTCCTCGGTAGGACCGTTTCCTGAATAGTTCCACTCCCTGCCGGCATTTATGCTGCCTACGGCTGTCTCCCGCTCTGCCAGAGCCCCTACGGTAATAACTTTTCGGCTCGTTCCTGGAACAGCTACCGTTCCCACTCCCGGACCATAGTTTCCTGCTGAAACAACAACTACCAACCCTGCATCCCATAGTTTTTCTACCGCATCTGTCAGCCGTTTTTCCTGTGCCTTCTCTACTCCCGGCTGAGTTCCCACAGAAATATTTACAATCCTCACTCCTAGTTTTTTGTGCACATTCAGTAGCCAATCAATTCCTTCAACCACAGTGTTCACAGATCCATTTCCCTTGTTGTCCAGCACCTTACCCATCAGAATTTCCGCCTTAGGGGCCATGCCTGCATATACACCATCCGACAGCTTCCCGCTTCCTGCCAGAATACCTGCCACATGGGTTCCGTGCCTCCCATCATCGTATACGCTTTCTTTATAATTTACAAAATCACGGAAACCAATAATTCTTCTATCAAAATCAGGATGAAGAGTAATTCCTGTATCCAGTACAGCTATACAAACACCCTGTCCCATGCACCGATTGGATATGATGTCTCCGCACCAATACCCCACTGCCTGTTTTACCCATTTCATAGAAATACCTTTTTTTATATACTATTCATGGAAACAGGTTTTGCTTACTTTTAAATTTTTTCTAAAATCTTTTCACACTTTTCCCTCCATTACATATTATGAACTGTAATCAAACATAATATGGAGGATTTAACATGAGTGAATTAAGTGCTACAAATTGCGGATGTGACAATAGCTGCGGAGGATACGGAAATAATGGCATGTCTTCCTGCCTTTGGATCATCGTCCTGCTGTGCTGCTGCGGCGGATTTGGCAATGGCGGCGGCTGTGGTAACAGCGGCTGTGGTAATGGCGGCTGGGGCAATGACAGTTGTATTTGGATCATTCTTTTGTTGTGCTGCTGCGGCGGATTCGGCAACGGATGCGGCGGCGGATGCAACAGCGGCTGTGGATGCTAATTGTCGGTGGACTCGAAAGAACCTCTGAACGCAATGAAAGCGTAATAATGTCCCGGTACAGTAAACTGTACCGGGTATATTTATGAAACAAAAAATATTCCTCTCATTCGGCCGTATGTCTGTGCCAGAGTCTGGCATGCCAGACTCTATGCTTTACCCCGGCCGGTCCTGATTTTCTTCCTTATTATTTTCTTTCTTTTCTTTTTCTTCCTCACTGTGATCCATACGTTTTCTCAACATACAGTCTTCATCTATCTCATATACGGCATTCCCCTCAATAATCAGCTTTCTTCTCATTTTATATCACCACTGCCTTTCTTATCCTTACTATATTATATGATACCATAGTCAAAAGGGCATGCGTTTCATACTTGCATGAAAAAACATGATTTTAGGATTGCGGGAGCACAAAGTACGGAGCAATCCGTAGGTATCAGGGGGCAAAATACCTTTTGACCCCTATATCATTCTGATATCATATACCTAGAATACCCGGGGTTAGCTTTAGTAATTCTCATAATTTTCCCCTTTGAGGCATATATATTTACAACGTTATAAATAGGAGTGCTTATGGAAAAGAAGCCGCCAAGACCAATGATACCTTTTGACGAACTGGTGAATCCGCCCATGCTTCAAATGTTGAAGCTTTTCCTTCCTTACACTCCTGCTTCTAATCAAAAATTTTTAGGCATATTTGTAAAATTTCTTGAGTTTAAGGAGACTGTTTCCTTTTTTCAGGGATCGGATTATGATTTACAGGCACAAGGCTGGAATGAAAATCAGCCTTCCTCTCCAATGGAAATATTAATGGAATTAAAACCATATCTTCCTCCCCGGGAAGCAGAGATGCTAGAAACACTTTTGAATATGATGAATATGATGGAAATGTTCCGCACGTTTTCGGATAACCCGGAAGCTGAGTCCTCAAACGACTTAGATCCCATGAATATGGCAATGGGGATGCTCACTCCCGAGCAACAGGATATGTTCCAGATGTACAGCAGCATGTTTTCCAATGAAGGGGATTCCAATAAAACAGTTTTGAAGGAAGGAGATGATGTAAATGAACGAATGGATGAACAATCCGGCGATGAAGAATCTGGACCCCGTCAAGCTTCAGCTGATTCAGATGGCAGCTTCACAGACCGCCGGTAAGTCCGGCAGAGATCTTGCTCCTGTTTTGCTGGCACTTATATCAAATGCCAACAAAAAAGGAGTCCGGTTTTCCGAAGATGAAATATCCTTAATACTGGAAGTTTTAAAAGAGGGTAAGCCAAAAGAGGAGCAGGCGCAGATTGATCAGACAATCAATATGGTCCGCTCTCTTTTAAAGAAGAAGGCTTAAAAGCCTTCTTCCTTCCGCCTCATGCGCATCTCCCTTCTCTTTTTTGCAGCTTCCCACTCCGCCTTCTCCTCCTCCGATTCCAGAATTAGGCGGGGAACCCGTTTTGGCCTGTCGTTTTCATCCATGGCAACCATAGTAAAATAGGCTCTGTTGATTGGCCTTCGCATGCCATCTATGCTTTCTACGTAAGTATCTACCCTGACTTCCATAGATGTATTCCCCACATAAGTCATTTTACCGATAATGACAACCACATCTCTCTGGTAAGCCCCATGTATAAATCGCAGGTT
Organism: Muricomes intestini; assembly: GCF_004346165.1. Classification (GTDB taxonomy): domain Bacteria; phylum Bacillota; class Clostridia; order Lachnospirales; family Lachnospiraceae; genus Muricomes; species Muricomes intestini. The sequence continues at coordinate 16,259 of NZ_SLZZ01000041.1, read as the reverse complement.
GTCCACAGATGCCGTTATAACGTTGCTTCTCGTATGACGCTTTGCCACCAGCCCTGCCACCTCATCCAGCCACTGCATTAAAATTCCGCCGAACAGGCGCTCCGCTCCATTCAGATGATTGGGACGCACCATATGCACCGTTTCCACCCTTGAGTCTGAAACCTTTCTTTCCTCTGCCATTTTAAACAACTCCAATCTGCATTAATATTTATTCCCGCGAGCAACGAGCCAAGCGGAAATGCTTGCATTTCCATTTGGCGACTGCCGCGAGGGTCAAATACCCCGCAGCTTGCTGTGCTGCAAGTTTGATGCCCCGTCAGCTTGCTGCGGGGTCTTTGACTTATTATAATATTAGTCCTATTAAGAAAGCAACCATTGAATTCTCCCTTCTCTTATTGTAATATAAATGATACCAGGGTCAAAAGGTCATGCGTTTCATGCTTGCATGAAAAAGCATGACTTTGGGACCCGAAAAACATGAGAAAGTAGCCCGAGCAGGGCGGATTTCGAATGTTTTTAGGATTGCGGGAGCACAAAGTGCGGAGCAATCCGTAGGTATCGGGGGGCAAGATACCAGTAACTGTTCAGAATCAAAGGAGAAAGCCTTTATGCATAACATAAAATTAACTCTGGAATACGATGGCTCCCGCTATCAGGGCTGGCAGCGCCTCGGCAAAGGAGAATCGACAAATACTATATCTAACAAACTGCTGGAAGTCATTCATAAGATGACAGCCGAAGATGTGGAATTGTTCTGTGGGGCCAGAACAGAGGTGGGTGTCCATGCCCGCGGACAGGTTGTAAGCTTCAAGACCACATCGGATATGAAGCCTTATGAAATTCAGCACTATTTGAACCGATACCTTCCTATGGACATTGTCGTCCTGTCGGCAGAAGAAGTACCCCAGCGCTTCCATGCGGCATTAAATGCCAGATCCATTACCTATGTATACCATATCGCCACAGGCACAGTACCCAGTGTATTTGGCAGGAAATATACTTACTATGCTTTTAAAACTCCTGATATTTCGGTTATACAGCAGGCCGCACTTTCCTTGGCGGGGAAACATGATTTTAAAAGTTTCTCCACGGCAAAAAAGAATAAGTCCACTGAAAAAGAGCTCTATGACATCACAATCTGCGGTGATTCTGAGGAAATTCAGATTACACTGAAAGCAAATGATTTTCTCCATAACATGGCACGTATGATCATCGGCACTCTGCTGGAGATTGGCTTGGGGAAACGCAAAAAGGAATGTATTGAGGCAATCTTTGCCGGAAATGATGTTTCCAGCGCCCCTTGTAAACCCAGAGGTCTGTTTTTGCAGAAAATTGAATACTAATATACTGACAAAAGTCTCTGCATTTGCATACTAATGTACGAGGAATAAGAAAGAGGATAATTTCAATGAATATTTATTATATTTTACTTTACTTTTTTGTATATAGCTTTTTAGGCTGGTGTACGGAAGTGAGTTATGCTGCCGTTGTAGAGCACAAATTTGTGAACCGCGGATTTTTAAATGGGCCTGTCTGTCCCATTTACGGTGTAGGAGTCACTGCCGTCGTTGCACTGCTGGAGCCTTATAAGGAAAATTTAATACTCCTGTATGTATCCTCTGTGGTAGTAGTCACACTCCTGGAAGGTGTCACGGGCTGGGCCATGGATAAAATTTTTCACAATAAATGGTGGGATTATTCAGACAAGCCGCTCAACATCGGCGGTTATATCTGTCTATCTTTTTCACTTATGTGGGGAGTTGCCTGTGTGATTGTCATGGATTTTGTCCATCCCTTATTACATACACTGCTCACCTTCATTCCACAGGTTTTGGGCATTGTACTCATTTCCGTGTTTGGCGCTATCATGCTTATAGACCTCTCTGTAACTTCCTCCGCAATCTTCAAGTTCAACAAAAGATTGTCCAGTATGGAGAAGATTGCAGGGGAGCTGCATGAGATTTCAGACCAGATAGGGGAAGATATCTACGAAAAAGTAGTTTTTGCCTTGGAAAAGAGCGCGGCTCCCCGGCAAAAGCTGGATGAGGCCGCCTTTGAGCTGCGTGAAAAGACACAGGAAACCGTTAACGAATGGTCTGAAAAAAAGCAAGAAGTATCCGAGGAAATTGGCAGCCGTATTGCTGAACTGAAATCCCACTATCAGGAACTAGGAAATAAAACACCCAAAATCAGCCGCCGTCTTGTAAAAGCCTTCCCGAAAATGGAATCCAGAAATTACAAACTCCAGTTAGAAGAATTCAGAAAAAAATTCAATGAAAAGCATAAATAGAAAAAGGGGTCTGACCCTTTTGGGTACCGAATTCTGAATTGTCATGACAATTCAGAAAATGGTGCTCAAAAGGGTCAGACCCCTTTTTTATATTTCCCGTGTTGACTCTCTCACGAGAAGTTCCCCGGGAAGCACTACCTTTTTGTGCTGCCCGTTCTTCCGAATAATATTAAACAGCAAATCAATCGTTACCTTTGCCAACTCTTCCACCGGCTGACGGATTGTCGTCAGGGAAGGATTATAATATGTTCCAATTTCCAGGCCGTCGAATCCTGCCACTGAACAATCTCGAGGTATCACGGCCCCTGTCTCTGTAATGGCACGGCAGGCCCCGACAGCCAGGCTGTCCGCAATAGCATACACTGCCGTAAACTTATCTCTTTCCTTCAGCAGCTTTTTCATCAGCCGGTAACCTGTCTCCATAGAATAGCTGTCCTTATTCTCCTCCATGTGAAGAATAATACTTTTATCAGGCCGGATGTTATTGTTTCCCAGAGCCTTAAGATATCCTTCAAGCCTGAGCTTTCCAATACTTTCGTCCCCTTTTGTGGCTGCGATAATGGCAATTTTTCTGTGGCCCGCCTTGCATAGATAGTCTGTCATTTTATAACTCTCGGCAAAGTCATCTACTGATACGGAGGACCAAAGCGGTGCTTTGTTGTCTTCTTCATTCACGATATCTGAAGTACTGAGCACGAACGGCACATCCAGCTGTGCAAAGTTCTCACTGGAATGGGTAATAATTCCCCCTAAAAAGATAATGCCTTTTAACTTCTTCTCTTTCACAAGCTGAATGGCCACATCCAGTTCATTTTCATTTTCCTCCACCCTCTGAAGGATAAAAGAATATTTCTTTCTCTGAGTTTCCTGTTCAATAATACCGATCATATCATTAAAAAATGGATTCGTGATGCCCTTTACCAAAACAGCAATTGCTTTCGATTCAGAGCGTTTTAGATTTCTCGCGCTATTGTTTGGAATGTAGTTGTGTTCTTTGATGACCTGCATAATCATCTCTTTTGTCTCCGGGTTAATATCCGGATGGTTATTGATGGCACGAGACACAGTGCTGACTCCGACGCCGCATATTCTTGCAATATCCTTAATTGTTTCCATAATGATTCCTGCCTTTACAGTGTATTGTATACCTGCACTCTTTGCCAGTCTGCTCCTGTTCTACAGAAAATCCTTGTCAAAGTGCTGTCCCTTTCAGAAATAACCGGTCATAAAGCCGGGTCACCCGCAATATTTCTGTTACAAGAGTATCACTAATCTCACCCTTTTTCAACCGCCATACCCAATTATCTCCGAGTGTGGATGGTGTGTTGATTCTGGCATTGCTGTCTCTGCAGAGGTAATCCTGCATGGGAATCACGCAGAGCTCAGCCACACTTCCCATGGCCATGGCGATAAAATCCCATGCCAGCTTGTCTTCATCCAAGGCATCCTTGTGCAGATATTCCTTGGCAAAATCGCGGCATTTTCTGCCTACATTATGATACCAGCCCCGGGTCGTGTCATTGTCATGGGTCCCTGTATACACAACACAGTTGGGAGTATAGGTATGTGGAAGATAATTGGAAGATTCCCTTGAGTCGAAAGCGAACTGTATAACTTTCATTCCCGGAAAGCCGGTGTCCTCCAACAATTTCAATACGCTGTCTGTAAGAAAACCCAGATCCTCTGCAATAATATTGAGCTCTCCTACATCTCTTTTCATAGCTTCAAAAAACTCTACCCCCGGTCCCGGCATCCATTTTCCATTCACCGCAGTCTTCTCCCCGTAAGGTATTGCATAATACTCATCAAAACCTCGGAAATGATCTATCCGAACGATGTCATACAACTTCAGGGAATGTACCATCCGCCTCATCCACCACTCATACCCTGTTTTCTTATGGTATTCCCAGTCATAGAGGGGATTCCCCCACAACTGCCCCGTTTCTGAAAAACCATCGGGCGGACAGCCCGCAACAGCCGTTGGGTTATTTTCCTTGTCAAACTGAAACAGCTCCGGGTTTGCCCATGTGTCTGCGCTGTCAAAAGCCACATAAATCGGAACATCTCCGATAATCTGTACCCCATTTTCATTGGCATAGGTATGAAGTCTTCTCCACTGTCTGTCAAACTCATACTGCTGAAAGCGGTAAAAGTCAATTTCATCCGCCAGTTCTTCTTCTGCCTTTTCAAGAGCATCTAAATCCCGGTCTCTGTATGGCGCCTCCCACTCTTTCCAGCTTACTCCTTTATGATTGTTTTTCAGTGCCATAAAGAGACAGTATTCATCCAGCCATTCTCCGCTTTCTTCCAGAAATTCCTCGTAGTCCCGATTTTTCCAGGGCTCAAACCGTCTGTATGCCTGGCGCAGTACCCTAAATCTTGATAAATACAGTTTTCCGTAATCTATCCTGTCTTTCTCTGTCCCAAAATCGTAAGATACGCACTCTTTTTTTGTCAAAAGTCCATCTTTAATCAACGTTTCCAGATCTATGAAATATGGATTTCCCGCAAATGTGGAGAAAGACTGGTAGGGAGAATCTCCGTACCCCGTCGGCCCCAGGGGAAGAATCTGCCATTTGCTCTGTCCTGCTGCTTTTAGCTGATCCACAAATTCATAAGCCTCTTTGGAAAAGCATCCAATCCCATATTCCGAAGCCAGTGAAAAAACCGGCAGTAATATTCCACTTTCCCGCACCTAAGTTTCCCCTTTCTTTTCGTGTAACGCGCCTAACCTTTTACCGCTCCTGCCGCCACACCTCTGATAATGTACTTCTGACAGGACAGATAGAATATAATGATCGGCAGGATTGCCAGAACAAGCATTCCCATCATTGCTCCCATATCCACAGAGCCATAGCCGCCCCGCAGATACTGCACCGCAATTGGGATTGTCTGATAATCACTTCCCATTACAAGCACAGGAAGCAGATAATCATTCCATATCCACATGGTATTTAAAATTGCAACTGTGATGGCAGTGGGTTTAAGTACCGGCAGAACCACTTTGAAAAATGTCTGTACAGGTGTACAGCCGTCGATCATAGCCGCCTCCTCCAAAGAAATAGGAATTGACTTGACAAAGCCGGAAAACATGAACACCGAAAGCCCCGATCCAAATCCTACATATACCAGAATAATTCCCGCCGGGTTTCCCAGATTCAATGTATCTGTGACCTTAGATAAGGTAAACATTACCATCTGAAACGGCACAATCATGGCAAATACAAATGAATAATACAGAACAGATGACAGCTTGCTTTTTACACGGGTCAGCCACCATGCCGTCATGGCCGTCAAAAGGACAACCAGTGCAACAGAAAATACCGTAATAAAGATAGAATAACCTGCCGCCTTAATCAGGCCTGTCTTTGCCACTCCATCAATATAATTGCTCAATCCAACAAAGGTTTGGCTGTCAGGCAGTGAAAAGGGACTATCACTGATATATAGCTTACTCTTAAAAGAGTTTATAAATACCAGAACAATCGGAAAAATAAACACCAGAGCTAAAAGAGAGAATATAACGGTCATCACAATTCCGGTGCCCTTTGATACTTCCATTGTCCGAGTATTCTTTTGTTTTGTTTTCTTAGCAGCCATTAATTCTCCACCTCCTTATTTCGCGTGAAATAAAGTTGTGACAGTGCCAGAGCACCTACAATAATAAAGAAAATAACTGCCTTTGCCTGTCCTACACCCTCCCAGCCGTTTCTGTTGTAGAAGGTGGTGAAAATGTCGAGAGCCATCATAGCGGTCTTCTTGGACGGAGCTCCGGCAGTCAGTGCAAGGTTCTGGTCAAAGAGCTTAAAGGAATTGGTCAGCGTCAGAAATAGACAAATTGTAACAGAGGACATCAGCATAGGAATTGTCACCTTGAACAATGCCTGCATCTTGGTCGCACCATCAATTTTCGCAGCCTCCACCAGCTCTGTAGGGATATTTTGAATCCCCGCAATGTAAATAATCATCATATATCCAATCTGCTGCCAGTTCATAAGAATAACCAGGCCCCAGAATCCATATTTTGGATCTGTGGTAATCGTAGCCCCAAATCCGGAGAGTACTCCATTAATCATCAGCTGCCAAATATATCCCAGCACAATCCCACCGATTAAATTCGGCATAAAGAATGTGGTGCGGAACAGATTCGTCCCCTTAATTCCCCTCGTCAGGGCATATGCAAATATAAAAGCAATCACATTAATGGTGATAACGGAAACAACAGTAAACTTCACCGTAAATCCAAGCGCATTGAGAAAATCTTTATTGGAAAATGCCTTCACATAATTGTCCAGTCCGACCCATCTCGCATTTGTCACTGTCGTAAACTTGCAAAATGACAGTCCGATTCCGAGTATAAAAGGAATCACAAAAAACAATATAAATGCAATTAATGTCGGGAGTACGAATATCCAAAAGTATTTTTTATATGCTTTCTGCATAATATTCCTCCTTTCTTACAGCTAGTGCACTAAGGGTGAGCCAGATCAGATTTTCTGCACTCACCCTCAATTTAGTCTTATTCGGCTGTTGCCTCTTTTTCTGTCCTCCAGTCAGCGACACAGTCGGAAACTACTGATTTCCACTCCTTATTCCCGGAAGCATATTCCAGCAGAGATGCACCCAGATTATCTTTGAAGGTCTGGCTCGGAAATGTCTGGAAATCCCAGGAAACACTTGTCAGATCTTTATTCTCCATATAGCGGATTACTTCCTGTGCCAATGGGTCAGTCGGTTTTTCATCATCTTCAAACGTATTGAACGGTGTGATGAATCCCAGTTCATTGGTAACTTTGTCTTTCCCTTCATCGGTTCCGAACAGCCACTGAAGGAATTCAAGAGATGCCTTCTGATCCGCCTCAGAAGCCTCGCTATTAATACAGAAATAGTTCTCTCCGCCTACACACAGGCCCTGTTTTTCCTCGCCGTCCATACCGGTATAGATAGGCAGATATTTTACTTTGTCCTCTTTTACTGTATTGCCATCAACTCCATTGATATCGCCCCATGCCCAGTTGCCGTTCTGTACCATTGCGGATTTGCCCAGGGCAAATTCTGCCATAGAATCAGCTACTGTCTTGGATCCTAGCATAGCAGGCTCTGTAACAGAATTATTCAAATACAGGTCAAAGATATTCTTAAACTCTTTATTATATTCAAATGTAATTTCATCCTCATCAGTAACTCCTGCATCCTTATATTCATAATAGATAGGAAGGTTCATCAGATGTGTCTGCCATCTCCAGTCTTCTCCCGGTGAGAATGAAGTGGAAGAAAATACGCCTGCAATGCCCAGCTGATCTTTCTTTTCTGTCATGTCCTCAACAACCTCCTTCAATGTATTAAAGTTGTTGATATCGTCCATTGATTCCACCTTTGCACCGTCCAGAGCAAAATACTTGTCCATAATTTCCTGATTATAGATAACACCATATCCTTCCACTGCATAGGGAACAGCAAACACTCCGCCATCTTCGCCTTCAATTGCCATGCTCTTATCGTTGAGCCAGGAATACAAATCCGAGTCAGACAAATCCGCACAGTAATCTTTCCAATTCTGATAACCGACAGGTCCGTTAACCTGGAAAATTGTAGGTGCATCCTTCTTAGCAATCTCTGATTTCAATGTCTGTTCGTAAGTTCCTGATGCCGCAGTCTGCACCTTTACCTTTACACCTGTTTTTTTGGTATACTCTTTACCAATAGCCTCCCACTGCTCCGCCTGCTCTGGTTTAAAACTCAGATAATAAACTGTACCTTCATCGGACGAATCGGATTTGTTGCTTTTACACCCGACACTAAGACCTGCAACCATAGTAACTGCCAAAGCCGCAGCTAAAAATTTCTTCATCTTCATAGCTTACTTCTCCTCTCCTCTAATTGACTTTAAGTAGTTTCATCGGCTTCGGAAACGATTTCGGTAACGTTTCCAACCCATATTTTAAATATACACCTGCTGCGCAGTAATTGCAATCATTTTTTATAATTTCCAAATATCCCGGTTATATTCTTCTATTGCTCTGTCGGAGGAAAAATATCCTGATTTTGCAATATTCACCAGCATTTTTTTTGCCCATTCGCTCCTGTTCTCATAGGCCTTGAGTACCTCCTCTTTTTTCTCTGTATACGCCTTAAAGTCCAGGAGAGTCATAAACCAGTCTTTGTCCAAAAGCTCCTGCTTCAGTCTGGTCAGACTCTCCTTGTTTCCGACCGCCAGCATTTCGTCACCTGTAATAAAGTCCACTGCTTCTTTAATATCCTTATTCCTTTTATAGAAATCTTTGGAAACGTAGTCCTTCTTTTCATAATGCATGATGACCTCATCGCTGGACGCTCCAAATACAAAGATATTGTCATCTCCTACCAGATGATGTATCTCTACATTTGCCCCGTCCTCGGTCCCCAGAGTCACCGCACCGTTTAGCATGAACTTCATGTTGCCCGTCCCGCTTGCTTCTTTGGAGGCTAGGGAAATCTGCTCAGAGATATCACACGCAGGTATTAATTTCTCTGCTTTAGTTACATTGTAGTTCTCCACCATCACGACCTGGAGATAAGGGCTCACTTCTGGATTATGGTTAATTACCTCCTGCAGACAGAGAATCAGATGAATAATATCCTTCGCAATTATATAAGCCGGCGCGGCCTTTGCCCCAAATATTACTGTTATAGGAATGGCAGGAAATTTTCCTGCTTTGATTTCCAGGTATTTATGAATAACATACAGTGCGTTCATTTGCTGGCGCTTGTACTCATGAAGGCGTTTTGCCTGGATATCAAATATAGAATCTGAATTCAGTTCTACCCCCTGAGTCTCTTTAAGGTATCGGCAGAGTGCTTTTTTATTCTCCCTTTTGGTTTCTAACAAACGCTCCAGTACATCCTTATCTTCTCTAAAATTCATGAGCTCTTCTAATTTGCCGGAATCCAGATGATAGTCTATTCCCAACACATTATCGAGCAACCCGGTCAACAGTGGGTTGCAGTGGAGCAGCCAGCGGCGAAATGTAATTCCATTTGTTTTGTTATTAAATTTTTTCGGATATATTTTATAAAAATGATTCAGTTCATTTTTCTTAAGTATTTCGCTGTGGAGAGATGCCACGCCATTCACACTGAAGCCATAATGAATGTCGATATGTGCCATATGGACCGTATCGTTTTTATCTATAATATATACTCTCTCATCTGTATGTTTTCTTCTTATCTTGTCATCCAGCACTTCTATAATCGGAACAAGCTGCGGAGCCACTTTTTTGAAATATTCAACAGGCCATTTTTCCAGCGCTTCCGCCAGAATGGTGTGGTTTGTGTACGCACAGGTGCGTGACACCACGTCAATTGCATCGTCCATATCCATCCCCCGCTCCATCAGCAGGCGGATCAACTCCGGAATCACCATAGTCGGATGGGTATCATTAATCTGAATTACCGCATAGTCTGGCAGGTCATAAAGATTACATCCCCTTTCCATGCATTCGTCAAGAATTAGTCTTGCTCCATTGCTTATCATGAAATATTGCTGATAAATCCGAAGCAGCCTCCCATCCTCGTCGCTGTCATCAGGGTATAAAAACAAAGTCAGATTTCTTGCAATATCCTCTTTGTCGAAAGTAATCCCTTCTTCTACAATCCCCTCGTCCACCGTCTCCACATCAAACAAATGAAGTTTATTCGTAATATTGTTATAGCCGGTCACTTCGATATCGTACATTCTCGAATTCAGAGTCATTCCTTTAAATGTAACGGGATAAGTCACTTCTGTCCTGGTGAGCCAGCTTTTTTCTTCTATCCAGGGATTTGCAGTTTCTCTCTGACATCTATTTTCAAATTTCTGCCTAAAAAGGCCAAGATGGTAATTCAATCCAATACCATCCCCATGCAGTCCGAGAGTGGCCACAGAATCCAAGAAGCAGGCTGCCAGCCGCCCAAGTCCGCCATTTCCCAGAGAGGGCTCCGGTTCTGCCTCCTCGATCTCACATATGTTCTTTCCATTTTCCGCAAGCAAATCTCTGACCTCATCATATATGCCCAGATTAATCATATTATTGGACAAAAGCTTCCCAATCAAAAATTCTGCTGAAATATAATACAGTTTCTTTTTGCCGCTTCCTCTTTCTTTCCCTTTGGCCAGCTCCTTTACAATCTCTAAAAGTGCATAGTAAATCTCTTCGTCTGCTGCCTCCACGATTCCTTTTCCCAACTTTTGCTGCAGCTTTTCTTTTATGTCCATATTTTTACTCCTTTCTCAGGTTGAACTCTAGAATAGTATAGTATTATTTTTTCCTCTTTTCTTGCAAGATAGTCTTATATTATAGTACAATACTATCATTACCAAAAGAAGACAGGGGAAACCTATGAATATTGCAGAATATCAAAATTATCATGAAACAAAATCACACACAGACATAAACTTTCCTTATAACACCTACCTTTGCTCCATTCCTCTGGATTTCACAGGAGTTCCGCTTCACTGGCATGATGAAATAGAACTGATTGTCATTAAAAAGGGACAAGGGTATGTGTCGGTGGACTTTGAGACCAGAACTGTCACTGCCGGGGATATGGTCTTCGTTCTTCCGGGGCAGCTGCACTCCATTGAACAGAAAGCTGAACACATCATGGAGTATGAAAATATTATTTTCAAGGCAGAAATGCTGATTACAGGAGAAAATGACTTTTGTGCCGGTGAATTTATATTTCCCCTGCTGCAGTCAAAACTCCCTGTCCTGACCTTTATCACCCCCTCCTGCACTGACTATCCGGACCTTTTAGGGTGTATCGGCCACATTGATGAGTTGTGTGCGGCAAGACCCCAGGGGTATCAGCTGGCGTTGAAAGGTTACTTATTCCAGTTCTTTTTTCTTCTAATTTCAGTACATGGTAATAAAGAATCTGTCCGGAATGCCAGACAGAAGTCACTGGAAAAACTGAAAATCCTGCTAAAATACGTAGAGGAACATTATGCTGAACCCATAACTGTAGAGAAGATGGCTAGGATCGCATTTTACAGTAAATCCCATTTCATGAAGTTTTTCAAAACGCACATGGAAACCGGATTCATGGAATACCTCAATGATTACCGGCTCACCATGGCGGCCCGTCTTCTTCTCACAACTGAAGATTCCATACTGGAGGTTGCGGCTCAGTCCGGTTTTAACAATCTCTCTTACTTTAACCGGCTTTTCAAGCGTAAATATGCCCAAACTCCGGGACAATACCGAAAAGCAGCCTCTCATTAGAATACAGTACACTATCCATGCCAAAACCAGTCTGTCAGACAATCTCCGAATAGTATGGCAGCTATTATTCCCACACATAAAAAAGGGCCAAAAGCAAAACTCTCTCTTCGCCTTTTTGAATCCGGAGGCAGGGGCACCAGCAGCTTCCTGCAGACATGTATCCCGGCTAACAGTACAGCCAACACAAAAGCCCAGATATTGCGGTTTAAACCAGTCAGAATCCCGGCTGCCGCCATCAGCTTAATGTCTCCGCCCCCGAAGCATCCGGGTCTGATCAGGGAAAGGATTAACAAAATCCCACTGACCACAGTTCCGCCTGCCACTCTGTCCTGCAGTGGGACAGCCGGATAGAACCTTGCCCATATAATGCCCCACAGCAGCAAGGCTGCCGTGTATTTATCCGGTATTCTTTTTATTTTATAATCTGTCCATGCAATGTAAAGCAAAAGAGCCAGGAATAGGATAATCCCGGCTCCTTTAAGGTATGCCATATAAATGAATCTCTGCATATATTTTTGCTGCGGCCTATTCCCCATCCAGGATTGACAGTACAACAGTTCTCAGGAGAGTTTCTGCTCTCCTGTATAATACATTTCAATAGGATCAATCGGATCAATTGGATTTTCTACCTCTATCTTCTCATTTCTTCCGTGACGTTTAAGCAGTTCCCCGCCTTTATTATATAGCCAGAAGGAATACACTAAAACCTTATTGACTTTTCCTATTCTTTCCTTTGTTGTTTTTTCATACAGAGTCCCGCCTGTCTCAAACTTCGTCTTTTTGTGGATCATAGAAATCAGCTCTGTCTCACATGTGACAGGCTCGGGCAGAATTGTATAAGCTCGTCCCACACAGTCCGGTTTGTGAGAATCGCTCCCTCCCGCCGTCACCTTATCATATTTTTCCGCCAACTTTAGTGCTCCCGCATTTGAAGCTGCCGACTCACAGCAGTTATAAGCCTCAATAAAATCAAACCTCTTCATCACTTCCGGGTTCGTGTAAAACCGCTTTGTATTCGTGATGCTCAAATACTTCTCCCCACAGGGATGGGCAGGTCCGAGGACTCCGCCGTTGCGGTGTACTAGATCAATCAATACAGAGACCGGCAGTCCCCGCATCTCAAGAATCCTCATCTTCACGCCTTCCGGCATAATCACTAGAATATGCCCGGCATCTCTTGTATCATATTCTATTCCTTTTAGCACAACAAAATCGTTATGGACTTTTCCTTTCATATTATTCTTCCAGTAACGGTATCCCTTATATGTGTTATGATCTGTAATTACCATTCCCTGGAAACCCTTCTTTTCTAAAAGTGTTATATATTCATCCACGCTTACTTTGCTGTCAATGGAACCTTCTTTAACATGACAATGCATATCTATCTTCACAAGCAAGCCTCCTTTTCTTCACCTGATTTATGCCTTTATTATACAACCTCACCCAGATGCCCGCAATACATTCAGGTCAATAATAGAGATGAATGCTAACCTTACTTTAAAGAATCATTGATTAACACCCACCTCTATTCTAATATTTCTATTATCTTTTCTTATCATTCCCTGTTGTCCAATAAGATAAAACTTTCTGAGCCTTCATTTCCTGGGAATTTTCTCCTTTAAATGAAAAGTCTACCTTTTCTATAAAGTGAATGTTCATTTGTTTTATTGATTTTATTATTTTTCACAAAATTATTTCCATTGCATTTCTGCTGTAACCGGACAATATCAACTATAAGGAGAACATTGACTTCTTTCCCGCCAAACTGTAAAATAGGAACATCAGCAGTTTTATCAAAACAAATAAAAGGAGCTTACATTATGGAAGAATTGATAATTCCTCAGGGATACCACTCTCCCCTCACCATACGGGAAACTGAAGTTGCTATTAAAGAACTCAAGGATCACTTTGAGCGTTCTCTCGCGAAAGCGCTTCACTTGACCCGCGTGTCAGCACCCCTCTTTGTGCGTCCGGAATCAGGCCTCAATGACAATCTAAACGGAGTGGAACGCCCTGTGTCTTTCGGAATCAAGGAACAGGAGGATGCCCCGGCTGAGATTGTTCACTCCCTCGCAAAATGGAAACGGTACGCGCTGAAGCACTATGGTTTTCATTCCGGTGAAGGCCTGTATACAGACATGAGTGCCATCCGCCGTGACGAGGATACCGATAATATCCACTCAATCTATGTGGATCAATGGGACTGGGAAAAAATCATATCAAAAGAAGAACGCAATACAGAAACCCTGGAATACACTGTGCGCAAGGTCTACAGTGCCTTGAAAGAGACAGAAGACTACATATCCAGGCGATATAATTATATAGAGCCGCTCCTTCCCGATGATATTTTCTTCATTACGACGCAGGAACTGGAAGAGATGTTCCCTGACAAAACACCAAAGGAAAGAGAACACCGTATCGCAAGGGCCAAAGGAGCCGTTTTCATCTCCCAGATTGGTAAGGAGCTTGCCTCCGGCGAAAAACATGACGGCCGTGCACCTGACTATGATGACTGGGAGTTAAACGGAGATATCATTGTCTACTACCCTGTGCTGGACATTGCACTTGAATTGTCCTCCATGGGTATCCGTGTAGATGAAGAAGCACTGAAGAGACAGTTAAGATTTGCCGGCTGCGAAGAACGCGCCAGCCTGCCATTTCAAAAGTCTCTGCTTGACGGAGAGCTTCCATATACAGTGGGCGGCGGTATCGGGCAGTCCAGAATCTGTATGTACTATCTCCGCAAGGCACATATCGGTGAGGTGCAGTCTTCCATTTGGCCGAAGGAAATAATGGACTGCACATTAGAAAATGGAATAAATTTGTTATAGTAAAAGGGGCTTGTTGAGAGCCCCCATTTTTTATAAGAATAGTTTAAATATGGTAAAGATTCCCGCAGATATGATAATTGTGACCGGAATTGTTGTAAACCACGCTGTCACCATGGCCTTGGCTGTACTCCATTTTACTCCTTTTATCCGGTTTGCGGCACCTACCCCCATAATAGAAGAAGATATCACATGGGTTGTGCTTACAGGCATTCCGAAATATGTTGCCGCCTGAATGACCAAGGCTGAGGAAACATCTGCCGCTACAGCATTTACAGGCTTCAGCTTCATAATCCGCGTGCCTACAGTTTTAATAACCCGCCACCCGCCGATAGAAGTTCCCAGGGCCATAGCCAGCGCGCACAAAATCTGTACCCAGTGAGGAATCACCAGCTTGTCAAGATATCCATGTGCTACCAATGCCATTGTAATGATACCCATTGACTTCTGGGCATCATTAGTTCCATGTGAAAAAGCCTGCACCGCAGCAGTCAATATTTGAAGTCTGCGGAAAATAAAATTTGCTCTCCCCAGATTTGCTTTTTTAAATATTACTCTAAAAATGGAAAACACTACATAGCCAACTGATATGGCTGCAATAGGAGAAATGACCAGGAATAAAACCACCTTTCCCAAGCCCCTAAGTTTCACTGCAGAAGCACCTGCATCCGCCAGCGCTGCACCGGTCAGGGCCCCAATCAATGCATGGGAAGAGCTGTTTGGAATCCCAAAATACCAAGTAATCAGATTCCAGATAATTGCCGATAGAATAGCTGCAATCATGACCATGGAAGCATTTGAAATGTGGTCCAGATCTACAATATCTGTAGCAATGGTCTGGGCAACATTTGTGGAAACATTTGCTCCAATAAAATTCATGACGGCAGCAATGATAATTGCCTTTTTCAAAGTCAGGGCCTTAGTAGATACAGCTGTTGCAATCGCATTCGCAGTATCGTGAAACCCATTGATAAAGTCAAAGAGCAGAGCCAGCAGTATAATACAAATAACAATAGCCATCCTGTGCTGCCTCCTATAAGTTCTTCATAATAACAATATCAAGCGACTTTGCGACCGCCTGACATGCATCAACAGACTCTTCCAGCACCTGATACAAATCCTTGTACTGAATAATTTTAATAGGATCGGAATATTTCTTAAACAGACTGCGGATGGCTTTGCGCTCCAGAGTATCCCCCTCTTCTTCACTTGTCTTCACATTGATTGTATGCTCCCTGACTCTTTTCAGCTGCTTTTGCACAAGAAGGTCAATGGCAGTGTACAGTTCTGCGGTACAAAACCCTATATGGATTCTGAAATCGGACATATAATCGTCCTCGTCTGTCAGGCGGTACATATAATAATAGGCTGAGGTTTCTTCAATACAATCTACAACATCATCCATTTTTTCTGCCAGTGTCAGTATATCTTCGGGATCGATAGATGTGATAAAGGCTTTGTTAAGCTCTACATTAATCTCGTGTAAAACGGTGTCCCCATTGCTCTCAAAATCCTTCACTTTTTCAGAAAAGACTTTCAGATCTGATGGAGAATGGATTATAAATTTGCTGAAATACTCCCCGCATTCTTTCATATTCTGCGCAAGGTCTAACAACAGACTCATTATTTTGTCTGGTTTTTTCTTCATTCTTCCTTTATCCTCCGATAATCTTACCCGGATTATCATGTACCTGCCTCAAAATTTCCATTTATTCCCGGGTATTTTTCCAACGTAAAATTCTCTGCAGCGTTTCCAATTTTAGCACAAATTTTACATAACTTCAATCGTTAGTATTGGAAGATGCAGGTTAAACTTATAAATTGTTATTTCAAGCAGCACCGTACTGTGCTGCTTGAAAAATATAGAGAGTTGTCTTATTTCAGGGAAGAACCCCCTGT
>NZ_SLZZ01000040.1 GCF_004346165.1 Muricomes intestini | reverse complement strand
TGTCAAGTGTTTTCGGCAAAAAAGGTGGGTGATTTTTAAAATAAAGGGATGGAAAGCCTTGAAAAATGAAGGCTGGAAATTCCGAGAACTTATAATAGAAAAAGGGAGGAATCACACTATGAAGAAAAAAATCGAAATATTTGATTATGCCAATGATATTATGAAGGTGCTTGGAAATGGCGTCTTGCTCACCACAAAAGTAGAAGATAAGGTAAATTCCATGACCATTGGCTGGGGCACACTTGGAATTGTATGGGGGAAACCAACATTTATCACCCTCGTCAGGGAAAACCGCTTTACAAAGCATCAATTAGAAAAGAATCCTGAATTTACAATAAATATTCCATATGGAGACTTTGATAAAAAAATATTAGGAGTTTGCGGTACAAAGTCGGGACGTGATTGTGATAAAATTAAAGAATTGAATTTAACACTTGAAACGCCTGAGATTATTTCAGTCCCTGCAATTAAGGAATTTCCCCTGACACTTGAATGCAGAGTTTCATATAAACAGAAACAAGATATGCTTGCTATTGCGAAGGAGAATAAGAAGAAATTTTATCCTCAGGATGTTGATAGCTTTTTCCATGGCAGCAACAAGGATTTACACACTGCTTATTATGGAGAAATTGTCAGTGCGTATATTATCGAATAGGCAGCATAACTGGCAGTATCCCTTCATATAATTTTGTAAAAATGGAGGGAATGCTTGTGGTAATTCTGATCAGAAAAAGAGCCCTTTTCACAACAATCTGTGTAATCGTACTTGGAATTATCTGCTGCTTTATGCTGGTCCGCTTGATAAGACCGCCCGCAAAATCGTCACATAGACTTGTTGCGGGTGGAAATCTTTGTTCCCCATTGCAAAGTTCAAATGAAACTGTATCAGTAATGAATCAGGAGAGCGCAATCAACAGCGAGCGCTTTCAGCGGCCTTCTAAAGCACTTCCGTATCCTAATTCGTATTCATTTAAGAATTTCCAAAAAGAAAATGAAACTCCACCGCTGCTGGAGAAGCATTTTGACAATCCTGAGGACTTAATCCTTGCATATTATGGAATATTGCGGGAAGCTTCTAATATGTTTGGCTATTCAGGCGGGTGTGGTACGATTGGATTGTCGAAAGCTCCTTACCCGTATGCATACGAATTGCTGACAAAGGAAATGCAAAAGGAAGTGTCACTTAATCAATTTATTGATTCATTTGAGGGAATAGGATATACAACTCTTTTGAAACTGATTCCCGCATACACGCCCTCCCGTACACCTGCCCGCATTCAATACTATATGGTTGAAATAGAGGTGATAACCGGGATCAAAGTTAATGGCAATGAAGAGCAATATGAAGGCAGTCAATTTGCCTATTATTATGGTCTGATTACAACGGAAAAAACTTCTGATGAGAATTGGAAGATTAAGAATATTTACTATATTCCTGAAGATTTTCTCTGTGCGCCCATGCATAGTTGGTTTTACCTTTCGGACGCCATAGTGCAAATTGTCTATGGGAATAATTTGAAATTAATTGATAAAATAGACAAAACCGAGCATAAAGACGACATGATCTATATTTATGCGTCCGGAAACGGAAAAAGCTATCGGTTTGATTTTGTCAGACTTACTAATGGGTATGATATCCTTCTCCATGAATATATTCTTGACAATGGAAGCTGGAAAGAAACAAATCTATTGGGCGATAATTGGAAAAATATGAAGTTGACTATAGAAAATAACCAATTACATAGGACGCTGACTCCATCATAGTGTTTTTAGCTCATTCTGCCCATATCTGTGCAAATCGCTGCAGGAGTCCGGGAATCGTATCTTTTGAGATTACAATATTCATGCTTTGTGGGTTAATTACAATTCCATCTACACCGGCTCCAAGCATCTTTTCGACATTCACAAAGTCGAACATATTTACCTGAAAACGATTTTCAATATGAAACTTTTTTAATTCATTGTGATCTGTAAAAAATGGCTGGAACATCTTTCCCTCCTTATTTTTCACACAGGGGATTTTAATATTGGAACCACTGGGCACTTCCCCTTTTTCCTGCACTTCCAAAGCCATAAGAAGTCTGGAGCGCACCAAGTTGACAGCCATTTCTTCTTCCAAATTGCGAAGTTCCGGTTTCTCGTTATTTGGCTTATTCCGATATATCTCCTGCATGAAATAAAGTCCGGTCAACTGCAGCTGCGGATTTACAACAGGCTGTTTTTCTTTTGGAAGTTTGGAATAATCAGGTGGTACAACTACTTTATCCAGTGGCATTTTTGTGGTCTGTTCTTCTTCCACAAATACGATTTCGTTTACTCCCAGCAGGTACAAGCTGCTGTAAAATCCCAAAAGCTGAGCATTTTTCATACGTACAATCATCATAAAATCCTGATTTTCATCCTTAAACTTTTGAGTAATTTCTTTCGCTTTCTTTTCTGTTGAAAATACCCATACCTGGTCGTTGAACGTTTCCTCGTCACATGTGATAAAGGGCATTTTTGTTCCCTGACCAAAAGCAATATATGTGGTTTCCATTTTCTGCATTTTCTTTACTTGTATCGGAAATTTGTTTTCCATGACAGACCTCAATTCATTTGTTTTCTAAAATTATACTACAAGCTGTATTTTATCTCAATTGATTATCATAACTTTATTTTACTTCAAAACATCAATCAAAAAAATGTATCATATAATAAAAATAAAATTTTATTCTACACCTTTAATGGACTGATGTCAATAATAAGTTTACTTTTTTAAAAAAATATGTTATACTAAATTTATTGAATAATGTAGAAGTCAAAAGGTATTTTGCCCGCTGATACCTACGGATTGCTCCGCACTTTGTGCTCCCGCAATCCTAAAAACATTCGAAATCCGCCCTATTCGGGCTACTTTCTCATGTTTCATGGGTCCCAAGGTCATGCTTTTTTCATGCAAGCATGAAACGCATGACCTTGGGAGCCTAGTATCATTGCATATATTTAACACCAATTATAATATAGCAAAATTTACAGCATCTCAATGTATTATAATCAAAAAGCTAAAAGAAAGGAGAGTATGATTATTTGTATCTACAAATATCATACAAGACATAAAATGCAAGTAGTTGGAAAAAAAGTTGAACACAAAGCCTTCGGACAGGGAACAATAACAAATCATTCAGGAAATATTGTTACTGTCTCCTTTTCCAAGGAAGATAAAAAATTCATATATCCTGACGCCTTTGCTAACTTTTTAACGTTCAAAAACCAGTCTGCTCAAAATGAAATAAATACTATATGTAACAGACAGCTAGAGTTGAAGAACGCTCAAAAACAAGTGATTCAGGAAAAACAGGAGCGCCGTCAGAGACTCCGTACTTTAAAAATCACGGCAAATTCGCAAGCAGCTTTTAATATTGATCTAAATGACCTAAATGAGATTTTTTCATCTGGTACTGTATCGACCGGATATTATCTAAGTGGCCATTCTAAGGGAGAACCGCGCGTTCCGAGTAAGTTAAGGCCCAACTCTGCCTGCTTGTTGACCGGACGTACTCCTAATACTCCGGAAAAAGAGCGTCGGATACTGGGAGTCATTATGGTAAAGGATGATTTTTGGGGAGACTTATGCAAAAACGGAATTGTAGAATGTCACGACCAGTATAAAATCCGCTTGAATTCAAACAACAGTATGCTGTATTGGGATTATTTCGATGGCAGCAATCCTCTCCCACGATGGGGAAGTACGGTGTTCAAATATTTTTCAAACAGCATGATGCAGCAAATCCTGCTCGATATGAAGGAAACATCCCAGAACGTCGAAGAAGAGAGGGCTATTCACGCGTTTTATCAATATTTCTGTGACATAAATCACTTGCCACAATTAACGGATTAAGCGAGTTAAATAGCATGGCGGACTCATAGACGTATTTGGGGATATCTAAAGACCGCCATGGCCATATAACTTGGCAGCTTTTTCCTCAATTTCGCTGGGAGCTTTTCTGATAGGGTCTCCTTCCTCCCAGATAACTTTATATTCTTTCTTCCCTTCCCGGCCATAAGTGATGCCTTTAAAGTCTTGTGTGAAATCTCCTCCATTAATTAAGCTGCCTCTCTGTACTACTGCGGGCCATACTTTTTCAGGCTCTTTTTCGCCTTTTGAATTAATCATATCCCAGATTGTGGTATAAAACACCACGTTTGCCTCTGGAGGAACTTTTGCTTTTCTTGTTATTTCATAATTTTCCGGTGATGTGTAGTCGGAAAATCTACCTTGGTTTGAGTTTTCCGGCATTGTTACCTCCAAATAGATATCACCGTTTTTTAATTCATACAATGCTGCAATATTATTATCATTGATACTTACCGGAAATTTAATGAAATTGAATATAATACACAGCAATCCAATAATCAGAAATGGAAGGAGCATTAAAAGGAGTTTATAAATAAACAAATTTTTTTTGATTTTATGGATTAGCTTTTCTTCGTTAATATCGGCGGCAGGAAATATACCTTTAATATCTTTTTTCATTTCAGTATAATATTTTCGGCAGGTATCACAATCGGATAAATGTGTTTCTATCTCTTGATTGCTTTCATTGCTGGTTAAGCCATCTATATATGAAGGCAATAAATCCTTGATTATCTCACATTTCATCGCTTTCCCTCCTTAATTGCAATTTTCCGCGATAATAGGTAACTCGAGCCCAATTCTCATCTTTTCCCATTATTTCTCCAATTTCCCTAAAACTGAAATTACCATCTATTCTCAAATACATGACTTCCCGCATTGGCTCGTTAAGCTCATGAAGTAGTTTATACATGTCCATCATTTGCTCCTTTCTAAGTACGTGCGCTTCAGGTGAATCAGATGATACAAGCTTTTCTTGGCTATGCTCATATGTATCTTCCCTTTTTCTTCTCTTTAAATCTTTAATCCATACATGTTTTGCTATTTGACACAGCCATACATATAGTTTGCAGTCCCCCCTAAAATTCCCAATAGACTTAAGTGCCTGAAAAAAAGTTTCCTGAGTCAATTCTTCGGCAAGGTTTGAATCATGACAAAGACTAAAAAGGTATCTATAAACCTGTGGCATATACTCACTATAAATTTTTTCTATATCTGCCATGAATCCACCTCCTTATAATATATGTATCAATTATTGAGATTTCGTTACAAAAACAGGCTGATTTATAAATAAAAAAATAAGCGCTCATCCTAAAATGAACGCTTAAAAGCAGGGGATGAGAGAATCGAACTCCCACCAAAGGTTTTGGAGACCCCTATCATACCATTTGACCAATCCCCTGTATGTTATGGCATAACCGTCAGCCACCTGACTAGTATACTAAGAGAAACAATGTTTGTCAAGAAAAAGCTATAAATTTGGTCTTGGGATTGTTTCTAAAGGGAGGGGCCGGTAATTATTTCCCGGCCTGGTTATGAAAAAAAGAAAATCTATATGAAAAGGCTGTTGTCCTTTGATGTTTATTGTTATAGAAGAAAGTGCTGTTGCAAACTGGACATAAAAGAGGTAGAATCCTTTTGTAAGAAAGACGACGGAGATAAACCGAAGGAGAAGCATTATTGAAGACGGGCAGAGAAAAGCAACTGGTGGCTGGAATCCTGGCTCATGTGGACGCGGGGAAGACAACCTTATCAGAAAGTATGCTGTACTTAAGTGGAAGGATTCGGAAGTTGGGGCGGGTGGACCACAGGAATGCATTTTTGGATACATATGAATTGGAGCGTGCCAGGGGAATTACAATATTTTCCAAGCAGGCTGTATTTTCATGGGAAAATATAGAGATTATTTTGCTGGATACGCCGGGCCACGTGGATTTCTCTGCGGAGATGGAGCGGACCCTTCAGGTGTTGGATTATGCTGTTCTTGTTATAAGTGGGCCAGACGGTGTGCAGGGGCATACAGTGACACTTTGGCGTTTGCTGAAGCGATATCAGATTCCTACATTCATATTTGTGAATAAAATGGACCAGGCAGGAACAGGCAGAGAATCCATTTTAAAGGAATTGAAAAAACGTCTGGGTGAAGAGTGTGTTGATTTTGGTGAGGCTTCTGCCCGGGAAGATAGGAGCAGTGAATGGTTTGAAGAACTTGCTTTGTGTGGGGAAGAACTACTGGAGGAATACCTGGGAACAGGGCAGATAGAGAAATCGTCTGTGGCAGAGGCGGTCTATTCAAGAAAGATATTTCCCTGCTATTTTGGCTCGGCACTTTATACAGATGGCGTGGAAGAATTGCTGGAAGGCATGCGGGAGTATGCGAAAAGCAAAGCATATCCTTCGGATTTCGGCGCCAAGGTTTATAAGATTGCCAGGGATGAGCAGGGAATCAGGCTGACTTATCTGAAAGTGACCGGCGGTATTTTGAAGGTGAAAGATATCCTTCCTGATATAGAAGAGAAAGTAAACCAGATCCGGATTTATTCCGGGTCAAAATATGAAACGGTACAGGAAGTGGCTGCAGGGGGAGTCTGTGCGGTTACAGGACCTGAGCATACATACCCCGGACAGGGAATCGGCGCGGAGGAAGGGTTGGATATGTTTGTTCTGGAACCGGTTCTTACCTATCAGATACAGCTTCCTCCTGGCTGTGACGTGCACAGCATGCTGCAGAATCTGAAGCAACTGGAGGAAGAGGACCCCCAGCTGCATATTGTCTGGGAGGAACAGCTGGGAGAGATTCATGCAAAGCTGATGGGAGAAGTACAGACTGAAGTCCTAAAAAACATTATTAAGGAACGATTTGGTGTAAGCGTAGAATTTGGCGCGGGGGACATTGTATATAAGGAGACCATAGAAGGGTTCGCAGAAGGAGTGGGACATTTTGAACCCCTTCGCCATTATGCGGAAGTTCATCTTTTGCTGGAGGCAGGAGAAAGGGGGGCGGGAGTTCAGTTTGCGTCAGACTGCAGCGAAGATATGCTGGATCGGAACTGGCAGAGGCTGATACTCACACATCTGGAGGAGAAGGAGCATAGGGGAGTCCTGACAGGGGCCGGCATTACAGATATCAAAGTCACCCTGATTGCCGGACGGGCGCACCTGAAACATACAGAAGGCGGAGATTTTCGCCAGGCGACTTACAGGGCTGTCAGGCAGGGGCTGAAAAGAGCAAAAAGTATCCTTTTGGAGCCTTACTATGAGTTTCGGCTGGAGGTCCCCGGCGAAAATATAGGACGGGCCATATCGGATATCCAGAAAATGTACGGGGATTTTGAGCCGCCGGAATTGGAGGATGGGATGTCTGTTCTCACAGGGACCGTACCGGTGTCAACTATGAGGGGATACCAGACAGAACTTCTCTCCTACACAGGAGGGCGGGGCAGACTATTCTGCAGCCTGAAAGGCTATGAAGCCTGTCACAATGCAGAGGAAATAATAGACATGAAGGGTTATGATTCAGAGACAGACCTGGAGAACCCGACGGGTTCCGTATTCTGTGCACATGGGGCCGGATTTGTCGTGAAATGGAATCAGGTGGAGGAATATATGCATGTGGAAAGTCCTCTTAAAGTATCGTTGCCGGAGGAGGAAAGACACAGTTATGAACCGGCGTCTTCTTCCGCTTCCAGAATAGAATTGACTGAGGAGGAACTGGATGCAATTTACAGAAAAACACCAGATCCAATCCGAAGAATGGCAGACAGCAGGCCGATAACTGTAAAGGCTCCGGAGAGAGGTAAATATGATGCTAAAAGAGAAGAATATTTACTGGTTGACGGGTACAATATTATTTTTGCATGGGAAGAGCTGAAAGCGCTGGCAGAAATAAACCTGGAAAGTGCCCGGGACAAGCTGATGGATATTTTATGCAATTATCAGGGATATAAGAAATGTATACTGATTCTGGTGTTTGACGCATATAAAGTGGCGGAAAATCCAGGAGAAGTGCAAAAATATCACAACATTAATGTGGTGTATACAAAAGAAGCTGAGACGGCAGACCAGTATATTGAGAAGACAGTCCGCAATATGGACAGAAAATATGATGTTACGGTAGCTACATCAGATGCCCTGGAACAGGTCATCATCATGGGGCAGGGGGCACAGCGTCTTTCGGCAAAAGGCTTGAAAGAAGAAATAGAACTGATGCTAAAGGAGATAAGAAGTGAATATTTGGGACGTCCGGCCGAGGACAGGAACTATCTCTTTGACTATATGACGGATGAACTGGCAAAAGAGATGGAGAGTGTCCGGCTTGGGAAAAGTGGAAATTTTGAGAATATTCTGAAAACGGACCGCAAAAGGGTCTGACCCCTTTGACGAAAGGAGCGTTGTTTTGCTGACGATTAATAATTATGTAAAGGCAAAGTCTCTGGAGGAGGCTTATGAGTTGAATCAGGCCAGAAATGCCCGTATTATGGGCGGCATGCTTTGGATGCGGCTGGGAAATGCGAGAGTACAGACATTGATAGATTTATCGGACCTAGGTCTGGATCAGATTGAGGAGACTGCCCATGTATTCCGTATTGGGGCTATGTGTACGCTGCGGCAGTTGGAGCTTCATGAGGGACTCAAAGTTTTGTATGGTGATTCTATTGCGGAATCTGTGCGGCATATCGTTGGAGTACAGTTTAGAAATCAGGCGACTGTGGGAGGCAGTGTCTATGGCCGATTTGGGTTTTCGGATGTGCTAACCTGTCTGCTGTCTCTGGATACGTTTGTGGAATTGTACAACGGGGGGACAATCCGCCTGTCGGAATTTATCAATAGAAAACGGGACAAGGATATTCTTGTATCCATTATTATAAGGAAAAGCAATAGGAGACTTAAATATGACGCTGTCCGCCGGGCAAAGACGGATTTTCCGGTGCTGACGTGTGCAGTTGTGGCAGGTCCGGTGCATGGGAAAGAGACCTGGTATTTTTCTGTAGGGGCAAGGCCTATGAAGGCTAAGGTTCTGGAAAAAAAGTGGAGTATTCCCAGAGATATTTCTGATGGCTTGTTAATGGATTATGCCAAGGAAGCAGCAGCTGGTTTTGACTATGGCACAAATATGCGGGGGAGCGCCGAGTACCGCCGGCATCTGGCGGAGGTTCTCATTCGGCGTTCGATGCATGCAATTTTGATGGAGGAATAATCATGACGGTGGAGTTTGTATTAAATGGGAAAAGGGTGACCGCGGAGGCCACAGGTGACACTGTACTTCTGGATGTTTTGAGAAATTTGGGATGCCACAGTGTAAAATGTGGCTGTGAGACGACCAACTGTGGACTGTGCACCGTTTGGGTTAATGGAAAATCTCGTCTTTCCTGCTCTGTACTGGCACTGAGCATAGAAGGACAGGAGATTACGACTCTGGAGGGTGTGAAAGAGAAGGCAGAGGAGTTTGGAAGCTTTCTGGCAGCAGAAGGAGCTGAGCAATGTGGTTTCTGTTCCCCGGGATTTATTATGAATGTACTTGCTATGGTAAGGGAGCTGAAAAATCCCAATATAGAGGAAATCAAGGAATATCTTTCAGGAAACCTGTGTAGATGCACTGGATATATGGGGCAGCTGCGGGCTATATGTAAATATATGGAACATATGAAAGAGGAGGTACATTCATGAGAGTGGTGAATCAGCCTGTACCTAAGGTGGATAGCCGGGCACTGGTGG
Source organism: Muricomes intestini (assembly GCF_004346165.1). GTDB lineage: Bacteria > Bacillota > Clostridia > Lachnospirales > Lachnospiraceae > Muricomes > Muricomes intestini. The sequence goes on along the minus strand of NZ_SLZZ01000040.1, from coordinate 14,954 downwards.
AAGGGCAGCCGGTATATACCGATGATCTGGCGCCGGCGGACTGTCTGATTGTAAAACTGCTGAGAAGCCCTCATGCCCATGCACTGATTCAGGACATCAATCTGACCAGGGCACTGGCTGTACCCGGAATTGAATGTATTTTGACATATGAGGATTGTCCGGACAAACGCTTTACCATGGCAGGACAGTCATATCCGGAGCCAAGCCCCTACGACAGACTGATTTTAGACCAGCGTGTCAGATTTGTAGGGGACGCTGTGGCGATTGTGGCGGGAACCGGCAAGGAAGCTGTAAACAAAGCAATGAAGCTGATTAAAGTAAAATATGAGGTGCTGGAGCCTCTGCTGGATTTTAGAAAGGCGAAAGACAATGCCATTTTAGTTCACCCAGAGGATAATTGGAAAAGCCTTTTTCCGGTGGGTGCCGACAATAAGAGAAATCTCTGTGCCCATGAGGAGGATGGGCAGGGAGATATTGAGAGTGTGCTGGTTTCCTGTGATTATGTGCTGGACAGAACCTATCATACAAAGGCAAACCAGCAGGCCATGATGGAGACTTTCCGCACCTACACGCACCTGGACACTTATGGAAGGCTGAATGTGGTGTCTTCCACTCAGATTCCCTTTCATGTGCGCCGTATTCTGGCAACGGCTCTTGATATACCGAAGTCGAAAGTCCGGGTCATCAAGCCGAGAATCGGGGGCGGATTTGGCGCAAAACAGACCGCGGTTACTGAAGTGTATCCGGCGTTGGTTACATGGAAAACGGGAAAACCCGCAAAGCTTGTTTATACCCGGGAGGAATCTTTTATTGCATCTTCTCCCAGACACGAGATGGAGATCCGCGTCAGGCTTGGAGCAGACAAGAATGGAATTATAAAAGGAATCGACGTGTATACACTTTCCAATACCGGAGCATTTGGAGAGCATGGACCGACCACGGTGGGGCTGTCGGGGCACAAGTCTATTCCACTCTACGGGAAAGCAGAGGCTTTCCGTTTCATTTATGATGTGGTTTATACAAACGTGATGTCTGCGGGAGCCTACCGGGGTTACGGTGCTACCCAAGGCATATTTGCGATGGAGTCCGCTGTAAATGAAATGGCCGGAATACTTGGCATGGACCCGGTTATACTGCGTGAAATCAACATGGTGAAGGAGGGGCAGACAATGCCCGCTTACTATGGAGAGACTGCAAACAGCTGTGCCCTGGACCGTTGTCTGGCGCGGGCAAAAAAGATGATCGACTGGGATAATAAATATCCCTATCGGGATATGGGAGGCGGAAAGATCCGCGGCGTGGGGGTGGCTATGGCTATGCAGGGCTCCGGAATTGCCTCTCTTGATACAGCATCCGTAGGAATCAGAGTAAACGATGACGGCTTTTATACTCTGATGGTAGGCGCTACAGATATGGGGACTGGAAGTGATACAATATTGGCCCAGATGGCCGCTGAATGTCTGGACTGTGACATGGAGGAAATTATCGTACATGGTGTAGATACAGATTCCTCCCCCTATGACTGCGGCTCCTATGCATCCAGTACAACTTACGTGACAGGAATGGCAGTACTTAGAACCTGTGAAATACTCCGGAGGAAAATTTGTGCAAAAGGGGCATCCTACATGGACTGTGCTCCGGATGATGTGGGATTTGACGGGGAAAAGGTTCTGAATCTGAAAACCGGGGAGAGCATATCCAGGCAGGAAATCGGTAACCGTGTGATGTGCAATAATGAAGATGCACTGTATGCGAGCGAGGCCTTCTCATCCCCGATATCACCCCCGCCCTTTATGGTCGGTATAGCCGAGGTAGAGATAGACAAGGAGACGGGACAGATTGAAATGATAGATTATGCGGCAGTGGTAGATTGTGGAACTGTGATAAATCCGAATCTGGCGAGAGTGCAGACAGAGGGCGGAATTGCACAGGGAATCGGCATGGCACTCTTTGAGGATATCGTGTATAACGAAAAGGGAAAGAATTACAGCAACTCATTTATGCAATATAAAATACCCAGCCGTCTAGATGTAGGAGAGATTCGTGTCGAGTTTGAGAGCAGCTACGAACCTACCGGGCCCTTTGGGGCGAAATCCATCGGGGAAATTGTAATAAACACCCCGCCCCCGGCTATTGTAAATGCTGTACACAATGCGACCGGAGTGCTGATAAGAGAACTTCCTGTTACGGCCGAAAAAATTTACCGGGGGATGAAAAATAAAGAAAAGTAATAAGTTTTACGACTTTTTTCTTGAAAAATATTCTATTTAATGTGATGATATAAGCAGGTAAGGCTTATGAGGAGGGCACATAAAGTGGAAAACAGAAAGAAGTTATTACTTGCACTAGGAATCCCGGCTGGAATTTTAATTTGCAGTTACCTCGGGATTTCTGTTTATTTTATTAATCATTTCTATTACGGTACGAAAATTAATGGCGTTAATTTCTCTATGAAAACGACAGGTGAAGTGGAGAGTCATTTTGCAGAACAGATAGGAAACTATTCATTAACGGTGGAGCCTAAAGAAGGATTAGAAGAGAAAATAGTAGGTTCGGATATATCTATAAAGTATAAGAAGAGCCGGGGAGTAAAAAAAGCACTGAAGGGCCAGAATGCATTCCTCTGGCCATCCATGTTTTGGAAGAAGCAGATTATCCGGGAGGACTTAGGGTTTGACTACAATAAAAGACAACTTGACACCAGGATACAGGAACTGAAAAGTTTTCAAAATGAGGGTAAATCTGACCCGGTGAATGCAAAGCCGGAGTTTGACGGCGACAAATTTGTGGTGAAAGCGGAAGTTCTTGGGACGAAGGTGGATCAGAAAGCAATGCAGGAGGAGGTAACCGATGCCGTACAAAGGCTGGAGCCAGTACTGGATCTGGATAAGACGGAGTGTTACCTAAAACCGAAGTATACCTCCGAATCTAAAGAAGTAATCGGCGCATGTGAAGTACTGAATAATTATAGCAGGGCAAGCATCACTTATGACATGTCCCCGGAGCAGGAAGTGGTGGATAAGAAATTAATTTCAACATGGCTTACCTGGGATGGGAATATGAATGTAACTTTTCACGAGGAAAAAGTAGGTGAGTACATGAATGGGTTTGTAGCCAAATATGAAACACTTTATAGAACAAGGCCTCTGGTCACCCCCTCAGGAAAGGCTGCCGAGGTAAGCGGGGGTACTTATGGCTGGTCAGTCGACGGAGCTACGGAGACTCAGGCCCTGCTTGCCAGTATCAAAAATGGAGAGGTCATTACAAAGGAACCTGCATATTTTCAGCGTGCAGCCACTCATGAGGCACAGGACTGGGGAAAGACGTTTATTGAAGTGGATTTAAGTGACCAGTATATGTGGTACATTATGGAAGGGAATGTAGCTTTAGAGACAGCTGTCGTTACAGGCAGGCCTTATGACCACTCGACCCCTCCAGGTGTGTATGATGTTTTGTGGACGACCACAAATACTGTTCTGGTAGGAAACATTGTGCCGGAGACAGGAGAGCCTGAGTATGAGACCCATGTAGATTACTGGATGCCGGTGACTCACAGCGGCATAGGTTTCCACGACGCACCATGGCAGCCTGCATTTGGAGGAGATATGTACTGGACGAACGGCTCTCATGGCTGTATCAATATGCCCTGGGATAGTGCAGCAGCACTCTACAGTATGGTGTCATCCGGCACCCCGGTAGTTATGCATTATTGACAAAATTGCACAAAATTAGATACAAGAGGGCAAAATGAGAACTATTTTCATTTTCCTCTTGTTTTTTATAAACTGTAATGTTATACTGTGCGTGAAATCAAGGAAAACCTGCATTTATCAGAGGAGGATCTTATATATGAAACAGTATGGACAATGGGATGATTTTAATGGAAGGCTTTGGAAAGAGGACATTGATGTTCGTGATTTTGTACAAAAAAACTATACTCCTTATGTAGGAGATGAAAGCTTTTTGGCAGAGCCCGCAGAGGCTACAAATCAATTATGGGGTAAGCTTCAGGAGCTCCAGAAAGAAGAGCGTGCTAAAGACGGCGTTCTAGATATGGAGACAGAGGTGGTTTCCGGGCTGACAGCCTACGGACCGGGATATATAGATAAAAAAACAAAAGATTTAGAGCAGGTAGTAGGGCTTCAGACAGATAAGCCGCTGAAAAGAGCATTTATGCCCTATGGCGGGATTAAAATGGCAGAGCAGGCATGTACGACTTACGGATACCAGCCCAGCGAAAAGCTGCATGAGATTTTTACAAAGTATCATAAGACACATAATCAAGGCGTATTTGACATTTATACCCCGGAAATGAAAAAAGCACGCCACAATAAGATTATTACCGGACTTCCGGATACGTATGGAAGAGGGCGTATTGTTGGTGATTATCGCCGTGTTGCTCTCTACGGAATAGACTTTTTGATTGAAAAGAAGATGGAAGACTTTAATGAGACCGAGAGACACGGAATGAAAGGGACAGATTTCCGTCTCCGTGAGGAGGTCGCAGATCAACTAAAAGCTCTGAAAGAAATGAAAGAAATGGCAGCAGTTTACGGCTACGACATTTCCCGGCCTGCAAAAAATGCAAAAGAAGCAGTGCAGTGGCTGTATTTTGGATACTTGGCGGCGATTAAGACACAGAACGGTGCAGCCATGAGTGTAGGCCGTATTTCTACATTCCTAGATATTTATATTCAGAGAGATATGGAAAAAGGACTGTTAAATGAGGCACAGGCTCAGGAATTGATTGATCATCTGGTTATGAAATTCAGAATGGTGAAGTTCGCAAGAATCCCTTCCTATAATGAGCTGTTCTCCGGAGACCCGGTGTGGGCAACTCTGGAAGTGGCAGGAATCGGACAGGACGGGCGTCCTATGGTTACGAAAAATGATTTCCGCTTCCTTCACACACTGGAAAACATGGGACCTTCACCGGAGCCAAACCTGACAGTGCTATATTCCTCAAGACTGCCTGAGAGTTTTAAGAAATATGCTTCCCATATTTCGATTGCGACAAGTTCTATTCAGTATGAGAATGATGATGTAATGCGTCCGGTATGGGGAGATGACTACTCAATTTGCTGCTGTGTATCTGCGACACAGACAGGCAAGGAAATGCAGTTCTTTGGTGCCCGGGCCAACCTGGCAAAGTGCCTGCTCTATGCAATCAATGGCGGTGTGGATGTGAAGTCCGGAGAACAGGTAGGTCCGGCGTATAAGCCGATTACTTCTGAATATCTGGACTATGATGAAGTGCTGGATAAGTATGACGCAATGATGGAGTGGTTAGCTAAGTTATATGTTGACACATTGAACATGATCCATTATATGCATGACAAATATTATTATGAAGCTGCAGAGATGGCTCTGATTGACACCGACGTGAGAAGAACATTTGCAACAGGAATTGCAGGCTTCTCCCATGTGGTTGATTCTTTAAGTGCAATCAAGTATGCTAAAGTTAAGGTAATCCGCGATGAGGCGGGCACAGCTGTGGACTTCGAGACAGAGGGTGACTTTCCGAGATATGGAAATGATGATGACTGTGCAGATGATATTGCGGTGTGGCTGCTGAAAACCTTCATGGCCAAACTGAGAAAGTGCCATACCTATAGAGATTCAGAGCCTACCACTTCGATTTTGACCATTACCTCTAATGTGGTATATGGCAAAGCAACCGGCTCACTTCCGGATGGAAGAAAAGCAGGAGAGCCCTTGGCACCGGGTGCAAACCCATCTTACGGTGCAGAGCAGAATGGACTTTTAGCTTCTCTGAACTCAGTTGCAAAGTTGCCTTATGAGGAAGCACTGGATGGTATTTCCAATACCCAGACAATCAGTCCGGGAGCATTGGGACACAATCCGGAAGAGCGGATTGACAATTTAACCCATGTGCTGGACGGGTACTTTGACCAGGGAGCGCATCACCTGAATGTCAATGTATTTGGAAAAGAGAAGTTAATTGATGCAATGGAACATCCCGAGAAAGAAGAGTATGCGAACTTCACAATCCGTGTATCCGGGTATGCAGTGAAGTTTATCGACTTGACACGTGAGCAGCAGATGGACGTTATTTCCAGAACCTGCCACGCAGAGATGTAAGCATAACATAAAAGGTTTGATCCACCAAACAAAGGGGTCTGACCCCTTTGAAAAAGGGTCAGACCCCATTGCAGTTTACGATAAGTTGGTTTTATCAAATATGAGGTGAAGATTATGAAAGGACAAAAAGAATTGACAGGATATATTCATTCGTTGGAAAGCTTTGGCTCGGTGGATGGACCGGGTGTGAGGTATGTAATTTTTATGAGCGGTTGTGCAATGCGCTGTCAATTCTGCCATAATCCCGACACCTGGAATATGCATTCCGGCACACAGTATACGGCAGATGAACTCCTTGCCAAGGCTAGAAAGTACCGCTCCTATTGGGGCAGTGAAGGAGGAATCACCGTAAGCGGGGGCGAACCGCTGCTGCAGATTGATTTTCTGACTGAATTGTTCCGAAAAGCAAAGGAAGAGGGGATTCACACTGCACTGGATACAAGCGGTAATCCCTTTACAAGAAAAGAACCATTTTTTGAAAAATTTCACGAATTATTGAAATATACGGATTTAATATTACTGGATATCAAGCATATAGATGAAGAACAGCATCGGATATTAACAGGGTGCACGAACAGTAATATCCTGGACATGGCAGAGTATCTTTCAGAGGTTGGAAAGCCTGTATGGATCAGGCATGTTCTGGTACCAGGGCGAAGTGATAAAGATGAGTATTTAAAAAAGCTGGACATCTTCCTTCAAAAGCTGCATAATGTAGAAAAAGTGGAGGTTCTCCCCTACCATACACTTGGGACATATAAGTGGAAGGAACTGGGGCTTACCTATCCGCTGGAGGGTGTGGAGCCCCCGTCCGAAGAACGCGTGGACAATGCCAGACGGCTGCTCCATGCTGAGGACGAAGAGACAAAGAAAGAGTGAGAATGAAGGAGGCAGCAGAGTATGAAAGAACTTGCTACAGGGATCCAGCATATCGGGATACCGACTAATGACATGGAGAGAACACTGGAGTTTTACAGAAAACTTGGATTTGAGCCAGCTTTTGAGACGGTGAATGACGGAGAAAAGGTGGTTTTCCTGAAGCTTCACAATCTAGTAGTGGAGGCTTATGAAAACGGCTGTGCAAAGCTGGAGTACGGTGCCATCGATCATGTAGCTATTGATGTGATTGATGTTGAGAAGGCTTATAAGGAAGTCTGTTCCCTGGGACTGAATACACTGAATGATGAGATACATTTTCTCCCATTCTGGGAGAACGGCGTGAGGTTCTTTACCATTGAGGGACCGAACAAGGAAAGAGTGGAGTTCAGCCAGTTTTTATAAAATAAATCGTATATTTTCCCCAATCAGGTATATGCTACTTTTGAGGTGAAAAAGTATGTCTGAAAAATCTATTTGGAGCGAATCTGTGTCTGGGAAAATGCGAAGCTCACTCGGAGAAAATATACGCACCAACACGGTGATTATCGGCGGTGGAATGGCGGGAATTCTGACCGCCTATTTTCTGGTACAGGCCGGGGTGCCCTGCGTTGTGGTGGAAGCGGACAGAATTGGGAGCGGACAGACAAAGAACACGACAGCGAAAGTGACCTCCCAGCACGGTCTGATCTATGAGAAACTGCTGCAAAGCGAGGGGCTGGAGAAGGCGAAGCAATATGCCCGGGCAAATCAGGAGGCAATTGAAAGATATCGGAATCTTGCAGGAATATTAAAAAATGATGTGGAGTGGAGAGACTGCTCTTCCTACTTGTATACAAGACAAGACACGAAAAAGCTGCAGCGGGAATTTGAGGCAGCCCAAAAGCTTGGTATTCAGGCTGAACTTACAGAGAAGACAAGCCTTCCCTTTGAAGTGAAACAGGCACTGGAATTCAAGAGACAAGGACAAATCCATCCTTTGAAGTTTTTATACAGTATTGCGGAGAATATTACTGTATATGAAAAGACAAAAGTGAAATGTGTAGAAGAACATGTGGTGAAGACCGATTCAGGGGAGATATATGCAAAACACATTGTATTTGCATGTCATTATCCATTTCAGAACAGACCGGGCTATTATTTTCTGAGAATGCATCAGGAAAGGAGCTATGTTCTGGCAATAAAATCCGGAGGAATCTTGGAGGGAGTATATTATGGCATTGATGAAGATGGAGTGTCCCTCAGACAATGGGGAGAATACCTGCTTCTGGGAGGGGGGAGCCACCGTACCGGGAAAAAAATATGTGGAAATCCCTATGAATATTTGACCCATGTGGCAGATGAGTACTGGCCTGGGTGTCCTGAAGCCGCCCGCTGGTCTGCACAGGACTGCATGACACTGGATAAAATCCCTTATATTGGGCAGTACAGCCGGAGCCGGCCGTACTGGTACGTGGCGACAGGGTTTCAGAAGTGGGGAATGACAGGCTCAATGGTGTCGGCTATGATCTTGTCGGATCTCATTTGCAAAAGAAAAAGTAAATATGCAGAAGTGTTTTCTCCTCTGCGGTTTCATATGCAGACTTCTGTGGGACCATTTTTCAATGAAAGCGGTCACGCGGCAGCCGGACTGATGAAGCAGGCGGCAGGGGCTCCGGAAGAAAAGCTGGAAGCCCTGCGGCCAGGACAGGGCGGCACTATAGAACAGGGCGGCAGAAAGTACGGTGCATACAAGGATGAATCGGGAAAGGTATACAAGATATCGGTAAGATGCCCGCATCTGGGGTGCCAGCTTCAATGGAACGAGGTGGAAAAAAGCTGGGACTGCCCATGCCACGGTTCCAGGTTTGATTACAGAGGCAGACGTCTGAATGAACCTGCCCAGGAAGATATAGGATGTCACATTCTGGATATCAGGACGGGATCTGATTGAACAGGTGTTAGGCAGATAATGGATTGAAACAGACCCTAAATAATTTACGAAAACAATAATTTATGAAAATAATGATGTAGGGGTCAAAAGGTATTTTGACCCCTACATCATATCATATGTGCTGACATGCGTATAAATTCTAGAAGAGGAGGTTATTCTAAAATTATAGGCACGTAGAAGAACGAATGGGGAGGCTGAGGCAAGATGCAGAACCAATATTTTCATGGAGATAAGAAACACTATCCATATTTTGAGGGCTGGTATTTGAAGCATCAGATTGAGGGAAAGACGATTGCGTTTATTCCGGCTGTCCATGGGGATGAGAATGGAAAATGGAGTGCCTCCTTACAGATACTGTTAAATGATGGAGCAAATGCTGGATCATGGTATCTAACGTGGCCCATAGAAGAATGTAAGATCGAAAAAAACAGGTTTTGGGTGCAGCTGGGAGAAAATATATTTTCCGAAAAGGGGATATCTGTTGACATAGAAAATGAAGAGCTTTCTGTTCATGGCAAAATTGCCTATTCGGGCTTTCAAACAATCAGGGGAGATATCATGGGATTCTTCAGGTTTCTTCCGTTTATGCAGTGCAGACATGGCATTATCAGTATGTATCACAGTTTAAAAGGAAACTTAAATATTAACGGGAAAAACATTATATTTACTAATGGCAGGGGATATATTGAAACGGATAGGGGGCAGTCTTTTCCCCGGGATTACCTTTGGACACAATGTGGGTTCGGGAACAGAAACAGTATTATGGTATCCGCAGCTGATGTTCCCATATTGGGAAGAAGCTTCAGAGGGTGTATCTGCGCCATCCATTATAATATGAGGCCATATCGGCTTGGGACTTATTACGGTGCCAGAATTCCGGAATATGAGGACGGAAGAATTACACTTAAGGAAGGACGGAAGCTGTTGAAAGTCACAAGACTGGATGAGCATCCCTTTAAGCTTCGGGCACCGGCCTTGGGGAGCATGGAGCGAATGATCAAGGAGAGTCCGGTATGCCGGGTACGGTATGAATTTTGGGTGGGAAAGAAAAAGCTTTTTGATATAATATCCGGCCAGGCCTCCTTCGAACAGGTACTTTGAGAAAATTGTATTGAGTTACCCCGTTTTTCCGTTTATAATGGAAAACGGGGTGCTTTTTATCCCTGTATCAAAAATATGTAAAGAGGGAAGATAAATGAATAAGAAAGAAGTACTTGAAATTAGAAAGCAGTTTACTCCAGCCAACTGTGCTATCACCCGTATCTGCGGATGCTATGTGGACCATGAAAAAAATAAGAAGATGGAGTCCAGAGATGCATTTCTCTCTCTGCCCGAGGAGGAAGCATTTAAGTATTTTGATATTTTCAAGAAGACAATGTCAGGAACAATGGGGAGGAATATGCTTAATATGGAATTCCCGCTGGATTCGGAGATGCCGGGGGGCACCCAGGAATTTCTACTGAAGCTAAGAGACAGCAAGCTGGAAGATGATGAGCTTTTGGAGGAATTCTATGATAAGATTATAGAAAGCTACATATACGAGGAAAATTATTATATTGTTTTGATTCATGCCATGTATGATATTCCGGGCAAATCCTCCGATGGCATTGAAATGTTTGATGCATCGGATAATGTGTACGAATATCTTTTATGCAGTATTTGTCCGGTAGCACTGTCCAAACCGGGACTTTGCTACAATGCGGAGGATAACAGGATTCAGGACAGAATCCGGGATTGGATAGTAGACAAGCCGGATAAGGGTTTTTTATTCCCTGCATTTACGGACAGGAATATGGATATTCATGGTGTACTGTATTACACAAAGAAATCAGAAGATTTGCAGGAACAAATGATTGAAACTGTCCTGGGGGCTAAGCTGCCTATGTCTGCGGATACCCAGAAAGAGACATTTCAAATGCTGATTGAGGACACTCTGGGCGAGGAGGGCGATTATGAAATGGTCCGCAATATCCATGAAACTCTGAATGAAATGATAGAGGAGCACAAGGAGGAGCCTGAACCGCTGGCGCTGGACCAGACTGATATGAAGAAGATTTTTGAAAAAAGCGGTGTTCCCAATGAAAATATGGAAAGCTTTGATAAGAATTTTGAGGAGACAGCGGGAGAGAAAGCATCCCTCTTAGCGTCCAATATTACTGAAGCAAGAAAATTCAATATTGAGACACCGGATGTCATTATTAAGGTAAACCCGGAGAGGATGGATTTGGTGGAGACCCGGGTTGTTGACGGAAGACAGTGTCTTGTGATTGCAGTTGATGATCATATAGAAGTCAACGGGGTGAACGTGAGGACTCTGAAAAGCGGGAAAGCAGGGTCCAGCGGAGGAACAGAAGAACCGGCAGAGATTGAAAACTTTCAGGAAATATGATATTGTTAAAACATGGACAAAGCAAGACAAAAACTATCATAACAGCCTTGCAGGCATGGGGAATGTCTAGTAGGAAATGTCCGGAAAGGGTGGCAGCTTAATGATTTATTGTGGAAAGCATTTGATTACAGGAGACGGAAAGACACATCTAACAGATGCGGCGGTAGTTGTGAGCAAAGAGGGAAAAATTCAGGATGTAGGCGCCAAAAACGAGGTGTTAGATAAGTATCCGGAGGATGAAGTGAAGGATTATGGGGATGTGACGCTTCTTCCGGGACTTTGTGACATGCATGTACATTTTGGATACTATTATAGTCAGCCGGATCAGTATAAATTTGATGACTATATGATTGCCTATTATGCTCAGGAGCAGGCAAAGATTGCACTGAGTCTTGGAATTACAACTGTCCGTGATTTGTCCTCCCCCCACAATCTGTGTAAGCAGCTCCGTCTGGCGGGAGAGAAGGGGTATGTAAAGGTGCCGAGGATTATTCATTCGGATGCAGGTATATGCATGACCGGCGGACACGGACATGACGACGGAATCGAAGAGGCTGATGGCGAGTGGGAAATCCGCAAGGAAATCAGAAAACAGCTGCGGGACGGTGCCGATTGGGTAAAGATTTTAACGAGCAATAGAACGAGCATACCGGAATTTACTCAGGAAGAGTTAAATGCTGCGGTGGATGAGTCTCACCGGGTAGGTGTAAAATGTGCGGTGCATGCCGGGCTTCAGCCGGCACTTCAGATGTCCATAGATGCGGGCTTTGACACCATTGAGCACGGGACATTTCTTACATATGAGCAGGTGAAGCAGATGGCAGAAAACGGGCAGGCCTGGGTTCCAACGATGACAGCCTATACTGTCCTTTACGAGTTCTGCAAAGAAAAGCTGGAAGCAGGATATGACAGCGGAGACAGAATTGCGGTAAAGGCAATAAAAGATATGGCTTTCTTTGAGCCGGCTTACAATGCATATAAAGATAATTTTAAGAAATTTTATGATACAGGCGTGACCGTCTGTACTGGAAGTGACATGGTTCTGTATGAGGCACCTCCGCTTCCAATCAACCGCGAGATGGAGCTTATGGTGGAGTATGGTATCACACCGCTTCAGGCCATTGAAACGGCCACCTCCAACCCGGCGAAGGTGCTTGGCATGGAGAATATAATGGGACAGCTTAAAGCAGGGCTTGAGGCTGACATGATTGTGGTGAAGGGCAATGTGGCCGGGGATATCAAGGCGGTCAATGACCTGGTTGACGTTTATATGAGCGGAGAACTGGTGTATGCAAGCCCAGAGAAATAACCTGCAGAAATGTAATATACAAAAAGCAGAGCATCTGACGGCTCTGCTTTTTGTAAAAAGACCTGAACTAAAAGAAAAGCTAAAAAGAGAGGACAGCAGATTACGATGAAATATGATTTTACAACTATTATGGACAGGGCCGGGCATGATGCGATGGCCGTGGAACAGATTCCTGCGGAAGGAGCGGAAGTAAAAGAAGGGTTTTCCAAAATTCCCATGTGGGTTGCCGATATGAATTTCCCTACACTGCCGACTATTTTGGAGGAAATGGAAGAAAGGCTGAAGCATCACCATTTTGGATATTTTGGTTTATCTGATCAGTATTACGAAAGTATTATAAGCTGGCACAGGGACAGATTTAAAGTGACAGGGATGGAGAAACCTGATATTGGATATGAGAATGGTGTGCTTGGCTGTGTCTCATCGTCTGTTCAGGCATTTACGGCACCGGGGGAGGCTATTTTGCTGCATTCACCCACTTATATCGGATTTACAAAGACGGTGGAAAATCTGGGCAGGAAAATTGTACTGAGTGATTTGAAACGGGACGAAAAGGGCACCTGGCGTATGGATTACGAGGATATGGAGAAAAAGCTTGAAGAAAATCATATTCACTGTGCTATTTTCTGTTCACCTCACAATCCATCGGGAAGAGTGTGGGAGAGAGACGAAATTGAGAGAGCGATGGAGATTTATAAAGGGCATGACTGTGTCGTGATATCCGATGAGATATGGGCGGACCTCACGCTGCCGGACTATACACATATTCCGACTCAGACCGTATCTAAAGATGCAAGAAATAGGACGGTTGCCATATATGCGCCTTCTAAGACCTTCAATCTGGCGGGATTGACCGGCTCCTATCATGTGATCTACAATTCTTATCTGAGGGACCGTGTTGAAAAGCTGTCAGGCGCCTCACATTATAATTCCTGCAATGTCCTTTCTATGCATGCATTGATCGGGGCGTACAAACCAGAGGGAAGGGAATGGGTGGATGAACTGAGGCATGTAATCGGAGAAAATGTAGAATATGCCTATCATTATGTTACCAGCCACTTTAAGGGCGTGTCGCTGGCAAGACCGGAGGGAACCTATATGCTGTTTCTGGACTGTGAGCAGTGGTGCCAAGAGCATAAAAAGAGCCTGGATGAGCTCCTAAGGTCTGGAATAGAAGTCGGAGTTATCTGGCAGGATGGCAGGCCGTTTCACGGAGAGTATGCTATCCGGGTAAATCTGGCACTGCCTCACGAGTTGGTGAAAGAAGCCATGGAAAGACTTAGAAAGTATGTATTTACAGAAGCAGAAAAAAATTCTTAAGCATGGGAGGCGGAGAAACCTGCCTCCATTTTCTTTCTCGGCAACACCTTGCCAAGTAGGAGCATTATACCATATCCGCAGCTCCGATACACGCAATATTCAACTTTCAAACCAAACATGGATGCTAATAACATTATTCTGGTAATTTGCGGTAATTGTACCGCCCATTTTCTCTGTAAGTATTTTAGCGATAGATAACCCCAGTCCTGTGGATTTTCTAGCAGAATTTACGGTGTAAAAACGATCAAATAATCTGCCTGTCTGAATTTCTGTCAGGCCGGAAGCATGATTGGAAAATATAATTTCTCCCTTTTCTGTCAGCAAAATTTTCAAGTCGCCATCACTATACTTAATTGAGTTACTGATAATATTACTGAAAATCCTGGCTACTAAATTTTCGTCTACAAAACATATAATCTTTTGGTCCGGTATAGATATTTCTGGAGTGATGTTTTGTTGCTTTAGCACAGCGTAGTATGAAGTGATGCTTTCCTCCAAAATCTGATTAATATTCACATTTTTCAGTGCAATTTCTTCGCTGTCAGAAATCGCAATTGTATAATTAAAAAGCTCTTCGGTCAGTTTTCTTAAGGCCATGGTGCGATTTTCAACTATGTTGAGGTAGCGGGTAACTGTTTCGCTTTTTTCTTCTTTGCCAAGCAAATTTAAATACCCACATATTGCTGTAAGAGGAGTGCGCAAGTCGTGGGATATATTTGTGATAGAATTTTTTAATTCGATGTCGCCCTGTCTGTACTGATGCCTTTGCTCTTGTAAATTTTTTAACTGAATATTCAGATCATGGGCAAGCGAACATATTAATTTATCATGGGAAGAAATCGTAATAGGAATATTCGTGTCGCTGGCTAGCTTATCGGCAACCCCTTTTTTTATCTCCTTTATTGATTGGCGCATTAAGTATATCTTAACTGTTTATTGTATAATAAAAATACAGAAAGTTGCAAAACAAAAATGTAGGTCGTTGCACCTACAAAATGTAGGTAATTGCAAAGTATCCTGACAGT
>NZ_SLZZ01000039.1 GCF_004346165.1 Muricomes intestini | reverse complement strand
TCTGATCCTTTATGGTCTGTTTTCTGCGCCCGCTTTTTTCAGCGGGCTTTTTTCCTGTTCTGTTCAAAATATAGGAATTTCCTATTATATAAAAATAGCAGAGTCCATGTAACCTTTCGTCCTGAGACGATTCAGTACCAGACTCTGCTTGGTGAGTTCCGCTATTTCTTTGTTGATGCTTCCGACTTTTACGTCGCTCATGGTGATTTTGGATTTGAGATCCATCAGTTCTGTTAAAGTGGTGGAGAGAATATTTCGGCTGTTCTGTTTTAGCTTGTTGTACATCCGGAGGAAGGCCTGCATGATGGCATCCTCCCGGATTTGGCGGATTTCGCACAGCTCCTTGCTGCGGAAGTGCTTATGGCAGACCCAATAGGTTTTTCCGTTGGTTAACCGGCGGGAGAAGTTTGTGCCGCATTTCCCACATTTGATTTTTTGAGAAAATACATACTGTTTACAATTCCCCTTGCTTTGGCAGAGGGAGTTACGGGCTTTCATTAATTGCTGTGCCTGCTGAAACTCCGACCGGCTGATGAGCGGCTCATGGGAACCAGTGACATAATAGCGGTCACGCTCGCCCTTGTTGCGCTTGGTTTGAAAGGGCATGGTGTCGGTGGTGTATGATTTCTGCAGCAGGGCATCACCGATGTAGCGCTCACTTTTG
Source organism: Muricomes intestini (assembly GCF_004346165.1). GTDB lineage: Bacteria > Bacillota > Clostridia > Lachnospirales > Lachnospiraceae > Muricomes > Muricomes intestini. The sequence continues at coordinate 24,364 of NZ_SLZZ01000039.1, read as the reverse complement.
AGGATATAGCTGACGGCGGTATAGAGCCAGTTAACCTCGCCGTTCTTGCAGGGGATGCCATCAGCGTTCAGCTCGGCCGCAATCTGATCCATGCTCTTGCCGGAGAGATAGCTTCCGAATATCCGGTGCACCACCGGCGCTTCCTTGAGATTGGGAACCAGCGTGTTATTTACAAGGTCGTATCCATAGGGAGCACAGCAGCAAGTGAAGTTGCCGTTTTGCATCCTACGGGCGTAGCTCCAGCGCATATTGTTGGAGATGGAGGTGGATTCCTCCTGAGCGATGGAGCTGAAGGCTCCGATTATCATCTCATCATGCATATCCGCTGTCTTGAGGCCATCTTCTTCGAATTCCACCTCGATGCCAAGGGCTTTCAGCTCCCGGACGGTGGAGAGGCAGTCGTGGATGTTCCTTGCAAACCGGGAAACGGACTTTACAAGGATGCGGTCGATTTTGCCTTTCCTGCAGTCGGAAAGCATCCTCTGGAATTCCTCCCGCTTATCCGACCGGGTTCCGGTGATACCCTCATCGGCGTATATGTCCACCAGCACCCATTCATCATTTCCGGAAATCAGAGAAGTGTAATGCTCCATTTGTACGGAAAAGGAATTCAGCTGGTCTGCCGAATCGCTGCTGACTCTGGCGTAGGCGCAGACACGCAGCTTGGGCGGTGCATAGCGGTAAATGGCATTTACCGGTTCAATAACCTGTACCTGCGGCATGGCGGCACCTCCTGTTCTTTCAGAGCTTGCTGCAACCGTTTGGTCTGCTCTTTTTCTGAGCTTTCAGCTGTTAACTGTGCCTCTGTTGCTACACGGCAGTAAACAGCAACCCTGATTGTTTTTTCTTTTTGCATCGTGGATTCTCCTTTCGTGTAAGTTCAATACCCCTTGGGTATTAGCACATACACTACCACAGAGATGCAGAGAAAGCTATCACAAAATCCACTAAATAATCCGGAGCCTCGGCTTGTACTTCTCGACCGCAAACCCATCTGCAATCTGAAATTCCTTAAGGCTAATTTTGCCCTGCTCCAGAAGATAGGTGAGAAAGTTGTGTGCCATTAAATAACGGACTTCGTTTACCGGCTCTGTTTTTGTCATAGCGTTTCCTCCTATCGCAATTGAAACAGCAGCATTGCCAAATCAGACAGCTTGATTTCGCCCTCCATCGGGGAATAAATGCTGATTCCACAGTTGCTGATTGTTTGAATAAAGTTCATGGTCTTTGCCATATCCCGCCCGATCCGGCTTACCGAATCCACCAGCAGGATATGAAAGCTCCCGGCTTTTGCTGCTTCCAGAACAGTCTGCAGGCCGGGGTGGTCAAAATGCAGACCGCTGCCCAAGTCCTGTGAGGAGCCGACAACGGCAAACCCCATCTGTGCTGCATAGGTTTCCAACCTCTCGTATTGTCCTTTTAAAACTCCGTGGATATCTTCCGGCGCATCGATGCGGCAATAAATCCAAGCGGATTTCTTGTCCATATAAAGCACCTCCTTTTACAAACTCAGGCTCATTTGCGGTTCCGGCAACAGGGCATCCAGACCGAAGCTCACGGCTAAGGCTTCATTGACCTGCTGCATCTTTGGTTCGCTTAAATGGCCTATGTACTCACGCAGGCGGGAACGGTCAATGGTTCGCACCTGCTCCAAAAGCACAAGGGAATTCTGCCGTAGCCCATACTGCTGGCTGCACAACTGGATATGAGTGGGCAGCAGGTTCTTTTCGGTGCGACTGGTAATAGCGGCCACGATAACGGTGGGACTGTAGCGGTTTCCAATATCATTTTGGATAATCAGTACCGGCCTGATGCCGCCCTGCTCACAGCCAACCACAGGGGTTAAATCGGCGTAGAACATATCGCCTTTGTAGATACGCATTTTGCATTCCTCCTTTGCGTGAAATTAGTTGTTATATCACAAGGATAAGGACAGCCACCAAGTTTGATCTGATGTATTCGGCAGGGTGGCTGTCCTCATAGTTTCTAATATAACAAAACTCTTGTTCTTCGTTTTCTGCTGCTTCTATTCGACACTACTCCCCGAAGCAGAACACCACAGGCAGATTGTCTGCGGCATAAGGACTATTTCGTCCTTTGGGCAGTCAGCTTAAACCAGCCTTGGTTAGTGGCTGTCATGGGACTCTCACCCTCACCGGGTTCTCCGGTGACCGCACCCATTGCGATGTCTGTGGCTATGCGGAAGTATCATTGTAGGCTGTTCAGATCATGGCGGGGCAATCTACCACAGATTGCTTTATGGACGGACATTTTTCGCTCGACATCTTTGATGCTATCGTGTTTACGAATAGCTCTGACCTATCCGCAGATGGTCTTGGCGTGTCCTCCGAAGCCGCTTTCCCCTCATCGGAGCTGAACAGCTAACGTATTTAAGCTGCTGGATATGACCGAATAGTTTCGGTATTTTTCAAGGAACACGAGAGATAGAAAAATCCCCCTCACTTCTATAAAGGAAAAAGTGAGGGGGGTGTACGGATTAATTTTTAATTCTCAAGGAGTTTTTTCAGCTTCTTGAGTATACGATGCTTGCGGTCATGGAGTGTCATGGTGGCCATTCCAAGCTCCGTGGCCAACTTGCGCTCGCTTTTATCATTGAAAAATAGTTCATCAATGAGGAAACGTTCATCCTCCGGTAAGAATTGAAGAGCGATCCATAACGCCTCCAGCTGTTCCTGACGAATAAGCTTGTCCACGATATCTGGTTGAACACGGACAATGAGGTAATCAATGTTGACACCGTCCTCTCGGAACCGCTCTAGCGAAAGCTCATTTTGATGGATCAGCTTGTTTTGGTAGCGTTCCGCTTCCCGCTCTTTATGGTAGGCACGGTAGACGGCCTCACTGACCTCGACACGCTGCCGTTTTACTACGATGGTATATTTTTTGTTCTCTGACATATGCTTGTCCTCCTAATTTTCAAAATGTGATTGAAAACGAAGGACAAGAGGCGGTGACCGGCATCGAGGTATGATTCTGTGCAGCAAAAAAAGAGCGCACCTGTGGACATGACCGTCCATAAGTACGCTCTTATATACTATTTCACGTTCTACCTGCTCTGGTGGTTCGTGTTGGTGGGCATAGCTATCCGCTGAGGAACATAGTCTTTTTTTGACGAATCACCTATGTAATCACTGATTATGCAAATAGCCTAATATCGCTGCAGCAGATGCGCAGCGGTGTAGTCTGTAGAGACCAACACATAAGAAATCCCTCCAAACTTCACGGGTTTGGAGGGTTACTTGAGTTGCTTTAGAATATTTAGGCATGAAAAATGACCCGCCAAAGCGCCGTTTTTTTTATTTGGCGGGTATTTCTCTATCTTTGATTCTGATATAGATATAAACTTGCTAAAATAGACCTTTCAAAATCTTAAATTAACAGCCTTTCCAACCGTTCACCCAGACGGCTAAGGATTTCATTAGAGATTGTCCCATCCTGCTCCGCAAGATCACAGGCGGTTATTCTCTCATTTCCAGACTGCCCAATAATCACAGCAACATCTCCAGACTTGACGTTCGGAATGTTGGAGATATCCACCAGCATTTGATCCATACATATCCGTCCAGCAATAGGGGCTTTGATGCCCTGAATCAAAACACTTCCCACCCCACACGACAGGGAACGCGGGATGCCGTCACCATATCCCATTGCCACAACCGCTATTCTATTATCCTGCGAAGCGACAAATTGCAGTCCGTAACCGGCTGCTTCACCTGCAAATAAATCTTTGACTAAGGCGATTCGCGCCTTTATGGACAAAACCGGCTCCAGGGAAATGCCGCAGCGTTCCGTATCGGCGCGGGTGCTGAGTATTCCATAGAGTGCGATCCCAACCCTTGCATAGTTTTCAGCTAGTTCTGGATAGTACAAAAGGCCGTCACTGCTGACGATGTGCTTTTTAGGGCATGTGAATCCGTGCTGATGAAGCTCGGCAATGACGTCGTAAAAGGCTTTTGCCTGGGTATGAGTAAACTTTATACTTTCATGGGAAGTTTCATCAGCCACACAGAGATGGGTAAAAACACCTTCGATTTTCAAGTTCTTACACTGAAAAATTCTGATGATTTCTTCTATCTTTTCGCTGCGCTCTCCCAAACGGCTCATTCCCGTATCAATTTTGACATGCACCGAAATCTTTTTACCATATCGGTCGAGTACCTTCGCATAAGAAAGATCAAGCACGGTCTGCGTCAGGTTATAGCGGCGCAGAAGTGAAAAATCCCTCGGGTGGGTATAGCCCAAAACTAAAATCGTTCCGTTGACGCTATTTTTACGCAACTCGGCCCCTTCCTGAACAGTTGCGACGCAGAAGGCATTTACGCCCATACAATTCAGCTCCCGTGAAATCAAGACCGCACCATGCCCGTAGGCATTTGTCTTGATGGCGGGCATCAACTCACAGCCATTAGGAAGCAAAGCGCGAAGGGCGTCCACATTATGGTGCAGCGCAGCACGGTCAAGCTCTATCCATGCCCGCCCTTTCTGGAATACTTTTTTCTTTCTAAAAATGGGCAACTTAGCTATCAACACAGCAAACAGAACAGACAACACTGATACTGCAAGATAATGGATCAGACTATTTTGTACCAGCATATCCTCAAGGCCAGTTACTTTTGCCGCTCCCCGTACAACCACAATAAAAAGAGGATGAATGAGGTAAATCCAGGTGGAAATAGACCGTAAAAATGGTCCCGGTTTGCGATCCCACTTCATTACAAGCTGATAGAGAAAATACATGCACGGCAGCAGAGCAAGGTACATGCTATCGTGGCGTTGCCAGCCAAGATGATGAAGGGCAAATCCTTCGACGGTCATCAGCATCATGGAAAACGCAAACCCAACCGCGCTCATTTTCATGCTGCAAGTCCGTGTGGAATGACCAAGCCATGCGCCCATCGTCAAAAAGACAGGCGCGTAAAAGAGTCCGTTACGGGTATAGGAAAATACATGAAACATAGCGTCATAGGCCGTGGACAGAACCGGCACACCGGAGATCGCACCAAAATAGCTGTCTCCCATCAAGCCAATGCCATACAGAAACAGGCTGACAACCATAACCGCATGGAACGGCAGCCTGCGACTCAAAAGGAATACAATCAGAGCGCCCAGGATGACCGCTGGCAGATACCACAGATGGTAGAACGTGCCATCAAACAGGGCCATGCGAATAACGTCCGCTACGTCAAGCCCCTTGAACAGGCCTGCGTAAAGATTGACCGGCAGATAAATGATGATTGCCACAGCGTACAGAAACGCGGCTTTTTTGAAAAACTGTATGAGCGGATGGGTGTCACGGCTCCTTTCAAACAGGTAGCCGGGCAGGACGAAAAAGCCAGATACCATCAGGAAAAATGGCACGGCAATCCGGGCGACGATTCTGGTCAGGAAAAAATCTGCATTTACACTGAATGTAATCAGAGGCGAGGTATGGATGCAAATGACCAGTAAGGCAGCAATGAGCTTGAACGTATCCAATCCTCCGTATTGCTTATCCTTTGTCATTGCAATTCCTCCACTTGGTCAGAACAAACCCGTCTGCGTTATTGCCGGATACCGAGTATGGAATGTCGTCCTCAATTTCAAATTCGGCGTCCGCTCCAGCCGCGGTCTTTACATAGGCAACCTCAATATTTTGATTCCCCGTCCGATACAAAAAGCGTTTCTCTCCGTTGGGATACTGCTTTAGAAAAGCATGATATTCTTCCAGTGTCAGCCCAAGCTCTGTCATAATTGCAGCATGAGGCGCTCCAACGTAGCGGAAATGCCATGGTTCGTGCGCAATTCCTGTGATAGCCTCTTTCCCATTTGGATAGCGTTCAATGAAGGGGTTGTCGGGAAATAGATAATCCCAAAGAAGGAGGGTGTGACCGATGCCGGTCACACCCTCCCTCTTAACTTTATCCTAAAAAAGAAGAAAAGATGGCTAACGACAACCATCTTTTTTCCGTTACATGTTATAATGTAACTATGCAAAAACAAGATTATTATAACGAATTTTTTGAAAAAGGGCAACAAAAAATTAACTTCAGTTTCTTCGAATTGCATTTACCCGATGACGATCCAGTCTATTCCCTGAAAAAAGTGATGGAGGAATTAGATTTTTCAGGCTTACTTGCCTGTTGTTCAGATAAGGGAAGAACCGGGTATAATCCAATCATGCTGTATGCTGTTGTTACTTATGCAAATATGCGGGGAGTTCGTGCTGTTGACCGTATTGTTGAATTATGCGAAAGAGACCTAGCTTTTATCTGGCTGACCAAAGGCCAGAAGCCGAAGCGGGATGCGTTTTATGATTTTAAGAGTAAAAAACTCACCGGGGAAGTTTTGGACGAACTGAATTATCAGTTCCTCCGCCGGTTAAAAAGAGAAGGCCTTATCACGCTCAAAGAGCTTTTTATAGATGGTACAAAAATAGAAGCGAATGCAAACCGCTATACCTTTGTCTGGCGGGGGAGTATCAACTACCATCTTGCCGGTCTGCTGGATACGATAGATACCCTTTATGCAAAGTACAATACACTTCTGCACGAAAACGGATATGGTCCCAAATATGATCTTGGGGATGCGCAGATGTTTCTCATTGAAGGCATGGAAAAAGTCAGACGTGTAATTGACGAAAACCGGAAACGGAAGCTGACAAAACATAAGAAACTCTCAAACAATACGGTCATCGAAATTGATAACTGCTCTCCTCTTGAGATTTTGAAACTCCAGAAGAATCTGGTGCGGATTGCAGAGGGTGAGGGAATTTCATTCGTCCATAGTAAGGGAAAACAGAAGAGCGAAATACAGAAACTGTATGAGGAACTGGAAGAATGCGGGAATCGTTTGATGGGATATAAAGAGTGTTTTGAAATCATGGGAAAAGACCGCAACAGTTATTCCAAAACAGATCTGGAAGCGACCTTTATGCGGATGAAGGAAGACCACATGCTTAACGGGCAGTTAAAACCAGCATACAACGTCCAGATCGCAGTGGAAAACTACTTCATCATTCACGGCTATGTGAGCAACGACCGGACGGATTATAACACTCTGATTCCGGTTCTGGAAAAGCATCGGAAAGCTTTTGGTGAAACATTGGAAGAAGTGACAGCAGACAGCGGATACTGCAGCGAGAAAAATCTCCTGTATCTGAAACAGAACGGGATTGCCAGTTATATCAAGCTCCAGGATCATGAAAAACGGAAAACCTGTGCCTATAAAGAAGATATCAGTAAGTATTACAACATGACAACCCGGGTTTTTGAAGATGAGCATTACTACCTCTGTCATGACGGAAGGGAGCTTCGCTATATCCGGACAGAAAGCAAGGAGCAGGACGGATATACCCAGACCTGGGAAGTCTATGGATGTACAGACTGCAGCGGATGTGAACACAAAGCCCGTTGTCTGTATAAATATGATGCGGAAAAGAATAGCGACCGGAATAAAGTGATGAAGATTAATGAGCAGTGGGAAGCCCTGAAAGAAGCATCCAATGCCAATATACAGAGTGAGAAAGGAATCCTGAAGCGTCAGATCCGCTCCATCCAGACCGAAGGTCACTTTGGGGACATCAAGGAAAACGAAAACTTCCGGCGATTCAATTACCGCAGTTCAGAAAAAGTGTATAAAGAATTCATGCTGTATGCAATGGGTCGAAATATAAATAAATATCATCGGTTCCTTCACCATGAAATCGAGAAATTCACAGGAAAAGCCGGGCAGAAAACAGCTTAGAGAACAGTGTGCGTCCAGGGTTATGGAAAAAGGGGATTTTGCGCCCCAAAATAGGCCGGCTAAAGAAAAAGCAAGCATATCTACCAGAGCGTCCTTTGCTGAAAAGCATGGAACTCTGTAGGATATGCTTGTTTTGGTGTAAGAGCCTTAAAAATCGGTATTAACCGACAGCCCCTTTTTCCCGAAACGTCTGACAGATGCCTGAATAGGGAAAATCTGGCCTGATGAAGTCAATCTCCGGTTTGCGGAGGCCCAGGTCGATGGCAAGTCCGGTCTGATGTTCGCTGTGATCCGGATTCGCCACAAACTGCTCTGTAAAAGCAGCCCCGTTGTCTCGCAGAGACTGGTTATAAATGTCCTGCTGTTCCGCTCTGGAGCGCCAGCCGCTCACCGCGCTGATCTGCTCCCAGCCCTCGATACTGCTCATGAGCTTGGAAAGCAAAACGGCGGCTCTGCGTTCCAGCAAGACACTGCTCTTTGAATGGGCTGGGACAAGAGAACTTTCCGCATTTCCCGAACAGTAGGGATACTGAGCATTGACCAAAATCAGGTTACCCGCATTGATAGACTTTTTCGGTATCACAAGCATTTTCATACGCCGACCGCCAATCCAATCACGCGAGAAATAATCTGCTCAAGAGAAATGCCGATGGCTTTCATCATGTTGGGATACCGGCTGTGAGAGGTGAAGCCGGGAATCGTATTGACTTCATTAAAAATGATCTTGCCGTCAGCGTTCAGGAACATGTCCACCCGCGCAAAGCCACGGCAGCCCAGGGCCTGATAAATCGTCTTTGCGGTCTGTTTGATTTCCTCCGCTTTTTCTTTTGAGATTCGTGCCGGGACATGAATGGCCGAGGTTTTCAGGGTGTACTTTTCCGTTAAATCAAAAAATCCGTCCGATAATTCGATTTCATCGACCTCTCCAACTGTCAGCTCATTATTGCCCATCACGGCGCAGCCAACTTCAAATCCAGTTATGCTTTCCTCTACGATGACTTCATCATCATATTCAAAAGCCAACTTGATGGCGGCAGGAAGATAGTGCCGATCAATCACTTTAGTAATGCCATAGGAGGAACCGGCCCTGATCGGCTTTACAAACAGGGGATATCCGAGACTCTCAGCCTGTGCCAGGGCGATTCCGGCATCCATATTCTTTTTCAAAACGAAGGAAGTGGGAACCTGCACACCGGCGATATGTGCCAGCTTGTGCGCACGGTCTTTATCCATACAAAGCGTCGATGCCAGTGTGCTACAGCCGACAATCGGGATTCCCGCCATTTCGAATAAGCCCTGAACTGTACCGTCCTCGCCATTTTTTCCATGGAGAACAGGAAACGCGGCGTCAATCGGGAGTTTTACAACTTTGTCAGGGTGAAATACCAACAGGGTATGCGCTTTACGATCCGGTGAAATTACCGCCGGCAAGCAGTCCGAGGGATTGCACCATGTGTCAGATGCAATTTTTTCATTATCCCCTTCAAACCGATACCAGTCTCCCTTTGATGAAATCCCAATCAGTACGGGCATAAATTTGTCAGTATCTATATGTGTAATTACAGAGTAGGCCGATTGGAGCGACACACTATACTCAGGAGAACATCCCCCGAATAAGATCGCAATATTTAATCTGTTCATTTTGCTTTTGCTCCTTTCTCAACAATATCCGTCCCTTCGGGAAGCGGATAGCCGATTTCGCATTTATTTCGATAGAGAAGTTTTTCAGAGGCATAGGCCCCGGTTGCTGTCAGAATCGTTTTTTGCTTCACATCCACTTCTTCATAAACCTTGTTGTTCTTGCAATAATACAATGTCTCACCATTTATAACCTCATAAAGTTGCCCGTTATCCTGATCGGTCAGTAGTCGTCCGATAATGTGATCTTCATCAAACGTAATGCTGATCTGAAAGGACATTTCTGTTTCGTTTTTTACCTTCAGATCGAGCCAGCCCTCTGATACGGTCGCATCAACACCCATAGGTGCATCGCTGGGCGGCTCCGGGAAATCCTTTATGCCATGTCCATGCCTCTCCACAACAGTAAGCGGTGTATGAATAAACATCCAAAAGAGCAGATTGCTCATCTGACACAACCCGCCGCCAGAGGTCGTTGTGAGCTTCCCATCAACTACGGTCAGACCATCTTTATAGGGAATATCCCTGTCCGCATATCGGACCAACTTCCAGAATGAGAAGGTTTCATTTGGCCCGATAATCACTTTATCAAGAGTGGCTGCGGCCAGTTTCAGGTTAAAAACCTTATTTCCCTGATACACCATGTCAAAGCCGGTTTCCCGGTTATATAGAGGACAGCTTGTTTCAAAAAGCTGATATGGCAGCGTGGTTTCGGACTTGCCCACAGCATATCGGTTTCCGTCCAAACGCATCCTCGTATAGAAGCAAAATCGGCGCTGCCAGATCCTCAGCGGCAGCAACCATGGGAAAATCTGTGTGATTCGTTTTCTCGGCATGTTAAAATCTCCTTCCTACATAACAAAAGCCTGTCTGCTTTGATAAGATTATGCTATCAAAAGCGGACAGGCCGTATTTTAATATTGAGTTGTTTAATTCCTAAGAAAATCCTAATGTCAGATTGATGTTTTCCTAATGAAGATGCATACAAACCAGATAACAGCCCAATATGCGCCTTCCTATCCGTCTTGGAAAATTCAAGAACATGAAGTGCTATTTTGCCAAAACAGGGATCTGACAATTCCATGAATTATCCTTATTGTTGATATATCCAGTAAATTGATAAACCGGCTGATAAAATCCTTTTGTATCGTAAACATAAGCGAGCTTGCATTCTTTTGCCCACAGGGTATCTCCCTGCTGGAAGGGGACATATTGTTCAAAGTTTCCATCTTCAACCTCTTTAAAGGCTGCTTTGGGAGAAATAATTTCTTCTGTTGCTACATATTCATTCCAGCTGATTCCGTAATGCATGGAGGTAAGTTCCAAATTGCTATCAAACTGCATGAAGATAGAGCCGGATGTGAATGCGGTTTTGGCAATTGGCAGGTCGTTCTTTTCCGGTGTGTCCCATCGAAGCGTATCGTTGTTTTGTAAGCTGAAAACAGCGGAATCGGGAAGTAGTCCATTTTCTTTCAGCCAGTTTTCATAAAAATCCGCATAGTTCTTCGCTGCTTCGTCTGTCAATGTAGCGGTATCACGCCATGTTGTGTAGCTCCATTGTCCTGTCCTAAAAAAGAAGTTGAGTTGAACGTCTTCACTATTGGGACTTTTGCCAGTGTAAACACGGTTTTCGCCTTCACGTCGCTGAATACCAGAAAAGATAACATCTTCCAATTTGGCAAGCGGGGAGATTACTTGTTCTATATAGTCTTGATCTTCTGTATATTTATTTTTGTATATGGAGGCCGTCGCCGGTTGATCTGACAGGGAAAGATCAGTGTTAATTTGAACCTTTGACATATCCTGCTTTGATGCAGGCCGAATCGGCATATTTCCGTAAGGCTGCTGCTCATAAACAAACGACACGGTCCCAATGATCATTCCAATGACACATGGAAATATAAGCACTTTGCCAATGGGAGCAAAACGAATGCGCTTTTCTCTAATAATGGAAAGCACTGCCATAATACAAAAATATCCAAATAAGCTTCCAATGCAATTGTGGAATAAATCATCAAGTTCGAATATCCCCGTCCCCGTCAATAATTGTACGATTTCAATACAGATAGTCAGCCCAATGGACACGAAAAAAGTTACCTTGAACTTTTCTGCCTTCTTCCAGAAAAGCGGTAATAAAAATCCAAACGGTGTAAACATCAGCATATTGAAGATAATAAGCTGCAATTCGCTGATTGACCACTTATTCCATGCGTTCACATAGGCACTGAAAAAGTCGATATTAAAGCTTCCGGTGAAGTTTGCACCACGGCTTAAGGTGGTCAGTGCCAGTACCAGCAACAACCAGCAGCATAAAAGAAACAGGACAATCACCTGTGTTTTCGACATACTCCTTTGGCCATGAAACGCCTTTTTATAGATCATGTAGCTGACAAAAATGGTAAGTGCCAATAAAAGGCCTCCGATGAGTGCAAACACACACCATCGGAGCAATACTTGAGAAATTGTAATAATGTCCATGCGACATCCTCCGTTTATATATTGTAGTTCAATGCAAAAGTCTTTGTAATGCATTAATTACAGTATAAAACATCTGTGCCGGATCAAATTTAATACTTTCTTGATTAATTCCTAAGAAAATACTAAGATGCGGTGTGATTTAACGGAAGTGTAATAATAAAAGAAGTTATATGTTCACGGCTTTCTACGGTAATTGAACCACCATGCAAAATAATAATTTCTTTAGCAATTGCAAGTCCCAATCCCGCACCCCCGGTATCACTTGTTCGGGCTTCGTCAAGACGATAAAATTTTTCAAAAATAGCATTGCATTTTTCAGGAGGTATGGTATCTCCTTTGTTTTGAAATGTAATTGTTACGGTATTGCTGCCACTTTTTTGGGCTGTGATTTGAATTACTGTATTAGGGTAGCTATAAGCAGCGGCATTTTTCAGAACATTGGTAAAAACCCGTCCCAACTTTTCAGCATCTCCATAAAGCTTTAGTTCTTCATCCGCATGTAAAACGGCAGTATTCCCGTGGCTTGACAAAACGGGCAGCAGTTCATCGGTTAATTGTACCAGCATATAGTAGAGGTCTATATCTGCTTTTTCTATTTTAATTTGTTGTAGATTGTACCGTGTTATTTCAAAAAACTCATTAATCATTTTTTCCAGCCTGTATGCTTTATCAAGTGCGATATGCGTGTATTTTTTTTTCTGCTCCGGCGGCATATTTTCCACTTCTTCCAGCAAGTTTAAATATCCTATTACAGAAGTAAGCGGAGTGCGGATGTCGTGGGCAAGATACATCACAAGTTCGTTTTTACGCTGTTCCGCCGATTGTGCTTCTAGCTTCCGACGTTCCAAGGTTTGCTTCATGGCGTTTAGCCTTTGGGTGATGGCAGTGAGTTCTTCCGATAAGCGGATTTCCTCCGAATTATCGATGAGAATCATCCCTAGACTTTGCTCAACATCACACAGTGGCTTGGTCACATAGCGTAAGAATGCACGGATAATAAAAAATAATCCTACACAGATAAGCAGTATCAGCAAGATGAAAAATGGCTGGTATATGTTTTGTGCTACAAAAAAACCCACTTGAAGGAAATCTGCTGCTATCTGAGTAATCCATCTTCCGCCGATGCTGCTCCAATGAAAAAAATACATCAGAGCAATCGCCAAAAGAAAAGCTGCCAATACTCCAATCAGCGCAAACAAAATTTTAATTTGCAAACGGGTATAATCAAATTCATTATTATTTTTAGATTTCAATTTTATAGCCAACCCCCCATATTGTTTTAATATATTTTGGATTTTCGACAGTGTCATTCATTTTTTCCCGAAGATGACGAATGTGGACCGTGATCGTATTGTTACTTTTGCTGTAATATTCATCCCTCCAAATTTTATGGAATAAATCCTCTGCACTTACAACATTACCTTTGCTTTCTAAAAGAATACGCAAAATTGAGAATTCCGTAGGTGTCAGTGTGATCGGCTCTTCGTTTAGAAAACACTCATGTGTTTTAATATTCATTACAAGACCGGAATGAAAGATGATATCTTTTTCCACATCTTCACCATGCCTGGTATTATACTTTTTATACCGCCGTAATTGTGCTTTTACTCGTGCTACAACTTCAAGCGGGCGAAAGGGCTTTGTGATATAATCGTCGGCACCCAATGTAAGGCCGGTGATTTTATCGATTTCTTCATCTTTAGCAGTCAGCATAATGATGGGATAGGTATGCTGCCGTTCCCGTATTTTCTGGCAAAGCGTAAAACCGCTAATATCCGGCAACATAATATCTAAAATTGCAAGGTCAACTTCCGTCGTTTCAATGCAGGCAAGAGCTTCCTTTGCAGAATAAAACTTTAATACCTCGTAATTTTCATTTTGCAGATACACTTCTATCAAATCTGCTATTTCATGTTCGTCATCAACGACGAGAACTTTATCACTCATGATTTCAACTCCTTCCAGAAAAAAACTATATTTTACTATTTTACTAAATCCATCGGCCAGATTTGTGATTTCTCGCATGAGAAATTATTAAGATTTTCATAAGAATGCGGTTTGCTTGGATATCTTTATCTTTCACCACAAGAATCGTTTCATCGTATCAATCCTTTTTCCTGTTCTCTTTCAGTCTGCCATCTGCAGGCTTTGGTGCATCCTTTGGAATCGCCCATGCATAACCGAAGCGAACCGCTCCGTCAATTCTGTTTTCTTCACAGAGCTTTTGTATTCTCCGCTTGGAGATTCCCCATTTATCAGCAGCCTGCTGCACGGATATATAATCAAGCATTTGTATTCCTCCATCATGTATGTTGATTACAGTATATACGCAAAAGCGAATGAAATCAACAATTCGTTTTATACAAATATGTTCGTGATGATAGTCATTGTTGGTTCGTTCTCAATCCTATGTCCATACTGTACAATAAGTTGGGAGGTGAACTGACAGTGGAGGAACTACTGAACTTATTTGGCCAGATCGTTAAAGATGCACGGCATAGAGCAGACATGACACAGGATGCTCTTGCTGAACAGGCTGGAGTCACGACACGATACATAATGGCCATTGAAAATGAAAACAAGCACCCAAGTATGCCGGTGCTGTTTAAGATAATCCGCATCTTAAAAATATCAACCGATACGATCTTTTATCCTGAAATTCAACATACGGACAGAGAAAAAGAACAGCTCATGCATATGATCCAGCTGTGCAGCGAAAAGGAAATCAAAATAGCCGCTGCAACCGTCAAGGCGTTATTGGATGCCAGATAAGCAAAATCCATCTTCTTTCTTCGGAGGTGGATTTCCTTATCTCTACCCCCCAATACGGTTCTTTCTCTGTGTTTAAAGAAATCCTTAGAGTGAAAGGTTCACTGCATAGGTCATGATGACACATACCATATGCCGCCAACAGGTCGCACTACTCCCTTGGCGGCAGGGTATGTGTTTTTTCATTTCACCGTAAACAGTAAACTACTCTTACCGCCGTTTTCCCGCCAGCGCTGTTCCTTTTGAAGATAGCCGGTCTTTTCAAGGTCAGCGATGGCTCTCTGCACCGTGCGGCGGGAGAGCTTCAAATCTTTGGCGATGGTACCGATTGCAGGGTAACAGGTTCCGTCCTTGTTCGCCCGATCTTTCAGATAGCGGTACACCACCACAGCACGGTGAGGGACATTTTCAGCGTAGAGAGAGGAAAGATAGCTCAATCACGAACACCCCCTAATCGGTGCGCAGAGGCATGGCAGGAGGCTCCGGCTCATGAATCTGCACTGGAGTATGCAGAGATCCACCGCTGCGGTCGCCACCGGGTGGCTCCGGGAACTCGGCAAAATCATCTTCCTCATAGGCACAGCCTCGCTGGAGGATTTCCTGCTCCAGCTCAAAGCGGTCAGCATAATGAACCTTTCGGGCGGCACGTTCATCTACCACATAGGGTTTCTCAAACTGGATGCCCCATTTCAGAAACAGTGGCAGCTTGGTGCGCATGGGACAGCAGCCGGTCTTGGCCAGAATAAAATTGCCTTTGGGCAGGGTTTTCAGCTCATCTGGTGTCATAAGCGGTCGCTGGATCATCTGCAGGCTCTGGCTTGGATCGTTTTTCCCCCTGCTGATGGAGCCGGACATGACGGTTTTGTTGCCAAGCGCTCTGGATAGAATATCGGCGCTTTCGGAGTTTGGGGCAAAGCCACCGAACAGAATGTCCTGACAATTGTCGATGATGATGGCGGAACCCTCTTTGCCGTAGTTTTTCTCAAGTTGAGCAAAGGACTGGATGATGGGTACCATACTGATACGGCGGGAGCGGCCTGCGGAGAACATCATTTCCATCGACTGGATTTTCGGGATAGTTCCAATCTCATCTGCAAATATCATTATCCGGTTAGGTAGTTTTCCACCGTATTCATCAGCCACCGTCAGCATTTCCCGGTAGAGCTGCTGCAGGAACAGCGACACCATAAAGTATTTCGTATTATCTTCCTCCGGCAGTACGATAAAGATGGCACACTTTTCTTTACAGAAGGTTTCCGTATCAAGAGAGCTGTCAAAGCACAGGAATAGCGATAGGTAATCCCTTGATGTTATCGTAGGATTTTCCCCCGCTCCACACCGTGCATGCGAGTTTCCCCGCACACGGCGTTCCATCATTTTAGAGTTGTAGATAAACAGGATATTTCTCGAAACTTTAGAAACTTTCAGATGGCAAAGTTACCAGCCATCAGCCTTAGTTTATTGATTTTCTTTAGCATGGTTTGGGTAGGATTGATTCTGCCGAGATATGCTTGAATTGTTTCGGGCTGTAGCGCATGAATGAGAGTGTGTACCTCTTTGTGTAGAATAATTAGGTTGCTGTACCTGTCAGTACCATCGTTTTCCCTTGGAACTTTATGATGGCAGTGGATTTCATCTATCCACAACACTTTTCCAGTTACAGCGCATTTCCCATACTGCGCCGCCCATAAGGAGAGCCTGTTGTCCATAAATTCAATGCTCTTATTCGTGTGCCGCTCCCGCATAAGCAGGAGCAACACCGTAATGTCAAACTTTAAGTTTTCATGGATTTCGGCTCTGCCTGCTTGCGTGTATTTGCATATCTCTTTTTTCTTGTACAGAGGTGCTTTTGTCTGAATATAACCAATAGGGCATAGCGGATATTTATTAAGATACCGCATCCGTTTACTTGCTCCATAGTTTTTCAAAATGTACACATTGTTTGTTACCCCTGTTTTCCCAAGACGAGTTCCCAACCTGTTTTTCATTACTATGCTAAGACTGCGTTGAATTTTGGCACAGTCAATGCTGATGTGCGTGGCAAACTTGTAGTAATTGTGGATACCCCATACCATTGAATTGTAGAGATTGAGCATCCGTTTCTCATCAAGCAAATCTTTAGGCCGTTGCATTCCTTTGATTTTAGCTGAAAGTTTCTGTTTTTCGCTTTGCAACGCCTTGTTGCTCATATGAGATTTCACCACATATTTATCGCCTTTTTTTACCGCTTTGAGCTTAAACCCAAGGAATTCTGAATATTGCTTTTTCAGATTAACGACTTTGGACTTTTCTTCGCTGATTTCCAGCTTTAATCTATCCCTTAGCCATTGTTTGACCGCCAGAAACACCCTGTCGGCATCGCTTTTAGTACGGCAAAAAATTTTGAAATCATCCGCATATCTGACGATAAACATTTCTTTTAAGCCAGTTTTCTTGAGTACCCGATATACATTCCCACGGTTGAGTTTATCGCTACACATTGTTTCATAAGACGTATGTGTCGGCATTGTTTCCCATTGGGAGGCTACCCACCAATCCAATTCATTCAACACTATATTGGATAATAGCGGTGATAATATTCCGCCCTGCGGCGTTCCCTTTATGGGGCATTGCATTTCACCGTTTGGCATTTCTATCGGTGCTTTCAGCATTGCTTTAATCACGCATAGTAACTTCTTATCTCGTATCCCCATCGCCCATATTTGCCGTATCAGCTTTGCATGGTTCACATTGTCGAAAAAGCCTTTAATATCTATGTCCACAACAAAGTGCAGATGTTGCCGTTGTATCATGCGGTAGCATTGGGCAATCGCATCTTCCGCAGACCTTTTCGGTCTGAACCCGTTGCTCCTGTCATAAAATTTAGCTTCACAGATAGGCTCTAACACTTGTAAAATGCTCTGCTGTACCAGCCTGTCAAAAATTGTAGGGATTCCGAGTGGGCGTGTCTTACCGTTTGGTTTTGGGATTTCAACACGCCGTACAGGTTTTGGTTTGTACCATGCCAGTTTGTTTTGTACACATTTGACATACTGTTCAGCGGACAACTTTTCGATATCCGATATATTTCTGCCGTCTGCGCCTGAAGTACCACTGCCGCTGTTGCGCTTGATATTCCGATACGCAAGCATGATGTTTTCCTTTGACTGAATTAAATCCATGAGCTTGTCAAATGTCGCACCGTTTTTGCTTTTCTCATATAGATCATCAAGCGTTTCCTGCAAGCCATAATACTCAATATTTCTTAGTTTCTTTTGTTTCGTCATAGGCATCATCCTCCTCTCGGAGCATGATTTTCTCAGGCAAAATTGCCTTAGTCATACTCGAAGCTACGAAGAATATACCTGTTATCTGTTATTCTCTAAAATGACTTGTGGCTGTTGCTCCATCTTCATTACAAAGACTTCATCGCTCGTGCCACTACTCTCACTGCAATAAAGGAACCTTATTTATTCGATTCCAACGCCTCAACGGTATGCAATTACCTCTGCGTTTGCAGCTTTCCACGTTCCGATAATCCTATCTTTTCATATACCCGTAGGTGCTTGCTTTAAGCCTGTGCGCTGGGTGAAGCCTGTAACTCCACATGGTATTTCATAAACAAAATTCTTACTTTACCACACGCACCTTCAAATGAAGATATGCATTTCTGCATACTAATGGTTTAGACTCGTACCTTCGCAAGTTCGTCAGATTTCTCATTCTCACCATAGGTATTTTGTAGACCCCCGGCATATAGGCCGCACCGTCCACCTCTGGACAGCTTTCCACAGCTTGACCTGTTTGGGCTGCTCTCTGCCGACTTCTCCGAGCTTTACACACAGCCGTGATTGCGTTGACTATGCATATCGGAGTATTAGGGCGGCGCTTCAGGGCGTTACCCCATCATTCCACCTGTCGGATTATCAGTTCTACAAGTTCATGTTTGCGAAACTCCTTTCAATTTCCCTTTTATTCGACCTTGTGCCTAACCTTTTCAGTTAGGAACGTGTCGCACTTTGCTCCATCTCTGAATCCAGAAACGCATTGAGCCTTGACATAGCTGTGGACAGTACCGAAGCCATCGCTTGGTCTGCGGTATTTAGTGCTGCTCCCGCAAACCATTTTGCCTTATGGTCAGACGGCAGCTTATCCATCAGAAGCTGGAACTGGCTTTTATTCTTCACCGGCGAGGGAGCCAGCAAGTCCTGTATCATTTTAAACACCGATATGATGTGCCGCTTCTCCGGAGGACAGTATTCCGCAATCAGCAGGATGACGGATGTCAGCAAACCTTCGGCGGCATCGTAGAAAAATGCATTTTGACCGTAGCTTGCCGAGTCCTCGCCGCTGCTGGAGATAATGGTCTTGGCGGTAATCTTGGCATACTTCTCGGCCTTGGCTTTTAAAGCGAGGTTCTCCGGATTTTTCATGTAGGCATCCATATAGCGGTTGACCAGCTGCAGGATGTTATCGCCATCCGAGCGGGTGGGGTTACGCAGATCCAGCACCGATATTTTATAGCCATAGTAATCTTTTGCGATGCCAGCGTAATTTCTGAACAGGTCACCTTTGGTATCAGTACAGAGGAAACTCATGCCACAAGCACAGGCATATTCGATATTGGGATAAAGAAAATTGGCAGTTTTACCTACACCGGCAGCGCCGATCATAAGGCAGTGAATGTCGCCGTTATCAATTAGAGCGGTGGTAGAGCCTGCCTTTTGTCTGCAGCCCACCACAAGCCCCTGCAGGGCGGGCAGATTTTGCCCACGCCGCCATTTCTCCGGCTCATAGGGTACATGGGCGTATGTCCGTTTGATTTCGCTTTCTGTGGCGAAACGAGCGGTACCGTGCTGACCGTCACCTACGGTCTTGGATTTGATACCGTTTAAGGTATAGTAATGTGCCAGCAGGGAAATGAAGCCGATGACAGTAAACATCCCCAGCCCAATTACAATTAAGGTTATAATTTGTGTTGTTTGCATAGAGAACTCCTTTCCGATAGGCGGCTCATGATAAGCACAAGCCGCCCTGCTCTTGTTTCTTTTCTGCCGCCTTCTGAATGGAAAGCTCCACGAGGACAGCGCCCTTTAAGCATTCGGACGCCAGCTGTTCGAAGCTCTCCGCACAGCTTTGTTTTTCGCTTTGTGTTTCTATTTGGGAGCATAAAAAAAGCGGCATCAGAGAGTTTCCAATGTCGCTTAGTTTGTTTTCCAGCCTGCCATGGTTTTGATAGGTTTTAAAGCTGTATTTTAATCTGCTTTCCACTGTGGACAAATCCCGGCAGTGACTGATGCGCTTGTATTCCTTGGTAGCAGCCAACACAGAGAGACCAGCCAGTTTCACCAGTGCATTTTTCCTCTGCTGTGGATTGCCTCGGCAGTTTTGCAGTGTTTTCCGAAACACATCAACGGAGCAGTCGGCACTTTGATGCTCCCATGTGAATTTACTAATTTCTTCACATAGCTCATCACGAAGTAACAGTTGCGGATGTTCCTCGGCAGGAATTGGTGTGAAACCGTGCTGTGCTTTCAAATCCTCATTCCAGTCTTTATATTTGGATTGCGCCTGACCTGCTGCAAACTGCCCATGTTCCATTAAAATATCATAGATGCGCTCGGTAGCTTCAATGCCTGCCGCATCGTGATCGAGGCACAGCACCACATGATCGAGCTGCGGATACATCCCCAGCAGCTTCAGGATCGGTTGTTCAGACACACCGTTTAACGCTACATAGCTGGCGTTTTTCCAGTTCTGCGGATGTAGGCTAATGTAGGATAGCAGATCAATGGGCGCTTCAAACGCAAACAGGTTATGGGGATAGGGACTTTTAGATATATAATGAAAGCTGTAGGCTGGATTGCTGCCCTCCACATTGATACGGAACCCGCTGTCGGTCACCGTGCTTTTCTTATGGGCATGACGGGCCATGCCTTTTTCATCGAAGCCCACAAACACAGCGTTGTGGTATTCAGCATCCTCAAACAGCAGCTTTTCTCTGGCAAACTCGGACAGCACCTCACGGCTGATACAGCGCTGCTTGATCAGATAAGCAAATACCCGGCGCATATCCGTATGGGCAGGCGGTAACACAAAGGGCTTTCGCTGCTCTGGTTCGCTGCTTTTGTTGTGTTGCCGGTATTCCACCCCCTGTTCGCCGCCCAGCAGCAGGCTGACCGCCTCCGGAAAAGATAGGTTGTAGAGCCGTTTCACAAGGTCAATGGCATAGCTGCCCTCCTGAGCGGAGTGATCGTACCAGCGGTTTCCACGGACAGTAATACTGTGATCTCTGGCCAGTCGTTTATCTCTGCCGGAGGGCAGGAGTTTTTCGCCTTGCCGCTGGAGGAAGTCCACCAAATCTACCGAATTGGCTCGCTCCTTTTGTTCATCTGTAAAATAGATATAGCCTGACACAAAAAAACCTCCCATCATAAATGAATTTGTTGTGATACATGATCGTCACGCTTGTGACCCTGCGCCTGCTTTTTCTCCTGCAGCTTCCGTCTGCGCTTGCGGTCGATGTGATCAGCGGCAGCTCCGGCGGTTCTACGGTAATCCTCACGGAACAGATTTTCCAGTTGATGCATAAGCCGAGTGGCGGCCAGCAACACCGAGGGATTGCGATAGCTGTTGATGTTGTCAATCAGATACTGCGCATAGATATTGCCCTGCGCCGCAGACTGCCCCAGCCAGTAGAGACTCTTTTCCTTGTCACGGGGAACATCTTCCCCTTGGAGATAGAGCTTGCCGAGCTGATAGGCTGCATACTCATTTTTCTTCTCTGCGGATAAGGTAAGCAGCCGGATTGCCTCGCCAACATCCTTGCGAACGCCATCACCGCTAAGATACAGCTTTGCCAAGGCATATTGGGCATAGGCATTGCCGAGATTGGAGGAGAGCGTAAGCCACTTGACCGCTTCGGAAACATTTTTACTGATATCCTCACCAGAGAGGTAAAGCCTGCCGAGCTGATAGGCGGCATATTCGTTTTTCTGTTCTGCGGCAGCAGTAAACATGGCCACCGCTTTTGGAATATCTTTCTCCATATGAGTACCATCCCGATACAGCTTACCAAGCGCATATTGTGCCCCAGCGTTTCCGGCATCTGCCGCCTTGATCATCCATGCCACCGCCTGTGCCGGATTGCCAATATCGTTTTCCAGATATACCTTGCCCAGCAGATATTGAGCATTTATATTTCCAAGCTGTGCCGATTTTCCTAAGTAGGAAATCGCCGCCTGCACATCCTTATCCGTACCGATTCCGGTGTAAAGCATCTGACCGAGGCGGTATTGTAGCTTGTCATCATGGCTGTCCTTTTCCAGGCGATAAAATCCGGAAAAGGCGGCTTTGAAATACTGCTTGGATAAAGCGGCATCCACCGGCGTACCGACACCGTCACGATACATCTTGGCAAGCTCATAATCCGCATAGGGATTTCCTTGATTGGCAGAGAGAGTATAGAGGCGGAGCGCCTCCGCATAATTCTGTGAAACACCCGGACCACGATAGTACAGACTGCCGAGAGAATATTGGGCGTATTTGTGGTTCTTATCCACTGCCTCCTGAAACCATGAGGCGGCCTGCCCATAGTCCTGCTCTGTACCGAGACCGGCAGCGTACATTTTTCCAATGCGGTATTCCAGATAGGGCTTTGGCCTTTCTTCCTTTGCGGATAAAAAAGCGGTCAGGGCTTTTTCGTACCAAACATGAGCTGTCTGTAAATCAATATCACGTTCCAAGCCGTCCGCAAACATCCTGCCGAGGTCATGCATGGCCAGAGCATTTCCAAGTTCTGCTTCAAGAATGAACAGCCGATCATCCGGATAAACATCCGCAGGCTCGGACATCTCCGGTTCCGGCGCAGCTTCATCCTCAAATGAAACATGGTGACTTCTGAAGCGCAACGCTTCGGCAATCACCATGTTTTTAATGCTTTTAAATTGTTTCTGCTGAGAGAGCGGAGGGAGGGGTGGCAGCTTATTGGTATAGGTCTTTAGAATTTCATTCTGCCAGTCGTTCCATGTTCGGTACAGCTTATCGATGCGTTCCTCCTTGGCAAGCTCATCCACGATGCGGTCAATGATAGCTTTCACATCTGCCTTGAGGAACCCATATACCTTTTTGCCCCCTGTGTTTTGAAGCCGTTTCGATAATAGCAGCAGATCCACTTCGATGGCTTTGTTTTCACAAACATGATCTTGTACCTGTGAAAGCAGTTCAGCCATCACCTCAGCGGCACTTTGTTTAAGCTGATTGCGGGCTTCATTCTGATGCTCATAAATATGGGCGAAGTCCTGACGGAAAATATCGTGCGCCAGCTCTGAGCGCATAGCTTCGATAGCAGGCTCGGTGAGAAATCCATCATTGTCTTTGGCGGAGTAGACCATG
Organism: Muricomes intestini; assembly: GCF_004346165.1. Taxonomy (GTDB): domain Bacteria; phylum Bacillota; class Clostridia; order Lachnospirales; family Lachnospiraceae; genus Muricomes; species Muricomes intestini. The sequence goes on along the minus strand of NZ_SLZZ01000039.1, from coordinate 1,363 downwards.
AGATGCACATGGGGATGATGGCTTTCATTATGAAAAGCGGCATACCATCGCAGATTCTCACTGTCGATTTTCATATGTTTGCAGAGCATAGCTTTTTTGCTGCGGAGTAAATCCTGCCACTGCTTACCACTGTCATAACCAAGCCTTGCGGCATCTTCCCGGCGCAGACTGATGACATGAGTCCAGACAGCGCCTTTGTGTTTGCACACATCCTCCTGCACCCGAGCCAGCACCACCGGCACTCCGGCATCGGTGAATAGACCATGCTCACCGATACGCTCCACACGGGGACGGCCAGCGATGTACTCCACATAATTTTCGCGCTTACCGATGAGGTTGAGATTCTGTTCCAAGGCAAGGGAGATAAATTCGGTAGCATTGCCGATGGTGGGGTTCTCACAGTAATCAGCATACTCCAGCATTTCCTTGGTAGAGGGAATATCTCGGATGAGCTGATGGATGAGCTGCTGTTGCTTTACGGTAGCCAGAAGCAGCAGCTTGCTCTCATCAATTTTTTCTACACCCTCACGGGTACCAATGTACTTCACATAGTTTTCAAGCTGAGCGGGTGGAGCATCCCGCATATATTGCGAGGTGAATATGATTTTCGGCATGGCGGCCTCCTTTCTATGTTATTGGCAAAAGAAAAGAGCGACCATGTGGTAAATGATCGCTCGAAAAAATATACTTCTTGATTATCCTGCCGCCCATATTTCTATTTCTATTTTTATTGTTTCTAAACCTAAAGCATTTACATAAGCAATTGTCATAGAAGGAGGGATTTCTCCGAAAAAATCACCATATATCTTATCAAAATAATCCCAATCAATTTCTTCTGTTGACCATATATTTACCTTTATAACATTATCCGACTTCAAATCTACACTGTTCAGGAGATTTGCTATATTTATAAATGTATTCTTTACTTGTTGATTAAACTCTTCAGGAATATTTCCGCTCAAATCTGCTCCAATTTGACCTGAAAATGTATAAAATGTTGAATTTGGCTTAATTTTAGTTATATGAGTATAATTTCCTACTGCTTTGCTTATTTTTCCTGATGAAGATAATCTTGTAACTACATTGTTATTCATTTGGTAAAATCCTTTCTCTGTTGGATAAATAATTTCTAACACTATATACCATCAATACTACACAGTTATCCACTGTTAGAAATTTACTCTCCAAAAACAGAGATGGAATTTTCGTTAATTTTTATATTGCTATTTACTAAAACCAATCTCATTCCGGCACCTCCTTTTTAGTAATATAAGTTCTCGGAATTTCCAGCCTTCATTTTTCAAGGCTTTCCATCCCTTTATTTTAAAAATCACCCACCTTTTTTGCCGAAAACACTTGACAA
>NZ_SLZZ01000038.1 GCF_004346165.1 Muricomes intestini | reverse complement strand
CAATACTGTCCTTTCATTTTTTTCAAAAATAGGGCAGATTGGTACTTTAGGAGAAGTTATATCTTTTGAAATTACATTTTGCGGAAACTCAAGTGCACTCTGTTTTTCTGTTTGTGCAATCTTACCGCTCCATCATGCTGATAGATTCTATCCCGACACTGCCGCCCCGTACAACTTCTATATTCTTAAACTCTTCTTTCATAAGCTGTACCACAGCATCATTTTTTGTTGCAGTCTGAACAAACTCTAAAAGCAGACTGTCCTTCCCATAATCAATAACTCTCGCCTTAAATGTGTCTGCAATCTGAAATAATTCCACCTTATCTGTCTGCGTGCACTTTGTTACCTTCACATATAAAATCTCTTTCATCCTAACAAATATATCTGTAAAATCAATAACCTTAATTACTTCCACCAGGCGGTTTAGCTGCTTCTTAATCTGCTCAAAGGTTTCATCATCACTGACAGTGGCAATGGTCATTCTTGAAATAGTAGAATCCTCTGTTGTTCCCACCGTCAAACTGTCAAGATTATAAGATTTACCGGAAAATAAGCCCGATATCTTGGATAAAACCCCCACCTGATTCTCGACATATAATGAAATCCATCTTTTTTTTGTATTATTTTCCATGTCTTTAAGCCTCCTACTTTTGCTAACCCATAATCATCTCTTCCAGGGTACCGCCCGGCTGGATCATCGGGTAAACCAGCTCCTCCTGGTCAATGATAAATTCAACCAATGTAGGAACCTTACTGCTCTTTTTTGCTTTCTCAAATGCAGCGCTTATCTCTTCCTTCTTTGTGACCCGGATGCCTCTGGCGCCATAGCTCTCGGCAAGCTTTACAAAATCCGGAGTATACTTAGGCATTTCTTTTCCATCTGTCCGACGAAATAGAGCGCCTGATCTCAAGTTAGTCATTCCATATCTTTTGCCATAGAATAGTTTCTGCCACTGACGCACCATTCCAAGATATGCATTATTAAACACACATACAATGATAGGCAGCTCCTCCAGAACCGCCGTGGCAAATTCTTGAATATTCATCTGCATTCCACCGTCTCCGGATATTACAACTACAGGGGTGCCCGGGCTGCCCAACTTTGCTCCGATTCCTCCCGGGAAGCCATACCCCATAGTGCCTAAACCACCGGACATAATCATTTTTTTCTTTGCTGTGATTTCCGCATATTGTGCCGCAAACATCTGATGCTGCCCTACATCCGTCACTATAATCAGTTCTTCAAACTGACGGTTCATTTCATCAATAATATCCTTCGGCCCCATCTCCGAACGAGGCTTCATATCCAAGGGGTGTTCGCCCTGCCATTCATGGATTTTATTCAGCCATTTTTCCGTATCACATGTTTCCACATACTCTTGCATCTTATTGATTGCCTCGCCGGCATCTGCGACAATCGGAATGTCCACATGAATATTTCTGGAAATTGCCGCCGTATCAATATCAATGTGTACAATCTTTGCAGAGGGGGCAAATTCATGGAGCTTTCCCGTAATCCGGTCATTGAATCTGGTTCCTATAGAAAACAGCAGATCACACTCGCTGACAGCCATATTTGCTGCATAGCATCCATGCATCCCGAGATTTCCAACAAATAAAGGATGCTTCGTAGGGATTGCCCCCCTGCCCATTACCGTTGTGACTACCGGTATATTGGTCTTTTCTGCTACCTCCGTAAAAATATTATTTGCTTTAGCTATGTTCACTCCTCCACCAGCCAGGAACAGAGGGCATCTCGCTTTATTGAGCATTTTAATTGCCCGTTTCAACTGTCCTATGTGGACATTTGTGTTTGGTTTATATCCCCGTATATTTACCTCAGACGGATATTCCGGACTGCCAAGCTCTGCCATCACATCTTTAGGCAGATCTATCAGCACCGGCCCCGGCTTTCCCGTACTTGCTATATAGAAGGCCTCTTTGATAATTCTCCCCAAGTCTTCCCTGTTCCGTACAGTTACCCCGTATTTTGTGATACTTCTTGTAATCCCCACAATATCTACCTCCTGAAAAGCATCATTTCCAATCAGATGTCTTGCCACCTGCCCTGTAAAGCAGACAAGAGGTACACTGTCATAATTTGCTGTTGCAAGTCCTGTCACCAGATTCGTCGCTCCCGGTCCGCTTGTCACCAGGCAGACCCCTACCTTTCCGGTGATTCTCGCATAAGCATCCGCCTCATGCACAAGAGCCTGTTCATGTCTTGGGAGAATCACCCGTATATCATCCTGCTTATACAACTCGTCACTGACATCAATTGTACAGGCTCCCGGGTATCCGAATACTGTATCTACTCCCTCCTCCTTCAATGCCTTCACCAGTAATTTATTGCCTGAAATCTTTCTCATTACATGCACCTCCTGAAAATGTTGAATTAAGAATCTGGCAAGCCAGACTTCCGCGCCAAAGCGCGACCGCCTTAGCGGTCTGTTTCCTTTTGTACGCAGTGCGCATTCCCCGGCGAACTTTTTATGTAATAGGAACAAATTTTCCTATTACATAAAAAGCCCTAAGCTATTAATAGCTTAGGGCGAATCTTCAATCCGTGTTACCACCTAACTTCAAAGAGTATTCTCTTTGCACTTTACCAGTACGGGACTTATGTCCGATACTGTCTCCCTGTAACGTGGGAATTACGTTGAATCCTACTGAGGGCCCGCCCGTTCGTTTCACTGCTCGAAAGCTACTTCCGCAACTCCGTTACGAAGACTTACACCAGCCGTCTTCTCTCTTGGCATCGGGTAATTGCGTACTCCTCCTTGTCATCGCATTTTACAAGTTTCTTTGTTGTTATAGAAATTATATTCATTATAGTGTGTGATTTTATCTATGTCAATGGCCAATTCTTGATATTTTTTATCATCCCAATGATTGAATAAATAATAAATGCTGCTATATTTATCACCACTACACTGGCTCCTGCCGGTGTCCCCCATAGATAAGAAATGGCAATTCCAAGAAATAAACAAATAGCAGATATTACTGCAGAGTTTATAATGACACTTTTAAATGTCTTACACACTCTCATAGATGTGAGTGCCGGAAAGATAATAAGACTTGAGATTAGCAAAGCTCCCATCATCCGCATCCCCAGTACAATTGTAACCGCAGTCAGGACTGCAATTAGGGTATTATAGAGATTGGCCTTCACTCCTGTTGCCATTGCAAAGGTCTCATCAAATGTGATGGCAAATATTTTATGATAAAACAAGACAAATAAGACCAGTACGACTGCCGAAAGAATAACGCTCAGTTCTACATCACTGCTGCTCATGGCAAGAATGCTTCCAAACATATAATTGTATACATCTGTATTCATGCCCGTCGTCATGGATATTACCATAACGCCAATTGCCAGAGCACTGGTTGAAATAAGTGCTATTGCAGCATCTCCCTTTATCTTACTGCTTCCGCTGATGCGCAAAAGAAGTACAGCCGCCAGCACAACTACGGGAATCGCAAATATCAGCGGGGCCACATTTGCGGCTGCTGCAATTGCAAGGGCTCCAAATCCCACATGGGATAGTCCATCGCCAATCATAGAATAACGTTTCAGTACAAGACTGACTCCAAGCAGGGCAGAACAGAGAGCGACCATGACACCTACCAGGATTGCTCTTACCATGAATGGATAGGAGAACATTTCAATCAATTTTTCAAACATGCACTTTGCCCTCCCAGAAATTCTTTTCCAATCTCACTTTTTTTATACTCTTCTGCCGTGCCAAAAAACAGGGCCGTTTCTTGAAGATGCAGTATATGGCTGGCATACTTTACGGCAGACTCAATGTCATGTGACACCATCACCACAGCTATTTTAGATTCTTTGTTGATCTGGTAAATCAATTGATAGAATTCCTGCGTTACAATCGGGTCCAGCCCAGTCACGGGCTCATCCAGCAATAACAATTTTTTCGTAGCACACAGAGACCTGGCAAGAAGGACTCTTTGCTTCTGTCCTCCCGACAGGTCACAAAAGCACTGCTTTTCCAGGTCGCGGATACCGAGGAGTTCCATATTTTCTCTTACCCGTTTTTTGTCTGCTGCAGTATAAAATGGTCTGAATCCCCTGCTGCCAAGGTTGCCGGACTGGACAACCTCATAAACACTTGCCGGAAAATCTTTCCTCACATCCTGCTGCTGAGGGAGATATCCTATCTCACGCAATTTTAAACCGTCGCCCAGCTCAATTTTGCCTTTCGACGGTGCCTTCAAGCCAAGAAGGCTTTTTACAAGCGTACTTTTCCCGGAACCGTTTTCCCCCACAATGTAGAGATAGTCGTTCTCTCCAACCTCAAAGGATAAATCATGCACCACCGTCTGGCCCTCATACCCAATTGAAACATTTTCACATCTAATCAGTGCCATCCGCCAGTGCCTCCTTCAATGTCTCTGCGTTTTTTTCCATCATACTCAAGTAGGTCACACCTTCCTGAAATTGCTTCGCCGTTATGTTATGGCAGCTATAAAATACTTTTACCTTGGCACCAGTCGCTTCCGCTATAGCTTTAGCAATATTATCGTTACTTAAATCCATCTTTAATACAACTGGCAAATTGTCATCTTTCACCTTATTAATAAGAAATGCCATTGTTGCAGCACTTGGCTCCGTATCCGATGCACAGCCGGAAAACGCCGCATAGTATTCCAAATCATAGGCATCAGCAAAATATCGAAACGGAAACCGGTCTCCAAATACAAGTGTATTGTTGGTAGATTGTTCTGTCACATTTAGAAAGTCCTCATCCAGTTTATTTAGTTTTGTATCATAAATTTTGGCATTTTTCCTGTAAAGTTCTGCATTAGAGGAATCTTCCCGGCAGAGCAGTTCCGTAATATTATCAACAATCTCTATTGCATTTTGCGGAGATGTCCACACATGCTCGTCCACTTCTCCCTCACTGTGTTCATCTTCTTTGTGTTGTTCTCCCTCCCCATGTCCATGGCGTTCTTCTTTCATTCCTTCAACATGTTCTTCTTCCACAGTATCTACACAATCTACCAGCCGGAGGATTTTTATATTTTCTTCGTCTATGGAGGACAGGATATCCTCCACCCACTCATCATTTTCCCCACCCACATACAGAAATACATCACAATTCTGAATAGCTATGATATCCTGGGGCGTGGGTTCATATGAGTGGCTCTCCTCCCCCGGCTTCAAAAGCATTTTCAAATCTACCTTGTCGCCTGCAATCTGACGCACAAAATCATACTGGGGGAAGATGGTTGACACTACTTTTAATTTTCTATCCGCACTATTGTGCACATCAGAGTTGTTCTGGAAAACCGTAGCTTTACAGCCGGTTATCGCAGTCCCCAACAATATCAGAAGCAGACAAAAGGGAAGCATCTTCAGGAATTTTTTTCTGCTTTCTGCATCTGCCTTATTATTTTTTCTTATATGTCGTAAATTTGTATTCCAAATCAAAACAAGTATTCTCCTCACTTGCCTCTGTCATTTTCCACTCTTTACTTTCATCCAGATTGGGGAAAAAAGTATCTGCCTGGAAAACATGATCAATCCTTGTAATATAAGCAGTATTACAGTAAGGAAGGAGCTGGCTGTAAACACTGCCGCCTCCGATCACAAAGATATCCTCAGAATTATACTTTTCCAGTTCTTTTAACAGTTCCTCTAAAGTATGGACAACAACTGCTCCCTTTACACGATATGCCCGGCTGGAGGTCAGTACAATATTTGTCCTGTTCTGCAGAGGTACTCCCCCCGGAAAGCTCTCCAGTGTCTTTCTTCCCATAACGATTACCTTTCCCGTTGTGGTCTTACGGAAAAATCTCATGTCAGACGGGATACTGACTAACAGTTTATTTCCATAGCCAATGGCCCAGTTTCTATCCACTGCTGCTATCAAATTCATAGATATTCCTCCTATTTCTATGTTGATTGCCTAAAATCAGGCTCCATTAGATTACACCGCAATCGGTATATTTTTTATCTGCGGATGCGTCTCATAGTTGATTAGCTTCACATCATCCCTGGTAAAGTCATAGAAATTTTTCACTTTCGGATTAAGCCAGAACTCAGGCGCAGGAAGCGGCTCTCTGGAAATCAGCTCTTCAATCAGAGGGATATGCCTGTCATAGATATGGGCATCTGCAATCACATGGATAAATTCCCCTGCATTCATATCACATACCTGAGCAAGCATATGTAAAAGTACAGCATACTGACATACATTCCAGTTATTTGCCGCCAGCACATCCTGGGAGCGCTGATTCAGGATTCCGTTCAAAGTAAGCTTATCACTATTTTTCTCCTTTGTTACATTAAAAGTCATACTGTATGCACAAGGATAAAGGTTCATCTCATGCAAATCCTGATGTACGTAAATATTTGTCATGATCCTCCGGCTGTAGGGGTTGTTTCTCAAATCATATATCACTCTGTCCACCTGATCCATCATGCCTTCCTTATAGACATGCTTCACGCTCATCTGATACCCGTAGGCCTTCCCGATGGAGCCGTTCTCATCTGCCCAGCTGTCCCAGATATGACTATTTAAGTCATGTATATTATTAGACTTCTTCTGCCAAATCCACAGCAGTTCATCCACACAACTCTTAATCGCCGTTTTCCGCAGCGTCAGTGCTGGAAATTCCTTCCGCAAATCATACCGGTTCACTACCCCGAACTTCTTAACCGTGTAGGCAGGCGTATGATCCTCCCACACAGGGCGCACCTTTTCGCCCTCCGTACTTGTACCATTTTCAAGAATATCCCTGCACATATCAATAAACACATGATCCGCATAACTCATATTACAACATTCTCCTTTCCTTCAAAAGGGGTCAGACCCCTTTGCGCTCCATTTATCCTCAATTCTGACAATTTACATTATGGATCTGCTATGTTATAAAGCACTTTTTCCAGGCCCCTGGCCAAAGCTGCGACTTCCTTTTTTGTCATGCCGCGGGTCATCTGCCTGTCCATCTTTTTACGGTCTGCCTCCATCCGCCGCTGGATATCGTACGCCTTTTCCGTCAGGTAGATGTTTTTCCTGCGCTTGTCACTGGCATTTGGAACGCAGAGTACGAAGCCTTTTTCATCCAGCCTTTTCAGAAGTCCTGTCACCGTTGGATTTTTCAAACTAAGATTGCGCTCCACATCTCTTTGATTCACTTCTTCCTTTTCCGTGCGAAACAGATAATCCAGCACTGCACACTGGGATGCTGTTATTCCAATTGTTTTCAGTCTTTCATTCAGGTCCTTTTCAAAAACATTGTTAATCTGCTTCACCGTAAATCCGATTGGCTGGTTTCTTTGTTTCATGGCGTTTCCTTCCTGCAGGCTGATTATATAGCTTGCTATATACTCTACACATTGTTATACCATGACAAAAGGGGCGTGTCAACTTACACCCCCTTCAAACTTCAGCTGAGCTGCAACCCAGTTCAACTGCAACTCTGATTCTAAAGACTATTCTATTTTGCAAAATATCAATGAGACAGTACACTAGTATTCTCTGATGACACTGCTAATCTCCTTGATACTGTCTTTTTCTTTCAATTCTCTCAGTGCATCTTTTAAATGATATTCCTTTACCTTTTCTGTCACAATAACCAGCTCTGCCTCTTTTTCGTGTGCACGTTTCTGTACAACTCTGGCAATACTGACCTTGTGGTCCCCGAATACCGTTGCGATACATGCCAGCACTCCAGGTTGATTTTCCACCTGCATTCTGATAAAAAACTTATTCTTTACATCGTCAAAGTTTTTAATAGGGAGAGCTTTGTAGCATGTACAGCTGATTCGTCCTGTACAATGATACTGTAGGTTCCTTGCCACATCGATAATGTCTCCCAGCACCGCACTTGCGGTAGGCAGCTCTCCCGCGCCTCTCCCATAGAACATGGCATCGTCCACGGCATCTCCATGCACAAAAACTGCATTGAAAGAATCCCGCACAGAAGCCAGCGGATGTTCTTTATTTAAAAGCATGGGATAAACTCCTACCTCAATCCCGCCCTCTGTATTGCGTGCCACCCCCAGCAGCTTTATAACACTGTCAAATTCCTTCGCATAATGAATATCCTCAGCTGTAATCCCGGTGATACCCTCTGTGTAAACATCTCCAAACACAACTCTCGATCTAAATGCAACGGAAGCCATAATAGCTGCCTTCCTCCCCGCATCCAGCCCCTCCACGTCCGCAGTTGGGTCTGCCTCCGCATACCCGAGCTCTGTTGCTTTTTTCAGCGCCTCCTCAAAGCTGACACCTTCGTCAAACATCTTTGTCAGAATATAGTTGGTTGTCCCATTTACTATACCTATAACCGCTGAAATATCATTTCCCGCCAGGCACTGCTTTAAAGGACGTATAATCGGGATCCCGCCTGCCACAGCTGCTTCAAACAGAAAATCACATTGATTCTCTTCCGCAGTATCCAGAAGCTCCTTTCCATATTCTGCCACCAGATCCTTATTGGCCGTAACCACATTCTTTCCCGCATTCATTGCCTCCAAAATCATAGTCCGGGCCGGTTCAATACCTCCCATAACCTCTATGACAATTTGAATCTCTCCATCCTGCAAAATATCCTTCCAGTTGTCTGTTAAAAGGGAAGTATCTACGCCCTCCCTCGTCTTATTCATATTATGTACCAAGATCCTGGAGAGCTCCAGCTGTGCACCTATGGTATGTTCCATCACGTCTGCACGTCTCTGTATCAGCTTATAAACACCAGTTCCCACAGTACCCAGTCCCAGCAGTGCTATTTTAATTTTCTTTTGTTCCATAACCATACCTCATATTGCTGTAAATTTTTATAGGCTGCATTATACCATTAGTTTTTTCACAAGGTGCATCTATTTTATCTTGTTTGTCTCATCCCACATAAACTTCTCCAATTTGTTCACAGATATTCCCAAAACATAAGAAAGCTCACTGTAAAGAGCGTTCTCTAAAATCTGTTGATATTTCTTGTCTATACTAGTGATGCTCCCTGCACTTTCTGCCCTCTTATACAGTGTTCTTAATACTTTTGTCCATTCTTTCGGATCGTAATTTGAAATACATTCTTTGTAATCCTGCTCGCGCGCTTTTCCATTTTTCGCCCACGCGTCGCCAATATTATCCACATCATGAATCAAATCCAGCGCCTCGTTTTTAGTTACAGGCTTCCGTATATTTTCTTTATCATCTATCGGAATATAAGCTCTTTCTTTAGAATCTCCCATAGACTGCAATGTATAATACTTTTTCTTCCTGTCTACAAAAGTAAAATCCAAAATCCCTACATCCTCCACCCTATATATTCCCCTGCTTTTGTATACTACGACATCTCCCGGATTGATCTGCATATTTCCTCCTTCACAAACTTTAACATCTTAACTGCATCTTTTTTATTTTTATATTTTCAGGCACTAACTACTCTTCCCATAGAAAACACCACCTTTTTAATTTTTATACATATATCTTAACATTTTTTAACCATTTTTGTAAGGGCTTTATAGGTTCCATTGATTTATATTCCCTGCATCCACTCCGTCAGTAGTTTTTGTAAGCCATTATTATATTGATGATTTACAAAAAAGGTATGTAATTTTTTAATTTTGTGAAACTAAGGATACTATAGAATCTAAAGAATTTAAGGCTCTGTTTACAGAAACGGTTTGACTCTGAATAGTTACAATTTGTTACAGAAAAAGTGCTGTGATCCTTGTAAAATAAGGCATCAAGCACTCCTGACAAAAGAGCGATAGACGGGATTCGAACCCGCGACCCCGACCTTGGCAAGGTCGTACTCTACCAACTGAGCCACTATCGCATATGTTGTATGTTTCCTGACCGGAACAATAATAACTATACCATGTACAGGAAACATTGTCAACATTTTTTTATTTTATAACTGTTCCCATGCTGATTGTTTTTAGCAAACTGTATTCTCGATCAAGCACCAGAATATCTGCATCCTTTCCCTTCGCCAGTATTCCCTTCTGATTCAGCCCGAATTCCTCCGCCTGATTTACAGAACCCATTTTCACTGCTTCTTCCGCGGAGGCCCCTGTAAACTCCATGACGTTTTTAAAGGCCTGTATAAAGGATAATACGCTTCCGGCTATAGTCCCATCCTCCAGCCGTGCCGTATGATCCTTCACATAAACCTTCTGTCCGCCAAGTTCGCTTATTCCCTCCGGCAGACCCTTCGCTCTCATGGAATCTGTGATCAATTCAATGCCATCGCAGCCTCTGACCTCGTAAGCCAGCTTCACCATTTCCGGTACAATATGTATTCCATCACAGATGAGCTCCGTCTTTACTCCCGGTGTCATCAGGCCAAAACCTGTTACTCCCGGCTCACGGTGTTTCAGTCCTCTCTGAGCGTTATACAAATGGGTGACATGGCTCGCTTTGCTCTTTAAGAGCTGCTCATACAATGCATTGGAATGTCCTACGCTTAACACGATGTTCTGAGATTTACACCACTCTTCAAACTCCGGCTCGGCTTCCTCCGGCGCATAGGTGACAATGCGAATCAGGCCGCCGCTTATTTTGTTCCATTTGTCCAGCACTTTTTCATCCGGTTTTTTAATATAAGCCGGATCCTGCGCCCCTTTAAATTCCTTTGAAACAAACGGTCCCTCCACGTGTATTCCCTGTATAATGGAAGTTTTCTTTGCCGCATCGGCTATGTTTTTCAAAGATGCCTCTATCTTCTCATAGGTCTGTGTCATGGTTGTGCAAAAGTAAGAAGTGATCCCTTCATTTTTTGCCATTTTATGAACCATTTCGTGGATTTCTTCAGGAGACGCATCCATATTGTCCAATCCGTACCCACCGTGACTGTGTATGTCAATAAATCCAGGAATCAGAATATCTCCCTCTGCCGCCTCCTCCACATCGTCCTTTTGAGCGACAAAGCTCTCCATGTCTCCAATCTCTGCAATCTGTCTGTTAAAACGGATATATCCATCAAAAATAACTTTTTCTCCGGTGTAAATTTTTTTGTTTTTTATCACTTTCATTTGTCTGTACCCCCTTCCTTTTCACATGTTTTGTTACAAATTCAGCTATCAGTTTTATTTTTCAAGCTTATATATTTCCAGCCCCAGCTCATGAAGCTGTTTTTCATCCACCTGGCCCGGGGCCTCTGTCATCAGGCAGGAAGCATCCTTGATTTTCGGAAATGCCATAACATCGCGGATACTCTCTTCCTTTGCCATGAGCATCACCAGACGATCCAGCCCGTAAGCCAAACCGGCATGAGGCGGAACTCCATATTTAAACGCATCCAGAAGAAAACCAAACTGGCTGTGTGCCTGTTCTTTTGTAAAACCGAGAACCTCAAACATTTTTTCCTGTATGTCATTCTGATGGATACGGATGCTGCCTCCGCCGATTTCATTTCCATTTAATACAATATCATACGCTTTGGCGCGGACCCTTCCCGGATCAGAATCAATGTACTGCCAATCCTCTTCCATAGGCATAGTGAACGGATGGTGCATTGCCAGAAAACGGTTCTGCTCATCACTCCACTCCAGCAGAGGGAATTCTGTCACCCAGAGGAATTTATATTCATCTTTATCCAGGATCTCCATCTGTCTTGCAATTTCCAGACGCAGATTGCCCAGCACATCCCAGACAACCTTATTTATGTCAGCAGCAAACAAAAGCAAATCCCCCGGCTCGCCCGACATGGCCTGAATCAGATCCTGCATCTCTTCCTCAGTCATAAATTTTGCAAAAGAGGACTTCACCGTACCGTCCTCCTGGATTGCAGCATAAGCAAGACCTTTTGCACCATAGCTTTTTGCAAAATCAACCAGCTTATCAATCTTTTTGCGGGGCATTGCTCCCTGTCCTTTTGCATTGATTCCCCGGACTGTCCCGCCATTTTCTACAGCACTCTTGAATACCACAAATTCACTGTCTTTTACATTCTCCGTTACATTAACCAGCTCCATGCCAAAACGGGTATCCGGCTTGTCTGAGCCATAGCGGTCCATCGCCTCCTGCCAGGTCATCCTTTGAATAGGAAGTGTTACTTCTATATCCATTACCTCTTTGAACAGCTTTGCAAGCAATCCTTCATTTACATCAATAACATCGTCTACATCTACGAAAGAGAGTTCCATGTCAATCTGGGTAAACTCTGGCTGCCTGTCTGCACGCAAATCCTCGTCGCGGAAACATTTTGCAATCTGGAAATAACGGTCATACCCGGAGCACATCAAAAGCTGCTTAAACAGCTGTGGCGACTGCGGCAGCCCATAAAAGCTTCCCGGGTGGATACGGCTGGGGACCAGATAATCTCTTGCGCCCTCGGGCGTACTCTTTCCCAGTATGGGAGTTTCAATTTCTAGAAAGCCTTCCTCTGATAAGAACTGACGGGTCAGTGTGGCAACCCTGCTCCTCATCATCAGGTTTCTCTGTAAATCCGGTCTTCTCAGATCCAGATAACGGTATTTCAGACGAAGCTCTTCCTTTGTTTTACTATTCTCTTCTATCGGAAAGGGCGGGGTTTCGGATTCAGAAAGAATACGCAGCCGTCTTGCCCTGACTTCAATTCCACCCGTTGCAAGGTTCTCATTCACGGCGCCGCTTCTCGCTTCCACTTTGCCTACAACCGCGATTACAAATTCGCTGCGTAGTTTTGCCGCCTTCTCAATCACTACTGCATTTTCTTCTCCCTCAAACACAATTTGAAGAATGCCGGAGCGATCTCGTAAATCTACAAACACAATTCCGCCCTTATTACGGTTTTTCTGCACCCAGCCCATTGCAGTTACAGTCTCTCCAATATTCTTTTCGGACAATTCACCGCACCGGTGCGTCCGTTTTAATCCCTTCATTGACTCTGCCATACCTATCATCCTCTCCAAAGGGGACAGTCCCCTTTCACACATTTTTCACAATTTTACTTAAACGTTGTCCCGGTAACACTCTATAATGTCGCCATATCCTTCTTCCGTCAGCTGTTCCTTCTGGAATTTCTTATTTTTTTTCATATTGACTATCAAAACCTGTTTTCCCCCTGCTCTCTCTTCTTTGGCAAGGTTCAGAATTTTGAGCATTCCTTCTTTTGGCATTCCTTTTTCAATCAGAAATGCTTTTTTGTCTCTGCCGGTGGGGACCTTGTACCCGCGCTCCAAAAGCAGCATGACGATTCTTTCAAAACCTATGGAAAATCCTACCGCGGGGGTGTTCTGCCCGGTAAATTTTCCAATCATTTCATCGTAGCGTCCGCCGCCGCCTACGGAACCGCCGAACTCATCCATGGAAATTTCAAATATAGTTCCTGTGTAATAGGACATTCCCCGGACAAGAGTGGGGTCAAAGCTCATGTTGAACTGTGCTCCTTTTGCACTCTCTACACTGTTGATAATCATTTCCAGTGAATCCGCCGCATCATCCGCAAGAAAGCCTTCCAGTTTTTCTTTACAGTAACGGATACCTTCCACATCGTTCGTAATCTCTTTGAATAACCGGAGATATTTTTCAACCGCTTCTTTTTCATAGCCACATTCCTCTAATTCTGCCGCCACACCTTCTAAACCGATTTTGTCCATCTTGTCCAATATGATAAATACAGTTTCATAGTCTTCTTCTCTGAAACCACTATAGGCCGCCATTGCCTTCAAAAACCGCCTGTCATTGATACGGATGGTAAAGTTCTGAAAATCAAGCTTCCCCAGCAGTGTAGATGTCGCAAGTATCAGCTCAATCTCTGCCAGATTACCGGGCTCCCCCAAAATATCGATATCGCATTGCATAAATTGACGGAAACGGCCTCTCTGGGGCCTGTCTGCCCGCCATACATTTCCCATCTGCAACGCCTTAAAGGGTGAGGGAAGATCATTGGCATTGTTGGAATAATAACGGGATAAAGGCACCGTCAGATCATAGCGGAGCCCTCCGTCCACCAGATCACTTTCTGTCCGGGCGGTATCAAGCTTCAGCTTTTCTCCCCGCTTAAGGATCTTGAAAATTAACTTTTCATTATCCCCGCCCTGTTTGCTGCACAGGTTTTCAATATGTTCCACACAGGGTGTTTCGATTGAGGAAAATCCAAAGGACTTATATGTGTCCTTTATGAGTCCAATTACATAGTCTCTGATTTCCATTTCACCGGGCATCATATCCTTCATCCCCGTGACCGGTTTCTTTTTTAACGCCATAGCCATTCTCCTTTTCTCTCAATCATTTCGTCAATTCGGCTGATATATGACTCAATATCTTTCACATTCTCTATTCTCACCAGATTGCTCTGTTTGCCGTTCTCCAGAAAAATCTTCTCAGGAAAAACGATCTTTGTGGAGGCACCTGCACCTGCCGCGAGAATCGTCTGCTTTTCTTCCATAATAAGTATATTGTATATTCCGGCTTTGTCAACCTTCGCATAGCCCACATTTTCAAAATTTCCAACCATATTTTTCTGCCTGTACAGGTAGTAGGGCTGCAGGCCCATCCTTTTTGCCGACGCTGCACCAATCTCTACCATCTCTGCAATTTCCGAATGCAAATCTATCTGCCTGTGCTCCCGGCCAAACTGTGCCGCACGTTTGATAGCCAGTGCATGAACTGTCAGACTGTCAGGCTGTAAGCTTTCTATCTGCCTCAGTGTATCCTGCATGTCTGCTGCAGTTTCTCCAGGCAGACCTGCAATTAAATCCATGTTAATGTTATCGAAGCCCAGCTCCCTCGCAAGATAAAAAGCATTCTTTACATCCTGTACGCTGTGCCGGCGCCCTACTTCATCTAATGTCTTCTGCTGCATAGTCTGGGGATTCACCGATATTCTGGTCACAGGATGTTTTGCAAGTACCTCCAGCTTCTCACGGGTAATACTGTCCGGTCTTCCTGCTTCGACAGTAAATTCCTGCAAATTCTGGTAGGGAAATGTTGAATCCAGCAAATCAAGAAGCCTTTCAAGCTGCTCTGCCTTGAGGGAGGTCGGAGTTCCGCCGCCTATATAAATTGTATTTAGCTTTTTCCCCCGGGCAGCCTGTCCGATAAACGCAATCTCCTTACACAGTGCATCCATGTACAGATCCATCCTGTCTGCCCATCTACTAAAAGGCGAAGAGCCAAAGGAACAATAAGAACAGATACTAGGACAGAAGGGTATACCGATATACAGACTGTATCCCCGGTCATAATCCAATTTCTGCAGCAGCTTCTTTTCCCGCTGGGCAATCTCGCAGCCAAGCACGGCTTTTTCTGCATTGACATTATAAGATTTATTAAGAAACCTCACAATGTCTTTATCGCTTATTCCATTTTCCATTTTCTGCATAATTAGTTTGGTGGGACGGACACCTGTCAACATCCCCCATGCCAGTTTTTTCCCAGTCACTCTACTTAGATAATCATAGATAAGCTTCGTTACATGATGCTTTGCCTCCTGTCTGTCGCGGCACTTTGTCACCTCTTCCTGGGGAATGGAAAGGCAAGACCCCCCTTCCAACACCAGCTCTGCCAGAGGTTCTTGCCTTTCATCCACCTTCTGCCTGATTTCCGCATTGGGGAAAAAGGCTTTTACTATATGATATAAATTATAACTATACAGAGTCTCCTTACTGCTGATATCTATTATCATCCGTTTAGCAGTCTTCCTTTCCTTTTATAAAAACGGGTTATGGGTCTGTTCAAAAGCAATGGTAGTCTCATCCATATGGCCCGGATAAACTTTTGTCTCTCCTGGCAGGCACATTAGCTTATCCTGAATAGAACGGATCAGCTGGCTACTGCTCCCTGTGGAAAAATCAGTTCTGCCTATAGAAGCACAAAACAATGTATCTCCGCTGAACAGCACACCCTCTGACTGGATATAATAGCAGCATCCTCCTACAGTATGCCCCGGTGTGTAGATTGCCTCAACCTCCAGCCCTGCCACAGTCAGCTTCTCCCCGCTTTTCAGATAGTGTGCCCCAGAAAAGGTATAACCCGGCCCATAGGTGGCCGAAGAATTTAAGGCAGCATCTTCCAGCAGCTCCTTCTCTGCCTCATGGACGTAAACCGGTACAGGGAATTCATTCAAGAATCCGTCAATCCCCATAATATGATCAAAATGTCCATGAGTCAGCAAAATTGCTTTCATCTCCAGACCCGAGCTTTTAATATGATCTACCAATTTCCCCGGGCACGCACCCGGATCTATCAGAAAACACTCTTTTGATTCTTCATTCTGCACAAGATAACAGTTTGTACTTATTATACCAATTACAAATCGCTCTATTTTCATCTCTTCCTACCCCGCTGTTCTCTCAATATCCATTACGCCCTCAACCTGACGCAGTTTTTCAATAATTTTGTTCAGCTCTTCCCGGCCGTGAACGATAAAGCCCAATTCCAAAGTAGCAGTTCCTTTTTTGTTTGTCCGGACATTCATGGATTTAACATCAATCTGCGCTTCTGTAAAAAGTCTGGTAAATTCCAGCAGAAGTCCTTTCCTGTCATAGGCAAATACCTTTAGCTCTGCCAAATACTGCCCGCCGCCGTTCCACTCGTTCGTCTCCCATTCTGCATCAATCAAACGTTCCCGTTCTGTCCCTGATAAATGTATAATATTGACACAGTCAGTTCTGTGGATGGACAATCCCCGTCCCCTGGTCACAAATCCCACGATTTCATCCCCGGGAACCGGGTTACAGCATTTTGAAAAACGAACCGCCATATCATTCATTCCCCTGACCAATATTCCGCTCTTAGACTTGGCGATATGAACCTTCTGATTGCTCGCCTCGGATAGCCTCTCCAGAATTGTCTCATCCGTTATTTCCTTTTTGTGCTCCTTTTCATATTCTTCCACAAGACGGTTCACAATCTGGCCTTCCTTCAGGCCGCCGTGACCAACTGCCGCCAGAACTGCATCCCAGTCCCGGAATCCATATTTCTGCTGTACCACCTGCTGATATTTAGGCTTTAGAACATCCGAAAGATTAATGGTTTTCGCCTTACAATAGGAAGCAATCAGTTCCTTTCCGCGAATAATATTATCTTCTTTGAACTCTTTTTTAAACCACTGATTAATCTTATTCTTTGCCTGGGTACTTTTTACGATATTCAGCCAGTCCCGGCTCGGTCCCCTGGAATTCTGAGAAGTCAGTATCTCAACCCTATCACCATTTTGTATTTTATAATCTATATTTACCAGTCTACCATTGACTCTGGCGCCCACCATCTTATTTCCTACTGCGCTGTGGATGCTGTAAGCAAAATCCACCGGGGTGGAACCGTTGGGCAGACTCTTTACATCCCCATCCGGAGTAAAACAGTACACATCATCGACAAACAGATCCAGATCCCCTTTTAGGAGACTTAAGAACTCCCGGTTATCCGACATGTCTCTCTGCCACTCAAGGATCTGACGCAGCCAGCTCAGCTTCTCCTCCTCCTGGGCCTCCACACTCTTGCCGTTTCCGCCTCCCTCCTTGTACTTCCAGTGGGCGGCAATACCATATTCAGCTGTCTTATGCATCTCCTCCGTACGGATCTGAATCTCAAAAGGCTGGCCTGAAGGTCCCATCAAGGTTGTATGAAGAGACTGGTACATGTTAGCCTTTGGCATAGCAATATAGTCTTTGAAACGCCCCGGTATTGGTGTGTACATCTCATGGATGACTCCCAGTGCCGCGTAGCAGTCCTTGACAGAATCCACGATAATGCGCACGGCAAACAAATCATAAACCTGATCCAGCATTTTGTTCTGGTTGACCATCTTCTTGTAAATGCTGAAGAAATGTTTTACCCGCCCATAAACCTTAGCCTCAATGTTGGCATTTTTCATGTGGGTGGATACCTCTGCCACAATCTGCTGTACAAATTCCTCCCGCTCTGTCTTGCGCTCGTTCAGCTCTCTGACCAGATTATAATAAACCTCCGGCTGGTAATATTTCAAAGACAAATCATCCAGCTCCGTCTTGATTTTAGAAATACCAAGCCGGTGCGCAATAGGGGCATAGATGTCCATTGTTTCTCTGGCTTTTTCCTTTTGCTTTGCAGGAGTCATAAACTCCAGGGTCCTCATATTGTGCAGACGGTCTGCCAGTTTAATGATGATAACGCGGATGTCCTTGGCCATTGCCAGAAACATTTTCCGCAAATTCTCTGCTTGGACCTCAAGCTTATCCTGAGAATAAGATAATTGTCCCAATTTTGTGACACCGTCTACCAGAAGAGCGACCTCCTCACCGAATTCTCTTGTCACATCTTCCAAAGTCATATCAGTATCTTCCACCGCATCATGAAGCATTCCTGCCACAATCGTCTCTTTATCCATCTCTAAATCTGCCAGGATAATTCCTACCCACAGAGGATGAATAATATAAGCCTCACCTGATTTTCGCACCTGGTCTTTATGGGCGGCCTTTCCCATACAATATGCTTTTTCTATCATAGTAATATCAGCAGATGGATGATATTTTTTAATTCGTTCTACCAAGGACTGATACAATTGTTCAGGGTCTTGATAATCTTCCGGCGCTTTCACTGCATGACCCTCGACGACCTCTAAATTTTTGTTCAGCAATTCATATTCCGGAGTTCCAGCCATATCAATTCCCCCCTTTCTTCTGTCGTAAATGCCATAGATAAAATTAAGTATACCATTGTTTTTGCAATTTTCAAACTATTTCCTTTTTGAATTCGTAACAGTCCAGCCCTAAACATGGGTTATTGGTAGTTTACTACCGTAATCTGGAGGTTCTTTACACCCATATATTCATTTACAGAAGGGTAAAATGTAAACGACATCTGTTGTTTTTGCTCCATATATTTCAGGCATTCATGGACTTCTCCAAAGTAAACAGCCTCCATCCGGTTCCTGTTCACATCTTCTACCTGAAATTTCAGAACATTTTGATTTTTTCCGATAATTCTCGGATTAATCACTTTTAGATTTTTTTCTGCAAACAGAGGCTTTGTATTTCCTTTTCCAAAAGGCTCCAGAAGCTCCATTTCTTCCACAAGAGATTCCGTCACATAGGCAAATGGAAGCTGCATGTCGATGGATACCCTTGGAAGAAGGTCATCGTCGGATAAATCAGAAAGTTCGTTGATGATTCTCCTGAACTTGTCCACATTCTCTTCCTCAAGAGAAAGCCCCGCCGCGAGCTTGTGTCCCCCGAACTTCGTAAATAGCTCCCGGCATCTGCACATTTCTCCAAACATATTGTAGACAGGTGTGGAGCGGCCAGAGCCCTTTACCCCTTCGGCCCCACGGGTAAGCACAAATGTAGGGCGGTAATATTTTTCCTTTATTCTGCCGGCAATAATTCCTGCTATACTTTCGTGGCAGCCGGGGAGATAGATGACTAGAACCTTATCTTCCTTCAGCGGGCCTTTCTCAATCTGTCTCACCGCCTCCTCTACCCCTTTTTCCGTCATTTCCTTGCGGCTGTCATTTAATGCCTTCAAATCCTCCGCCAGCATCATGGCATCTCTGCGGTTCTCGGCCATCAAAAGTTCCAATGCCCGCTTTGCCGTATCCAGCCGGCCACTGGCATTAATGCAAGGCCCCAGCACAAACCCGATATGATATGCCGACAATCTTTCTACAGGGATTTTCGTACATTCAATCAATGCCTTCAGACCCTGATTGTGTGTACACTTGAGCATCTCAAGCCCCTGCTTAACAAAAATCCTGTTTTCTCCAGTCAGATCCATCACATCTCCCACCGTTGCTATAGCCACATTTTCCATTAAATAATCGATATCATCCACATCTCTTTGCATTACTTCATACAGTGCCTCGATCATTTTGTAAGCAACCGCTGTCCCGCACAGTTCTTTAAAAGGGTATTCACAATCCGGCCTGTGTGGGTCTACCACAGCATCCGCCCGGGGCATAATATACTCTTTCCCGCCACCAGCTTCCAGATAGGGAACCTCATGATGATCTGTCACAATCACGGTGAGCCCCTGCTGCCTGCCATAATCAATCTCATCTGCCGCCGCAATTCCATTGTCACAAGTGATGATCGTGTCAATTCCATCCTCCAGTGCCCTGTCAATCAATGCCCTGTTCAGTCCATACCCATCCCGCATACGGTCCGGAATATCAGTATCCACATTTCCGCCTAGCTTTGAAATCCCTTCCTGAAGCACATAGGTTGCATTTACCCCATCTATGTCATAGTCACCGATGACTCGGATAGGCTTGTCCTCCTGAATCTTTTCCGAAAGGATTTCCACGGCCCTGTCCATATCTTTCATCAACATTCCGTCGTATAGATCGGCAATTGTACCATTTAAATAGAAATCAATCTGCTCATCTCCAATGATGCCCCGGTTCCGTATCAGCCTTGCAGTAATGGGAGAAATGTGGTACTTCCGGGCAATTTGATTAAAATCAGCTTTCTTCATCGATATGAACCACTTTTCCACCTTTTATCCTCCTTGTAAACAAAATCCGCAATTTGCCTTTCTAAATAGTCAGAGGACAAATTGCGGACACAGTGTACTGATGCACTGTCTCATTGATATTTCACACTATGCCGGCACCAAAGCCTATAGGCTGTCCGCCAGCGCTGCCTTTACCATGATTGCACATTCCACACGTTTGCGCTCCATCTCACAGCTTACGTCGTAGGTATCGTTAATTGTGTTATTAAACTTATAAGAATTCGCCATACAGCCGCCGCTGCAGTAAAACCTTGCGAAACAGTTCCTGCACTTCTCCTTGGAATAAACGCTGCATCCTCTGAATTCATCTGCAATCTTCGGTTTTACAATTCCCTCGTCCACATTCCCCATAAGGAACTCATCCTGTCCCACGAATTGATGGCACGGATATAAATCTCCCCAGGGGGTAACCGCCAGGTACTCTGTACCTGAGCCACAGCCGGACAATCTCTTCGCCACACAGGGTCCGCCCTCCAAATCCAGCATAAAGTGGAAAAAGGTAAAGCCCTCACCTTTTCGTTCTCTTTCCACCATTGTCTTTGCAAGAACATCATATTCATGGAAAATCTGAGGCAGGTCGCTTTCCCTGATTGCATAGAGGTCTGTCTCCTCCCCCACTACAGGCTCAATAGAAATCTGTTCAAATCCCAAATCTGCAAAATGCATCACATCATTGGAAAAGTCGAGATTGTCCCGGGTAAAGGTTCCCCTGATGTAGTACTTCTGCTGATTTCTGCTGTCCGCCAGCTTTTGGAATTTCGGCACAATCAGATCATAACTGCCCTTTCCATTCCTGAACGGACGCATCTTATCATTGACCTCCCGCCTTCCATCCAGGCTCAGGACAACATTGTCCATCTCACGGTTCACAAACTCTTGAACCTCATCATTTAAAAGGACACCATTCGTAGTCAAGGTGAAACGGAAATGCTTGTCGTGCAGCTTCTCCTGCTCCCGTCCATAGGCCACCAGATCCTTTACCACCTTCCAGTTCATCAGCGGCTCTCCGCCAAAAAAATCTACTTCCAGGTTCCTTCTGCTTCCGGAATTAGCAATCAGAAAGTCTAGCGCCTTCTTTCCCACTTCGTAGGACATCAGTGCACGTCTTCCGTGATATTCCCCTTCCTCCGCAAAACAATATCTGCAGGCCAGGTTGCAGTCATGGGCTATGTGAAGACACAGCGCTTTTACAACCGTCTTTCTCTGCTTCACTTCACCAATATAATCCTCATAAATGTCCCTCGTAAAAAGCTGGCCGGCTTCTGTCAGTTCAATAACAGCTTCTAGAACATCTCTTATATCCTCTTCACCGTAAACCTGTCCAAAACGCTCCAAAAGATATTGATAAGTATCATCTTCTCTCAAAGTCTCCGGAGTATGTAAAGAATTCATAGCTTCCAGAGATTCAATTATGTCATATGCTATCTTGTCCACAACATGAACTGCCCCGCTGTTTACGTCAAGGACAATGTTATATCCATTATTTTGGTACTGATGTATCACAACAGTTCCCCCTTTTCTTAAATTCCTGTGCTGCCTGAAAAGCACCCTCGCGTCAACAAACACAAGGCAGCGGCCAAAGCCGCTGCCCTTAAAGCCACATAACTATATTTGATGATACCAGGGTCAAAAGGCCATGCGTTTCATGCTTGCATGGAAAAGCATGACCTTTTGACCCTTACATCATTTGATTACAACAATTCAGCCATACAAATTTTTGACAGCTGATTGCTGAACTCTTATATATACAGCTTATCTCTTCTGCTCACATGTCTGATTTCCAACTGTACAGGATGTCTTGCATGCTGACTGGCAGGATGTCTGACATTCTCCGCAGCCGCCTTTTTTTACTGTATGATTTAATGTCTGTGTATTCAGTGTTTTAATATGTTTCATAATGTTTTCCTCCTATCTTCATACTGCAGGCCTCTTTACCTTATGATATTATAGCATACCGCGCCCGGCTTTTAAAGAGTTTTTTACAATTTATACTTGACACAGATGTTATAATATAAACGTAACAAAGAGGTCTGCTTAACAGCCTTAAAGGCTGCTAAGTAATGGATTCAGAATTTTGGAGGAAAAGATAAATGAATACTTTAAAAGCTGAAAAACGAGACATGAAAACAAAGGCAAAGCGACTTAGAAGAGAAGGATTTGTTACCGGCAATGTATTTGGACGGGAGATAAAAGAGTCCATCCCAATCCAGATTGAAAAAGGTACAGCAGAACGTCTGCTTAAAACCAATGGCAGGGGAAGTCAGGTCATGTTGGATTTAGACGGACAATCTATGGATGTTTTGATTAAAGACGTTGACTATGCACCGATGGGCGGGCCGATTTATGAGATAGATTTCCAAGCTCTGGTCAGCGGTGAAAAAGTTAATTCCGTTGCAGAAGTATTTCTTCTAAACCACGAGAAGGTAATCGCCGGTATCGTACAGCAGCAGCTGCGTGAAATCGCATTCAAAGCGCTTCCATCTGCTCTGGTTGAAAAGGTCACCATCGATGTAGGCGATATGAAGATTGGTGATACAATTAAAGTAAAGGACCTGGACATTGCCGCAGATAAAGATATTGATTTAATTACCGACCCGGATACAGATATTGTAACCGTCACCGAAGCACGCAATGCTCCGATTGAAAGTGATACTGATGAAGATGCAGATACCGTAGAAAGTACAGAAGTTTAATTTTTATAGAAGGTAACGTAGATAATGCCATCTGTGTTTGATATAATAAAAATGTCAACCCCAGGTGGTATTTTTATATGAAAATAAGACGGTAAATTTGATACTGCCTTTTATAAACATGGAGTGATCAAATATGAAACATATACTGATTATTGATGACGATCCTTACATAAATGATTTGCTGGAAGAAGTTCTTGTCCGTGAGGGCTACAAAGTGACTCATGCATATTCGGGAACAGAAGCATTACTTGTTTTATCTGGCAGTAAACCAGATCTTATTTTATTAGATCTCATGCTGCCGGGCCTAAGCGGTGAAGATGTTTTGCCAAAAATCCCTGATATTCCCGTTATAGTTGTAAGCGCTAAAGTAAATGTAGAAGATAAAGTTTCGCTATTGTTGGACGGAGCTGTTGATTATATAACGAAACCCTTTGAAGTCGAAGAATTATTAGCGAGAATTACAGTACAACTGAGAAAAGGCTCTGCTTTAGGCCATAACCCAGTACTTGAATTTAGAGATATTGCTTTAAACATTAACACACACTTAGTAGCCGTAAAGAATCTTGACATAAAACTAACCAAAACAGAATTTGCCATTCTGAAATTGTTAATGGAAAATCCCACACAGGTTATTTCAAAATCTGTTTTACTGGACCGTATCAATGAGAGCACGCCTGATTGTATGGAAAGTTCTTTAAGAGTACATATGAGTAATTTACGGAGAAAATTAAGGGATGCTTCAAATCAGGAATATATTGAGTCTGTCTGGGGAATTGGTTTTAAAATGACGGAAGCATAAATCTTGACTAATTCTTAACATTTTTCTTAACAGCTTTCTTAACAATTATATTCTATAATGCTCTTAGTAAAACAAGGAGGCTGAAAGAAATGGATTACGCTTTAATTACAAAAGGACTGAAAAAGGGTTATGGTAAACACAAAATATTAAGCGGACTTTCGATGAATGTCCCGAAAGGTTCGATTTATGCTTTCATTGGCAGGAATGGAGTTGGAAAAACCACTTTAATTCGTTTAATCTGTGGTCTTCAAAAACCATCCGGCGGAGAATATCTGCTTTATGGCATAAGCAGCCGAAAAAAGGAAGTCAGTACTGCAAGAAAAAGAATAGGAGCTGTTGTGGAGACACCTTCCATATATTTAGACATGAGTGCCGAGGATAATCTAAAACAGCAGTACCGTATTTTGGGTATCCCATCTTATGAAAATATCCCAGACTTATTGACCCTTGCCGGTATAGCAAATACCGAAA
Source organism: Muricomes intestini (assembly GCF_004346165.1). Lineage (GTDB taxonomy): Bacteria > Bacillota > Clostridia > Lachnospirales > Lachnospiraceae > Muricomes > Muricomes intestini. Next base: position 1,474 of record NZ_SLZZ01000038.1, on the reverse strand, counting down.
AAAAGAAAACTCGAAATTTTTCTCTTGGTATGCGTCAACGCTTAGGTATAGCAATCGCTTTGGCAGGTTCACCGGACTTTCTCGTTTTAGATGAACCGATTAACGGTCTTGATCCTCAGGGTATCATTGAAATAAGGGAACTCCTCTTAAAACTAAACCGTGAACATAATATCACTATTCTCATTTCAAGTCATAATCTTGATGAGTTATCACGTATTGCAACTCATTTTGGTTTTATTGACAAAGGGCAAATGGTACGGGAAATAACTGCTTTAGAGTTGGAGAAAAAATGCAGAAAATGTATCAGATTAACAGTCTCTGACATTGAGGTTTTAAGTCGTATTCTAACGGAAAGAAAATGTGAATACGAAATTATTTCAGATAAAACTGTTGATGTGTACGGAAAATTTAATTTGACAAAATTTATTTTAGAGCTATCCAAAGAAGAATGTGATGTTTATAATATTCAGGAACAAGATGAAAGTCTTGAAAATTACTATATCAACTTAATCGGGGGTGGGAGAAATGAATAATTTAGTATCGGCCTATTTTCAACGTCTGTGGAAAAACAAATTATTTATCGGCCTGCTCATTTTTATGGCATCATCGGCAATCCTTATACCCGTTATGGCCCATCAAGAAATCCTGACTTACGGAAAAAGTTATACTTTGGAAAGCAGATTTACATGGCACTTTTTAATCATAGGTTTCCTGACAGCAATTTTTTGTCCATGGTTTCTGGGAACGGAATATTCAGACGGAACAATTCGAAATAAAATCATAGCGGGCAATAATCGGATCAAGGTGTATTTATCAGCACTGCTGGTCTGTATAACAGCAAACGTTATATTAGTCGCGGTACATCAGTGTATTATTATTCCTCTGGGATCATTGTTGATTGCTCCGTTAAAAATAGATATACTATCGTTAGTTACACTTATAGGACTCAGCATACTTATTACCATAACTCTGGTCTGTATAAACACACTATTAGTTTTAATCAACCAGAATAAGGCTTCTTCAACAATAATATGCTTAGTGACAAGTATTTTGATGCTGGCAGTTTCATTTTATATTTTAAGTGTTCTCGTCTCCTCAGATATGTCTGCAGCAGACAGTTTTACGAAAAGTATATTTGAGTTTTTTAATATATTACTGCCTACAGGACAAATATTCAGTTTGGCAAAAATGTCTTTTGAAAATTCTATACAGAGGATTGTTTGTGATATATTGATAATATTATTCACAACAACATTAGGGGTAATGGTTTTTGAAAGAAAAAATTTGAAATAAGCTATATAGGAGGATTACTTTTGTGATTGGCTTTGTAATGTTTTCCATTATATTAATAATTATCATACTTATTTTATGTGTTAAGATGTTTTTTGCAAGACCTTTTTGTAGGAAATTGCAAAAAGTTTTTGTAGGTTGTTGCACCTACATTTTGTAGGTAATTGCAATGGCATGTGCCAGC
>NZ_SLZZ01000037.1 GCF_004346165.1 Muricomes intestini | reverse complement strand
AAGTATTGGCAAATCCTGATTCATCTACTTCATGTAGATAGATTATCTCATATCGGATCTGAAATTTGGAACGCTATGTTATTCATCGCTTACGAAAATGCGGTAATTTATGATAAGTTTAAGCGATTCTTTTTTTGACGCAAGAAACCCCGGAATCGCCAGCAATTAAAGGCTTTCCCGGGGTTTGACATTTCTGTATGAAGTTCAGATTAGTTTTGCATCTGTTTTGCGAACTTTGGAAACCAACTATGTAGCGCCACCTTGTTTCCATAGTAAAAGCATGTATTTTCCAGCTCTATCCGCTTTCTTATTTTGGCTATACCCCAACTATTTGATTTGGGGATAGTATCATGCTGTCTGCTTCTTAATCCTCATCATCATTTCAAGTTTTTTGGGGGTAACGAGAAATCTATTTGGAAATGATTTTTCTTCCCCCAGTTTAAACGTTGCTATCCCAAAATGCTCGTTTTTAATTTTAATCTCCTGCACTTTCGCTTTGTTCTTCTAAAAGTTTTTGTAATTCTTCTTTACTCGGCAATACTGTTTGATATTTACTTGCAAATATTTGATTATTATCTTCTGGTAACGTCATTTCCACAACTGCCTGATTCTTGTCCTTGCATAAAATAATTCCTATCGTTGAATTTTCATCTTCAAGCTTAACTTTTCTATCATAGTAATGCACATACATCTGCATCTGTCCTATATCTTGATGTTTTAGTTCTCCTATTTTTAAATCAAACAGCACAAAACATCTCAACAAACGATTGTAAAATACCAAATCCACTTTGAAGTGTTCCTCTTCAAATGTAAAACGTACCTGTCTCCCAACAAAAGTAAATCCTGTACCCAGTTCTAACAAAAATGTCTGAAGTTGATCAATAATTCTGGATTCCAGTTCCGACTCAGAATACTCTGGCAACTTTTGTAATCCCAGGAATTCAAGCACGTATGGATCTTTCACTGCATCATTTGTACATTGAATCACTTGTCCCTCTTTTGCCAATTGTTTTATTTTATCTTTATTTGCACTAAGAATTAACCGTTCATACAATGCACTATTAAATTGTCTTTTTAGTTCAGACAAACTCCAATCATTTTTAGCCGCCTCTATTTCATAGAAATGTCTTTCTTCCACATTACTAATTCGCATCAATTTTAAATAGTGAGACCAGCTCAAGAAAAATTTCCTACCGCTTTTGGTTACCGGAAGGTTTGGGAATTGGTCAGACACTGTCTGACCAATTTGATCAACTTCATATATTTGATAAAATTGCCGCATCTGCTTTAAATTTGTGATCGAAAATCCTTTGCCAAATCGTTTTGTTAGATATATTGATAGTTCTTTTAAGATATATTTTCCGTACTCCGCTCGTTCACTTCCACGTTGTTCCTCCTCAACAATCATTCTGCCAATTTCATAATAGGAATAGACCATTGCTAAATTTACAGCTGTCTTAGCATTATTTCTCGCCTTTTGTAACACATCAGAAACTTGTTTCAAAAAAATTTCATTCTTATTGTCCATTTACAAGTCCCCCTATTCTTTCATCTTGTATTTCTTATTTAGCACTTTACGCCTGTCTTCTGTAATCATTTCGCCATGTTTTTCTTTTAAATTAAACGCTTGAACTCTGAACACGGCTCAAGGTCATCAACTTTAATCGTACCAAGAACATAATCCCTTTTTTATCTGTACCCACTAGTACGCAGCCGACTCCTTTTCTCCTTTATTTATATAATACTACGTCTTCCAATAAATATCCACGCTTCATTAGCATAATCCGCACACAACAAAATCCTTACAAACAGCGTATCTACACTGTTTACAAAGATTTATACTCTAGCACATTTAATTTAATTATAAGTAGTAGTCATAAAGCGTTTATATTCTTCAACTGTAAAAAGAAATAATTTGATTTCTTTTAAATTCATTCAACAAAATACCTCCTCAGCATTTATCTAAAACTCTCAGCGGAAGTTAACAACTATCAATTTAGTTTATGGCATTTACGATATAAAACATCAAATATAATTCCCATGGTTTCAAGTAAATTTCATAACCACGATACTGACGGCCCGTTATGTTATAACCAGTGGGAAGTGTATCAAGCTGGAATGTCGCTTTCTTTATCTTCCTTGAGAAACTTGCTGCGTACTCCTGTACTTAAACTGCCGGAGTACATATTTTTCTTCTCTTTTGCATCCAGCTTGCCACTTTGAGCAATCACTACTTTATATCTTTTGTTTTACATATATATCTCTTATATTGCGTCAATTTCTTCCCATGCTTCTTCTATAGTCTGCACTCTTCCATTCTCTATATCATCAATGGCCTCATCCAGCTTTGCTAGCAGGACATCCATTGCATCATTTATCGTATAAGTTGTTTCATGAGATTTTGTTGCCTGTGTCAATGTCATAACCATCACTCTTTCTTGAAATAGCACTCCTGTTCTTATGCGTATCATACCACGGACTATCAAAAATATCTATCTCCTCTTCAAAATATTATATGATTGCACAAAGCCCTTACAAACAGCGCATCCACACCATTTGTAAGGGCTCTACATTACTAATTATTCAAAAGTTCGCCGCAATGCTCCCTATTGCATCTGAGCAGCAACTTCTTCTGCAAAGTTCTCCTGTTTCTTTTCAAGACCTTCACCAGTCTCAAAGCGAACAAATCTCTTTACTGCTACCTTAGCATTGTTCTCCTTTGCTACTTTTTCAACATATTTTGCAACTGTCAGATCGCTGTCCTGAACATATGCCTGATCCAACAGACATACCTCTTTGAGTTCTTTATTCAGGCGTCCTATAATCATCTTTTCGATGATATTTTCCGATTTTTCCGGGTTTTCCTTCTTAGCCTGAGCCAGAAGAATCTCTTTTTCATGATCCATGTATTCCTGAGACACTTCTGCACGGGATACATACTTCGGATACATAGCTGCCACCTGCATTGCTACATTCTTGAGGCATGTCTTGATTTCATCATTTACAACGTCTGTCTCTGCTTCCACAAGAACACCGATACGTCCGCCCCCGTGAATGTAGGATACAACACACCCCTCTGTCACGATCTTCTCAAATCTTCTGATATTCAGGTTTTCTCCGATTACTGCAATCTCCGCTACTAAGGCATCTTTTACAGTCTTCGTTGTGTCAGCTGCCCAAGGCTCTGCCAAAAATGCCTCTATATCTGCTGCATCTGTGTCTGCTGCCTGATTTGCAACGGCCTCAACAAATCCCTGGAACTCTTCATTCTTTGCGACAAAATCTGTCTCAGAATTTACTTCCACAATAGCTGCTGCTTTATCATCCTTCACAACTGTTTTTACAATACCCTCTGCTGCGATTCTTCCTGCCTTTTTCTCAGCTTTAGCTTGTCCGTTCTTTCTTAAAAATTCAACAGCTGCATCCATGTCTCCATTTGTTTCTGTCAGAGCCTTCTTACAGTCCATCATTCCCGCACCTGTCATTTCTCTTAACTCTTTTACCATCCCTGCTGTAATTGCCATGATTATTCCTCCGTCATTTGATATTTTATGCCCATTACCAAAAATGCTCCAACCTGTATCCACAGGCTGAAGCATCTTGAATTCGTACTATTCTGCTTCTACAGTCTCTTCAGCTACTGCTTCATCTGCAGCCTCTTCATAATATTCTTCTTCACCTGATGCACCCTGATTTACTTCAATAACAGCATCTGCCATCTTAGAAACGATCAGCTTCACTGCTCTGATGGCATCATCATTCCCCGGGATTACATAGTCCAGTTCTTCCGGATCGCAGTTTGTATCACAAATACCAATCAACGGAATTCCAAGTGTATGTGCTTCCTGAACGCAGATTCTCTCTTTCTTCGGGTCTACGACAAAAATAGCATCCGGGAGCTTCTTCATTCCTTTGATTCCGCCCAGATTCCTTTCTAACTTAGCCCACTCTTTTTTCAGTTCAATTACTTCCTTTTTAGGAAGTACATCGAATGTTCCATCCTCAGACATTCTTTCAATATCTTTCAAACGCTGAACTCTGCTCTGAATTGTCTTGAAATTGGTCAGCATACCGCCCAGCCATCTCTCATTAACATAGAACATATTGCAGCGCTCTGCTTCCAACTTGATAGCATCCTGTGCCTGCTTCTTTGTTCCGACAAACAGAATTGTGCCGCCCTCTGCAGCAATATCTGCAACAGCCTTGTAAGCATCGTCAACCATTCCTACTGATTTCTGCAGATCAATGATATAGATACCATTTCTCTCTGTGTAGATGTACGGAGCCATCTTAGGGTTCCATCTTCTAGTCTGATGTCCAAAGTGAACACCTGCTTCTAAAAGTTGTTTCATTGAAATAACACTCATATTTCTTTCCTCCATTGGTTTTGAACTTCCGTATGCTTTAATTCTTTCCTTAAAACCGGCCTGTTTCATACAGACTTAGGCACCATCAAAGAAATCCACACACGTGATTTTTGTAGCGGATATAGTATATCATAGAAAAAAAACAAATGCAAGAATTTTCTGAAAACGAACTGCAAAAGGGACTGTCCCCTTTTTACACCTTTTTACAGCTGGCTTGCACTATCCGGCTCCTTTGTAGTACACTGAAAATATACTAGTACAAATCTTTTCACTTGTATGATAAGGAGGCAGAGATATGCATTTCACATTTGCACATAACAACCTAAATGTTTATGATTTACAGAAGTCGCTGGACTTCTATAAGGAGGCACTGGGTCTGGAGGTTGCCCGCACTAAGGAGGCAGAAGACGGCAGCTTCATACTTGTATATTTAACTGACGGTACAATGCCGCACCAGCTTGAGCTTACCTGGCTCCGGGATATGAAGCGCCCCTACGAACTGGGAGATAATGAGATTCATCTGGCTTTCAATGTGGATGATTTTGATGCTGCGCTGGCAAAGCATAAAGAAATGGGGTGCGTATGTTTTGAAAATCCAAAGATGGGAATTTATTTTATCGAAGACCCAGATGGGTACTGGCTGGAGATTGTCCCCGAAAAATAGTTAAAAACCCTGTACCAATTAAAATGGGTGCAAAAAATCCCGCGCTCCGCGGGATTTTTTATATTCATATTTACGTATGCTTACCAATATCTTACATAAGATGTAGCACGTACTGAACTGACGCAAACAGGCACACCATCCTGCTGTGCTTCAATCATCTGGCCGCCGCCTATGTAAATTGCCACATGCCCTGGTGTCCAGCAGATGTCTCCCGGCTGGGGATCGTAAACAATCTGCCCTCCCGCAAGCTGTTGCCAGTCTGTACGTCCAATACTGATTCCAGCCTGTGCATGACACCACTGTGTCAATCCAGAACAGTCGAGTGCGACATAAGGTGTCGAACCCCCATATACATAAGGAACCCCAATCTGTGTCCAGGCCGCATTTACAATCGCCTGTGCCGCACTTGTATTTCCCGTATTTGCTGGCGGGGCCGGCGTATCCGGCACTACCGGCGGGTCTACTGTAGGAGTGACTTGCGTTTCAGGAGTTGCACCATTGCCCCCTGCACCAGCTATCTGGGCTGCACTGTTATTCTTCGCTGCCGTTTCCTGTGCTGCTTTCTGTCTCGCTGCTTCCTCTTCGGCTGCCTTTTTAGCCGCCTCCTGAATCTGTTGATCCAGATTAGCTACTTCTGCACGCTTGCCTTCGATGGTTGTATTCATCTCTGTCTGCTGATCCTCATACTGTGTCTGAATCTCTTCCAGCTTATCCATATCGTTCTCCAGAGACGTCTCCAGATTCTTGACCTCCGTTACGGTGTCTACATATTCATTCAGCATATCCCGGTCATAACTATGTATTTTCTGTACGTATTCTGCCTGACTCAGCATATCTGCAATGCTTCCTGAACTTATGATTCTTTCCAGTGCAGAACCATCGCCCTCCTCGTACATATACTTAATACGGAGCTTCATGTCCTCATACTGCTGCTTTTCCTTTTCCTGAGCATCTGCCAGCTTCTGCTTGGCCTCCGTAATCTCCTGGCCTTTTGAAATCAGCTGACTCTGCAATTCTGTCATCTTGGACATAAGGGTTGATAATTGTGACTGGAGATTGTCAACTTCGCTCTGCGTCTGCTTTTTCTGTGACTCCAGGCTTGAAGAATTTGCCGGTGCTGCAAATACAGGCACTGTTATCATGGAACATGTCAGCGCTGTGGCTGTAAGCACATTGCGTACTTTCTTAATTTTCATGTGATTCACCCATCCTTATTCTTTTTATTATCTATGTCCCCACATATATGTCCTACTATACAATATTCTACGACATTTTTCAACAGTATATCATGAAAAATTTCAACACGGGACTCAAAATTTAATTCATATTCACATATATTGAATTATAACGGATGAATGGCAAAAATGCAATAACCTTTTAACATTTTTGTAATATTTTAGGTAACAGTTCAGCCATGCAGATTTTTGGTGCGGCTTGCTACTGGTATACTGCCTGAAATTCCATGTCCTCCTCTACTCTGAAGGAACTAATATTTTCTTCTCCATATAGACCTCCCAGCCCGCTTACAGGCTTGACCAGTTTCCAACCACAGAAAGTGTATCCTTCTCTCAATATAGAGTTTTTGGGGAGCAACGTGGCATCAAGGATATCACCACTGCGAACATTAACCTTCTTTATTATGTACTCATCCGACAAAACTTCTCCTCCCGGTTTTTCTTCCTTTGGTATCCAAAAAGAAACTAAATAAAACTTTTCCTCTCTGGTTTCTACATTCTCCAATATCACTGTTTTCCGGCAGGATATTTTCCCATATCCAATGATCTGCTTATACTTCTCCGTTACTCTGACATCCAGCAGCCCCTTCTCCACATCCATGCCCAGTATCTCTATAGTAAAATCAGAGTTGCTTGTTATTTTCATAAGGAATCCCTGAATGAAGTCTGCCGCCAGTTCGTCCGCTTCCGGTGAGGTACCCGGATCATACGTTGAATGAATTTTCAAAATTTTCATAGACTGCTTCATTGCCGCACCTAAGCTGCTCTCTAGTTCATTTTTTCGCATTGTTCTGTTCTCTGCAGTTTGAATAGTTGCTCCTGAAAAAATCAGTATTATAATCATGAAAAATACAATAACAGCATTTCTCATACTTTTCCTCCCTTATCTCGCATATCCTGCAATCTGGTGCTTGAGAAACAGATTCAATACAGGAAGTGTGTAGTCATATGTCAATGTGACTTTTGCATATTTTTCATTTTTTATGCTAATGAGCGGCTCAATTGCTAAATCTTTGTATCCGTTTTCCAGAGCTTTCTTTTTGCAGCTTTGTATTATGGTTTCCGAAAAGTCTCCGGCTTCTACTTCCGCAACCACCGTTGAATGGTAGTTTTGCGCTTTTTGTGTATTTAAGGATGCTATAATATACGCTGTGCTTAAAACTGCCATAAAGGCAATCATAATCATTCCCATCATTGTCTCAACCGCACCTTTCATTTCTCCTCCTCTCAATCTGCGATAAAATTATACTCCTTTTCTGTTGTCTTTGTACTGCCCAGATAAGTTTCTGCCGCCCGATACACAATCCGGTACTCCCCGGATAACGCAGGCATAAATTTTTCCGGGAGCACTTCTTTGGTAATATCCTTTAGCTTCGGATCTGTAACTTTTATCACAGACACCTCCGGCTCCTCTCCCCCGGCAGTCTTTGCCTCTATATAAAATGATTCTGCATCCAGAAGGTTGTATTCCTGTCCTCTGTACAGTTTTTTAACTTTTACAGACAATTCCGGAGGCTTTCTAGAGAAAATGGATTGTGCAAGGGAAAAAGAGTCGTTGTCCTTTAAACTTGCTTCAGGGCGGGCACTTTTTATCATCCCCGGCAGGCCCCCCTCTCCTGTCCCAAACAAAATCAGAATCATACTGCCCAGAAGAATTACCAGAACTATAAGTTTTCCATACTCTCCAAGCATCATCTTCAAAACTATCACCTCGTCTTAACTATCATAAACCTGTGGCGCCGATTCCTGTAAGAAATTCTTGAATCAAATGAGTAATTTCCCCTTTCTCTCCTAACAGTCCCAGCAGAACCCTTAAAAGTGTGAGTCCTAGAATACATGCTGTAGTTACGCCGCCATACTCCTCTATAAATTCTTTCATATGCCATCTCTCCCATCACATGATGTAGGGGTCAAAAGGTATTTTGCCCCCTGATACCTACGGATTGCTCCGGACTTTGTACTATTCCATTTTCTAAAGTGTTGCTCCACAAATCATTCTCAAGATATCCCACAATCCGTACATTACTGCAAATCCTGTCAGAGAAATAGCAATAATACCTCCATATTCTTCTAAAAATTCTTTCAATGAAGTTTCCTCCTCTCATGTTATATTCGCAACTGCAGATAGAATATAAGCCATAACCAGGCCTAAGTCTGCCAACATTTTTATAACGCCTGTGACCATTGGCAGAAGAACCAGAAAACTGATTCCTGCCAGATGATCCTCTGCCTTCAGGCGTTCTGCCTTATCTGTCATAACTAAGCTCCGCTCCACTAAAGGACCGAGCTGTCCGCCCACGTCAGCCATTCCAAATTCCGCCATGGAGTACAAAACCTTCATTGCTGATGTAATATCCGGCAGCTTTACCTTATCCATAAAAGACAGGTAAGGACGGACAGCATCCGGTGTATCTTCTATTCCCTCCAGCAGAAGCGTCAACTCCTCTCTCAAAATTTCCGGTGCATATGCAGCAGATTTAGTCAAAGACACATGTACATTGTCCGTCTGCAGATGCAAAGACATACTCAATAGCCAGTCTGGAAATGCTTTTTCCACCTCTCTTGCCACATGTTTCATAGAAACCTTATACCGCCGCCGGGGTTGTGTAATCAGTATCACAGAAAAAATCAGCAACAGTCCTGCAGGAGCCAGGCTCCCCTTTTTTCCCAACAGTACAGCAAGAGGAACAAATAGTACTGCAGGTATACACATCTTTCCAGTCTCTTTATTTAAATCTCCGTGCATCACATAATTATACTGTCTTTTCACATCTTTAGATTCCGGTACGTCCTTACACTGCATAAAGTCCGCAGACAATTTCACCTGCGCAGCATACCATATAAGCAGATTCAGCAGTATCGTCACCATCGTTACGGCCTGTGATACAACATTCTTTGTGATCCCAAATTCCTCCGGCAGCATATAGACAGTCATCCCACAAACCAAAAATGAAAGTATGATACCTATCGTTATTTTTGCCTTTATATTTTTCTTTTCTCTCTGCAATTCATAAACCCTATCAATCCACAGTCTTCTGTCTTTCAAGAGAATATCCGCCGACATGGCAAAGTCTCCGCCGACTGCCTCCGCCTCTATAAAAAAATCATGAATTTTATAAAGCCTCGGACAACCATACTCTTTTTCTACAATAGAAAAGGCTTCCCGGTAAAGATTACTCTGTGCCGTCCCGTTTTGGATATAAGTTATTGCTTCCAAAACAGCATCATAAAGCCTGCTTTCCCCCTTCTCAAAGAGCACAAGGGTGTCCTCCAGTGAATTCAATATTTTTGCATGCCGTTTGAAAGAATACAGCATCTGCTCCATATATGCCGTAATATCTTCAAACCGCTTAGTTTCATACTGGCTGCGGTATACCATTGCAAACATCCCCGGTACAAAACAGGCTGTAATCCCACAAATAACCAATATAAAGGGCAGCTTCAATCTGAACACATAAGAAAGGCATGCCACAAAGCCATACAACCCCAGAAAACACCCGGCGTACCGGCGCAAAGAGAAATGGTATCCGAATCCTTGAATTTCTCTGCGCAGGTATCCCGGACTTAAATACCGCAGCCTTTCTCTTTTCTTTCTTCTCTTCATTTTTCCCTCCGCGCACTGACGCACTGTCTTCTGCCCAAATATGGAATCTCCAAACTTTCCAGTTCAAATTTCTTCCGTATGTTTTGAGGTATTTCTCCTGAAATAAACTTTCCTCGCTCTACCAGGAGATGCTTTACATTCTCTTCCCCTACACGGTCAAAGAGACAGATTTGATCAATAAACCGCACCACTTCTTTATCTTCCGTCACTCTCTTGCAAAGCAAGACCCCCACATTTAGAAAGCTATAGATATCATTTTCCATTCTGGATGCCGAATAGGTGTCCTGCATCATATTTTGAATCCTGTCAGGTATTTTCCTGGTGTCATCTGTGTGAAGAGTTGTAAGGCCGTGGAGACCTGTTGAAAAGCATTCCAGCAGATATTTTACCTCTGTTGACCGCGCCTCGGAAAGCAGAACCCACTGAGGATTCTGTCTGAGCGCAGTCTTTATAGCCTTTGTATAAGGGAAAAATTCTTCATCGACCTTCAGTTCTACACAATTTGCCCCGGGATTGATATCTTTATAATGTATTTCCAAATTATCCTCTATGGTCATCACCTTTTCTTCTCTGGGTATGTACTGGGTCAAAAATTTTAAAAGCTCTGTCTTTCCCGCCCCGGGCCGCCCACAGAATACCATATTCATCCGCGCCCTGATACACTGAATTAAAAATTCAAACACTTCTCTGGAACAATACTGGTCACGCAACATTTTTTCCTTGGTCATTCGCATCACGGCCGGGGTTTTCCGTATGGATACTGAATATCCTGTATTTGTCGCACTGGGATGTATAATGGAGATGCGTAAAATATCTGTCTCTGCCTCCAGCACATTGTTATACTTATTAATCTGCTCACTAACTACATTTGAGACTCTGACACTAAACTGACTGACAAACTCCTTTGACAGTTTTACCGGTGCCTTATAAATTCCCCGTTTCAAATGCTCGACCCACACATCTGTCCCGTTAAAGTTAATGTCTGTAATATCTCTGTCCTGCACATAGGGCAGAAGCGGCCCGAAACTGTCATCCTTCAAATTCCATGATTCTCTGGAAACCCTCACTTATCTCCCGCCTTTCTGCACATCAGTTTACCGCCACTGTTGTATTCAGCGCCGCTGTCAGCTTCTCCACAGCCTCAGTAATGCCATCCCTAATGCTGTTTCCAATAGGTGTTGCAGCCACCACAATAATCATAATGATAATTGCAGCCACCACAATCACACCATACTCTTCCATAAATGTTTTCATACACAGTCCTCCTGTTTTTTACTTTTTTCCAATCCGCTGTTTTGTATATATTTTAGAATTGAGTCAGACAATCAATAGACATCACCACCTTGAACAGACAAAAATATTATGAATCATTAAAATAAATAGGTTGAAAAACCGGGGATATCCCGAAAAAACTTTATAGAACGATACAGGATGTACCGCTATAGAATTAAAGAGCCAAACACTTAAGAATGTGTTTGTGATGTGTATCATATCACAGACAATATTTTCTGTCAATCAAAAATTTCCACAAAAAAGGAAACAAAAATTTTCAGAAAAAAGGAAACAAAAATTTTCAGAAAAAAGGGAGGCAATAAGCCTCCCTTCTATCTACTGAACAGACAAATTTGTATATCCCATGAGACTTAAATCCACCTGTCGTGCTGCTTCTCTGCCTTCACGTATCGCCCATACAACCAGTGACTGTCCTCTGTGCATATCTCCGGTGGCAAATACATTTTTCACATTTGTCTCATATTCCCCCGGAACTGTTTTGACGTTCGTTCTCTCATTCACTTCAACACTAAACGCACCGGTGACATAGCTTTCACTTCCCAGAAAGCCTGCAGCTATAAGAACAAGATCCACGTCTACACTGTATTCACTCCCCGGAATCTCGGCCATCATCATTCTTCCTGTTTTCTCGTCTTTCTTTGACTCCAGCCTTACCATCGTTGCCTTGCAGACCGCACCCTTTTTGTCTTTAATGAATTCTTTTACAGTAGTCGTGTACACCCTGGGATCATCTCCGAAGACCGCTGCCGCCTCCTCCTGGCCATAATCTGTCTTGCAGACCTTTGCCCATTCCGGCCATGGATTGTTTTCTGCCCTCTTGGCCGGTGGTTTTGGCATCATCTCTACTTGGAGTACAGATTTTGCACCATGGCGGACGGAGGTTCCCACACAGTCATTTCCTGTATCTCCGCCGCCGATTACCATCACATGCTTTCCCTTTGCAGAAATATAGGTGCCATCCTTCAATTCCATATTATTTGACCACAATGCTTTTGTCGTTGATTTCAGAAAATCCACTGCAAAATAAATTCCTTCGGCTTCACGCCCCGGTACATTAATATCTCTTGGATTAGACGCACCGCAGGCCAACACTACCCTGTCATATTTTTTTAGGAGTTCCGTGGCTTTCACGTCCTTTCCTACATTACAGTCTGTGCAGAAAATGATACCTTCCTCTTCCATAATTGCAATTTTCCGGTCTATGACCTGCTTTTCCAGCTTCATATTTGGAATACCGTAGCGCAGAAGTCCGCCCACCTTATCTTCCCGCTCAAATACTGTCACCAGATGTCCTCTGCGGTTCAATTGGTCGGCAGCCGCAAGGCCGGACGGGCCGGAACCTATGACTGCCACTTTCTTGCCTGTTCTCACTTTAGGGGGGCAGGCAGCTGCGTATCCCTTTGTATAAGCATTTTCCGAAATACTGTATTCATTCCCTTTTATGGAAACCGGGTCGTCATGAAGTCCGCAGGTACATGCCGTTTCACAGGGAGCCGGGCAGACCCGGCCTGTAAACTCTGGAAAATTATCAGTTTTCCGAAGGCGCGCATATGCCTCCTCCCAGTTCCCGTTATAGATCAGATCATTCCACTCCGGCACGAGATTGTGCAGAGGGCAGCCGCTTGCCAGACCTCCCAGCATCTGCCCGGACTGGCAGAAGGGGACACCGCATGCCATGCATCTGGCCCCTTGTATTTCCTGCTCTTCCCTGGAAAGAGGCGTGTAAAATTCCCGGAAATGCCTGATTCTTTTCTTAGATTCTTCCGCTGCTTTATTTTGCCTTTCATATTCCATAAATCCTGTTGGTTTTCCCACTATTTGCGCCTCCTATCTTCCATTTTTTATTTTGTTAAATGCTTCAATCTTTGCCTGCTCACTGCTCAGGCCCTTTTCTTCCATCTGCAAAATTGCAGTCATCATGCGCTCGTAATCACCTGGTATAATTTTTTTAAATTTTGGAAGATAGTCCTTAAAATTATTCAGGATCTTTTTCCCTATTTCAGAATTTGTATAAGCCACATGCTCTTTGATCATATTTTTAAGCTCCTGCACATCATACTTGTCACTCACACGCTTAATACTAACCATCTCTTTATTCACTTTGCGGTATAAATCATTTTCCATATCCAGCACATATGCGATACCGCCGCTCATGCCGGCGGCAAAGTTCTTTCCTGTCTGCCCTAAAATAGCGACCCGCCCGCCTGTCATATATTCACATCCATGGTCTCCGACACCTTCCACAACTGCATGGACACCTGAGTTGCGCACACAGAACCTCTCTCCGGCCACACCTCCGATAAATGCTTTCCCGCTTGTAGCTCCATAAAGGGCAACATTTCCGATGATAATATTTTCACTGGCCTTAAACTTGATTCCCTTTGGAGGACAAACAACCAGCTTGCCCCCGGATAAGCCCTTTCCAAAATAGTCATTGCTGTCGCCAGTGAGTTCCAGCGTAAGTCCAGACGGAATGAAAGCGCCAAAGCTTTGTCCACCCGCTCCTTTGCACTTTACAACATAGGTATCCTCCGGCAACCCCTGGGGGTGTCTTCTTGTGATTTCAGAGCCAAATATAGTCCCAAAAGTACGATTCACATTGGATACATCCAATTCGATACTCTTTCCCTGCCCTTTCTCCAACGCGGGGAGAAAATGTTTCAGGAGTACTTTTTCATCCAGCGTTTTCCCCAGTTCAAAGTCAAATACTTTTTTGGGGTTAAAGGTCACACCTTTTCGCTCTTTAGCATAAGGATTGTACAAGATACGGCTTAGATCCAGAGTTTCAGCGCGCTTGGACGTTGGAACCTGCTTTGCCTTCAGAAGGTCGGTCCTTCCCACAAGTTCATCTACGGTACTCACGCCTAAGCCCGCCATATACTCTCTTAGCTCTTCTGCAATAAAGCGCATAAAGTTCACTACATATTCCGGCCTCCCGAGAAATCTCTTCCTCAGCTCCGGATTCTGAGTTGCAATTCCTGTCGGACAGGTATCCATATCGCAAACCCGCATCATTACACAGCCCATTGTCACAAGAGGTGCCGTGGCAAATCCAAACTCCTCGGCACCAAGCATGGCTGCGATTGCCACATCACGCCCGCTCATCAGCTTACCGTCAGTCTCAATGCGGACTCTGTCACGCAGACCGTTTTGAATCAATGTCTGATGAGTCTCAGCAAGACCTAATTCCCAGGGCAGACCTGCATTGTGGATAGAACTTCTGGGTGCTGCACCAGTACCGCCGTCGTACCCTGAGATTAGAATAACTCCCGCGCCTGCCTTTGCAACACCGGCCGCCACAGTTCCGACGCCGGCCTCCGACACCAGCTTTACGGAGATTCTGGCATCTTTGTTTGCATTTTTACAGTCATAAATAAGCTGTGCCAAATCTTCAATGGAGTAGATATCATGGTGGGGCGGCGGCGATATGAGGCTCACTCCCGGTGTGGAATAACGTGTCTTCGCTATCCAGGGATACACCTTCCCACCCGGCAGATGTCCCCCTTCTCCCGGCTTTGCCCCCTGTGCCATCTTTATCTGGATTTCTTTGGCACTGACGAGATACCTGGAGGTCACCCCAAATCTTCCGGATGCCACTTGTTTAATTGCAGAACCCCGCTCCGTATTCAGGCGGTCAATATCTTCCCCGCCTTCACCGCTGTTGGATTTTCCGTGAAGCAGATTCATTGCCCGGGCCAGTGTTTCATGGGCTTCCTTGGAAATGGAGCCGTAGGACATGGCGCCTGTCTTAAATCTTGTAACAATAGAGTCTACACTTTCTACTTTTTCTAACGGAATACCTTTCTTCGGGTAGTTAAATTCAAGCTGTCCTCTTAGATTGATTTGTTCCCCCTCTTCATCCACCATTTTTGTATATTCTTTAAACAGCTGGTAATTGCTGCGCCTTGTGGATTGCTGCAGTGCATGGATGGTCCTCGGATTATAAAGATGCTCCTCGCCGCCGCTTTTTGATTTATGCCGCCCCACACTGTCCAGCGTCATGTCAACTTCCAACCCCAGGGGATCGAAGGCTTCCGAGTGAAATGCAGTATAATCTCGGGCAATTTCTTCGATTCCTATACCGCCCACACGGCTGACCGTATCTGTAAAATATTTATTGATGAACTCTTCTTTGAGTCCGATTGCCTCAAATATCTTTGCCCCCTGATATGACTGAATTGTAGAAATCCCCATCTTGGAAGCAATTTTAATAATGCCGTGGATGACCGCAGAATTATAATCATCTACTGCCGCATAATAATCTTTGTGCAGCATATTGGTATCAATAAGCTGACGGATAGACTCATGAGCCAGATATGGATTGATTGCACACGCTCCATACCCAAGCAGGGTTGCAAACTGATGTACTTCTCTGGGCTCACCGGATTCCAGGATCATAGCAACACTTGTTCTTTTCTTAGTCCGCACCAGATGCTGCTGAAGACCGGATACTGCCAGCAGAGAAGGGATAGCCACATGATATTCGTCCACACCCCTATCAGACAGAATCAGTATATTTGCCCCTCCCCGTATTACTCTGTCGACCTCAACAAACAGATAGTCAAGAGCTTTTTCAAGACTAGTGTTTCTGTAATATACAATGGGGATTTCCGCTACCTGAAATCCTTCAATCTTCATGCTTTTTATTTTCAAAAGATCTGTGTTGGTCAGAATCGGATTGTTTACCTGCAGCATTTTACAGTTTTCTTCCTTCTTCTCCAGAAGATTTCCATCTTTGCCTATGTAGATGGCCGTAGACGTTACAATTTCCTCACGGATTGCATCAATAGGCGGGTTTGTCACCTGGGCAAATAACTGTTTAAAATATCCGAAAAGTGGCTGGTTCTTGCGGGAAAGCACCGCAAGAGGTACATCAATGCCCATGGAAGTAATTCCCTCTCCGCCGTTTTTTGCCATATTCAAAATAGAGCTCTTGACATCTTCATATGCGTAACCAAAGGCCTTTTGAAGTTTCACACATTCCTCTTTTGCATAGGAGGGCACAGCCTGATTCGGAATTTTTAAATTCTTCAGATGAATCAGGTTGCTGTCCAGCCATTCCCCGTAAGGATTTTCATTGGCATACTTTTCTTTCAGCTCCTCATCATCAATCACCTTTCCCTGCACGGTATCTACCAGGAGCATTTTTCCCGGGTGAAGGCGCTCCTTTACTAGGATTTTCGTGGGATCGATATCCAGTACTCCTACCTCGGAAGAAAGAATCAGATAACCATCATCTGTAATGTAATATCTGGAAGGACGCAGACCATTTCTGTCCAGCACAGCCCCCATGCAGTCACCGTCGGAGAACAAGATGGATGCCGGCCCATCCCAAGGCTCCATCATAGTAGAATAATACTGATAAAAGTCCTTTTTATTCTGTGCCATGCTTTGATTATTCATCCAGGGCTCGGGAATTGCAATCATTACAGCCAGGGGAAGTTCCATGCCGCTCATCACCATGAATTCCAGGGCATTATCCAGCATTGCAGAGTCGGAGCCGGAATTATTAATGGCAGGGAGAACCTTGTGAAGCTCCCCTTTCAGATATTTGGATTCCATGTTTTCCTCTCTGGCCCGCATTTTATCCACATTACCGTGAATAGTATTGATTTCTCCGTTGTGCACTATAAAGCGGTAAGGATGAGCACGCTCCCAGCTGGGGTTGGTGTTAGTGCTGAATCTGGAATGTACCATTGCAATAGCCGACTCGTAATCTTTATCCTGTAAGTCCTGAAAAAACATGCGGAGCTGCCCTACCAGGAACATTCCTTTATACACAATTGTGCGGCTGGAAAGAGAAATCACATAAGTATCGTCACTGCTCTGCTCAAAAATCCGGCGCACTACATAAAGTCTGCGGTCAAAAGGAAGACCCTGCTCAAGTTTTTTTGGCTTTTCAATAAAAGCCTGCATAATGCAGGGCATACAGTCCAGAGCTTTCCTGCCCAGAATCTCCGGCTGAATGGGCACCTCTCTCCACCCCAGAAACTTCAGCCCTTCCTTTGCCGTAATCACTTCAAATATCTTTTTTGCCTGATTTTTCTTCAGTTCATCCTGGGGGAGAAAAAACATTCCAACGCCGTAATCCCGTTCTTTGGGTAAAGAAAAACCGAGGGGTTTACAAACTTTGGAGAAGAACTTGTGTGAAATTTGAAGTAAGATTCCTACACCATCTCCTGTTTTACCCTCGGCATCCTTGCCTGCTCTATGTTCAAGATTTTCTACGATTTTTAAGGCGTTCACCACTGTATCATGGCTTTTTATTCCTTTAATGTTTACAACTGCACCGATACCGCAGTTATCATGCTCGAATCCGGGCTGATACAGACCGGTCTGTGAGCTTTTTTTCAGTTCACCCATATTCCCTGTCCTTTCCTAAAACAGCTTTCGTATGCTGTTTTTTATTTTTTCCTACTATACTACACTTTTTTTCATTTGTAAATAAAGACTTTAGTTGTAATTGTCAGATAATTAGATAATTCACCTTCTCACCGATAATTGTCTGATTACGGTCTTCAAAAGGGACAGTCCCCTTTTCAGTGGGGACTGTCCCTTTTGCATTAGCGGAACATATCAGGTGTTATTTCATTATTGTCGGCAGGCTTCATACCTTCCGGTTTTTCATCAATTTTCTGAATCAGTACAAACATGACTGAACCGATAAACGCGCTGGCTACAGTGGCCATTGCCATTCTTACAGGCTGTGCTGCAAGCCAGGTAAATCCGCCAGCATCCGTAAGAATCAGCGACACAACATTGGCTGTAATATGAAGGGCTGCCGCTGCCTTAAAGGAGCCATATTTTTCATACACATAAGCCAACAGCATTCCCAACAAAAAGCTGTATAGGAACTGTACCACATTTCCATGTGTAATACTAAACAGCAGTGTTGAATATAATGCTGCTTTTAAGAAGCTCTCCCTTTCCCGATATCTCTTAAATAGAACTCCGCGAAACATCAGCTCCTCTGTCAGAGGAACAATGATTCCCAGAACAATAATCTGTACCGGAAGACCCTCCGAGTAAAAAGTGTCCGATGCTTTCTGGTATCCATCACTTATAAAGGCAAGATTCGTCATAATCGAAAGACAGCTCATTCCGATGCACACCGCTGCACCCAGTACAATGACAGCAGGATAGCTTGTAACACCTGCTTTCTTATTTAAAGGCAGCTCCAAGAGCTTTTCCCGCTTCCTGTCCTTTAAAAATAAGGTCAAGGTAAGAGGAATTGTAAATAAAGCAGCAACTCCCAGAATTCCAAACTGATACCTCTGTACAATTTCTGCTGCCTTCTCCCCGCTTTTCAGGGCCAGCTCCATAATTTCCTGCTGGGTCATACTTTCGGAGGTCAGGCTTTTACTCATAACTTCTCCCATATAAGGCGCAAGAACTATCATTTCAATCAGAAACTTAGCAAAGAAATCTATGGCCCAATATAGAAGAATGGGGCCGGCCAGCCTCCAAAATTGTTTTGAATTTGGATTCTTATTCATACTTTATCTCCTCCGTCATCTTTTGTACCCACGCCTTTACCTCAGCTTCCTTTCCTTTCAGGGAACCCTGCACCATTTCAGGTTTTCCGCCCCCCCGGCCTTCGAACTGTGCGTTCAGCCCTTTTGCAAAAGAACGTACATCCATATTTCTTCCGCCGATTACATACCGAAAACTCATATCTTTGTTTTTTGCAAAAACAGCACATCCATCTTTTCCCCGGGCCAGTACCTGATTCACAAGAAGTCTTGGCTCATCCCCGTCTAGGTCTTCCTCAAAAAGGCAAACAAAGCTTTCCTCTTCCGGAGTTTCTCCCGCCTTATATTCCAGCAATTTTTTCCGGGTCTCTGCCAGTTTTGCCTGCAGCTTGTTCTTTTCTTCTTTCAGATGCGCTGCAGCCTGAAAAACCTCGTCTTCTTTAGCACACAACATTGCAGAGATGTTTTTCACTTGCTCTTCTTTTTCGCTATAGTCTGTAAGAGCTCTGAATCCACAGAGCATTGTCACTCTTACTCCGCCTTTGTACCGCTGCACATTCGTAAGTTTAATAAGCCCGATTTCCCCGGTTCTCTCTGCATGGGGCGCACAACATGCACATACATCATAACCGGGGACTGTCACAATTCTAACTTGTCCCTCAATCTCAATCTTACTTCTGTATTCCAGATTCGCCAATTCATCATCGGAGGGATATGTGACCAGAACTTCCAGATTTTTTGCAACGGCTTCATTTGCCAGTCTTTCAATCTCACGTAGTTCTTCTTTTGATATCTCTCCGTCAAAATCCATAGTACTGTCTTCATTTCCCAAATGAAAGCCCACATTGTTCCAGCTAAATCGGCTGTGAACCAGCCCGGATACAATGTGCTCCCCAGTATGCTGCTGCATTTTCATAAAACGAAGCTCCCAGTCTATCTTCCCGGTGATGTTCCGTCCTTCTTCCAGACTTTCTTCTGTGATATGGTAAATCGTCCCGTTCTTTTCCTGAACATCTGTCACTCTTACATCTCCCAGAAAGCCAGTGTCTGCATATTGTCCGCCTCCCTCTGGAAAAAAGGCAGTCCTGTCAAGGACTACCTCAAAATGTTCTCCCTTTTTTCTGCACAGTTCTACCCGTGCTTCAAATTCAGTCATGTGGCTGTCTTCATAAAACAACTTTTCTGTCATGTTCCTGATTACATCCTTTCCGGCGCTTCAAAACCAAGCAAATCAATACAGGTTTCCAAAATCTCCTTCACCAGCTTCAAAAGCGCAATATATCCCAGCCGCTTTGTCTCATCTTCCTCTGTCAAAATCTTCGTCTCATGATAGAACTTGTTAAAAGCATTTGCCAAGTCATAAATATAAGCACAATTTTTGTGGGGGGCACTTTCCTCATACACCGTATCAATAACATCATTAAACTTTGCAGCCTCCAACGTTAATGCCTTTTCAAAATCCCCCGAAGGCTCCAGGATGACAAGTCCGTCCAGTGTTCCGTTCATCTCCTGATATTTATTCAATATGGATTTTATGCGGACGATGGTATATAAAATATATGGCCCCGTATTTCCCTCAAAAGAAGTAAACCGGTCAACATCAAACACGTAATCCTTGGAAGCCTGATTTGACAAATCCCCATATTTGAGAGCAGCTAAACCTACAATCTTTGCCGTACTTAAAGCCTCTTCCTCAGATACTGTCCGGTTGTCCATAATCTTTTTATACATTTCTTCATCGATTTCCCGGATCAGATTCTCCAGGCGCATGATACCGCCTTCTCTTGTCTTAAACGGCTTGCCGTCTTTTCCGTTCATCGTACCGAAGCCAAGGAATTTTAAGTTTGCCCTTTCTCCCACAATTCCGGTCTTTCTTGCACATCTGAATACTTGCAGGAAATGCAGCTCCTGACGCTTATCTACTACATAGATTACCTCATCTGGTTTGTAGAGTTCTTCACGTTCTAAAAGGGTAGCCAGATCTGTGGTGTCATATAAGGCAGCCCCATCTGATTTCAATATCATACAAGGCGGCACTTCTTTTTTGTCCCCCTCTTCCTGAACATCTACAACAAGGGCACCCTCATCATAGCGGGCATATTCCTTTTCCTTCAGCATGGCTACCATTCCGGGAATATACTTCTGGACATCAGCCTCACCTTTCCACAAATCAAACTCCACATTCAACTGTTCATAATTCTTTTTCAAATCCCTCACAGACACCTTCATAATGTGGCTCCAGAGTGCACGGTAACCCCGTTTTCCGTTCTGCAGCAGATAAGTGGCATAAAGGGCTTTTTCCCGATACTCATCATGTTCCCTGGCATAAGCACTGGCAGTCGGGTAAATCTCCTCCAGCTCTTCAATGGTAAAAGGGGCTCTCTCTGGGTATTCCCCTTTATAATTCTCATCAAAATATGGAAGCTCAGGCTGCCTCTTCTCCAATTCCGTAATAATAAGCCCCATCTGATATCCCCAGTCCCCCATATGGATATCGGCAATTACTTTGTTACCTTTAAACCGGGCTGTCCGCTTGATGCTCTCCCCGATAATGGCGGAACGGAGATGGCCCACATGGAGAGGTTTCGCCACATTGGGGCCGCCGTAATCTATCATAATTGTCTTAGGCTTTTCTTCCTTCTCCACCCCCAGATTCTCAGATACTGCCATCTGATTCAGGTATTTTGCCACAAGGGAAGGAGCAGCCTTCAGGTTTATAAATCCCGGGTTCACAGCCACTGCTTCTGAAAAATATCTGCAGCTCTGGAGCTTTTCCACCACAGCGTTTGCTATTACGATAGGTGCCTTTTTGCAGGTCTTTGCAGCCGCTAGGGCACCATTACACTGATATTCACATAAATCCGGCCTGTTCGACAGTGTCACTTTAGCAAATGATGCATCTACACCTGCACTTTCGAAGGCCTTCTGCATCTCTATGGTAATAACTTCCAATATTGTCTTCACTTTTTGCTCCACACTCCAATCTAAATTTGTTCTATTTGGCTATTTTATCATGTATAATCAGTAAGGGCAAGTATTAGAAAGGAAGTTTAACCATGAAATTAAAAATAGGATCACACGTTGGAATGAGCGGTAAAGAAATGCTCCTTGGCTCTGCAAAGGAGGCCGTATCATACGGAGAAAACACCTTTATGATCTACACCGGCGCACCACAGAATACACGCCGGAAGGAAATCGGTGAATTAAATATAGAGTCCGCATGGGAATATATGAAAGAACATGGCATTGAAGAATTTATTGTGCATGCTCCCTACATTATCAATCTAGGAAATTCCGTAAAACCGGAAACATTTGAATTGGGCGTTGAGTTTCTGGATAAAGAGATAAAGCGCACGGTTGCCTGCAGAAGCCATGTTCTGGTTCTTCACCCCGGCTCACATGTAGGGGCAGGTGTCGATATTGGCACGGCACAGATTATTAAGGGGTTAAACGAAGTGCTCACAAGGGATACTGGCTGCTTCGTAGCCCTGGAAACCATGGCAGGGAAAGGCTCTGAAATCGGCAGGTCTTTTGAAGAGCTTGCCCGCATCTACGACGGTGTCATACGCAATGACAAGCTCCGGGTCTGCTTTGATACCTGCCACACAAGTGACAGTGGATATGATATCAAACATGGGTTTGACGATGTAATCGAAAAGTTTGACAAGATACTCGGGAAAGAACAGATTGCTGTTTTCCACATCAATGACACCAAAAATGTACCCGGGGCAGCAAAAGACAGACATGCAAATATTGGTTTCGGTGAGATTGGCTTTGATGCCTTAAAAGCCATCGTATACCACAAGGATTTTGAGAACGTCCCCAAAATCCTGGAAACACCTTATGTCCCCTCTGCTGTAAACCCTAAAAAAACATATGCTCCGTATAAATATGAGATTGAGATGCTTAAGAGTGGACATTTTGACAACCGCCTGCTGGACAAAATTGCCTGTGGGAAACATTAGGGCCGTGCTTGACATCTGCCTCCACTTATTGTATTTTTGTATTATACAGATAATACAATTATGTTTTCATTTATATCATAGAAAAGGAGGCGGCTTAGATGCCATGGGATTTAGATAATAACCGCCCAATTTACCTGCAGTTAATGGAACGTATCCAGCAGGATATTATAGCCGGCGTGTACAGCCCCGGCAGCAAACTTCCCTCCGTCCGGGATCTGGCCCTGGAAGCCTCGGTAAATCCGAACACCATGCAGAAAGCTTTGTCCGAGCTAGAGCGCAGTGGATTAGTATATTCACAGCGGACCAGCGGAAGATTCATTACGGAGGACAAGACTATGTTGAAAAAGATAAAACGAAATCTGGCATCCGAACACATCCGGCAGTTTTTTGAGAAAATGACTCTTCTGGGATACAACAGGGAAGAAATCCTGGAATTAATACAGGAAGCATTAAAGGAGGAGTAATAGAATGAAACCAATTCTGGAATGTCAGGGATTAACAAAAAAATATGGCAATATTTATGCACTCTCCAATCTGAGCCTGACTTTGGAAAGAGGACAGATTGTAGGACTTCTGGGTCTTAACGGAAGCGGGAAAACCACTTTGATCAAGCTCATAAACGGGCTGATTACTTCTACAGCCGGGCAGGTTCTGATAAATGGTATGTTACCCGGAGCCGATACTAAAAAGCTAGTATCCTATCTCCCTGAAAGAAGTTATCTGAATGACCATATGAAAGTGGAAGAAATTCTGTCCTACTTTTCCGACTTCTATGAGAACTTCAATGTTGTACATGCCAGAGCCATGCTCAGTGACCTGGATATTGATACTCACGCGCGGCTGCGCACACTTTCAAAAGGAACTAAGGAAAAAGTGCAGCTTGTTCTGGTGATGAGCCGGGATGCCGAACTTTTTATACTGGATGAACCGATCGGCGGAGTAGATCCTGCTGCAAGAGATTACATTCTTCAAACTATACTGACAAATTACAATGAGAATGCCACCATTCTTCTGTCCACCCATCTGATTACAGACATTGAAAATATGCTGGACCGGGTTCTTTTTATCCAAAAGGGACAGCTTGTCTTAAATGCCACGGTGGACGAAATACGTACGGCAAAAAGAGAGTCTGTAGATTCACTGTTCAGGGAGGTTTTTAAATGTTAGGGAAATTATTAAAATATGATTTAAAATACGGCAGCCGCTTTTTTATCCTTCTCCATGGCATTTTACTGGCGGCCTGCATACTCGGACGACTTCTGTTTTTCGAGAGACTAGATTTTGATGCCGGCTCCGATATCATTGCGCCGTACATCATTTTGGCCACATCCCTCTATGTCCTGCTGTTCACTGCAGTAAGCTTAGGAACTGCAGCTTTGCTGGCCGTACGCTTTTACAGGAATCTTTTCACAGATGAGGGGTACCTGTCCTGGACATTGCCCGCCACGCCTGTAGAGCAGCTTTGGGCAAAGCTTTTTTCCGGCACAATCTGGTACATACTTGACATCCTTATCCTGGCACTTTCTCTAGTTATACTTCTGTCCGGCTCCAATTTGACCGCAGCTTATGCAAAAGTAGCCCCGGAAATAACAGAAGCCCTTGGAATGCCCCTTGGCCGTTATGGAACTATGTTGCTTGTGTTCACCCTGCTAAGCTCCTTCAGCGGCACCGTCACCATATATGTATGTATCTCAATCGGACAGTTGTTCCCCAGTCATCGGGTACTGTGTGCTATTCTTACTTATTTCATCACCTCAGCTGTCATTCAGATTGTAGTACTGGGCCTTATGGTTATTTTCAATTTATTTCCGGGACCTTACATAAATGATGCCGCAACAGAAACTGACACAGTTCAGTATTTATTCACAACGCTCAAATTAAGCGGTGTTATCAATTTTGTCCTTACAATTGTGGAATATTTTGCCACACGTTACATATTTATTAGAAAACTAAATCTAACATGACAAAGAATCTCAACAAACCGGGCGCTAAGTGCAGAGATGGAACAAATCCTCTCCCGCATGCGGCACCCATTTTTTATGACTAAACAGTAACTAAAATATCACTTGTATCAGAAACATATACAGCACTGTTCCCACCCCGATGCTCAATAGATTGTTGCGTTTCCAGACATGGAGTACTATTACAGTCAGCACTGCCAGGGCTTCGGGTATCCCGTGGGAGGAGGACATGACAGAGGTATCCCTCAGGCAATATACAACCAGTAAGCCAATCACAGCAGGGGCCAGAACCTTTCCCAGATACTCCACTGTCTTGGGTATCGGTTTCCCCTTCGGAAACACAAGAAACGGTAATGCTCTGGTACTCAATGTTACAGCAGCCACTGCCACAATAATGAGCAGAGATGTAGTTCTATTAAGCGGCATGGTTTTCCTCCTCCCCTTCCAGACGTTTCCTTGTTATAAACAATGCCAGAACACTTAGAATCATGGTCGGAAATACAAAGTTTGCACTTCCAAATATCTGCAGGCAAAGAAGGGCCGAAATCACACCGATTGCCGCCGGTATCCTATTTTTTACATTCATCCACTGTTCTGTAAATATAACGACAAACAGCGCTGTCATTGCAAACTCTATCCCCTCTGTATTGAAGGTCAGTACATTTTTTAGAATGCCTCCGATGGCAGAACCTGCAACCCAGTAGCTTTGATCCAGAAGAACGATTGCAAACATAAATTTATCTTCATCAACACCCTCAGGCGCTTTTGCCGAACATAAAAGGGAATACGTCTCATCGGTAAGTCCAAAAATCATGTACCAGCGTTTTTTTCCCATCTGGTGAAACTTCTCCAGCCAGGTCAGCCCGTAAAATATATGTCGAACGTTTACCATCAAGGTCATAAATATAATCTGTGCAAAAGAAATACCCGGCACAAAAAAATTCACCGCCAAATACTGTGCGGAACCCGCATACACAAGCACACTCATCAGCACTGCCCACCAGGCGGAATATCCTTTCTCAGCATACATTACACCAAAAGCAATCCCTATGAAAAGATACCCTGTAAGTACGGGAATTGTACAAGGAAAAGCCTTTTTAAAAGCTAACTTATAACCTGACATTGTTCTCTCCCCTTCATCTTCTGTTTATACATCCATTAGATAAGCTTTAAGATATTAAAAATGTAACTATATTAGAAGGGCAAGCTCTATTTCTGCTCTTCTAAATAGTTACAAAAAATACACGTCTGAGCGGAGTCGAACCGCCGCACATGCCTCCGGAGGGCATTGCTCTATCCACTGAGCTACAGACGTATATATTATAAAGGCTCTGTTCCACAGGTATATATCCTTAACAGAACCTTTATAATCCTAGCACAGATTTTGGAAAATGTAAAGAGTTTGTGAATCTCCTTTTCTATGCCTGAATTACATTTTTAAATCCTACTTCTTTTAAACAATGTAGAGTTTAGTCTTGTACAAGTAGATTTTACCCTTGCGTACAATCAGTGGAGGACGTATAGTTTCTATTAGTTGCCTGTCCTGGTGGCGG
>NZ_SLZZ01000036.1 GCF_004346165.1 Muricomes intestini | reverse complement strand
AAGCTTATGCGGTGCAAAAACTTTTGTATTTGTCATATTTTTTTAGGGTATGTAGAACTTAATCTTTCATACCGGGTTTACTTTTGTAATTCAGGGCTCATTCAGGCTCTATTCTTTTTTTAAGTTAAGCTAGATTTTTAGGGAGATGTTCCAGAAAAAAGAAAAGATAGGCGGAAGATATCCTCCGCCCATCTTTTACTTAAAAAATTTCAATTATCTAGCTCAGCCTTATAATTGTAAGAGAAGCGCCCTGGGAGAGAGTTGCAATATCTCCCGCCCCGCCAAACAGTACAAGGGATATAACATCCCCGGCTGTTAGTTGGATAAGGCTAGTCAAAGACGTAGAAAGAAGATTCTCATCTGTAGTGGAATCTGTAATGGATGGCTGGTAAACCGTAGGCGGTGCTCCGGCAAATATAGCAGCGCCAATCGGTGGGTTATCAACCGTTACGTCCACCGAATAAGAAACAAGGTAGGTTCCACTTTCAGCTACCTGGAATTGCGTGCCTCCTGCAACCGGGGTAATATTAGGAGAGCTGACCGTGGTATTAAGGTCGACGGGTATTCCTCCATTAGCCAGTAGGTCCAGTGTATAGGTTCCGGTATCTTGAAAAGCCAAAAAAGCGGTTTGCGTTACATTGGGACCGGTCGGGCCTGTGGGACCTATCGGGCCTGCTGGGCCTGCGGCTCCGTCTGCTCCTGCTGCTCCGTCTGCTCCTGTGGGACCTGTGGGACCGGTGGGGCCTATAGCTCCGTCTGCCCCCGTTGCTCCTGTGGGACCGGTGGGACCGGTCGGGCCTGCGGCTCCGTCTGCCCCCGTTGCTCCTGTGGGACCTATCGGGCCTGCTGGGCCTATAGCTCCGTCTGCCCCCGTTGCTCCTGTGGGGCCTGTCGGGCCCATCGGACCTGCGGCTCCATCTGCTCCTGTAGGACCTGTTGCACCTGTAGGACCTGTCGCTCCGGTTGAACCCGTTGCTCCTCTCGGACCTATATCGCCTCTTGGGCCTGCGTCACCTCTTGGACCTGTATCACCCACAGGACCTTGACTGCCGGCAGGACCTACCGGGCCCTCCGGACCTTCCGGTCCCATCGGTCCTCTTGGTCCCATCGGTCCTCTTGGGCCCATTGGACCGGTGGGTCCGGTGGGGCATACAGGTCTTGGATGGCAATTACAGGGATTACAGTTTGAATTATTATTGTAGCAACTTTGTTGTTCTATATTTTTATTTTCTATATTTTCATTTTCTTTCATAATTTTCATTCCTCATACTAAAACTAGTGTGCTTTTAGTATAGTATATACAGTATCCACAAAGTTGGTTACTTTCCGGTGTAAAATCTTATGCTTCACCGAACGTGAGAAAGTCAATCATACAGCACACTGGACTTTTTTACGTCAGACTTCTAAATGTCCCGAATATATCTATTATTCCGTATCCCCATATAGGATTGGGATAAGTAATGTTGTCCCGCCTTATAGCCCCGCGAATAAGTAATCTGCTTATATCCCGTCCGGAAATTGTTGTATAGTTTCCTCTTAAAATTGCCCATTCCATAAGAATTGCAACAATACCGGTACTATGAGCTGCTGCTGCCCCTGTTCCGGTTGCACTTCCATACAAATTATTGGGAGCAGGGCAGGTAAGTCCAAATCCGGGGGCTGCAATATCAGGAGCTACTCCGCCGCTTGACGTAAACCCTCTGCTTGAACTAATAAGAATACTGCTGTCTGTCTGGTTATAAGCAGTTACTGTCAAAGGATTGCGCGCATTTCCCGGAGCGGTAATTGTTACATTGGGGTCTGATTCCAAAAAAAAGGTTTCGCCTGAAATAAGATTTCCTGAAGGAAGCCATGCGTCAAAATGAGAATACAGATTGTCAATGGCAATAATCCGGATATTCCAAACTCCGCTGGCAGTATTTTCAAACCTTAAAAGTATCAGCTGTTCTCCTGTTTCTTCTTCCAGCATTATGTTATTTATGAAAACCCTTGATGGCTCAAAAACAAAATTATATTCCACACAAGTATTAAACTTAGGATATATCGGTTCTGTCCACTCACCGGAGGGTGATTGAAGCTGCATTGCCAGTCTTCCAGGTGACTTTTGCCATATTTGCATTGAAAAATTTTTATCCTGTTTGCCAATACTAAGTTCAAAATTGCTGAATGTCCGGCCTGCCGCAGTTTCTCCCCTATAGTGCCGCCGTGTATTGCCTTCATTGCCACCTGCAACGCATACTGCTACTCTGGGGATCGTAGATAAGACATTCAGATACACAGCCAACGCATCATGACCATCATGATCTCCCTGACTTGAACCGATACCAATACAAATAACCACCGGGCGATTTAATCTTTGTGCGACTGACATTATATATTTAACGCCCAAAAAAATATTGGTCTCCGCATAACAGAGTACAGTATCATCTATACCAAATACCTTCCGGTTATAGTATTTTGCAGGGGCAAGCTTCACAACAACCAGTTCTGCTTCAGGTGCCACACCGGAAAATTCTCTTTGGGGATTTGGATTTCCCGCTGCAATTCCTGCCAACATAGTACCATGGCCATCTTCGTCGATGCTGGGGACGACCATAAGCGGATTGTCTTCACGCAGTGCAATATTAATCTGCGTCTTATTATACTCTGCCCCAAATTCAAATCTTGAAGGAGGCATTCCATTTACAATAGTCTGATCCCAAATTGAAAACAAACGAGTTGTTCCATCAACATTTAAAAAGGCCTCATGCTGATAATCAATCCCTGTATCAACAAATCCAATTAAAATACCCTGTCCAAAAAGAGCCAGATTGGGATTATTCCAAACAGCAGTTACCCCCGACTTTTCTAAGCTAACCAGTGAATTTGGTGTATATATTGAGGGAAATGTATGGTAA
This sequence comes from Muricomes intestini, assembly GCF_004346165.1. Classification (GTDB taxonomy): domain Bacteria; phylum Bacillota; class Clostridia; order Lachnospirales; family Lachnospiraceae; genus Muricomes; species Muricomes intestini. Next base: position 25,588 of record NZ_SLZZ01000036.1, on the reverse strand, counting down.
GGATGCCTTCCCATAATACACATGTTAAATTTGTTCTCCGGCATATGAATAATAGAATTTCTATCATTAATCCTCGTTATATCATATTCTCCATCAAAATTTTTAGCTAATGTGTTTTCAATTAATAAGTCAAAGTAGTTCTCATCTAATATTTTATGAATGGGGCTCTCCTCCATTTATTGTTATCCGTATAATTTATTCCTGCTAATTGTTTTTGTGTGTGATACTTCCACTTCATAATTATTGTGACATAGATCATAGTATTTTCTCCTGTTTATTGTAAATATGAAAATACGAAATATACTCAGAAAAAGCCTCTTTTAGTGACCGCATATAAGTAGTCCCTATGGGAACTACTTCTCCTGTTTTTAACAATAACTCCTGCTGCTGGAACACTGCAATGTAAGGCAGGTGCACTAAAAAGGACCGATGGGAGCGGACAAAATTATAATCGGAAAGCTTATTTTCAAGCTGTGACATATTGGCATAAAATTTAGCCTTTTTCCCATTATCATAGTGTATAGTTACAAGTCTTCTACAAATTTCAAAATGGGAGATATCACGAATCGGAACTACGCCTGTCTTACCATCAAACTCAAAACAAAACAACTCGTCCTCTTTTTTAGATACAAGTTCTACAGCTTTTAGAAACGTCTTTTCAAATTTAGATGTACTAGTATCATCCTTTAATAGATAATGGACTGCGTTTACATCAAAAGCCTCATATACATAATCTTCATAGCTGGTTAAAAAAACAATTTGGGCCTTACAATTGTGATCCCGCAGCTTCCTGGCTGTTTCCATTCCATCCATTTTGTCCATTAAAATATCTAAATAAACAATGTCCACTTCCTCCGGCATATCCATATACCGAAAGAGCAGCGATTCCCCACTGTAAAAACAGGAGAGTTCAATCTTAATCTGATGCTTTTTGGCTACCTGGTTTATTAATTCTGCATACATACCGGCCGTATCGCTGTTATCATCACATAACGCTATTTTTAACATTATGATATCACCTCCGCCTGTTGTTAATAATCTGATGATAAAGCTCTTCCGTTTCTCCGTCAAACGCCACCAGCCATACTTCAAAATCCTTGTCCCCCCGATTCTTCGTCACCTGTAAAATCGTGTCAACGGCAATCTTGGCAGCTTCATCTTTCGGATATCCATAAATACCTGTGGAAATAGCCGGAAATGCAATGGATTTACACCCATTTTCAATTGCAAGATTTAAAGAATTCCGATAACAGTCTGCCAGTTGTTCCGGTTCTCCTCTGTGACCGCCGTGCCAGATTGGTCCAACTGTATGAATCACATACTTAGCCGGCAACTTATATCCCTTAGTGATTTTTGCCTCTCCCATTTCACAGCCATGTAAGGTCCTACACTCCTTTAATAATTCCTTTCCTGCCGCCCGATGAATTGCGCCATCTACACCGCCGCCACCAAGAAGTGATGAGTTAGCTGCGTTTACGATAGCATCAACATTTAATCTTGTAATGTCTGCTGTTAAGACTTTAATATGCATATTCATATTCCTTCCTATATTTCCTCTATTATAAATTTGGATAATTTGATAACCTATCCTATTGTTTTATATCCTAAGCTTAAAGGTTTTTGGTGCCAGCTTGTAGATTAAAATACAAGCTGCAATACTATACAGAACGCAGAAAACTATTGTCATCATGCCAAACATCAGTGTCTGCATATGCAGCTTCATCATAAAGTAGCAAACCAGATACGTAGCTGACATCACAAGCTGATAAGTCCCACTCTTCATTTCAGTTCCTGCATTATACGGCTGCAGTAAATAATAAATAGTGAGGTAATGCACAGAGAAGAAGAGGCTCATACAAAGGATTGATACAATTATCACCACATAATTCATTGGATTGTCAGTACCCCCCGAAGCATAGAGGACGAGGGCCAGCCCGACACCAATAATCAGTGCCGGTACCGCATTGATTTTCATTATTTCACGCAGGCGAATCTGGAAAAGCTTCAACACGGATTTAGACTGTTTATAAAATGAATATGTCAAAAGGCTGTGGTCACAATTCATAAACAATGCTCTGGTAAACCCTGTACCCCGGTTGAGCGCATACATGATAAATACAAAATAAGGGAGCCATGTTAAAATTAGCTCATTGATTTTCTTATTGATTCCCGGAGCCAAATACATAATAAGAAGTATACCGCAAATGAGACAGATACATACTAAAGTAATTTTCTGGGTAGATTTCCAAAGTATTTTGTGATGGCGTTTGATAAACAGCTCATTGAGATATTCGTAGCCTTTCCGATTGCTGCTAATTGACGTATCCGTGGAAATCGTTTTTTCACTGGCTTTTCTGGTATTTTGTATAACAGTATCCATCTGATTCATCATTTGAGAAAGCATCTGCCGGTTAATCTCCCGGTAGTACCCAAAAGAAATAATTTTACGGATACTGACTGCCCCTGCCGGAATAAATGAGAGCATCAATATGGCTGAAACAATATGCGGCAACACAATTCCCGCAGCCGGCAGGCCGTATGCTGCACCCAAAAGAAGTGCCATAAGCAACCATAAATATTTGCTGATGCTATTCTCATTATAGACAAATCCGCGCCGCTCATAATCCCAGAGCGAGGCTGCAGCAACCGTCAATTTTAATCCTGCAATTGAAAACGGAATTGCCAGGCAAAGCCAAACCGGCAGTCCTCTCTTCACTCCAAACCAAAGAGTGAATGGCGCAAAGCCAAGGATGACCTTGATGATAGAATAAGTATAGTTAACCAGCGTATACTCTCTTGCATTCATCCGCATAAGGATCATGGCGTAATATTTGTCTCGCGAGGGGTTAAAGAGACTGGTGTTCGAAAATGCGCCGATAACAGTCAAAAACAGTAGAATGTGCATAAATAAATAGCTCCCGGGCACTTGTCTGTACAGTAACCCCATTCCATATACCATCGTGAGTAAATATAGTAGTTTTCCTATAAAAATAGAAAGGATTTCCCAAAGCACTGAAAGAACATTTGCAAAGATTTTTAAACCTCTCTCTTTATACAATGCTTCCGGCAGCAATTTCTTTACAATGGGTATCTGTTTAAGTGAATACAGGATGCCATTCACAAGATACGTATTTTTCAAGGAAAAGGAAATCTGTAGTGTCTTATTCATACCCATCCTCCCGCAATGCAGCTATAATCTTTTCTTTAAACGCATGACTATCCAGATCGGACTTCTCCACTTCCTCCAGTTCACCATGACTAAGCAGAACAATTTCATCGCATAAATCAAGAGCCAAATCCATAATATGAGTTGAAAAAATTGTAATGCGGCCCCGCTTCAAAGAACGCAGCAGCTGTTTCATCTCTTCGGCAACAACAACATCAAGTGATGTCAGCGGTTCGTCAAGAAGCAGGATGTTCGGCTGTGCGATAATATTGATAAGCATCTGCATCTTATTCTTCATACCATGTGAGTAATCTTTCAAGAGCTTGTCTCTGTCATCCGGAGCAATTTTCATATACTCGAAATATTCATCAATGGACTTCGTACTCTGAACAGATCTCTCATTGATCTCCAGAAAAAACTTAAGAAACTCCCTGCCTGTCAGAAATTCAGGTACTGTAGGTGTTGACAGTACATATCCGATATCTTCCGGCACACTCTCCCGGAGAGTACCATCCAACTCCAGATAAAATCTGCCGCTATCCTTTTTAATGTCCCGGTTCAGGCAGTTGAATAGTGTGGTTTTGCCTGCACCATTTCTCCCCAAAAGTCCATAAATCTTACCCTCTTCAAAAGTAAAATTAATATCGTGAAGCACTTCTTTCTTTTCAAAGTGCTTCGTCAAATGCTCAATAACAAATTTCATAAAATCCTCCTGTATATCGCAATATTACCCACTTAGTCCTAAACCATGATATGATGTAGTATATACGACCAGTAAGATAATTTCAAACTCAATATAAATATAAATAGCAAAAGCTGGAAATCCACCGATAAAAATCAGTCACTCCCAGCTTAATCCTCAAAAATTTAGGGTATAATGTTTTCAATTTTTCATATATACCGGAAATAAGTGCAATAGTTCCTTCTTCCATTATTACCCATATAAATTTGATATTCCATTATCTGTTATCCTCCTACAGGTTTAACACTTGGGGTTGATGCTTTGGGTACAGCTATCTGTTACCTCTTCATTCTCATTAATAACCTCAAATAATGATTGGCCTCCCGCAGCACATGATCTGCTAATAGTGGAGGGATAACAGATTTTATTCTGCATTTTAGCAAACCTTCAGCGGATGACATCTTAAATTTCCTTATTTCTTCTGTAGAATCAAAACTTCTCTGAAGAATTTGATTTTCAGCGGTTCGAATACATTCTTCTACCAGTTTTGCGAATGATTTTGCCGATGTCTCTGCTGTTTTTTTCAAAGCTTTCTCTGTAGGATCCAGCATTCCATCAATGAATTGTGCGTGCTCACCCATTATATTATTCCAGAAATTCAATTCTCCACAAAGAGTTCTTCTTGGAAGAACCCTGTTTTGTAACGAGCTTAATATTTGCAGATAGTACTCTGCTTCGCGGGTATCATGCTCCAACATTTCATCATACAGGCTGATAAATATCTTACACTCCAATGATAAAGCCAGCAGTTTCTTTTGAAATGCAATTGTTTCTCTAAGCAGGGAATAGGATCTGTTATTTATATTAGTTACTACATTTCCCAGCCATGCTTGATAATTACGATTTGATCCGCTGCTTAATTTGCATTCATCCTTTGTAATTTGTGTGTTAATCTTTGCACCGGTTAACATTGCATTTAATTCTTCTGCCCTTAGAGTAAATGGTGTAACGATTTCATCAGATTGTATAGCCTTTTCAGATACCACACCGTTCGCATAGTATACTGTGTCTGCCAGAAGCTGTTCAAACTGCTGCTTTAGCATCTTTGCTTTTGCAATATTATCAGCTTCAACCGGCTGTAAATTCGTCTCTATAAAAAATAAATGTTCCTTCATAATCCTTTGAAAGAAAAGATTTATCTCTATAGAAACTTGAATAAATTCCCTCTGTGATAGCAAAACAGTTCCCTCTTTCATAATTTCACTTAGTATATAGTATGATACCAGGGTCAAAAGGTTATGCGTTTCATGCTTGCATGAAAAAGCATGACCTTGGGACCCTGGTATCATAGTATTATGAAAAAAGAAAAATGTACCCAATTCCTCTATAAATATCAACGTTTGGCAAGGTACTCATCAAGAGCCTCCTGTGCTGTCTTCTGTGCTTTATCCAAAGCTTCTTTTGCAGAAACATTTTCAATTTCTATCAAATCACCGGCATCTGTGATTGCCTGAAATATTTTTCCTCCTGTTGGATCAATAAAATTAGGCCGGGCAATTTTAGCCTGTTCAATTGGGACAGAAGCCCAGGGATGTTCTTGAAGATATGTCTGGAAGTCACTATCCTCCATAACAGAACTGCGAACCGGAACATACCCTGTAGCCATAGCAATCCTCCCATTGTTCTCTGCACTTGTCAAATAAGAAAGCCATTTAAACCCTGCCTCCTTCTGATCCTCTGACGCGCCCTTCAGTACAGCACAGGTAAGCGCATCTGCATATGGATTTGGCGGATAATCCCCGAATCCAGGCTGGATATGTACCCCTATTTTTGTAAAATCCAGATCAGCCATATCACCGCTTGAGCCCACATATCCGGCTGCACGCCCCTGCATGACATCATCAATTGTTTTATACCAATACTCCCACCCATCACCGCCAAAATGAATTGTCATAATTTTGTCTTCATGAATACACTTCCGTATAAACTCCCAGGCCTCTATCCATTCCTTAGTGTTTAGTGTCACTTTTGTTCCATCATCATTTAAAATAGAGGCACCATTTGAATAGGCAATATCCATAAGATTTTCTTCACCATACATAGGCTCCCAGCCATAAACACTTGTCTCTCCATTTTCTTTTACTGCCAAACTTCTTGCTGCCTCGCCAAGATTCTGCCAACTTAGAAAGGCTTCATCAGGATTAATGCCAGCCTTTTCGAATAGATCTTTACGATAGTACATGACCTGTGTTGTACCATAGGCCGGCAATGCATAAATTTTATTATCTAATCTGCAGTAGTTCATAAAGGATTCCACAAAGTCTTCCGGGTAAAAATCTTTATCAGCTTTAATGTATTCATCTAGTGACTCTATAATACCACGGCTCGCAAACTGTTTCAGATCAGCCGGCCCCATCAGAGCAGTTGCAGGAACATCATCAGATGCAACCGCAGCCTGAAGCATTTTTTTCGTCTCATCATATTCAGACTGCTGAACGCCAATTACTTCAATTTCCTCCTGAGAATCATTAAAAGATCCGATAATATCCTCCATAGTTTCGCCTAGGGTTCCGCCCAAGCCATACCAGAACTCTATTTCTGTTTTTCCACTAGCGTTTTTTTCACTTTCACTATTTGATTTCCCGCAGCTCGTTATGGTAATAATTACTGTCAAAAGCAGGCAACAGGCCATTTGTATTTTCTTCATAATCTCCTCCTCATGGATAATTATTCTTTAACTGCAGCGTCACTTGTAATACCATTTATAATCCATTTCTCACAAAAGAAAAAAACCAGAAGAAGAGGTATAATAATGCAGCAGCAGGCAGCCATAATTGTGCCCCATTTCATTCCGTAGGCTCCCTGTGAAGAAAAGAAAGACCTTAACCCCATACTTACAAAATATTTTTCTTTATCCCTCAGGATTAAAGAGGGCCATAGATAATTGTTATAATTTCCTATAAATGAAAGGAGTCCAAGCGTAACAAAAGAGGATGCTGACATAGGAACAACAATCCTCCAGAAAATCTGCCAATGTCCCGCCCCATCCACTTTTGCAGCATTGATAATAGATGTATTAATACGGCTAAAGGCCGTCATGAAGAAAAAGATATTAAATATGCTGGCGGAACAGGAAATAATATAGCCGGCATGCGTATTCATGAGGCCTGCCTTAGACAAAATCATGTAAGACGGAATGTGGGTGGCGGCGGAAGGCATAATATAAGTTGCCATAATTAATGCAAACAATACCTTTTTCCCTTTGAAATGGATATATGTTAATGCATATGCAAACAAGGCTGAATTAACCAGCACGATGATGGTACAGATTACAGCAGTATAAGAGCTGTTCCAGATATACCGGAGAAACATTCCATCTGAAAACACTTCTTTATAGTTGTTCCATTGTGCAATTTCTGGGAACATAGACGGCGGCATTCTCCAGATTTCATCCTTTGTTTTTATAGAATTGGTCAGCATCCATAAAAAGGGGAACGCCACGACAAAGCATAAAAATATAAGCGCTATGTGTAAAACAATCTTTGATATAATAGGATCCTTTTTTTTCAAAGCTCCCCTCCTCATTCATAATATATATATTTTTTGGATATTTTCGTCTCCGCCAATGACAGTATAACTGTTATGAGAACAAGTATCACGGCAACCGCCGAAGCTTTTCCGGTGTGAAAGGATTCAAAGGCCTCCTGGTAATAGTAATACAGCAAAGTTCTTGTGGAGCCTGCAGGTCCTCCCTGTGTCAACACCTGTATCTGATCATATGCCTGCAAAGAATTTATTGTGGTGATAATCATCAAGAAAAAGGTTGTAGGAGAAATCATAGGCAACGTAATTTTTAAAAACTTTTTAACCTTTCCTGCACCGTCAATGGCCGCCGCTTCAAGGAGATTACCGGGGACTTTTTGCAAAGCTTCCAGATAAAAGAGTAAGGTCCAGCCGACTTGTTTCCATACAGTTACAATAATTACAGACAGCATTGCCGTATCTCTGCTCTGAATCCACTTTAAACCATGTATTCCCAAAAAGCTCAGAACGTAATTCAGGATGCCGACTCTTGGCTCAAAAATCCACGACCATACAATACTTACTGCCACCATGGGAGTAATATAGGGTGCAAACATAACCATCCGATATATACGTGTTCCTTTTCTGGCGCTGCTTAAAGCAAGCGCAGCAAGGAGCCCCAACACAATTGTGGGAATCACACTCCCCAGTGCAAAGACAAGCGTGTTCCGCAGGACGGCCATAAAATCACTCTGGCCAATTAGGCTTTTATAGTTGTTAAGGCCCACAAAATGGATTTCAGGCGACATCATATCCCAATCAGTAAGACTCAGCCACAGGGAATATAAAACCGGCCCAACCCAAAATACAAGCAACGGCAGCAGCGCCGGCAAAAGGAAGAAAAAACCTGTCATGGACTCTTTAAATCGACGGGTACCTTTTCCTTTCATTCTATTCTGCCGGCTCTTCTTCCTTCTATTATTATAATAACTCTTTTTCATTTAAAACCATCTGATGGAACTTCAGTGCTCTTTCATGGCAATCTGACAATAGATCCAGCTCCTCTTTTTCTGACTCAAATGACTGATTATATTTTAATCCTATTTCGAAATCAGCAGGCATCTCCAGCGGAGCGCGGGCCACCCAATATGCAATTTTCTGCCAGTCCAGTACACCGGTAAAAGGCACCCTGTGTGCATCAGCTTGAACCACAGCAACATCATCATCTAATTTTTCTCTGGGAACAGAGTCTGTGTCCTGGAGATGTGTAACACATAAACGGTCATGATATTTTTCCAGATATAAATAGTAATTATCCTGACACATAATGCTTGCATGTCCGGAGTCATAACAAAGCCCCAGAAAATCAAAATCATAGCGCTGGAAAAGTCTCTCAAACTTATCCAGCTCATATTCCACCGGTGTAAACAACAGGTTTTCTAATGCTATTTTCACACCTGCTGCTTTTGCATATGGCTGTACTTCATCGAAAGACTTACATACCTGCTTATAATAATCTTCCATATCACTGCTGCTTCTTCGAAACATCCCAAATGGAAGCTGCATATGAAGTACCATCGCTTTTGCGCCTATATGACTGCACAAATCAATCCTGTTTTTAATCAGATCAACACCTGCCAGCCTAAGGTATTCATTCGGGTTAGTGTAATCTTTTCTAATTCTGGTACATCTTTCTCGTACATGAGGAACCTTGTGTCCTTGTGCATCGAAAAGATCCCTTTGCCCCCCTTCAGTGGCATGAATCGTGTGTGCTTTGATGCCATAATAAGATAAGATATCCCGCGCCTGGAACATTTCACTCTTGCTATAAAGATATTCTCCTTCCCAGTCATGAATCCACTGCGTATGAGTAAAGCCGGCCTTGGCAATGTGCTCTACCTGATGTTCAATGGCATTCCAATCGTGAAGATCATTATTGTAATCAGTATTTACGGACGTTGTTAACATAATCTGCACCTCAATTCTCTTTTACTTTTTTAAAGATAACGTATATTTATTATTGTTTCGTCTTAAAATAATTACAAGTATTAAACCAACAATTGACAAAATTCCTGTCAGTATGAATAAAATGTTATATCCCGTAATGCCGGGGTTCTTATCTAGAATTGTACCGGCAGCAGTATATCCATATATCTCCGGAGAATACCCCACAATAGAAATTATCCCGGACGCAGTTCCTGCCAGCTTCTTTGAAATATGTATTTCATCAATTGGTGCAAAATACAAAGCCTTAACAGCCAGCAGAAATAAACCATGTAAAATAAAGTTACCTACTACAACCCACAGCATGCTGCGGTTTACTGGAATCAGAAGATATAAAAAAGAGAAAACCGTCATGCCTATAAAGCCATACTGCATAAAGCGGATTACACTTTTCATCTTATCTGCCATAAGTCCTCCTATTAACGAACCTATCAGCATAAGTGCATATGAGCGGAAAACTCCCAGCAGTGCTGTGGCAGAACTGCTCATAGAATAAATCTCTGTAAAATAGGGAGTAAGGTAACCAAACAACATAACCGCTCCATAGTTACAGGCTACAATAAGCCCACACAGCCAGACACGGGGAATCTTTATTACAGTTTTAAAATCTTTCCATGAGACTGAACTAGATTCTCCTGAATCATCTGTTTCCAATTTAGGGTCATGGACAAAAAGAATTACAAGCACTCCAGCAATCATAAGCATTACACTATAAAAAACAATAGCTCCAGAAAGACCCTTAATATCACTGGCAAATTTGGCAAATACATATACAGAGCCCAACGCTACCAAGGTACCTACAAGACCACGCCCCCCTTCCAAAAAACCAAACAATTTGCCCTGTTCATTTTCATCACCCAGGTTATTCGTAATCTTAACCATAGACGCCCAAAATGTAAATACCGTCGTAATCCCAAATAAGCAGTGAATAAGTAACAATGATGAATAGCCTGGCAGAGTTGAATACCACAGGCCTACGATACCCGTACCGAAACAGGAAATTATAATAAGTTTCTTTGGCGAAACCTTGTCTGCCAACATTCCCCCTGGAAAATAACAGACAAAATTCATTAGCCCATACATTGTAAGCAACATGCCCAACTGAGCTTTCGTGGAACCTGTTGCCTGCTCAAGTGTTGAATAATAGGTATCCTTCAGATAAGGTAACTTTGTAATAATACCCCCAACCAAAGCCACTACAAACAAAGTGACCCAGCGCTCAACTTTGGCCGATTTAAATTTAATCATGCCCTTTACTCCTCCTTTTGTTTTTGTGATAATAACACTTTATTACTTTATTAAGCATAACATTAGATAAGTGCAGAAAACATATCTCTATTAGCGAAACTATATCACTAATTTGGAATAATCATTGGATAGATATATCAAACTTTTTAAATGTGATATACTATCATCTGACCGGAGGACATAGACATGAGGAAATTTTGGAATAAGATTGGCCTATTCAAAAAGTGTGCTTCCATATATGTGGTTTTTATTACTGTTCCCACGCTATTTTTTGCCTTTTTTTTGTACCATACGCAGTCAGAACAATTCTATGATCAAGCAGTTCATGACAGAAAGACAGCTTTGTCACAAATTGCAGATAATGTGGATACAAGCTTCATGGCTGTAGAAGATTTGTCAAATAGTCTCACATACCGGAATTCTCTTGTGTCACTGATATCAAGATCAGACCTCAATGAATACCCGGTATGGGCCAAGCACTCCTCCGAAGAGTTTATGATTAATCTGAAGTATTCTTTAAAATATCAAAATCTTTCAATAACTGACGCCGCAATATTTACAAATAATCCGGACATACCAGAGACAGGAAATTTTTATACCAGAGATAGATTATATGCCTTACCCTTCTATCAGGATTTTCGCAGACAGAATAAAAACTATGATATTTATTTCTTATCAAAAGAGGCGGCTTCAGAATACTTTAGACAGAAAGGGGAAGATAAGGATGCAAAAGGAGCAGTTCTATTATTTGTAAGAAAGATACAACAAGCTTATTACTCCGGATACCAGGGTGTATTAATTCTAGAGGTAAATGCAGATAAATTTCTAGCTTCATTTTCACCCTATATTGGGAAAAATTCCGGATATTACATATTGTTTAAAAATACAAAAGACACATACGGGTGCCTTCCCACTTCAAAGGTTAATTTTACAAATAGGTCAAGCAAAGAATCTGATCTTCTTTTTGAAGAGTCAGAAAAATATCCTGTGATTGTAGTCAGTCAAATAGCTCTGCACAGGAAAATATATTTGGTTTCTGCATTTCGCATGTCACTGTTGTTGATCCTTATGACAGTCATTCAATTGTTCGTCGTTTGGGGAATGATAAAATACATTTTTAAAAAGATCAATATGCAGATTACGGAAATGGACAAAATTGTTATGCATGATTTTTCAGGGAGAATTTCGATAACTGCCAGCAATGAATTGAGCCTTGTCGGGCAGCGTTATAATTTACTTTTGGATAAAATTGACACGTTAATAAATGATATTGTGCAGAAAGAAACAGATATAAAAAATGCACAGATTAAAGCATTACAATATCAAATTAACCCACATTTTATATATAATGTATTGAGTATATTTGCCGGAAACGCAGAACAGTCAGGAAACCCTCTTTTATCAGAATCTATTTCTTATTTCGGGCATTTACTGCGCTATACTATACGGGATACCGGTCTGTATTCAACAGTAGAAGAAGAGCTCGAGAACGCAAAAGCACTGATTAAAGTTTATACTCTTCATTTTACTGACAGCCTCCGGCTAAATATAGAAGTGAAAGAAGAGGTTCTGAAGCAGCCACTGATAAAATTTCTTTTACAGCCAATTATTGAAAACTCTATTATACATGCCTATCCAAGAGAGTATGCAGGTGGGGATATGCAGATAAATATCAGCGTAGAAGTTTTTGATAAAAAAATGATTATTACTATTGCTGATAATGGAATTGGTATGGAAACAGAACACTTATGTAAAGTTCGTGAAAATATTATACATGGAGCCGAAGTTGAACCCGGTGCAAAATCTGACTCCTCATTTATAGGATTGCATAATATCTATAAAAGGCTAAAACTGGTATATGGCGAAAACTCAAATCTGGAAATTATCAGCTTTAAGGGGAAAGGCACAGTAGTGAGCGCAACCTTACCACTGACAAATGAAAGGGAATGATAGGTATGCATTATTCTATGTTGATAGTAGATGACGAATATTATATATGTGAGGGCTTAAAAATCAAGATTCAAAATCTTAGCATTCCGCATATTACTGAAATTCAAACTTGTTACAGCGGAGAGGAGGCTCTTAAGATATGTAAAGATTATAAGCCTCATATTGTCCTGACAGATATAAAAATGGATGATATTGATGGAATTAGTCTCATCCATCAGTTAAAGTCACAATTGCATCCTGTACGCTTTCTAGTATTCAGTGGATATGATGATTATGAATATGTGCGGAACTCCTTTCAGGAAGGTGCTGTAGATTATCTATTAAAACCTGTACTATCAGAACAATTAGATAAAATTTTAAGAGAACAATGTGCATCCCTTGACCAGATTTATATTGGTAACATTTCATCAAGAAGCAGCTCCATTGAGCTCTTTGAAAACCTTTTAAAAACATTGCAATGGAGAGAGGGCGGGCAGGAATATAGACAACTAGCAGAATCTATAGACTCATATCTTCCTTATGAAAATTATCTTTTTTCTCTGATAGCGGGCATCGGGCTGAATATAGAGCAGCGTGACATGATAATGAATCATGTTTATGATTACTTTGACAAATACGAAAATATTGCAGTATTGTGCGGAAAATTAACAGATTGTAAAATTGCAGTTTTGTTAAATCTGGATCATTCAGTGGCAGTGCCTGAAGGATACGGAGAAAATATAATCAACTATGGCCATGAGAAAATAAATGTAGAATTGGCAGTCAGCCTTACAGATATAAAAGCACATCCCCATTTTAAACGCTTGTACCTGGATGCAGAAAACATATTGGCCGAACGCCTTATTCTGGGATATGGAAAAATATTTATGCATAGACAGATTACAACAACTCAGAAGCTTCTTGCCAGTGCACAGAACACGGTTGATCTTTTATTAGAAAACCCAGGGCTTATAGATAAGGATTATTATTGGACGCAACTCTGGAGCTTAATGAAGCAGATGAACATAGGTACTTTGATGAGCTTCTATCAATATCTTACGGGCATCCTTTGGTCAAAATCATCCGATTTTCAATCTGCTGTCAGTCACTGGAACATACCTGGCTTTTATAGCTTTGAATCACTGAAACAATTAGAAATATTTATACAGAAACTATTCCAGACATATGCTTCCTACATTTCTAATCAAAAAATAGAAAGTTCAATTGATCTGATAAAAAAATACATTGATGCACACTTTTCAGAGAATCTAACATTGTCAGATGTTGCCGAACATTTTTTTATTAGTTATTCCTATTTAAGCAAAGTATTTCATGATACATTTGGAATATCGTTTCAATCTTATATTATATCAAAAAGGATGGTTTACGCTGAAAAATTACTTCACAATCCGGATTTATCTATTCAGGAGATCGGCACGGAAGTCGGATATACAAATGTATTTAATTTTTCCCGGGCATTTAAGAACTACTATGGTATGTCGCCAAATCATTACCGTGATTCCAAACACGAACAGTAGTCTCTTCTCTGTGATTCAAGCGACTGCTACACAGGCAGCTCACATTTGTATAGAGTCATCCGAAGAGACTGTTGCAATCTCTAAAAGACGCAAGTGACATGAATATCTTTGGCAGGGCGATGATAAAATCTGGAGCGATACTGCACCAAATCTCTTCCCTTATATCGCCCGCCTATATCAGGGAAGATACCAATTTCAGGGTAAAGACTACGCATTGCCGATTCACGGTTTTCTGAAAAATCGTGTACTGACACTGAAGGATCAGCATAACAGCAGCATAACGCTTTCGCTGTTTGCAGACAGAGACACAAGAGAATATTATCCTATCCGGATTGGATTCGGGCCTAATATACTGCGCAATGGTAAAAATATTCCATTCCCACTTGTTGATAGGAAGTCGCTGCCGCTGGTACACAATCTTTTCGATGATGATGCCATTATCCTGAAGAATATGGCAAAAGAAGTGTCTCTGTTCTCGCCCAACAACAGCACCATGATTACTTTGACTTACCCTGATATGCATTATCTCGGTATCTGGCATCGTCCTCGTACGAGGGCTGAGTATGTCTGCATTGAACCCTGGTCATCGCTTCCGGGACATGAAGATACAATTGAAGATTTAGAAAAACAAAGTGACTTGATTAGTCTTCCGACCGGCAAAAGCTATCATAATGAATGGTCGATCACTGTCACAACTAATTAAAATCCTGCAAAACAACAGGGAAGTGAAATCTTCACTTCCCCGCCTCTCGTCTGGAACCTGCTCCTTCCTAACACTTTTTACAATCTTTTACTGAAAATCTGCCACATTATCTTTGCTGATAACAGAAACTCCGGTGTCCACATCTTTTTCCGTAATTTCTTCGCCATTTATGGCCTTTACTGCCGCTTTCATGCCTTCTGAACCCATCACATCCGGATTTTGGCTCATAACACAGAGCAGAGACCCTTCTTCGACCAGTGACAAAATTGCATCTGATTTATCAAATCCAACTGCAATCACCGAGCCTCCATCACCCTTGACAGCATTTCCGGCACCTACAGTTGAGCCTTCATTAGTTCCGAAAATACCAACACAGCCATCTGTGATATAGTTATCAGCAATGTCCTGTGATTTGGCCGCATCCCCTTCTCCAAACTGAGTTTCAAGCAGTTCATATTTTGAGTCTTCAAATGCCAAGCGAAATCCTTTTTCGCGATCGACCGTCGACTGAGTGGCAGGATTGACACCGATGATGCCAATTTTACCTTCCGTTATTTTGGCTGCTTCCAGCCCTTTGATCAACTCTTCTCCGGCGGTTCTCCCCGCTGCCTCATTGTCAGTTGCAAAAGTGGCTTCGGCCTCGGTGTTTGCCGGTGAATCAACATAAATAATCTTGATACCTTCTCCTTTGGCTTCATCGAGTGCCGAAGTGATGGAATCTGGTCCATTTGCAGCAATCATGATGGCATCAGCCCCATCGGCAACCGCATTATTAATTCTTTCTATCTGCTGAGCATCGTCCTTTTTGTCAGGGGCCATCCATGCATAATCAACCCCAAGCTTGTCGGCTTCTTCCTTTGCTCCCCGATCGACACTTACCCAATGCTGATCGGTACTGTCCATAGTGATAAGAATAACCTTGCTCTTCTTTTCGTCACTCGAATCTCCTGAACTGCTTTCCTCTTTGTCCTTTCCGCCACAGCCTGCTGCCAGTGTTCCTACCAGTGAAACACAGAGTAGGACTGTTAAAAGTTTTTTCTTCATCTCAATACCTCCCTTTTTATATTAAAGCCTTTGCTTTAATTACTCTTTTTGAGTTTCGGTTTACGGCCAGTTCTGATGATGACATCAAGCAGCACTGAAACAACAACTATGACACCGATGACGATATTCCTCATTGCAACAGGAGCACCGGCAAACTGAAGGCCATTCTGTAGTACACCCCATATTGCGGCACCAATGATAGTACCTACCAAAATGCCCTGTCCTCCAAGGGTCGATACCCCGCCGATAACCGAAGCAGCCACTGCGTACATCTCATACATATTCCCGGCATCCATTGTTCCCATACCGGCTGTCGCACAGGTAATAAGACCAACAGTAAAGGCACAGAACGAGCTGACCAGATATGCCTTGACAGTCGTTGCTACAACATTAACACCGGAGAGCCCTGCAGCATCAATATTGCTCCCAACAGCGTAAATATGCCGTCCAGTCCTGGTTTTGCTGAGCAAAAAGTTGAAAACCAGAAACAGCACCAGTGTAATCCAGACTGTATTATAAATCCCCAGAAGCTTTCCATAATAAAAGAAGTCCCGAAACCCTTGTGCGGCTTTGCCAATTGCATCCGTATTGTAGTTATTATTGACGATTTGAGCAATACCTCTGGCGGTCTGCATTGTGCCAAGAGTTGCTATGAATGCCGGCAGATGAAATTGGGCAACCAGAAGACCATTGATAAGCCCAACTGCCAGACATGCAGCCAAAGTAATGAAAACAGCCACAGTGGGAGATATGCCCTTAGTCATCAGGGTCGCCGAAATCATACAGCTCATGCCTAAAACAGAACCAATTGACAGGTCAATATTTCCTGTAATCATGACATAGGATTGGCCAATACCGACTAAAAGAATCGGTGCAATCTGCCGCAGCAAATTTCCTACATTCCTGCCGGAAAAGAAACTTGGGCTAAGTATACCAAAAATGACACACATGATAATCAGTCCGATTGTAACCGTAACTACCTGCCCCATCCCCCGAATGGATAAAAACTTTTTAACAATGCCGTTTTTCTTCTTCTCCATGATACTTTCCCTCACCTATTTGCTCTTTTCCATCTTATTTTCAAATTTAGTTGCATACATCATGATTTTATCCTGGGTAGCCGCTGCCGTCTCCAATTCACCAGTCATCCTCCCATCACACATAATTAGAATGCGGTCACTGACTCCTATAAGTTCCGGCATTTCAGAGGATATAAATACCACGCCGATTCCTTCTTTTTTCAACTGATTCATCAGATTATAAATCTCGACTTTTGCAGCTACGTCGATGCCCCTGGTTGGCTCATCAAAGATAACTACACGTGATTTCCGGGCCAGCCACTTGCCTACGACAACTTTCTGCTGATTTCCACCGGAAAGAGTTGCGGCATTTACTTCTGTGCCAGGTAGTTTTATCTTCAGTTGGTCGACCATGTTATCGGTCATCTCTACTTCCTTTTTCCTTTTCACAACTCCGGCTTTGTTGCAGATGATATCAAGATTCGGAAGACAGATATTATCCTTAATACTCAAATTAACACAAAGTCCATCCTTCTTTCTGTCCTCAGGAACCAATACAATTCCGGCTTTGATAGCATCAATAGGGCGATGAATTTTCAGCTCACGTCCATCCAGAAAAACAGTCCCTGATTCCTTCGGATCTATGCCGAAAATAACACGCGTCGTTTCAGTCCGTCCGGCTCCCATCAGACCGGCAATCCCCAGCGTTTCTCCTTCATATACATCAAAGCTGATATTTCTAACCATCCGCCCTGCATTGAAATTTTCTATTTCCATGATTTTTTTGCCTTTTTTACAGCTAATCCGGGGAAATTTTTCCTTAATTTCACGACCGACCATATAGGAAATGATTTCTTCCATATTGGTATCGGCGAAATTCATCGAAGTTATGTACTTTCCATCGCGCATGATGCTCACACGGTCAACAATGTGCTGCAATTCCTCCAGTCGATGTGAAATATAAACAATCCCGCGGCCTGCCTCTTTTAGTTTACGGATGATAGAAAATAAATCATCGATCTCCTTTGAGGACAGTGCCGAAGTCGGTTCATCCATAATCAAAATCTTGGCATCCATTGACAAGGCTTTTGCAATTTCTACCATCTGCTGTTTTGATACCGGCAGGTCACCAACAATTGTTTTAGGATTAATGTTGATATTAAGCTCATCGAGTATTGCTTTCGCCTTCTTGTTCATTTGTTTCTCGGCCAGGGTTGTGCCCCGACGGATTTCCCGGCCCAAAAAAATGTTTTCGGTAACAGACAGATGAGCACACATGTTAAGTTCTTGATGAATGATAGCTATTCCCAGTTCCTGTGCCTTTTTGGGAGTCAAATCAGTCTGTTCAGCACCAAAAATTTTCACCTCTCCTTCATCTCTTATATACACACCACTTAATACTTTTACCAGAGTAGACTTACCGGCACCATTTTCCCCCAGTAATGCCATGACTTCACCTGCTCTCAAATTGAACGAGACATCATCTAAGGCTTTTACACCTGGAAAAGTTTTGCTTACATGATTCATTTCAACAATATAGTCCTGCACTCTCATCACCTTTTCTACAAAAATTGGTAACAGTTCAGCCCTCAGCACGGCTGAACTGTTACAAAAATTATAGCAATAAAAGTGCAGGATAAACAGGGGGGATACTTCTGAATTGGGGGTGCAGTATTCTGGACTTTACCAGATATTTTCCGGTGTGATTGCATCTTGCTCAAATTTCTGAAATTCGTCGCTTTTGTATTCTCCGGAAACTCTGCCTTTTTTGATTGTAATCAATCGATTGGCTACTATTAAGGTATCCGAAAGATTGACAGTCAAGATAATGATAGTAATATGCTTTTTTGTTAATTCTTTAATCAAATGCAAAATATGAAGTCTTCCATACATATCAGCTTCAGATAGCGGCTGTATCAAAATAACTACTTGTGGATGAAACAGATGAACGCGGTAATAGAGCATATTATATAGCGATGCTTCACTTAATTCCATAATATTTTTCGTATAAATATCCTCACCGGTCCGGGATATGTATTCTTTAATGATACTTTTTTTGATTTTTCTGCCATTCAATAGGTCACTTTTTCTTTCCTTCAGTAAACAACTTAAGTTTTCATAATAGGATTGTTCTTTATATACCATTGATTCGATTGGATTCTTATCGATGAAAGCAATTCCTTCCCGCAAATAATTTTTTCTTCTCTTTTCACTATATTCTCCGTATCCCAAACAAATATGCCCGCCTACTAACGATTTTTTACCCCGCAGGATATCTACAATTTCCTCTGTAACAATATTATCAGTATCCTGTAAAATGACACACTCCCCCCTATAAACAGAAAAGCTGAGATTCTTTATCCGTTCACAAGTCACGCCATCAAACTCCAGCAATACATTTTTCTCCCTTAGGTCCCCAGGCCGTTCAAGATTCTGCCATTTGCTCAAATAAAAAGGCTCTATATTTTCTCGGATAAAGCTCTGCCGCTCCAGCACTTGCAGAATCTGACCATTTTCCATAATCATGACCCGGTCACAGATTTGAAAAACCTCCTCATGATGATTGGAAATATAAAGAACTGCACAGCCCTTATTCACATAGTAATGGAGCAGTTCCTGAAACCTACTGGTTTCTGCTTTGCTAAATAGGTCACTGATATTGTCAATAACAATCAATCTGGTGCCTGCAATAACAGCCTTAATCAGCTCAACCAATTTTCTGTCAAATACTGACAAGTCTTTGACCAGTTCATCTCCCTGCAGATCAATTCCCAGCTCATCAACAAAATGCCGGAATTGCTTTTTCAACATTCCACTGTTAATAACATATTTCTTAAATCCACGGCGAAGCGCAAATATATTATCACAGACGGTCAGGTCTTCCGCCAGGCTGCTCTGTTTTTTTATCACCGAAACTTTATTTCTGCTGCTGCCTTCCCGGTAATAGCAGTTGACAAGCTGCTCGTCAAAATAAACGTAACCATAGTGAATCGGAACATTATCACTCAAAACATCTAAAAGTTCCTTTATTCCCTGATAATTGATAGAAAGAAGGCCAACAATTTCTCCTTTGAATATATGCAGATTAATATCTTTTAAAACGGTTCGCTCTCTATGAACACAAGTCACGTGATCAAACCGTAAAATCTCTTCCTTCAATAGTTCTGTCCTCTCTTACCAGCGGTAATGTGATTTCCACGTCTGTTCCGCCATTTATGACACTATACATATGAAGACCATAGCTTTCTCCGAATAAAAGTTTAATGCGGTTGCTGACATTACTAATAGCAATTCCACCTTTTTGCTCTACTCTCTGTTCAACGTTTTCTACCTTCATACGCTGCAGTCTCTGATTCATTTCTTCCAATTGTTCCGATTCAATTCCAAGGCCATCATCGGAAACGACAATCAGCAATCTTTTCCTTGTCATTTCAATCTTTATCCAAATATGTCCTGTACCCAATTTCCGCTCAATACCATGATAAACTGCATTTTCAACCAAAGGCTGCAGAGTGAGCTTAGGCATCAGGAAATCCATCAACTGTCTTTCTTCACTTTTATCGTATTCAATCTGGAGACTAAGCCTTTCACCGAAGCGGTACCTCTGAATTGTATAGTAGTCCCTGACATTTTTCAGTTCTTCTGCCAACGTCACCAGTCGATCCCCCTTGGAAATCGTATAGCGAAAAAATGTTGCCAGAGATTCTGTCATATTTGCCACACTGTCAAGTCCTACAGCCAGTGTTTCACCCCGAATTCCTTCCAGAGTATTATAAAGGAAATGTGGGTTGATCTGATTTTGCAGGGCAAGATACTCTGCCTGTTTTTTAGATGCGCGAAGAATCTCCTTTTGGTCTATCATCCGCCTCAATTGCTGCATCGCATGCTCCATCTCCGGAGAAATACTATATTCACATTCCTGCAGATTATCAAAGCTATAACCATCGGCGACCAACTCCATAAGATGTTCAAATTTTCCAAAAGGCAGTACAATCCAAAAATGGAAAATTACAGCCATGGCAATAGAAATAATATATAGCATCAAAGCCCAGAGAAACGATACGCCTTTGAAGATAAATAACAAGGTTAACATCACTGATAACAGAAGAAGCATCAGAAATATTAGCAGAAAGAACGCACGGATTCTCCGCGACAGATACTTTTTCTTCACTTTTTTCATCCGTATTTGCCTCCCTGTTTCTTAAGAATACAGCTTTCGATATTGATTCGGACTGACTTCCATCTCTCTTTTAAAAATCTTCTGAAAGTGTTTAAGGTCTGTGTATCCCACCCTCTCACAAATAGCAGCAACACTTAAATTCGTTTCTTTTAGAAGTTCTTTTGCTTTATTCAGCCTTATTTCCAACAGATACTCCATAAAAGTCGTCCCTGTCTCCTTCTTGAACAATGAACTAAAATAAGTTGGATTGAAGCCGGCAATACTACTGACTTCCTCCAGGCTGATTGACCGCATATAGTTCTCATTGATATACTTCTTGGACTCACGTACCGGGCGTGCCGCCTCCTGGCTTTTACGCTCAATAATCTTCTGCAGGATAACAGTAATATTATCATTTAAGCACCGACACATAGAATCCATCGTCGTGCAGTTATCCAACTCTAATTCAAAAACCGAACGGAGCTTCTCGCCATCAACGAAGAGCATGGCATTCTTTTTCAAAGTCAAAATAACGTTTCGGTATACTTCCTTAAGAGTGTTGACAATCTCTCTGCCTCTTATCTGTTGGTACTCACACAGTTCTTTTTCAAAGGTTACTAAAACATGCCCAACCTCCTGTTTGTCAAGAAGTTCAATCCCTCGTTCCAAGTTTTTGTTCATTTTCCCCGTTATGTAGGGAATTTCGGTCGAATAAGGATATTCTCCAATTCCTTCAATGATACGGTCTGTATTCACTCGAATCCGTTCCTCGACTGCTGCCATAGCCTGATTACAGGAAACAGCAATGTCATCCAAGTTTTCCACTGCTCTTCCCATTCCAATCGTAATTTTTATAATTCCGAAAGTTTTCTTCTGAATAATCAGTTCATCAAGCAGGCTCTGGATCTTTTCATTTAATATATCCCGATTCTTATTATCATAATTGTATAACACAAGAAATCTACTGTTTTCATAGTAGATTTCTAAATCAATACACCTATCTTCTAAAATTTTTAAAATAATTTGCGTAACTGCCTTTTCTAAAACATCCGAATCGTTTTTTTCTCCCCGCTTATAGCCATAATCCAACTTAATCATGAGCATTTGAAAATAACCTGGCAGAAAAGTGTAATTGTATCTTTCATTAACTTTATTAAGGCTGCTGATATTTCTTTCCTGTCCTTTTTGAATTTCTTCAATTAGCTTTTTACGCATAATCTTCATACTACTTTCAATCTGCAGTCGATTTTTCTCTTCTCTGGTTATCCGTTCATTGCGAATATCACAATTATGTTTGATTTTGTCCAATGTAGCTGAAAATTCTTCCCGGTTAATCGGCTTCAGCAGGTAATCCTCTACGCCATATTTAATAGCCTTTCTCGCATAATCAAAATCACTGAAGCCACTGATAATGATACACTCGATATCAGGCCGCTCTCGCTTTGCCATTTTAATCAGCTCCAGTCCGCTATAACCCGGCATCTGAATATCAGTAATCATCAGATCTGGCTGCTCATTTCTCACTAACTCAATCGCATCCACACCATTTAGAGCGATTCCTGCCACAACCATTCCTTTCTTTGGCCAATCGATCAAATGATATATTAATTGGCATACCTTGGCTTCATCATCGACGATAATCACTTTCAGCATATTGTCAACATTCTCCTCTATTCTGCACTTCCAGTCTTTGGATATTCATTACACAATAAACGATAAGGCGCTTCATCTTCTTCGATCTCCGGGAATCTTCCCAGTTCTTCATAAAAGCGATTGTCTGTATTATCATCATTGCACATAGAGACTTCACCAATTAAAACATCCCCGGTACCCGGTACAGTGTCGAAATCATGGTACTGATGCGGCCAAATCGTGATACTTTCACCTGGCTTTAGTTCAACACCAGTACCAGCCTTTACATAATAGGAGCGGCCATCAGAATTAACTAGTACATCAGAATCATCAAGAGCACCATCCTTATCATTATAAACATGGATGATCAGCGTGCCACCCCCGCGATTAATGATATCTTCCGATTTTGTCCAATGAAAGTGCATTGGTGAATGCTGTCCTTCATTCAACATTAACAATTTCTCAGCATAGACCTTTTTATACTTGGAATTGTGTTGATTGCCGTTTCGCAGGGTAATAAGGGCAAACCCCAGTTTATCATAATCCCCTTGTCCGAAATCGGTAATATCCCAGCCCAGCATGTTATCACGTATCTCATCGTACTCGGCACCTTTATTCTGCCACTCCCCCGGTGTCCAGGAGCAAAACGGAGGCAGATGAAACCCATTGTCACTGATTAATTTTTCCATGTGTTTGATTACCTTGTTGATTTCAGATCTTTTCATATTGATTCTCCTTCTTTCTTACATATTATTTTAAATTGTAATATTTCCTTTGAAAATGGCATCAATCACGTTGCATGCTGAACCTAACAGTTGTGCTCTTTCACCAAACCCAGACTTTTTAACGGAAATATGGTTATAGTCTCCTGACAGCTTATGAAGATTAATATATTCTTCCATTTCACTCAAGTACCGGCCCGGTATCTGTACACCATCATGGCCCAGAATTATAAGTTCAGGGTTAAGCAGATTGACAACCCCCGTGAGACAGAGAGTCAGTTTATCAATAGCCGAAGAAACAATGACATCAATTGCTCCCGAAGAGGCACTCTCTCTACAACATTCTTCAAAGCTTATCTGCCGTCCGGTCTTTTTTGCCACTTCTTTGACAATCGCCGCAGTGCTGGCATAATTCTCGATACAGCCGGGGATTGAGCAGTCACATTTAGCGCCATTGTAATCGATGGACATATGTCCAAGTTCGCTCCCCAGGCCATTGCTTTGCAGCAGGTGATTCCTCTGATAAATCCCGGCGCCAATTCCATCAGTAACACCTACAAACATAAATGACGAGTACTGCTCGGCAATGCCAAACAACTTTTCTGCTTTAGCGGCTGAATTATATTGATGATCAAGATATACCGGTAACTTATATCGGCTCTCCAGTACATTGGTAATTACTATTTTTGAAATTCCATAAAACCTGGGCGGACTAAGGATTAGCCCTTTCTTTACATCAAGCGGCCCGATTGATGCAACGCCAATGCCACAGATATTCTTTTCCTGCTCCAGTAAATCGTCGATTAAAGAGTAGATCACCTGTAGCCATTTATCGACATTAGTACTTTTAGATAACGTCACTGTTTTTTCAATGATGATTTTCAGATTCATGTCACACAAAATTGCTGAGCAGTATTCACGGGCAATTAGTACACCAATTATTTTCGGAGCTTTCGGCGAAATGCTAAGAAATACTGGGTTTTTCCCCCGTACCTTCTGCTCAATCATTTCGCCTTCAACAACAATATCATTGCTTAGAAATTCATCGATAATATTGGAAACTGACATTTTAGTCAGTTTACTGGCCTTAGCCAACTCCACTCTTGTATTGGCTTTTTCAGTTGCCAAAAGGCGGAGAATTTCCCCACGGTTGGTTCTTCTTATCTTCACTTTATATTTTCCCTCTTTATACCGGATAGCACCTGCTCCACAATACTTCTTATTTCCTGCTCAGAGACATTGTAATCCGTACCGTGCCCATTAGAACCAAATACTTTTATCTTTTTCAGGACTTCCTGCTTGATTGCTTCGATCTCGGCCGGGATCAAATCAATGATGCCCTTATCCATATAGGAGAATTCCCGCAGGGCGGCCTCCACTGCCCGGACATTTATGTCGGTAAAAACATTGATCTTACTGATACCACAGCTGACGGCCCTCTTAAAATCGTCATCGGTAAGCCCCGAGCCACCATGCAAAACCAGAGGTATGGAGATCGTTTTTTCAATTTCACAAATGCGGTTGAAATCAAGTTTTGGAGGCAGCGTATATGTACCATGAGCCGTACCAACGGCAATTGCCAGAGCATCGACACCAGTTTTCTCGACAAAGTCTTTGGCAACTAAAGGATCAGTATAGAAATCCTCCGGGTTCTGCAATTGGCTGCCTCCTTCTGCAGATCCACCATTGTCTCCGACATGTCCTAACTCGGCTTCAATCGTAGCATTATAGCTGTGAGCAATCTGTGCCATCTCTTTGGTCTTACGCACATTTTCTTCGTAACTGTCTAATGAGCAGTCATACATAATTGAGGAAAATCCCAGATCCAGAGCCTCAAGACAAGTTTCCCTGGTCAGGCCATGATCCAAATGTATAACTACAGGGACACTGGCTTTTCTAGCCATCGGAATCAAATAATAAGAGACCTCCTCAAGTGGTCCGTAAGGCAGCAACACTTCTGCCGTGCCCATAATTACAGGTGATTTTTTTTCTTCAGCTGCACAAATGATCCCTCGAGCTAATTCCAGATTAACTGCATTGAATAAGCCTACTGCATATTTTTTCTTTTTTGCCGGTATCAATACATCATTTAAATTTACTAACATTTGTCCTCCTTTTTCCTTTTATAAGTTCTCGGAATTTCCAGCCTTCATTTTTCAAGGCTTTCCATCCCTTTATTTTAAAAATCACCCACCTTTTTTGCCGAAAACACTTGACAAA
>NZ_SLZZ01000035.1 GCF_004346165.1 Muricomes intestini | reverse complement strand
GAATCCTCAGAGATATCCTTACCTCTATACCAAAAAAGAATAAGTCTGTAAGCTGTATTTTTCTTGCTTACAAACTTATTATACGAGGGGTGAATTAAATGAAGAAAAAATATAGCATTGGCGACGTTTCCAAACTTTTTCAAGTAGCCAAATCGACGCTTAGATATTGGGACGCTGAAAACCTAATTCAGTTAGAGCGGAATGAAAATAACGATTATAGAGTGTATACATTAAGAGAGTTATTGACTATTTTGGACATAACTCTTTACCGAAAACTGAATATGCCTGTTAAAAAACTAAAAGAAATGTATCAATGGGACGTTGACGCATGGGAAGATGTATTGTGTCAAGAAATACAGGTTGTTAATGAAAAAATCAAAAGCCTACGCGAAATCAAAAAGAATTTGCAGTCCCGAAAAGATAAATTACAGCAAGTGGAACAGCTACAAAAACATTCCTTTACTGAAAGTGAGCCGGATATTGATAAAATAGTTTTTTATCAAATAGACGATAGCTATTTATTTAACACATATCTTCAAAATCCGTACAATTTTATTATTTATCTCTCACCTGATATGGATAATTCTGAATTTATCCCCATATATGGAATGTCTGTGTCTGCCATTACTGAATCATCTAATGTTATATGGGAAAGAGAAGAAAACAACAAAAAATATATGCAATGTCTATTAAGGGTCACTCGTGAGGAACCTTATAATACTAATTTGGACGAAATTAGGAAAAACCTTGAAAAACAAGGATACAAAACAGGTGCTATCATTGGCAGATTTCTTGCGACAGCAAAAGAGCTCGTTTGTTATGACTTTTATAAAGTCTGGGTTGAGATTATATAATAGAATTTCAAAAACTACATTAGACAATTGCCATTATCGTTTGGCTTCCCGGCGGTTATAATATGCCCTTGAAAAAGGTAATTTAATGCGCCTTCAC
The DNA here is from genome assembly GCF_004346165.1 of Muricomes intestini. GTDB lineage: Bacteria > Bacillota > Clostridia > Lachnospirales > Lachnospiraceae > Muricomes > Muricomes intestini. Next base: position 28,370 of record NZ_SLZZ01000035.1, on the reverse strand, counting down.
AATTCTATTTTTGAAAAGGAAAACGACGGCTTTGATTTGAGTGTTAAAACCGTCGGTGAAAGGATATGTTCTGCATTACCGTAAACAAAGGTTTGTATTTGCTTCAAACAAAAAAGAACCGATAACTGTGATTTTACTCACGATTATCGGCTCTGCATCTTAGCGTCTGGCTCTTTTATAACTGACATATTTAACTGGTGTACGTTAATTATGCTTTTCTATTTACACCTGGGACAGAATAGAGGAAAGTTTTTAAGTATAGTATCTTCTCGTACTCTAAGACAGGTTTTATTGGAACAGACTGGACACAATATCCATTTTTCTTCGAGCACTATCATTCAACCTCCTTCCTATATTATAATCTCTCGGAATCTCTAAGCCAGTAAATTCAAGGCTTTCAGATCCCTTTTTTATTAAAATCCCCCACTTTTTTGTCAAAAAACACTTGACAGTTTATTCGAAAAATGCAGCGCTTCACGCCTATTGATCAATAAGTACCGTTCGCTTGCGGGCGGCACACATTTTTCGATTGGAGGCGATTTTTTGTTACCTGTTAACTCTGGCGGTCACCCCGCCTATCAAGACTTTGTTCTTGAAAATCTTCGTAAATACAATCCTAATCCTGATGCTTGAACTATTGCGGAAGACCATTGCCGGAGAAAATGGTCATAATAGGTTCTTAAACAACTCAATCAATAGAAATAACATAATAAGCCGTAAAGCACGCTTTTAAAGGCATATTTTACGGCTTTTGTTTTAATTCGAAATCAAAAGTATCCTATTCATTTTCCGTGACTTTCACTAAAATCGATATTGTGCAAATTTACTAACAAGAAATGTGCTAAAATTATTTTGTGCAAAATATTAAACAAAAGTGTCACTTTTTCTCTCTTAAAAATATCAGCATGTTACCTTAGAATAAATATCAGATAAGGGAGAGAAAAGTTACTTTTCTTATAACAAACACAAATGGAGGTAATGGAATGAAAAGAGGCATTGCAATATTACTAACAGGAGCTTTATGTCTGGGATTACTTGCAGGATGCGGGAACAAAGGGAATGCAGATTCTTCTTCATCAAAGGATTCCAAGGAGGGAGAAGTTTTAAGCATGATGTTAAACGGAGCTGCTTCCGATGCATATGTGGAAGGGTATCAGAAGCTGATTGATGCTTTTAACGAATCCAATGAATATGGGGTTACGATCAAACCTGAGTTTGTCAGCAACTCTGATTATAAGACAAAGCTGACAACCATGATGGCTTCAGATTCTGAGCCGGATATCATTTTTACATGGGAGCTTGGATATCTTGAAAACTTCGTGGACGGAGAGAAGATTGAGAATCTTCAGAAGTATCTGGACGAAGATCAGGAATGGGCAGATAGCTTCAACAGCGGAACTCTGGAGCAGGAGACTTATGACGGAAGTGTATATGGAATTCCTACCGCACAGTGTATGGCAACCATGTATTACAACAAAGGGATTTTTGAAAAGTATGGTCTTTCTGTTCCGACTACATATGACGAGTACCGTAAAGTATGTGATACACTTCTGGAAAATGGTGTGACACCAGTAGCCTTGGCATCCACAGCAGATGATGCATGGCTTGTTTCACAGTATATTCAGCAGTTATCAGATGGTATTGCAGGAAATGAACTGTTTGAAGGAATCAAAGCAGGAACAAAATCATGGAATGACGATGCTATGGTACAGGCGGCAAAGCTTTTCCAGGAAGAAGTTGATGCCGGATATTTTGAAAAAGGATTCACCGGAGTCAGCGGGTCTGAGGCAGAAGCATTGTTCCAGTCCGGGCAGGCTGCAATGTATTTCAATGGTACATGGGAAATTTCTAACTTGAACAACAAAGATGTCTGCCAGGTAGCTGATGATGTGAGCTGCTTCACAATGCCGCCAGTTGACAAAGTAAATGCAAATGTTTCAGTAGGCTCTCTGGACAACTCCTTTGCAGTGACAAAAAACTGTAAGAATGTAGATGCGGCGGTAGCTCTTCTGAAATATTGGACAAATGCCGACAACGCAGCAATGCTGCTATATGATTATGGACGTATGCCTGCTACTAAATTTGATTTAGATGAAAGCAAGCTTTCAAGCCTCAGCAAAGATGCAATCACATGCTTCAATGAGCAGACTGCATTGACCCCATGGTTTGACCGTATGAATACGGATCTTGGAAATGAGTTCAACAACAGCAGTATCGCAATCGCAAATGGGGAAGACCCACAGGCTACATTAGACAATTTGCAGAAATATGCAGAGGCAAATGAGTAGCGAGTGTGAAAAAATAAGAGTCAAAATGGGCCGCCGGCTTTGCGGCGGCTCATTTTGTGCCCACAATCGGGCGTTTGAAAGGGGTGGCAGCATGAAAAGCGTTTTGGGAAATAAGAAAAGTATTGCAGTCTTTGTACTTCCGGCATTTATCATATACGCAGTATTTGCCTTGTTTCCAATCGGTTATAACGTTTATATGTCCCTGTTTGACACGAATCTGATGTCTCCGGGGAAATTCGTAGGGTTAAAAAATTATATATCACTGTTTCAGGATTCAACATTTACGCATGCACTCAGAAACAACATCCTTATGGTGGTGGGTTCTCTGATTGCACACATGCCTTTGGCTATGTTTTTTGCAAATGCAATCTTTAAGAAAATCAAAGGCGCGGCATTTTTCCAGACTGTGTTTTTCCTGCCAAGTGTAATCTGCGGGGTAGCAGTCGGTCTGACATGGAGCTTTATTTACAATGGAAACTATGGTCTTTTAAATGCATTTTTAAAGCTGATTGGTCTTGGGGACCTGCAGCAGGTTTGGCTTTCAAATAAAAATCTGGCGCTGTTCTGTATAATCATTGTCGTGATGTGGCAGTATGTGGGCTATCATATGATCATACAGCTTGCAGCAATGCGGAATATTGATTCTTCTTATTATGAGGCGGCGGAAATTGACGGCGCCACGGCATGGCAGCAGTTTAAATCCATCACATTCCCCATGATCAAACCGATTCTGAAAATAGATGCTGTGCTGATTATCACAGGTTCTCTGAAGTATTATGACTTAGTGGCAGTCATGACAGGGGGAGGACCGAATCACGCAACGGATGTAATGTCTACCTATATGTATTACGAAGCCTTTAATATTCTGAAATATGGTTATGCCTGTGCAATTGGCGTTATTCTGATGCTGTTATGTATCTGCTCGGTCGGTTTGTCCAATAAGGTATTTAAGAGCGAGAAAGATTCTTGAAAGGAGGGGCAGTCATGAAAAAAAGTCCTTTAGAAAAAATATGGCTTGGAATCAAATATGTATTGATGATTGCTTTTACAATTATGTGTATCTACCCGCTGATCTGGTTATTCCTGGCATCCTTTAAGACAAACCAGGAACTCTATTTCAATACATGGGGGCTGCCGGAGACATGGAGCCTGACCAACTATATCAATGCGGTAGTAAAAGGTGGTGTAATCCGCTACTTTGGGAACTCTGTAATTATCGCAGTGGCGGCAGTTCTTATAACGGTTATTTTGGCGACCATGGCGTCCTACGCAATCAGTCGAATGTACTGGAAGCTTTCCAAAGTCACTTATAACGTGTTTCTGCTTGGCATGATGATTCCAATTTATGCACTGATTATTCCACTGTTTTCCGTGTTTAAGAATATGGGGATTCTGAATACTTATCTGGCAGTCATTATTCCTCAGATAGCCGTGGGATTTCCGATGGCAATCTTCATAATCTGCGGGTTCATGGATTCCATTCCAAGGGAACTGGAAGAGGCAGCAGTTATGGATGGCTGCTCCATTTATAAATGTTTTGCGAAAATCGTACTCCCGATTGCCAAGTCATCTATTGTGACAGTGGCAGTGGTACAGTTTATCAACGTGTGGAATGACCTGCTTCTGCCAAGGATTTTCCTGACAGACAGCAAAATGATGACACTGCCGGTTGGTCTGACGAATTTCCAGTCCATGTATTCCACCGACTATGTGGGAGAGATTGCAGCAGTCATTATTACAATTGTTCCAAGTATTCTGGTGTATATATTCCTTCACAAATACATTATGGAAGGAATGGTGGCAGGGGCTGTGAAAGGATAGGCGCAGCCAGTAAATGATAACGTCATATGTAACTGTGCAGTTAATGGTTATCGTTGTATGTTCTACTTACCCGTGAAATGTTATACTGGATTCAACAAATATGCGCAACTGTATTGGGTTTGAAGTGTTACAAATGTATATCTGAAGGAGATGAATAGAGTATATGAACATGTTAATTGCAGATGATGAATTATTGATAAGAAATGGACTTCTGAGCCTGGACTGGAAATCTATCGGGATTGAGGAAGTGTACTCTGCGGGAAATGGAGAAGAGGCAAGGGATCTGCTGCTGTCGGCACTGGTAGATATCGTGATTTTTGATATCCGTATGCCGGGGATGACGGGGCTTGAACTGGCGGCAATGATTAAGCAGTATTCCATCGACACCGCAGTGATACTGTTGACGGGTTTCTCTGAATTTGAGTATGCAAGACAGGCTATTCAAAGCGGCGTGTATGAATATCTTCTGAAACCGTTCCACCCAAGAGAAATCCTGGAGACGGTGGAGAAGGTGAAGAAACAGCTGGAACAGAAGCGCTATCAGGCAAGAATCATAAGGGAACACGAAGAAATGATGGGAAAAACAGATGTACTTTCTCAGGTGAGAAATCATTTTCCAAAGCTTAGCGGGCTGATGGAGGAAATCATATCAGACATGGCAGAGCAGTTTGCAGAGCCGATTTCCCAGAGAGATTTTGCGGAAAAATATCATTTCTCATCCAACTATATTTCTAAGAAGGTAAAACAGGAGACGGGATATTCTTTCATCGATATTCTTATTGCAATCCGCTTGACCAACGCGGTCCAGTTTTTGACCGACGGAGATAAGGTAAATGAAGCGTGCCTGAAAGCCGGGTTCAACGACCAGAGGTATTTTTCACAGGTGTTCAAAAGAGTCTTTGCCTGCAGCCCTTCTGACTTTAAGAAACAAGAACATGTAGAATCCCAGCTTCGGTTTCATTATATCCTGGAACAGTTGAGCAGGAAGCAGGCGGAGTAGGTGTATGAAAAGGAGAGAAGGATTTTACAGTATACGGTATAAAATGCTTGCTGCCTATGTGGTGCTTCTTTTTGTAACGAGCGTAGGTGTGTTCTGTTTCTTTACATTCAGATTTGACAAGGTGTATAAGCAGCAGGCAAATTCCCATATGGCAGATGTGACCGGGCTTGCGGCAGCAAACGTTTCGAATATGATGGAACAGATAGACCAGTTGTCGGTATCCGTGATTGTTGACCGCGCCGTGCAGGAAAACTTAGGGATTATTAACAAAAACAGAGGCGGCTACGACAAGGAGAAAGGAACCGGGAGCATTGAGACAAACAAGGCTGCCATTTCCAATCAGATAAGGGGAAGCATATTCAACATCAATGGAATCACGTCACTTCGGATTTATTCTCTGAGCGGAGAAGAGATTTTTATCGGGACTACAAACCGGGAATTTCTAGAGTATTCCTTTGGAAGTGATGAAATATATGAGGCAAATGGGGGCGCGCTTTGGAGCCTTGCCGGGGATGCCAATTATGTCTGTATGTGCCGGGCAATTTTAAGCACTGCGAATATGAAACCGTTGGGGTATATGGTTATTATCTGTCAGAATGATTATTTTGGCGATGAATTTTCTACTGTTTCCAGTGCCTATTCTGGCAGGGTATATCTGGTGGATCAGGAGGGAGAGACAGTCTGCTCCAGCGACCAGGAATTGATAGGCAGCATATTTCCCTATGAGATTCAGGAACTAAGAGAAAGAAAGCAATCAACGATAGAAGATCCGGGAACGGGAGAGAAAAGTTATTATTACACAGGCGAAACACTCGAAAATGGATGGACGCTGATCTGCACGGTCAGTGCGAAACAGTTCCGGGACGGAGTGGCGGCAAGTATCCTGCAGATGGGACTTCTGCTGGCAGGGGCGCTGATTCTGTCTTTTATAGTGACTACCGTGGTAGTACGCAGATTGGTAGGGCCTACCAAGAAGCTGCTGTTGAGTATGTCTGAATTTGGAGAGGGAAAACTGGATTCTCGTGTGGAAGTAAGCGGGAACGATGAGATTGGTCAGATTGGCTGCGCTTACAATGAGATGGCAGACAATATTCAGAATCTTATGGAAAAAGTATACTCCCTGGAGCTGGCAAATAAAGAGGCGGAGATCGAATTTCTGAAAATGCAGATCAATCCACATTTTCTCTATAACAGCCTGGATACCATCAGCTGGCTTGGATTTACGGGCGGGAATGAAAAGGTGTCTGATTTGGCAGTATCCTTGGCAAAGCTTCTTCGGGCAAGCATCCAAAGGGCAGATATGATTACCGTAGCGGAGGAAATGGAGACGGTGAAGAGCTATCTCCTGATACAGGACTACCGTTTTGGAGATAAGATCGGTGTAGAGTATGATGTGGCATCGGAAGTTTTGCAGTATTATATGCCCAGCTTCCTGCTGCAGCCGCTGATTGAGAACAGTATCATCCATGGACTGGAGAATCAGATTGAAAAAGGAATCCTCAAGATATCCATAAAAGCTGAAAATGACTGGCTGATGTTTGTGATAGTAGATGACGGGAGAGGAATGGAACAAAAGCAGGTGGAGATGTTGCTTCGACAGTGCAAAGACAGTCAATCAGGGAATGCAATTGGACTGAAGAATGTGTACAGGCGGCTTCAACTGTTATATGGAGAGGAAAGCAGTTTTGAGATAAAAAGCGTTCAGGGAAAGGGGACGAGTATCTCTTTCCGGATTCCGGTTACACGGTGGAAACCGGTCGCTGAGAAGCCCTAGTGCATTTACTATGCGGAGTACCAGCGTTCGAAATATGAAACAAATGCTTAATATTCCGGGTCAAACCCTCCCTGTTCTGTGATTATAATGAAAATGTCGTATCTCGCCACTAAGATGGCAAAAATAAAATTCGTGAAAAGGAGAATGAAAAGGGAATATGAACAGTAAGCAGAATTATCAGTGGAAAGAAATGACTATGGCGGTATGCTATTATCCGGAACACTGGGATAAAACGTTATGGGAAGATGATTTGAATCGTATGCTGGATGCAGGAATTACAGTCATCCGGATTGCAGAATTTGCGTGGAGTCTGTTTGAGCCTGAGGAAGGCCGGTTTCAGTTTGATTTTTTTGATGAATTTCTGGAGCTTTGTCTGGAAAAGAAAATGAAGATAATTATGGGAACCCCTACAGCAACTCCCCCAGCCTGGCTGACGGAAAAATATCCGGAAGTCTTAAACTGCAATATAGAGGGAATCCCGTACCGCCATGGCGGACGCAAGCACTATAATTACAATGCACCGGTCTATCAGGAGCTGTCGGCTAGAATCGTGACCTGGCTTGCGGAACACTATGGCTCTCATCCGGCTGTTGTAGGCTGGCAGGTGGACAATGAGCTGAACTGTGAGACATGTGAATTCTATTCCGAGGCTGATTCGGCAGCGTTTCGTGTATTTTTGGAGAAGAGATATAAGACGCTGGAGGCATTGAATCAGGCATGGGGAACGGTATTCTGGAATCAGACTTATACGGACTGGAAACAGATTTATATCCCAAGGCTGACGCTGAACAAAGGGGTGAATCCCCATATGCATCTGGATTATTTCCGGTTTATATCTGACAGTACTTTAAGATATTGCGGCATGCAGGCGGGGATTCTGAGGAAATATATCAAGGCGGAGGATTTTATCACAACCAATGGGATGTTTTGGAATGTGGACAATCATAGGATGCAGAAAGACTGTCTGGATGTGTATACATATGATTCCTACCCAAGCTTTGCTTTTGGTCTTGACAGATATCCGAAAACCGCCACAGACCTAAATGACAGGAAGTGGACGAAGCATCTGCATGAGGTTCGTTCTATCTGCCCTCATTTTGGAATCATGGAACAGCAGTCCGGGGCTAACGGATGGAGCACCCGCATGGAAGGGCCTGCACCAAGACCGGGACAGCTGACACTTTGGGCGATGCAGAGTGTAGCACAGGGAGCCGATTTCATCTCATTTTTCAGATGGCGTACCTGTACATTCGGGACAGAAATTTACTGGCACGGAATTCTGGATTATGATAACCGGGATAACCGGAAACTGGCTGAGGTCAAGGAGTTTTACAAAAAACTAAAAACATTGAATCCTGTATGCGGCTCCCAGTATGTGGCTGGTTTTGCACTTCTGAAGGACTATGACAATGAGTGGGATACAGAAGTGGACGTATGGCATGAGAGAGTGAATTCTTTCAGTGAGGAAGAGATATTTATTGCATCCGAGCTGAACCATACACCTTACGATGTGGTATATCTTCAGGAGGATAGCGAGCTAGAAGATCTGATAAAATACCCGGTTGTATTTTATCCGCATCCGATATTGATGGAAAAGAAACGGGTGGATCTTCTGAAGCAGTATGTAGAGCAGGGCGGAACATTGATTATAGGATGCCGTTCCGGTTATAAAGATTTGAACGGGAAATGTGTCATGATGCCGCAGCCGGGACTCTTAAAAGAACTTACAGGGTCGGACGTAAAAGATTTCACATTTACAAGCTCCGCTGAAGAGGAAGTCTATGCAATCTGGAATAAAGAGAAGATGGAAATGCCGGTGTTCAATGATATTATGGACGCATCAGAAGATGCACGGGTGCTTGCCTCATATGAAAACTCCTATTATAAAGGCGAGGCGGCTCTGATAGAACATTCTGTAGGGGGCGGGCGTGTCCTGCACCTGGGAAGTGCATTTTCCAGGAAGAATGTTACACAGCTTCTGAAGTATACGGAGGTGATTGAGCCGTTTGCTGCATGGATTGAGGCTCCTAATACAGTGGAAGTCGTGATGAGGAAAAAGGATGGAAAGACGTTTTTATTTGTACTGAATTTCCAGTCTTTTGCGGTAAGTGTTACATTGAAACAAGAAATGAAGTTGCTGTATACAGGAGAATCTGTTATGGGAGACGTGATTCTTCCTGCATATGGAACGGCGGTTTATGAGGTGATCTGATGAAAAAAGATGCAAAAAAAGATAATCAGTGCACATTCAAAGTCCTAAGAGGAGAAGGGAGCGGCATCGCAGGGGAATTTCTGCGTGCATGGAAAGAAAATTTCGGCCAGAGTACACCTGTCTGGCTTCTTATGCTGACTCTGGGAATTTTCCTGCATTTTGAACTTGACATTACGGCTTATATGAGCAGCTGGATTCAGGACATATCAAGGATGGCACTTACAATAGCAGGAATATTATGGGCGGCGGAAAGCATCTACATCTATCCGCTTACTGCTTTTTTCGAAAATACAAGAAAAAACAGTATGAAAAACGCTCTTCTGATTGCTGTGGGAAATCTGCCTCAGACTGTTTTATTATTGGGAATATGGCTGCTTCCGTTTCTGCTTGTTCTGGTTTTCCCGGCCAGCGTGGGATACCTTATTTTGGCATTTCTGCTGATCTGGGCAGAAGCAAATGTAATGATAAGCAGCATGGTTTTATCAAAAATATTTGGAGCGGTTAGTATGAAAGAAACTCAAGTTTTGAAGTAAATATGGCAGAAAGCTTTAAACATAGGCTTTCTGCCATTTCGCCTACATGTGGTGGTAACGTAGATTTTAACGAAGTTGAAATTTTTTGAGATATTATAATCAGTACTTCAACATTCATTTTTAATAGAGTTTGTTTATAAATAAACACTAATCTCCAAAGGTGAAAGCTGGTTTCGGCAAAAGGTCTTTTATATCTCATCTCTGACAGTTGAGAAAGTAAATAACCGCTGTAAAGTCTTGGGTGAAATAAATAAGATAGTGTTTTTTAACATCATATCTGTTATAATATAAAAAGAATAAAAAGTTATTTACAAGATTAACTCCGAAAAGGTAAAGAATATTATAATATACTGAAAAGGATAGGTTGAAGAAATATTAGTAAGGGGGTATAGCTTATGGCACTACCAGCAAAAGAACAAAAAGTGTTTTATCAAAAAAAGGAAGCTGAGTTGTTAAGAAAACTAGACAAGGGAATAGATGATATGGAGCAAGGCAGGATACTCCCATTGAGAGATTCTATGGATAGAATCAAGGAAAAATTGAAGAAGCATGAAGTATAAAATACAGCATACTCTTGAAGCAGAGGAAGACTTATTTCAATTAGCATATTATATGATAAAGGAATTTCAGAACTCTGGGGCTGCTGAATATTTTTTGAATTGTTATTATCAAAAAGCTGAAAGCTTGGAAACTTTTCCTTTTGGGTATAGAGGAGTATCTTTTGAGTATAGAGGCTATGAGATTCGTTTAAAACCATACGATACATATAATATTTTTTTCGTCGTAGATACTGAAACCCAAACAGTGACAATACTGAGGGTATTGAAAGACAGGCAGGATTGGGCAGCAATATTATTTGAAGATGACGAATATCACTTTAAGTAAAAGTGGAAAGCCTTGACCCACGCATCACTATTTCTATTGTACAGCCAGGGGTACCTGTTCATAAATTAACACTAATCTCCAAAGCTGAAAAGCAGGTGCAGAAGTCTGAATCATATTTTGAGTAGAATATTGAGTACAGTTGAAACAGGCGATGCCAAAACCCTCCTTTTTACTGGATTCTTCAAAACGGCAGAGGGTTCGAAGCCCACCGTCTCCGTCAGAATTCTCAGCTCACAAGAGGTTGCCGCCTTTTGTGGGCTTTTTATGTACTTGGCGTATCAGTGGTTTTGATACGCCGATTAGCTTAGGAGATAACTCCCAAAGCACCGCTTAAACCGTTTACCATAGCATCAGAGGAGGTATGTAGATATATAGTTGCCGCTAATAACAAGCAGCGGTGTGGTTTTTTTAGACCAACACATAAAAAATCCCTCCAAACTCAAACAGGCTTGGAGGGCTGAACTCATTTAGGCATAGCTATACTGCCCACCAAAGCATCGTTTTTTTATTTGGTGGGCTGTTGTCTACTAACCTATATAAAAGAATAGAGCCGATGTACTATGATCGCTCACAAGTTCATCGGCTCTGCGTCTTAGCGTCTGGCTCTTTGATAACGGATATATTAAATTGTTTGGCATTTATTAAACTTTCTTGTTTGCACTTAGGACAGAGTAATGGAAAGTTTTTCAGCTCTGTATCTTCTCGAATTTTAACCCGTGTTTTGTTTTTACATATAGGACACAATAACCATCTTGCATTATCCATAGCACCAACCAATATCATTCCTTATTCTTGTATTCTTTTCAAACATAGTGTATAGCACCGTTTATGGATGTATCATAATAAAAATTACACATTTCCCCAATTTACCGTCTTGCGCTAATTCTTTTAAAAATTATAGCCGATGCAAGAAAAAATACCGTTGTCATAACGCAAAGGATTATCAAGACCTGCGCCACAATTTCTCCGCCTGAAATCATTCGCATTCCCAATGTAGCGGGCAATATCTCTCCGAACCACTGCATAGGCTTGGGCAACAAATCTGCCGGAAACATGATACCGGAAAACATGATTGTCGGGAGAAACAGACATTGTGAAACCAACGTCAGCGTGTTTTGCTTCTTTACAAAACAGGATAACAACGCGCCAAGCGTTTCCGAACACAGTGCGACGAGCAGTACCGTGAGTAGATACGCAGCGATACTCTCCGGCAGTGCCGATGCAAACAAATATGGTGCAGAAAACAGAATCACCAATGCGACAAGCATGATATGAAGCGTGGAAATTACTATGGTAGCAAGCGGCATACTCCAAGCCGGAATCCCGGCGGCTTTGTATGCATCCAGCACACCATTTTCGCGCGCCTTAACAAGTGCTTGCGGCATACCGAGAAATGCGGACATGGACAGCGTGAAAATCGTAATTGCGAGGTTGAGCGGGACGCCATTTTCCATCTCCAGTGTTTTCATGATGCTGCCCATCACAGCATAAAACAGAAGTGGGACAAGGTAGTAAACCATCAGGATTTCTTTGTCTCGTAAATCGCCCCGAAATTGAATGCCTAATTGCACAAAAAACGCTCTCATTTCGCACCTCCCGCAACAGACAGAAATATGTCCTCAACACTTGCTCGTTCTATCCGAAGGTCGGAAACGATATCATCACACGCCTTGATGTGCGGAAGAATAAGCAAAAGCAGTTCCGCCGCATCCCTGCATTTCCACACAGAATAACCCTCCATAGTCGTTTCCGGCATTCCTAATGCTTCTGGCGTATTCTCTCGCAAACTGCCGCCGCGTGTTTTTATGTAGACACGGTTTTGAATATTAGATGCCGCAGTAAGTTCCATTGGTGTACCTTCACGGGCAATTACTCCGTCACGCAAAATCGCAATACGGTCGCTGAGCGCCTCGGCCTCCGCCATGTCGTGGGTTGCCATCAGTATTGTTACACCCTCGTCCCGAAGCCGACAGATTTCTCGGTGTAGCGTGTTACGGCCCTCCACATCCAAGCCCGCCGTCGGTTCGTCCAGCACAAGCACTCGCGGATTGTGGCATAGCGCCAGCGCCAAGTGCAGTCTACGCTTGCGCCCGGTAGACAGTTTCGCGTATGGCTTGTTCAGATATTCGCCGTCCATATCGAAACGCGTGAGTAAATCGCCGCGATACTTTACGCCGTGCCAAACACAGAAAAGACGCATCGCTTCTTTTGCAGTCATATTTTCAGAAAGTGCCGTGCTTTGCAATTGAACCCCGAAAACCTTGCGGAGTTTCTCAGGGTGCTGCCGAACGGATATGCCCTCGACAACAATTTCACCTTCCTGCCATTTGCGTAAGCCCTCAAGACATTCAATGGTGGTTGTTTTCCCTGCGCCGTTCACGCCGAGAAGCGAAAACACCTCGCCATGTTTTACTGAAAAGCTCACACCACGCAGCACCTGCTTTTCGCCGTAAGACTTACTCAAGTTTTTTACAGTAATGCTGTCAATCAATTTTATCGTCCTCCTTTACCGGTAATTGCAAATTATTCTTCTCCATATAAACCGCCAGTGCTGACTCGATAAATGGTTCAGCCATTTCATATAGCTTACGGTCAGCCACCGGCCATTGGTCACGAGAACTGTTTACCGTAAGCAGCGCGTCTGATGCTCCCGGAGTATCATTTACCATAAGCAGGATGACATTCTCCCACCAATTCCCGGCAAGCGTCTGCGCCTGCGGATCGTCAGCAGCGGTATCCGAGCTTTGCAAGGCAATCGCTTCAATCAAAAGCTCCCGCATGGTATGATAAAATCCCATCGCTCCATGCAATGTATCCAACCCCTTGCTGCTTGCCATGTGGCTGAGTGCGGGGTCAAACGGAAAATCAGTCCACTCGGTCAGGCCGCTGCCCTCTGTCGTGCGAATGAGCTCCGCCAATATTTCAAGCGGCGGCTCTTTTCCAATGTCAAATAGATTGACAGATGTAAACAGCACCGCTATTGCCATGTGCAAGTCATCCATCTTTTTTTGCAGAATGGGAATTTGCATAGAGAACACCTTTGCAAGCTCCGTCGGCTCGGGATCATCCGTCAACTTTTCGCGTATATCGGACAGTGAAAAGCCGATGCTTTTATATATTGTAATTTGCGTCAGTCGCACCACATCGCGTTTCGTGTAATAGCGACGCCCACCTTCGGTTCGTCCGCCCGCCCGCAGCAGACCGATGTTGTCATAGTGCTGAAGCGTCCGTACAGTTAAGCCTGTTGCTTTTGCAAGTTCTCCCACCGAATAAATTTCTTCATGTTGCATTAACACATTTATCACCTCCGATTTTGATTATACTACATTACGTTGCGTCATGAGCAAGAGGGTTTTCTAATTTATATAAACACGGTTATTAACATTTTCCCCTGTATCTATAGAGATGCACAGAAGCTACATAGGAGGTTATAAGCAATCCAGTACACCATAATGGTGAATTGTTCATTCATTAAATCGCATAAAGTATTTAAGCCTTCAACAGCGTAACTTACAACTCCGCTAAAAAACTCCTCTTTGGTTTTGTAATGTCTGTAAAGCAAGCCGATGCTGATTCCGGCTTCGTCTGCAATATCTTGCACGCCTGTTACCCCGAAGCGCATCACCGACCAAGCTCTGCTGGAGCTTCCGTCACCGCATCGGGAGAATTATTCCCTCGATGTTGCCCGGACGGAGAACCAAATCAACCGGGAGCTTGAAAAAAGCGAGGTGGACAGCGACTACACCAAGCTGCTTATATTTGGATGTGCTGCTGCAAAATATGAGGCCTGTGCCGATACGGAGCCGGAATACTTAACCCTCCGGTTACTGGCGATATTTGGGGGGGCAGCCGCTGCTGGATGCCTTTTCAATTCCATTGTTTAAGGACACATAAAGGAATCGCTGGAGGCAGACGAAATTCTCTCCCCTACCGGTAATACCGAATGGTCAATTGGCGCACTGCAATATATGCTCCGCAACGAGCGATACATCGGAGATGCCCTGCTGCAAAAAACCTATGTGGTGGACTGCTTAACCAAGGAAACCCGGAAAAACAACGGTGAAATGTAAGGTGGCTAAGAAAGCTGTGAAAACCGAAAAGGAGTGTGGAGAGCGGCGGCAATGCTGAACTCGGCATTTACGAAAAGAATCATAGTGGACAGACTTGGATATCCGTCCATGTCAGCCCACTATCTGAAAGTACGTGAAAACTATTGAACCGCCTTGGTACTGAACAGTATAGAATACAAGAATACTTTCGGAGTGCCTGCAGCATTTTCCCAACAGGATATTTATTGTCAAGTTTTGCCTGGAGAATGTAGTCACTCATATTTAATTCGCTTGTAACAATGGAATAATAGCCATCGTATTTAGACTCTTCCTCTATCTTGGAAAGATTAAGGGCAAGTTCTTTTCCGTCAATAATCTCACCGGTTGTCCTATCAAAAGAAATATTCTGGACATATGCCGCTGAACCGGCAGAAGTTACCCGATCATATTTCCTTAGATTCTGAATCAGGTCCTTGGCACGCTCTACCATGCCATTCCTATCAACCGGATTGCCGTCATCATCCAGAGTATCAAGGTCAGGTATTAAGTTATGGGAGTCCTGCTTTGATCTTTTTCTATGTTTAATGCTTTAAATTCTGAAACTGATATCGTAAATACTAAATGGATATAGATCTAAGATACGATACATCTATATTTGGAACAACGTTTTGTATAAAATATCTGGACGCTTTCTTGACATTTACGCCGTTCGAATTGACACCTCATTGATCTCTTTTTTGTTATGATTAATAGCGTAAAGAATGGTATTTGGGTAAAAAATGTACATTTGCGTGCAATATCTGAAAACTTTACAGCAAAATTGAAGGAAAGGCGTTTTTGGTATGAAAAATGATAAGACTCAATGCACTTGGAAAGAAATATTATGCTTTGTGGCCTTTTTAATTGTTACGATGGCTATTATCATGGCAGTGCGATGGATCATGATTCTGCCGTAGATACGCTGAGAAAGTGAGAGGAGATGAGAATATGAGTGTAGTGTTGGCGATCATCGGTATCATCGGATTTGCCTTGATGATTTACTTATTCTATGTGTTGTTTCGAGGTGAGGAATTATGAATATGATTATTTTACAAGATATTGCTTACTTTGTCTTGCTGGTGGGATTATCAATTCCACTTGGCATTTATATGTACAAGGTCATGGATGGTCAGAAGGTGTTTTTATCCCGTGCCGTTGCCCCGGTAGAAAACGGGATTTATAAAATTATGGGTGTTAAGGGCAACGAGGAAATGAGTGCAAAAAAATATGCGCTGTCTGCATTAGTTTTCAGTGCAGTTGGTTTGTTTTTTGTCTGGCTGATTCAGATGCTGCAGGGCGTCCTACCATTTAACCCGGCTAGCATTGAGGGCACGAGCTGGCATCTTGCCTTTAACACGGCGGCAAGCTTTGTTTCCAATACAAACTGGCAGGCATATTCCGGAGAAGCCGGGCTGTCCTATCTAACGCAATTCTTAGGACTTACCGTTCAAAACTTCGTGTCGGCTGCAACAGGAATAGCCGTATTGTTTGCGCTGATCAGAGGCTTTATTTTAAGGCAGAAAGCCACCATCGGAAGTTTTTGGACTGATTTGACTAGAATTACGCTTTATGTGCTGATTCCCCTTTCCTTTGTTCTGGCGCTTGTGCTTGTTTCACAGGGTGTTGTGCAAACCTTTGCACCCTACAGGGAAGTAGCTATGCTGGAAAGCAGAGCAGCACAAACTATCCCGCTTGGCCCTGCGGCCAGTCAGATTGCCATTAAGCAGCTTGGAACAAACGGCGGCGGCTTCTTTGGGGTTAACTCTGCTTTCCCCTTGGAAAATGCCACAACACTTTCAAATCTGTTGGAATGCTTGTCTCTTTTGCTGATTCCCGCTGCATTATGCGTATCGTTTGGCAAGGCCGTCAAGGACAGTAAACAAGGAAAATCCATTTACATTGCCATGATGATCCTGTTTGTGGCTGCTCTCGGCATTACAACAATAAGTGAGCAGTATAGAGGACCCGTTTTCGAGGGCATTGTTACTTCCGGCAGTATGGAAGGCAAAGAGGTTATCCATGGCATCGGAGCTTCTTCTTTGTGGGCTACAGCAACTACGGCAGTATCCAATGGCTCAGTAAATTCCATGCATGACAGCTTCACACCTCTCGGGGGAATGATTCCCATGTTCCTGATGCAATTAGGAGAAATTGTGTTTGGTGGTGTAGGCAGCGGATTATATGGTATGATTGCTTTTGTTTTGCTGACGGTATTTATCGCCGGACTCATGGTTGGCCGAACGCCGGAGTACCTCGGTAAAAAGGTAGAACCCTATGATATGAAAATGGTTTGTTTAATCGTGCTTGCACCTTTGATGTGTACACTTCTTAGTACCGCTGCTGCAGTGATGGTGCCAGAAGTGGACTCTTGGCTGACAAATTCAGGTGCCCATGGGTTCTCAGAAATTCTTTATGCATTTTCGTCAATGGGCAACAACAACGGAAGTGCTTTTGCCGGATTTAATGCAAACACTGTGTTTACGAATGTTGTTGGCGGGATCATTATGCTGCTGGCTCGCTTTATCCCTATGGCTGCAGCTATCTTCCTTGCCGGAAATATGTCGAAAAAGAAGGCGGTTGCGGTCAGTGAAGGAACCTTATCGACAACAAATACCATGTTTGTGGGACTGTTAATCGGCGTTATTCTAATTGTCGGCGCGCTGAGCTTTTTGCCAGCGCTGGCTCTTGGCCCCATAGCCGATTACTTCACAATGCGATAGAACGGGGTGATTGAAATGGAAAAGAAAAGTATCAATAAAAGTATTTTAGGGGATTCGCTCAGACAATCCTTTGCCAAGCTGGCTCCGGGTATCCAAGTCAAAAATCCTGTCATGCTGGTGGTCTATATCGGAGCGATTCTAACCACAGCTTTATATGTTTTGTCATTTGCCGGAATTAAAGATGAAAACGGCGGATATATCATTGCAATTGCATTGATCTTATGGTTTACCGTATTATTTGCAAACTTTGCAGAAGCCATCGCGGAAGGGCGTGGGCGCGCCCAGGCAGATACCCTGCGAAAGGCACGAAAGGATGTAAAAGCAAAAAAACTAAAGTCCACAAATAATATGAATGACTATAACGAGGTGCTCTCTGCACAACTTAAAAAAGGTGATATTGTCATCGTTTGGGCAGGAGAGCAAATTCCGATGGACGGCGAGGTCATCGATGGTGCGGCTTCTGTAGATGAGAGTGCAATTACCGGTGAATCCGCACCGGTAATCCGCGAATCAGGCGGTGACCGCAGTGCGGTTACCGGAGGAACAACACTGGTATCTGATTGGCTTGTGATTGAGGTAACAGCGGAAGCAGGAGAAAGCTTTCTGGATAAGATGATTTCCATGGTGGAAGGCGCCTCCAGAAAAAAGACACCCAATGAGATAGCCCTGCAAATTTTGCTAGTAACGCTTACTATTATATTTTTAATTGTTACGGCAACACTGCTTCCGTTTTCAAGCTTTGCAAGCAGTCAGGCAGGGGCTGGCTCAGCGATTTCCATTACAAATGTAATTGCGTTACTGGTTTGCCTGGCTCCCACCACAATCGGTGCACTTTTATCTTCCATCGGCATTGCAGGCATGAGCCGTCTCAATCAGGCGAATGTGCTTGCCATGAGTGGTCGTGCGATTGAAGCTGCCGGAGATGTAGATGTGTTGCTACTGGATAAAACCGGTACCATCACCCTTGGAAACCGTCAAGCAAGTGAATTTCTGCCGGTGAATGGCGTGAAAGAACAAGATCTGGCAGATGCCGCACAGCTCTCATCCTTGGCAGATGAAACAGCCGAGGGCAGGAGCATTGTTGTACTGGCAAAAGAAAAGTTTGGCATTCGAGGTCGAGAGCTTTCAAAGATGAATGCCAGTTTCATAGAATTTACGGCAAAAACTAGAATGAGCGGCATTGACTACCAAGGCATTCAGATTCGCAAAGGTGCCGCAGAAGCAGTAAAAGCTTTTGTGCTGGACAATAGCGGAGAGTATCCCGAAGAATGTGAGCAGATTGTAAGACGTGTTGCCGGAGCAGGCGGTACACCTCTGGTAGTTGCAAAGAACAATCAAGTGCTGGGCGTTGTTTATTTAAAGGATATTGTCAAAAATGGTGTAAAGGAACGGTTTGAAGATTTGCGGAAAATGGGCATCAAAACCATTATGATTACAGGCGACAATCCCATGACTGCGGCAGCCATTGCGGCGGAAGCCGGTGTAGACGATTTTCTGGCGGAAGCCACGCCGGAAGCAAAGCTGGAGCTGATCCGTGACTATCAGTCGAAAGGGCACTTAGTCGCTATGACAGGTGATGGTACAAACGATGCTCCTGCACTGGCGCAGGCGGATGTTGCCGTGGCAATGAACACCGGAACTCAGGCTGCTAAGGAAGCCGGTAACATGGTTGACCTTGATTCCAGCCCTACCAAGCTCATTGACATTGTGCGAATTGGAAAGCAGCTTCTGATGACCCGTGGAGCGCTGACAACCTTTAGCGTGGCAAATGATGTGGCTAAGTATTTTGCGATCATCCCGGTGCTGTTTTTTGGCATTTACCCGCAGCTGACAGCCTTAAATTTTATGGGGTTAACCAGCTCCATAACGGCAATTCTATCTGCCATTATCTACAATGCACTCATTATTATTGCGCTCATTCCGCTGGCGCTCAAGGGTGTGAAATACCGTGAGCTGCCAGCCGGAAAGCTATTGAAACAAAACATGCTGATTTATGGCTTGGGTGGCATTGCAGCGCCTTTTATTGCAATCAAAGGAATTGATATGCTGCTTACAGCCTGCGGCATTATGTGAGGAGGATTAAAATGACGAAATCAATGAAAATACTGCGTCCGGCGATTATGTGCTTCCTCGTAATGACCATAGTATGTGGGGTTATTTATACGGCGGCCGTTACGGGAATCGCACAGCTCATATTCCCAGGTCAGGCGAATGGGAGCATCATAACCGTTACGCTCAAGGATGGCACGCAGAAGGACTATGGCTCTGCTCTGATTGCGCAGGAATTTACAAGTGCCGAATATATGATTGGAAGGCCGATGGGAACAACAAATCTCTCACCGGTAAGCGAGGAGCAAAAAGCGCTTGTAGACGAGCGCACTGACTGGCTGCATACTCTCGACCCTGATAACACCGCGGACATACCGATGGTTCTGGTAACAGCCTCCGGCAGCGGCGTAGACCCGAATATTACACCGGATGCAGCGGAGTACCAGGTGGCCCGCCTTGCGAGGGAACGTGGCGTCAGCGGGGACGATGTCCGAGCAATTATCAGTAAATATACCACTGACCGCTTTCTCGGAATATTCGGCGAGCCTGCTGTAAATGTCCTGAAAGTTAACTTAGCGCTGGATGGTTTGCTGTAAGCCGTATAGCGGTTAACAGCTGCGAAGGTCATGCATTTTTGCATGACCTTCCGGTGCGTTGAAAAAGTCTGCTATTCTATCAATAAAACCAGCGAGAGAAAGAAACCACTTGCTATAAAATATAGCAGTGGTATGATTGTTAAATATATAGGAGGTGAGGTAAAATGGATGGATTTGAGGGACGACCTGATCCCAATGCGCTTCTGGCAGATATACAAACACAGCAAGATAATCATTCCGGGAAATTAAAGATTTTCTTCGGATATGCGGCCGGTGTGGGTAAAACCTATGCCATGCTTGATGATGCGCAGGAGCAGTGCCGCATGGGTAAAGATGTTCTGGTCGGTTACGTTGAGCCACATACCCGTCCGGAAACGTTGCAGCTTTTACAGGGCCTTCCTTCCCTTGCGCCCAAATCGGTGTTTTACCGCAACATAGAGCTCAAGGAATTTGATCTGGATGAGGCGCTGAGGCGCAAACCGGAACTGATTTTAGTGGATGAACTTGCGCATACCAATGCAGAAGGTGTCCGAAATCTGAAACGCTTTCAGGATATTGAGGAGCTTTTGAACGCTGGAATTGATGTTTATACGACCGTAAACGTCCAGCATATTGAAAGTCTTAATGATGTAATTGAGGGCATAACCAGTGTCCAGGTAAAAGAAACCGTACCCGACTATATCTTCGACAGGGCCGAAAAGGTCAAGCTAATCGATATTGAACCGGATGAACTGCTACGGCGCTTCGAGGATGGGAAGATTTATAAGCCAGAACGGGCGCAGACGGCCATGAATCATTTTTTTACACGGGAGAATTTAAAGCTCCTGCGTGAAATCGCCATGCGCAAGGCTGCAGATAGAATCAGCAATGAGAACCAAAATGAGCGCCGTACGACTGAAAAAATGGCGAATACAAAAATGCTGGTTTGCATTGGCCCTTCTCCATCCTCCGCCAAATGTATAAGGTGGACGGCTCGGGCTGCAGAAGCCTTTCATGCGCAATGGGTGGCACTTTATGTGGATAGCACTGACAGTGATTATTTAACTTCCCAGCAGCAGAAAATACTACGTGGAAATATGAATCTGGCGGAAAAGCTTGGAGCGGAAATTGTTTCGCTCACAGGCCATGAAATTGCGGTATCCGTATCCGAATATGCGAAATTATCCGGCATCACAAACATTGTGGTAGGCAAAAGCCGCAATAAGAAAACACTTAAAAACCTATTCGATATAGACTTTGAAGACAAACTGATTTCTCTTTTACCAAACATAGAAGTCTATATCATCCCCGGTGCCACCGCTCGCCGGGATTATAAAAAACCCCGCAAGACAATTTGGAAAGGCAAAGTGGAATTTTCATGGATTGACTGCGCGAAAACAGCGGCGCTATTGGTGGCGGCTACACTGGTATCCCTCGGACTGCGGAAGGTGGGAATCGGTGATCAGAATATCATTATGACCTATATCCTTTCTGTGCTTGTCATATCAAGGATTACAAAAGGACATATTTTCGGAATAATTGCTTCGGTTGCAAGCGTACTGAGCTTCAATTTCTTTTTTACCAAACCGATGTACACGTTCAATGCGATTCAAGCGGGTTATCCTATTACCTTCCTCATTATGTTGCTGGTGGCCTTGATCACAAGCACACTGACCGTAAGAATTAAGACACAGGCTAAGTTGGCTGTTCAGAGAGAACGTCGCACAGAGGTTCTTTATGAGATCAATAAAAAGCTTCTGGTTACCAGAGGGCTTGAAAATATTATTTCGCTGACCAATGTGTATATTGTGAATTTGTTTGAGCGGTCCGTCGTATTCTTCCCATCCGATCCTGAAGCTGGTACCAATGGCAGTGTCATGCAGGCCGATGGGGATACGGATGAAGCAGTTCTTAATTCCAAGGACGAAAAGGCAGTCGCGCATTGGGTGTTTGTAAATCAAAAGTGGGCGGGATCGGGAACGGATACCTTAATGGAAGCGGCCGGTCTTTATATGCCGGTTATAGCGCAAGGCAAGGTGCTGGCTGTTTTAGGTATTTCCTGTGTAAAAGGTTTTTTAGGCCATAACACCCGTCAATTTTTGCGCATGATCGCCTCCCAGGTGGCTATGGCGCTGGAGCGGCAGAACTTGTCTGATGAACAGCGCAGTATCATTGTGGAGGCGGAAAAGGAAAAAATGAGAAGCAATTTGCTTCGGGCTATCGCTCATGATTTGCGCACGCCCTTGTCCGGGATTCTTGGAGCCAGCTCTGCAATACGTGAAAATTCAAAAACATTAGATGAGAGTACCCGCGACAAGCTGAATGCAGATATTCAGGAAGAGGCTCAGTGGTTGATACGGATGGTAGAAAACCTGCTGTCGGTAACGCGAATTAATGAAGGAGAATCTAAGGTTAACAAGAACCCGGAGGCGGCTGAGGAGGTTGTGGCGGAGGCCGTAAGCCGAATCCGAAAAAGATTTCCACACCACAAGGTTGAGGTTTCTGTGCCCGATGAGCTGTTAGAAGTGCCTATGGACGGCACCTTGATTGCACAGGTGCTCATTAACCTTCTGGAAAATGCAGTGAAACATTCTGCCGTTACCTCGCCCGTTGAGATTATATTAAAAAGAACCGAAGATGCAGCAATATTTGAGGTAATTGATCATGGGAAGGGAATCGTAGACGAGGATTTTCCCTATCTTTTTATCAGCTATGTCCCCAATGGAACGAAAAGCTCGGATTCTTCCCGAGGAATGGGCATCGGGCTGTCTATCTGCATGACAATCATCAAAGCGCATAACGGAACAATGGAAGCCGCTAATCGCAAAGAAGGTGGTGCGGTATTTAAATTCACACTGCCATTGGAAAGAAGTGAGTGATTATGATAAAACCAACAATTCTTGTCATTGAGGATGAGGAAGCAATATGCAACTTTATAACAGCAATCCTGAACTCAAACGGATATCAGGTCATCAAGACCGGTACAGGAAAAGAAGGTGTTTCTATGGCGGCATCCTATTCACCAGATGTCATTTTGCTGGATCTTGGCTTGCCGGATATTGATGGAGTGGAGATACTGAAAAGTATCCGCAAATGGTCGAAGATACCGGTTGTTGTTGTGTCAGCACGCGGACACGAACGGGAAAAGGTTGAGGCACTTGATTTGGGAGCAGACGATTATATTGTAAAACCATTTGGTACTTCAGAGCTTCTGGCAAGAATTCGTACAGCGCTGCGACATAGCCCCCAAAGCATGGGTGGGCAGATACAGGGAGCAGAGAAAACAACTGTTGGAGAGCTTCAGGTTGATTATGAAAAACGGTCCGTTTCCCTCGCCGGAAAAGCAGTTCATCTAACGCCAGTTGAGTATAAGATTCTGGCTCTTTTATCAAAGAACGCTGGAAAGGTCTTGACGCATGATTATATCATGAAGGAGGTATGGGGCCTGTACGCTGGGGACAGTCACACGCTTCGCGTCAATATGGCAAATATTCGCAGAAAGATTGAGGAAAATCCCGGCGCACCAAAATTTATATTAACAGAGATGGGCGTAGGCTACCGGATGGTGGAGGAACTGTAAACAGGAGGGGCAAATTATAGTTTTTACCAAAACAGAGATTAAAAAATGTTTTAGCTTATGTTCGACAGCATGCCCGATGAAATGCACCAAACGGTCATTGCTAAATTTGGTAGCGTAGAACGGTGGAAGAAGAGTTAACTGTTTTTTTGGATTTCAGGCTTAAATGGAAGCTAATACCGCATTGGATTGGAGAGAAATAATGATAAAGGAAAAAATTTATATTGGAAGGATTCCCGCTGTTATATGGGGAGAAAAATCCGATCAAGTATACCTTTTTGTTCACGGAAAGATGTCAAACAAAGAAAGCGCTGAAGCGTTTGCAGAGATTGCTGCCGGCAGAGATTATCAGGTAATCAGCTTTGACCTACCCGAACACGGTGAAAGAACGGATACAAAATACAAATGCAATATTCAAAATGGAATCGCGGATCTCACTCAGGTGGGAGACTATGTTTTTGAACATTGGAAAAATGTATCATTATTTGGGTGCAGCTTAGGTGTCTTTTTCAGCCTGCATGCTTATCGTAACAGGCATTTTGATAATTGTCTTTTTCAGTCGCCAATTGTAAATATGGAGTATCTGATTTGCCAGATGTTTTTATGGTTTCATATCACAGAGGATGAACTTAAGAGGAAAGGTGAAATTTCTACCCCTATTGACACGATGTCCTGGCCATATTATCTCTATGTCAAAGAGCATCCGATTGATAAATGGATTCCTGCGACCCACATTCTATACGGCTCAAAGGACAATCTTCAGAGCCGGGAGGTTATTGATTCCTTTGTAAATAAATATCATTGCCATCTCACTGTTGCTGAAAACAGTGAACATCCGTTTATGGGTGAAAACGACAAGGAAATTGTTGAAGAGTGGATGAAGAACAGCTTGTAATGAGTATGACGTGAAATAGATGAAACACGCCCGGCCAAAAAAAGGCAATATAGCGCGGCCAGCTCTAAATAACTATAATTTTTAACTTCCAGCCTGCAAAGCTGAAAGTTTACACTCCCCTCTTGTGTTTAGAAGCATTTTCGTAAGATTAAATTTCTGCCAAATACAATACTTACTTTATCTGTCTATATCCCAATAAAGTTAAGCAAGTTCTCATGCAACATGCTATTCTGCGGGTTTAAAGCTATGATCTTGCAAACGCCAATAAGTTTCCTGAAGGTTGATTTTTTTACCTAAAATCAACCACAAATTCCTTGAAGCTGATTTTGTCAACCAGTATAATAATGGTGGAGGGAACGAACATGAAAGAAATCAATATTGCCAGAGCCATCATAAATAAACGAAGGGAGAAAGGACTGACTCAAGATGACCTTGCAAGCTACATCGGCGTTTCGAAGGCTTCCGTTTCCAAATGGGAAACAGGTCAGAGTTATCCCGATATTACTTTTCTCCCACAACTTGCGGCCTTTTTCAATATGAGCATTGATGAACTGATGGGCTATGAGCCGCAAATGACTAAAGAGGACATTCGCAAGCTCTATCTAAGTTTATCCGCCGACTTTGCTTCCAAGTCATTCGATGAAGTCTTGGAGCGCTGCCGTGAAACTGCTAAAAAGTATTTCTCCTGCTTTCCTCTGTTATTTCAAATTGGTGCCATGCTTGTAAACAATAGTATGCTCTCGGGTGATGCGGATAGAGTCTTCTCTATCATTGAGGAAGCAAAAGAGCTGTTCATCCGGGTGAAAAGAGAGAGCGATAATGCCGAGCTTGCCCGGCAGGCACTAAATATGGAAGCGCTCTGCGCATTGATGCTGGGCAATCCAAATGAGGTTTTGGAACTGTTTGCGGAGGTAAGTATGCAGATGTACTCCCCGGAAGCGATACTTGCGCCAGCCTATCAGATGATTGGAAAACCTGAGGAAGCAAAAGCTGTGCTGCAAGTCGGCATTTATCAGCACGTCCTTTCTCTGCTTGATATTCTTCCAACCTATCTTACGCTCTGCACGGATGAGCCGGAACGGTATGATGAAACATATAAACGAGCGCTTGCCGTAGTGGAAGCCTTTGGTATAAAGGGGCTTCATCCGTCTATCCTGGTGCAGTTCCTGCTCGTTGCCGCGCAGGGGTATGTGACGCTTGGAAATACCGACAAGGCATTGGATATACTGGAGGAGTACGCAGAGCTTGTCACAGGAGATATATATCCATTGCAGTTAAAGGGAGACGACTTTTTTACTCTGCTTGATGACTGGTTTAAGGAATTTCCCCTGGGAACCGCTCCGCCCCGCGATGAAAAGATTATTCGGCAAAGCATGACCGAAGGGGTCGTAAACAATCCGGCGTTTACCGTATTGGCTGATGAGCGCCGTTTTCAGAGGATTGCAGAAAAACTAAAAAATAACTAACTATTCGGTATTGATGTTTCGAAAGAAGCAACTGTAAGGCTGTTGGTTAGATAGTCCCCATCGTGAAAAACCAAGTGAACAGGAGGAACGGTATGAAAGCAGTTTTAACACAAAATTTGTCAAAAACCTATACCGGTAGTAAAAATGCAGTGGATCATATAGAATTCAGTTTGGAGCAAGGCGAGGTCTTTGGATTCCTGGGTCCTAATGGCGCGGGGAAGACAACCACTATCAAATTACTTTGCGGAATGCTTGCGCCCTCAGAGGGTAGCTGCCGGGTGTTTGATCTTGATCCTGCCCAAAATCCGGAAAAGCTGCATCAATTGTCCGGCGTAATCACGGAACATGCACAGATGTACGACCACCTGACAGGGCTTGAGAATCTGGTTTTCTATGGAACACTCTTCGGTGTGAATGCGGCTGAATGTGAAAAGCGTGCAAACGTCCTCTTAGAGCGGCTGGGTCTGGTGGATGCACAGGATCGTAAACTGGCAGCTTACTCCACCGGTATGCGCCAGCGCCTCTCCCTAGCCCGTGCCATGATTCACAGCCCTAGAATTCTATTTTTGGATGAACCGACCTCCGGACTTGACCCTGAAAGTGCGCAAAATGTAAATAGTCTTATCAGGGAACTTTCCGTTGATGGTACAACAATTTTTTTATGTACCCACCAGCTACGTTATGCCCAGGAAATCTGTACCACATACGGGCTGATTGATGAAGGCACTTTATTGGCAACGGGAAACATCCAGAGGCTTCGAGCTATGGTTTTCTCCGGTGTAGTGGTGCATGTGAAAGCGAGCCGTATGCCTGATGGCCTGGTATATCAGAAAACCGGTGAGCACACTTATGACATCACAGTAAATTCAGAGGATGAAATTCCGCCCATTGTCAAAGGCATTGTGGAGGCGGGCGGCAATATATATCATATCTCGACGCACAGAATGTCTTTGGAAGAGATTTACTTTTCTTTAATTGACCGGCGCAAAGCAGGAAAGGAAGGTGAAAATGATGAATAGAATGCAGCTTGCCTTGATGAAAAAAGATATTCGTGGTATTACCTCAAATAAACAAGTGTTTTCGGTTATGCTGATGGTTCCGCTTGCGTTGACAATTATATTACCGTCCATTTTTGTGTTTGTCACAGTACTGGTTCCGGATACTACTTCTGATTTCCAGAAACTGCTGGAAATGCTGCCGTCTACTGAACAAATAGGCAATCAAAAGCAGATGATTTTAGGGCTTTTGCTCAACAAAATCATGCCGGTTTTTTTCCTGATGATTCCGATCATGGCGTCGTCGGTTATGGCGGCAAGTTCGTTTGTGGGAGAAAAGGAGAAGCACACTCTGGAAACTTTGCTTTATTCCCCGCTCTCATTGAAGCAATTGTTTCAGTCAAAAATATTGGCCAGCTTTTCAGTAAGTATGATGGTTTCGTTCATCTCATTTGCGGCAATGATAGTAGTAATGGAAATAGAGGTACTGCTTTTAACCGGGAGTGCAGTTATGCCTGACCTTAGCTGGATGATTATTATGCTGCTTATTGCGCCATCTATCTCATTGGTTGCGATCAGCATAACGGTACGTGGCTCCGCAAAGGCGCAAACCATAGAAGAAGCACAGCAGCGCGCCGTATTCTTGGTTTTTCCAATCATTGCGCTTGTCATAGGGCAATTTACAGGGATTATCATGGTAAGCACATGGATTCTCTTAGGACTGGGTATCGTCTTACCGCTAATAGCTGCGCTTCTTGTGAAGGGCTCTGTGGGAAAATTCACCTACGAAAAGCTCTTGAGATAATGAGGGACACATTTTGATGGGCGGTGTGGAGGCCGGTGCACTAAAAGGCAGTAAGCTGGCAGATTAATTCCGTATTCGTTTTGACGGAGCATGAACTGCCGCAATAGCAGCAAGAAAAACAAATAAAAGTATAATCAGCAGAGGTATGACAGGCAAACTCCAAATAGCGTAGCTGAAATGAGTAGTAATGAGACTACCATATAGCAGTTTGCTGATTAACAAACCAACTGCACAGCAACGTCTATTTTATATCCTTGTTTTTTGATAGCAAAAGATAAACCATTAATTAGACTCAAATCATCTTCAACAAAGAAAATATGTTTCATTTGTTTTCACCGTCCTTTCGTTTATCATATCCTTTTAATTATATATGGTTGGCCGAATAAGCTGACAAAAAGAATTATAGTTCAGCATCTAAAATCACCTGTTGAAAAATAGTTAGGCAGAGTTTATTATTATAGATGAAACATATCACCGCTTGTTCTACTTGTCAATCTTTAACAAGGCAAAACCAATTTATCGAACAGGCGATTGATTAGACAGTAAAGTATGTAACATTCACTTGTCGGAAGTCGGCTTATCCTAGAAGTAAATAATAAGTTCTCGGAATTAGAATCATCTAATTCCAATGCAGATTGAAAATTGAATACTGGCAGTTTTGGAGTAAAAGAAGATATTTTTGTGTAT
>NZ_SLZZ01000034.1 GCF_004346165.1 Muricomes intestini | reverse complement strand
TATACACAAAAATATCTTCTTTTACTCCAAAACTGCCAGTATTCAATTTTCAATCTGCATTGGAATTAGATGATTCTAATTCCGAGAACTTATTATCTTCAAAATCGTATATCATATCATAAAAAATGAGAATATTCTGAAAATGAGCCGCAAAAGGGTCAGTCCCCTTTTTGGACTTTGGGAAACTCTATAGTTACCTTAAACAAATCTCCGTCCAAATACAGCTTAAACTCTCCGCCCTGCATTTCTGTCAGGCTCTTGGCTATGGACAATCCTAGGCCGCTGCCTTCCGTGCTTCTTGAAATATCACCTCTGATAAACCTTTCCGTCAGCTCATCTGCTGAAATATTGAGCGGTTGCTCTGAAACATTTTTCAGTGAAAAGCTTACTTTTTTGTCATCCGCCCACAGATCTGCGTACACTCTTGTACCGGACATAGCATACTTGGCTGCATTGTTGTAAATATTCTCCAGTACGCGCCACATTCGTTTTCCGTCAACATGAATGACGGCAGAATCCTCTGAAAGGTTTTGAATGATTGTCAGATTCTTATTTTCGAATTTCTCAGCAAATTCTCCCGTTGTCTGGTTAAGCATTTCGACTAAATTTACATCCATCATTTCCAGTGAGATATTCCCGCTGCTTACTTTTGATGCTTCCACCACGTCTTCCGTCAGTGTTTTCAGACGCTGTGCCTTTGCTTCCAGAATATCCAGATAGCCTTGTATTTTGGGATCGGTGAAATTTTCTCGTTTCAGCAAATCTACATAATTAATAATGGAAGTCAGAGGAGTCTTTATGTCGTGAGAAACATTCGTAATTAAATCGGTCTTTAGTCTTTCACCTTTCATACCTTCCTCGACGGCCCGCTGCAGTCCGTTTCCTATATTATTTACCATTTCTGCGTTTTTTAAGTTTCCGCCTTTCATCCCTTTAAGAGGAATTTTATAATCCACATTTCCTGAAGCAATCTCCTCAATCCCTTTTGTGAGCCTGGATTTGGCGATTGTATTTTTTACAATAATGTATACGGCAGCGCCGCCTTCTACTACAAGTAACAACAGAACCATCGCCGCCCCATCACTTATAGCCAGAAGCAGGCAGTCTGCCAGGATAACTGCAGCCAAAGTACCAATTGTCTTTCCGGTAATACTGCGATTTTCCCAAAATTCCCTGAGAAATAGCAGTATACTTCTTAAAAGACTATTCTCCCAGACTGTTTTTGCTTTTATCCTGCGTACCAGGCTGAGATACCCCCATAAGAAGCAGGCAGCTGTATATGCTGCAATCATCCCTGCTCCCACTAAATCACCTATGTTCAGGGAATTTCCCGCATAAGATCCTGTATAGGGCATGTCATAATATTGGCTTATTACATAGGAGTGTCCACCTGAAAAAGTGTTTCCCAACGTGTTTCCCATAAGCATGACAGGTACGATCCACACTATAATCACAAAAGCGGCTCCAAGCTCTGTTTTCCATCTGTCAAATCCGTTTAAGTGAAGCTCTTCATCTTTGCTGTTTCTGCCTGCATTAAGGGTTAGCCAGATTAAGATTATGAAAAACAGTAGGGCGGAGAATACACTTCCAAACATTGCCAGTCTCAAATATGGAGCATATGTCTCATATTCATGCTTATCCCCGTAAAAAGCATCCTGTATCGGAAAGTCTGTATCCACAGAGGCCGCAAATATACAATTGACCTTCTTACTATCAGAATCAGATTTCACTGTGAACCGCCAGTCACCTGCAGATGTATCCATATTTGTTTCAAAGTCCGCCAGCTTTGGTCTTACAATTACATACTTACTTTTGTCCTCTTGCTTCATTTCTTCCAGATTTTCCTGGAAATCATCATAACTTTTATACTGTTGATTATTTGTATATACTTTTTTTGTGTCCTCATTTACAAACATATAGGTAAAGTTTGTGTTCCCTTCACTCCATGTATCACCGTCCTGCAGATACACGTTTATCTCGGAAGATATTGAGTCCAGCACATCCTCCAGATAACGGTAAACCTTTGACAGATTGCCATTCAATGCAGGTTTGGTATTGACTACTTCCAAAATGTTCTTTGCACCGACCGGTGCATATTTCTCCTTTACGACCTCATTAAACGTCCAGCAATCTGTATATTGTGTATTACCCTCTGCATCCTTGATAATCAGATTTCCGTCTGAATAACCGGAAGTATAATATCCAGCTTCCAGCTCGTTCAGGAATTCAGAAGTATTCTTATACTCTACTTCCAGCTCAAGCTTCTTCTCCTCTATCAGCGTTCTGAACTCACTCATATAATAGTAATGATAGGTTCCGTCCGGCTTCTGGCAGACCACCACGTTACTTTCCTCATACGCTGCTCCGCCCATTTCCGCATAATCCTCACTCCAGTTCTTCAGTTCCCCTAGAGTATACGCAAGGCCAGAGCTGTTTTCACCGGATATTTTTCCATTTTTTTCAAAATCTACAATGTCAACCAGCTTATCAGGGGCATATTTGCCCTCTGCCGTAAAATTTTCTTCCGCGGAAATGCCCCCTTTTACACTCCTGGCGGCATTATACATCATATCATAGAAACTTGACGACTCTTCATATGGCCTGTCAAATGCGTGTGTAATATCCCCGCTCATTATACTGCTGGAAAAGGCCGTCAACAGTACAAGACTTACTACTGCTGCCACTGCCGTTATGTGTGCAAGAAGCAGCAAAATCCCCTTTGCCACCGGTTTCTTATACCAGTTCTTCATACTTTTTATCATTCCTTTCTGGCACTTTCAATCTTATAGCCGACTCCCCAGACCACTTTCAGGTACCTGGGCTCCTTGGGATTAATCTCTATCTTCTCCCTGATGTGCCGGATGTGAACGGCAACTGTATTGTCTGCCCCTATGGCATCCTCATTCCAGATAGATTCATAAATCTGATCTATAGAAAAGACTCTGCCCTGATTCTTCATTAATAATAGTAAAATGTTATATTCGATGGGTGTCAGTTTCACAATCTCTCCGTCTACTGTGACTTCCTTCAAATCATCATTAATTGTAAGTCCGCCCACCTCATACACCTCATCATATTTTTCATTCACGCTGCCTCCCAGCTGGGTATACCTGCGCATCTGAGATTTAACTCTGGCCACAAGCTCCAGTGGATTGAAAGGTTTCGTCACATAATCATCTGCGCCCACATTCAGCCCTAAAATCTTATCCGCATCTTCAGATTTAGCTGAAAGGATAATAATCGGAATGCAATTACTCTCTCTTATTTTAAGAGTTGCCCGGATTCCATCCAGCTTTGGCATCATAATATCAAGTACCAGCAAATGTACTTTTTCTGTTTCCAGAATCTTTAATGCCTCTGCCCCATCATAGGCCTTCAGCACATGATATCCCTCCTGGGTCAAATATATCTCTATCGCCTCAACAATTTCCTTGTCATCATCGCAGACTAAAATATTATACATTTTCATCACCTCCCCTATAGTATACATGATATTTATATTTTTTTAAGACTCACTTTGGAAAATTCTTATGTTTTCCTTAATCTCTGCCGCAGGAGCCTACTTCATAATTTTTTCAAAAATCATACATAAATTGTTAATTTATCCCTCACACAACCAACACATTTTCCCTGTATAGTATTAAATATAAAAGGACAAAACCTTTTTATATAAATAAATTTTCTTTTTCATAATTTTTTCCAAGGCCGGGTGTTTTCCCGGCCTCTCCTTTTGCCATTTATCCCCTATTGCACAATTGTTACATAATTGTTACAATTCCATTGTGATTAGCTAACACATGCCAAATACCCCGCAGGCAGCTGCCAAGGTCAGCACACTGGATTGACTTTGCCCCAGCGTCTTCGAGAGAATAATTATTATAAGGAGGGCCAGATCATGTGTTTCAATTTTAGTAACTGTACTGAATTACTTAACTACCTCTGCAACGCACTTAAATTTGGATGTTAGTTTTGAGACTCTGGCTTTTAGCCAGAGTCATTTTTATGTCCCAAGAACCATTTTACTGCTTTCCACATATAATAAAATGATAATTGTGACCATACTTTTATGGTAAAAGGAGATTTATATGAGTTTTCGAGGGCTAAATGTCAGTGAAATCCAGGAAATCATAGACTGGGAGCAGGTGAAGTCTGCCGGATACCAATTTGCCATGCTCCTCGCAGGACATGGTTTAGGGATTTTGGACCAAAAGTTTTTGCAAAATGCCTCCGAATGCAATCGGATCGGGCTCCCCATCGGGGCATACTGGCTCTGCCGCGCTATCAATACGGAGACTGCCCGTCAGGAGGCTGATGGTTGTATAAGTGCTGTTTCCTCCTGCCGCCTGGAGTACCCAGTTTGTTATAACATAAATCAGATGACAATTAGCTACGCTGCCCAGCATGGTGTGACAGTGACACCTTCACTGGCAACCCAATTCGTACAGAATTTCTGCGACAGAATAGAAGAACTAGGGTATTATCCCATGTTCTGCTGCAGCCGGAACTTTTTGGATACTTATTTTCCTCCAGGATTTTCTAAACGTTATACATTTTGGTATTCCTGTCACAGCAGCACCTTTGACAATACCGACTGCAGTATGTGGCAGTACACTGACCAGGGAAATGTACCCGGAATCAGTGGAAACGTTGATTTGGATGTGGGATTTCTGGATTTTCCCGTTATGATTCGCAGTGCAGGATTCAATCACTTGGACGGCAGTCTGCCGCCGCCTGCGGGCACACAGAATTATATCACTTACGTTGTTCAACCGGAAGATACTCTAATTCGTATAGCACAGCGTTATGGAACTACCTATGAGGCTCTTGCCAGTTTAAATGATATTCCCGACCCTGATATCATTTATGCCGGCCAGACTATTCGAATTCCTGAAACTGGAACATTTTTTTTTAGAATTTCATAACAATTTTTCCGTTTCTTTTATAGAAACGACATACTTTGTGCACATTTATTCTCTATACTAGATATCAGATAGTTGATAAACAACTATCTCCCCCCTCATAAAGTAAAGACACCTTGGGGGAGCCCAAGATGTCTCACTTTACTCTCATTCCTTTAGATATTATGAAAACAGATAGAATCCTCATTTAGCCGATACTAAATGAGGATTCTATCTGTTTTTAACAATTTTGTAATAGATTTTATGTTTCTTTAATATTGTCAACATATTTTAGACACATTTCGCCCTTATAATAAACTTTAGATAGTTGGTAAACAACTATCTCCCCCCTCATAAAGTAAAGACATCTTGGGGGAACTCAAGATGTCTCACTTTACTCTCATTCCTTTAGATAACTATAAAAACAACGAAAGCCCATCAGTTTACAATTGATGGGCTTTCCTTTTATATTTTGATACCAGGGTCAAAAGGTCATGCGTTTCATGCTTGCATGAAAAAGCATGACCTTGGGACCCGCAAAACATGAGAAAGTAGCCCGAATAGGGCGGATTTCGAATGTTTTTAGGATTGCGGGAGCACAAAGTGCGTAGCAATCCGTAGGTATCAGGGGGCAAAATACCTTTTGACCCCTACATCTTATTTTGATACCAGGGTCAAAAGGTCATGCGTTTCATGCTTGCATGAAAAAGCATGACCTTGGGGCCCGTAAAACATGAGAAAGTAGCCCGAATAGGGCGGATTTCGAATGTTTTTAGGATTGCGGGAGCACAAAGTGCGTAGCAATCCGTAGGTATCAGGGGGCAAAATACCTTTTGACTCCTACATCATATTTTGCTAAGATGATATTTTATCTTCCAGCCACCCCAATAAATCCTCATACACCTGCGTCCTGTCTGTTTCATTGAGCAGTTCATGTCTGTCGCCGGAATATAGCCGTAAACTCACATCCTGAATACCTGCGGATTTATATTTTTCATAAATCTTTTTGACCCCTTTTCCGAACTTGCCGGCGGGGTCCTCATCGCCTGCCGCAATCAGCATAGGCAAAGTCTTAGGTATCATATAGAAGCTTTCCTTTTTCTGAATCTGGCGCATGCCGCTGAACATATGATAATACGCATTTACCGTAAACATAAAGGAACAGAGAGGATCATCCACATAAGCATCCAGCAGCTGGTTATCACTTGTTATCCAGTCTGCTCTTGTCCTTGCAGGCTTGTATCCTTTATTGTAGCTGCCCAGAGTCAGCCTGTCCATGAACTTGCTGCGATAATGCCAACCCCGAAATGCTGCCATAACACGGCACATATGTCTTGCAAAACGCAGTGCAGCGGGGTTGTGATCCGCCACCACTCCAATCAAAATAATGCCGCTTAAGCCATTTCCATACATCTGAACATACTGACGCACAAGTGCAGACCCCATACTGTGCCCCAGCATAAAGTATGGAATATGAGGATATTTTTTCATTGTTCTCTGACGGAGCGTATGCATGTCTCCCAGTATGCAGGCATTTCCATACTTTTCGTTAAAATACCCGTATTCCTTTTTACTTTGTATCGACTTTCCATGTCCCAGATGGTCATTGCCCACTACATAATATCCCTGGCTGCACAGAAACTCTGCGAACTTATCATAGCGGTTTACGTACTCAACCATGCCATGACAAATCTGCAGAACAGCTTTTATTTTGCCTTCCGGTTTCCATTCAACTGTATGAATCTCTGTATTTCCGTCTTTCGACGGGAAGTAAAATTCATCTTTCATTTCTTACATCTACCTGTCATCTAATTTTATATAATCACGATAAGGTGCCAGCGGCTTATATGCCGGACGAATAATCTTATCCACATTCTTCAGCTCTTCAAGCCTGTGGGCGCTCCACCCAACAATGCGGGCAGCCGCAAAGATCGGAGTATACAATGCAGGAGGAAGATCCAGCATACCATATACAAGACCGCTGAAAAAGTCCACGTTGGCATTAACACCTTTATACATCTTCCGCTTCTCACCGATAATTTCAGGAGCAAGATGCTCTACCTTTTCATAAAGTGCATATTCAGCTTCACAGTTCTTCTCCACTGCAAGTTGTTTGACAAATGCCTTGAAAATATCAGCTCTGGGGTCTGAAATAGAGTAAACAGCATGACCCATTCCATAAATCAACCCCTTTTTGTCAAATACCTTCTTGTCCAGAAGATCAACCAAGTACTGTCTGATCTGACTCTCATCTTCCCAGTTTGTCAGAGTGTTCTTCATATCCTCAAACATCTGTGTTACTTTCACATTTGCACCGCCGTGTTTTGGTCCCTTCAGGGATGCCATAGCCGCTGCAATGGTTGAATACGTATCAGTGCCTGAAGATGTAACAACATGTGTTGTAAATGTAGAATTATTACCGCCGCCGTGATCCATATGAAGCACAAGTGCCATATCCAGAATCTCTGCTTCCAATTTTGTGTACTGCCTGTCTTCACGGAGCATCATCAGAATATTCTCCGCCATGGACAGTTCCGGATAAGGTGCATAGATATATAAATCCTCTCCCCTTCTATAATTATAAGCGTGGTAGCTGTAAACCATCAGCATTGGGAACTGACTAATCAGGTTCAAAGACTGGCGCAGCACATTTGGAATAGACGTGTCATCTGCATTTTTATCATAAGAATACAAATTCAGAATACATCTTGAGATTCCGTTCATCATGTCCCTGCTGGGTGCTTTCATAATTACATCCCGCACGAAATTGGGAGGAAGAGTTCTTCTTTCCGCAAGTATGTTCTGGAATTCCTTTAGCTGAGTTTTATTTGGCAGATTACCAAACAAAAGAAGATACGTTGTCTCCTCAAATCCCGGGTGCTTCGCTTCCAGGAAACCTTTTACCAAATCTTTGATGTTATAGCCGCGATAATAAAGATTTCCTTCACAGGGGACTTCCTTTCCGTCGACAACCCTGCTGGCACTCACATCAGATATGTTTGTCAGCCCGGCCAACACACCTTTACCATTTAAATCACGGAGACCTCTTTTAACCTCATACTTTGTGTAAAGTTCTTTTTCGATTCTATTATTTTCTTCACAAATTTTGGCCAATTCTTTAACCTTTGGTGTGACTTCAAAAAGAATGTTATCAACGTCAGCTTGTAATTTTGCCATAAAACCGCTCCTTTCCTCCCACTATATTTACTTGTCTGATTACTCCATTATACTAAAAAAGCGGTCTTTATACAATGAAATGTATATAAAATCTTTATGAACTGGTAACAGTTCAGCCATGCGAATTTTCGACAGCGTAGGCAGGAGAAAGCTTGCTTTCGTATGCATATGCTGCCGAAAATTCATATGGCGCTCTGCCACAGCGAGATGAAGCGCAGCACATGTCCTTGGTTAGCAACCGTAGTGTGGTTGTTTAACAAGGACGGTACCCTTGGGGTGGAATCGAGCTGATGGCTGAACTGTTACATGAACTGTTGTAACACCTCATCTCCTGCTCTGCCGCAGGGTGTTGCCAAGTATCGCAAACTCTTCCAGTGTCAATGTTTCTCCCCTTACACTTGCCCCTTTCCCCAGGCTCCCTATGGCGGCCTCTATCTGTTCTTTTGTAAAATCCAGCTCTGACGAGTTTTTCAATCCGTTAGCCAGCGTTTTCCTTCTCTGGTTAAAGGACGCACGGATAATCTTAAACATTAATTTTTCGTCTTCCACCTTTACTGCCGGTTTCTCATACCTCTCCAGACGTATAACCGCAGAGCCCACTTTTGGCCTGGGCATAAAGCAGTTAGGCGGCACATTTGCCACAATGTACGGTTTTGCATAATATTGCACAGCCAGTGAAAGGGCCCCGTAATTTTTACTGCCGGGGCCCGCCTGCATCCTCTCCGCCACTTCCTTCTGCACCATGACAGTCATACTCTTTAATGGAACCTGATTTTCAAACAGTCCCATAATAATCGGTGTGGTAATGTAATATGGCAGATTTGCAACAATCTTTATGGGCCGTCCTCCATTTTCCCGTTCTGCAAGTTTGGCTATGTCAACTTTCAAAATGTCCTCGTTTAATACTGTTACATTTTCATAGCCTTCCAGAGTTTCCTCCAGTATGGGTATCAGTGCCCGGTCAATTTCAACGGCAGTCACTTTTGCTGCCGCCTGAGCCAGATATTGAGTCATGGTTCCAATTCCCGGTCCAATTTCCAATACCATGTCCTCGCCGGAAATCTCCGCCGAACGGATAATTTTATCCAGAACATGGGTATCTATAAGAAAGTTCTGTCCAAATTTCCTTTGAAATATAAAATGATATTTCTGCAAAACCGCTATTGTATTTTGCGGGCTTCCCAATGCGGGCTCCTTCATAAGCTCCTCCTTTAAAACGGTGCTTTATTCCATTCGGTATAGTTTTCTGGCATTTCTCTCTGTCTGAGCTTCCACTTCTTCGTAAGAAACCCCTTTTAGCTCTGCAATCCGCTCCGCCACGTAAGTCAAATTCAAAGAAGAATTTCTTTTCCCCCTGTTTGGTTCCGGGGCCAGATAAGGGCTGTCTGTTTCAAGAACCAGAAAATCCAATGGAATATCCTCCACCACTTCTTTTAATTTTCTTGCGTTTTTGAATGTCACAACGCCTCCTACTCCAATGTAGAAGCCCATCTTGACATATTCTCTTGCAAGTTCCACCGAGTATGAAAAACAATGGATGACTCCTCCCAGTCCTTTCCCATATTTTTTCATAATATCAAGAGTGTCTGCCGCCGCATCCCGGCTGTGGATGATCACAGGCATGCCCAGTTCCCCTGCAAGTCGCAGCTGGCGGATGAACCAGTTCTTCTGCTCGTCATGGCTTTCTTTTTCCCAGTAGTAATCCAGTCCGATCTCTCCCACTGCAACTATTTTCTGTTCCTGTAAAATGTTCTTCAGACGGGCAAAATTCTCTTCGCTCAGCTCCCCCACATCATCCGGGTGGATACCTGCCGCCCCGTATATGAAAGAATATTTTTTTACTAATTTCCTGACGCCCTCCCATGATGCCACATCCGAACTCACATTAACAATGGTCCCAACTCCCCTGTCCTGCATAGATGCCAGCAGCTGCTCTCTATCCCCGTCAAATTGCTCATCATCATAATGCGCATGTGTATCAAAAATCATAGAAGATACCCCCTTCTTATATAATCGGCTGAGTCATTGCTGTAAAATATTCTGCAATTTCTTCCGGCGATTGTTTCATGCCGTTTTTCAGCCACCACCGTACCAGGTTCACAAAGCTGGCCGAAATCTGCTCTGTAAGCAAATCTTCAGGTACAATCGTATTCTTCCGTTCTCCTCCGCTTAGAATGCGGTCTGTTACCAGCCCGTTAAAGTATTGATGAAAATACCGCTGGAACAATTCACCGCTTTCACAAGTCAAAAGAATCAGCATCGTTTTTTCGTGTTCCCGGAGATGATACAAAATATGTGTAATAATTGCCCCAAAGTTCCCGGCCGCTGTAGAAAAATCATGGGTTTGTTCTGCTTCTGGTTCCTCCGAAAACACATGTTCAAACAGTTCTTCACACATTTCCCTCAAAAGATCATCTTTTGTGGGGAAATGTGCATAAAAGGTTGTCCGCCCTACATCGGCTCTGTCAATGATTTCCTGCACTGTAATCTGCGAATAACTGTGTTTGATCAGTAATTCACTGAAAGCACTGAAAATGGCTTTTCTTGTCTTTTGCTGCCGTCTGTCCATATTGCAACTGTCCTCCCGGAACATTTCTTTAAATTTGTTCGCTACCGTACGTTTTGCACAAATCATTTCTTGTACCGTTTTCGCAGCATTGTTATACTAATTTTAAAACAGAGTGTTCGGTTTCAAACTTATTGTACTGGATTTTGATATGACAATCAAGTACAAATGTGAAGTAAGACCAGGAGGTGCCAATCATGTTTAAGAAAATAAGCGATTCTTTTGCAGGCTTAGAATGGACCATTGTGTCCGGCATATTTCTAATACTCAGTCTGCTATTGCTGCTTACGAGAAGAGAGCTGCCTGTTGACCCGGCATGGGTAACAATTGTACTGTCCGGATATCCACTTCTTTATCTCGCCCTCACCCGTCTGTTTAAGGAAAAATGGATTTCATCTGCGCTTTTGATTTCCATGGCTATGATAGCGTCCCTTTACGTTGGAGAAATTTTTGCCGCCGGTGAGGTCGCCTTTATTATGTCAATCGGTGCTATCCTGGAAGATAAAACTGTCGAGCGGGCTAAAAAGGGGATTAAAAACCTTATCAGCCTTACCCCTGTACAGGGAAGAAAACTCACATCCAATACGTCGGGGACTGTTGAGGAAATGATTCCGGCCGTCCAGATTCAGGCAGGTGATATTTTGCGTATTTTGCCGGGCGAAGCAATTCCCGTTGATGGTGAAATAAAAACAGGAAATACTTCCGTGGACCAGTCCATCATAACCGGAGAGTCGCTCCCCGTGGATAAGGGAGCAGGGGACGCTGTATTCTGCGGGACAATCAACCGATTTGGCTCTATTGATATAGCTGCAACTAATGTCGGTAAGGATTCCTCACTGCAAAAGCTTATCCGCATGGTTCAAGAAGCAGAAAATAAAAAGGCACCCATACAGCGCATTGCAGATAAGTGGTCAGTATGGCTTGTTCCTATTGCTTTAATCATAGCAATCTGTGCTTTCCTTTCAACAGGAGATCTTGTCCGCGGGGTAACTGTCCTGGTGGTTTTTTGTCCCTGCGCTCTGGTCCTGGCCACTCCAACCTCCGTCATGGCGGCCATAGGCCAGGCAACGAAGCACGGTGTGATTATTAAATCTGGGGAAGCTCTGGAAAATATGGGAAAGGTAGATTGCATCGCCTTTGATAAAACCGGGACTCTGACGGAAGGAAAGCTTGTGGTCGCGGATATTTTTCCGGTATTGGATGGGATTGACGAAAAGCAGCTTCTAACTCTTGCTTCATCTGCAGAAGCCTGCTCTGAGCACCCTTTAGCAAAAGCAATCGTCAATTATGCAAAGACACAACAAATTTCACAGAAGCCCACTGCCGGTTTTCGCATGTTTCCGGGAAAGGGAATCACTGCCGTTGTGGATGGGGAGCCGCTGCTGTGCGGCACACTAAATTTTTTAAATGAAAACCAAATAACTCTGGGGGATTCGGTGCTTTCCATTTTGCACAAGTTCCAGGCACAAGGGAAGGCAACCATCCTTGTGGCAAAAGATAAAGCTTTGGCCGGCATAATCACTCTTTCCGATACATTGCGCAAATCCGCTCCCTATATGGTCGCAGAGCTTCATAAGATGAATACCCAGGTTGTGCTGCTGACCGGCGACTATGTGCAGACAGCGGAATACTTTGCTGAAAAAGCCGGAATTCACTTTGTAAAGTCGGAACTGCTTCCTGAGGATAAAGTCGGCAGTATTGCAGCGCTTGAAAAACAAGGACGAACGGTCTGCATGATCGGAGATGGTGTTAATGATGCTCCTGCACTGAAAACGGCCCATGTGGGTGTGGCCGTAAGCAGCTCGGGAAGTGACATTGCTGTGGATGCGGCCGACATCGCCCTGGTGGGGGATGACATAGCAAAAATCCCATACCTGAAAAGGCTTTCCAATACTACCGTCCACACGATAAAATTTAACATTACATTATCCATGATTATCAATTTCGTTGCTATTATCCTTTCCGTAGCAGGCATACTCACACCGGTCAGCGGCGCCCTGGTACACAATGCAGGCTCCGTACTGGTAGTGCTCAATGGGGCACTGCTCTATGACCGAAAATTATATGTAACCGACACATCCCGAACTGCCCGAATGCACGCATGAAAAGGGCTGTCCTGCTATCATTGAAAATTGATTATAGCAGGACAGCCTTTGAAGTTTCTCATTCTCACAAAAAACTCTGATTAATAAGTTAAATCTTCACATACGGATTTCAGATTCAGGAAATTTGTAAGGTAATCTCTCGTTCCAGTCTTTGCATCTGTGCCTGACATATTAAATCCGCCAAACGGGTGCTGAAGAACTACCGCGCCCGTGGATTTTCTGTTAAAGTATAAGTTTCCTACATGGAAGTCTGTTTTCGCCTTCTGGATATTGGTACGGTCTTCTGTGTAGACAGAGCCTGTCAGCCCATATTCCGTATCATTTGCAATTTCAAGTGCTTCATCAAAGGATTCTGCCTTAATAACTGCCAGTACCGGTCCGAAGATCTCTTCATTTGCAATTCTTGCGCCTCTTGTAATGTCACGTACAACAGTAGGCTCAATATAAAATCCTTCAGAATCATCGTACTTTCCGCCGGATACGATATTTCCCTCTTTTCCTGCAATTTCAATGTATCCTGTGATACTTTCA
Organism: Muricomes intestini; assembly: GCF_004346165.1. GTDB lineage: Bacteria > Bacillota > Clostridia > Lachnospirales > Lachnospiraceae > Muricomes > Muricomes intestini. The sequence goes on along the minus strand of NZ_SLZZ01000034.1, from coordinate 17,007 downwards.
AACGCCGCTTTATTAATGACTGGTCCCATGGGCAGATTGTCACGTCCGCTTCCCTGCTGTTTCTTCAGTTCTTCTGCGCAGGCAACAATCTCATCTACAAATTCGTCATATACATCGCTCATAACAATAGCCCTGGAGCACGCAGAACATTTCTGACCCTGAAAAGAAAATGCAGAATTTGCAATTCCGGAGGCTGCTCTTTTTAAATCTGCTGAAGAATCTACGATGATTGCATTCTTTCCGCCCATCTCAGCAACAACACGTTTGATCCATCTCTGTCCTTCGGAAACCTCTGCCGCCATCTTGTTGATACGAAGGCCCACTACTTTAGAACCTGTAAAGTTTACAAATCTGGTAAGAGGGTGCTGTACAATAAAGTCTCCGATTACAGAGCCGGAGCCCGGTATGAAACTTATAACTCCTGCAGGAAATCCCGCTCTCTCACATAGTTCCACGAACTTATAGGCAACAATAGGGGTATCGGAGGATGGTTTGCATACAACGGTGTTTCCTGTGATTACGGCTGCTATTGCCATTCCTGCCAGCAGTGACAGCGGGAAATTCCACGGTGGTATTGCCACGCCCACACCAATCGGAGTGTAAACACATTTTGTAGCCTCTTCAGAATCTACCAGCTCCAGTCCTTTATCCAATTCTCTTGTATGCATAATGTATGAATTAAAAAAATCAAGAGCTTCACATAATTCTCCGTCGGCTTCGCCCCAGTTCTTTCCGCTTTCTTCCACACTCCATGCGTCCAGTATGTACCGCTCCCTGTGCATTAATTCCACAAGCCTTCTCACACAGCAGATTCTTTCTTCCACAGGAACTTTGCTCCATGTCTTAAACGCTTCGTGAGCGGAGCGGATTGCTTTGTCCGCCAGCTCCTTACTGCAGGAGCTTACTTTCCCCACCACTTCCCTTGTAGCTGGTGCAATAGACGTGATTTTTTCGTCTGTCATAACTCGTCTGCCGCCTATGATAAGCGGGTACTCCTGGCCTTTTTCTTCATCAACCTGCGCAAATGCCTGTAGCATTGCTTCTTTATTTGATAAAATTGTAAAATCCAGTTCCGATGCATTTTTAAAACCTTTTACCATGCTGTCTACCTCCTATAATTACCTAAATTTATACATATTTTATCATTGCAATTCTGCCGCGTCAACAAAATTTCTATTTTAAATATTTGGGTTATCCGCCAATTCCAACGGATAATCTCCAAGGTGTTCTAGCTCAAAGTTATTTGCTTTATATTTTTCGTATTCAAATGCATTTAGTTCATCGCATGCCAGTTTGTGAAACTCATAGAAATTGGGCCACCATTCATATCCATCTCCCAGGTAATGGTTTAAATATGCATCTGCAATGTCTTTTCCCATTTGCGGTGCTACATAAAATGCACCCATAGCCAATACATTTACATTGTTTCCGGTAATCGCCCTAAGTGCCGCAGGTACGCTTTCTACTACCCCGGAAAAAACTCCCGGGCATTTGCTTGCTGCTATATGGATTCCCATACCGGTGCCGCAAAAAACCAAAGCCCGCTCAAATTCCTTCTCCGCTATCTTAGCTCCTACCTTCAAGCCAATTCTATGAAACATTTCCGGCTCTTTTTCATCAGCGGAGCGCACTCCAATGTCCGTCACATTCCATCCCTTTTTCTTTAAATGTTCTGTAACTGCCTCCTTTAACGGAAATCCCGCAAAATCAGCTCCTACAAGTATTTCTTTGTCTTTAATCATTCTCATTTAAAGCACCTCTCAATCTGCATGAAAATTATTGGGTTTCTTTTTAAATAAACTTATATCATTTTCTGTAAAATAATTTAGTACCATAACCAAGAGTAAAACTGCCCCCCAAATCAGTGAGACATAGTAACTGCTGATCTGCGGAAATCTATTAAGTCCTGTTTCCAAGGCACGTACCAGAAAAATTGCCAGCAATACTCCGGAAATTTTTCCCTTCCCGCCATTTGGGCTAACCCCGCCAAGTACAACTATGAGGATACACTGCAGAGTATAGTTTGAGCCGTAATCAGCCCTTGCCGAATTGTAATTTGCAAGCATGATCATTCCGCCAAGTGCCGAGCAAACCCCGGAAATCAAATATGTCTTTATTAAAATCATGTCTACTTTTAATCCACTGTATTTTGCTACGTTTTGGCTGGTCCCCAGCAATATCAGTTTTTTACCATATGTGGTTTTTATGAGCATAAATGACAGTATCACGGCAGCGGCGGCAAAAATCAGAAATTGTACCGGAATCCCCAATACCCTGTTGTTTACTGCAAATGCATAGGTTGTTGGAAAATCACTGATTGCACTTCCGTTTGTTAAAACAATTCCGATTCCGGTAAACAGCTCTCCCATCCCAAGGGTTGCCAAAATGGGAGGAATATGTAATTTTGCAACAAGCATTCCATTCAACCCCCCGGCTATCATACCAACCACAATTGCCAGAAGGAAGACAACTACTACCCAAAATACCGAAATGTGACGGCTGTCTCCGCCAATATGCTGCATTAGAAGGGCCGTTGAAATTGCCGTTACATTAGCAATTCCAACTGTAGACAAGTCAATTCCCCCTGTTATCATGCATACCATAACTCCCAGAGACATCAATCCAAACTCCGGGAACTGTGCAAACATAGTCTGAAAGTTTACCACAGTATAAAATTTTGAAAATCTGGTAACAGCCATAAATATAAACCAGAGAAGCATAATAATAATAAGTCTCCACAGATGACGGTCTCTCATATAGGCTGATTTTATTCTCAAACCTGCTTGTGTTTGTCTTTCATTCATTATGATGCCTCCTTCACTTCATGGCCTCTTCTTTTCCTGTGCCCGGTTTTCTCAGCCTGATATGCGCTGACAGCAGTACCTACCACAATCAGTACTCCTACAAAGACATCTTTCCATATTACCGGAACACCAATCAAAATAAGTGAATTTTCAACCAGAACAATCAAAAGTGTTCCCAGCATACATCCGGTCATTGTTCCTTTCCCACCTACGATTGCCGTACCTCCAAGTACAACACCTGCAATAATATTCATTTCCATTCCCAGCATATTTGTAGGATGGCACTGCTGCATCATGCATACCCGTATGATTCCTGCAATGCTGGCTACTATCCCGGTAAATACATATAACAGAAATTTCGTTTTCTTCACCTTAAATCCTGCATTGTACGCTGCATTTTCATTCCCGCCAATAGCGTAAACCCCTCTTCCGAACATTGTAAACTTCAGCACAAAAAATGTCAGGGCAGCCACTACAACCAGTACAAGGAAAGCTACCGGCAGCGAAGAGGAAAGCCCGTTGCTTTTATTTGCTGCAGTAAAAAGAGCTCTTCTCCCGAACTGCTTCATCCCCTTTGGAATTACAGCAAGTTGTTTTGACTGCAAGGTTCCCTGCATGATTCCCTTGAATACACTGGAGGTCCCCAAAGTTACAATCATAGCCGGCAGATTTAAGAGCCCGGCAAAAATACCATTTACTGCACCTAGAGCGGCACCTATTATTATTGCCATCAAAATTGGTACAAGAACGCTGCCCTGATAGTTTATATCTAATAAGAATTTTGTTGTTGCAAATGCTGTCAGCGACGCAAGCGCAGGAAAAGAAACATCAATCCCGCCGGACAAAATCACAAGAAATGCTCCAACAGCAAACAATCCCGGAACAATCATTGCTGACATGATATCAACAATATTATTCGGTGTATAAAACTGGCCGCTCCTTGCCTGAATCAAAATTGTCAGCGCAAAAATAATCAGAAAAATATAAGTTTCATTTTGCTGAAATAATTTTCTTACCTTATTTTGCATATCCCCACCCCCCTACATCATTTTGTCCAGTATCATTTTTTCTGTAATCTCATGGGTGGACATTTTCCCCGACTCTTTTCCACCTTTTAGAATCAGAAGCCTTGAACAATTTTCAATGACTTCCGGAAGATCATCGGAGATAATGATGATTGCCATTCCTTTATTTGCCAGCTCCTGTAAGATTCCATGAATATCATGTTTTGAGCCAATATCTACACCAACCGTAGGACCGTTCAAAATCAGAATATCGGGTGAACATGCAAGCCATTTTGCCAAAACAACTCTTTGTTGATTTCCTCCTGAAAGTGTCGAGGCTGCATTCTCCGGGTCTGGTGTGGCAATAGCCATTTCCTTTACCCAGTGCAATATCTCATCCCTGCACTTCTTTTTATCCATAATTCCTGACTTCTTTAAATGATCAATCTCCGAGATAATAATGTTATCTCCAATGCTCTGTGGAAGAAACAACCCTTCACTTAGGCGGTCCTCCGGCACAAACCCAATCTTATTTTGGATTGCTTTCTGAGGACTGCTGATTTTAACCGCTCTCCCATGTATTCGTATTTCACCCTCTTTGGCCGGGTGTATTCCAAACAACGCCAATGCCAGCTCTGTGCGGCCTGAATCCAAAAGCCCTGTGATTCCAAGTATCTCTCCGCCTTTTACAGAAAAGCTTATCTTTTCAAAGCTGCCCGGCAAAGACAAATTGTCCACTTCCAATATCGGTTTTTCACTCAGTTTATCCGGTACAAAAGAACGTACTTCAAATTCACGCCCAGTCATATAATAAGAAAATTTCTTGTCATCAAGTTCTTTTGTATTTCCTGTTGCAATTAACTTTCCACTTCTGAATACAGTAAAACGCTCTGAAATTTCAAACACTTCATCCAATTTATGGCTGACAAACAGAATAGAAATTCCCTGTTCTTTTAATTGAAGAATCACTTTAAATAGTGCTTTTACTTCCTTTTTTGTCAATGCAGTTGTCGGTTCATCCATGATAATCAGCTTTGCGTTGAACATCAGTGCCCGGCAAATTGCGACCATCTGCTTTTCTGCCACAGATAATGTTCCCAACGTAACATCCAAATCTACCTTAAACCCAATTCTTTCAATTGCCGTCCGGGCGGTTTCCCTCATATGTTTCCAGTTTACAAGCCTCTTATTTTCCACAAGCTGACTGTTGATTGCTAAATTTTCCATTACTGTCAGATTTGGAAAGATAGAGAAATCCTGATAAATCACCTGTATCCCTCTTTTTATGGCATCAATCGGGGTTATCTTTTTCAGCTGTTCTCCTTCAAATTCTATAATTCCAGAATCTCTCTGGTAAACTCCGGAAATAATCTTAATTAAAGTGGATTTCCCACATCCGTTTTCTCCTGCCAGACAATGAATTTCACCTGGTTTTATTTCAAGCGAAACTCCGTCCAGTGCCCGGACTCCTGCGAAATACTTATGAATATCGATTGCCCGAAATAAATATTCGCTCATAGAGCACCTCCTCTTTTACCTCATATTTGGGAACAGAGGGTATTCTCTCTTTCCCACAGCGGATACTGCAGTTTTAAGACACCCTCCGTCAAATATTTAGAAGCCAAATGAATCAACATTGTCTGCATCGATAATAATCTGGGCAGAACCCTCCAATACTGTCTTGCTTTCTTCCCGGAAGTTTATATCCGTGTACCCCTCTACGCCTAAATCCAAGGGGGTTGTAATTTCATCCTTGTCAAGAAGTTTTACTGCAAGACTAATCATTGCCTTGCCCGCCTGAGCCGGATCCCACAGAGTCAGTGACTTGACAACGCCACTCTTCAACAGCTCTGCATTATCAGCCGGCATACCCGTTCCTGTTGTAAAGGCTTTATCCGTCAAACCCAGCTCTTCAATCGCCCTTGCAACTCCAGGTGCATCAAAGGACGAAGTCCCCATAACCCCTTTCAGGTCAGGATATTTCTTAAAAAGTTCTTTTGCTACATTATATGCAGTGTCACCATTGTCATCAGATTCAACCCTTGGCTCTGCCTCCAGTAATGTCATATTAGGATACTTCTCTTTCTGATATGCAACTCCTGCATCTGCCCATTCATTATGTGATGCATTTGTAACACTTGCCACCATGGTAGTGTACACACCCTCTTCTCCCATTGCTTTTGCAAGATTGTCCATGATAAACTCTCCATATCCTGCATTTGAAAATGCTTCAATGTCATAGTCCACGTTTTCCAGACTTGCGCCTTCATGTGCCACCACTACGATGCCCGCATCTCTTGCCTGTTTTAATACCGGCTCAATAGACTCCGGGTCCACCGGAACAATACAAATTGCATCCACACCCTGAGCAATCAAATCCTGAACCAACTGTGCCTGTTTGGTCGCATCAATTTCGTCTGTGCCCTTCTGGTACGCGTTTAGTCCCATATCTTCCGCATATTCTTTTACGCCTGTATCCATCCTTACAAACCACGGATTTGAAGCATCTTTCGGTACAACAACAATCTCATAGTCTTTATCACCTTTTTTACTCTCTTCTCCACTTTTACCGCTACTGTCAGAATCACCCCCGCCTCCGCAGGCCGCCAGACTTAATATCATCATACCAGCCATTAGTACAGAAATTAATTTTTTGAACTTCATCATAATCTTTCCTCCTATTATCTTTATTCTTAAATTTATAAATTTAAAACATTTTAATTTGTATTTAAAACGCCCCTCCTTTCCTTAAATTAAAACGTTTTAATTTAAGATCAAAATCTTAACATTTTAGATTTCCAAATATGAATGCTTTTCCTCTTTAACATGAACCTCTGATAATTAATTGTTGTTCTAATGCTATATTCCTAACATCTTTTCCTTCTGTTCGCATCTTTGCCATTTTCCACAATTCTTCTCCAAGAAGCTTCCCGTCCTGATTGATTGTGGTTAGTCCTGGCTGTACGTACCCTGAAAGCTCCAGGTTGTCACATCCTACGATGCCAAAATCCCCCGGTACAGTATAGCCATGCTCAATAATTGCCCTTTGAGTCCCAATAGCCTGCAAATCTGAGGATATCAAAAATGCTTCCGGAAGTTCTTCCTTTTTCTTTTGATCAAGAAGTTCTTTCATAAACAAATAGCCATTCTGGGTATTATCCATACATAGTCTTTCAGAAATATATACATAGTCCTCACGAAAACCATACCCGTGATTTACTAATGCCTTCTTATAACCCTCAAACCTGTCTGCTATATTAGATATCGTCAATGGCTCTGATAAGAAACCAATGCTCTTGTAATTCTTCTCCTTCAGCATCCTTACGGCATCATCTATTACCCTTGTATTTTCAAATTCAACATAAGAAATATCTTTTAAGTCTGTATGGCGGTCTGCCAATATAATGTTAATTCCCCGATTCAGATATTTCTGCAGATACTTTTCGTCTCCTGCACCATTTGCAATCACAATTGTTCCGACGTTGTTCTCATATAATGTCTTCAGCGCCCTCTTTTCGCGCTCCAGAGAATACTCATACCCCAGTATTAAGACAGTGTACCCATCCTGGTCCGCCTGATCAACAAAACTACTTACAATCCTGAAATAAAAATTATTTGTCAGATTTGGAATTAACAGTCCCACTTGGTGATTTCTTTTCAGACGCATATTCCGCGCCACTGAATTTGGGACATACTCCAACTCTTTAATTGCTCTCCTTACTTTTTCATCCGTTTTAGGGGATACCCCTGCCGTTTTATTAAGTACATGTGACACTGTTCCGATTGTAACACCTGCTCTATTTGCTACATCTTTCATCGTTACTCTGGGGGGTGTATTTCCTTTCATGTGCCTTTTCTTCTTCCTATGCCATAAAATACGTTTTAAACGTTTTAATTTATAAGTATATTATCATTTTTTTGTCTTTTTTACAATACCACCTTTCTTTTTTATTGATTTTTGGTTATTTTGTATATTCTTTATACCCAGCTTCTTTTCCAGATCTGATCCCAAAAAACCGGCTTCTCAACCTAATCTTGAAGCCGGCTTTCTTTACACGCTCATAATACAATATCATCTATTTTATCAAATGTATCCAAATCGTAAGACTCTACTGTGTTTCCCGTCACTATATAGAACGTATCTCCGGAATAAAGTCCCCGGGCCTCGGAATACGCATTCAGCTCTCTTTCAAATACTTCCTGAAATCCCTTTTCCTTATCATAAGAGAACATGTAATAGGTCTGTGTCTGTCCATATGCCGAGAAACCAATCAAATTTTTATCCATGTTGATAAACGCTGCCTTATAGTTATTGGAAATATCCGTAGAATAACAGTCGTCCAATATATATTTCTGTACCTCTTCCACATCCTTCGGGTTTGAAATATCAAACATGGAAAGTTTCACGCCCTGGGTTGTCGTACCCGTCTCATCCACATCCATTCCGATTCCCAGCAGGAAGCCGTCTCCATAGGGATGCAGGTATTCTGAGAATCCTGGTATTTTCAGTTCGCCAATAATCTTTGGCCTTTTCGGGTTAGATAAATCGACGGAAAACAAGGGGTCCATCTGCCTGTAAGTCACAAAATATCCGGTATCCCCCATGAATCTGGCAGAATATACTTTTTCATCCTCTGCAAGCTCTTCAATTTTTCCCAGCATATTTAGATTTTCATCTAGAATATACAGAGAATTGGTGTCTTTTCTATCCGCCCCATTTCCTGGAATAATATCTCCAAACCGAAGAATGGGAAATCCCCCGCCGCTTCCCGTGGCACTGACTGTGGTTACCATTCTAAGTGTTCCCTTATATTCATCGATACTGAAAGAATCGTTCAGTGTGCCATTAATTCTTGTCTGCCCTATCGCCTTCAAGCCGCCGTTTTTATAAGCCACCTTCCTGACACATGTCTGCGTCACATCAGATTCTTGTGTATTATAGTAAGCCTCGCAGACATAGATATTATCTTTGCTTACATATACAAGTCCGGCACTTCCAAATACTGCCTTACTGTTCACCTTCTCTCCCGGATCCTTCAGGGAAAAGGTGGAAATCACTGTATACTGGCTGCCGCTCCTATATGGCGGAAGCAGTATATCACTGCTGTCCACACTCTTGCCCTGTACCTGCGGAATATAAGTGTCAATGTCCTTTCTCCCCGCCGATGTATCTGCATAAAAACTGCTCAGAAGGTACACATATTCTCCCGATACACGCATTGTATAAAAGCTGCCGCTCTGGGTGATTTTTCCCATGGATCTGGGCTTGGAAGGAGTGCTGATATCATATGTCTCTGCAACGGTATACTCTCTGTAATTTCCCCCATACCCCTCCGTCCCGTCTTCATACCCTGTCCTTGTATATATAAGAATCAGCTTTCCATTCTGCACGTAAATTTCAGGGGCATACTGATTATCCTCCAGGCGGATTGTTGCCAGCTGCTTCATCTCTTTCTTTTCAATACTTACAATCTGCACACGCTGTCCGTTTAATATATATAAATTCTTACCGTCGGTTTTGACAATATCACCTTCCCCGACACCCTCTTCCCTGATATTTGTATCAGAATAGGATGTGCCAGAAGCTCTATCTGCCGCTGCCTGGCTGTCTGTGTCTGCCCCCCCCGTACTTTTTGCACTTTCCGAACTTTCTGTGCTTCCTGCCCCGGTTGAGCCAAATCCACCGTCAGTGCCTCTTTCCATGGAATAGCTTTCCTCATTATGCTTCCTCTCGGCCTCAATATATTTATATACCTCATCATAATCCTTTGCCGACGCAATAACTCCATCTGCCGATACCGCCGATTCCGCCTTCTTTTCTCCGGTACTGTCTGTCAAAGCAGCCTGACCGCCGGCTGAACCATTATTCTTTTGAAGTACTCCGCCTAGAGCCGCAAGTCCTATTATAAGAACACTGCATGCTGCTGCAGCAATCGTATAAGCCGGTCTCCAGTGAAATATCTTCTTACTTTTTTGTTTTTCCAGGAGCTTTCCAATATTGTCGGGCTTTAGCGATTCCGGGATTTTTTCCTCCTCAGTCATTTGATGAATCTGTTCCTCCAGCCTCTCTTCTTCCTGCTTTTTATTCAAATCTTTTCCATTCAACGTCATAACCTACACCCCTTTCTATTCCAGAACACTGCGCATTTTCCCCAGCGCCCGGCTCTTCTTCGAACGAATTGTGGCAGACTTTTGTTCCATCATGTTTCCTATTTCATCACTCTGATAGCCCCCAAATACTGAAAATGCCACGATTATTCTCTCTTCTTCGTTCAATATACCAAAGGCCTCCCGCACGTCATGTAATTCTGCATAATCCCTCTCCGGCGCTGCCATCTCAGGCTCCAGTTCCTCCATCTGCTGCCTGTTCCTGAACCGTCCTTTACACTGATTACTTAATATGCGAAAAATCCAGCTCCGGAATGATTCTTCTTTTCTTAACATGCCAAGGTTCTCATAAGCCGAGATAACCGCTTCACTGACCGCATCCTCTGCATCCTGGGGATGCTTCAGCGTATACAGCGCAAACTTATACAAATCCTTATGAATCCTGGCATACAGCTCGGAAAACGCCTTTACATCCCCCCCGCGGGACTTCCGTATTAACACCAGTTCCGGTAAACTCTCATAATCAGACATATTCCCTCCTCTCCCGCCCGGTCACTGCTAAGCGAAGATATTTCATTCATGAATGAGAACAAAACGGGATATCAATTTTGTTCTTATATACATAAGAGTAAAAAGCTTTGCATTCTGTTGCATAAGAAGCAAAAAAATTTTCTTCCTATTTCTCTCTCTCCATATTATCCTATTATAATCCTGGTATCCATAGATTTTTTTCTATTGCCCATTATATTTTTAAACAATTCATAGCAGTAGGTTGTCACAGGTGAATTTCCTCACATCATATCCCCTAGCCTGATACTGACGCACAGCTTGTTTCTGCAGTAACTCATTTTGTGTTCTCTTTGGTATAATAAAAATCTCCAAACTGTTGTAATTATCTCACATCAATTTGGAGGTTTTTATTATACCCGGTCTATTGGTTTTTTTTACAAGCTCTTGAATTTTATAAATTGACTTCCCCCTTACACAACGTATATGTCATCATAGAAACATCCTCCAATGGTAAATCAAGTCACGAATACTTCTCCACCCGTCTCATAAATGCATTCACTTCTTCCTTTTGCGGATATCCGCATCCGGGCTTTTTAGTCATGCTGCCTGGTCTGGTGACTTTATAGGCCGCATATTTGCTTGCCCACTCTGTGGCCTTCCGCAGATCTTTGCCCCACACAAGGTTTGCTGCAACTGCTGCAAGGTATCCGTCTCCGGCACCAATCGTGTCCACTGCCTTTACAGGAGTCGGGGCTACTTTCCAGTAATCATTCCCGTCTAAGACTGCACTTCCTTTCGAGCTGCAGGTCATGATCACACCCTTGCAGTGATATTTTTCTTTTATCTGTTTTAAAATATTAATGGATGACTCATCTGTATCTTCCGGCAAATCACATAGGGTCTTTGCTTCTACATCGTTCAAGACCATATAATCCAGAAAACTTAAATCCCCCATTTCTTCACTTGGCAAAGGGCTTACATTACAAAAAGTTATCATCCTATACTCCTCTTTTGCAATTTTTGCCCCATCCAGAGCCTTGCGAAAAGGCATTCCAAATCCAGTGATGAATACCCTTGCCTCTTTCATGGCATCGATAGCATCATGTGTCTCTTCCCAGGTCAGGGCCTGGCAGGCACTGTCCCCATCTACAATTGTGTTTGTACTGTCGTCCTCAATCATAATCAGACCTGTGCCTGTAGAGACACAATGATCGCGGTACATATAAGTAGTATCAACCCCGGACTCGCTCATCCACTGGTCTCCCATGTCTCCCCACGGGTCATAGCCGACCTTTCCAATATATCCCGTGCTGACCCCCAGGCGTCCAAGTGCAACTGAAACCGTCGCACCCTTGCCTCCGTCTTCTTCTACGTGCCAGTTTGTAGCTTCCAGAGTTTCACCCCGGCGCGGAAATCTTTTAATATGGCATACCTGTCCTACACCGTGGCTGTTTAACACAATAACATCAATCGGACCAAATTTTCCCATGTCTTTTATCTCCCTAATTTTCGTCTAATAAGTTTCGTATTACTTTATAGCCTCTTTCTGCTGAAAAAGCGGGCTCATTTGCATAGCGGCTGAACAGCTCCAGAGAAAGGTAGCCGTCATAGCCGATTTCTTTCAGATAACTTACAATACGCGGAAAATCCATCTCCCCATCTCCGGGAATCAAATGATCTTCACTAGTTTTTTCACAATCCACAAAATGAATATGTTTTACATCCTTCCCCATCTTTTCAAAATATGAGCAGATTGGCTCTCCACATGTAAATGGGGCTGCCAGGTCCAGCATACACTTAAATCTGGAGGAGTGAACCTGATCCAGGGCCCAGCGCACGTCATCGGATGTAACAATAATAGTGCCCTCATATGGTGTAACCGGCTCCAGAATAATAGTCTGTTCAATCTTTTCAGCATACTCGGTCAAAATCTGCATATTTTCAATGAAAAGCTTTTTTACATCTTCTCTATTTCGGCCATATCCAGGATGGTTGCACGCAAACATGCAGTATTCAGAGCCAATTTCTTTTGCCATATCCAGTGTCATTTTAAAATAATCCAGACTTTCTTTGTTCATCTGTGAGTCTTCAAAAACCAGACTGTATGGGGACCCTGTATTTTCCGGTGCATAGCTTATAATAGGGAGCCCATATTCTTCGGAAAGTTGATGAATCCTTGCAGCTCTCCCTCTTGCCAGATCGGGTGCATACGCATGTGGCCTGAATCCTCCGATTTCAATTCCGTCATACCCATTTTCTGCGGCAGCTTTGAAAACACGCTCAATTGGATAATTAGAAAAGCCGGCCGTAAATAATGCAATTTTCATAGACATATTTTCCCCTCCTCTAATCTGCATTTTTCAAAATATCTTCAATGTAATATTCCATCCCCTGTGCTTTTTCTTTATCTAAATAGCCAAAGTCAAACCGAAGATTATCATGAGCTCCCGGGGGTAGTGTATTGTAGTATCCGTTTTCCTTTTGATAAGCAGTAGAACGGTTCGTACCTGTTGTCGGCAGCGCAATGCCGACACCGTCTTCATCAGCTGTGCGGCAGAACCAGCGCAGTGCATATGGGAGCTTATTTGTGCAGAATCCTACATAACATGCATCTCCCTCAGGCATTACCTGCATGGCATGTGCCCATCCCTTCTTGTCTGATTCGTAGCAAATATTGATACACATCTCTGGATCATAGCACTGAGTCTTAGAATCCAGCACATCCGCCAGTGCCGGATCCTCAAGCAATTTCTTTCCATATTTGCGGATATGCACTGCGCGGGCTGAATCACCGCCTAATTCGGTTGGATCTACTTTCATATGTTCTTTATCTTTTTTTGCACTATATACAAGGCGGGAACCCTCCACTGCAAGCCAGTTCATGTGGCACATAAACATATAGTCCAGGCTGCTGCCCCGGCGGTTATGAATGTCAATATACATTTCTGCGACCGAGGCATCTTCGTAGAGGCGAAGCTGAGGGCTGTAGGCATAATGATATTCCTGACTGTTACGGTATACAAATGTTCCGCCGGCCACGAGATACTTTCCTTTTTCATCATGCCCTATCCCTGTATATGCCTCCTGATAATCTGCAAATGGCAATTCTCCATGAAGAGGATAGTCCTCCCCCTTCCCCGCACAATTGATATTTGTCAGGCCGCAGTGGAGCAAAAATCCGCCATAGTTATCACCAAACTTTGTGGTGGCCTGAGGCTGATCGAAAATTGACCTCTGGGTCAGATTCTTACCTTCAAACTCTGCAAACCAGATTTGCTGCCCCATATATGGCAGAACCACCATACTACAGTGCTGATTTTTAATGCGCAGCCCGCACACCCCTGTCTCATATCGAAATGCAACAGCGCTCAGTGCTCCGTCACAAATCAGTTCCACGGGACGATCACCAAAAAATGAGGGTTTAAAATTTACTTTCGTTAATTCCATGACATTCGGGTCTCCTTTCGCCTACTGCACATCATATCCCATTTGGCCTGCCAGATCATCCAGCTGCTTTTTCAGTTCTCCCGGTACATAATCCTGGTCTGCCGGCATACGTGAGTGCATTCCTGCCGGTCCTCCTCCATATTTCATCGCATATATCCACGCTGCATTAAACGGTGCCTGTTTGCACAGATTGCGGATGCGAAGCACTTTATGCTGAGCTGCAATACATTTTTCTCTGTCGCCTTCCAGTCCTGCTTTCACGATATCGATCATTTCCCTCGGGAATGGAACTGCCATAAATGATACACAGCCTACTGCTCCGAGAAGCATCATAACGCCGTCAAGTCCATCGCATCCTCCCAGGAAATCAAAGTTCTCCGGATCAACACGCAGCGTACACTGGATAAAGTTCAATATGTCCACGGAAGCATCCTTAAATCCTCTTAAGTTTGGATGTTTGTTTACCAGTCTGCACAGTGTGTCCGGCGCAAACAAGGTTCCCATCTGTGCACAGTTGTATATATAAACTGGACGCTCCGCATAATCAATCAGCTCTGCCGCATAATCATACAGTGCCTCCTGTGTATGGCGGAAGAAAGGCGGTGCCGTGATAAAATAGGCATCTGCAAGACCTGTTTCCTCATAAAGGTCAAGAAGCTCCTTGTTTTGTCTGACTGTATTTTCAAACGCGCACGCCATGATCTTAGCTTTTCCCTGTGTCACACCATAAATTGTTTTTAACAGCTTAATTTTTTCGTCGTTGGAGAGTGCCTGGCTTTCTGCCGCAAGACCATTGACAAAGAAAGTCTTAATTCCCTTTGTCATCTGCCAGGTGATCAGTTCCTCCACCTGCTGATAATTGATACTTCCCTCCTCGTTGAATGGGGTCAGAATCTCCGTAACCACACCTGTTATAAAATGTCCCATTTTGTTTTCCTCCTCTGTTTTCGGCGTTATAGATACGCCTGCTGATTATATATTTATAAAGTATTGCTGCCTCTTCCTGTCAGTTGTATTTTTCTATGAATGCATTTACTTCGTCAAGGGGGCGGTATGCAGGAATCGTACCATTGATGGTCACAGAGAGTGCTGCATATTTGCCCGCCCATTCCATGGCCTCTTTCAGTGTTTTTCCCCAGACAAGATTTGCGATTGCTGCCGCCATAAACCCATCTCCGGCACCGGCCGTATTTACTACCTTTTCTACCCTGACAGGGGGGATATTAAAAAACTCCTCCCCTTGCAGGGCGGTGCTCCCCTCAGCCCCCAAGGTCATAATCACATTCCCTACTCCATAAATTTCCTGCACTTCTTCCATTAACCTGCGCGGTTCAAGTTCCGCATCCTCTGCCTCATTGCAGATATATCTTCCCTCTACTTCGTTGATAAATAAGTAGTCTATATAGTCCAGTTTTTTCATCGGTTCTTCCGGCAGAGGGCTTGGATTCAGCACTGTCAGCATTCCCAGCTTCTTTGCATACTTCGCACCTGCAAGTGCAATACGCATAGGCACTTCAAATCCTGTAACAAAAAATGTAGAGCCCTTCATATTATCCAGGGCCTGAATCACTTCCTCCTCTTTTAAGACAATACTGGAGCTGTCCCCGTCAATAACCGTATTCTGCCCCTCCGGTCCTATCAGAATGAGTCCGGTTCCTGTAGATACCTCATCTGTCCGGTACATGTAAGTGGCATCGGCTCCTGCTTCCTTCAGCCACTTCTCCCCCAAATCTCCCCATGGATCATTGCCGACTTTTCCAATATAAGCAGTATCAATACCAAGCCGCCCTAATGCAACAGCAACATTAGTTCCTTTTCCCCCATCCTCTGCCACATACCAATTCTTTACGCTCAAGGTTTCTCCCCACTTGGGCATGTGGTCAGCATATGCATACTGCCCTGCCCCATGGCTGTTGAGCACAATAACATCTTTTTTCGCCATAATCTACCACCCTTTCGTCTCATGAGACATAGGATGATCAATTGTCTCTTCTGTTGTATACAGAACTACATCCTGAACATATTTTGGTATAATTGTAACCGGATATTCTACTGTGGGCTCACTGAATAAGAGAATACGGCAAACCGTCTGCTTCCATGTTCCCGTAGCTACCATATAAACAGCCCGCTTTGCCGAAAGCATAACTTTGAATCCAAGGGTAATCGCTTTTGGGGGAATCCGATCCAGACAGCAGCCGAAAGAGCGCTGGGACATAGCGATAATAGAATCATCATTCAAGTCTACAATTCTTGTTTTTCCCTGTGCATATTCTTCCACACTCAGACGGTAACAGTAGCTGCGGGGAGCTTCATTAAATGCCACCAGGCCGGTTGCCCCGATTCCCGCCCACACGGTATCCACTCCTCCCAGATTCTCACAGAGTTCATCTGCATAATCAATGTTGTCAATTCTGGGCCAGATCCTCTGCTCCTGGGGAACATTCAATTCATTGTCAATGCGTCCGTAGAAGCAGGCATTCATAGTCCCTTCCAGGCTTTCATATGTGTCTGCAACAGGAAGCGGGCGGCCTTCCCAGTCAAGGAATTCATCCATATGAAATATCCAAAGATTCTTAAGGTCTATCCTTTCTTTATTAACACGGTCAACAAAAATATCATATTCATCTGTAGGCCCTGCCGGCAATACCCATTTTGTCGGAATACCCTGTCTGTTATGCTCGATCACCTCGTCCGCCATCATATTGCCCAGCTCTGTCATCACCGTGGCTTTATCTTTGCGGATTTCCAGTTTTGTCTTTAGCCCTTCTTGATTTTTTAACTCCTCCTTTGGAATAGAACACCATTTAAAAATCTCTTCTCTGGTAAGCCTGTTTGTTTCCATATTAAATTCCTCCTAATTCGTTGCAAAATTACTATGAACAGATTACTACCCAATCTTGTCATTTTTACAAAACTGGGTAGCTTTTTATCTTTGTTTATGACTCGGCAACCCGGGCCGCAGCATCAGCCTGTTCTGCCGCTTCACGTTCCGCTGCCTTCTGGGCAATAATATCAGCATTTGCTTTTCTAAAGTAAAAATAGATAATATGAAGTGACCTCACAATTGTAGATTCGTGGATTTACCTGTAAAATATTAGTTGATAAAGACTAATGGTAACAGGGATTACCGCATA
>NZ_SLZZ01000033.1 GCF_004346165.1 Muricomes intestini | reverse complement strand
GAGAACCAGTTACACTGGCAGTTGGATTTCACGTTCCAGGATGATAAAAATACAAGCATGGCCAAAACGGGGGCCAAAAATCTGCAGATTATGAAAAAGATAATAATGTCGATCTTACGGTTGGTAAAAGAAAGCTATAAGATAAGCATGAAAAGGATTCGGTATGAACTGTCCTTGGATTATGAAAATGAAACCGAACGTATGCTCTCCATGTTGGATATAAGTAGTATACAGAAAGCATTAGAGTCTACAGGGGGTTCTTCCCTGAAATAAGACAACTCTCTATATTTTTCAAGCAGCACCATACGGTGCTACTTGAAATAACAATTTATAAGTTTAACCTGCTGGAATTTAAAAAAGACTTGAAACTTACAAGGAAATATGATAGAATACAACAGTTGTGAAATGAACAGGGATGGTCCTCTGATACAAAAAGAATTCTATGGACATTTGATGAGTCTGTATTCAAGTATTAAGAACGTCTAAATATGAAGGAGGTCACACGATGAATGATATTATCAGGAGTATTGAGGCAGAACAGTTAAAAGAGAACGTGCCGGAGTTTAATGTAGGCGATACGGTAAAAGTATATGCCAAGATTAAAGAGGGTACACGTGAAAGAATTCAGGTATTTGAGGGAACAGTTCTGAAGAAGCAGGGTGGAAGCACACGAGCTACCTTTACAGTGCGCAAGAAATCCAGCGGAGTCGGTGTCGAGAAGACATGGCCGCTGCATTCGCCCAGCGTTGAAAGCGTAGAGGTTATCCGCAGAGGTAAAGCCAGAAGAGCAAAACTGAACTACTTGAGAGGCCGTGTCGGTAAGAGAGCTAAGGTAAAAGAATTAGTAAAATAGTAACTGTGAGAGGGACAAATACACCATGTATATTGTCCCTTTTAATATAATGAGAACTATCATCTATTTATGAGGAAGAAAGATGGCAGATTTAAATTTTCGAAAAAAGCGCAAAAGACAGGCAAAAAGAAAACAGAGTGTGAAAAAGGAACGGGATCTTAAGTTCGCAGCAAGAAAACCAGGATTGAAATTTCAGCAAGAAAAGTCACATTCAGAAACAAAAAATACAGGCGCTATTGTAAACTGGATTCTTCAGATTGTGACTGTCTGTGTTGTTGCATTTGTACTTGTCTGGTTTTTCGGACAAAGAGTAAGTAATGCAGGAGATTCCATGAAGCCTGCCTTGAAAAATGGTGATGTTGTAATGGTAAATAGGCTTGTCTATAATGCAAGCAGGCCGAAGCGGGGAGATGTTGTTGCATTCAAACCCAACGGAAATGAAAATGCCCACTATTTTATTAAACGAATTGTGGGCCTTCCGGGGGAGACGATACAGATTCAGGATGGCCTTGTTTATATTAATAACAAGGCTGTGAAGGAACATATTCATGCGAAGAATATAAAGGATTCCGGTGTTGCAGCTGAGCCGCTTACGCTGGGTGACGGCGAATATTTTGTGATCGGAGATAATCATGCCGGCAGTGATGACAGCCGGATGGCGGATATTGGTAATGTAAAGAGAAGAGAAATCTATGGAAAGGTCTGGTTCGTTACCAGTTTAGGCTCTGATTTTGGCTTTGTAAAGAGATAAGGGAGGAAGAAAATATGTATTTTCAGTGGTATCCGGGTCATATGACCAAAGCAAAACGCATGATGCAGGAAAACATAAAACTGGTAGACCTGGTCATTGAACTGGTGGATGCCAGAATTCCGGTAAGCAGCAGAAATCCAGAAATTGACAAACTGGGAAAGAACAAGGCAAGGCTGATTCTGCTGAACAAGTCGGATTTGGCAGAAGACAAGTGGAATGATTCCTGGGCAGAATATTTTAAGAAAAGGGACTATTCGGTCGTAAAGGTAAACTCCAAAAAAGGCGGAGGAATCAAATCCATACAGGGTGTGATTCAGGAAGCCTGCAGGGAGAAAACTGAAAGAGACCGAAAACGGGGAATTCTGAATCGCCCGGTGAGGGCTATGGTGGTGGGAATTCCCAATGTGGGAAAATCAACATTTATTAATGCTCTGGCTGGAAAAGCATGTACAAAAACTGGCAATAAGCCGGGTGTGACCAAGGGAAAACAGTGGATTCGCCTGAACAAAAATGTGGAGCTTTTGGACACGCCGGGCATACTTTGGCCTAAATTTGAAGATCAGACCGTGGGTCTTCGACTTGCATTCATTGGCTCTATTAAGGAAGAAATTCTCAATGTGGAGGAGCTATCCATGGAACTGATTGGTTTTCTAAAGGAATTCTATCCGGGAATTCTAAAAGGCAAGTATCAGATTGAAGAAATGGAAGATAACTTTTTATGCCTGAAAGAAATCGCAAAAAGCAGACATTGTTTAATAAAGGGCAGTGAACTGGATACAGAGAAGGCTGCAAGGCTGCTTCTGGATGATTTCAGAAATGGAAGACTTGGGAAAATAACACTTGAATTTCCTTATAATTATGAATAAGATATAAAGAGACAGCAGAAAGAGGGATTAGGCATGAATCAGGAAAAAAGTATTATAAGGGAACTGTTTGGCTGGATTGTGTATATATTGATTATCATAGGGTTGACTTACCTGATTATTACATTTGTAGGCCAGCGCACCCGTGTCAGTGGTTCTTCCATGGAGACTACGCTGTCGGACGGAGATAATTTGATTGTGGATAAGATATCCTACCGTTTCAGGGAGCCAAAGAGGTTTGAAATTATTGTATTTCCTTATCAATATAAGGAAAATACATACTATATAAAGCGTATTATAGGCATGCCAGGAGAAACAGTGCAGGTGAAAGAGGGAAAAGTATACATCAACGGTCAGGATTTGGATGAACACTATGGAAATGAAGATATGATTGCTCCGGGAATTGCTGAAGAACCAATTCTATTGGGGAATGATGAATACTTCGTCCTGGGAGACAACCGAAATCACAGTGCCGACAGCCGGGATGAGAGCGTAGGTGTACTTCACAGAAAGGATCTGCTGGGAAGAGCATGGATCCGTATCTGGCCTTTTGATAAATTTGGAGTGATTAAGCATGAGTGAGAGGATTAGCCGGATTAAGCAGAAATTTGAACAGGCCGGGAGTCGTGAGCTTCCAGGGCTTTATGAGAAATATGCCGGGGACAGCCGCAGCGGAGTTAAAGCTCTGATATTGAAGTACAGAAGACGAGAAGAAAAACTGCTTGCGGAACAGCTTCGTCTCAAAGAGATGAGAAAGTTTGAGCTGAAGTATGAGCAGTATGCCTATATCTGTGGTATTGACGAGGTTGGAAGGGGTCCTCTGGCAGGCCCCGTAGTGGCAGGTGCGGTGATTCTTCCAAGGAACTGTGAGATACTTTATATCAATGATTCTAAAAAGCTTTCTGCAAAAAAACGGGAAGAGTTATATAAGGAGATTATGGAAAAGGCGGTTGCCACTGGAATCGGTATGGCAGGCCCCGCCAGGATTGATGAGATAAATATCCTGCAGGCAACTTATGAAGCTATGCGTGACGCTATAGCAAATTTGGACCCGAGGCCGGAGCTGCTGCTCAATGATGCAGTGACTATACCGGAGGTTACAATTCCACAGGTGCCTATCATTAAAGGGGATGCAAAAAGTATTTCTATCGCTGCGGCCAGTATTATTGCCAAAGTGACAAGGGACAGATTAATGAAAGAATATGATAAAATATTACCTGGCTATGGGCTCGCAGAGAATAAGGGGTATGGGACTGCGGCTCATATTGAAGCATTGAAGAGATTGGGGCCTACACCGATTCACCGGGCATGTTTTATAAAAAACTTTGACATCGCAATATAGAAATAATGGAAGAGAAGAAACAGAATAATAGAAAAGTGGGTTCAGATTATGAGCAGGCTGTGGGGTATTACCTGGAACAACAGGGATATGTTATTTTGCAGTTCAATTACCGCTGCCGCCAGGGTGAGATTGATATCATAGCCAGGGACGGGCCATATCTGGTGTTCTGCGAGGTGAAATACCGGCAGGACAAAAAGAAAGGCAGCCCATTGGAGGCTGTTGACATGAAAAAGCAAAGAACACTTTACAAGTGTGCCTCTTATTATCTGGCGGTTCGGGGTATTTCCGACAGCCCTTGCAGATTCGATGTAATCGGAATCGAGGGGGAGAAAATTATACATATCAAAAATGCATTTCAGGGGTGAATATTTATGAGCTTAGGTCTGCAGTATAAAAGTGAAAAGAAGATTTTTCAGGAAATAGAGACGGATACTCCATATTTGGAATATCCGTTATTTAAAAATACAGGGATTGTGAGACACGGGTTTTCCACCCGTCTGGGAGGTGTCAGCGAAGGCTGCTATTCGTCGCTAAACTTAAGTTTTACGAGAGGAGACAAAGAGGAAGCCGTCCGGGAAAATTTCCGGAGGATAGGGGAATCGATAGGGGTAAACAGTGAGGATATGGTGTTTACTCAGCAGACCCACACTACGAATGTCCGCGTTGTCACAGATGAAGAAAGGGGAATGGGAATACTGCGCCCCAGAGGCTACAGCGATGTGGATGGTCTTGTCACCAATGTGCCGGGAATTTGTCTGGTTACCTTTTTTGCAGACTGCGTCCCTCTTTATTTTGTGGATCCCGTAAAAAGGACAATTGGCTTAAGCCATTCGGGGTGGCGGGGAACAGTAGGAAAAATTGGGAAAGTGACAGTAGAATTGATGCAGGAGGAATATGGATCTAATCCTGCCGATATCCTGGCAGCGATTGGTCCTTCTATTTGCCAGGAGTGCTATGAGGTCAGTGAGGATGTCATTGAACAGTTCAGGGAACACTTTGACGAAAATAGCTGGAAACATTTGTTTTACAGGAAAGATAACGGTAAATATCAGTTAGATCTCTGGAAAGCCAACGAAATAATCTTTCGGGAGGCCGGGATTCTCAAAGAAAATATAGCTGTAACAAATTTGTGTACGCACTGCAACAGCGAGGCACTTTTCTCTCACAGGACAATGGGAGACAGGCGGGGAAATATGTGTGCCTTTCTTGCTCTGCAGGCGGAGAAAGGAAAGAAGATATGAATATGACTTTGGGAGAAACAGGTATCACATCCGCAGAAGAAGTGGCAGGAGAAGTGACAAGCGAAGTGAATCGGATAACACAATATTGTCAGGCTCATCTTCCGGATATAATTAATTTTGGAATCAAAGTGGTGTTGGCTCTTGTGTTCTTTTTTATCGGCCGCATTGTCATACGTTGGCTGCAAAAACTTGTAGAGCATTCTTTACAGAGAGGTAATGCCGACCGGGGCGTGATTCAGTTTATCAGCTCTCTGCTGAAATTCAGTCTGTATGCGCTGTTAGTTTTTATTATTGCAACAAATCTGGGCATAGAATCATCTTCTGTGGCGGCATTAATAGCCTCTGCCGGAGTAGCTATAGGTCTGGCACTCCAGGGAAGTTTGGCTAATTTCGCCGGAGGGGTTCTGATACTTCTAATGAAGCCGTTTGTGGTGGGTGACTATATTATTGAGGATACCCAGAAAAACGAAGGAACAGTAAAGGAGATACAAATATTTTATACGAAATTATCAACTGTGGATAATAAAATTATTGTCATACCTAACGGTACACTTGCAAACAGCAGCCTGACAAATGTAACAGCGCGCCCTGAGAGGCAGTTGGATTTAAGGGTAAATATTTCTTATCAGGCGGATCTGAAAAAGGCCAAGTCGCTGCTGGAGGAGCTGCTGGCAAAAGATACTTCGGTTATACATGACGAAGACAGTACAGTGTTTGTTGATTCCCTTGGCGACAGCGCAGTCACATTGGGGCTTCATGCATGGGTGAAGACTGCGGATTATTGGAATACCCGGTGCAGACTGCTAGAAAAAATTAAGCTGGCATTTGACAAGGAAAAGGTCGAAATGCCCTATCATCAGCTGGCAGTGCATATGTATCAGAATATAAAAGAAGAGTCAAAGAGCCCGCAGCAAGCTGACGGGGCATCAAACTTGTAGCGCAGCAAGCTGCGGGGTCTTTGACCCTCGCGGCAGTCGCCAAATGGAAATGCTTGTATTTCCGTTTGGCTCGTTGCTCGCAGGAATAAAATAAATAATGTGGTACACACTAACTCCGAAAGGAGTGTGCGCACATGGATAAGAAAACAACATCTGAAAAATCCTTAAATAGCCTAAAAGATTATTCTCAAAGTAAGGATGCTT
The DNA here is from genome assembly GCF_004346165.1 of Muricomes intestini. Taxonomy (GTDB): domain Bacteria; phylum Bacillota; class Clostridia; order Lachnospirales; family Lachnospiraceae; genus Muricomes; species Muricomes intestini. The sequence continues at coordinate 24,304 of NZ_SLZZ01000033.1, read as the reverse complement.
ATGACGGAAATATGGATTCTCCCAAACCCACAGAGCCGTTGCCCGAATCCGAGCGGCCGAGAAAAGATGGCCCCGGAGGCGAGTAGGAGTCTATAAACTTAAAAAGCAAACAGCCGCAATCCCTTGTAATGGTGGATTTGCGGCTTATTTTCATATTTCCATTGCTTTTTGTTTCTACAGTGTTATACTATTTCCATGGGGTATTGGCGCAGTTGGGAGCGCGCAACATTCGCATTGTTGAGGCCACGGGTTCGAATCCCGTATACTCCAGTTATTCAAAAACGTGAAAAGGCTCAGCGTAAAAGTAAAAAAATAGTTGAAAATCCTCTGGAAAAGAGATATAATGACAAAGGTTCGTCTTTTGGACTATAGGCTGAAATAGCTCAGTTGGTAGAGCACTTCACTCGTAATGAAGGGGTCGTCGGTTCAAGTCCGATTTTCAGCTTGAAGGAAAGCCACAAATTCAGTGCTTCCAAGGGATTGTGGCTTTTTGCGCGTTTTCCGGCCGAATGAAAGGCTAAGTCCCAAAGTAGCAGTTCAGCCATCAGCTCGATTCCACCCCAAGGGTACCGTCCTTGTTAAACAACCACACTACGGTTGCTAACCAAGGACATGTGCTGCGCTTCATCTCGCTGTGGCAGAGCGCCATATGAATTTTCGGCAGCATATGCATACGAAAGCAAGCTTTCTCCTGCCTACGCTGTCAAAAATTCGATGGCTGAACTGTTACAAAAAATATAAAATTTCTCTTGCATCACATGCGGATTAGATGTATAATAGATTCCGTGGGAATTTTAGGTATGGGTTACAGAAGATAATTTATAAGTTTGAAGAGGCATCTTGCAAAGTCAGGGTGCCTTTCCTGTACAAAAGTCAAAGACCCCGCAGCAAGCTGCGGAGTCTTTGACCCTCGCGGCAGTCGCCAAATGAAAATGCAAGCATTTCCGCTTGGCTCGTTGCTCGCGGGAATAAAGTATAAATGAGAGAAGCCGGGAGTTCCCCGGCTTCTCTCTATATAATGCGGAATACCTGTTCCACAGTATCTGTCATATTGGCCCGTGCATTCTCAGGCTCCATTGCCTCTTCCAGCGTGGTGATTCCCCTCACAATAGGAAAAAAAGCATCTATGCCGGCTTTGTTACAGGCTCTGGCATCTTTTGTGACTCCGCCTGCAAATGCAAGGACTTTCACATTGTATCTCTTTGCAAGGCGCGCAACCCCTACAGGCGCCTTCCCCATTGCAGTCTGATGATCCAGTCTGCCTTCGCCGGTAACTGCGATATCGGCATCCTTTAATGCATCCTGCAGTCTGACTGCATCCAAAATCAACTCTATCCCGGGAATCAGACGGGCGTTCAGGTAACTTAAAAGGGCAAAACCAAGTCCCCCCGCCGCACCGGCCCCTTCTGTTTCTAAAAAGTCATTACCCATAACCATCGATGTAATTGCTGCAAAATGGGACATATCGGCATCCAGCCTATCCAGCATTGCACCAGACACCCCCTTTTGCGGGCCATAAATATATGTAGCACCATTTTTGCCGCAGAGAGGATTGGTTACATCACATGCAACCTGAAAATGGCATTCCTTTAATTTAGAATATACATTGTCCGTTTTAATGGAAGTTATTTTGCCGAGCGCCTGTGCCCCCTGCCCGGTTTCCTGGAAGTTCTTGTCCAGAAAAGTGTATCCTAAAGCCTGAAGCATCCCGATACCCCCGTCATTTGTAACACTTCCGCCTAAGCCGATGATGAAATTACGGCAGCCTCTTTCGGCAGCATCCTTTATCATTTCCCCCACACCGAAGGTGGTGGCAGTCAGTGGATTCTTTTCCCCGTTGGGGACGAGGACAATACCGGCTGCAGAGGCCATTTCAATAATTGCAGTGTCGGTTTCTTTTAGATATCCATAATAGGCATCAACCGGTTTTCCCAGGGGGCCGGTGACAGTGATAGAAATTCGTTCTCCCCCCATACCTTCTATCAAAGCATCTGTGGTTCCTTCTCCGCCGTCAGCCAGTGGTTTAACAATAATTTCCGCATCCGGACGGGCACGGAGAATGCCATCCCGGACAGCGAACCCGGCATCCATGGAACTTAAGCTTCCTTTGAAAGAATCAACAGCGACAACAACCTTCATATAAAACCTCCAAATTTTCCAGTCTAGTATTTCTTATAAAGCATGGATTCCCTTCATAAGCATCTGACAATAGTATAGCAGATTCCTTTTGAAAATATATAGTACAGGTAATGAAAAATCAAGTAAGGGGTGTCATGTATACCAATAATGCCACAGGTTTCTATATTCTGTTCCTGCAGAGAAATGCAAACTGCAAAAGAAATGCATCTTGGAACACCCGCGGATTCAGTCCTGTTTTTTCTGTGATTTTATCCAGTTGATATTGTAATGTATTTTTGTGTATAAACAATATTTCTGAGGCATCTTTCAATGATAAATTACATGCAAAATATGTTTCTAGAATATGAAGTTCTTTTTCAGTCAATGAATTTAATAAGTGTTCATAGTATAGCTTCTGAATATTTCGCGGAAGATTTTCCAGCACAAATTCTAGAGAAATGTCCTCTATACTGCAAAGTGCCAAATTGATCCGCTGTGCATGTTCTTGGGCGGACTGTGCACTTTTATATGATTGGTTCAGCTGATAGAGAGGGACAAAAGGGCCAATACCGGCACACAGTCCCCCTTTATATTTGCGGCAGAATTCTTCGGAAGAAAACTTAGCAAATGTTTCTCTGTCAAAAATGACAATCCACTCGTTTGGATAGAGATAAAGTGAAAGATGGCAGCCAAGCTCTGAAAAATAAAAGCCAAGGGAGCGCTCCAAAGCCGTGTCCCGCATATGAATGGATAATACAGCATAATCCATTGTCTGATCAATTTGGTATTTTTCGAGCAATGCTTCCAGCTGCTTGGGGTTCTGGATGTTATTGTAAATAAGGGAAGTAACCATATAGTGGAGAGAACGATTTTCAGACAGGAGCTCTTCATTGAGCTGCTGTTCTTTTAGAAATACTTCTGTGATTTTTGTAATCAGGAAACCAAATTGTTCGAGTTCGTCTGGATTGCCTGTGATACCAATAGATGCTATAGGGGTCCCCTCAAAAAAGATTGGATAGTTAACCCCACTTTGTGCTCCCTTATAATCATGCTGTCGACTGACAAAGACAGGAATGCCTTGTTTTATCGCTGAATAACCGGCTTCATGAAAAGTGCCGATGCGTTTTTCATTTGTACTTCCGATAATGATTCCGTCGGCATTGATAAGGTTGATATCACTTCCCACAACCTGATAGACGGCTTTGACGATCTGCGATGCCACTTGTTTAGAAAGCTCCATTGTAATCCCTCCGATGTATAAAGTTTGCATGTATAATTTTCCCCTTGAATTGCTGACAACCAATAAGATATGATGTAGGGGTCAAAAGGTATTTTGCCCCCTGATGCCTACGGATTGCTCCGCACTTTGTGCTCCCGCAATCCTAAAAACATTCGAAATCCGCTCTGCTCGGGCTACTTTCTCATGTTTTTCGGGCCCCAAAGTCATGCTTTTTCATGCAAGCATGAAACGCACGACCTTTTGACCCTGGTATCATAAGATATATGGTTATTATACCAGGTAAATAGTATACATACCAGGAAATTTGTTGTATTTTGGATTACCTGTCCATGTGTTCAATTTGCTTATGCCGCATTGACAAATAATAGGGCTAATTGTAAACTAATGACAAATGGATATAGGAAGGGGAAAGTGCATATGAAGAAAATTGGGTTTATTGGAGTGGGAATTATGGGAAAGTCTATGGTCCGCAATTTAATGAAGGCGGGTCTTGAACTGCATATTTATGCCAGAAACAGAGCAAAGGTAGAGGATGTAATCGGGGAGGGGGCCATTTTCCATGACAGTATTGCCGGTTGTGTTGTGGGATGTGAAGTTGTGATTACGATTGTCGGTTTCCCAAAGGACGTAGAGGAAGTGTATTTTGATGCCGGCAACATTTTGGACAGCGCAGAAAATGGTACATACCTGATTGATATGACAACCACGAGTCCGCAGATAGCGGAAAAGATTTATACGGAAGGAAAAAAGAAAGGATTTCATGTGCTGGATGCCCCTGTGACGGGCGGTGATACTGGTGCAAAAGAAGGGACTCTGTCTATCCTTGTGGGAGGTGACAAGCCAGATTACGAGTTATGCATGCCGCTTTTTGAGGCCATGGGAACTAATATTAACTACCAGGGGAAAGCGGGAAGTGGACAGCACTGCAAGTTGGCAAATCAGATTATGATTGCTGGAACGCTCTCAGGGGTCTGCGAAGCTCTCGCTTATGCAAAAGCCAAGGGACTTAACCTGGAGACCGTTTTGAAATCGGTTTCTACAGGTGCAGCCGGAAGTAAGCAGCTTGATACATTTGGTCCCAAGATTCTGGAGGAAGATTATGCCCCGGGATTTTTCATGAAACACTTTATCAAGGATATGAAACTGGCATTGATTGAGGCAAACATAAGTGAATTGGATTTGGGAGTGCTCAGTCAGGTGCTTGCCAGCTATGAAGAACTGGAGGCTGAAGGGTACGGCAATCTGGGTACACAGGCACTTATGAAATATTATGAATAATCATTTATTGACAGGAATGAAAAACCCTCGTATTATTGTATTATAAAAGTAGTACAATAATACGAGGGTTATTTTAGGAGGAAATTATGCTGGAAATACAAGAATTGAGTAAATCATATGGAAAACATCTGGCAGTTGACAAGGTCAATCTCTTTATTCCAGACGGTCAGGTGGGAGTACTGCTGGGGCCAAACGGAGCAGGAAAATCCACTATTATAAAATGTATTGCAGGGCTGCTCCGATATGATGGGCGGATTGGAATACAAGGAATCGGGGCAAAAAAGCTGGAGGCAAAAAAACTTTTTTCTTATGTCCCGGAAATGCCGTCCATGTTTGATGCGCTTACTGTGAGAGAACATATTGAATTTGTCAGAAATGCATATAATAGCTCTGCTGAGGATGAGTATATAGAGGAAATGCTGAAACGTTTTGAGCTGCATGATAAGCAGGATAAACTGGGCAATGAATTGTCCAAAGGAATGATGCAGAAGGTAAGCATTTGCTGTGCCCTTGTTACCCTGCCCAAGGTTATTCTTCTGGATGAACCTATGGTAGGGCTGGATCCGGGAGCCATTAAAGAGTTAAAAGCTGTGCTGCTTGAATTGCGTGATAAAGGAGCAACAGTTTTGATCAGCACTCATATGCTGGAGATGGTGGAAGAACTGTGGGACATTATGTTTGTGATGGAAAAAAGCCATATTATCGGCTCCTATAAGAAAGACGAGGTAGGAGAGAAGGATTTGGATGCTCTGTTCTTTGAAATGACAGGAAAGCCGGACAAAGGCGGTGAGAAAAGATGAGAGCATTATTTTATCTGACAAAACAAAGTCTTGTAAATAATGTGAAAAGAGCAGTAAAAAAGCCGATTACCCTTTTAATTATGATTGGAGGAATTATCTATGGCGTTTTTGTTATAGTAATGCTCGGACAGCTTGTCAGAACGGTGAAAGTTGATTCTGTAAGAGGATTGCTGGCAATTGTAACAATATGGACGATTTATATGTTTTTTGGAAATTTTGCCAGCTATTCCTCCAGGAAAGGCATTATATTCCGTCCTGCCCACGCACATTTTGTGTTCCCCGCACCTATTAGTCCTAAGTTAATATTAATTCACGGTGCATGGATGAATTATCTGCTGTCTATCATTGTCGCAATCGTATTTTTTATCGCCGGGATTACTGTATTTCAGATTGAAGTCTGGAGAATGCTGCTGTTTTTTCTGACTGGCTGTGTGCTGGAACTTCTTATGGAAGGCAGTATTATGACTTATCTGTATGCAAATGATAGAATATCAGCGGAGAATATGAAATGGGTTGGCAGGATTATCAGGGCTTTTCTGATAGGTGTCAGTCTGTTGATTATACTGTATTTTAGAAGATATGGATTGACTCTGGAGTCAGCATGGTCATTCTTTGACTGGCCTGGTCTGCAGATGATACCGTTTGTCGGATGGAATATTTCAGCTTATCATCTGATCCTTTTGGGGCCTGCACCATTGAATATTGTATGTACCACATTATATCTGCTGTCCGTTGCCGGGATGTTTGCTGTGGCCAGGCACATGAAATGTGAGGGCGGATACTATGAAGATGCGGCAAAATTTGCGGATGACTATGCGGAAATGAAGCAGCAAAAGAAAAACGGAGAGATGGTAACGAGTGTAGGAAAGAAGAAAAAGAAATTTCGCCGTGTGAAGGAGCATTATGAGGCCACAGGGGCAAAGGCCATATTTTACAGGCAGCTTTTAGAATATAAAAAGGAAAAGTATTTTATTTTTTCTAAAATGACGCTTTTGACGCTTTTTATCGCAGTTTTCTTTTCATATATGATGAAAGACAGTGTGACAGAAACAGGCATGCCCCAGATGATTTTGCTTGGTATCGTAGGATATATGACTCTGATAACAACAGGATATCTGGGGAAATGGGAAAATGAGATTAAGAGTCCGTACCTGTTTTTGGTACCTGACAGTCCAATAAAAAAGCTGTGGTACTCTACCTTAATGGAGCATATTAAGGCGCTGGCAGATGGCTGTATTTTGTGTATTATTCTTGGAACTGCATGGGGAGTCCGCCCCGGGCAGATTGCAATGGCGGTGCTGATCTATACTGTACTGCAGGCAAACAGGATGTATATAAAGGTAGTGGTACAGTGTCTGCTTGGAGACAGCTTTGGGAAAACCGGGCAGGACATTATACGGATGCTGATTCAGATGATGACGCTGGGACTGGGTATTGGGGCTGCAGTCCTCGTTGGAACATTAATTAATATAGATTTTGTATTCCCAATTATACTGATCTATAGTATTATTGTAACTGTAATCATCGGTTTGCTGGCATCCTTCCGTTTTTATTCTATGGAGCAGTTTGCTTAAACAAACCGGATAAGATGACAGAAACAAACAGAAGAGATAGAATAGTGGGAGGTAATACGATGTTAGAAGACGATTATGTAGCGGTTGAAATTGGAAAAGCGAAACATATCGCACTGGTAGCTCATGACGGCAAGAAGAAGGAGATTGTAGACTGGTGTGACAGAAATAAAGATATATTAAAAGGACACTTTCTATGTGGGACAGGAACAACGGCCAGGCTGATTTCTGAAAGGACAGGACTTCCGGTAAAGGGATACTGCAGCGGGCCTCTTGGAGGAGACCAGCAGATTGGGGCAAAGATTGTAGAAGGACAAGTAGATTTTATGATTTTTCTCTGGGATCCGTTGGAGGCACAGCCCCACGATCCAGATGTGAAGGCTCTGCTTCGGATTGCAGTTGTATATGATATTCCTATTGCAAATAACCTGGCAACTGCAGACTTTATGCTGAATTCTATATATATGAATGACACATACAGCCGGCAAATTGAGAATTTTAATAAGACGATACATGACAGAGTAGAAAAGATGAAATAAAAAGAGGATTTTGCTACAATGCCCGCTTTACTTGTTGACAGTAAAGCGGGCATTATGGTAGTATGAATTCATTGAGTTTAGTACTTTAAAGCGTTACACTTTAAAGCGGATAAGCGAACATAGAGAAATGAGGAAGAGAGATGGGGACTAAACTGACTTTACTAATTTTATTTTTTTCCATAATGGTAGGTGTAGGAATTTACGCCAGGAGACATGCAAGAAGCGTGGATGGATTTGTACTTGGAGGGCGCTCTGTGGGACCCTGGCTGACTGCATTTGCCTACGGAACCTCATATTTTTCGGCAGTGGTATTCGTGGGGTATGCAGGGCAATTCGGATGGAAATATGGAATAGCCTCCACATGGATTGGGATTGGCAACGCTTTGATTGGAAGTCTTCTGGCCTGGGTGGTACTGGGCAGAAGGACGAAGGTTATGACCCAGCATTTAAAATCTAGGACAATGCCCGATTTTTTTGGAGAGCGCTATGGCAGTAATGCCCTGAAAATTGCAGCATCTGTGATTGTATTTGTTTTTCTGATACCCTACACTGCATCTGTATATAATGGATTGTCCAGGTTGTTCGGCATGGCATTTGGAATCCCTTATGAATATTGTGTCATCACAATGGCTGTATTTACGGCGGTGTATGTAATTCTGGGAGGGTACATGGCGACAGCGATTAATGATTTTATTCAGGGAATTATTATGCTGATTGGAATCGTGGCGGTGATTGTATCCGTACTGAGCGGGCAAGGGGGGTTTTTGGATGCAGTGCAGAAACTGGCACAGATCCCGAGTGATATTCCTGTGTCTTTAGGGCAGCCCGGTGCGTTTACCTCATTTTTGGGGCCGGATCCGGTGAATCTTCTTGGGGTGGTAATCCTTACCTCGCTGGGAACCTGGGGGCTGCCGCAGATGGTTGGAAAGTTTTACGCCATTAAAGATGAGAAATCTATCAATACGGGGGCGGTTATTTCTACACTTTTTGCAATTGTAATATCAGGAGGGTGCTATTTCCTTGGAGGCTTCGGAAGACTTTTTGACAATCCGGAATTATACAATACGGGTACAGGAGCGGTGATTTATGACAGTATCATCCCTTATATGCTTTCTACACTTTCGGATTTGCTGATTGGTATTGTGGTAGTACTGGTGCTTTCTGCTTCAATGTCTACATTGTCGGCACTGGTTTTGACTTCCAGTTCCACCATGACCCTGGATTTATTAAAAGATAATATTATAAAAAATATGAGCGAGAAGAAGCAGATTGTGACTATGCAGTTGTTTATTATATTTTTTATTGTTGTGTCTGTTGTGATGGCTCTTGACCCGCCTACATTTATTGCACAGTTGATGGGGATTTCATGGGGAGCCCTGGCGGGAGCATTTCTGGCACCGTTTTTATATGGACTGTATTGGAAACGGGTTACACGGGCTGCTGTGTGGGCCAGCTTTATTGTGGGAGTAGGCATTACGGTATCAAACCTGTTCATTGGATATATTGCTTCACCCATTAATGCAGGGGCAGCTGCCATGATCGCAGGGCTGGTTGTGGTGCCGGTTGTGAGCCTGGTAACGCCAAAGCAGTCTAAACAAAAAGTAGATGAAATATTCAGCTGTTATGATGAGAAGGTGACGATTACGAAGAAACGTTCTTTGGAAGAAAATTAGGAGCACTGCAGCTGAACCTAAAAAGGGATTGTGCAAAATGGATTTCCTCATTTTGCACAATCCCCTAAAAGGTTCTTGTTAGCCCACTTCAAAACCGTATTTTAATGGATCTGTAGGATCAATCAGGTATGTAGCTACGCCGGTTAAATAGGCGCTTCCGGTGATCATTGGAATAACAGCATCGTAATCGCCAACCTTTGTTGTCTCTTTGATTACACCTTTGAACCGGGTTCCGATAAAGCTTTCATAGATGAACTCTTCGCCCACGCCGATTTCTCCCCAGTGATGTAATGTAGCAAGTTTTGCACTCGTACCTGTTCCACAGGGGGAACGATCTGCCATGGCATCGCCGAAAATGACTACATTTCGCATATTTGCCTTGTCAGGATTCGGTGTAGGACCGTAGAATTCCACCAGGTCAACGCTTGTAATGTCAAGCAGGGGATGCTGGATGGGGATTTCCCGGTTAATTACATCAAGCATTTTCATTCCCAGCTTCTGGAATTCAGGAATTGTTTTTGGACTAATATCTGACATTCCGATTTTTGTTGTGTCAACTAGGGCAAAGAAGCTTCCGCCGAATGAAATAGTAAAAGGAATTTCTTTCCCATCAATTGTTACAGAAAGATTCTCTTTGTAAACAAAAGCAGGTACGTTTGTCAACGTTACTGATTCTACCTTGCCGTCTTTTACGGTTGCATCCGTGTGGATTAATCCGGCCGGAGCTTCCAGAACTACATGGTTGATACCTTCTTTGGCTTCCATAAGTCCCGCTTCTAAGATAACTGTTACACTTCCGATTGTACAGTGCCCGCACATATTCAGGTATCCGCCTGTATCCATGAAGATTACCCCAAAATCAGCTTCTTTGTTGACAGGCTCGCAGAGGAATGCACCGAACATATCATGGTGCCCCCTTGGCTCGAACATAAGGGCGGTACGGATGTGGTCGTAGTTTTTAATCATCCAGTTTTTCTTCTCAATCATTGTGGTGCCTTGCGGCTCCGGAGCCCCGCCGATTACTACACGGCAGAACTCTCCGACGGTATGAGCATCAACAACCTGTAATGCAGCCTCAAACCGGTCGAAATTAACATTTGCTTTCAATTCCATTTAAAAAAACCTCCTTTGATTGTTTTAACCTCCCTGAACCTTCAAATTGTCTTTTAATTAACAATTAGTACGTATTCTAGAACCTGGTTCAGTCTATAAGATTATTATAAGCGAAGATTGCTCTAAAAGCAAGAACCTTGGACGGAATAAAATAAGTTATAGTTCATCCATCAGCTCGATTCCACCCCAAGGGTACCGTCCTTGTTAAACAACCACACTACGGTTGCTAACCAAGGACATGTGCTGCGCTTCATCTCGCTGTGGCAGAGCGCCACATGAATTTTCGGCAGCATATGCATACGAAAGCAAGCTTTCTTCTGCCTACACTGTCGAAAATTCGCATGGTTGAACTGTAATAAAAAATGTAACAGTTCATCCATCAGCTCGATTCCACTGCGCTTCATCTCGCTGTGGCAGAGCGCCACATGAATTTTCGGCCGTATATGCATACGAAAGCAAGCTTTCTTCTGCCTACACTGTCGAAAATTCGCATGGCTGAACTGTAATAAAAAATTGTTAAAAATTGATAAAGGAGTTGTAAACAGGATTTTTTTTTAGTACAATATACACATAACGCGTGTGCACAAACAGTATAGTCCAGAAGGTGTACATAATAAACGACATACAAGGAGGCAGCAGCATGAAGGTTTACAGGACAGACGAGATTAGAAACGTAGTATTGCTTGGTCATGGAGGATGCGGTAAGACAAGCCTTGCAGAGGCAATGTTGTATGTATCAGGGACAACAAACCGTATGGGAAAAGTTTCTGATTCTAATACGGTCAGTGATTTTGATAAAGAAGAGCAAAAGCGTGGTTTCTCTATCGGAACAACTTTAATTCCTATTGAGTGGGAAAAAGCAAAAATCAACATTCTGGATACTCCGGGATATTTCGACTTTGTCGGAGAGGTGGAGGAGGCGGTCAGTGCCGCCGATGCGGCAGTAATTGTAGTGTCAGGGAAAGCGGGGGTTCAGGTCGGTACGGAGAAGGCCTGGGAGATCTGTGAAAAGTATGACCTTCCACGCATGATTTATGTAACGGAGATGGATGTGGATGATGCCAGTTTCAGGCAGGTTGTCGAGGATTTAACAGAGAGATATGGGAAGAAAATTGCACCCCATTTTCAGCCTATCCGTGAGAATGAGAAGCTGGTCGGCTATATCAATGTAATTAAGAATGCAGGAAGAAGGTATACCGGAATAGGACAGAGGGAAGAGTGTGAAATTCCTGATTATTGCCTGCCGAATCTTCAGATTTTGAGAGATTCATTGATGGAGGCTGTTGCGGAGACCAGTGAAGACCTTATGGAGAGATATTTTGCAGGGGAAGAGTTTTCTGTTGAAGAAATCCGCTCTGCAATGCGCACCGAAGTTATGGAGGGAGATATTGTTCCGGTGGCAATGGGGGCGAATCCTCAGGCTCAGGGCGTGGCAAATCTGTTGTCGGACATTGTCAGGTTTTTCCCAAGCCCGGATAAGAGAAAATGTGCAGGACTCAACAGAGCTACGAACAAAATATTTGAAGCGGATTTTGATTTTTCCAAGGCAAAGACTGCATATGTATTTAAGACGATGGTTGATCCGTTTATCGGCAAATATTCATTTGTTAAGGTATGTTCCGGTGTGCTCAAGGGTGACGATGTCCTTTATAATGCGGATACCGATGCGGAGGAAAAGCCAGGCAAGCTTTTCACAATGTGCGGCAATAAGCCAACCGAGGTGGAAGAATTGTTTGCGGGAGATATTGGCGCCATGGCTAAGCTGTCCAACACCAGGACCGGAGATACATTGTCTTCTAAAGGGACACCTGTTTCTTACGCAAGGACAGAATATTCAGTTCCCTATACATACATGAAATACATAGTAAAGACAAAAGGGGACGAGGACAAAGTGTCCCAGGCTCTTGCCCGTATGATGGCAGAGGATGTGACTTTGAAAGCGGTGAATGACAGTGAAAACCGACAGTCTTTACTTTATGGCATGGGGGATCAGCATCTGGAGGTTATGGCAAGTAAGCTTGCGGCAAGGTATAAAGTCGAGATCAATTTGGAGATGCCGAAAGTGGCATTTAGAGAGACCATCCGAAAGAAGTCTGACGTAGATACAAAGTATAAGAAACAGTCCGGGGGACATGGTCAGTATGGTCACGTCAAGATGAGATTTGAGCCTTCCGGTGATCTGGAGACTCCTTATGTATTTGAGGAAGAGGTTGTCGGAGGCGCGGTGCCTAAGAATTACTTCCCGGCAGTTGAAAAGGGTCTGCAGGATTCTGTAGTCAAAGGGCCGCTTGCAGGCTACCCGGTTGTAGGGGTGAAGGCGATTCTTTACGATGGCTCCTACCATCCGGTTGATTCCTCTGAGATGGCATTTAAGACCGCCACCATTCAAGCTTTTAAAAAAGGCTTTATGGAGGCTGGCCCTGTTCTTCTGGAGCCGATTGCATCTCTCAAAGTGACTGTTCCGGACGAATATACAGGAGATGTCATGGGTGATCTGAATAAACGCCGCGGGCGTGTGCTGGGCATGAACCCCGTTTTAGGGGGCCAGCAGGAAATTGAGGCCGATATTCCGATGACAGGGCTGTTTGGGTACTGTACGGTACTGCGCTCCATGACCGGCGGCAGGGGTACTTATGCGTATGAATTTTCAAGATACGAGCAGGCACCTGCAGAGGTACAGGAAAAAGAAATCGCAGCAAGGGCTGCGGAAGATTAGAAATAAAAGAAAGGCGGCCCGTGTGGAGGAATTTGACAGATTTCCCACACGGGCCGTTCTATGGTTTTTCAGACAATTATTAAAAGGCTCAGGCTTCTATACCACACATGATAGAGTGCAGGTCCTAAATAAGATGATGTGGGGGTCAAAAGGTATTTTGCCCCCTGATACCTACGGATTGCTCCGCACTTTGTGACCCCGGTATCATAAGATTAAAGTAATTGTAGTTTCATTATAAAGGTGCTATAGTTATCTTACCACAGAGCAAAGTGGCAATAAACAAAAAGGATAAAGTTGAGGACAGATGAATGAAAATAGTCATTATTGGAGACGGAAAGGTTGGTTATAAACTGGCCCAGGAGCTCTCTGCAGAAAATTATGACATTGTCATGATTGACAGTAATGAAAAGAAGCTGCGCGAAGCCATTGACAAGCTGGATATTATTTGTGTGACTGGTGACGGCGGAAGCGTAGAGGTTCAAAAGGAGGCAGACGTGCCCCATGCGGAGCTTGTGATCGCATGCACTTCCATGGATGAATATAATATGTTGGATTGTCTGATTGCAAGGAGCCTTGGAGCAAAGCATACCATTGCCAGGGTGCGGAATCCGATTTATTACCGTCAAATTGATCTTTTGAAGGAAGACCTGCATCTGAGCATGGCGGTAAATCCCGAATTGGCTGTGGCGGGAGAGATAGGACGCCTTTTACTATTTCCGGAAGCAAGCAAAATAGAAACCTTTGTAAAAGGAAGAGTGAATTTGGTTCAATTTCCGGTGACTGAGGATAGCCGCCTGGTGGGAATGTCCCTGCTGGAGATATATGCCAGGTTCCAGATTAAAATGCTTGTCTGTGCGGTGAAGAGCGGCGACCAGGTCATGATCCCGGGAGGGGATTATGTGATTCGCGGAGGAGACCGCCTGCACATAGCAGTTTCCCAGGCAAATACCGAAGTGTTTTTTAAGCTTCTGAAACAGAAGAAAAGTAAGGTAAGGAAAGTTGTAATCTGTGGAGGCGGACGGGTCAGTTATTACCTTGGGCATCAGTTATGTAAAATAGGAATGCAGGTAAAAGTAATTGAAAGATCAGAGGACAGATGTGAAGAACTCTGTGAGCTTCTTCCTAATGCCACAATTATTAACGGAGATGCTTCGGATCATGACCTGCTCCTGGAAGAAAATATACAGGAGGCAGATGCGATGGTTGCACTGACTGGAATGGATGAAGAAAACATCATTATGTCGCTGTTTGCAAAGAACCAGGGAGTACCAAAAGTCATAGTCAAGGTTAATGAGGACAGGCGGGCAAAGATGGTAGAGGAATTTGGGATTGACAGTATTGTTTCTGTCAAAGCTGTGACAGCAGATGCAATTCTCAGATATGTACGTGCAAGGGGAAATTCAAGAAGCAGTGCTAACATTGAAAGTTTATACCAACTTGTAGGGGGGAAGGTTGAGGCTCTGGAATTCATTGTGAAATCTGAGACCGAATATACAAATATTCCTCTAAAGGAACTGACTCTGAAAGCAAATAATCTGATAGCCTGTATTGCTAGAAAGCGTCAGATTATAATACCGGGTGGTGATGATAGTATTCAGGTAGGTGACAGCGTGATTGTTATAACAATGGAAAGGCAAATACAGGATATCCGGGATATATTGTTGTAGGGGTGAGCAGATGAATTATAAAATGATTGTTTATATTTTGGGGAAAATGCTGGGGGTGGAAGGCGGACTTCTTTTGATTCCAGCTACGGTATCCCTTATATATGGCGAAAAAAGTGGATTTTCATTTCTTATAGTCAGTGCGGTACTTTTTTTGATTTTTATGGTTTTTGGGCAGAAAGTGCCTAAAAACAAGATGATATACGGAAAAGAAGGCATGGCAATTGTGGGCTTGGCCTGGATACTATGGGCTCTCTTTGGAGCAATCCCTTTTGTACTTTCCAGCAGTATACCTAATTATCTGGACGCGTTTTTTGAGACAGTGTCAGGTTTTACAACTACGGGCTCCACAATATTGACGGACATTGAAGCGCTGCCGAAGGGAATACTGTTCTGGCGGTCATTTACCCATTGGGTTGGAGGAATGGGAGTCTTGGTCTTTGTGATGATGCTGACCACTCTGGATGATGAGAATTCTATGCAGCTGATGCGGGCGGAGGTACCCGGGCCGGTGGTAGGAAAACTTGTTCCTAAAGCGAGAAGTACGGCGAGAATATTATATACCATGTATTTTGTATTAACGGCAGCTTTGATTTTTTTTCTCTTGCTGGGAGGAATGAATCTTTACGATGCGCTGATACATTCGTTCAGTGTTGCCGGTACCGGAGGGTTTACAAACAGAAATGCAAGTGTCAGCTATTATGACAGTGCATATATTGAAGGAGTACTTTCCGTCTTTATGGTTCTATTTGGAGTGAATTTTAATTTATATTTCCTGCTATGGATGAAGAACGGGAAGGCAGCTTTAAAGGACGGAGAGCTGCGTGCATACCTGGGAATAATAGGCGGAGCGATAGCAATCATTACCATAAATACATTGAATATATATGGCAATGTAATCCGTGCTTTTCGTTATGCGGCATTCCAGGTAACGACAATTATTACAACCACTGGATTCTATTCGGTTGATTTTGATATATGGCCGCAACTGTCAAAAGTGGTTCTGCTGGCACTAATGATAATCGGTGCCTGTGCAGGCTCCACGGGAGGCGGTATCAAAGTATCACGGCTGGTTATACTGTTAAAGAGCATAAAGCAGGAAATGAAGAAGATGTTTCACTCAAAATCCGTGACAGTTGTGAAGATGAACGGAAAGAGGCTCAGCAAGGATACTGTGCATGGTGTATATGTTTACTTTATTTGTTATGTTATGATAATGCTGGTATCTATTTTACTTGTTTCTATCAATGATTATGACTTGACTACGACAGTCAGTGCTGTACTTACCACGTTGAATAATGTAGGACCGGGTTTGGAATTAGCAGGACCGGTGGAAAGTTTTCACATATTTTCTCCACTGTCTAAAGTTGTATTTTGCATTGATATGCTTTTAGGAAGGCTGGAAATATTCCCATATCTGCTTTTAGCATCACCTGAGGTATGGCGCAGAAGATTCTAGTGAAAATGAAAACCGACAATAAACTAAAAAGAAAAAGGAAAAGGGAGTATGAAAAAGAGTAAAATGAAACTGGCGGCGATTATTGGGGTTTTAGTCATTGCCGTAATCTATTATTATGCTGCCCTGCCGGCACTCAATATTCATTCTGCAGATCTTTGGGTATTTTTATTTGTACTGCTTATAGCGGCAGCGTTAATTTATGTTAGAAGAAAGCGAATGAATCTGCAGGGCTTGAAAGAGGATAAGGGAATCAAGGCAATCTTAGGAGTGTTGATTCTGTTGGTCGTATTTTACCTGGCAGGAACTCTGTTATCTTCACCCATCGTAAATGCAAAGAAATATCAAAAACTTCTGACAGTAGAAGACGGAGAGTTTACGCAGGATATTCAGGAAATGTCTTTTGACCAGATACCACTTCTGGATAAGGCTTCTGCTGAGATACTCGGAAATCGTGAGATGGGAAGCATGGTTGATATGGTTTCTCAATTTGAGGTGGATGAATTATACAGTCAGATTAATTATCAGAACCGGCCTGTCAGAGTATCCCCGCTTCGCTATGCGAATCTGATTAAATGGCTGACAAATCAGAGAGAAGGAATACCGGCATATATTAAAATAGACATGGCAACACAGGATACGGAACTTGTTAAGTTAGATGAAGGCATGAAATACACCGCGAGTGATCACTTCAACAGAAATATTTACCGTCATCTGAGGTTTAGGTACCCCACTTATATTTTTAATGAACTCAGTTTTGAGATTGATGATGACGGTGTGCCGTACTGGATTTGCCCGGTGAAGAAGTTTAATATTGGCCTTTTTGGAGGGGCTACAGTAGGGCATGTTGTGCTCTGCAATGCAGTTACAGGAGAAACGACAGATTATAAGATAGAGGACGTACCACAGTGGATAGACAGGGCATACTCTGCGGATTTGCTTGTTGAGTTATATGATTATTACGGAACCTTGAAACACGGCTATTTTAACAGTGTTCTGGGACAAAAAGATTGTCTTGAGACAACCAGCGGATATAACTATCTTGTGAAAGACGATGATGTATGGGTATATACAGGTGTAACCTCTGTCAGCGGAGACCAGTCTAATGTGGGATTTGTACTTATAAATCAGCGTACGATGGAAACTAAATATTATGAAGTGGAGGGTGCCACTGAAAAATCGGCGATGTCTTCTGCTGAGGGACAGGTACAGCATCTGAAATATAAGGCTACATTTCCTCTGCTCCTGAATATCTCCGGGGAACCGACTTATTTTATGGCATTGAAGGATGATGCAGGGCTTGTAAAGAAATATGCAATGGTGAACGTGCAGAAATATCAGATAGTGGCCATAGGAGATACAGTTGGTGCCTGCAAGGAAAGTTATGGGGATCTGATGTATGAAAATGGAATCAAAAAAGTTGAAGAAGATACCCGTGAGGTGAAAACCATGACAGGAAAAATTGTGAAAATAGCCCAGGGTGTTGTAGAAGGCAATTCACATTATTATATCATGCTGGAAGACTCGGATGATATATTTGATGTTCCGGTGGTAGAATTCATCGATGTTATCAGATATGAAGACGGTCAGGAGGTAACAGTAGAATATAAGGAAGGGGAGAAAACCAATACAGTGAGATCAATTACTTTGACAGAAAAGAGATAAGATTTAAGGGAATTAAAAACAAGAAAAGGGAGAAAATAAATGGGTGTATCGGGAGGTTGAGAACTTTTTGATACACCCATTTAAAATAATCAGCTCAGGACATTGTAATCCGGGGAATCTATATTGGGTATATCTTTTTTCTCAGCGCTGATGCTGACATAGGACTCGAGGTTATTCTTCTTGGAAAGTTTATTTAATTCACCCAAGAAAGTGGGCAAGGTGTCCAATGAGATGTCTGCCTGTTTTAATACTCCATCAATGAGAATCGTTTCGATGTCGTGGTTGCTGGCAACCATTCCATATATAAAGCCAATGAACGCTTCCTGAGTCTTGATATCTGCGTAGTCTGCCATGCAGATAGCACGCACATTGAAATCCACACTGGAAGTATCACGATGACTCTTTTTAATTAACACTACGTATCCATTGGACGTCTTCACCTTCTCATTTGCAAGTTCGATGATTTGCTTTGTTTTTCCGCTGCCTCTCGGCCCTGTTATTAAATTTACCATGGCGAATCTCTCCTTTATGTATGTATTTTGAGCCACCACAATGCTCAATTGATTTAAGTTCATTATAGCACTAAAACGGGCATGGGAACAACTAAAAAAAGAATAAAATAAAAAGGAGCTGATATGCCTGCAGAAGTATTGTCATATTTTTTGAAACATGTAAATATAAAGCTGAAATTGAGATTCCAGATTGTGCTGCAATGCGCTCCCCTTCTTAAGGGCCTGAAGGTTTCCTGCGGTATCACAATGGATAGTGAATTATTTTGTGAACTGAAGCATATTTTCAGGGAAACCAGGATTTTATACCGGAAATTGTCCGAGGATAGAGGCAGATGCTTTGTACTGTTTTATCGGGAAGAGGAATTGGTTGAGTATTTGCATAGAGCAGAGGTCAGAAAATTTATCCGAGAATTTGGCTATGAAGCTACGGAGTTGGAAAGAATGATTAACAGGCTTTGTTATAGAATTTCCTGGCTGGCTGTGACAGGAATGGGATTTCCCCATGAAATTGGTGCATTTCTGGGATATCCGGTGGAGGATGTGAAAGGGTTTATAGTAAATCAAGGAAGAGAGTATTTACTGCTGGGATACTGGAAAGTTTATTCAAACCCTGTGGCTGCAAAAATGCTTTTCAGACAATATGACCAAGCAAAGATTTTGGCAGTCAATGAGTTCCTGACAGGAAAGAGTATCCAGGAAATTGCTAAAATCCATTGACAAACCCGTTGCTTCATGCATAAGATAGATTCGTATGATGATGTTAGGGGCAAAAGGCTTTTTGCCCCATGATACCTGCGGATTGCTCCGCATCATATTATGCGATTATAAGATAAACGGGGGAAAGAACATGAATCAAAACATATTTCTGGGCATACTTATTCCTTTTGTCGGGACGACGCTGGGTTCGGCGATGGTATTCTTTATGCGGAAGGAGATGAATACAAATCTGCAAAAGGCACTGCTTGGATTTGCATCTGGGGTCATGATAGCGGCGTCTGTCTGGTCTCTGCTACTGCCGGCTATTGATATGTCGCAGGAAAAAGGAGGCATTGCATGGGCCCCAGCGGCGGTGGGCTTTTTGTTTGGAATGGCTTTTCTATTGCTACTGGATACTGTAACTCCTCATATGCACCTTACAGGCAACGAGGAAGGGGTAAAGACACATTTGAAAAAAACTACTATGCTTGTGCTGGCCGTGACCTTACATAACATACCGGAAGGTATGGCGGTAGGGGTGACATTTGCCGGTGTGGCAACAGGAAATTCTGCCATATCCCTTGCAGGAGCCTTTGCCCTATCTATGGGTATTGCAATACAGAACTTCCCTGAGGGGGCAATCATATCTATGCCTCTTCGCAGTGATGGCGGTATGTCAAAGAGCCGCGCTTTCATATATGGGACACTTTCCGGCATTGTAGAGCCTATAGCGGCAGTCATCACGATACTGCTTACCAGCCTGGTAGTTCCCATTCTTCCATATCTGCTGTCATTTGCAGCCGGTGCAATGATATATGTTGTGGTGGAAGAACTGATACCAGAAGCACAGGCAGAACCACATACCAATATCAGTACAATCGGTGTAGCTATAGGATTCACCTTGATGATGATACTGGACATAGCCTTGGGATAATAAAAAGGGGTCTGACCCTTTTGCAGCCCATTTTCAGAATATTCTGACTTCGGAGCGCAAAAGGGTCAGACCCCTTTTTCAATAAATCCCTTGACTTATTTTAACAATATTCTTATAATGAGTAAGAATATTGCAGAAACAGGGATGAGGAATATTAAGAGTCTATCGTTTTCAGAGAGCTGCCGGAGGGTGCAAGGCAGAAACGTAAACTCCCAACTGGCCTCGGAGTTCTTTTATTGAAATGGCAGTAGGTAAAGGCGGGTCTTCCCGTTACAGAAGCAACGAGTGCATTCGGCGATGCCGGATGAATGAGAGTGGTACCACGGAAAATAAAGCCTTTTCGTCTCTTAGATGAGATGAGAAGGCTTTTTGAAGGTAACAACCATGCTGCTAAGTTCGAAGAAATCCCACTAAGCCGGCAGGTTGTACTTTATTTCTAGGTTCGAAAGAACCTTACCAAGAAATATAAGTAGGAGGATTATGTGATGTCTAAGATTGTTTATAATCATAAGGCAATTGAAAAGAAATGGCGGGAAAAATGGGCGGAGAGCCCGGTAAACCCGCAGGTTGATGACAACGGCAATAAGAAACCGAAATATTACTGTCTGGATATGTTCCCCTATCCGTCAGGAAATGGCCTTCATGTAGGTCACTGGAGGGGCTATGTAATCTCTGATGTATGGAGCCGCTATAAGCTGCTTCAGGGATATTATATTGTGCATCCGATGGGGTGGGATGCCTTTGGCCTTCCGGCAGAAAATTATGCCATTAAGATGGGTGTACATCCCGCGAAATCTACGGCAGAGAATGTAGCAAATATTAAGCGCCAGATCAATGAGATTGCCGCTCTTTATGACTGGGACATGGAAGTCAATACAACGGATCCGGATTTTTATAAGTGGACACAGTGGATTTTTGTGAAAATGTTTAAAGAAGGCCTTGCCTATGAGAAGGAATTTCCCATTAACTGGTGCCCGTCCTGTAAGACCGGCCTGGCCAATGAAGAAGTGGTAAATGGTAAATGTGAGCGCTGCGGCACAGATGTGACAAAGAAGAATCTGCGTCAGTGGATGCTTAGGATTACAAAATATGCGGACCGTCTGCTGGATGATCTGGATAAATTGGACTGGCCGGAAAAAGTTAAGAAAATGCAGGCTGACTGGATTGGAAAATCCTACGGTGCAGAGGTTGATTTCCCGATTGAAAGCAGAAAAGAGAAGATTACAGTTTATACCACAAGACCGGATACCTTATATGGTGCTACATTCATGGTACTGGCACCTGAACATGCATTGGCAGCAGGGCTTGCCACAACGGAGACGAAAGAGGCAGTAGAAAAATACATTTATGACTCCTCTATGAAATCTAATGTAGACCGTATGCAGGATAAGGAAAAAACAGGTGTATTCACCGGAAGTTATGCAATCAACCCGTTAAGCGGAGCAAAGACGCCGATCTGGCTTTCCGACTATGTACTGGCTGATTATGGTACAGGTGCAATTATGTGTGTTCCTGCCCATGACGATCGTGATTTTGAATTTGCAAAGAAATTTGATATCCCGATTCTTCAGGTAATCGCAAAAGATGGAAAAGAAATTGAAAATATGACAGAAGCTTATACAGAGGCTGCGGGAACCATGATTAACTCAGGAGAGTGGAATGGCATGGAGTCTGCGGTGCTGAAAAAAGAAGCACCCCACATTATTGAGGAAAGAGGCTTTGGACATGCGACTGTAAACTTTAAATTGCGTGACTGGGTATTCTCCCGTCAGCGCTATTGGGGTGAGCCGATTCCAATTGTGCACTGCCCTGACTGCGGTGCAGTTCCGGTGCCCGAGGAGGAGCTGCCTCTTCGTCTGCCGGATGTGGAATCCTATGAGCCGACAGGAACCGGTGAGTCACCACTTGCAGGCATTGAGGACTGGGTAAACTGTAAGTGCCCCGTCTGCGGGAAGCCTGCAAAACGTGAGACGAATACTATGCCTCAATGGGCAGGCTCTTCCTGGTATTTTCTGCGCTACGTGGATAATCACAATGACAAAGAGCTGGTGTCCAGAGAAAAAGCAGATGAAATGCTTCCGGTTGATATGTATATCGGCGGGGTAGAACATGCAGTATTGCACCTGCTGTATTCCCGTTTCTATACCAAGTTTTTGTATGACATCGGAGTGATAGATTTTGACGAGCCGTTCCAGAAGCTGTTTAATCAGGGAATGATTACCGGAAAAAACGGTATTAAGATGAGCAAATCAAAGGGAAATGTTGTGTCTCCGGATGATCTGGTGAGAGACTACGGCTGTGATTCTCTGAGAATGTATGAGCTGTTTGTGGGCCCGCCGGAGCTGGATGCAGAATGGGATGACCGTGGAATTGACGGGGTAAACCGTTTCCTGAAACGTCTCTGGAATCTACTTATGGACAGTAAGGAGCATGAGGTTAAGGCCACAAAAGAAATGATAAAACAGCGCAACAGACTGATTTGCGACATTACAACACGTCTGGAGAGCTTCAGTCTAAATACGGTGATTTCTGGTTTCATGGAATACAACAATAAATTCATTGAAATCGCTAAGAAAGAGGGCGGCGTCGACAAAGAGACACTGGAGACAATCGCAGTGCTTCTTTCCCCGCTTGCGCCGCATTTTGCAGAAGAAATGTGGGAACAGCTGGGACATACAGAAACAATATTTAAAGCAAAATGGCCCACATATGATGAATCACAGATGAAGGATGACGAGATCGAAGTTGCAGTCCAGATTAACGGAAAGACAAAGAGTATAATAACAATTGCTGCTGACATAGATAAAGATGCGGCCATTGCCGCCGGAAAAGATGCAGTGGCCGGTAAACTGACAGGAACAATTGTAAAAGAAATTTATGTACCGGGACGGATTATCAATATTGTCCAGAAATAAGTGAGGAGAAATCCTGTGAAATAAAAATGGATCACTTAAAAATATAGAAAAGGGGTTGTCGGGAAATAGATAATCTCAAACAGGGAGGGTGTGACCGATGCCGGTCACACCCTCCCTCTCAACTTTATCCTGAAAAAGAAAAAAAGATGTAGGGGCAAAATACCTTTTGCCCCCTACATCTTTTATAATGCAACTATGATCAAACAAGACTATTATAACGACTTTTTTGAATTAGGGCAACAGAAAATTAACTTCAGTTTCTTCGAATTGCATTTACCCGATGACGATCCAGTCTATTCCCTGAAAAAAGTGATGGAGAATTAGATTTTTCAGGCTTACTTGCCTGTTGTTCAGATAAGGGAAGAACCGGGTATAATTCAATCATGCTGTATGCTGTTGTTACTTATGCAAATATGCGGGGAGTTCGTGCTGTTGACCGTATTGTTGAATTATGCGAAAGAGACCTAGCTTTTATCTGGCTGACCAAAGGCCAGAAGCCGAAGCGGGATGCGTTTTATGATTTTAAGAGTAAAAAACTCACCGGGGAAGTTTTGGACGAACTGAATTATCAGTTCCTCCGCCGGTTAAAAAGAGAAGGTCTTGCCAATATACAGAGTGAGAAAGGAATCCTGAAGCGTCAAATCCGCTCCATCCAGACCGAAGGTCACTTTGGAGACATCAAGGAAAACGAAAACTTCCGGCGGTTCAATTACCGCAGTTCAGAAAAAGCCGAGCAGAAAACAGCTTAAAGAACAGTGTGCGTCCAGGTTTATGGAAAAAGGGGATTTTGCGCCCCAAAATAGGCCGTCTAAAGAAAAAACAAGCATATCTACCAGAGCGTCCTTTGCGGAACTCTGTAGGATATGCTTATTTTGTTTTAGAGTGGAGTAAAATTGCTGGATTTTTCAAATAAAAGTGATAAAATAGATATATCAAATTCTGGATTTGCAGAAAGAAGGCTTAAAATAAATGGGATTAATAAACAGCAGAAAGTTGTCATGGATTATTTGCGGGCTTGGGTGTTTGTCAGCAATTATAGCTATGTTCTTTCTCCCTGACATCATTCCAACACATTTTACAGGAGGTGTTGCGGACGGTTTTTCCAGTAAACTCGATATATTTCTCTGTCCGTTGTTACAAACAGTCATTGTTTTTCTTAGCGGCAGAAAGAAAATAAAATATTGCCTTACACATTCCAGAACATTTTTTACGGATATTCAATACAATTGGATGGTGAGCGGGCTTGCACTTTTGATCTTATGGATAGAGATTTGGCTTATTCTCGTGTCATTAAACTAATGCAGGAGTTTTTAGAAGAGGGAGAGATTTTAAGTAATTAAAAATATATACAAATATACTCAAATGCGATATAATGTGTTTATGAAGGAGGTAATATAATAATCATGAACACAAC
>NZ_SLZZ01000032.1 GCF_004346165.1 Muricomes intestini | reverse complement strand
CACAATACTGTCCTTTCATTTTTTTCAAAAATAGGGCAGATTGGTACTTTAGGAGAAGTTATATCTTTTGAAATTACATTTTGCGGAAACTCAAGGACATTTGCTGCTTTAAAAAATTTTGTATGACATTTCTTGAGTTTACGCAGTTTTATCCACACAAACCCAAATTAAGCCATATCTTTATAAACAACTTTCAAAAAATGCCAAAATATAAGAACTCTGATCCTTTTTTGATGTAAAATTAAGCTGTCAAACAAAAATGTTACTAAATAAAAAAGAAGGAGATTCCCTATAGCTAATTATACATCAAATACATAACATCCTATAATCTGAATTAATGCCGGGCACCAAAAATAAAAAGAATCAGTGACTTTTCGCATCTGTAAAGATTATGTCTCTGACTTTATAAATTCCCGATACTGTCCTGGCGTATATCCAACCTTTTTTCTGAATAGCTGGCTGAAGTAGCGGGAGTCTGTATACCCTACATTGGCAGCCACCTCGTAAATTTTCAGGTTAATATCATGAAGATACTTTTTGGAGGCTTCTATCCGCACATCAGTGATATATTCCTTAATAGATGTCTTCTCCATATTTTTAAACAGAGTGCTCAGATAGCAGGCAGAAAGCCCAATTTCATAAGCAATAGATTCCAGGGAGATATCATCAGCATAATTTGTCTGTATGTAGATTTTCGCCTTATCGATCAATTTCCTGCTCTTATTGGTTCTGAGTTGCTCAATATTTTGAATAGAATGGTTGACATAATCGCTTAGGATTCCTTTTATTTTTTCAAGATTTGTGCAGTTCTCTAGTTGTATTACAATCTTCTGTGAGGGGGTTTTATCAAAGTTAAATTCCTGACTCAAAGAATTGGAAAGGTAGTAATACAGCTCCAGGAACTTATTTGTTGCCAAAATCCTATCACCGTGAAGCTGCAAGACATTCAGATAAAATATGTTTAAAAACTGTTCTGCATGCTGTGAATCACAGAGTCTAATATACTTCAGCAAGTCTTCCTGAATATACTTAAAATTGGGAACAATTTCCCCAACATTACGCAATCCCACATCTGTGGTGCAGATAATTTCGTTGAAGCCAATATAAAAAGAATACTTACTGGCAGCAATAGCATCCTTTACAGACTGCCGCAGCTGAGCAATGTTTTGCACAATTGTGGATAATCCTATAGAGAATGGATGCTGGTAATTGAAATCCAAATACTGCCGGATACGATCTGCAAGATGATAATTTCTCTTCTGTACTTCTACCATATCACTGCTGTCCGAAGACAGGATGATAGTAATGGAGCTGGTATCATAAAAATAGATTTTCTTAAGATCATCCTCGATAAAAAGTGTAATAGTTTGAGCTAATCTGGATACATTTATAAATTCCTTCTCAATTTCCTGAGCATTATTATCCTGTAAGAAATCAATAAAAAGAACCTGATATGATCTGTTCAAAATGTCGATGTTAAACAAACAGAATGTTGAATCTATAATCTCCGGGTTATCTAGATTTTCACGTATGATTTTAAAAAACCATTCCTGCATCAGGGGCAGGCACTCTCGGAGCTGTTCCTTTAACATAAAATTCTTCGCTTCCGTTTCCTTTTCCTGCTCCAACAGAATATTCACCTGGACGAGCTGGGCATATAACTCCTTCTCGTTAATAGGCTTTAATAGGTAATTGAATACATTGCAGCGCAACGCTTTCTGCGCATATTCAAAATCATCAAATCCTGAAAGTATGATTATCTTGGTATGCGGCATGGTAATCGTAAGCATATCACATAAATCAAGCCCATTGGAGCCTCCCATACGTATGTCAGTAATAACTAAGTTCGGATGCGTTTCCCGTATGATAGTCAATGCCTGTTGATTGTTGTTTGCAGTCCCAACAATTTTATGTGGAATATCAAAGGATGATATAATTTTAATTAGATGATAGATAATCAGCTGTTCATCGTCTACTAAAACAATATTTAACATAATGCGTCCTCCTCAGTCTTTTATAGCACTTCTTTATCTATGCGTATAACTGCTGTAACCCCTCCGTCAGCATTTTCTTCATAAGTAAGATCCGCATGATCTCCGTAACAATTCTGCAGCCGCAGATAGACATTTTGGATACAGTAAAAGTTTACGTTATCTTCTTTATAGAGCGTTCCGCACCGCACCAGATAATTCAGCATTTCTATATCACTTCCCCATCCGTTGTCCGCAACCAAAAGATATAGGCATTGCCCTGTCTCTTTGACTGTAATCGTAATCCGTCCGGTAGCATTCAAATCCTTAAAACCATGCATGATGCTATTTTCAACAAGGGGCTGCAAGATCAACTTAATAATTTTATAGTCAGGCAACGGAGAAGGAATATCCAAGTACATTTCAACTCTGTCAGAGTATCGCAACTTCTGGATTTGGATATAGGAACTGACCTGTTCAATTTCTTTTTCAAGTGTAATAAAGTTATTTCCATTATTCAGACTACTGCGGAGGAATTTGTCAAGCCCACTGATCATCATAACAGCGTGCTCGTTTTTTTCTAGGGCAATCAGAGCGCTGATAGATTCTAATGTGTTGTAAATAAAATGGGGATTCATCTGCGACTGCAATGCAGCTATTTCCGCCTGTTTGAATTTCAGTAAGGTCTCTTCTCGCGACTTAATCAATTCTTCATTTTTTACCAGCATTCCATTATATGTATTATAAAGAAGATTAATTTCAATACAATTTTGAACTACCAAGTCTTCCGCAGGCTCCATTTTTTGCATCTGGAGACAAAGCCGATGCACTGGCAAAGATATCTTCCGACTGTTCTTTCTGGAAAGCATAGCGGCCAGTAAAATGGAAAATGTGAAAACCAGTAGAATCAGAAGAAGGTCCTGTAAGGTGCTCCGATAAAGTCCCCAATTGCTGACGATACCAATTACATTCCAGCCTTCAGTGATAACGGGAAATTCCACCAAGATGTGAGTAACGGTAATTCTATCCTCGTGATCAGGCAGGCTATCCTCAATTATCTTCGGTATTTCTTTATATGGATGAAGAAGCTGCCCATCAGCTTCAATCAACGCGTACCCCTTTTCTCCAAAAGATATGGAGCCAAGAGGGCGGATAAGCTTTTCTATTGTTACATTCGCTTTGATTACCCCCAATTGTCGTGAAACATTATTGACATCATAAAAAATGCGGGCTGCACAAAGTGTTGGCTTTTTAAAGGTGTCTTTGTCCACGAACCAGTACGTTTCTCCTCCGGCATCCAAGGTGTGCTGAAACCAAGTCTCAAAAACAACGCTGTCTGCAGAAAACAGTGCATTACTATATTGCGCAGAAGCGGAAAATGGGGGAAGAAAGTCATGTAGGTTATAGGCAAAAATCTGCACGGAATCCAAATTCTTTTTGAATAAATCCACCGAAAATAACGTTTCATTACTCTTTGTAAGCAATGTCATGCTGGGATGTATATTCAATTCCTTAATTTCATTTTGTAATTCAGAATCGGCCTGAGTAAGTGTCAGGTAATCTTCTATCATCTTTGTGTGATTATTAATGTTAATCTGCGCCTGTTTTAGAGATTCATACATGTTCTGCTTTTCATTAGATAACGTATTTGCAGCATCAATAATAGCACTAGATGTGCTGACCAGCAGAACTACAGTAATAATTAAGTACATGTAATTGTGAAATAATATCTTTTCAAACGTTTTTTGACTGTATTGCTGTTTCATATGTCATCTTCTCCTGAATTTATGCCGCAGATAAGTCCCCCTTTTATGATAGAAAGAGTTTTTGCTATATTTGAATTATACCCTTTCAATAAGGGAAAGGAAAGCGTTTGACGGTTTTCGAAAAAAAACAAACAAAATAGAAAGTTTACCTTATTTCAATCGTACTGAAATTGAATTAATATTCAGATATACCTTTTTAGAACAGCCTTTACCGATGTAGACTGTGAAGAAAAAATTATCCGGATAGTAAATTTGAATTGAAAAAATGAAAGAAAAGAGGTTGTAAAATGTACCAACAAAAATATGATGTGATTGTAGCCGGCGGCGGTACAGCAGGAATAGCAGCTGCACTTTCCTCCTCAAGAGCAAAAGCTAAGGTACTGTTAATTGAAAAGAACTCCTATGTAGGCGGGACTGCAGCATCGGGCCTTCCATTTATTGACTTTTTTAATAGAGATGGCAGACAGATCGTGGCGGGAATCGCAGAAGAATTGATGAAACAACTATTTCGGGAAAAAGCAGCGCTGAAGCATATTCGCACCTCCGGAGGCCATCTGAATTCTGTTACCATGATTGACCCAGAATGGCTCAAAATCATTGCGGAAGAGATGCTTTTAGAAAGTGGATGTGATATTCTTTACCACTCCTTTGTATGCGGGGCAAAGGTAGAAAATGACACTCTTAGCAGCATAACCGTTGCTAATAAAAATGGGCTCACAAAATTTCAGGCAGATTGTTTTATCGATACAACAGGTGATGGAGATTTAGCAAAATTCTCCGGTGCCCGGTACCATCAAGGAAGAGAAAGAGACGGCCTATGTCAGGCAATGAGTCTCCTTTTCAAACTAGGTGATGTAGATGTGGAGCGTACTACGGCATTATTTTCAGAGAATCCTGTTGTGGCGTGTCCGGTTGGCGGAGATCACGAATACAATCTCCATATCAGTGGAAAATTGTCCAAATGGAATGATATCGTAAAAAAAGACGAGATATTCCCACATCCAGATCACAACATCTGGGCAGGGACTATGCGGCAAAATGAACTAACTTATGTAAATACAGTCAGAGTCAGTGAAAAAAATGGTGCAGATGCCTACGAGCTTTCCGAAGCTGAGATTGAAGGAAGAGCACAGCTCAAAAAAGTAATTTATTTCTTGAACAAATATGTCCCTGGATTGGAAAAAGCACATATTACTAGTATCCCCAATGGGATTGGCGTTAGAGAAACAAGAAGAATTGACGGCGAATATGTACTGACCGGCAAGGATGTTATTGAAGGTCGGAAATTTGAGGACCGTATTGCAAGAAACGGCTACTGCATTGACATCCATGATCCAAAGGGACAGGGTTGGGGCATTTCCCGGATACAGAGCCAAGACCAAAGCTATGATATTCCATATCGCTGCATTGTACCTGTAAGGATTGATAATCTGCTGGTTGCAGGGAGGTGTATCTCTACAACATCAGAAGCCTTGGCATCCACAAGAATCATGCCCTCCTGTATGGCGCTGGGGCAGGCAGCAGGCATTGCAGCAGCACTATCAGCAAATAAAAAAATAGCTCCAAGGAAGTTAAATGTAGAAGAAATACAGAATATCCTCAAGAAAAGCGGAGCGCTTATATAATTAAACGGAATAAATATATTGTATCATACTGTATATAACACAATTTTTCAGTAAGTAAAGAAATGAATACAGAATACAGAAAACAGGAAAGGAAAAAGAGTTTATGAAAAAGAAATCTTTAAGTCTAATCTTATGTGCAACATTAGTCTTTGGCCTGGCAGCATGCGGATCAACTAAAAAAGAGAAGAAAAATGATTCTTCCTCAGGCGAAATTGTATTGGAATTTCCTAGTTGGCAGGCAACCGAACCCGGCTTCCAAGAATTTTGGGAGGAAGCGGTAGCCGAATTTGAAAAAAGAAACGAGAATGTAAAAATTAATTTATATCAAGTTCCATTCGACAGTTATGTAGACACCTTGACAACATTGTATGCAGCAGACACGCCCCCACAGATTACACATATTCCATCCAGGTACTTTGCACAGTTTTCAGACATGGGATGGTTTGAACCGCTCAATGACCGGCTCAAACAAACAGACATTATTGAAAACTGGAGCAATCTGCAGGATGGTTTGCAGGTAGATGGAAAATATTACGGAGTTCTTCTTTTAGGGAATGGATACTCTATGTATTACAACAAAGCAATGTTCGATGAAGCCGGGATTGATGTCCCAACAGATGTTAATTCTTTTATGGAAGCAGCGAAAACTTTGACAAAAGACGAAAATGGTGATGGGGACCCAGAGATTTATGGATTTGGTGCATGCCAAGTCACAGATACAAACTTTTACAATGAAGCCACTTCTTTTGTAGTCGGTCTTGGCGGAAAATGGTCTGAAAATGGGAATCTGACACCGATGACTTCTGATACGACAAAGGAAGCACTAAAATTATATCAGTCTTTATTCGTGAACAACTACACTCCAACAGGACTTTCTGTGGAGCAGAAACGTCAATATTTTGTAGAAGGTAAGATGGCTATGATCTTCGATGGTCCATGGGTAGCCTCACTGATTAACGATGCAGCAGAAGAAGTAAAAGAAAACCTTCTCGTAACGACAATCCCATTTGAAAGTGTCCCAGGTTCAATGAGCAACAGTCTGCATATTCCTGCAACAATCAGTGATAAGGAAAAAGAGCTTGTTTGGGAATTTATTCAAATGGTAACGGAAAATGACTTTCAGAAATTATATATGGAAAAGGTAGGCTCTCCCTCTCCAAGCAAAACTGCTATCGACGATGAGGTTCTGGAGGAAAATCCATTCCTTGGACAGTTTGTGAAAGATGCGGAAAAAGCACAGGAAATTCTTCCTTCTGGCTATGAAAAAGATTATGGTGAATTCACACAGTATATCATTGATGGTGTCATGACAATGGTAACTGATCCATATGCAGATGTTGCGACCACTCTGGATGATATGAAAACAAAGATAACAAATGAATTGGGGAAATAATAAGGATCAAAAAATCGGGCTGCTCACACAGGCAGCCCACTTATAAATTTCCTGTTTGTAAATGGAGGTACCCTTTTGACTGCAAAAATAAAAGTTATAAGAACAACAAGCGAGAAAAAGAACCACCGAATGGCAGTTGCATTCGCCCTGCCCGCTGCAGCATTTTCTCTGCTATTAATCATATATCCATTATTTACCACGATCAAGCTGAGCTTTCAGGACGTGAAATTTATCGGGAGCCTAACCGACGATACGGCTGGATTTACTATCGCCAATTACACAAAATTATTTTCCAACGCAGATTTCTGGAGGGCATTGGGCAGATCGCTCATATTTACCTTTTCTGCACTGTCTATTTCCTTCCTAATTGGGCTTGTGCTTGCACTCCTTTTAAACAAAAAATTTCACTGTCAGAAACTTGTAAGGACGCTGATATTACTTGCGTGGCCAATACCCGGAGTTATCGTAGGTCTCCTGTTTATATGGCTGTTTGATGGAAATTATGGGATTATCAATACGATTTTAAAATCCTTACATATTATTGACCAGAATGTCAAGTGGCTTTCTGCAGGAAATACCGCCATGGTAACTGTCATTATAGCAACTATTTGGAAAAGCTATCCTTTCTTTACCCTGACTTTACTTGCCGGCCTAAAAGGAATTTCCGAGGATTATTATGAAGTGGCAAGCATTGATGGGGCAAATGCATGGCAGAGATTCACTAATATTACGCTGCCAGCACTTCAATCCGTCATTGTAACATCCCTGCTTCTGAACGGTCTTTGGATTTTCCGCAATTATGACTTGATATATACCATCACAGGAGGCGGCCCAAACCAAGCCACGGAGACATTGCCGCTTCTCTTATATAATCAGGCATTTAAATATTACAACATGGGATATGCATCTACGATAGGAATGATAAGTCTGTTGGTATGCTCCATCTTTGTAGTTCTGGCAATGCCATCTCTTAAGAAACAATTTTATTAGAAGAGGAGAAAATGTATGAATACACTTAATCGAAGGAAATTTAAACGTGCAGGCATGTATGCACTCATCATTCTGTCAGTCGTAATTCTTGCATTCCCCCTGTATTGGATGATCGTAACATCGCTGACTACGAGAAGTGCTTTGCTGGAAAACATAAGTATACTGCCAAAACCAAAAAACATAACATCAAGTAACTTTATGAAGATTCTTGATTCCCAACCTATATTAACATGGTTTGGAAATTCTATCTTTGTAACCGCTTTTAGTACAATTATAGCGATCACCGTATCCACGATGGCCGCATACAGTATGTCAAGATACAAATATAAATCTACAAATTTTCTTGGATTCTTCCTGCTGGTTGTAAGGATGCTCCCGGAAACCCTTCTTGTTGTACCGCTGTACATGATGTTTACACATATGAAATTGATTAATAATTACGCGTCACTCATTATCAGTAATATTACATTTATCATTCCATTTTCTACGTGGATGATGAAGGGCTATTTTGACAGTATCCCAAATACGCTGGAGGAAGCTGCCAGGATAGATGGCTGCAGCAGACTTCAGGCAGTCAGGAAGATTGTCATCCCGTTGGCTACTCCGGGGATTGCAGCAACTTCAACATACTCCGCTATTTTAGGATGGAGCGAATTCCTGTTTGCGCGTACCTTTATTACCCGGCCGGATAAATGGACGGTCACAGTAGGGATATCCTCTTTGATGGGGGAATATACCATCATCTGGGGTGAGGTAATGGCTGCGGCGGCTATCTCCATTATTCCAATTGCATTGGTGTTCATATTCCTTGAAAAATATATGGTGGCAGGGGTAACAGCGGGGGCTGTGAAAGGATAGGCACCTGAGAGGTGCCTTAACCCGCGCCAAAATTGCTTTTAAAAATTAGGCAGGCTTGCAAATTTTTTGTCGTCTTCCTCCCGAATCTTCCTGATTACTTTACAAGGGTTACCTCCTGCAAGAACATTGCTTGGAATATCACTCACAACCACACTTTCAGCAGCAATAATACTTCCAGCACCAATTGTCACGCCCGATACTATAGAGACATGTCCACCTATCCAAACATGATTCCCTATATGTATCGGCAATGCATATTCCAGTCCGGCATCCCTTTTTTTGATATCAAAGGCATGTCCTGCTGCATAAATTCCACAGTTTGGGCCTATCAGTACTTGATCTCCAAAGATTACTTCATTACCTGCAAGAATTGTAAGATTATAATTTGCAAAGAAATTTTCTCCCAATGAAACTCTTCCCCAAAAATCACAGTGAAACGGTTCTTCTATTCGGAAATGTTTTCCGGTTCTTTTCATTTCACGCCGTATAATTGCTTCCCGTTCCTCTGCCTGTGAAGGCCGAAGCTGATTGTATTCAAAACTTAACTCCTGGCTCCTTTCTCGTTCTTTCTGAAGGCGTTCTTCTTTAGCATAATACAGCATACCTGCAAGTGCTTTTTCTTCTTCAGTCATAAATACTGTCCTTCCTGGCTTTTTATATGATAGTTTCTTGTAATGCTTCCAATGTGCACCGCACCATATGCTGGCCTAATTCCATGCTTGCCTCTTTTGCGCTTTCTGCAAACCACTCTGTATTGTCTTTTGTCCGCACTAAATCAACATGGTTCGGATATAATGCATATAAAAGACTAGTTTCAAATTTTCCTGCATGATCAAAGCCTCCGCATTCATGCTGAGCATTTGCGCTGATTAATGGAATTACCTTTATGTAAGAGAATGGATCATCTCCCGACCCCAAATTCTTATAATAATTAGAATACTCATTACTTCCCCACCAGCCCCGGCCTCTGGTGTCCTCCATATATTCCATAATCAGTTTTTTTGCTGCTTTATGACATGCAATAGTCATCGGCATTAATCCAGCTTCCTCAGTTTGATGATGTGCAACACAGTATATATTTTTATTGCCTCCATACAGCATAGACCTTAAAATACAGTAAATATACTGCTCATATACATCTACATCTACTTGTATTGTTCCCGTCTCAGGCCCTCCCACTGCATAACTGGCTACTCCATACCAAATGGGCGGACACACAACAATTTCTTTTGTCTTTTCCAATTCACGCATTACTCCATTAATAACCATTGTATCACATCCACAACTTGCATGATGGGCATGATATTCTATCGTCCCAATAGGAATAATAAATGGCACTTTTCTTTTTTTAGCATCTTCTATCTCATCAAAAAACATATCCACCAATTGCATAACATACGCTCCTTTACTTAAAATTCCAGTTCATATAATTTTCCAATTTCAGGAGAAAGCACATCACACCCCTCCTGTGTTACTGCAATACCTTTCTCCCAACGAACCCCAAAATTTTCAGCAGAGATAAATGTATCAATCTGAAACGTCATATTAGTCTGTAATTTATAGTCAGAGTTTGTTTCGACCCACGGTGCCTCAACCTCAATCATTCCTGTCCCATGCAACGGTCCATAAACAAAGTTATCTTTATATCCGTTCTCTACATAATATTTATAAAAATTATCTGCGATTTCTGAAGCTGCAATGCCTGCCTTAACCTGTCTTTGTGTCCAGTTATGTGCCTCTAAGCCAAACATTACTGTTTCTCTTCTTTTCCCTTCCAATTTTCCGAGTACAATAGGATAACCGATTGCAGCTGAGTACCCATCTATCTTAGCCGACAGATTCAACTGAACGATGTCACCCTTTTGAAATCTTCTGTAAGAAGATCTGGAAATTGCATGTCTGGTAGATGCTTCTGAAAATACATACATAGGAAGTCCTTCATACTCAGCTCCATTTTCATATACAACCCTTTCTGCAACTCCTACCATCTGTAGTTCAGTCATGCCTGGCTGGATTTCTTTAATTACTTGCTGAGTTGCAAGTTCTGCAATTCTGTATCCCTCTTTTAGACAATTAAGCTCATGAATAGTTTTAATAGAGCGCAATTCTACCATAATGTGATCTGCACGTATAATTTCAGCCTCCGGAAATGCATCTTTAATTCCCTCCATAATTATGACCGATGTGTCCAGATAACTTGCCACCCCTATTTTTAGTTTCTTTCCCCTTATACCAAGTGCATTAAATACATCCTGATATGTATCTGCCTTTAATTCTGGGTAAGATGGGTCTGCCCCTTCCCGATATTCCTTTAATACAAAAATTTTATCTATCCTGGAACGGTCAGCCGCAAAGTGCCGGCTCTCTGGGCCTACCATCAGAGCCGCTTTTCCTGATGAGGAAATTGCGACTCCACACCGCTCAAACAATGGCCAAAATCCCGAAAAATATCTTGCGTTTGCATAGTCTGCTTCATTGGAATTAACAATCAGAACATCCATTCCTTCCCTTTTCAAAATCTCAGCTGCTCTTGCCACTCTTTCTTCATATTCATAATCCGGGATATAAACCTTACCTTTTTCTTCCATGCTATTTTCCTCCATTTTTGATATTTTGTTTTCTGTACCTTTTTTGTATACTCTAATTTTTTGTTCTACCGCTATTCACATGCGTAGCCCGGTGTTGTATAAAACGCCACTGTTCTTGGTTCTGCCCTGCCATACTGTGCAATAATCGGGACATCGCTTTCTAACATAATTGAATATTGCTGCCCAAAAACTGCCGTATGTTTTCCAAAGTCCATTGTTTCATTTGTACGCAGGCATCGTACACGTTGTGCATTTACTTTAACTTCTAAATCACAAAATGGTTCCTTATCCGTATAAAACAGAGTGATTTTTACATGTGCATCTTTCCTGCCTACATTAGTGATAATAACTGATTCATGTCCCGCAATAGTATTTACACCTTCAGGAGGCAACTCTGCATCCGGGAATATCCACACTTTATTACCATAATCCATACACTTCCCTCCTTTTCTATGTCAACCTCTAAAATAAAATATAGATTCCATATCATGAAAAAATTTACTGTCACAACCCATAGCATAGATATCAAAACACGGATGTGTATGCCTCCACCAACGTCGCGTTGCTAAATCAGCTTCCATCTGTTTCATATCTTTCTCATAATTTTCTCCAGTATATTCATAATACGAGAATACATACAAGCCAGCTCGAAAAATAGAATAATTTTTTATATTACAGTTTTCAATCATTTCTAAAACTTCCGGCCATACCTGTGTGTGTAAATGAACATATTCTTCTACTTTATTTGCTTTTAGTTTCCCAACTTGTCCAAAACGTTGCCGCACCATACTTACTCCTTTTTTGAAAAAGAATCTATCAGAACAACAACCACCAGAATAATACCTTTAACAACCCATTGCCAATATGTATTGATTCCCAGCAATACCATAATATTTGTAATCACTTGAAGGAACAGCGCTCCTACTACAATTCCAGCAACTCTTCCCCGTCCTCCCGTCAGAGAGGTACCTCCTAATACACAGATTGTCATAACATCAAACAATAATTGATCGCCAAGCGTTACATTTCCAGACTGCGTCCTTGATGTAAGTCCTAATGCTCCGATTGCAGAAAGAATACCACTCATCACAAATGCAAGAATAGAAATAAATTTAACATTCAATCCGGAAAGTTTTGCAGCCTCCTTATTGCCGCCTACTGCAAAAAAGCTACGCCCGGTTTCCGTCTGTGCAGTAAATAAATATAAGATTACTGCCACAATAATCATCAATATTACTGCCACTGGAATACCTGCAGCCTTCCCCAATGCCATTTTCCCAAAGGATTCGGGAAGCCCGGAAATAGGAAGTCCATCCGAATATATGTAGTTAATGCCTTTTAGCATATTCATAATGGTAAGCGTTGCAATAAAGGAAGGCATTTTGCCATATACTACAAGACATCCATTAATAACTCCAATTACTGCAGACAGCAAAACCACAATAATAAACGCTGCCCATATAGGAATATTATTATTTACAGACAACCCTGCAAAAAAGATGGAAACCATGCCAATGATTGAAGATATAGACATATCCATTTCTCCGGTTAAAATCACAAAAAACTCACCCATAGCAATGATTGCCACAAAAGAAGCTTGCCGCAAAACATTCATAATATTTGAAGCCGAACGAAAACTACTGTTTAAACAACATAGCGCAAAAAGCAATATAAACAAAAACACAATCATCCAGTCACTCAATAATGCTTTCACACCACCACTATATTTTTGAGATTTTTCTTTATAATCATTCATTTTACATTCACTCCTAACAAATTATTAACAATGATTTCCTGTGTCTTCCTCTCTCCTTCTACTTCATCTAAAATTGAACCTTCATACATTATATAAACACGGTTGCACAATCCAATCAGTTCTTCCATTTCAGGCGAAACAAGAATCACTGCCTTCTTTTGTTTTGTCAATTCGTGAATTAGATTATAAATCTCAAACTTTGCGCCAATATCAATTCCCCTTGTGGGTTCATCCAAAAGAAAAATTTCTGTATCCCGCAGCATCCATTTGGCAATTACTATTTTTTGTTGATTTCCTCCTGACAATTTCTTTACATTCTGCCAAAGAGAATGATAGGACAGATTCATCTTTTCATTTATTTCATATGCTACTTTCATCTCGGCTTTATGATCCTGAAAAACAGCAGCCTTTTTATAAAACTTCATGGACGGTAGAGTTGTATTATCTTTAATATCGAATTTCATAACAAGCCCAAGTGATCTTCTTTCATCGGGCACCAGTCCCATGCCAAGTTTAATAGCATGCTGCGGCGATTTTATTTTAACAGACTTTCCTCTTATCAGAATCTCACCACCGGTAATCTTATAATTTCCAAAAATAGCCTGTACCAGTTCTGTTTTGCCTGCTCCTAATAAACCTGCTATTCCCACAACCTCTCCCGCCCTAACTTTGAGGTTAATATTATGAAAAGCTTTTGATGATGTCAATTTTTTTACCTCTAAAATGACATCTCCCAGTTCCTTGTTAATTGAAGGGTATACATTTTCCAACTCCCTCCCAATAATCATCTTCACCAAACCATCATAATCAATATCTTTAACTTTGCCAGAATTAATATATTTCCCATCACAAAGTACAGTATAAGAATTACAGCAGGCAAACACCTCGTCCAAACGATGTGAAATATAAATAATCCCAATACCTTTTTCCTGTAATATAGAAATAATCCGGAAAATATTTTCAATATCTTTTTCCTGTAATACTGCTGTCAATTCATCAAAAATAATAATCTTTGGATTATCTAGCAGCGCTTTTGCAAGCTGCACAATCTGACGTTCTGCCGTGCGAAGATGTTTTACTGGAATATGCATTTTTACATCGCACTGTATATAATCCATCAGTTCCTGTGCCCTTTTGTCCAATGCCTCCCAGTCAATGTGCCCATGCTTCTTTTTATATCTGCCCACGAAAATATTTTCTGTCCCGGTCATATCGCCCATTAGAGTAAACTCTTGATGTACAATAGCAATCCCTCTCTTTTGAGACTCTCTAATATTATAAGAAGGTATCTTTATCTGTTCTCCTTTGACAAATAGTTCTCCTTGGGTCATTTGGTTTTCACCCGTAATACATTTGGAAAGTGTTGATTTTCCAGCGCCATTTTCACCCACCAAAGCATGGCATTCTCCCGGCATTAAAGTGAAATTAACATGATCTAAAGCTTTCACTCCCGGAAATTCCATCACACAATTTTTCATCTCTATCAAAGGAGTTCGCTCCCTCTCTTCTGTTTCCACCTTTCCACTCCTTCCTATAACCACAGCCATCCAAATGCTTCTACACCAGAACAGATAATTTCTTTATCCTCTGTTTCTGGATGGCGAACATTATGTATCAGTCGTTTTATTTCATGATAAGGATACATGCAGCTCCCTATCCCGGTTTCCCACACCGGGTTTATGTCAAAAAACATTTCTTTTATAATATTAAAATCTTGTTCATTGTAGTATAAGATTTCATCCAGCAGGCTTTCCTTTTTCCGTGGATCTGTTTCGTCCTCATAGGCCAGTGCTGCAAGTACCATATCATAGATCACAGCATTTCTTCGTTCTGCGTTCTCCAACTTATCAAAATGTGGCAGCCAACAATGCATCCGAGGATTGATACTAGCCTCTTTCTGCAGCATTTTAATTTTACTAAGTATATTTTCATGATTTTGCTTTGCTGCCAGAATCATCGGAATATCTCCTTTTGTCATTTTATTTTTCTGAAAGGGGAAGGGTGTCGTATAAAGAGGAACCTGGCTCTCATGTATCGTCACTATATTTTTCACTACATACAACACAGTTTCTCCCAAATTCCCAAAATTCTGTCGACATGCCCGGTGATAAAACTCTTCATTATCCATCATAGAGCCCCAGCCATAATTTCCATGTGCAAACAAATGCATGAACAATCCATACCATTCAAACATAAATCCATTGATTCCATGGACCTCCATTTGTACACTGCCCTTATGCTGACGAATATCTGTCTCAATCACTTGCTCATTTGGCTCCTCATCATAGCGGATTACATTACTCTTGAATGTCCGATATAGCCTTCCCATAGTTGATGTAATCGAATTAGATTCCGTATCTCTCGCCCATATTCTATCCTTTCCAAAAATCCTGCACCATTTCTCAAACTCTGCTTCTGGTACATACAGGCCTGGCGCCCAGAAAAGCATAATATCTTCAGGCATGGATTTCACACACTCTTCTAAAAAGTCCGCATCTTTTTCCAATGGCGGCTGTCTAAATGCCCGAATCCCAATTACGGCCTCCGCATTGATTTTTCTGACTTCATCATAGATTCGTTTTAAGAGCCACATGTTAGCCCGGTGTTTTGCTTCTCCCGGAGTCTTTGCACCTGCATGCCATCTTTTTTTGCATTCTTCACATTCACAAAACCAAAATCCTTCTTCACTTTCTTCCAGCGTATATCCGTCAAACCCAAGCTTTGCAATTTGGCGCATAGATTCTACAATGTATTCCACGTTCCCTGGATTACTTAGACACAGTGAATCAAAATCATTCATAAAGCTACTGTTTTTGGGCGGCTTCATTCTCGCCTCAGGATGCTTTATCGTAAAGGCCCCATTATATGAATTCAACCCTACATACGCAAATATTTTTACTCCAAACTTATGTGCCAGCTGAATGAACTTGTTAAGAAATGGCTCTTCCAAATTGGGATGAGTATACCTTACAGTCAGCCATCTTCTGTTTTCTGCATTCCAAATTCTGACTGGAATATCCCGGAACACAGTCTCTGGATAATTTTGCATTTCAAATGGCCAATATCCGTACATAACCAGATTAAGCTGGTTAATTTTATTATCCAGACAGATGTTCAAATACTGCTTCCATTCTTCAAAGCCCCAAAGCTGACTGTCAAATCCAACTCTTCCATATCCTGCATACCAGGCAAATGTCTGAGAAATTGCTCTTACCGGGATAGAGGGATAGTCTGTAATATGACAGCAGGGAAGGCTATATCTGCCATGCCTGTTTTCCAGCAGTTGTTTAATAGAGGTTATCGCATTAACTAATCCTACTCTTGATCCATACCGGACAGTCAGTTTTCTTTTTTTTATATCTAAGTCATATCCCTGTTCTGTAAAAAGCATTTGTTTCTCTACTTGAATTTCAGGCAGAGACGGGATTAGACTTATATTTAATGTATCTGCTGTATTACCACTATTAATTCCAATTTCCCTATAATTCCAAAAGCGTTCTTTTATTAATTCTACTAATTTTATATCTGTGCCCGACCCGTTTTCATCTTGTATGTAGATATTTAAAAACTCTTCTGTGCAATCTTCGTATTCCGTTACCATCTTAGGTTCCGGCAATAATTGAATCATAACGTTCTCCTCTTTATCCAAGCCATTTCCAGTTCTTCCAATCATAATTGTTAATATTATCCTCTGTGATAACTTCTGGCTCCGGCAGCTCATACTTTTCAGGAAGTTCTTCCTTATCAACCAAAACTTTAATCATGGCATCTGTAGCCTGATATCCAAGAACCACCGGATCTTGCAGAACTTCACCGAGCCATGCTTCATTTCCGTCTTGAATCCAGCCAAGAACATCAATATCTCCTGCAATGCCAACAAATTTGATTTCATTTCTTCCCTGGGCCATTGCTGCATTATATGCTCCGACAACTTCTGCATCATTGTGTCCGCATACGACATCTATTGTAGATTCCCTCTGAAGGATATTTTCCATTAACGTCTGTGCCGAATCACGGTTTCCTGCGGCTGTATCTCCTTCTTCAATAATCTTTGCATCCGGATATGAGGCTAATATGGTTTCTTTAAATCCTTCAAAACGGTCTGAAGACACTTGTCCGGACGTGGGTCTTGTAATAAACAGACATACTGGATTATCTTTCCCAAGACCATCTAGATATTTTATTGCTTCTTCACCTGCTTTTTGCCCCAGCGCTTTCATATCATGGCCAACAAAGGTAGACCATACAACATCATTGTCCGAAGCTGGATTCTGTGCATAGTCACCTACCACAACTGGAATACCACTATCCACACATTCCTTCATTGTAGGAATTGCGGAGGATGCATCTGCAGGAAAAAGAATAATCCCATTACAGCCCGCCGCCTGCATATTATCCAAATTTGTCAACATAGTCTGAACATCTGATCTGGAATCCTCAAAATCAAATTCCACATCCACTCCTTTGGATTTTGCATTTTCATCCTGCCATTGATTGCATCCATCTACCACCCCCTGATACCATGTATAAGCCGTCAATTCCATAATAGATACACCAATCTTTAATTTCTCTTCTCCTCCTTCATTTGCGCTGTTGACAGTACCTTTCGTTTCTTTAACCGGGCTTCCACATCCAATTAGGCTTAAAAAAACTACCCCTGTTAACAATGTTGCAAGAATCCTTCTCTTTTTCATGTTCATTCCTCCTCTTTAAAATATTGGTATTTCTTATGGATTCTGACT
The DNA here is from genome assembly GCF_004346165.1 of Muricomes intestini. Lineage (GTDB taxonomy): Bacteria > Bacillota > Clostridia > Lachnospirales > Lachnospiraceae > Muricomes > Muricomes intestini. Next base: position 15,217 of record NZ_SLZZ01000032.1, on the reverse strand, counting down.
TTATTTTAGCTTTCGTTAAATTCATAGTCAATAATTTAAATTAAATATTGTTCTATTTTAATTTAAACGTTTTACCTAATTTACATATACTTCTACATATGTTATATTAAAAAAACAATACAATTAATGAGAGGCGGACTTATATGTCTACAATAAAGGATGTTGCAAAATTAGCCGGGGTTTCCATTGCTACGGTTTCCAACTATCTAAACCAGACTAAACCTGTAAGTAAAGAACTTTCAAAAAAAATTCAGTATGCTGTTAGTGAACTCCATTATTCTCAGAATCAGAATGCGAAAACTTTAAAGACAAAACTTGGCACAGATATAGGAATCGTGCTCCCCAGTTTGAACGACTCATATTATGTACAGCTTTTTCAGGGAATTAAGACCTTTTTTCAAAATACAGACTACTATATGAACCTCGCATTTTCCGAAGATATCCCGGAATTTGAGGACAATATTGTCCATAACTTGTTAAAAAAGCAGATTTGTGGACTTATCCTTGTTTCCTGTCAACCAGATAATTGGAAGTTTTATTATGACAACTTTACTTCACAAGATATACCTCTTGTTCTGATCGACAGAAACATCCACAGTCTGGACACAAATTTTGTATCTTTTGATAATCGTGTTTTGCTTCGAGATATGGTAGACAGCCTCTTGGAGAATGGATACCACGATATTTATTTGATGTCCGGACCTCGTAAATTTGTTTGCGAAGCAGACTGCATTCGCGGGTTTTGTGATTCATATAAAAATCATGGACTTGATCCCTCAGACAAATTTCTCATAAAAACAGATATGAGCAAGGAAGATGCTTTCCGCAAAACAACAAAGCTCATACGAGCTTTAATGCCAGATGCGATTGTAACCACTTCCGAGTCACTTGCTGCGGGAATTATTGAAGGGATTACTATTTTAGGGTATACCATAGAAAACATTCCTGTCTTTACTTTGGGGGAAGAGCACTGGAACCTTCATACACACTCTTTTGCTTCTTCGTCTGCAGTGCGCCCTGCAATGAAGTTAGGACAGCTTGCTTCGAAACTTTTAATGGAGCAACTGCAATCCCCTCTTACCAAAGAAACAGAAAGAATTATTTTAAGCGGCCGCAGACTGAGCTCTATACCTAACCGTTCACCAGCCAACAGTAAAGCTCACTTTTTAGAGAAGAAAAGTTTACCCTCACAATCTATCCGTGTACTCATGCTGGATACTCCACAGGTACATTCTATATTAGGTCTGCTGCGCAACTTTAAAAACCGCACTGGAATTACTGCCGATGTCACAATTTTACCCCATCACCGGCTGTATGAAACAATCTTGGAAAAACATCAGTCTGACAAGGAAACCCCTTACGATGTTATTATGTATGACATTCCCTGGATGCCCTCACTGGCAGCTGAACATATACTTGAGGATATTACCGATGAAATGAACTCCTTAGATACGGGTATTTTTTTACAAAATAGCCTTAAGTATTATAGTGTTTTTAATGGACGTTATTATGGTATTCCGTTTATGTATGCACCCCAAATTTTTTATTACCGCAAGGATTTATTCGAAGATTCAGTATTAAAGGGAGAATATGAGCGAGAAAATAATATTTCCCTCCGCCCTCCTGTAACACTCAAGGAGTTTAACACCATTGCTGACTTCTTTACAAATAAAACTTCCGCAATTAAATATGGTATGTCAATACCTACTGCGTACAGCGAGTGCCTAACCCCAGAAATTTATATGCGTCTGCGCTCTTTCGGTGGAAGTCTTTTTGACTCCTCCGGACAGGTATGCCTTGATTCTGAACAGTCGCTAAAGGCATATATTAATTTTATCCGTTCCATCCAAAGTGCGAAGCCAGATTATCGAATAGCCACCGATACCAGTGCTGTTCAGGATTTTTTGTCTGGTGAAACAGCTATGCTGATTTCTTATCCCTCCTTCCTCACAGATGTAACAGATTTGAGAAAAAGCAGCATGATTGGCTCCATCGGTTATCATTTGATTCCGGGGCACTCACCGCTCTTAGGCGGTTGGAGTCTTGGAATCAGCAGTCATTCTAAGCATAAAGACACTGCCTTTCAGTTTTTGAAATGGACCTGTGATGAACAAGTTGCTAATTATTTTACCTTGTTGGGAGGACAGCCCGCAATCAATAGTGTTTACACAAATGATGAATTAACTGAACTTTACCCATGGCTTCCACTTTATCATTCCATTTATAAATATACTAAACCAACGATTCCGCCAAAATTATCAAATAATAGAGTAGTGCCGCAATATGAAATTGATGAGATTGTCTGCAAATGGATTTATAAACTTTTAGAAACAAAATTAGAAGTTCAGGAAGCGCTCTTAAATACGCATCAAGAATTGTCACAACTAGTTGAGAAATATCTTCAAAAATAGATGTGTTAACTGCCCTGGCTCGTCAACATCCCAGGGCAGCTTTTAGTTTCACTGATTTATCACTTGGATGTTTGTAAGCAACTCTGTTAAATAATCATCAATATACTAGAGAGGCTTTCTTTATTAAATGCCAAATAATACTTACACTTATCATCCACACTGTATTTAGCCGTATACACCTCTAATGCATCAATAAAATAGGAACTGTAGGTAATTCCCCGACAGCCCCCCTCTTTTCTGCAAAACTATTCTAAAATATGCTTATTATAATGAATGGTATCAATTCTATACACATCCGTTCCAATACATTCAAATAAATCCGGATTAAACACTGCTAAATTGTACCCCTCACTATACATTACGCTTTTATATTCTATTCCTGCATATTCCGGCAATCCATCATGAACAATACTTTTTACAAAATCTGCGATATACTGAGTCGGAAGATAGTCTAAAGCACTATCGCTTCTTCTCATAACCTTGCCCATCTCATCATTTATCTTATTTAGGTGCGCTTTATTAATTGCACACTCCAAACAGTCTAACCCTTCAATAAATGGACTTATTTGATTAATTTTCTTTAAATCAACCACAATAATATCCTTTTTCAATTCAAACTTTCCTACCGTCACATAATCATACGCTCCTGCCCGGGTTTCGTAAATTGTTGTTTCAGCAATATTACCCAAATATAAGCATCTAATTCCTCTTGCATTAGCTCTTCCGTCTGTTGTTTTTTGAACAGGTGGTGCCCCCATTTCTTTACCAATGATTCCATCCTCAGATGAAATTCTGCAACGATAAAAGGCGGTTCCCGCCTTATATGGCTTACGGACATATGAGCAAAATCTTTCCAAAAGATTCACATCTATATAACGTGTATGAAAGCGATTCTTCGTTTTTAATACATTCACAAAATCATCCCAAGAATTTGTAGTCAAAAGGGAGTGCTTCATTAAATAGCTCTCATCATACAATTCTTGAATGCCCACGGGCTGATCGAATAATTCTGCATTATATTCATATTTCTCTTTGCATATTGCAATAATAATATTATATACATCAGACTCACTTCTTTTATTAAAAATATTCCAGCTATTTATCAATTCACTTTTTAACAAACTCGTTTCTGATTTAGGATATGATGCTGGTAACTGTGAAACGGGCGTATAAATGCTCAGCAAGTCATCAAACAATATACTCAAGTCTTTATATTTTGCAGTATCATATATATGTACGTTTTTACTATGACACAGTGGACATTCACCTATTTTCGCTTTACTTCGAATAACAGAGATAACTTCTGTATCGCAAAAACATCTTTCACAAAATACCATACACTACTCCCTATCAAAATATTTTCCTATCAATTCTAGATGATGCATAATGGACAATTTCTTTACTGGTCCAAGGCCTGGATAAGCTTCCCGACGGTATAAATCTTCAAATGCTTTCATTGCCAGCGTGTCAAGCTTTTTCTCCTCATTCCATTCGATGAGTTTTGCCAATGCCTCTTGAAATTTTCCGGCAGGATCGCTGATATCATCATTAGAATCTGATACAAAATGCTTTACCCGTAAACTTTCATCCGTATCAAAATAGACAATGTGTATTGCGACTGCATATGGTGCAAACCCTGTATCGTTATATTCCTCCCCTACCACAGAGTAGTCGGCAAACCCAACATATCCATCTTCTTTATAATATAAATGGTCTTCCGAAAAAGGCTCATCATTCACATCAATATAATCATTATTTCTATTTTGTTTATTAAACCTATCCGCAAAAATAACTCTATTCTTTCTTATTTTTCTTCTAAATCCGCCTTCATCTGGAATTAGATTATATTTGGTATCCAATTCCGCAAAGCAAGCCTCATAAACAGGTATAGCATCTTTATCAGTACAAATCGTCCCCATATTATCCCCATGACTTTCAATAAATTTTATAGGGTAAACTTTTGCCCTAAGCAAGTTCATATAAAGAATATAAGGATTTCCTTTTAAGCGTTCCGATAAACTTATTTGAAGTTTTTCATTTTTCTCTTCTTTTGCATCACTGCTGAAACTTCCAACCCTTGGATTTGTAATAAGTGCTAATGGTCTTTTGTTTTCACCATACGCATCAATGGTTTTAATTAATGTTGATGATAATTTTACCGGTTCAATAATAGGAATAATTCTATCACTCAACACATTCTTTTCCACCAATTCGCGGAGCGCAATCAACTCAAATTGCCGCCCTCTCAAATAAGGAAAATACATACTAAACACCTCCATACTGACAATTTAAAAAAGCTTCCAGTTCCTGATATTCCTTTTTGCTCAATTCCATAAAATACGACAAAAACTTCAGTTCATATGGGACTTTTGCAAACTCCTCTTTTTCTATCTGCATTCTTTTTTTTAATTGTTTCAGAACAGATAAATATGATTCTTCTATTGGCATATGCAGAAACATTTTTTTACATACTGCATAATATTTAAATTGAGTAACTTTAGGTAAACAACCATAATGTTGAAAAATTATTTCTTCATATTCACTTTTTCTTAGCAATTTAAAAATAGTCTCTTTATCTAAATCCTTTATATATTTTTCTGGTTTTCTAATTGTTTTTAATTGACTATTTCTCCTCAAGACATATATCCCAACTGGTTTGTCAAGATTATATAATATTTTTTTGAGTTGTTGCAAGTTCTTTTCATAGGTGACCACTACTACATGATCAAATACCTTGTAATAATCGTCAATTTGGGAACTTAATCTTTCAAGATTATCTAATTCCGTCTTTATCTCATATACTATGGCCTTACCATTTATTAAAACAAAATCTGCTTTTGATTTGGCTATTGATACTTCTGTTAATGCTGTAGTAGTATTAACACTATGTACCCCTAAAAGCAACTTATTGAGTAGAGTATTTTTATAAAAATATTCATTGCGATAATTTCTCTTTAACTCACAATAAATTTCACTTATCAATTCTTTATTATTCTTTTTTTCAGGTTCGATGGTATAACGTCTTACCACTGCTGAATATGTATTATCAGTTTTTCCCTCTATAAAATGGCGAAGCATATTACGTGTAAATATTCGATTTAAATTACTCTTTTTATTTGTTTCCATTCACTTCGCCTCCTTCCATTATAAAAATCATCCACATTTCATTTTTATTATTCTATCACAGTTATTCGTAAAATCACAGTTACATTTCATAATATAATTTTATTATGTCGCATTACTCTCAATAAATATACAAATAGATTATCTTTTCATAGCTTAATTTCTTTTATATTCCCATGATCACAAGTGCTATAGCAAAAGATACAAAGCAGGTACCGCTGCCCGCAAGCAAATCCGTCGGCAAGTGCCTTTTTAATTTTAACGAGGCCCAAAAACTCATCCCGCCAATAAAAATGCAGAAGGCGGCCATCTTCCAGCTCACAAAATAAGCTAGAAATATGAGAGGTCCGGTGATGCTGCAGGCATGCCCGCTTGCTCTTTTCTTGATTACCTTGTTTAAAAAAGCAAGAAGGATAACGGATAAGAGATAAGTATTAAAAATCAATTGAAGCTCTAAGCTTACATGGGCTGCCAGACCGTATACCGCAGCAATCAAGTAACCCACTGTAGAGCAGATAAATGCAAGCTTTCTCTGGCCTGGGCGTCCCTTTTCTCTCCAGCCTGGAAGGATCTTTTGTAACGGGTATGCCAGAACCGGGCAAATGCCAAGCCATACCAGTGACACCCATAAATCTCTTACACCGTGAAAAATCACCGTACATTTTTCATACAAAATCACCAGCATCACTGTGACCAGAACTGGCGGAACGGTAACTGCACGGATACACTTAGCCACTTTTTCTTGATTATTCATTTCTTATATCCCCCCAGAAAAACAAGGCGACCGTTCCCGGGCCAGTATGGCTGCCGATTGTCGTTCCTACATGATTTATCTCCACATGCCCTCTTAAATGTGGGAATCTGGCTTCCACTAACGATGCCACTTTACTTGCGTCTTCATAAGAGTCTGCCTGCGATATATAACATTTCTCTGCATACCCGAGTCCTCCCACGGCATGCTGTTCCATACAGTCGACAATAGCATTTTATGACCCCGGACAGACCGGAAGACAGGCACACATGCAGGATGTCTTTTCCTTCTTTCAGAAAGCCTTCAAAATAGTACTCGAACTCCTCTGCATTTACCTGTGAAGTTTTTGTCTCTGCCCCATTCTTCAGGGCTTCATAAAACTCTGAAAATGACACCGACTGTCCCAGGTCGTCGGTATATTCCTTTCCATCTAATTCATAATGAAAACATATATATGCAATACTATTTTTTTCAAAATGCCCTGCTGTTAAATCTGCTGTCGAACAGCAGCTGATAACATAATCTGAATCCATAAATAACCTCCCTCTTGCCTGTTCTCTTTTATTTAGTTATAATATTCATGTTACAAATTGTAACATTTGATGTTTTCTGATTCAATATGCCAATGGACAACTGTTACAAAAGGGGGCTTTTTGTTTATGAAAAATACAAAAAACACAGCCAACCAGATTGCCAAGGAATGTCTGGTCACTGCGCTTATACAATTATTAAAAGAGAAAAACTTGTCAGAAATCACCATTTCTGAACTAACCAATAAGGCCGGCGTATCCAGAATGACTTACTATAGAAACTATACAACAAAAGAGGATATCTTCACACGCCATCTGCAGGATATTTTTGCAGCCTACCGCCAGGAATTTTATGAGCAGGACTGCCACACTGAATTCTTCGATATGCCAAATATGCTCCACTGCTTTCAATATTTTTCTATACATAAAGAATTTTTAAACACTCTGTTCGCCGGAGGCATGGGACAACTGTTTTTGACTGAACTGTCTGATTACATCTTGTCGATGTGGTACCATGACTCCGACTCTATAGAACGATACTATACCTTGCAGGCCTTCGCAGGATCCTTATACAATGTTTATCTATCCTGTTTCGCAGATAGTTCCTCCCCCTCGGGGGAGGAACTGGCTAAGATTATTTATAAAATATACAGTTAAGAGGGGTCATAGGAGAACTGGGTCTGCTGATGCTTTGTTCTGCCGGGGCAAGGCGCAGGGGCTTGGCCAGCAGGCACTAATTATTATCGTTTTTCTTTAGAAATTCTTCTTTCAATTCTTCTGCCAGATATTCATCGCTTCGGCAATGCATATCCGAAATTCCTTCGCTCATGTCTTTGTATGTTACAGAATGATAGAAAAAATCTAATGCTTCCCTAATATTAATTCCAACACATTTTGCAAAATCATCTATCACTCGGGCATACTTTTTCTGCAATAAAATCGGATTGGCTTCCATTAGATTTCCTCGCTTTCCTTATAATGAAGATATTCATCGATTAATTTCTGGTTTCGAATACACATCTGAAGATTTGGTTTTTCATATCGTAACCTTTTAATTGCTTCTGTTTTCTCAATTAAACCTTCAAAATATAATTCTATTGTATTAAAAACCTTATCATTTGCTACACCACCAATGACGATATTGTAACTACTCGTATTCTGCAATCTGCGGCTCGTGGTAATAAAGTCAAGCCATTCTTCTGTATATCCAGTGAATTCAAGCACACTATAATTCGCTTTACATTCCTCAATATCCAATTCATATATAGAAATAACACCTTTTCCCTGATGCCTTCGAAATCTTGCTGCCCATTTAGCGGCCTGTTCCTTAATAGATGTTATATAAAACCCCTTTCCAAAATCCACATTGTCTCTAGAATGGTAAATGTCTGGTCTTGAAACCTCTATGGAAGAACCATGATAAACAATCATTTCAGTACCCCGCATTCTTTCATATAGTCAATAATATCGCTCACAATATACTCTTTGTCCTGTGTATGAAGCACTTCATAATTCGGAATAATATACTCATCCAAAATGTCATTATCCTTAGTAAGCAATCTGTAAACTTCATCACCGGATATTCCTAATTTTACTGCCACATTTTCAATACAAAACACAGAAAATTCTACTTGATTCTTGCTTATATCTTCCCGACTTTGTTCTGCGACTGTGGATGGACTATTGGCAATCTGTTCATAAAACTGTGTTACTGCATCAATCCCACGTGAATTATTTTTCGTTGCCATGCTTATCATCTCCTAATCTATTCCTGCAGGTACGTATAAATCCCGTTTTGTATCACAAATGCTGCAAACTTTATGAAAATTCTGCATCATTCTCCTTTTCAACAACCTTGCTATTATTTTCAAACATACATCTACGTACCTATCATTCGACTTTGAAGTCAACGTATTTCGAGCGCCACGTTTTTGACAATATAAATATATTGATACCAGGGTCAAAAGGTCATGCGTTTCATGCTTGCATGAAAAAGCATGACTTTGGGACCCGTAAAACATGAGAAAGAAGCCCGAGTAGAGCGGATTTCGAATGTTTTTAGGATTGCGGGAGCACAAAGTGCGGAGCAATCCGTAGGTATCAGGGGGCAAAATACCTTTTGACCCCTACATCATATATTAACATAAAACTTTAATAAAATGTAAAACTTTTCCTTTGCAATCTTCTACATCTTTTAACATTACCGCCGCAGGCGCTGCATGATTCCGTTTAAATATGTTGTAATAGTAATTAAAGACAATGATCTTCTGGTACAGTAATTTACGCTTCCAACTCCTGAATAATCAATTTATTCATATCATCATATGAATTCCAAGCTTCTTTCTTGCTGACAACCCCGGTACGCCCACAAAGATATCTGATGATATTCATAATCTCCTCCGCGTGCCTGCCTGTTCTTTGATATATCCATTCATCTGTCACAGACATAATCTCATGAGCTGCTTTATTTCTTACTTTTTCTTCTACGTCATGCAAAGCGGACACAGAATCTTTTAGCTTATCTTCGGTACATAGATTTTTAATAATTATGCAAATGTGTGCCGAATAAACATTTCCATATCTAAAAGGCCTTGGGTAATATCCTTGTTCTAATGTTTCCAAAACATCCGTTCCCATAAGCTTACTCTTACTCCACATTATCTTATCATTCTTAGTGTCAATATAGATATAATCCCTGAGTTTTACGTTACAGTACTTCTCCATTATTGTAACCATTAAATCCAGGCTGATCGGTGTAATTGCTCTGAGGAAATCTGCATATTCCCTTTTATATAATTTCATCTGTATTCCGAGAGCATACTCAAACACTTTTTGTTTTTTTCTCTCTTTCACAGGATAAATGTCATATGAATATTCTTCTAGAAGTGAATTGACTTTACTCCTGTTCAATTTCATTCGCTCTGAGGCAATCTCCAACAGCGCGTGTGCATTTTCCGATATCCCATCTTCCATATCGTTTGTGCATGGTAAGATATTTTTACAGCCACACGGTAGGGAGTTTTTTCACTGCACGGTAAGCAGATTTTTCACTGTACAGTAAGCACTTCTTTACATCATATAGTAAGCACTTTTTTACATTAGCTTCAGTCTACATTAAATTAAAAGGAGGCATTCCCCTACGGAAACAGATACTTCCCTCCCGGAATTTTCTTACACACTACAACTATCCCCGCACTTATGACATACACCCCGGCAGCCCCGAACACCATCCACCATCGTGAATCTCCATTCACATGTCCATTCAGCACCAGAAAGTCTATTATCATGATATGTATCAGATAAACCCCAAAGCTTGCCTGGGACAGTTTTGCTGCCGCCAGACCAATCTTCTCATTCTCAGATATCTTAAAGTGTCTATGCTTCGCCAATAGAAATACTGCACACGCCATAAATAGTGTGGGAAAGGCCATATAATCCCAGAAGATATTATTCAGCTCGCCTGCCTTCAATGAAAGCAAAATAGTACCTGCAAACATAATCACGGCTCCGGCCGCACCTGCGCCGTAAATGATACACCTCACTTTTTTGCTAAAGCTTTCATTTTTAAGAATCCATCCAAGAAGCACATACATCATATAGCCGCCTACAACTGGAGGATTTAAATCTGCAGAGTAGGAAATGCCGAACAGCCCCGGAAGAAGAGGCAGAAAGGAATATGCCACAATACCCATACCTGTCAGGTAATACAGTTGTTTCTTATATTTTTCCTCTGCAAAAATGGTCAGCACAGGAATGCTCAGGTAAATTGCAAGTAATGGATAGAAAAACCAGAATATTCCTTCGATTCCGTTGTTGAGATACAGACTTAACAGCTCTCTTCCACCGGAAAATTTAATCCAGCCCAGCTTACATTTCCAAATGAGATAAATGGTGCTCCACACGAAAAACGGAATAAAAACCCTTGAAAACCGCCGCCGAAAATAAACTTTTGTTGAGTATTTTTCCCGGTAATCCATCAGATTGGCTCCGGTCAGCATAAAAAAGACAGGAACTGCCCAGTGAGCGATCACCTGTATTATCAGGCTTGTTATCCAATATTTGTCCAGCCGAAACGTAAATGCATCGCCGCTGCAGTGAAGCCACACTACACCATAACACGCTGCAATATTTAATAAATCAAAATAAAATACTCTATTTTTCACCGGCAATTTCCACCCCTCTGGCAATCTCTTTTCATCCCTATTTATATATTGTAATCTTCGTCTTTTCTTTATTAACGCACTCCACTTCAAGTGAATCCAGCCGGTACTTATCCTTCTCCAGAGTAATCTCATACTCCATTTCCCCTGGATCTTCCTCATCCTTTTTCTTTTGAAGATCAAAGACTTCCCCGGCACTTGTCAGCCATACATATCCTATCTCTTCAGGCAGTCCCTTTACAGTAACCGTAACCAGTTTCTCCCCCTCTGCCGCTTCCATCGAAATCTCAGACATCCCCCTCTCTTCCACAGGAAGAGCGCCGAAAGACTCCGGCACCGGGTTTAAATCCAACTCTGTCATTTTGGCATAATCAAAATAGGTATTGGAAATCACATACTGTGCCGCCTCAAACACGGCATAATCCGGTTTAAATATGTTGTAATAGTAATCAAAGTCAATGACATTCTGATAATCGTGTACTGCGATATATTCACCCAGGCTGTTTTCCATAAACTTATAGCCCATCGCATTCATATAGCTTCCCTGAAAAACCAGTGTCCTGGGAGAGCCTTCTTTCAGCCGCTCCTCATTTGCCACATATTCAAAGTATCCGTAGTTCTCATCCCGCCTTACTTCGGCATCATATTCCTCTGTTTTGTCAACCAATTGGGCATGATTATAGAAAATAGGCTCATACTCATGGATAGGAAATTTGGACACCGGAAGTGTAGTATTCAGTTTCTGCTGAATATCAAATTCATTTTTTTCATTCACATGTACCCCGGGGTAATCTTTTTTCATAGTTTCCAGCATGTGGTTCACGCCGTAAAATGCCCCCAGATCATTCCAGTGGCCTGCATTATACTGTTTGTTGAACACTGCCTCCCCTGCATCCAGTTTTGCCTGCAGAACATCAAAATTATCAATATAATGGACGCCCCGTTCATCAAGAGCCTGTTCGAACTGTGCCACCCAGTCGTCATTATAGTTGATACCCGCCCCCAATTTGCCGGTGAGGAGAGCTGCTTTCTCCGGCTCAAACACAAACAGAAAAGGGACATTTCTCTCTGTGCAGTAATCTTGTATCTGCTTTACCATATCGGCAAAGACAATATGGTAACTCTCAAAAGAAATGTTCATGCCCATCTTTGAAAATATATATCCGTCCCTTCCATACATGTAGGTCGGATGTACCATTTCGTGAAAAAGGCTGTCATTCAAAACCGTATATCCATATATCATGTCATCCCTGAATCCGATTCTGTCTTCCAAATAACTCTCAATCCCTTCCGTCAGATCAAACTCTCCATTCTCCGGCTCGTAAGCAGGGCTAAAAGGGTTATTGGTCAGGGTACGGTTATCAATCTCAGACACCACATTTTCCTTCCGGTTTAGTGTAATTATCGGCAGAAGCAGGAGAAGGAAAAAGCAGATACTCATACATATTCTCAGTTTCTTCATGGTTCGCCTTCTCCTTTAGTATTGAAAATAAATAAATGGGCTGTAGGTTGAATTTATCATAAACATCACTGCCAGAATCATTAGCCCAAATAAAATGGCTTCCTGTACTACAAACAGCAGCTTCGATTCATTCACTTTCGTGTAAATATCGTGAAAACATTTCTTGTGAAAAACAGTAGCCCCTAAAACACCAATCACCGACAGTATAATCATTTTCGGCGTAAAATAATAAGCAAAGGAAAAATTGACTGAAGAAAATTTCGTAATGCCAAACATGATCTTCAAAACCTCTGCCCCCTCCGACAGAGGTGTAAGTCTGAATATTTCCCAGCTTATAAGGACAACAAACATCGTAACCGCCCACTTCACGGCATAAGGTATGCGGAGATAAAATTTCTTGTCACGGATGCAGCGCTCTGTGACCATACAAACTCCATTTATAGCACCCCAGAGAATATAGTTCCAGCCTGCCCCATGCCAGATCCCTGTCACCAGAAATACAATGAAAAGGTTCACCAGAGTTCTTATTTTCCCCTTTCTGTTGCCGCCCAGCGGAATATAGATGTATTCCCGGAACCAGGCTCCCAGCGAAATGTGCCATCTCCGCCAGAATTCAGTAATAGAGGCTGATACATAAGGGAAATGGAAATTTTCCTTAAACCGGAAGCCGAACAGCTCCGCAAGCCCCAGTGCAATATCCGAATATCCCGCAAAATCATAATAAATCTGTAGCATATACAAAAGCGCGCACCACCACGCTGTGGGAATATCCATGCCGCCTGCAAGCTTTTGCTGTATATCCGCAACCATCGCGCCAAAGCTGTCCGCAAGAAGCACTTTCTTGGCATACCCGACCATAATCCGGTTCAGTCCATACATAAACCGTGCATCGTTGACAGCCCAAGCCTTAGTTCGGGCCTTTATCTGGGGCTGAAAATCTTTCCACAGAACAATCGGGCCGGATACTGCTTTTGGGAAAAAGGAGATATAGAGCGCCACATCCAGCAGACTCCCCGCCGTGCTGTCTCCGCGGTAAATGTCCGCCACATAGGAAATCGCAGAAAACGTGATAAAAGAAATTCCCAGCGGCACAAGCAGATAAAACAGATTGAAGTCCGTCTGTAAAATATCGTTCAGCGACTGCAGCGTGAAGTCAATATATTTGTAAAAATACAAGATACCGACCAAAATCAGAACCGCAATCCCAACTGCAATTTTGAACTTATCCACACTGCCGGCTGCTTTCTCAATGGTTTTCCCCATTACGTACACAAGAAATATATAAACACACAAATACAGGATACCATCCAGCCCCACCCAGCCATAAAAAACCAGGCTGACAAGTACCAGAAAAATATCCCCAATCCGCAGGTTCATCTTCCCCATTTTCTTCTGTATGCCCCAGAGCACAAGATACCCGCCCACGCAAAGCGGAAAAAATAGAAATAAAAAAGTAAAATTAGTAAAAGGCATGTCCTATCCTGCACTTTCTTCTTCACTATCGTAGTATATCAGATTCATTAAAATATGTCTGGAAAAATGCCCTAATTTATGAAATCATTGTAACAGTTCAGCATTTATGTTTTTGACTTTTATATCTTAGGCATTTAATACATAACACATCTCATGCCACTCTTCCCCGCCCCAGTTTGAATCAGCAATTCCCATATCACGAAATCCCATTTTCTTATACATTTTGACTTTTGATTGCAGACAAGTCAAAATAACTATCTTGCGGTCATTGTCCCATTCTTTTCGCAAATATTGGAACATAATTTCTTTTGCCAAGCCCTGCTTTCTGTATTCTGGCAAGACATCCAGTCCAAGCAGCATAACATTCTTCCCATCTGGCTTATGCAGTTCTGCATCCTCAAAGAATGCATCCCGAAAAGAATATTCATTCGTTGCCAGTCCATTTAAAAAGCCAGCAATCTTTCCCGTCTCCTTGTCCACCGCCACCATAAACAACTCTGGTGCTGCTGCCGCCCGTTCTTTCATATGAAGTACAGAGCAGGCTTCATTTGGCGGGAAGCAAATCTGCTCTATCTGAGCCACCTCATCTGCTTCTTCGGGGCGGACTTCACGAAATTCAAATCTTTCGTTAATGTCTTTATCTGCAAAACCATACTCTTCTATCAGTTTCATTGCCCGATTTCTGCCCGCTTCACTGAGATACACAAGCTTACTCTTGCTCGGCTGATAAAGCATATTATCAGCTTCTAATTTATCAAGTGTATCAAAGTCATAGCCCTTCCAGCTTAATTCCATGTATCTGCAAAAATCGTTGTTTTCCTGCTGCCTTGTCAGGTACATCAGCATTAGCGTTAGGTCTTCGATTGCTTGTTCTTGCGTCTTTTTTTCTTTTCCATTTATATACTTCTTCTGTGGTTTTGGAATAAATTGTAATTTTAAATGCATTCCCATCCCACTTGCCAGCCTTTTAATCATATCAAGGCTTGGATTTCGGGTTCTATTTTCAATCCTGCTAATGTCTGCTTGAGTAATGCCCGTTCTCTCTGATAATTCCTTTTGTGTAAGGTTCTGCTTCTTTCTGGTATCTATCAGTGCCTGTATAATGTCAAATTCAGGTTCCATCGCATTGTACTCTGCTTCAACCTGCGGGTCTTCTAACAGCTGCTCTTTAAACTTATCATAACCGGTCATAAGCGCTCCCCCTTTCATAATTGTTATTCACCATTTTACATGCCCCTAATCTTTTCCTTTTCAAGCAAATTAAAAGAAGGTACTGAGTAAATTATTCTGATGCATTATGCGTCAGA
>NZ_SLZZ01000031.1 GCF_004346165.1 Muricomes intestini | reverse complement strand
AGCGCAGCACATGTCCTTGGTTAGCAACCGTAGTGTGGTTGTTTAGCAAGGACGGTACCCTTGGGGTGGAATCGAGCTGATGGCTGAACTGTTACGGTTTTGTTAGTAATATTATATGCAGTATTGATAAAATGATATTGGGGTGTTATTATAGTTCAGAAATGAAAGTAAATAGATTTAAATGCATTAATATTGTTTGGGGAGGAATGTTTTGAAAGCAAAAAAAACAGGTTTAGAGTGGATGTCTATGTACGCAGAGGTCATGTCACCACTAATGCAGTTTGCCAACAAATATGCCAGATTCAGTAAAATTGCTGCTTATTACGGTACCGATATAAAACTCACAACCTCTGATTATCAAGTAATTGAGAAGATATATATAAACGAGGGGCGCAGAATGAATATGTCAACGCTTGCAGAAGAATTAGGTATTACACAAAGTGCCTTTTCAAAGGTAGTTCAGCGCCTTAAAAAAAATGGAATTGTTGAAAAATATCATACGCCAGGCAACCGCAAAGATATAATTTTATGCGTAACAGCCTATGGCAAAAAAACTTATGAGAATTATAGTGCTTATGTTGAAAAACATGTTTTTGAACAAATTTATCAATTGATTGGAACTATTCCGAAGGAATATATTGAAACATATAATAAAATATTAAGTATAATCGGGGATTGGCCACTGAACGAGGAATCTGCCGATGCTGAATCTCAGAAATTGGTTCCGATTGAATAGGACCATACTTAAAGCATAATAAACTCAAGACGGCTGTTACACCAATTGAAATCATTGGTGTAACAGCCGTCTTGGCATAATTACTAATTTTTTACTAATTAGTTTATAAGTATTGTACATTGACTTTTGTGAAAAAAATATATATTCTATAAGAAAGTATATACTTTCCTAAGGAAATAATAATAAAAGAGATAATGGAGGCTTGTTAATTTGGAAAAGGAAACGATGAATATTAAAGCAAATGGTATTGATTTTTACTGTGAAACAAGAGGTAGTGGCCCTCTGGTAGTGCTGGTTCCTGATGGCTCTAATGATTGCGGACCCTATGACAACTTAGCAAAAGAGTTGTCAGACCAGTTTACAACACTTACTTTTGACATGCGTGGCGGGACACGATCTATGGATTCTTCCCCTCAAAAGGTAACCCCCTCCTTATTGGGTGATGACCTGGCTGAAATTATCCGCATCTTTGACAAAGGAAAGGCGACTATATATGGCTGCAGCTCAGGCGGCCAAACGGTATTATCTGCCGGCAGGCGTCACCCTTCCTTAATTAGAAATGTAATGGTTCATGAGGCAGCATTACAGGCTGATACACCTCTCCCAGAGGCGGGCTTTTCATTTTTTGAAAATATTAGCACATTTGACAAGTATCTTACTGGAAATCTAAACAGTGGAGATTTCTGGGGAGTATGCAACGCGGACACAGCGGGGGCTATAGATAGTGCTGCTCGGGCACGAATTGAGAAAAATAATATTTTCTGGCAGCAATGGTATTTGGGAACGGTTGATACAGATAGTTACTCCGAAGAAGATTTTGAGAAGATGCCTCCGGTTGATTTTTCAGTGGGAACCTGGACCCCATCCTGGCTTGTCTATGCAAATCTTGCCACGGCAAAGAGAGGAAACTGCCCTGTTACATGGTTTAACTGCTCGCATCATCCGGAAATTAGTATTCCGGCAGAATATGCTCAGTATATGAAGCGGGTTATTGCAAAATATTTATAATTTATCAAGGAGGAAAGAAGATGTCTAAAAAGGAATCCCCTGTAAAGCATGAGAAACTCATTATTTTAATCTTATTCTTTAGCACTGGTGCTGTTATGGCGATGCGTTTTGGCATTACCAATACCTTTGCTTATATTGGCGACATAGCTATAACTCCGGTAGAGATGGGACTGATTATGTCCGTTCATGCAATCGCCTGGGCTGTTTCATCCCTGGTATTAGGCTCTCTGGCTGATTATCTGCACAAACAAAAATTATTCATGGTGGGCTGCTTATTCTTATCCGCTGTCTTAAGTATTTTGGTAGGCTATGCTCCAAATATTCAAACAGTCCTCATATTAAGAGCTCTCATCGGAATTTTCCAGGGACCGTTGCTCCCATTATTACAAACCACCGCAAGAAAGGTGTCGTCACCTAATCACATCGGACTAAACCAAGGATTGTTAATTGCCGGGACCGGGTTAATTGGACAGAGTATTCCTGCTGCAATTATACCAGGTGTGGCCCAAACAGGCCCATCTGCATGGAGGTCACCGCTTATTGTAATTGGCATTATTGGAAGTGTTATAGCTCTTTTATTAGGGCTTATTTTAAAAACAAACAAGTTAGAGAACCCTATTGAACAAAAACATGAAGAAAATAATAAAATATCAGCAAAAGATATAGGAGAACTTTTTAAAACTCGAAATTTTATTCTGGGCATAATTGGTGCTGTTGGTTCAATTGGATTTACACTCTGCCTGAGTACTTATGCAGCTGCCTTCCTGGCAAATGAAACCAACGCTTCAACAGGCCGCTTATCGCTCATGATCGCTGCCAGCGGCATTATGGGAATGCTCTCAAATATTGTCCTTCCGGCAATATCAGATCGTTTTGGACGAAAACCTTCCTATATGATTTGCAGTATAGGCCTCCTGCTTTCACCATTAGTATTAATTGTATTCAAGTCAAATATGAATTCTTCATTACCTCTAATTCTTTATTGTCTTAGTTTTCTGGTAGGGGGCTGTGCTATGTCACTTAATACTTATGTAATCGTAGGCGAATCTGTTAGTCCAATGTTAATTACGACGGCATATTCCATTTGTTTATGCGCCGGGGAAATTATCGGAGGGACGATTGGCCCGGCTGTGGCAGGTGTAGTCGCAAACAAATATGGACTAACAATGGCTTTAGTTTTTGCTATGGCTTTTGCGGGGCTTTGCTTATTGGCCTCAGTATTTATGAAAGAGACATTAAAAGAAACTGCCACTAAAGAGCAAGAAAAAGATGTCGTGAATGAATAACCGTAAACATATAGGAAGGAGCGTTAGCTATGTTAGATAAAAAAAGGTTTTTACCTGAATTTAGAAGAATTGTTGATACCTTACCCAAAATGGATACGTCTGTACCAGTCGAACTAATAAGGCAGGTTCCCCTGCCCAGTGGCCTGTCAAATCCGCCCTTGGTTGATTTCTGGGATGAAACTTTTAATAATGGGGACACAAGATTACGAATGCACTTTTACAGATCAAAAGAAAACCTAGACAAAAATCCGGGACTGTTATATTGGACTCATGGCGGGGGTATGAGTATAGGGACTCCCGAAATGGATGATGGCATGTTTGAAAGGTTTGCAACAGAGGCCGGCTTAATTATTGCTTCGGTAGAATATCGCCTGGCACCTGAACACCCCTACCCCATTCCTCTTGAAGATTGTTATGCCGGTCTTGTCTGGTTAGCAAATAATGCAAAGCGCCTGGGTTTTGATGAAAACCAGATTGCAATTGGCGGAGCCAGTGCCGGTGGAAACCTTGCTATTTCAACGGCATTAATGGCAAGAGATAAAGGAGGACCTAATATCTTTTTCCAGATGCCTCTTTGCCCAATGCTGAATTACAAAAATAATGCTCCTGCAAATGAGGAGTTTACGGAGGATGCCATCCCTTTTTCCTGGAATCGTGAAGCAAACGCTTTTGCCTGGAATCAGTATCTGGGAAACTTGGAGCGGGATAAAGTTCCCTATTATGCCTCACCGGCACTTGCAGAAGATTTAAGAGGACTCCCTAAGACATATATAGCTGTCGGAGAATTAGATGTTTTTCGCGATGAGAATCTGGATTTTGTTATGCGTCTCTGCCAAGCGGCAGTGGATGTGGAATTTCACTTGTATCACGGTGTTTTCCATGGCTTTGAGCAGTATGGCCTCCCCTCTACAAAGAAAGTAATTGATGAATATGTACGCGTGTTGAAAGAAGCCTTTGCTGAAGGTCAATGAGACAGCACACTAGATGTGCATGGACTAAATAGTGTATAAAAAATGATTAGTGCAAAAATGTGCTAGTCATTTTTTACTGCCTTTAAACATGTTATATTTTGGAACTGCTATAGTAAATGTAAAAAAACTCCATCTTATGTCAATACAGTATAATTCCATCTGGGAATCAATTGATTCCGCATTTGAATTGTAAAACGAAAAGAAGATATGGTATGGTTGCACTATAGAACAAGATATTACCGGGGGAATATAGTTAAGATGACCAATGAAAATGCATATACTGTAAGATAAGATTATCTATTTAGCAAACTTATAGTGCTGTATTGATTTGTTGCTCCTGAAGACTGGGTCAGGAGAAAGGAGTGAAATGTATGAAATCTAGGAATTTGAAAAAGATTATGGGGGTACTTTTAGCAGCATCTATGATTGCAGCATCTTTTTCTGGCTGTGGCCGGAAGGGCGAAAGTGGTGATGCATCGGCAGATAACAGTACATCAACGGACAAAACTAATACTGGTGACTCTGAATCGAAGAAATTTGACTGTACCTTAAAAGTAATTGGTATTGATAATGTAGTTGCTCAAACTGTCCTTGATCATGCAGATGAACTTGAAGAAGAGCTGGGAATTAAGATTGAATTCCAACAATACAGCAATGAGCAGGCATCTAATAAGATTGCTGTTAGTATGGCTGCCGGGGGAACAGATGTTGATGTAATGATGATTCGCCCACTTGATGAAACATTATTATATTCTCAAAACGGATGGTTAGAAAATCTGCAGCCTTATATTGAGAGAGATTCAGAGGTTGATTATAATGATTTTATGGAAGCTTGCCGTGACGTTTGTACCAATAAAGATGGAGATGCTGTTTGCTTACCGGCAATGACTGAGTCAGGTGTTATTTATTACAATAAGACGATGTTCAAAGAAGCAGGTATTACCGAATTACCTACGACGATGGAAGAATTATATGAAGCAGCTGGGAAACTTGATGATCCGGTTAATGATATTTGCGGATTTGCCTGCAGAGGTATGGGGAATCCGTCTGTCACACAGTTTTCTTGCTTTTTAAGAGCATTTGGAGCTGATTTCTTCGACAAGGATGGAAATGCTGCCATTAATACACCTGAAGCACTTGAAGCATTCCAATTTTATGGAAAATTGTTAAGGGACTATGGTCCTGATGGTGTTCTTAATATGACATGGACTGAGACCTGGAATCTCTTCACACAGGGTAAAGCTGCAATGAGACTAGATGCAAATACAAACTTGGGTTCATGGAATGAAGATGATTCGGCAATTAACCTTGATGAAATTGGATTCTTTGATGTTCCTGTGGGGCCAAATGGCGATTATGGAAACTATTATATTACTGCTTGGGCATATGGTATAAGTTATGGGTCGCAAAATAAAGAGGCTGCATGGGAATTTATTAAATGGGCTACAAGTAAAGAAATGCAGAATGATGCACAGAAAAATGGCAATTCTGGTGCCAGGCTTTCAGTTTGGGAGGGCGACTATAGCCCCTGGCCGGAAGAAGTGCAGAAGCTGGCAGCGGAAGCAGGGCCAAAGTCTTACGGCTCAGAAAGACCTTATATGATTAATGTAAGCAGTGCACGTGATTTAATCGGTGAAGCAGTGACAAAGGCAATTGAAGGTGTAGATGATGATGAACTTCAGAAACTTTTAGATAAGAAAAATGCAGATTTACAGAAACTGCTAGATTCAGAAAAGACTCCATAACTATACATGTAGAATAAGTTGCTTAGCATTTAAATAAGGGAGGAAAACTATGCGGAAAATTGGAAAATGGCTTGATAAGCGACTATATTATGTATTTACCGTACCGACCATAATCTTTGTGTTAGGCATGGTATTGTTCCCAATTATTTACACTTTCGTGTTAAGCTTTCATTCCTGGAGGATGTCAGCAAATATTCCCTGGGAGTTTATTGGATTGGAAAATTATGCTTCGTTATTTGGAGATACCAGATTTCCACTTGCAGTATTTAGAACTTTCCTTTTTGCGGCAATAGCATTGATTATTGAAGTGATTTTAGGTGTTGCAATAGCTCTATTCTTGAATCGTTCATTCTGGGGAAAAAATATCGTTAAAACAGCTTTCTTGCTGCCCATGGTAGCGACACCGGTTGCAATAGGAATGGTCTGGAAATTAATATACGAACCTAATATTGGAATTTTGAACTCCGTTATTAGAGGAATGGGAGGTCCTAAGATTGACTGGCTTGGTGATTCTGCTATTGCAATATACTCGTTAATAGGAGTAGATATTTGGCAATGGACACCATTTGTTATGCTGATTGTGCTGGCTGGATTAACTTCCATCCCGATGGACTGTTATGAGTCAGCTATGATTGACGGTGCTACAAGATGGCAAACAACAAGGAAAATTACGCTGCCACTGCTTCGCCCAACCATTTTTACTGCGATTCTATTAAGATTAATTGATGTATTAAAGACATTTGATATTATTTATTCCATGACACAAGGAGGACCAGGATATTCAACAGAGACGATGAACATTCTCTCGTTCCGGCAGGCCTTTGAATTTATGCAATTTGGGCAGTCAGGTGCAACATTAATTATTTTCTTTGTCATAGTACTGGGTATCGCAGCATTGACAATTAAACTCAAGAGTAGAGTGGAGGTAGATTTTTAATGGGAGATCGCATTGTTGGCTCAAAAAAATCTAAAATGATTCGAAAAATATCGTTTTTCATCATTATTATTTTTATACTTGTAGTTGTATTATTCCCATTTGTCTGGATGCTCTTGGCCTCATTTAAGAAAAACGCTGATATACTCAACGTTGATAAAATGTTTGATTTTATTCCTACATTAAAAAACTATATTAGTGTTTTTATTGACTATAGTTTCCTGAAGCCAATCTTCAACAGCTTTTTAATCAGCTTTGCGGCAACTGTGATTGCTTTGTTTTTAGGATTGCCGGCAGCATATGCGATAGGAAGAGCAAGGATGCATTTGTTCTCAGGAATAATATTGATGATTCGTATTGTGCCTGCAATTTCTTTTTTAGTTCCCTGGTATCTGATTTTTACGAAGTTGAAGTTAACAGGAACTTATACATCATTGATTGTTTGCCATTTAATTGTTTCGCTGCCTATGATTATCTGGATTATGATGCCATATTTTGAATCCATTCCAAAAGAACTGGAAGAGGCGGCAAAGATTGATGGGGCATCAAACTTTGGTACATTTATGAAAATTATGATTCCTTTATCTACACCAGGAGTTTTAACATCAGGGATATTAACTTTCATTTTTTCCTGGAACAACTTTATGTTTGCTTTGATTCTGTGTTCAAGTAAAACGACAACACTGCCAATCGCAATTTATCAGTTTATTTCGTATTCTAATGTAGATTGGGGCGGCATTATGGCGGCATCTGTTGTTATTACATTACCTATTATTCTTATTTCTTTCTTCTTGCAAAGACATATTATTACAGGTCTTACAGCTGGAGCGGTAAAAGGGTAAGCGCATCCGGAAAAGGTGCGGTTCCATACATTTAAAGGAAATTAGGAGGTCTCATGGCTAAAAAGGTATTATCGACAATTCCTCTCTTTTCAGAGAGATGTAAAAAGGCAATTAAATTACTCAAGAATAATGGATATGAAATACTTGAGTACCATGGTGATACAGTAATGACTTCTGATGAAATCAAGGCGCTTGGAGCTGATGTATGTGGTGTCATTGCCGGATGTGAAGAATGGAACAATGCTCTTTTTAATGTGTATCCTGAACTGAAAGTCATTGCAAGGTTTGGTGTTGGTGTTGATTGTATAGATCTCAATGCAGCAAAAAAGCATGGGGTAAAGGTGTGTAATGCAAAAGGAATGAATTGTGATTCTGTAGGTGAATCGACGATTATGTTTGCCTTAGCATCTTTGAGAAATCTTGTTGAACTTTGCAACACTACGAAAAATGGCGGGTGGATGCGCTATGCAGGTAGCACACTTAGAGGAAAAACATATGGTCTTGTAGGATTTGGAGCTATTGCACAGTATGTGGCAAAGTTACTTCAAAACTTTGGTGTAGAGAGAATATTGGCATATGACGTATTTCAAAATAAAGAAGCCGCAGAAAAGCTGAATGTTTCCTTTGTTGGTTTGGACTATTTGTTAAGGAAGAGTGATTTGATATCTCTTCATATCCCGGAGAATGATGAAACAAAAAGGCTAATCGGAGAGAAAGAGTTAAAGTCGATGAAAGAAACAGCAATTCTTATCAATGTTGCTCGTGGCCCTATCATTGATCAAGATGCATTGTACCGCGCACTTAATGAAAAATGGATTGCTGCCGCGGCAGTGGATGTGTTTACTGTTGAGCCGGTCGAAAAGGATAACCCATTGTTGACATTGAATAATCTTATTTGCATGCCGCATCAGGCTGCCGATACATATGAAACGTTTGAGTCTGTGGCATATTTTGATGCACAGGTAATTATTGATGTAATGGAAGGTAAGGAGCCTGCCAACTGGTTGAATAGATAGTCGCTAGCGGAAAACAAAAAATAATGATCACATGTCCTAATGTTTTACTTACTTTTCATACAGGTGATGAGAAATTTTATTACGATGGGGGGAGTTAAGATGGACATATTCCAGCTAAATTATTTTGTTTCAGCAGCAAGTATAGGTAATTTTACAATGGCGGCAGCGGAGAATAATATATCGCAGTCATCATTTTCAAAGCAAATTATGAATCTGGAGGATGAGCTGGGAATAGAACTTTTTTCAAGAAAAAAAAAGAGTATAATACTCACTCCTGCAGGAAAACAATTTTTGGAGTATGCTCATAAAATGCTAGGAATATATAATGAAATGCTTAATGTAGTGGATAGTTTTTCCACATTCCAGACCTATCCGGTTAATATTTTTTCTATACCTGTGATACTGCCATATTCGATTGAGGATGTGATTTTTAAAATTAATAGAGAGAATCCAGATTTGGTTATTAGTATTAATGAGCTGGCAGAAAGTTCTTATGTTTCTCAGGCTCTGAGAAGAGGTGAGTGTGATTTTGCAATCTTGAGAACTGATTTCCTGGATGAACATTTATACAATATATATCCAATTATTATCGATAGATTAGTGGCAGTTGTACCGGAAAACCATGTTTTAGCAAATAATGAAATCATATCACTGATTGGTTTAAAGAATGAGCATTTTATTATGCCGCCTAAGGATACTGACCTTCGTACAATAGCCGAGTCTGCATGTATTCGAGCAGGATTTCGCCCAAATGTCAGATATATTGTTAGTGGAAATGTCGACCTGACATTAAAGATTGTATCAAAACAAAACATGATATATTTAGCTTTTGAAAATGTTATCGACTATTATGATTTAGAAGGCTGCAAATTAGTCCCGTTAAAGGAAAACATTGTAAGTTCGACTGCTTTCGTATCGGAAAAAAAGGCAGGCCAGACGAGAGCCTTGAAAAAAATATCAAAGTTTTTGGAGAAGGAATATGGGAAAAGATTTGATATCGTATGATGGTATAAGAACTTGCAGAACATAGATTGGGGGTCAATAATATGAAAAAAATGTATGGTGTGAACACTCCTATTTCCTGTCCTATGAAAGGAAATGGAGAAGTGGATTATAAAAGTTTAACAAATTTGTGCAACTATTTGATTGAAAAAGGTGTTGATGGATTATATCCAAATGGTTCCACTGGAGAAATGTGCTATCTGACAAAAGATGAGAGAAAAAAGATTCTTGAATGTGTTCTTGATGCATCACAGGGGCGGGTGCAGGTTTTTTCAATGGTAGGGGCACTTACTACAAAAGACACAATAGAACTGGCCCGCCATGCCCAAGATGCAGGTGCAGATGGTATTGGTGTCGTTACTCCATATTATTTTAAGTTAGATGACGAGGAACTACTCCGATACTATAGTGATATTTCTTCCAGTGTGGGAGAAGAGTTTTCCATTTACCTATATGGTATTCCACAGTTAGCAGGTAATGATATTACCCCCAAGCTTGCAGATAAGATTGCAAAAAAATGTCCAAACATAGTTGGCATTAAATATAGCTATCCTGATATGCCTCGTCTGCTTCAATTTATGGATGTAAATAATGGTGACTTTTCTGTCCTCGCCGGCCCGGATGATCTTTTTTATGCGATGCTGGCTTCTGGGGGTGATGGAACGATATCAGGAAACTCTAATGTAATTCCAGAACATTATGTGGAAATTTATAAGGCGTTTAGGGCTGGAGATTATGAAAGGGCTCAAAAACTTCAGGCTAAGGTAAATAGATTGATTACTTATATCAGTGGAGCGAATAATATGGCACGGTATAAAGCTGCCTTAAAGCATAGAGGTATTATTGCATCTGCAGCAATGAGAAAACCTTTAAGGGAGCTAACTGCCCAGGAAGAGAAAGAATTTATTGAACAGATAGAAAGTATGGATTATCTGGATGTAACGAAGTAAAGGAGTAAAGGGGGACTGTCCCTTTTGCTCGCCATTTTCAGAAAATTCTGATAATTATAAAAGCAAAGTGCGGAGCAATCGTAGGTATCAGGGGTCAAAATACCTTTTGACCCCTACATCGTAATATACTATGCCAGTGGACAGAGGAGATTAACAGATGCCAGGCTCCTGTTGATTTACCTCCGCATAGTTTAGAATAAGCTATAAATAATAAAGATTATTATTATTATATATTGACATATTCTGCCAGTCCTGCTATAATTTTAGATAGTTAGATGAAACTAATTGAAAACAGGAGGTGTTGTTATGTCACTTATAAGAAAAGAAATTGATGATTTTTCTGTAAATGCATTTGTAGAGGACGATTTTAAAACAATTACAAAAGAGGATATTCTTGGGAAGTGGAGTGTATTTTTCTTTTATCCGGCGGACTTTACATTTATATGCCCGACGGAGCTGGAAGACCTGGCAAATAAATATGATGAGTTCAAGTCGGCTGACTGTGAAATTTACAGTGTATCCTGTGACAGTCATTATGTACATAAAGCATGGCACGATGTATCTAAGACAATTCAGAAGATTCATTTTCCGATGCTTGCGGATCCAAATGGAGCAGTGGCAAAGTCTTTTGATGTGTTGATTGATGAAGATGGAGTGGCAGAGCGTGCAAGCTTTATTGTAAATCCGGAAGGGAAGATTGTCGCATATGAAGTGATTGCCGACAATGTAGGCAGAAATGCAGACGAGCTGTTGCGGCGTGTACAGGCGTGCCGGTTTGTCGCGGAGCATGGCGATCAGGTGTGCCCTGCAAAATGGCAGCCGGGTGCCAGTACGCTGAAGCCGGAGAAAGACCTTGTAGGGAAAATTTAAAAGGTGTATTATATAAAAAATAGTAACTGTTCAGGAGGCCAAGCTTGATTCTACCCCAAAAGGTACCGCTCTTGCTAAACAATCACACTACGGTTGCTAACCAAGGACATGCACATTGCATTATCTTGCTTTGGTTAAGCGCTGGATAGTTACAGAAAAATACGGAGGAAAAAAGTATGAGTCAACTTAACATTGGTGTTGTTGTAGGTAGTGCGCGAAGAGATGCGTTCAGTAAAAAAGCGGCAGAAGAACTTGTTTCATATCTTCCTGAATCCTATCAGGTAAAGTTCCTGAAGATTGAACAATTGGAATTGTTCAATCAGGATTATGATGACGATGGTACAACTCCAGAATCATGGAAGACATTCAGAGAAGAAGTAAAGGGAATGGATGCTTATATTTTTGTTACCCCGGAATATAACCGCTCTATTCCCCCAGTATTGAAAAATGCACTTGACATAGCATCAAGACCTTACGGTCAGAATTGCTGGTCAGGGAAACCTGGTGCTGTAGTCAGTGTTTCTCCAGGCGCAACCGGAGCGTTCGGTGCAAACCATCACTTACGTCAGGTTCTGACATTCCTAAATATTTATACAATGCAGCAGCCGGAGGTATATTTGTCTAACGTAGGAGATCTGCTGGATGACAACGGTAATTTTATCGAGGGAACCAAGGGATTTATAAAATCTGCTGCAGAGGCATACACAGACTGGGTTTCTAAGTTTAAAAGATAGTTAGCGCTTAACACATGAAGGAAAGTCTTATCTTTTGGGGTAGGATTTTTCTTCTGATGACAATTTGAAATTGCGAAAAGGTGCCGGAAGTCGTATAATGGATATACAATCGCTTATGCTGTTTGTCAGACAGACATAAGTAGGGAGGTATAGGATGATTCGGGTAATTGCGGACAGCACCTGCGATATTGCAGAGGAACTATTGAAGGATTATGACTTGATTACATTGCCTCTGGTAATTACGGCAGAGGGAAAAGAGTATTTAGATGGGGTGGATTTAAGGACGGAGCAGGTATATGAGCTGATGGAGCAGGGCATTCTGCCTGGCACTGCACAGATTCCATATGATATTATTCACGTAGCTTTTGAAGACTGCTGTAAAAGGGAAAATGATTTTCTATATATTTCATTTTCCAGTAAAATGTCAGGCTGCTTTTCATTCGCGAATGTTGTGGCAAAAGAATTGAGAGAAGAGTATCCGGATATACGTATGGAACTTGTGGATTCCCAAGGAGGCTCCGCAGCGACAGGGCTGATTGTACTCCAGGCGCTGAAAATGGCCAAGGCAAAGAGCAGCATGGAAGAGATTTTAACTCAGGTCAGATTCATGATTGAACATGTGGAACATATTTTTACGATTGCGGATTTGAGCTGGATGGTAAAAGGCGGGAGAATCAACAAGCCCCTTGGCTTTGTGGGAAGTGTATTGAACATTCGCCCGTGGCTGGATGTGGAAAGCGGAAAAATGGTTGTCAAGGGAATGGTAAGAGGCGAGAAGAAAGCAATTTCCACAGTAGCGGAAGAAGTGATAAAGAGGAGCAAACAGTTTCAGACTCAGCTGATTGCTATTACCCATGCAGGAGACACCGAGGCGGCAAAAAAGATTGAGAAACTTCTGAAAGAGGCGCTGCCTGCCTGCAGGACTGTAATCAGCCAAATCGGAGGCGTATTGGGAGTACACCTGGGAATGGGCGGTATCGGAGTATTCTTTTTTAATGAAAGGCCGTCAGAGTACCGGTTGTAGTCGTTGACATTGGGTTTTTGGATGCTATAATTGAAAACAATAGGGCATCAATGGTTATATGTGATGCTGTAATCTTACCATATAAGGAGGTATATTTATGGACAAGAAGATATTGGACTTACTGAATGAACAGATTAATAAAGAGTTTTTCTCTGCATATTTGTATTTGGATATGGCTAATTTTTATTCGGGAAAGGGATTAGATGGCTTTGCAAACTGGTTTGAGGTTCAGACGAAGGAAGAAGTAGACCATGCGATGCTGATGTATCAGTATCTGCACAACAACGATGAGAATGCAGTTCTGGAGGCTGTTGGAAAGCCGGATAAGAGTTACAAGGAGTTGATAGAGCCGCTGCAGGCTGCGCTGGAACACGAGAAGTATATTACAGCAAGCATCCACAACATCTATGGAGAAGCACAAGGCCTCAATGATTTCCGCACAACACAGTTTTTGGACTGGTTCGTGAAAGAACAGGGAGAAGAAGAGAAGAATGCCACTGATCTTATCCAGAAGATGGAATTATTCGGCAGCGAAGCGAAAGGACTTTACATGCTGGATGCGGAACTGAAGGCAAGAGTTTATGCAGCACCTTCACTTGTTTTGTAAAAAGAAAAAGGGGTCTGACCCTTTTGGCCACCGAATTCTGAATTGTCCCAGACAATTCAGAAAATGGAGCCAAGAAGGGTCAGACCCCTTTTTTCTTTCTTTTTTAATTTCAGTATGTTAAAATATTTGTGTTCTATATTTGGGAAGGAAAGGTACACAGGAGTATGAATATTAATCAGAAGTTGACAGAAGAACTGGAAGTTAAAGCATGGCAGGTGGGTGCTGCGGTGAAGTTGATTGATGAGGGGAATACGATTCCTTTTATTTCACGATACAGGAAGGAGGCAACAGGCTCTCTGAATGACGAACAGCTGCGCAGGCTGTATGAGAGATTGATTTATCTCCGCAATCTGGAAGAGAAAAAGGAACACGTGCTGTCTTCCATTGAGGAACAGGGAAAACTGACAGCGGAGTTAAAAGCACAGATTTTGGCAGCTGAAACTCTTGTTGTTGTAGAAGATTTATACCGGCCCTACCGCCCGAAGCGCAGGACCCGTGCAACCATAGCCAAAGAGAAGGGATTGGAACCGCTGGCCAATTTGATTATTTTGCAGCAGACTGAGGAGCCGCTGGAAAAGGAAGCTGAAAAATATCTGTCGGAAGAAAAAGGAATTGTTTCCGTCGAGGATGCAATGGCAGGGGCGCAGGACATCATTGCGGAAGCTTTTTCGGACGAAGCAGATTACAGGAGTTGGATCAGAAACATGACGGCCCTGAAGGGCAAGCTGACTTCCAGGGCGAAGGACCCCGAGGCCGAGTCTGTCTATGAAATGTATTATGAGTTTGAGGAACCTGTTGCAAAGCTGGCAGGACATAGGATACTGGCGCTGAACCGAGGAGAAAAAGAGAAGGTGCTGACGGTGAAAATTGAGGCACCGGAAGAGGATATTATCCGCTATCTGGAAAAAAAGACAATCCTTCAGGAAGATCCGTATACAACCCCGGTACTGAAAGCTGTGGTTGAGGACAGTTATAAACGTCTGATTGCACCGGCTATTGAACGGGAAATAAGAAATGAACTCACGGAGAAGGCGGAGAACGGCGCCATAGAAGTGTTTGGCAAGAATCTTCATCAGCTTCTGATGCAGCCTCCGATTGCCGGACAGGTGGTTCTGGGCTGGGACCCGGCTTTCCGCACCGGCTGTAAGCTGGCCGTCGTAGATGCCACGGGTAAGGTATTGGGAACAACAGTAATCCACCCCACTGCCCCCACAACGCCCCAGAAAATCAAGGCGTCCAAGGACCTTCTGAAAAAGATTATCTCAAAATACCATATTACCCTGATTTCATTGGGAAATGGAACGGCATCCAGGGAGTCAGAGCAAATTATTGTGGAGCTTTTGAAGGAAATATCGGAGAAAGTCCAGTACGTGATTGTAAATGAAGCGGGGGCATCGGTATATTCTGCGAGTAAGCTGGCAACAGAGGAATTTCCCAAGTTTGATGTGGGACAGCGGAGCGCTGCCTCTATTGCAAGACGTCTTCAGGATCCACTTGCGGAGCTGGTGAAGATTGATCCGAAATCTATAGGCGTGGGCCAGTATCAGCATGATATGAATCAGAAGAAGCTGGATGAATCTCTGGGGGGTGTAGTGGAGGACTGTGTAAATAAAGTAGGTGTAGACTTGAACACGGCATCTGCCCCGCTGCTCTCCTATATATCCGGAATTACTGGCAATATTGCAAAAAATATTGTAGCCTACAGGGAAGAAAATGGACGGTTTTCAGATAGAAAAAGTCTGCTTAAGGTTGCGAAACTAGGGCCCAAGGCATATGAGCAGTGTGCGGGATTTATGCGTATTACAGGCGGTAAAAACCCTCTGGATGCAACGGGGGTACATCCAGAGTCCTATGAAGCAGCAGAAAAGCTTCTTGAAAAGCAGGGATTCAGGCCGGAGGATATTATAGGAGGCAATCTGACCGGGATGTCGCTGACAATCAAGGATTACAAAAGACTAGCGGAAGAACTGGGAATTGGTGAAATAACCCTGCGGGACATTGTAAAAGAGCTGGAAAAACCGGCCCGGGATCCCCGCGACGAGATGCCCCGCCCTATTTTGCGCACAGATGTACTTGATATGAAGGATTTGAAAGAGGGAATGGTTCTGAAAGGAACTGTCCGCAATGTCATTGACTTTGGTGTGTTTGTAGATATCGGGGTGCATCAGGACGGGCTGGTACACATATCACAGATTACTGACAGATACATCAAACATCCTCTGGAAGCTGTCAGTGTGGGGGATATTGTAGATGTTAAGGTGATGAGCGTGGATCTAAAAAAGAAAAGAATCCAGCTCACCATGCGGGGAATCTAGGCAAACTATTTGGCAAATGTCAATGAGATAGTGACTGATTTAAGAAAGACGCAGGACAGCCCTCCTGAGTTTGGGTCCCAACAGTGCGGCGGCAATGATTTTTATGGCATCTCCGGCAAGATAAGGTATGACACCAACTGTAAGAGCGGCTGTGAAGGTCAGGTTCATTTGATGTGCCAGCCATAGAGTCCCAAAGAGATAACAGATGACGGCACCTATCCCCATGCCTGCGACGGCAGGAAGAAGCTTTCCGGAAAAGGATTCGATGGAAAAACCGGTAATCAGTGCCATAAAGAGAAATCCTATCAGATACCCCCCTGTGGGGCCGGCAAGCTTTGCAGGTCCGCCGGAAAAGCCGGAAAATACAGGAAGTCCTATTGTCCCCAGGAGCAGATAAAGGGCACAGCTTATAGTACCGAACTTCGCTCCCAATGCGTAAACAGCCAGATAGACGGCAAGATTCGTAAAAGATATAGGAACAGGACTGACGGGCAAAGGAATTGCAATGGGTCCTAAAATACAGATGATAGCTGTCATAACGCCAATGAGGGCAAGATTTTTTGTAGAGATAGAAGATTTATTTTTGGATGAATTATTCATAGTACTCTCCTTTATTGCAGGAGTCTGGAAAGCCAGGCTCTTTTTTCTTAGCTCATTTTATGATACCAGGGTCAAAAGGTCATGCGTTTCATGCTTGCATGAAAAAGCATGACTTTGGGACCCGCAAAACATGAGAAAGTAGCCCGAGCAGGGCGGATTTCGAATGTTTTTAGGATTGCGGGAGCACAAAGTGCGGAGCAATCCGTAGGTATCAGAGGGCAAAATACCTTTTGCCCCCTACATCATTTTATTTAGTATAAAAGAACTACAAACATTTGTCAACATAAAATATAAATAGGTTGACAATTTGATAATAATTCAGCCATGCGAATTGTCACACAGTCTGATAATAGTGATTACAATATGACTTACAAGTGATTATAATATGATTATAATAAATATTGAGAAATTAATAATTCTGAAAAGCATTGTAAATATAGGAAATTTGATTGAAATAAGAAAGACTGAGTGGTAGAATTAAAATTAGTTAATAAAGTTTAAAAATATACTAAAGAAGGAGCTTTTTGCCATGAAAAGGAGAAAAGGGGAAAAAAAAAAAGTAACACAGGTAAAGAAAAAAGGGTTCCGCACTATTTCCAGCAAAATATTGACGTTTATTGGAGGGACGGTAATTCTTTCGTTTGTAATTCTAATTCTTATTATTACCAAAATCACCGATAATTCTGTGACAGAACTCAGGAACGGTGAATTGGCAGCGCAGTCTCAGGCGGCAACTAATGATATTAATAGATATTTTATACAATATTATCAGGCTGTGAGTGTCATTGCGAATAACAGTGAGGTGCAGGCACTTGTGAATAAAACCGGCGGCGGGACAAAAATGGAGCAGACTCCCAGTTTCGATGGGGTAGTTAATACACTGCACAACATAAGGTCAGCCAGCAGCGAGGCCGTTATGTCTGTTATTGTTGCGGATGTTGATACCAGCAGGTTTGTGGCAGATGACGGATCCCTTTCTGCCGATGATTGGGTTATTACCGAACGTTCCTGGTTCCAACAGCTTAAGGAGGCAGGAGAACCGATCATGTCAGATCCCTATCTGGATGTTATTACAAAAAAACAGGTTGTTAGTATTTCGGCTCCTGTGTTTAAGACAGGAACCAAAGAAGTCAATGGGGCTGTCAACATAGATCTGGCATTAGACGAAGTCGGGAAGATGATGAGTTCCTACAAATTGGGACACACAGGGCAATTTATGCTGACGACTGCCGGCGGCCAGATAATTTATCATCCTAATGGTAAATTTGTTAATAAAAACATTGAAGAATTAGGTTTTTCTGATAACCTTAAAAAGGCACTGACATCTCAGAAAACCGGAAACATCGATTATACTGTTGAGGGGAAACACAACTATGGCTATTCTGCAGCTGTAGGTGATACAGGATGGATTCTTACCACAGGGCTGCCGGATAAAGAGTACAATCAGGCTTATACTACTGTCAGAAATAGTATGTTGGGGATCTTTGCTATAATATTAGTCATTATGGCAATTGTCATTATGATCGTATCAAGGCAGATTGTGACACCTATTAAAAAGCTTACAAGCACGGCAGATTTGATTGCCGACGGTAATCTGGACGTTGTCATTGATTCTTGTTCGGCCGATGAAACCGGACAAATGAGTGACGCACTGAGCCGCACGGTTGTCCAGCTGCGAAGATACCTGGCATATATAAAAGAGATTACAAACACTCTGGAGAGCATGGCCGAGGGGGATATGCGTATTCATCTGGAGGAGGACTATGTAGGAGAATTTGCATCTATACGGACAGCTTTTGACTCAATTGCTATTTCTCTGAATCATGCATTGCATCTCATTAATGATACTGCCGGGCAGGTCAGTATTGGAGCCGAGCAGGTTTCAAATGGTGCACAGGCATTGGCTTCAGGTTCGGCTGAACAGGCGGCATCTATTGAACAACTCAGTGCTTCTGTTACAGCCATTGCAGAACAGGCCGAAGAAAATTCTGAGAATGTGAGGATGGCAACCCGGTATGTGGAAAAGACCGGTGTAGACGTTATTTCAGGAAATGAGCACATGATACAGCTTACAGAGGCCATGAACGAGATTGGCTCTGCTTCCGACCAAATCGCAAGTATCACAAAAGTGATTGAGGATATTGCGTTCCAGACCAATATATTAGCGCTGAATGCAGCCATCGAGGCAGCCCGGGCCGGAGATGCCGGAAAAGGTTTTGCTGTGGTTGCCGATGAAGTGCGCAGTCTTGCCGCAAAATCGGCCGAAGCTGCAAACCAGACAGCTGATCTGATTCATCACTCGGTAACTACTGTATCAAAAGGAACTCAGATTACAAAGGAAACAGCAAAAATACTTCAGGATGTGGAAGAAAGCGCACATAGAGTGACGGAGAGCTTTGCGAAGATTGAACAGTCATCTGCCGAGCAGGCTGGTGCAATTGAACAGGTGAAGCAGGGGCTTGGTCAGGTATCCGCTGTGGTTCAGACCAATGCAGCTACCGCAGAACAAAATTCCGCGACAAGTGAAGAAATGTCCGCTCAGGCAGCAGCGCTGCACCAGGAAGTAGGACGATTTAAACTGGCGAAAGAAACCTGCGATATATTATCAGAGTCTTCCCATCAGGCTGAGAAGCCTGAGACAAAGGCCCCAGTATCAGAATCTACATTAGAATTGGGCAAATACTAAAATCATGTCCCGGGGTTGTAAAATAATTCCATTTGTGGCACAATGATAATAACAATAATTGTTGCTGAAAGGGAGGATCTATATGGATACAAAAGCATTTCAAAAAATGAGCTACGGACTTTATCTGGTTTCGTCCAACTGCGATGGAAAGACGGGCGGGTGTGTTGTAAATACGCTGATGCAAGTGACATCAAAGCCGCTGCAGGTTACCCTTACGATTAACAAGGATAATTACACAACCAGCATAATAGAGAAGTCCGGGTATTTTGAAGGGGTTGCACTCTCTCAGGAGGCAACGATGGAGTTGATCCGGGCATTTGGTTTTCAGAGCAGTAAAGATAAGAATAAGTTTGAGGGATTTGAGACAGAGATAGACTGTCATGATATACCATATGTATGTGAGCAGGTAGTTGCAAGGTACACCTGTAAAGTGAAATCTTCCATGGATGTGGGAACTCATAAGGTCTTTCTTGCCGAGATAGATGATGCGGAGGTTTTGGATAAGGATGAACCTCCTATGACATATGCTTACTATCATTCAGTAAAGAAGGGGGTTACACCGCCCAAAGCGTCCAGCTACATTCCGGAGGAGAAAAAGACAGGCTACCGCTGTCAGATCTGCGGTTATATATTAGAGGCAGATACGATACCGGAGGATTATGTCTGTCCCGTGTGCGGAAATGGCAGGGAGCAGTTCGTAAAGCTTTAATTAATTAACTATTCGGTGTAAAATTTAAGAGATAAAAGAATAGGATCCCCTATAAATGAAAAACAGGTATAGGGGGTCATTTTTGTGATGGAGCAATTTTCAAACCTTATACATATTATGATGTTGGGGTCAAAAGGTATTTTGACCCTTGATACCTACGGATTGCTACGCACTTTGTGCTCCCCCAAAGTCATGCTTTTTCATGCAAGCATGAAACGCATGACCTTTTGACCCTGGTATCATATTATTTATATATGAGAAGTATAAAAAGTAATTGACAGCTAGGAAAAATAGTGATAATATACCTACTAATCATACATGCAATATATGTTTTAGGACGTTAATGTGAAAAATTGCATAATAAAGGCGAGAGAAGGGTGTGTATGGACAAAACGGAAGAGCAGATTGTACAGATAATTGATGACAACAGAAGTGTGATTTTGGAATTTGCGAATGATGTTTATTGTCATGGTGAACTGGGGTACAAGGAATTCAGAACCAGTGAGAAATTTCGGAAATTCATGGAGAGCCGGACGGAGCGGATAGAAGATAATTTGGCTATTACTGGTGTGAAGGCATATCTGAACTCGGAAGAGAAAGACAATTTTTCTCTTGCGTCGATTGGCGAACTAGATGCACTGAGGATTCCCAGCCATGTATATGCGAATCCTGACACACAGGCGGCACACTGCTGCGGACACCACGCACAGCTTGCAGGGGTCATAGGGGCGGCTCTTGCACTTACGGAAAAAAACATTTCAGAAAAGTTGAATGGACAGATCGTTTTCCTGGCGGCACCGGCGGAAGAATACGGAGAAGTGGAATTTAAGAAAACATTAATGAAACAGAATAAAATTGGCTACGGCGGCGGGAAATGTGAATTGATCCGTATAGGGGCATTTGATGATATTGACGCATGCATTGTTCATCACATTTCCATGGAGGGAATATCCGCCGGGACTGGAAGCAGCAACGGTTTTGTATCTAAGGTTATTACCATAAAAGGCAAGGCGGCACATGCGGCAGCAGCAAAAGAGCAGGGGGTAAACGCACTGTCGGCTGCTGCGCTGGGGCTTCAGGGACTGGCTTTTAACCGTGAGACATTCCGCGACGAGGACTGTGTCAGAGTGCACCCGATTATGACAAAAGGCGGCAATCTGGTAAATGTGGTACCCGATGAGGCTATTATTGAAACACTGGTAAGAGGAAAGACAAGAGAAGCATTTACGGACGCTTCCCTGAAGACAGACAGATCCTTTAAAGCCGGAGCGATGGCCATGGGTGCCGGGTACCAGATTGAGACAATGCCCGGGTACCTTCCGTCTCTTCCCCAGGCAGTGCCGGAGGAAGTCCTGGAAGTGATAAAAGAGGTATCAGCTCCCAAAAAGGTGGATACAGATGTGGTTAAAAAGCACGGAGGAGGCTCTACAGATGTGGGCGATGTACAGCATCTAATGCCGGTACTCACATTTAACACCGGCGGCGCATCAGGTGGACTTCATCAGTCCGAGTTTGCGGTCTGTGATGAGGAGGAAGCATATATATTGACAGCAAAGATTTTTGCACTCAGCGCATATCGGATGTTGAAGGATGGGGCGGCACTTGCCAAAAGAGTAAAGGAGGAGTACCACCCGGTATTTCAGTCAAAAGAAGAATATATAGAATTTCTGAATAAGTTCTATTCGGTGGAGGAAGAGGAAATATGGGAAAGGAAAGTTACAAAATAACGGGCACTGTTTTGAGAGAGCAGATGGTGGATGAAATCAGAAAGGCGGCAAGACAGTTTGCAATGCTGTATTTTCACTTTTGCGATGTACTTCAGAAGACTTATGGTCTGGAAAAAACGAAAGAAATTGTCAGGCAGACTGTATTTGAGCTGGCTGTGGACCGTTCTGATCAGTTAAGGGAAAAGGCACATAAGCAGGGGAAGGCCACAGAGACAAAGAAAGATTTTATGGAGGTGGTAGACTTGCCTTTGTGTGGTTGGATCCCACAGTGGGGAGCAGACCACTGTCCTTACGCTGAAGTCTGGAGAACATATTTTGATGAGCATCCCTGGTTTAAGGAGCTGGCACCTTATTACTGCGATGTGATAGACACCACGACGATTGAAAATTTTACGAAACGCCTTTCCCATAAGCTCACCCAGAATGTACTGCTTGAGGGAGAAAGCTGTGAGAGAGAATATTTTGTAAGCGAAGAAGTGAAGAAAGGAAATTACACCTATGGCGGCAAAGAGCAGTAAGCGAAAAATCACATTTATCAATGTGCTGCAGATTCTTACATTGATGGCACTGCTTGGGGGTATGGAATATGCAGTGGGTTCCGGAGCAGTCAACAAGGTATTCATGGCATCCCCCTCCAGCATCGTGAAAGAGGCAGCCCGTATTATAACAGACGGAACTTTGTGGCCCCATTTGATTCTTACGCTTCAGGAGGTGGCAGTGGGATATGCACTGGCTGCAGTGTTTGGTATTGCGGTAGGTTTGATTTGGACCATGTTCCCAAAAGTGGAAGCGTACAGTAATGTATTTTTTTCAGCAGTTATGGCAATTCCCAAGACAGCGATACTGCCTCTGCTTATCCTGTGGTTTGGGATTGGTTTTAAATCCAAAGTGGTACTTATATTCTTGTTTTCCGTATTTCAAATTCTATATAATACTGTTACCGGAGCAAAAGAATGTAAGACAGAGTATTTGAAAGTGGCGAGGGTATTTAATGCAACAAAGCTGCAGACAGTATTTAAAGTCATGATTCCGGCAGCGCTACCCTCTATGTTCAACGGTCTGAGACTGGCTGCGGCAACAGCCCTGACTGGAGTTGTATTTTCCGAAATGCAGTCCGCCAAAGCGGGACTGGGGTATTTACTTTCAGAATCTCAGAATCTGCTGAATACACCCAGGATGTTTTTCATTATCATACTGGTAACAGTGATTTCGGTATGCTTTGTTAAACTGATTGCAGTGATTGAGTATTTAATGTGTCACAGGTGGAGGCGAGTATAAAGATCAAAGTAAAGATCCTGAAAATCTAACGAAATGAAAGAGGTATTGTACATGAAAAAAAGAATTATATCTGTATTGACAGCAGCGGCACTGATAGTTTCGGTTGTGGCCGGATGCTCATCATCAAAAGACTCTGAAGCATCAAAAAGGCCTGAAACGGCAGGAACAGCAGATTCTGCATCATCTAACCCTTCATCCGAAGATGACGATACAATTAAACTCCGTACCTGCTTTGCCACAGGTATGACAGGTGCGGTCAATAACTTTGCCATTGAAAAAGGATTGTACAAAGAACTTGGTATTGAATTTGACAATATCCAGTGGAGCAGCAATGACGAGGCCCTTTCAATGATAACCAGGGGAGAGGTTGATCTTGCCGACGGCGATCCAAGCTCCTACATTCCCGGTATTTACAATGGTGTTCCTGCAAAACTGGTAGGAAATATGTGGAGGTATTCCGGCTGCTACTGGCTGGTTGCCGGGGATGATAGTATAAAAGAGATCAGTGACCTGAAAGGAAAAACAATCGGAACTGCAGCTGCCGCAGGCGGCATGAGGCTGTCTGTCCTGAAGATGCTGGAAGAGAACGAAATTGGCGAAGACGATGTGACACTGGTGGCAAATGGAACTTACCAGTCAGCATATGCCACACTTACATCAGGGGAAGTAGACGCAACAATCATTCATAATCCCTATGCCGCCCTGGCTGAAGCCGAAGGGACAGGTCACATTCTTGGCCGGGCATGGGACTACATTCCAGATTATTATACAGGAACTATTATAGCCTCAAATGAGATGATTGAAAAGCAGCCTGAGAAATTACAGCGTTTTCTGACCGCTTACTATAAAGTGCACGAAGAAGTGAAAAATGAATATTTTGATGAATTCATTTCCTGGGCGGCCAAACAGATGAATACTCCGGAAGATGTAATGAAAAAGGCTGTGGAATCAGAGAAAGATGTATGGTTTGATTATCCGGTAATACCGGACGACAGGATTAATACGACCGTAGAATATCTGAAGGATTACGGATGGCTCGACAAAAACGTAAAGGCGGATGGAACTTATACAAACGAATTTGCGCAGAAAGCTGCTGATGAACTGGGCCTTACAGACCCGGAAAGCAAATAGCAAGGAGGGAGCAAAAAAGAATGCCGACCATTAAAATCAAAAATCTGGAGAAATATTATCCCGGTGAGAACGGTGAGATGACGCATGCTCTGACAGATATTAACATGGAGATCCGGGACGGGGAATTTGTCTGCATCGTAGGTCCTTCGGGATGTGGGAAAAGTACATTGCTTGAGATAGTTGCCGGCCTTCTTGAACATACAGCAGGTGAGGTTCTGCTGGATGATGTTCCGGTGAAGGGAACAAGCCGGGATATCGGTGTTGTATTTCAGGATGCTTCGCTCTATCCGTGGAGAACTATTAAGAAGAATATCGCTTTCGGGATGGATATTGCAAAAGTCCCTAAAGATGAGCGGGTAAAGCGGGGATTGAGCCAAGAACTTCCGGAATATCAATATGCCAGCTTCTTAGTGCAGTCTGCGGATAAGCTTTCTAATGGAGAACCGGTGGATTTATCACCATATGTGCCTAAGACAGTTACAAAAGAAATGGAAGAGGATTTCTTTACTATACTAAAGGAGAGGCGTTCGGTCAGAGAATTTACGGATCAGGAAGTGCCGGATGAAATTATTGATAAAGTACTGGAGGCAGGGCTGTGGGCTGCCCATGGCTGCAATGTCCAGTCCATTAAATATGTTGTAGTAAGAGAAAAAAATGAGCCTGGATTATTTAAAGGAAGCGATGTCCCGGGTGGCCCGGTTCATCTGGTGATTCTCCAGGATATGAGATGCTATAAGGCAAATTCATTTACACCTGTAAGAAATCAGCTTCTGGATGCCGGCGCTGCAGGCCAGAACATTGTACTTGCTGCCCATGCCGCAGGCCTGGAGGGTGTATGGCTCACGTTCCCGAACCAGGAGTTTTCTGACAGACTTAGAAAAAAGTTTGAGCTGCCGGACTACATTAGAATGGTAACATATGTAGATGTGGGATATGGAGATCAGACACCTCATCCCCCACTGCGCTCCAGCGTAGAAGACGCAGTGTTGGCAAAATATTGAAATACCTATACAGAAGGGCAGCGGAGTCGAGCTGGCCCTTCGTCTCTTCTCAGCAATTGCAAGGATAATGCATAGATGGCACATGTAAAGAAATATGAGTTTTCCCTTGCATGTGCCATTAAAAATTTGTATACTGGAATTGCAAAAATATAGTTGACATATTTGGATAACATGGATATAATAATAACATAAAACATACTAAACATATATGAAAGGTAGGGAAAAGAAAATGGCAAATATTTTTAAAGGAACATTGGGATTGATAGGGAATACCCCCCTGATGGAAGTGGTAAATGTAGAAAAGAGCCTGAATTTGGAAGCAACTATATTGGCAAAGCTGGAATATTTTAATCCCGCGGGAAGTGTCAAGGACAGAATCGCGAAGGCAATGATTGAGGACGCAGAAGAGAAGGGTATCCTAAAGGAAGGTTCCGTCATCATTGAACCTACATCAGGTAATACAGGAATTGGTCTTGCATCTATAGCAGCGGCAAAGGGCTACCGTATCATTTTGACTATGCCGGAGACAATGAGTGTTGAAAGAAGAAATATACTGAAGGCTTACGGTGCAGAGTTGGTACTGACCGAGGGGGCAAAGGGAATGAAGGGTGCCATTGCCAAGGCAGACGAACTGGCAAAGGAAACTCCGGACAGCTTTATTCCGGGACAGTTTGTAAACCCTGCAAACCCAGCTGTTCACAAGGCTACGACAGGACCGGAAATCTGGAATGACACAGATGGAAAGGTAGACATTTTTATCGCGGGAGTTGGCACAGGCGGTACTCTCACAGGTGTGGGTGAATATCTGAAAGCACAGAATCCCGATGTCAAAATTGTAGCAGTAGAGCCGGCATCCTCACCGGTGCTTTCCGAAGGTAAGAGCGGGCCGCATAAGATTCAGGGAATCGGGGCAGGCTTCGTACCGGAGGTGCTGAATACAAAGATTTACGACGAGATTCTGAAGATAGAGAATGACGATGCATTTGCAACGGCAAAATCATTTGCAAAGCAGGAAGGTGTTCTGGTGGGGATTTCTTCCGGAGCAGCATTGTATGCAGCAATTGAGCTGGCGAAACGCCCCGAGAACAAAGGGAAAACAATTGTGGCATTATTGCCGGATACAGGAGACAGATACTATTCTACACCGCTTTTTGGCGAGTAAAAGGAAAATGAGGTAAAATAAATTGGGTGAAAAGATTACAAGAGAGAATAGAAAGTTAAAATTTGAGACGCTGCAGCTGCACGTAGGACAGGAGCAGCCAGACCCGGTAACCGATGCAAGAGCGGTTCCTATTTATCAGACATCATCTTATGTGTTCCACAACAGTGAGCATGCAGCTGCACGTTTTGGACTTTCTGATGCGGGTAACATATACGGGCGTCTGACAAATCCCACAGAAGATGTGTTTGAACAGCGCATTGCGGCACTGGAAGGAGGCGTGGCGGCACTTGCAGTTGCAT
Organism: Muricomes intestini; assembly: GCF_004346165.1. GTDB lineage: Bacteria > Bacillota > Clostridia > Lachnospirales > Lachnospiraceae > Muricomes > Muricomes intestini. The sequence continues at coordinate 9,912 of NZ_SLZZ01000031.1, read as the reverse complement.
CTGGTGCCGCAGCTGTCACATATACCATTGAGAATCTGGCACAGAATGGCGATCACATTGTATCTGCCAAAAACATTTATGGGGGCACTTACAATCTGCTGGCTCACACACTGCCGCAGTATGGAATTACAACTACTTTTGTGGATATTTTTGACGAGAGCGCAGTAAACGCTGCCATTAAAGAGAACACAAAGGCAATCTTTATAGAGACACTGGGAAATCCGAATTCGGATGTAGTAGATATTGAAAAAATTGCAGAGATTGCTCACGCACACAAGATTCCTCTTGTTGTGGACAACACATTTGCAACACCGTACCTGGTACGTCCGATTGAATATGGCGCGGACATTGTGGTACATTCTGCAACAAAATTTATCGGCGGACATGGAACTACTATCGGCGGAGTGATTGTGGACAGCGGAAAATTTGACTGGGAAGCTTCAGGAAAGTTTGCTTCACTGACAGAACCCAATCCAAGCTATCACGGCATCAGCTTTACAAAAGCGGTAGGACCGGCAGCTTTTGTGACAAAGATCCGTGCGATTCTGTTAAGAGATACAGGGGCAACGATATCTCCATTTCACTCATTCTTGTTCTTACAGGGACTTGAGACATTGTCTCTCCGTGTAGAGCGCCATGTGGAAAATGCCCTGAAAGTGGTGCAATATCTGAAAAATCATCCACAGGTCGAGGAGGTACATCATCCGTCCGTGACAGAAGACGAAACACAAAAAGAGCTGTATGCAAAGTATTTCCCAAATGGCGGGGGGTCTATCTTCACATTTGAAATCAAGGGAGACGCAAAGAAGGCACAGGAATTCATAGATCATCTGGAATTGTTCTCACTTTTGGCAAATGTGGCCGATGTGAAGTCACTGGTTATCCATCCGGCAACGACAACGCACAGCCAGTGCACAGAGGAGGAACTGCTCGACCAGGGCATCAAGCCGAATACTATCCGCCTTTCCATTGGTACCGAGCATATCGATGATATTATAGAAGATTTACAAGAGGCATTTAATGCAGTATAATATACAAAAACTGTGGAGGGTACCATGAAATTTTCAAAAAAAAGCAGATATGGTCTTAGGGCATTAATAGATTTGTCCGTAAATTCTAAGACAGACCATGTAGCACTAAGTAGTATTGCCGAGCGGAACGGCATTTCTCTGCAATATCTGGAACAGGTATTTGCCAGTCTTAGAAGAGCAGAAATTGTAAAAAGCATAAAAGGGCCGCAGGGCGGATATCTGCTGAATGACAGTGCAGAAAATATCACGGTAGCTTCTATATTAGAAGCACTGGATGGAAGCTATCAGATTGAAGCGGAGGCAAGTCCCGAGGATAACAGCCAGCAGGAAATTATACAGACAATTCAGACAGTAGTCATCGACAAAGTAAATGAACAACTGGATGAAATACTAAAAAATATAACACTGGCAGATTTAGAAAAGGAATATTTAACACACAGCGGATATGAACAGGACATGTACTACATTTAGTAAAAACGGGAAGACGATGCCTTCCCGTTTTTACTAAATAATCTGAAAAGTCTGAAAACGGACGGCAAAAGGGTCAGACCCCTTTGAGAATTTGCAAATAGGAGGAAAAAGGATGGATTACGATATAGAGACACGATGTATTCATGGAAGAGGGGGGAATCAGGAGAAGCATCCTTTTGGGGCGGTTTCTGTGCCGATTTTTCAGACAGCGACGTTTTCGCACCCGGGGATTGGACATTCTACAGGATATGATTACACAAGGGAGAGCAATCCTACCAGAGCAGAGCTTGAGGAGATTATGTCGTCATTGGAGGGGGCAGTGGATACAGTAGCGTGTTCTACGGGGATGGCTGCGATTGAACTGTGCCTGGAATTGTTTGGTGCAAAGGACCATATCCTTTGCTCCGAGGATCTGTACGGGGGTTCTGTCCGCATGTTCGACACCATAGGTGCCCAGAGAGGAATTGAGTTTTCCTATGTCAATACATCAAAGGTAAAGCTTGTGGAAAATCATATTCAGGAAAACACGAAAGCCCTGTATATTGAAACTCCCAGCAATCCAACCATGCAGGTGACAGATTTGGCCCAGATGAGACGGCTGGCAGATGAATTCCACCTGTTGCTTATTGTGGACAATACATTTCTGTCACCATATTTTCAGAATCCTCTGGAGTTTGGAGCAGATTTAGTTGTCCACAGCGGGACTAAGTTTCTGGAAGGTCACAATGATACTCTAGCCGGCTTTTTGAGTACAAGCAATGCTGCGCTGGCAGAAAGAATAAGGTATTTATTTAAGACAATCGGGTGTTGTCTGGCACCTTTTGACAGTTTTCTTCTAATAAGAGGAATTAAAACACTGTCCGTTCGTATGGAGAAGCAGCAGAGCAATGCCGCTAAGATTGCCGGTTGGCTGAAACAGCAGGAGAAAGTAACACAGGTGTATTATGTGGGGATTCCCGAACATCCGGGGTATGAAACAAATCGCAGGCAGGCAAGAGGAGCCGGCAGCATGATTTCTTTTAGGACAGACAGTGAAGAAACTGCAAGACTCATACTGGAGAGGGTGAAACTGATCACCTATGCGGAAAGCCTTGGCGGGGCAGAGTCTCTGATTACTTATCCTATGCTGCAAACCCATGGAGATGTGCCGGCCGAAGTTCGTGAAAGACTGGGAATCACCAGTGATTTCCTGAGATTTTCTGCAGGAATTGAAAATGTAGATGACCTGATTGCCGATCTGGCACAGGCACTGGCGTGAAGAATGGGGGGGAGGGTAGCTATGAAGTTTGATTTTGATACAGTAGTAGAGCGACGAGGGACAAACTGTCTGAAATACGATTTTGCACGGGAAAGAGGAAAGAGAGAGGGGATTCTGCCACTGTGGGTGGCAGATATGGACTTTCAGACAGCACCGGCTATTCTTGAAAAGCTGGAGCGAGTAGTAAAACACGGAATATTCGGATACAGCGAAGGAAAAGAGGATTACTTCTGGGCTATATCCAAGTGGTACAAAGAAAGGTTTGACTGGAATTTAAAGGTAAACTGGCTGGTAAAAACACCTGGGGTGGTCTTTGGGATTGCAGCGGCCATCCGCGCATTTACAAAAGAAGGCGAAGGGGTTCTGATCCAACAGCCTGTATATTACCCTTTTAGTGAAGTTATCCGTGACAATGACAGGGTACTGGTGAATAGTCCTCTGAAGTTGGAGAACGGGCATTATGAAATTGATTTTGAGGATTTTGAAAAACAAATTAAAGAAAATGATGTAAAACTATTTTTGCTCTGCAGCCCCCACAATCCTGTGGGCAGGGTATGGAAGGAGCAGGAACTGAGAAAACTTGGTGACATTTGCGTAAAATATGATATAATTGTGGTCAGTGATGAAATTCACAGCGATTTTACATACCCCGGGCATCAACACAGGATATTTGCCTCCCTGTCTCCCGCATATGCGGATATAACGGTTACTTGCACTGCTCCCAGCAAAACTTTTAATCTTGCAGGGCTTCAGATATCGAATATCTTCATCTCTAATACGGACTTGCGTAAAAGGTTTAAAGAAGAGATTGAAGCACAGGGTTACAGCCAGGTGAACCTGATGGGACTGGCAGCGTGTCAGGCAGCTTATGAGAACGGCGGTGAGTGGCTTGACCGGCTGAAAGAATATCTGTATGGGAATCTTGCGTTTGTGAAAGCATTTTTACAAGAATATCTTCCGGAAATTACTCTGATAGAACCGGAAGGTACCTATCTCATATGGCTTGATTTCCGCAGCTTAAATCTGCCGGAGGAAGAGCTTGAGGATTTGATTGTGAATAAGGCAAACTTGTGGCTGGACAGTGGTGCTATATTTGGGACTGTAGGGAGGGGCTTCGAGCGTATTAATATTGCCTGCCCAAGGAAGACTTTGGAGAAGGCACTTGTCCAGCTGGAGCAGGCGCTGCATTAGATATACAGGATATAATGTGTCATTGGCTGGTGACAGAATGGAGAATTAAAATGAATGGAAATAAAGAAGTGAAACAGCGGATCGCAGAGTTAAAGAAAGAAAAAGATGCGGTGATTCTTGCTCACTATTATGTGGACGGAGAGGTACAGGAGATTGCCGATTATGTAGGAGATTCTTACTATCTGGCAGAAAAAGCCACCACAATACCTGCGGGGACGATTATCTTCTGTGGTGTTTCATTTATGGGTGAAAGTGCAAAGATATTGAATCCGGAAAAGAAAGTCATCATGGCCGACCAGAAGGCGGACTGCCCTATGGCCCACATGATTGAAACTGAGCGTATTCATGAAGTACGCGAACAATATCCGGATGCGGCGGTTGTCTGCTACGTGAATTCCACGGCAGAAATAAAAGCAGAATCGGATGTCTGTGTCACTTCATCCAACGCAATACGTATTGTGAAGAAATTGCCGAACAAAGACATCTTCTTTATCCCGGACAACAATCTGGGCCGTTACGCGGCAAAGCAGCTTCCGGAAAAACATTTTATTTTCCATGACGGCTTTTGTCATGTTCACACAAGTATACACAGAGAAGAAGTACTTAAGGCAAAGGAAGTACATCCTGAGGCTTTGATTCTGGCACATCCGGAATGTACAGAGGAAGTGCTGGAACTGGCTGACTTTATCGGCAGTACATCCCAGATTTTGGATTACGCCACACAGTCCGAGGAAAAGGTCTTTCTCATCTGCACGGAGATGGGGATTTTCTACGAACTCCAGCAGAAAAACCCGGGTAAAAAGTTCTATTCCGTAGGTCACAGGCAGTTTTGCCCCAACATGAAACGCATCAAGCTGGAGAGTGTTCTGGAGGCATTGGAGCGCATGGGGCCGGAAGTGCAGCTGGATGAAGAAATCCGGCAGAAGGCGAAGCTTCCATTGGAGCGGATGCTGCAGCTGGCAGCGGAGGAATGATCCGGATGTTATAAAAATTGTACTTTTATACCAGCCTCTTTCTCAATTCAATCTGATATTACCCTAAAAATTTTTTCAACAATTTTATATGGTTCTTATATGGTGGATATCGAAAGGGGATATCCACCATATTTGATTTTCTAATGATACTTTTTTGATGGGAAAAGGTAAGGAAGCTATTGATTCCATGATATTGTCCCATACCGCTGTCACCTACACCCCCGAAAGGGAGATTTGGGTTCGACAGGTGAATGATAGTGTCGTTGATACAGCCGCCCCCGAATGAGATGGCTTTCAATGCGTCATCTGCATTTTCTTTTTTACTGGTAAACATGTAAAGTGCCAGTGGTTTTGCATGAGCATTTATCATAGAAAAAGCATCCTCCAGTCGATCAAATTCCATTATTGGGAGCAGTGGACCAAAGATTTCCTCCTGCATAACGGCACTATTCCATTTTACATGATCCAGTAAAGCAGGGGCAATCTGTAAGGTGTCTTCATTATACTGTCCGCCTACAGTGAGGTGGCCGCTTTGCAGCAGGCTTAAGAGACGGTCAAAATGTTTTTGGTTGATGATTTTTGGATAGTCAGGGTTCATTTCCGGAGCATCGCCATAAAAGGCTTTTATATATTTTTTTATAGCACAGGTAAGGCGCCCCTTCACGCTGCTGTGTACAAGCAAATAGTCCGGGGCTACGCAGGTCTGACCGGAATTCAAAAATTTTCCCCACACAATTCTTTTGGCAGCACGGTCAATGTCAGCGGTCTCATCCACAATACACGGGCTTTTCCCGCCGAGCTCTAAGGTCACCGGGGTCAGGTGCTTTGCGGCAGATTCCATGACAAATTTCCCCACTGTGACGCCTCCGGTAAAAAAGATATAGTCAAAATGTTCTTTTAATAAGGTCTGATTCACGGTCCTGCCGCCTCGGATAAGGTTGATATAAGAGGAAGGAAAGTTTTCTTTGAGTATTCTTCCCATAATTTCGGAGGTATGGAAAGAATACTCTGAAGGTTTAACCACGGCACAGTTTCCTGCGGCAATAGCGCCGATTAATGGTGTCATAGTGAGCTGGAAAGGATAATTCCAGGGAGCCATAATCAATACACAGCCGTAAGGCTCACTGTAAAGGTAACTGGAAGCAGGAAAATGCACGATTGGAGTTGCCTTTCTTTTTGGCTGAGTCCATCCGGCAAGATGATTCAATGTATATTTAATTTCCTCAAGAACAATCCCCACCTCAGTTTCGTATGCCTCAAAGGCAGACTTGTTGAGGTCAAGCTTCAGAGCATGTAGGATTTCATCTTCATGTTTTAAAATAGAGTTTCTCAAACGGTGAAGCTGCCTGATCCGAAAAGCAAGATCTTTGGTTTTCCCAACCGCAAAAAAGCTGCGCTGTGACTGGAGTGTTTTTTTTATGTCATTCATGAGCATTCCTCCTTGAAAATGTAGAGCAGTTATTTATATTTTAACCTTTTTAATGGATTGTAACAAGAAAAGGTTAAAATAAATTTGAATAAGGTTTAGAGAAAAAAAGACTTGGAAAAGGGATGCTGCAAATTTGTCTACAGCACCCCTTAAAGTTATATTTTATTAAATGCGAGAGTGTTTTTGCCGTAAAACCCATCCATTGCTGTGTTGCCGACCATATCATCTAAATTAATTTTAAGAAGAACCTAAATTATTCTTAGATGGGTTTATAATACTGAATTAAAAATATATTTTGGCTCAGAATAGTTACAGAATATAAATAGAAAATAATAACGGAGGAAATGTTTTGAATAAGCTTAGCACTGAAAAGTCCCCATATCTGCTGCAGCACGCCACAAATCCCGTGAATTGGTTTCCCTGGGAAGCGGATGCTTTTGAGCAGGCAAAGGATGAAGACAAACCTATTTTTTTGAGCATTGGATATAGTACTTGCCACTGGTGCCATGTTATGGCCCATGAGTCCTTTGAGGATGAGGATGTGGCAGCCATACTTAATCAAAATTACATCTGCATCAAGGTAGACCGGGAGGAACGCCCTGATATTGATGCTGTGTATATGGCAGCATGCCAAATGTTTACCGGTTCCGGCGGCTGGCCATTAACTGTCATTATGACACCGGAGCAAAAGCCGTTCTGGACAGGGACTTATCTGCCGAAAACAGCGGTTTATGGAAAAATGGGGCTAATGGAACTTCTTACAACGGTTAAACAGTTGTGGGAAACGAACCGGAACACACTCATTTCCCAGGGGGAGCAGGCAGCAGTATTATTAAAGAAACAGCAGGAAACTTATAGTAAAACTGATGAGCCGAATAAAACTCTTTTGGTGAAGGCGGCTGAACAATTTAAGTCAATTTATGACCCGCAGTGGGGTGGGTTTGGAGCTGCGCCCAAATTTCCGACACCACACAATTTGTTGTTTCTGTTACAGTACTTCATGCTGGAAAAAGATACAGCTGCGTTGCAGATGGTGACCCATACACTTACCCAAATGTTTCGCGGAGGGATGTTTGACCATTTGGCCGGTGGTTTTTCACGCTATTCGACGGATGAAAAATGGCTGGTACCCCATTTTGAAAAAATGCTTTATGATAATGCATTACTTACTTTTGCATACATGGAGGCATATCATGTCACAAACGATGTATTTTACCGGATGGTTGCAGAGCACACACTGGATTATGTGATGCGGGAGCTGCGCGATGAGAATGGCGGGTTCTACTGCGGACAAGATGCAGACAGTGAAGGTGTTGAAGGAAGGTATTATGTATTTACGAAAAAGGAGATTTATGATGTATTGGGTGAAACAGATGGAACTGTTTTCTGTCAGTGGTTTGGGATAACTGAACAGGGGAATTTTGAAGGGAAAAACATTTTAAATTTATTAGATAATTCTCGGTATGCCGAGAGGGCTTTTCACATAGAAAAGCTTTCCCATAAACTCTACAATTATCGTCTTAACCGTACACGTCTTCATAAAGACGATAAGGTGCTTACTTCGTGGAATGCTCTTATGATTGCGGCTTTGGCAAAAGCAGGAGGGATGCTGGGAAAGTCTATGTATTTAGAAGCTGCAAAAAAAGCACAGCATTTTATACAACAGTCTCTGACCGACGAAAACGGCGAAATGAAGATTCGCTGGCGTGAAGGGGAGAGTGCACATGCCGGGCAACTTGATGACTATGCATTCTATGCTTTTGCTCTGCTGGAATTGTACAAATCAACATATGAAATCAAATACTTGCAGCAGGCAGTCAAAACTTCAGAACGGATGCTGGAATGTTTTGGAGACCAGGGGCAAGACGGCCTATTTCTTTATTCAAAAATGGGTGAGCAGCTTATCAGCTGTCCTAAAGAGACTTATGATGGGGCACTCCCTTCGGGCAACTCTGTAGCGGCGCTGGTGTTTGAAAGCCTTTCGAAATTGACAGGTGAAATAGAGTGGCAGCAAATAAGTTACCGTCAGCTTTGTTTTCTTACAGGAGCAATACAGGATTACCCTGCGGGATATAGTATGGCGCTGCTGGCTGTCTCTCAGGCAGTTTATTCTTCCTTTGAGCTTATTTGCACAACTGCAGAAAAAAACTTTTCAGAGGAGCTGAACGCTTACCTGGCAAAGAAACCTGTGCCTAATTTGAATGTGCTTATAAAAACGAAGGAAAATGAGGCGGAACTGGAAAAAGTGGCTCCGTTTACAGCGGGCTATCCGGTTCCCGAAAGCGGTACTATGTACTATTTATGTCAAAACGGTGCTTGTTCCGTGCCTGCCGATAATCTGGACACACTATTTACTGCACTGCGCACATTTTAGAAATTCTTCCATTGCTCTGGTAAAGTACCGTCCGGATTTCCAGTAGAAGAAGATTTTTCTACAGCTAATATTCTCATCCAGCTTATAATAAAGTACAGCGGGATGCGGAGGGACGCGGGTGATAAGGGTATCGCTGACAAAGGAGATTCCCATGCCGGAGCAAGTAATGTTGTAAGCAGTAAGCTGCTGATCTAGCTGAAACAGGACAGTTGGATTTATTCTGTACTTTTGTAGCAATTCTGTGGCACGTTTGCCTGTGTCATTTTCAGGTTTCAGCATAATAAATGGGTCATCTTTGAATAGCTGCAAGGGTACTGCGGGAATATGTTTTTCAAGGAATGTTCCGTCATAAATCGTTTTTGAAGAAACTTGATATTTAGCTGCAGCTTGTGCAGACAAAAAGTGCCTGGGCACTGCTAACAGGAGATGCTCATCATGATAGACACGGCTATCAAAAGCGGAGGCATCCATAACACAATTGTCAATCATAAAGTCAATTTCTCCTTTTTGTAAAAGTGCAGCTAGTTCGGTTGTGCTTTCCTCCGCCAATTCTACTTTCACATGGGGAAAACATTTATTAAATTCACCCATTAAGGGCGGCAGCACCCAGGAAGAAAAGAGACTGCTTCCGCCTAAAACAAGACTTCCGACTTTAAGTCCTCCCCAATCGTTTAGAAAATTTAAAAATTCTTTTTCAGAAGACAACATTTGTTCTACTGATTTTATGTATTTTTCACCGCATTGGGTAAGAGTTATTGGTTTTGTGCTCCTGTCAAAAATCGGATAGCCAATCTTACTTTCTACTCTTTTAATTGTGGCACTTAGAGAGGGCTGGGAGATAAATAGTTTTTGAGCTGCTTTAGAAAAACTCTTTTCTTTGTAAACCATGTAGACGTATTCCATTCCTTGAAACATAAAATTCCTCCGCAGTATAGATTATAATCTATATTAAGTATAATAGTATATATATTTGTTTATATTATAGGACCCGTATATAATAAATACAACAAGAAAATCATGCGAACCAGACAAGGGAGAGATTTTAAGTAATTAAAAATATATACAAATATACTCAAATGTGATATAATATGTTTATGAAGGAGGCAATATAATAATCATGAACACAACGAATATCACAAACTACAAGCCAAAGGATTTTGCAGAGTTACTAGGAGTATCAGTAA
>NZ_SLZZ01000030.1 GCF_004346165.1 Muricomes intestini | reverse complement strand
AATCAGATTCCTTATATTTGGGACATTTTTTGAAAGTTGTTTATAAAGACATGGTTTAATTCAGGTCTATGTGGATAAAACTGCGGAAACTCAAGTAAGAATAATATTGACAAAACTTTAACTATCATATAGAATATCATTAATACCAAAATAAGTTAATAATAAAGAAACTATCAAAGAAGGAGATTTAGCATGAAGCTTGAAGGAAAAATAGCAGTAATTACAGGGGCCAGTGCCGGAATGGGAAAGGCGATGGTTCTTCTTTTTGCCAAGGAAGGTGCTACAGTAATAGCTATTGCGAGAAGAAAAGAAAGATTAGACGAAATTGTTCTGCAGGCAAAAGATTTTGACGGTAAGATTATTGCAGTTCAGGGCGATGTTGCGGTAGAAAAAGATATGGAGGATTTAATCGATAGAGTTGTGAAGGAATATGGCACTCTTGATATCCTGATCAATAATGCCGGTATTATGGATGAGATGATGCCGGTTGCTGAGGTGACCGACGAACTGTGGAACAGGGTGATTGATGTAAATTTAACAGGTCCTTTTGTACTGTGCCGCAAGGCAGTACAGCAGATGGAAAAACAAGGCCAGGGAAATATTATTAACATTGCATCTGCCGGTGGGCTTCGGGGTGCCCGGGCAGGGGCTGCATACACAGCATCTAAGTTTGGTCTTGTTGGTCTTACAAAAAATATTGGGTATATGTACGCAACCAAAGGGATCCGCTGCAGTGCGATTTGCCCCGGAGGTGTCGATACTGAAATTGGTGCGGCAGGGGTAACACATCCCAGCCAGTTCGGGCTGGAAAGAGCTATGTCTGGGATGGGTACAAATCCAAGATCCGGTTCACCGGATGAGCTTGCAAATGTTGCTCTTTTCCTTGCTTCCGATGACTCCAGCTTTGTGAATGGCACCACAATCACTGTCGACGGCGGATGGACGGCATATTAATCATCCAGGCGGGGATGGATTTCTAATAAAACAGTAAGTTATGAAAAACACAGTCTGAGAGGCTGTGTTTTTTCAGTTAGAAGAAGTACCCTCTCCATAGAATCAGTATTTCAACAAAAGAAACCGCAACTAAAGCTAACATAATTTGTAAATATTAGTTGGTTTTAATTTCTTGGAAATGCGTGTATGATATAAGCAGTGAGGTGTGAAAAATATGAATAATCCTAAAAAAAACATTGCTGAAAACTTACGATATCTGAGAAACAAGAGTTGTTTATCCCAGGAGGAGGTTGCTGAGAGAGTTGGCGTTACACGCCAAGCCGTTGCGAAGTGGGAAAGAGGGGACTCTTTGCCGGATATAATCAACTGTGAAGAACTGGCTGGTTTATTCGAAGTATCCTTAAATGATTTGGTGCGCCATGATTCCGAGGAGGAGGGGGTTCCTATCGGACCTAAAAATAAATACATCTTTGGTACAGTGACTATAGGTGAAAGAGGACAGATCGTATTGCCAAAAAAGGCACGGGACACATTAAAGTTTCATCCCGGTGACACGCTGGTGGTGCTGGGCGACAGCAACCCGGCAAGTGCGGGAATTGCACTGGTAGACAGTAATGCTTTCCTGCGTATGAACAACGTGGCTATAGATGGCTTTTTTAAGGAGGAAAAAAATTGAATGCACTATCGGTACAAGGGCTAACGAAACATTATCCAGGCTTTACATTAGATAGTATTACCTTTTCACTGCCCAGGGGAAGAGTTATGGGTTTAATCGGCAGTAACGGTGCAGGAAAAACTACAACTTTAAAATCATTGTTAAATCTGGTACACCCGGACAGCGGGACGATTGAAATGTTTGGCAAAAGCTTTCTGGAAAATGAAGAGAATTGTAAGCAAAATATCGGGGTGGTCCTGGGAGAAATTGATTTCTATGATCAAAAGAAGCTGGATACTGTCACAGCAGTCACGAAGCGCTTTTATTCAAAATGGGACGAGAAAGCCTATGAAAAATACCTGGAGATGTTTGAACTGGATCCACAAAAACGGGTAAAAGACTTGTCCACCGGCATGAGGGTTAAGTATATGTTAGCACTTGCGCTGTCCCATAATGCAAAATTGCTTATTTTAGATGAGCCGACCAGCGGACTTGATCCGGTATCCCGGGATGATTTACTTGGATTGTTCCGGAAGCTTGTGAAGGACGGGGAGAGAAGTATTCTTTTTTCCACCCATATTACATCAGATTTGGAAAAATGTGCCGACGATATTACTTATATCAAAGGCGGAAAGCTGCTGAAAAGTGCTGAGAAATCTGCATTTATAAAACATTTTGATTATCTGAAAAAGCCGGATGAAAAGACAGGGCTGTCTTTAGAAGAAATTATGATACGCACGGAGAGGAGGAGCTATGATGTTTGATCTTCTTTATAAGGAGCTGCGGCTGGCCGCACACCCTAATCTATATATTTTCACATTGCTTGGAGTCCTGGTGATTGTTCCTGCGTATCCTTATGGCATGGTGTTTCTGTTTAGCTGTATTGGAGTATATATTACCTTCATGTACGGCCGGGAAACCAACGATATTTATTATACAGCATTGCTTCCGGTGAGGAAGAGAGATACTGTCAAAGCAAAATGTATGCTCATAGTTTTGGCACAGATGACACAATTGCTCATATCTCTGCCCTTCGCCATATTGCGCACACATATTTTACCAGAAGGTAATCCTGCGGGCATTGAGGCAAACGTGGCTTACTACGGTTTTGGTCTGATAATCTATGCCATTTTCAATGTGATCTTCCTGCCCCAGTTTTTTAAAACAGCCTACAAAGCGGGAAAGGCATTTTTGCTCGCACTTATACCGGCAACTTTTGCAGTAGTACTCATGGAAGTAATTGTTCATTTTCCAAAATTCACATGGCTCGACAGTGTTGAATCGGGGAGTATGTTACGGCAGCTGCCTATACTGGCTGTGGGAGCAGCGGTGTATATAATTGGAATAAATATTGTATACAGGGTTTCTGCGAAACATTTTGAACAAGTCGATTTATAAAAAATTTTCTGCCCATTCTGGAACCTGCATAAAAGAATAACTTGACGTATAGGCATCTGGTGCTGTAAGTTTAAGAAAATAGAATTGAAAGGATAATAAAGAATATGCAGTTTACTACAATTGAAGAAAATGGCACAAAAGTTGCCGTTGTTACCGGCGACAAGAAAATAATCACAGATACACAGTCCGCGCTGGATTTGCTGGCAACGGTAAATTATGAAACAGGAGCAGATAGAATTGTAATCAACAAAGAAAATATAGAAGATACATTCTTTGTTCTGAGTACAGGACTTGCCGGTGAAATTTTACAGAAATTCGTCAGTTATCATACGAAGGTCGCTATATATGGTGACTATACTAAATATACAAGCAAGCCTCTGAAGGACTTTGTTTACGAATCGAACAGAGGAAACGATGTCTTTTTTGTGTCAACAAAAGAGGAAGCTGTAAAGAAACTGGTAAACGCCCGATAATGATTTGCAGCGGTTCGGAACCAAGCAGATATATTTAGAAATACTCTGTGAAAGCTCGCTTTCTAAGGAGTATTTCTAAATATATCTATTTGGCGAGAGCCAAACAGCGAGAAAACCGTAGGTTTTTGAGCTTGGTTTAGAACAGTTACCTTAACTTACAATTTGGAGGGAACCAAGAGTGAAAAAAGAAATATATCTGGCAGGCGGTTGTTTCTGGGGAACAGAAAAATATCTGGAAAACATTCCGGGTGTCCTGTCTACCGAGGTTGGGTATGCCAACGGAAACACGGAAAATCCGACTTATGAGGAAGTTTGCAGTAACAACACAGGTTTTGCCGAGACTGTAAAAGTGGAATACGAGGACAGCAAAATAGGGCTCCCGTTTATTTTGGAGCTTTATTATGATGTAATTAATCCAGTCAGCATAAACCGCCAGGGAGGCGATGTCGGCACACAGTACAGAACGGGAATCTACTTCACAGACACCGAAGACGAGACAGTGATCTTAACTTCCATTGGCAAGCTTCAACAAAACTATCGGGAAAAAATTGCTGTCGAGGTGAAACCGCTTTTCAATTATTACAAGGCAGAAGAATACCACCAGAAATATCTGGATAAAAATCCCGGAGGATACTGTCACATTGGAGCCGCTAAATTTGAAAAGGCTGAAAAAGCGTTGGATCCAAGCAGGAAATATGCAAAAAAAACAGTAGATGAGTTAAAAGAAAACTTAAACGAGGTGCAATTTAATGTAACCCAGAATAGTGCAACAGAGCCTCCGTATCAAAATGAATATTTTGATAAATTTGAGGAAGGAATTTATGTTGATATCACCACGGGCGAGCCTCTGTTTTTATCAGACGATAAATTTGAATCAGGATGTGGGTGGCCCAGCTTTTCCAGTCCCATCGCCCCTGAATTAATCACAAATATCACAGACAGAAGCCATGGCATGCTGCGGACAGAGGTGAGAAGCAGCCATGGAGATGCACACCTTGGGCATGTGTTTGAGGACGGCCCCGCCCCACAGGGAGGACTGCGCTATTGCATTAACAGTGCGTCTTTAAAATTCATTCCCAGAGAAGAAATGGAAGAAGAGGGTTATGGTGAGTACCTGAGCCTGCTTCGGAAAGAGAGACAATAAATATGCAATATACGGCTCTCTTTAGAGGAATTAACGTTGGAGGAAAAAACATTGTCAAAATGGCTGCTTTAAGGCAGCTTTTCCTTAATTTGGGGCTTTCTAAAGTCCAGACCTATATTCAGAGCGGCAATGTGGTTTTTGAATCTGACTTAGACGAGCCCTCCCTTCTGGATATAATTTATGCCGGTTTTGATGAGCATTTTGGATTTCAGTGTGATGTAATGATGCGGAATATAGATGAAATACGTTTTCTCATTGAACAGCTCCCAATCACACCGGCTGAGAAGTCTGCAGCAGAACTTGCGGATTCTAAAACAGAACATCTTTATGTCTATTTTTTGAGCGATCTTCCGAAGCAATCAGTGATTGATGCTGTCTGCCGGAAATATGAAGGAGAAGATATACTGCGGAAAGGAACAAGAGAATTATATTTCCTGTGCCATCAAAGCGTACGTAACTCAAAGTTGGCGGCGGCAATACCAAAAAACTTTGGCACATCTACAGCACGAAACTGGAAAACAGTCTGCAGGCTATATAATATGCTTGAGGCTCTATAGGGAGATATTAAAAAATGAATCATTACATGAATATAATCATAAGACAGGAAACTAGGAATGACTATAAAATTACAGAAACGGTAGTAGAAAGGGCCTTCAAGAATGAAAAGCACAGTGATCACAGCGAGCAGTTTTTAGTGGCTAAATTAAGAAAAGGTGATGTGTTCATACCGGAACTTAGTATTGTCGCGGAAGTTGATAAAAAGATTGTAGGACATGCAATGTTTACAAAGCTGTGTATTAAAAATGGGGACGAAAATTATCCAACACTAGCGTTGGCCCCTGTTTCAGTCTTACCCGGTTTTCAAAATCAAGGCATTGGCAGTAAAATGATTCTTTACGGCTTAAATAGGTCAAAAGAAATGGGCTTTAAGTCAGTCATTGTTCTTGGACATGAGAAATATTATCCACGGTTTGGATTTAAGCCCGCAAGTGAATGGGGAATAAAAGCACCGTATGATGTGCCGGATGAAGCATTTATGGCAGTGGAACTTGAAAAAGATGCATTGGATAATGCTGCAGGAACTGTAATTTACGGCAAAGAATTTTCTGAATAATAAATTGTGCCTTTCTAAAATGGCTGAAATCTAGTTGCAATCTGTAATAATAGAACGTATAATAAAAGATAGTGTACTGTCTATTTTGCTGAAAGGCAATGAGACAGCACACTGGTAAAACAGTGAAAAGGACAAAATTATGGTTTTGCTTTAGTATGTTATTTACAGCCATAAAAAGTGTACATCGGAAGAAAGGAAGTGTTATATATGTCTAATGTTGAATTTTATCGTTGTGAGCGCTGTGGTAATTTGGTTGCTTTACTTAAAAAGGGCGGCGGAGAAATGGTTTGCTGCGGGCAGCCCATGACTAAATTATCTGCTAATTCTACAGATGCAGCTCAGGAAAAACATGTACCGAAGGTAACAAAAACCGAGGATGATATGATGAAAGTTTCCGTGGGATCTACACTTCACCCCATGACACCGGAGCATTATATTGAGTGGATTGCTCTTGTAACGGATGACAAGGTGGAGGTAAGATACCTTAGGCCAGGTGATCAGCCAGTTGTGAAATTTGATGATGTTAAAGATGGCTGCGTATATGCATACTGTAATTTACATGGGCTGTGGAAGACTGAATTGGAATATGTCATTCCAAACGAAGCAGCATGTTCCGCAGAATTCCCGGAAGGCTGCGTGTTTATATAAGATGATGAAAAAAGATTGCTGGCAACATAGAAATCTGTCGTGTTGGAAAATTGAAGAAACGGAAGAGCGGTAAGGCAAAGTTTGTCTTACCGTTTTAATATAGTGCTATTTTATTAGAAATAGTATTTGACTCTGCAGAAAAAATAAGATAAAGTATTCACGTGAACCATAATATTAGATATTTTTAAATATTGGTGCCAATATATTTAGTTTTATATTTGACTTTGAACCATAACAAATGTTGTTTTGCTTTAATTACTCAGTGAGGATCTGAGAGCCATCATTCTAGAAATAGAATGTTAAATATCATTGTTTTGTTGGTTGTAAAGTGAATAAAAATCAATTGGTGCCAAAATACAAAAATGTATTGACATTAAAAGGGAAAGTGATATAATATGAGTATAAAATATTTACATGTAAATAGTAATAAGGCAATAATATATGTCGATAATTAACAATAAGGAGGCAGAGAGGAGGAATCCGCATTGACAAAAAAATACATAAAAGGGAGTTTGAAATGGGTGTTCAAGCGAAAAACAATAAAGATGGGGGGAACAATACATTGGATGTATATGAACTAAAGCTAAAGGTGTATTTATTAAAAGATATTGCCAATAAAGATGCACTAAATCAAATATCAAAATTCATTGATGAAGCACTCTCAGAAAACGGCCATTTTCTGAGGCTTCATCAGCGAAACTGTTATAAAAATTACACTTTTTGCTCGTTCTGGCCACTGGAGAAAGATGGTGTCTACAAAAGTGACACCATCTATACCGTGGTGCTGCGAACAATAGACACAAATCTGGCAATATATTTTGAAAAAAAGTTAAAGGATCATTTTAATGACACAATAAAAGGCTTGAATTGTGAAACAAAAATAATTCCTAAGCATTTGATTGAAACGATATATAGCCTCACCCCTGTTCTTCTAAAAGATGATAGGGGATATTGGAAACGATATTTGTCTATTTCTGAGTTTGAAGAGCGAGTAAAAGTTAATCTTATTAAAAAGTATAATGTATTTTCCGGTGAAAAGGTGAATGAGGATTTCCAATTATATTCTACAATACGCTTTTTAAACAGGTGTCCAATTAAGGTGCCTTATAAAGATATTCATCTATTAGGAGATAAACTGGAATTGCAAGTGGCAGAAAATCCGCAAGCGCAAGAATTAATTTACATGAGCCTGGGAACCGGTCTGCTTGAATCTAACGCTCGTGGATATGGGTTTGTAAATTATAATTGGACAAGGAGGGGGTAAAGTTGATAAAAGATTGTTTGCGCATCTTTCAAAAAGAACTTGACTCAAAAGAAAGCGAATTTGTTTTGGACAATTACACCCCTAAGGATGGAACTTATTTGCTAATCGAAATGAAAGAGGGGAAATTTTACCCACAGGAACCGATAGAAATCCAGTATAACAAGAAGACGGGCGAGTTGGAGGGACGTATGAATACGAAATATCCTTTTGTGAGGCAACTGGATTACTACAGCAAACTGGTAGAAATGAATAAGCCTGTTGATCCCAAGAAAATCATACATTCCAATAATTATCTCTCTTTCTTTATAAAGAAGGATAGCTTGACAAACAAAAAAGTCACAAAAGATATTATCGCTGGATACTATGATGTACTTAAACATCCAGATGAAAAGTACAAAAAAAAGAGTAAAAGCTCATATGAACTTTATGCCTCTGTGGAACAAGAAATGGGTAAGCCTGATGAAGCACAGGTACAACAGATTCAGGATTGGGTTAGTGAAAATCTAGAGGAAGTGACTAGCGGCTTTACAGGAAAGGATTATTTGAAAATATTTTTTATTCTGCCGGATAATCAAAAAACGATTGCATTGTATCAACGTGAAGGAAAGCGATATCTCCTGCCTAATATATACAATAACAATGACTCTGTTATAGGTGTAGAAGGAAAAATATATGGGCTTCCAAATGATAATATGGGGATGAATGCAAAAAAACCATTTCTCGAAAATAAGACGAGGCGGACTAAAGAGCCCTACCTTATAAGCCTTGAAGAAGTTTTGCTGCAAAGTAAGTTTTTTGACTACCTTAATGGAAAAGCCAGTGTAGGATTTACTCAGGTGTATGTAGACCCAGAAAACGAAAAATTCAAATTCTGCAAGTCTGGAGAGTTCGATGAAGAGTTTCAGCAGGGATTTTACATAAAAATGCAAAAGGGAAAAGAGGTGGAACTTCATGATTTTGATGTGATTCCAAAATATAATTATTTTATGAAACACCCTTTTAATTTGAAGAGGATTATAGAGCTCACTCCTGATGATTTAAAGAATTTAAAAATTGAGTATGGGACAAAAAACAAACTTGGGGAAATGCAGGCTATGATTGATGAAATTTTCTTTGGAAAATGGCTTATTAATAATTATTTTACTAATCCAGAAGATATTTCTATAAAAGATGGTGTGGTTAAGTACAATTTAATAAAATCCAGAGATCGATTAAATAATTGGTTTTATAAGGGAGATGAGACTGGAATTAGTACTTTACTGCAGAATATATCGTTGGAGCTGGTGAAAAATTCTGCATCTAATGGTAATACAACCAAGGCAAAGCATCAACTAAATTTGAGATGGTCACTAATGGATTATTATTCCGAGAATAATGCTATGGAGGTAAATATGAGAGAAGTAAGGAGCAGATTGAGGGAACATATAGAATGTAAAGACGATTGGGAATTTGACAATGATGAAGAATATTATTATGCAGTGGGACAGACTGTTGCCTTTTATCTATCTAGAACGCGGGGAGGTAAAAAGCCACAATCTTATATAAACCCATTTATGAATGCAAAAAGAGATGAGATAATTAAGAAAAAACTCAGAGAGTTATATAGAAAAGTTAATTTTGACGTTGACATAGAACCTAAGGATTTGCGGAATAGGAACTTGACAGGACATGTATTAGGGTATACTCCCCAGGGGAAAGTAAACCAGGATATGCTAGTATGTGGATTTGTGGATTTATCATTGGTATATGAAAAGAAAAAGGAGGATAAGTAAGATGAACAAAAGAGTTTATGGTGTTTTAGGTATTTCTTCAATTATGGCAAATTGGAATGCAGATTTTTCGGGATATCCCAAAACTACTTCGGACGGAAGGATATTCGGCAGTGACAAGGCCTTTAAGTATCCAATGAAAAAAATGTGGGAGAACGAAGGAAAAAAAGTATTATATATCAAGTCCATGCGTTTTTTAGAAGATGAAAAGAAGGGCACAATACAATTAATCCCAAGGACACTGAGGGAAAGGTATGACTATATCTTTAATGAAGGAAAAGAATCAGAAATTAAAGATTCAACTGTGGTTCTCAAAAATTTATTCAGTGCAATTGACGTAAAGAATTTTGGCGCGACATTTGCTGAAGCCGGCAATAATATTTCTATAACCGGTGCCGTACAGATCGGGCAAGGATTTAATGAATATGAAGATAGTGAGGCGCATGAACAGTCTATTTTGTCACCGTTTCGTGATCCTACAGCAAAAGAAAAAAGCAAGAAAGGACAGGATGTTGAAGGAGAAGATGCCAAAAATTCAACATTAGGGACGAAGATTGTAAGTGATGAGGCTCATTATTTTTACCCGTTTTCTATTAATCCCATGGCATACAATGAATTTGTAAAGCTTGGAGTTACCGATGGTTACACAGGAGATGACTATCAGTTGTTTAAGAAGGCATCTCTTTCTGCAGCCACATCATTCGCGACAAACGCGAAATCAGGGTGTGAGAATGAGTTTGCTCTGTATGTGGAGACGGAAAATGACACTTATCTTCCTAATTTAACAGAATATGTTGAATTCTCAAAAGGCGAAGAGGGCGGAAAAAATAAGATTCGGATCACTTGTGGAGAGACGCTCAATACCTTGAAAAATAGAATTTTTTCCATAGAAATATATTACAATACATATACAACAGAGATTATAACGCCGGTTGTATTGGAAGGAGCAAAATATTTCGATATATTGACTCAGAAAGAGGTATAAAATGAAAATTTTAAAATTTACTCTTAGCGGGGAAAATGCTTTTTTCAAGAGGCCTGAAGTGAACACCTATTTTTATTTTACATACAATTGTGTTCATAAGGTAGCCCTTTTAGGCATATTTGGTGCAGTCCTGGGGTACAACGGGTATAATCAGATGTCGAAAACAGATAATTATCCGGAATTTTATGAAAAGCTGAAGGATATAAAGCTTTCGATTGTACCAGGCAGCAAGACGGGGTATTTTCCTAAAAAGATACAAAGTTTTAACAATTCGGTTGGTTATGCCTCTAGGGAACAAGGTGGTAATCTGATAGTTAAAGAGCAATGGCTGGAGAAACCTTCATGGGACATTTATGTTCAGATTATTGATGAAGAAAGTGAGAAACTTGCCCGTGCAATTTGTAATCAAAGATGTGTCTATGTTCCATATCTTGGCAAGAATGATCACCCGGCTGATATTAAAAATGCCTTTGTTTTAGAGGGGGAAAAGTGTGGAAAGCAAAACTTTCTGCACAGCCTTACTCCTAGTGACTGGATAGAACTAGATGTTAAGGGAGAAGAATTTGAAGTTTTTGATTTTTTCAAATATGAGGAGTACCTCCCGACAGGCCTTGACAGTACAACACATTTATATGAAACTGTGAATTTTGTTTACAGCAATATGGGTGTTTTAGATGTAAGGTGTGATGTTATTCAGGTACAAGAAAAGCAAAATGGTCAGAACATAAAAAAGAATCTGGTATTTTTCTAAATAGTAAAAAGTAAAGGGTGTGGTACTTATGATAAAGCCATGGTTTATACCATTGGAAGATGTAATCTCATTTCCATATACAGTGTATGCACACACAAGAGCAGGCAAAGATAGAGAAACACTGCAGGAACATACGAAGTTGTGTGAATCATATTTAACAAAAATACTATCGGAGAGAAATATAGAGCAGCCTTTCCTAAAGATTGCCAGGATGTTTGGCTTAGATAGTGAGGAAAAGAGTCTGGAATTGTATTTTGAAATGCTGTTTCAAGTGATTACCTTCCATGATGTTGGTAAGATCAATCCATGTTTTCAATCAGACAAAATGGGAAATGCGGATCCAAAGGAGTTTGCCATTCAGGGTTTAAAGGGAAGTGCTCACTCTTTACTTTCTGCGGTTATTTATTTGAATCACTTTATGCAAAAGATAAACAGTATTGAAATCAGTAAGTTGCAAAAGAGGCAGCTAAGTATATTTTGTCTGATAAATGGTTTTGTGATTTCCAGACATCATAGCAATCTGGGTTCAATAAAGGAGTTCTTGGTGAAATTTAGCGATAATGGAGACGTAGGAACGATACTACAGGGTATGACATTAAAACATGATTTCATGAAAGACCCTATATACAATATGATTGGCGGACTATATCTGAAAAAATGGAAGAATTTTCGGGAAAATTTAAATGAGGAAGGAAGCATTGCAGTTTATACTTATACGAGGTTTCTATATTCATTGTTGGTATCCTGTGATTATTATGCAACATCAGAATATGGAAATGGGGTTTCAGTGAATGCGTTTGGAAATGACAGTGAGATTTACAAATTTGCTGAAAGCTATGAAGGCACAGATTTATTAAAGGGGATACGAGAATATGAAACGGGAGTGAGTCAGCCAAAAGGGATTAATAAGTTGCGATGTGACATATTTCTGGAAGCTGAGAAAAGCTTAAGAAGTAATTTAGATAAAAATATTTATTTTTTAGAGGCACCCACGGGAAGTGGAAAAAGCAATGTATCTATGAATTTGAGTTTCCAATTATTGAAGGCCGGTCTTCAGAAGATTTATTATGTTTATCCTTTTAACACATTAGTTGATCAGAATTTGGAGACATTGAAGGACATTTTCGGTAAAGACAGCGCGATTTTTAATAAAATAGCAGTGCTGAATTCCAACACGCCGATTAAACAGGAAATCCGGCATAAGGATGAGAGTGAGGGAGAAGATGAGATTTATACGCAAGCATTGCTGGACAGACAATTTCTGAACTATCCGTTTGTTTTGACAACACATGTGAGTTTATTTGAAACAATGTTTGGTGATGAACGTGAGTCTGCCTTTGGATTCTCTCAGTTACAGGACAGCATTGTTGTTTTGGATGAAATACAAAGTTATAAGAATAAAATTTGGTCCGAGATCATAACGTTCCTGAAAATATTTGCCAGCCTTTTAAATATGAAAATAATCATTATGTCCGCTACACTGCCGGATTTAAGTTATCTGACATCCAATAGTGTTGGAGTTGCCAAACTGCTGCAAAACAGAGACAGATACTTTACAAATCCACAGTTTAAAAGCCGTGTGAATATATCCTATGAATTGTTGGGACAAGAGATAAATCTAGAAATGTTGGCGGATTACATTGCCGGACAAGATATTAAAAAGAATAAGATTGCTGTTGAATTTATAAAGAAAAGCAGGGCCTACGAATTTGCTGACATGTTGGCGGAGGATGAACGGATTACAGCTCCTATTTACTTTATCAGTGGTGACGATAATCGTGTGGATCGGGCAGAGCGGCTGAAGATTATAAAAGAAAATTCTGAGAAGGGTCTTATATTGATAGCAACTCAAGTGATTGAGGCAGGGGTTGATATTGATATGGACATAGGGTATAAAGATATCTCTAAACTTGATAGTGAAGAACAATTTTTGGGGCGTATAAACCGTTCCTGCAAAAGAAGTGGGAAAGTTTATTTCTTTAATCTGGACGACGCCAGTCGTATTTATTCGGATGGTGATTATCGTATGAATAAGGAACTCACTCTGGTTAATGAAGATATGCAGTTGATTTTAAATAATAAGGATTTTAGTCCTTATTACAATACTGTGATGGAACATCTGAAAGAAAGCTATAATTGTTCATATAATGATGATGAGAATCTTAAAAAGTTTTTTAATGCCTTGGTGGGAGGACTTGACTTTACTAGTACGGCAAAACGCATGAAACTCATCGAAGATTCTGATTGGGATATGCCTATATATCTTGCCCGTGATCTCATCGTGGATGGAGAAAAAATTTCTGGAATGGAGGTATGGGAAGAGTACAAGAAACTGTTAAAGGATCAGATGATGCCTTATGCAAAAAAGCAGGTTTGTTTATCAAATGTAAGAAGTAAACTTAATTATTTTATTTATCAAATAAAGAAAACATCAACCATTGAATTTAAT
Organism: Muricomes intestini; assembly: GCF_004346165.1. Classification (GTDB taxonomy): domain Bacteria; phylum Bacillota; class Clostridia; order Lachnospirales; family Lachnospiraceae; genus Muricomes; species Muricomes intestini. The sequence goes on along the minus strand of NZ_SLZZ01000030.1, from coordinate 24,254 downwards.
GACATGATTGGTGAATTACACTGTATTTCTAATGGCGAAAGGTATTTTAAAGAAGGTAGGTTAGACAAAAAGTCGCTGGAGGAAGGAGGATCCATGTTTTTGGATATGTAGGCGCAATGAAAGTAAACGGCACATTGATGAATTATTATATTCACTGCAAAAGACAATGCTATCTTCATGGAAACCGGCTGAACTTGGAAGATAATAGTGAGGCCGTAAAGATCGGAAAGGCTATACATGAAGACAAAGCTGAAGGGTCAGATAATAGCGAAATTGCAATTGAAAATATTAGAATCGACAAGTTGACGAAGGAATATTTGACGGAAGTAAAAAAATCTGACGCTGATGTAGAGGCCAGTAAATGGCAGCTGCTTTTTTACCTGAAGGTTCTAAAGGGAAAAGGGATTATCAGGAAGGGAAAACTGGAGTTTGTTGAAAAAAACAAAACAGAGAAGAAAACAGTTATTTTAGAATTGACGGAAGAAAATGAACGTCAGCTGGATTTATATGTAACCGAGATACAAAGACTACTGGCATCCGACACCATTCCTGAGCGACTCAATAAGCCAAAATGTAAGAAGTGTGCTTATTATGAATATTGTTACATATGAGGAGGGGAGTCTGAATGGGAAATACAAAGTATATAATGTCTACGGGAGAGTTGACCAGAAAAGATAATTCTCTGTGTTATAGAAAAGGCGGGAAAAATATTTACCTGCCGATTGAAAACGTAAGAGAAATCTATTGTATGAATGAAATTTCGGTAAATACAAAGCTCCTGGATTTTCTCGCTTCCCACAATATTATGGTACATTTCTTTAACTATTATGAAGGCTACAGTGGTACATTTTATCCTAAAAATCAATATAACAGTGGTAAGTTAATTGTAAAACAAGTAGAGAAATATCAGAATGACCGGTTAATTATTGCGAAAGCATTCGTAAAAGGGATTGCTGCAAATATTGATGAGACACTTTACCACTATTATAAACATGACAAAAAAGAAGTTAAAGGTACGATTGACTGGATACGGAAAAAGGCGGTCAATCTTATAGAAAAAGCTCGAGATATACCAGCACTTATGTCTGTTGAAGGTGAAATGTGGCTGCGGTTTTATAGTGATTTTAAGTACTTTTTACCGGAAGACTTTATTATGAATAAAAGAGTCAAGCGTCCGCCGGATAATCCAATCAATGCTCTGATTTCATTTGGAAACACTTTACTTTATACAAAGACAATAGCTGCAATATATCAAACACACCTGGATCAGCGAATAAGCTTTCTACATGAACCTTCAGAAGGAAGATTTTCCCTAAGTCTTGATGTCAGCGAGGCATTTAAACCAATTATTGTATACAAAACAATTTTTGACTTGGTAAATAATAGGAGACTCCAGGTTGATAAACATTTCGATAAAACTGTGAACTATTGCTTACTGAATGAGACTGGGCGCAAAATTTTTATTGAAGCTTTTGAAACAAGGATGGAAACAGCATTTCAACATCCCCGGCTAAAGCGAAAGGTTACATATCGTACGGCAATTAAATTGGATTGTTACAAACTTATTAAAAGTATTATGGAAGAACGGGAATTTACTCCCTTTTCAGCTAAGGAGGGGATGTAGTGGCTAAAAAGATAAATTATAACTATGCTTTTGTGTTTTATGATGTCAAAGAAAAACGTGTTCAAAAGGTTTTTAAGGTTTGTAAAAAATATCTCACCCATTTTCAATACTCTGTATTTCGTGGAGAGATGTGTCCTTCTAAACTAATACATCTGAAATCTGACTTAAAGAAAGTCATAAACCCGCAGGAGGATTTTATTTGCATTATTAAATTAATGAATGATAATGTGTTTGGGGAGGAAATATTAGGAAAGCCAGATAAAGAAACAGGTGAGAATTTGATTTTATAAGTGAAATAATTTACCAGGCGCTACATTCATGGATTCGTGATAAAACCAGTGAAATGTGAGTTTTTTTGATTTTTTGGAGATGCTTCTAAATTTAGCTTGCGGTTGGTAAAAAAACTGAGAAGGGCGGATTTATTGGGAATTTTCAGGGGAATGATTAAAAAAATGTGATAAATACGTTGGGTGAACCAGAACAAGAGTTGTTTTTAAATATGTTTTTACATAAAAAAGGAGGTGAAAAATTGTAGGTGAACCAGAACAAGAGTTGTTTTTAAATTGACACAAAAAGAATTGGAGTGGTTTTTGGAGGAGGGTGAACCAGAACAAGAGTTGTTTTTAAATGGCACAAAGAAAGAAGAATTTTTCAAGGATTATAAGGTGAACCAGAACAAGAGTTGTTTTTAAATTGTAGCCTCGCATATACTGCCTTTTATCCTCAATTTGGTGAACCAGAACAAGAGTTGTTTTTAAATTGCCTTTTATTTACTATCGCAGAGTATCTATGCAGGTGAACCAGAACAAGAGTTGTTTTTAAATGCCAAAGTTTAACGAAAAAGAAAATGAACTTGTCGGTGAACCAGAACAAGAGTTGTTTTTAAATTACCGAATTTGAACCCAGACCACTCCCTATCCAACAGGTGAACCAGAACAAGAGTTGTTTTTAAATTTTTTTTGCCCTGTCCGGGCATCTGCTCAACATGGGGTGAACCAGAACAAGAGTTGTTTTTAAATCCGAGAAATGAAGCGTCTATTACTGTTTGGAACAGGTGAACCAGAACAAGAGTTGTTTTTAAATTCTCGTATTTTGGATATTTCTGCCCGTTTTGTTGGGGTGAACCAGAACAAGAGTTGTTTTTAAATGAAGGATGCGGTTGAAAAACTGGTGAAATTAAAAGGGGTGAACCAGAACAAGAGTTGTTTTTAAATTAGATATCCTTATGTTCTAATATTATCCTATATCTGGTGAACCAGAACAAGAGTTGTTTTTAAATTCAAAGGGCTTATAGTTTCGATACTTGAAATCGCAGGGTGAACCAGAACAAGAGTTGTTTTTAAATCAGTAGCTTCATCTCGTTTCTGCACCCCAGCCATTGGTGAACCAGAACAAGAGTTGTTTTTAAATTCCACCGTCTTATGTATCTGTTCCCCCTGCGCCCTTGGTGAACCAGAACAAGAGTTGTTTTTAAATAAAATTATTTTGTATTTAGTTCCAAGTATATTTACGGTGAACCAGAACAAGAGTTGTTTTTAAATCCCAGCGGGACTTTATCACCTATTACAGTGCGGTCTTCGGTGAACCAGAACAAGAGTTGTTTTTAAATTAGATATGGGCAGCAGGAGGATGTTCGCATAACAGGGTGAACCAGAACAAGAGTTGTTTTTAAATAGGACTTTGACGGCGTAGCATTACAGGGTGCAGGAGGTGAACCAGAACAAGAGTTGTTTTTAAATAGATTTAGCAGTAAGAAGCTATCAGAAACAGTTTGGTGAACCAGAACAAGAGTTGTTTTTAAATCCCAACAGGGGGACAATCCAGAAAAGACACCGTTCGGTGAACCAGAACAAGAGTTGTTTTTAAATTTGGCTGTCTGCGGTGCTACTGCCAGTGGGGCCAAGGTGAACCAGAACAAGAGTTGTTTTTAAATAAAGAGGAGTAAGCCCGCATAAAGCGGATGAAAGAGGTGAACCAGAACAAGAGTTGTTTTTAAATACCGCGAAATATCTCTTTCAGATTGCAGTCGGTAGGTGAACCAGAACAAGAGTTGTTTTTAAATGTGAGGTTGATGTTAAACCTTGTGAGGGCAAGAGCCGGTGAACCAGAACAAGAGTTGTTTTTAAATCAAAATGGGTAGCGCAGTACAATTCGGTATGCAAGGTGAACCAGAACAAGAGTTGTTTTTAAATTCCGGTGCTGGGTACTTGCTTTTGTGTGCGCGTATGGTGAACCAGAACAAGAGTTGTTTTTAAATAATACACTCGGCATACATTCCCCGTCTACTGTATTGGTGAACCAGAACAAGAGTTGTTTTTAAATCGAATACTTGTAAGCCATTCCTCCCGGTATGGTCTCGGTGAACCAGAACAAGAGTTGTTTTTAAATTATTAGACGCATTTAAAGACTACACAGAGGGCACAGGTGAACCAGAACAAGAGTTGTTTTTAAATTACCAGCGATATTTCATATACACCGGACAAGTTATCCGGTGAACCAGAACAAGAGTTGTTTTTAAATGAGGCTATAAAACTTCCTGCAATTACAGCAGAGGCGGTGAACCAGAACAAGAGTTGTTTTTAAATCAGAAAAGCGTGCGAACGCTGTGAGAAACCTGGAAGGTGAACCAGAACAAGAGTTGTTTTTAAATAAAGCATTCGGACACCGCGCAGGGCGTTGGAACGGAGGTGAACCAGAACAAGAGTTGTTTTTAAATTGAGTACCTCAAGGGGGCGGCCAATACGTACTCTGGTGAACCAGAACAAGAGTTGTTTTTAAATAAGTTCGCTGCCTTTTGGTAATTGATAAGCGTTTCGGTGAACCAGAACAAGAGTTGTTTTTAAATAAAGGATTGATGCAGGTAATAGACCCAACATTTAGGGTGAACCAGAACAAGAGTTGTTTTTAAATTTGGGCTGGTGGTCGCATTGTTTAGCACGACAGTTGGTGAACCAGAACAAGAGTTGTTTTTAAATACCAACTCAATTCGTTAATGCTATCACTCGCCCGGTGAACCAGAACAAGAGTTGTTTTTAAATCAGTTATTCGAATTAGCTTTGTTTGTACCCTCTGAGGTGAACCAGAACAAGAGTTGTTTTTAAATGATACCAATTTGAGCCAAACTATAAATCCGTTACATGGTGAACCAGAACAAGAGTTGTTTTTAAATTCTTGTAGCATGTCGATAACTTTGCTTTTGTCTCCGGTGAACCAGAACAAGAGTTGTTTTTAAATATGGGCGAATGGCACAGTACAGTATCTGCAAATTTTGGTGAACCAGAACAAGAGTTGTTTTTAAATTGATTAATGGATGCTCGCAATGCTCCGGTATCAACGGTGAACCAGAACAAGAGTTGTTTTTAAATTCTCTTGCGAAAGAAGCACACGACAAAAAGGGTATGGGTGAACCAGAACAAGAGTTGTTTTTAAATATCCTCCACTTCTGCTTCATCTCTGCTATTTCGTCGGTGAACCAGAACAAGAGTTGTTTTTAAATGTTTGTTCCAGATTTTTTCCTGTCCGTCTGCCAGAGGTGAACCAGAACAAGAGTTGTTTTTAAATACTTATCCCGGTTGAACATGCTGGATAGCAAGTCCGGTGAACCAGAACAAGAGTTGTTTTTAAATTAGCCTTTCAGTTCCTCATAGCCTGTTCTAAAGTCGGTGAACCAGAACAAGAGTTGTTTTTAAATTTCACCCTCCTATTCTGCCTTGTACGGTTCCGGCCGGGTGAACCAGAACAAGAGTTGTTTTTAAATTGGCTTGCTCTACCAGAGTGTGTATCTGGTTCTTTTGGTGAACCAGAACAAGAGTTGTTTTTAAATTTAATTCTTTCAAGTCTTTCCCTGTTCTTCACATAGGTGAACCAGAACAAGAGTTGTTTTTAAATAGGATTTTCGCCATGTTTGCATCTTTTATCATCCAGGTGAACCAGAACAAGAGTTGTTTTTAAATGCAGGGAAAGATTCTAAATTGCAACTTTGCAGTCGGGGTGAACCAGAACAAGAGTTGTTTTTAAATCTTCCCCTTTTTCCTCGCTTTCCGTTTCCGCTTGGGTGAACCAGAACAAGAGTTGTTTTTAAATAAAAAATAGAAAAATCTAAGAAAGGAGTCGGAACCCGGTGAACCAGAACAAGAGTTGTTTTTAAATCAAAGTCACTAGACCTTGCCGGGGATAATCTTAAGGTGAACCAGAACAAGAGTTGTTTTTAAATTACAAGGATTTGTTTGCATAGGCTGGGCCAGATGCGGGTGAACCAGAACAAGAGTTGTTTTTAAATACTTTATGTTTTGCACATATTCCCTCAATCGTCTTAGGTGAACCAGAACAAGAGTTGTTTTTAAATGAGTGCAAAACGGAATAGACTTGGTGACATTAAAGGGTGAACCAGAACAAGAGTTGTTTTTAAATATGGAAAAACCACCACTGCAATGTCCTACATTGTGGTGAACCAGAACAAGAGTTGTTTTTAAATACCGTTGCCTCGCCTATCTCCCGTATCTTCTGGCTGGTGAACCAGAACAAGAGTTGTTTTTAAATTGCCCGAAAAGTCAGTGTTGTTCACGGAAATCGGCGGGTGAACCAGAACAAGAGTTGTTTTTAAATAAATGTGAAGTGTGTGGGAGTGAAGATGGACCTATGTCAATACCTTGGACACAAAAAGTTGAACTTTTTCTCTCTGTATAAAATTAATACGTAGAGAAAGATTTTAAGCTACAAGAACCTCATCTTCAACCTGCTGTGGGGTTTTATAATCCAGTGCGCTATGTCTCCTTCTGCGGTTATACCAAGACTCAATATATTCAAAGAGAGCTGCTTCAGCCTCTTCAAATGTATGATATGTATTTAGATATACTTCTTCCTTCTTCAATACTGAATGGAAGGACTCTATACAAGCGTTATCATAGGGATTTCCTTTTCTACTAAAGGAATGTTTCATATTTTTTTCTATGATTATATCTTCAAATACGGTGCTTGTATATTGGCTGCCCAAATCACTGTGAAGAATAATATCTGTAGTATCTTCTACATTGAGACATGCATTTTCTACCGCCTTTTTAGCTAATTCGGCGGTTGGGTTTTTGCCGTATGAATAACCAATGATCTTTCTATTATATAAGTCCATCACTGATGCTAGATAAGTCCAGCCTCCATCTTGAACATGTATATACGTTATGTCAGTAACCCATTTTTGATTTATTTGGACCTATGTCAATACCTTGGACACAAAAAGTTGAACTTTTTCTCTCTGTATAAAATTAATACGTAGAGAAAGATTTTAAGCTACAAGAACCTCATCTTCAACCTGCTGTGGGGTTTTATAATCCAGTGCGCTATGTCTCCTTCTGCGGTTATACCAAGACTCAATATATTCAAAGAGAGCTGCTTCAGCCTCTTCAAATGTATGATATGTATTTAGATATACTTCTTCCTTCTTCAATACTGAATGGAAGGACTCTATACAAGCGTTATCATAGGGATTTCCTTTTCTACTAAAGGAATGTTTCATATTTTTTTCTATGATTATATCTTCAAATACGGTGCTTGTATATTGGCTGCCCAAATCACTGTGAAGAATAATATCTGTAGTATCTTCTACATTGAGACATGCATTTTCTACCGCCTTTTTAGCTAATTCGGCGGTTGGGTTTTTGCCGTATGAATAACCAATGATCTTTCTATTATATAAGTCCATCACTGATGCTAGATAAGTCCAGCCTCCATCTTGAACATGTATATACGTTATGTCAGTAACCCATTTTTGATTTATTGTTGTAGCATTAAAATCACGATTTAGTATGTTTTCCTTATCATCAGGAACCTTACCCTGATTATTTTGATACTTATATTTGCGTACTACAACACTGCGAAGACCTAGCTTAGCCATATGTCTTTGCACTCTTTTGACAGAACATGGGATACCAGCCTCTTCAAGATCTCGCTGTATCTTAATAGCACCATAACGCCCCTTAGATCTGTTATAGTAAAATTGAACTTCATCACTAAATTTGTTGTAGTCAATTTCTCTTTGAGATGTAACATGATTGATTACAGCATAATAAGTACTGCGAGGAAACTTAAGTACCTTGCACATTTGTTTCACAGTATAATTATCAAGATTCGCTTGAATAAAGGACACGTACTCAGCTATTGATTTTTGGCAAATATGGCGGTAGCTTTTTTTAATATTTCATTCTCTATCTCTAGTTCCTTCATTTTCTTTTGAAGAGCCTTATACTCTTTCATAGAAATGGTTTCTGTTTCTGAAACCTGTACTGGAGAAAGAAGTTTTACCCAGGTAGAGATTGTGCCTTTTGGAACGCCATATTCGTTAGATAATTCTGTGATACCTTTACCAGCTTTATTACGCAGATCTACAATCTGCTGCTTGAATTCAGGGGTATAGGATTTTTGATTTTTTGCCATGATTGAACACTCCTTTATTATATTATAGAAAGTTCAACTTTCCGTGTCCATAGTTATATACTAACACCAATTGTTGTAGCATTAAAATCACGATTTAGTATGTTTTCCTTATCATCAGGAACCTTACCCTGATTATTTTGATACTTATATTTGCGTACTACAACACTGCGAAGACCTAGCTTAGCCATATGTCTTTGCACTCTTTTGACAGAACATGGGATACCAGCCTCTTCAAGATCTCGCTGTATCTTAATAGCACCATAACGCCCCTTAGATCTGTTATAGTAAAATTGAACTTCATCACTAAATTTGTTGTAGTCAATTTCTCTTTGAGATGTAACATGATTGATTACAGCATAATAAGTACTGCGAGGAAACTTAAGTACCTTGCACATTTGTTTCACAGTATAATTATCAAGATTCGCTTGAATAAAGGACACGTACTCAGCTATTGATTTTTGGCAAATATGGCGGTAGCTTTTTTTAATATTTCATTCTCTATCTCTAGTTCCTTCATTTTCTTTTGAAGAGCCTTATACTCTTTCATAGAAATGGTTTCTGTTTCTGAAACCTGTACTGGAGAAAGAAGTTTTACCCAGGTAGAGATTGTGCCTTTTGGAACGCCATATTCGTTAGATAATTCTGTGATACCTTTACCAGCTTTATTACGCAGATCTACAATCTGCTGCTTGAATTCAGGGGTATAGGATTTTTGATTTTTTGCCATGATTGAACACTCCTTTATTATATTATAGAAAGTTCAACTTTCCGTGTCCATAGTTATATACTAACACCAATCTTAAAAGATACACGGTTAAGCATATGTGTAAAGCCTTGAAATTTGCAAGAAGTACCTATTACGAGGCTCTGATTCGTGTACCTTCAAACAAGGAGCAGGAATATCAGAAATTCTCATCCGAAGTCAAACAATGCTTTGAAGAAAATAAAAAGCGTTATGGAGCGGTTAAGATATACCGTAAGCTTAATGAGGCCGGTATCCCTTGCAGTATCAAGCGTGTACAACGTCATATGCAGCGTCAGGGACTTCGCTCTATTGTTGTAAAAAAGTACAATTATAAGTCCAATCAGGGTAAAGTACCTGATGATAAAAAGAATATCCTAAACCGTGACTTCAAAGCGGATAGCATTAATAAAAAGTGGGCGACAGATATCACTTACATTCATGTGTTGAAAGAAGGCTGGACATACTTAGCATCCGTTATGGATCTTTATGATCGTAAGATAATAGGTTATGCCTATGGCAAACATATGACAGCTGATTTGGCACTTGATGCTATCAAGAATGCATGCCTGAATGTAAAAAATACAGATGGAATCGTCCTTCATAGTGATCTGGGAAGCCAGTATACGAGTGACCTGTTCGAGGAGTACATGAAAACAAATGGCTTTATACACTCATTCAGTAGAAAAGGAAATCCTTATGATAATGCATGCATGGAATCCTTTCATTCCGTCATGAAGAAAGAAGAGGTATATCTACACACTTATCAAGACTTCGAGGAATGCCGAAAAGCACTCTTTGAATATATAGAATCCTGGTATAATCGCCAGAGGATTCACAGTGCACTTGGATACAAAACGCCCCAACAAGTGGAGGATGAAGCTATTCACGCTGCATAAATAAGTTTAACTTTTTGTGTCCAATGTATTGACATAGGTCCACAAGAGTTGTTTTTAAATTAATCGTTATCCCGGATCCGGTTAATCTCCTCTATCGGTGAACCAGAACAAGAGTTGTTTTTAAATGGATAATAAGACGCTCGTAAATACAGACAATGTAGGTGAACCAGAACAAGAGTTGTTTTTAAATGTTGCATTTTTGACACAGGAAGTAGATACCATGAAAGGTGAACCAGAACAAGAGTTGTTTTTAAATGCTTACCTTTTGTATGCTATCCCCAGAATACTTTTGGTGAACCAGAACAAGAGTTGTTTTTAAATCGTCATTCTGTGCTTTTATGACTGGGATGTCTGGCGGTGAACCAGAACAAGAGTTGTTTTTAAATAAACTTATATGGTACATATCGGTACATTCTACTGAGGTGAACCAGAACAAGAGTTGTTTTTAAATCCTCCGTTAATCCGTCCACAGCATAGCAGCCCCTGGGTGAACCAGAACAAGAGTTGTTTTTAAATTTGAAAAATGGTTTTGTGTGTAACGCTGGAAACACTGGTGAACCAGAACAAGAGTTGTTTTTAAATGAACTTTAAGTTTTTCGCTCCACTTTATCCATTTACGGTGAACCAGAACAAGAGTTGTTTTTAAATTTGCGAGCCATAAATGAAGAAGCGGATTATGCATGGTGAACCAGAACAAGAGTTGTTTTTAAATAAAGGTGTTGTTGTGGAGTTTCCATATCCCTTTTGTGGTGAACCAGAACAAGAATTGTTTTTAAATGTAACCAACTCCAATACTGTAAAAGATGCGGTATGATGAACCAGAACAAGATGTTATTTGAAGTAACTGTTTATAAGTTTGACCTAGTATTTTATGAATACTAATTGATTGAAACCATATAGCATGGTAAAATGTAAATGGGATTTCAAGGCTTTAAATGAGTATTTATGAGGATCTTTACAATGGAGCTGAAGCGGAACTGGTATCATTTGTTTACAGAAACGGTATGTTTAATCTTAATGATAGGGATATTGCTTTACCTGTTTTTGAACTGGGGCAGTTTCCCGAATAAAATTCCAGGGCATTATAATGCGGCCGGTGTTGCTGACAGGCCAGGAAATAAGGGGGAGCTTTTAGTAACCCCATTATTGGATGGCTACTGTACTTAGGGATGACTGCAGTAGAACAATTCCCAGAGTTTTGGAATACTGGTGTCAGAGTGACGGAGGAAAATAGAAAATGCATATATTGTGTTTTGAAAGATATGCTGAACACACAAAAACTATTGATGGTAATAGTTTTTGTGTCTATTACAATAATTTCTTCAAAAGCGATGTCGCTGCCAGCATGGTTTCTTCCGGCGTTTCTTATTCTAATGTTTGGCTCAATTATTTTCTTTATCATAAAATTGGTTCATGAAAAATAATTGCTGGACACGGATGCTATAATGTTAAGTGCAAATAAATTTAAACAACAGAAAGGTGGTCTACAATGGATTTTCTAGATTTGGCAAAAGAAAGGTATTCTGTCAGGAAGTTTGACAAAAGAAAAGTGGAACAGGAAAAGATTGATTCAATTTTGGAAGCGGGAAAACTTGCGCCTACAGCCTGCAATTATCAGCCTCAGAGAGTTCTTTTAATTCAGTCCCAGGATGGGCTGCAGCGTGTAAAGGACTGTACAAGGTATCATTTTGATGCGCCATTAACCTTGATTATATGCTATGACAGTACAGTGAGCTGGAAGAGGTCATTTGACAATTACGATATGGGAGCCGTAGATGCAGGTATAGTTACAACCCATATGATACTTGAGATCGCAGAATTGGGATTGGGCAGTACCTGGGTAGGTCATTTCGATCCCCAGAAGGTGAAGGAAAACTTTTCTTTGCCTGAAAATATTATACCGGTAGCAATTTTACCAATCGGTTACCCGGCCAAGGAAAGTAGTCCAAATCCTAACCACACAAAACGGCAGGAATTGGAGATAACGGCGTTTTAAAAACAAAAAGATGCCGCTTTGCAGCTATCAGCAGCTGTAAAACGACATCTTTTTTATTCCCGCGAGTATTTGATTTTTCTGTTTTCGTATTTCTGCTATTCGAAGGCAACAATAGCTTCTTTCCTCTTGAACCGCGGTAACACAGTTTCCAGTATCCGGATGCTGTGATTCAAATCTTTTTGCTCCAGATAAGCAGCAGCCATGTCCTGTCCGATTACGAGATCCATATTCATTTCGTCGGAAGCAACTAATACGGCTTTTCCCTGTCCTAAAGCACGAGCCGGATGGATGTGGCCATTTAGCAACTTGGATATACGGTCAACTTCCAGCAAACCGGTTCCGGGCTGTATTCTCTGCAGCTGCATATAGAGATCAAGGCTTAAAGCCAGAGAATAGGTGCCATAAAAACCCTTTTCCGACAAAGCGGTAATTCCTGCGGCAATATCGGTAAAAGCATTTTCACCGGCACTCCAGTCCTTCTTTTCTACTTTTTGTGTGCCGGGGACCGTAAGCAGCCCATCATATCCCGCGTCCTTACTGCCCCAGAAAATCAGCTTGTCTTCTTTAAGAGCACAGGCTTCAGCTGCCCGCTCAGCCCTTGACAAATCTGTTGGAAAACCAGATTTCTTAGCGCTTTCAAGATCTCTGGCAAGTAGTGTAAAATCCTCAAAAATAAGGGGGATCTCTGTAAACTTCCTGCCGCTTGTTGTAATGAGTCCTTCTTTTTCTACTTCTTCGACTGCATCGGCATCGTCTACCGGAACTGTTTGTACACCCACACCGAGTGGCCCGAAAACGTGCAGGAAACGTCTGCCGACCAATGAATTGCGTGCTGTTTTTACTACAGCAGCATCAATTTGCTCCCAAAGCCCTTCAGAAAAAGGGGCCGCTTCTCTTGATAAATAACTCATGTCTAAAACCTCCTTTTTGCATTTGCTATATCAGGTTTAATCAATCAGGCTGCCAACTGTTTCGGCAGGAGGAACATCATCAGAAGTCTCTTCTGTCGAAATGGAAATACCCAAATCCTCCAGCATCTCCCGGACTTCTTCCTCCCCGGACGCAAATAACTCGGCTTCCTTGGGGTCAAGTACTCGAAGCAATGTCATCAGTTCACCTACATGAGCTTTCTCCTCATCGCGGATATCTGCGATGACCTTCTTGGCTATCTCATTATCTGTGGCCTGTACATGTGCATCATACAGATATATAGCCTCCAATTCACCTGCAATGTTCAGGCGCACTGCCTGAATTAATTCTTCTTCGTTCATCTTGCGGTTAACATTCCCCTGAAAGGGATTTGCAAAAGCTGGCATATGATTCATCCTCCTTTATAAAATTTATTTATGGTTTCCTCATTTGTAATTGAGGGAAACAACTTGAAAATATTGTCACTGCGAAAATCAAATGGTGTAAGGATCAAAAGGTATTTTGCCCCCTGATACCTACGGATTGCTACGCACTTTGTGCCCCGCAATCCTAAAAACATTCGAAAACCGCCCTACTCGGGCTACTTTCTCATGTTTTGCGAATCCCAAAGTCATGCTTTTTCATGCAAGCATGAAACGTATGACCTTTTGTCCCTGGTATCATCAAATATAATTATGTAAATGCTTTCGTGTTAAAGTGACAATAGGTAATAATTTGAATCAAATTAATTTTATCATCAATATTTTTTGATGTCAATGTCCGATTTGATAGTAAAAGAATGATTAACGTCTAAATATATCTGATAATTTACTGAGAATATGCAGCATGAGGGCTACTGTTTGCAGGCTGGCCTGTGAACAGTAGCGCATGGGGGAATCAAGAAATCAAGCCTGCACTCCTGATTTGTTTCATTTATTTTTTTTGAATTATGGTGTAGAATATAAGAACGAGTGCTTTTACGATATTGCTTTGCAGCGCTGTATTGAGTCAGCACACTAGAAGCTATCTTGTGATATTGGAGGAAGAAAGACATGGAGAATGACTATTTAGTACAGAAAAAACCATTCAGTGCATTGTTTATTTTTGCTTTGCCTATCATTATAGGAAATTTGTTTCAGCAGGCTTATACAATGGCAGATTCAGCCGTTGTAGGAAGGTTTGTCAGCCAGCAGGCACTGGCTGCAGTTGGGGCTTCGTATTCCTTGACAAACATATTTATTTGTATTGCAATAGGCGGAGGTATAGGTGCATCGGTTATTGTAAGCAGGTATTATGGGGCAAAAGAATATGGTAAAATGAAACTTGCGGTATTTACATCTTTTATTTCTTTTTTGCTGATTAGTATTGTTCTGGGAGGGGTGGGGCTGCTGTTTGGTAAGAAGATCATGCTTCTTTTAAACACGCCTGCGGATGTTCTGGATATGGCAGTAGTGTATTTGAATATCTATTTTCTGGGACTCCCCTTTTTGTTTATGTACAATGTATTGTCAGCTATGTTCAACGCTCTTGGAAAGTCCAGGATACCTTTGTACTTTCTGATTTTTTCATCTGTTTTTAATGTAGTCCTGGATGTTATATTTGTAACTCGTTTCAATATGGGAGTTGCCGGGGTGGCATGGGCCACCTTGATTGCGCAGGGTATTTCCGTAATCTTATCATTTAGTGTTTTTATAAAAGAACTGAGAAAACTGGAGTGCGGACATACGCAGTTTTTTGATAAAACAGAACTTTGGAACATGACTAAAATAGCGCTGCCGTCTATTTTGCAGCAGTCCACAGTTTCTATCGGTATGATGCTGGTTCAGTCGGTTGTAAACAGCTTTGGTTCAGAGGCACTGGCAGGATTTTCTGCTGCTATGAGGGTTGAATCAATCTGCATTGTTCCTATGTCCGGAATTGGAAATGCGGTATCTTCCTATACAGCCCAGAATATCGGTGCCCGCAAGCAAGAGCGTGTGGTCGAGGGCTACCACGTATCCAACAAAATGGTCCTTGTCTGTGCTGCCATTATCTGCCTGATACTGGAACTTTTCCATCGGCAGATTATTTCTCTTTTTCTGGGGGCGGAAGGGACAGCTATTGCTGTTGCTACGGGACGGGACTATCTAACCTTTATGGGATGGTTTTTCTGCCTGATAGGCTTCAAAATGTGTGTGGATGGACTGCTTCGGGGAGCCGGGGATATGAAGATGTTTACCATTGCGAATCTGGTAAATCTTTTCATCCGTGTAGCTGTCTCTGTCAGCTTTGCACCCCGGTTTGGCATTCAGGTCATCTGGTATGCGGTTCCTATCGGTTGGCTGGTAAACTGGATGATTTCCTTCCTGCAGTACCGCACGGGAAAATGGAGAAAGATTTATTCCTGAAAAGAGGAAATTGGAGTATAGGTATCGGACTGAATGTAATAGGAAAGGGGCGGCTATGAAACGTATTTCTCTTGAAAAACTTCTTCTGCATCAGGGAAATTTATCTTATAATGCACAGTACAGCTATATTATGGGACTCTTAAGTGCAGGAAAAATCAAACCCTTGAAGGCTGCGGGAACAAATGGCAAGAAGCCGGCTCTCTACCGTGAGTATTGGATTCTGGAAAAGAGGAAGGACTACAGGGAGCTGGAGGATGAACTAAAGTATCGGCTATTGCCTGTGATTTCTGTGGATTATTATTTGTCTCATCCTGATATTTATGAGCAGGACAGACCCTGGGTGCTGATGCTTAATGATTACCTGAAGAACAGGAAAGAAAAATTGGAAGCTCAGGAATCGGCCAACGAGAGAAGTTTTGAGATTTGGGGGCGGGAGAAGTTCTTAACAAGGGAACAGGGAAGACATATTTTGAATCGGTGCAAACTGGATTTGCAGGTTCTTAATATATATGGAACTACGGAGCCTCTGGCTTATTACTCACACACGAGAAATACTCCCCAAAATCTGCTGATTCTTGAGAATAAAGATACTTTTTACAGTATGCGGCGGCATTTGCTGGAGGAAAAGAACTCTATACTGGGTATCCCGATAGGAACATTAATTTATGGTGCAGGAAAAGGCATCTTACGTTCTTTCCGGGATTTTGACCTTTGTGTAGAGCCTTATATGAAAGAAAGTCAAAATAAAATCTACTATTTTGGGGACCTGGATTATGAGGGCATCGGTATCTATGAAAGCTTGGCAGATATGTTTCGCAGTAGATGGGGGATTGTTCCATTTGTACCTGCTTACAGGGCGATGCTGGAAAAGTCAGGGGCGGCGGAGTGGGAAGACTCATTGAAACAGCTTCCCGATATGAAGGAAAGGCAAAACCGCAATATACAGGAAACATTTTTCTCATATTTTCAGGAACCGGATATGGAGAAAATGAAGAAAATCCTGGAGTATGGAAAGTATATTCCCCAAGAGATTTTGAATATTACAGACTTTTAAAAAGAGGACATAAAAATTATGCAGTATGAATTTTTAAAGCATTTTCCAAAAAGAATGAAAAATGTGGGGCTATATGCGGTGCTGATCCAAAACAGTGTCCAGAGGACCACCTGGAAGCAATACGGATTTTTAACCGCGGACGAGCAGCTCAATCTTATATTTGCAGTGATGCTTTACATTATGGAGCAATCTCTGAAGGAAGAGAACTGTACAATGGACGATATCGGTGCCTACATAGATACGCTCAATATGCAGTACTGGCATAAAAACATGAACTATGAGGACTGCAGGCAGCTGGGGGACTTTATTGTCAATGTCATCTTGTCCAACGATGGAAGAGTTATGCATTTTGACGGATTCAATTTTGAGCAGGATGCTTATCAAATCATGAATATCAGTTACGTGGCGAACAAGATTGTTTATGTAGAACAGGAAGTGAAACGCACGTCTTACTATCTGACCGATGACGGTTACAATCTTCTTCTGGGAACACTGGAAATTGAAAATAATATGAAGCTGACCATCCATGAGATGATTTTTCAAATGCACCTTGAGAAGCAGAGCTATGATAAAGCAGTGGATGAGATTAAGAATGTTTTTAATCTGCTGCGGATTCAGATGCAGAAGATTCAGGAAGCCATGGGAAAGATACGGCGCAACGCCCTGAATTATTCAGTGCGGGATTACGAAGAGGTATTGACGGAGAATCTGGAGACGATTGGGGATACACAACAGAAGTTTCAAAATTACCGGGAAATGGTAAGGAGCCGGGCGAGGGAACTAGAAGAAGAAAATATCAATATAAAACGGCTCAGTGACAAAGAGGATGAGAACCTGAACCACTTGCGTATAATTGAAAGTTATCTGAACCGCGCTATAGATGAGCATCAGAAAATACTTAACAATCATTTTGATTTGAAAGCTTTATATACTAAGGAGCTGGAAGATTTGACACAGATGTCTCTCATCAGACGTTTCCCTCTGCGTACAAAACTGTACGATAAGATATTAGAACATCCTAAAGCCCTGGAAAACCTAGATTATTTTTTACGGCCTCTATTTAATCAGGATGCAGAGAAGGTGTATAATTTGAATAAAGCATTTCAGTACCAAAAGCCGGTGAGGAAAAATGAAGAGGAAGATACACAGGAAGAACTGGATTTTGATGAAGAGGCCTGGCAGGCCCAGCAGGAGCGGAAACTTAAAGAGAAGCTAAAACGTTATGAGACCAGCCTGGGATATTTATTGGAAAGGGCATGTGTAAGCGGGGAAATTTCTTTGGAGGAAATTGGCAAGCAGACGGAAACACTCCCCGCCCATAAAGATAAATTAATACCTAATGTAGAAGTGTTTAAAGAAGTTATGGTCGAGTTGATTAAAAATCGGGAGATTGATATTGAGTCATTAAAGAAAGAGAGAAGCGAATATATCCAGGATAAGCCGGGTGAATTTCAGCTCAACGAAATGTTGCTGAAACTGATAGAGGATGAACCGAGGAAGGAGATTACCCTGCCCGACGGAAGCGCTGTGCACAGGATTGAGACATATCGTATGCCTGACGGCAGCGCAGTTACTTTTAATGATGTTTTGAATGAAGAAGGGGACAGGAAGGCTATTCGCTGTTCCAACGTGCTGATCAGGGTACTGTAGAACAAGGAAAGGAAAAGAACATGGCATATGAAATAGAAGAAATCAGGACGAGCCAGGAAATATTTTATTATCTTCTGGAGCATCATGAGCTGCGTGAGGAAGAGGAGCACCTCCTATATAAGGCTTATACAGAGCAGGAAGCCATTCAAAATCTGGTGAAGTCCCAGGGAGAGACTGCCCAGAGCAGTATTGAGCGGTATGGAAATGTGGTTTATCTCATACCCCACGAAGAAAATAATATACTGGGTTTCTCCAAGGCTCAGCTTAAAGCAGTACTCTGTAAATCTAATGCGACAGACAAGGACTATTATCTGTCTCAGTTTGTCATACTCACTCTTCTTGTGGAGTTTTTTGATGGACAAGGAAGCAGCAGTAAGGCCCGGGAGTATATTCGTGTGGGGGAACTTCAGAACTGTATTTCCCTCCGGCTGAAGGAAGGCTCAGAGAACTTAGGCGAGGCGGGGGAGGAACGGGAAGGTATTGCCTTTTCCAACATGCTTGAGGCCTATGAGGCACTGCGCTCTGATGAAAGAGGTTCCCGGGCCCGGACAACAAAAGAAGGATTTCTTCACTATATTCTAATCTTTTTGCAGAAACAGGGCCTGATTGAATATGTAGAGCAGGACGAGATGATTAAGACGACAAAGAAACTAGATAACTTTATGGACTGGAATCTTCTGAATCAAAATAATTACCAGAGAGTCATGCAGGTGTTGGGGGTGAAGGAGAATGAGTAAAATAAACGGTGTCAGGCTAATTAATATCAATTATAACAATAACGCAATCCGCATCAGTGATGAGGCATTTCATTTAAATGGAGAGAGCACCCTGCTTTCCTTGAGAAACGGAGGGGGAAAGTCTGTATTGGTGCAGATGATGACGGCGCCTTTTGTCCATAAAAGGTACCGTGACGCGAAGGACCGTCCTTTTGAAAGTTATTTTACGACAAATAAGCCCTCCTTCATTCTGGTGGAGTGGGTGCTGGATCAGCAAGCGGGCTATGTGCTTACCGGAATGATGGTGCGGCGAAGCCAGGATGCAGAAAATACTGGTGGAGACAATCTGGAAATGGTGAATATTATCAGTGAATATCAAAAGCCCTGCCTTCAGGATATGCACCATTTGCCTGTTGTGGAAAAGAGTAAGAAAGAGATTATCCTGAAAAATTTCGCAGCCTGCCGGCAGATGTTTGAGTCATATAAAAAAGACCGTTCTATGAACTTTTTTTATTATGATATGAACAATGCAGCTCAGTCCAGGCAGTATTTTGAGAAGCTGAAAGAATACCAAATTAACGATAAAGAGTGGGAGACGATTATTAAGAAAGTGAATCTGAAGGAGTCCGGTCTTTCGGATTTATTTGCTGACTGTAAAGATGAGCGGGGACTGGTGGAAAAATGGTTTCTGGATGCGGTGGAAAGCAAGCTGAATAAAGATAAGAACCGAATGAAAGAATTTCAGAAGATTGTAGAGAAATATGTTGGTCAGTACAAAGATAATCAGAGTAAAATCAAACGCCGGGATACGATTCGGGTATTTAAAGAAGAGGCACTCCGCATTCAGGAAAAGGCCGAATTCTACCGAAAATCTGACCAGAAAAAGTTGGGACAGGAGAACAGGATCGCCTATTTTATTCGGGAGCTAAACGGACTTCGAAACGATACAGAAGCTGCATACCAAGATGTCCGGCAGCAGCTGGAAGAAGTGAGCCGCGGAGTCTCCCGGGTGGAATATGAGAAACTTTCCAGTGAAGTTTATCGCCTGGAGGAAGAACAGAGCTTTCATGTCAGCAACCGGGATATGATTGAGATGGAGCAGGAAGAGCTTGAACGGGAAGCAGCAGGGATAGAAAAATATCTCCATCTGCTGTTATGTGCAAAACAACAGGAACTGACGAAAGAGGAAGAGAGGGAGCTTCTGTTGGTACGTCAGAAGCTGGAGGTTTTTCGGAAAAAGGATGAAGATCTAGAGCCGGAGAGAAATCAATTAGGGTACAGTCTGAAGTGCTATTATGGGACAGCCTTAGGAAAAAATAAGGAGCAAAGGCAAGAAAAGGAAACACTTCACCAGCAGGTTTTAGAGCATATCAGCACAGAGAAAGAAAAGATTTCTAAACTGGAAGAGGAAATCCGCAGGAAAATGACGGCAGAAGGGGCCTTGCAAAGTAAAGTGGAATCCTACGGCAACCAGGAAGAACATTATAATACACTTTATAAAGAAAACCTTGTCCGCAATATTTTAGGTACCTACGAACCGGGGACTCTGGAGATACGCTGTGAAGCCTATGAAAAAACACTGGAGGAAGAGAACCGGGAAAAGCTGCGGAAGAAAAAGCAATTTGAGACTTCTCAAAATGAGCAGAGAGGGCTGGAGCGCACCCTGACAGATCTGGGGCGGGAACAGATACAAAAGAAGCTTGAGAAAGAGCAGCAGGAGAAACTGCAGACTAAATATAACCAGGAGCTGGAAAAGCGCAGGGTAATTCTGACCTACCTGGATTTGGACGAGAAATCACTCTATGATACTGAAAAGATTATTCATACTTCTGAAAGAAAGCTAGCAGAAATAGCAGCTTTGCGAAGAAACCTGGAGAAAGAGGAGGATACGCTGCAAAAGGAGTATCAGAGCCTTACACAGGGCAAGGTTTTGGACCTGCCCAAGGAATTTGAGACAGAGCTTCAAAATATGGGAATCCATGTCATTTATGGCATGGAGTGGTTACAGAAAAACGGATATACGGAAAAAGAGAATCAGGAACTGGTCCGCAGCCATCCATTTCTTCCCTATGCCCTGATTCTTTCGGAGCAGGAGATGAAGAAACTGTCTCAAAGCCCGGGGGCTGTTTATACTTCATTTCCAATTCCTATTATTGTAAGGGAGAACCTGGATGAGAAGAAGGATAATGATGTCAAAGGTATCATTGAGCTTCCCGATGTCAGTTTCTATGTACTGTTCAATGAAAATTTGTTGAATGAAGAAAAGCTGCGCCTCCTTGTGCAGGAAAAGGAACAGCAGATCTGGAGAAAGAAAGAGGCAATTTCAATCCGCCAGTCAGAATATGAAGAATATTTTGAGCGCCGGGAGATCATTAAAAATCAGGAAGTCAGCCGGGAAAAGTTTACAGCAAATGAAGAGGCTATAAAAGAACTGGGAATGCAGCTGTCCAAACTGGATGAAGATGTCAGAAAGGTGTCGTCTGATCTGGCGGAACTGAAATCGGAACTGGAGCACCTTGATAAGGCCATACAAAAAGCGGAGCAGGAGATTTTCCGCCAGAACCGGCGGCTGGAGGATTACCGGCGGCTGTGTGATGCATATAAAATCTATGAACAAAATCGGGAGTCTTTGGAGAAATGCCGCAGGGATATTAAACGGCTGCAGGAAAATCAGAAATTAGCACAGGGTCAGCTGGAGCGGCAGCAGGAGAGACAGAGAGAGCTGGAAGCGGAGCAGGATCAGCTGGAGCGAGAAAGCAGTGCTCTCGGAGAGCGTTGTCAGAAGTATCAGAGATACGAAGAGACAGAGATACACAAGGACTTGACCCGGCACGACGTGACGGCTGTGGAGGCACGCTATGGGGCTATCACGTCCAGCATGTCCCAGGAACTCCAGGATCTGGAGATTCAGGAGCAAAAAGTGGCCAGAAGATATGAAGAGGCCCAGGACGAACTGGAGCATCTGGGGGGAAAATATCATCTTAAGCCGGGGGACTGGGAAGATATTCGCTATGAACGGAGAGAGGAATCCCACAGAGAAGTTCTTTTAGAAGATAGAAATAAGAAGCTGGAAGTGAAGAAAACGCTTTGGAATGAAGAGGACAAGCAGGTTGCTGTTCTTTCTCAACAGAAGGATGATCGCCTAAAACAAATAAAGAGTGAATGTGGGGAGGAAGAGCCTCTGCCCAGAGCGGAGATACAGGATCAGGATTTTGATGCCAGGAGAAATCAGCTTCTTTATCAGAAAACAGAGATACAAAAGCAGGAAGACCATCTGAAATCCCATCTGCAAAGCTATGATGAGAACCTGACGGCGCTGGCGGAATATAATGAACTGACTCCTGGGGAAGAGATTGTGTGGGAGCAGGATTTTGCAGAGATGGACAGCCGTGAGCTGCGCAATTTCAAGGGAATTTTAATCCGGGATTATAACCAGAATATACGAGAGAGGCAGGAGACAAAAGAGAGGCTAGTTCAGGTTTTAAATCAGATTGTGCGCATAGATCGGTTTCAGGAGGAGTTTTATAAGAAGCCGCTAGAGTCCATGCTGGAGCTGACAGAGGATGCATCTCAGGTTCTGCGGCAGCTCTCTACCACCTTGCAGTCCTATGACAGCTTGATGGAGAAGCTGGAAGTGGACATTTCCCTGGTGGAGAAGGAAAAGAAGAAAATTGTGGAGCTAATGGAAGATTATATCCGGGAGGTTCATCAGAATCTGGGCAAAATAGATCACAACTCTACAATTACAATCCGTGAACGTCCTATAAAAATGCTGAAAATTCAGCTTCCCGAATGGGAGGAAAATGAAAATCTATATCAGATGCGACTGCAGGACTTCATAGATGAGGTTACGAAAAAGGGAATTGAGCTTTTTGAGAAAAACGAAAATGCACAGGAATATTTTGGAGTGCATATTACAACCAGAAATCTGTACGACGCGGTAATCGGGGTGGGAAATATACAGATTCGGCTTTATAAAATTGAGGAACAGAGGGAATACCCCATTACCTGGGCAGAAGTGGCCCGCAATTCGGGCGGCGAGGGATTTTTATCTGCATTTGTTATCCTGTCCAGTCTGCTGTATTATATGAGAAAAGACGACACCGACATTTTTGCAGACAGAAATGAAGGGAAGGTTCTGCTTATGGACAACCCCTTTGCCCAGACAAATGCATCCCATCTGCTCAAGCCGCTGATGGATATGGCAGATAAGACCAATACACAGCTCATCTGCCTGACGGGGCTCGGCGGAGAGTCAATCTACAATCGGTTTGACAATATTTATATATTGAATCTGATAGCTGCATCCTTAAGAAACGGCATGCAGTATCTGAAAGCAGATCACCTCAGGGGAGATGATCCAGAGACCCTGGTGGTGTCGCAGATAGAGGTGATGGAGCAGCAGGAACTAATGTTTTAGGCGGCTTATTATTTCGGCAGGAAACTGGTGTAATGTCCGATATCAGTTTCCTACTGTAATAAACCAGTTGATATATAGTTGTGAATACACTAATATTTGAATAAATCTTCTACAGTAGTTTCAAATACCTTGGCAATGTCCATGGCCAGCTTTAAGGAGGGATTGTACCGGCCGTTTTCTAAATGCCCTATTGTTTCGCGGCGTACGCCTACCTTTTTGGCCAGATCTTCCTGGCTGAGATTGTATTTTGCACGATATTCTTTTATCCTTGTTTTAAGCATTGTCTTTCTCCACATATTTTTTCTCTTGTCGATTATAATACATCAGAATTCCGATAAAAAACAATAATGGGATGAAAGAACTTATTAAAAACATTCCTATGATCAGTTTTGTAGCATCTTGATTTCCCCCAATACTCTCAAATATGGCTAATGTAATTAACACAATATTATTGATAATCAGGCCCAGAATAAATGATGATAAACCGGCTTTTTTGACATTAAACCAAAAGAGCTCATCAGCAGGTACATTGCGGTAAATAAAGAAAAAGAAATAAATAAGAAATAGTTGAAGTATCCAGGCACCGTGGGCAGATAGATTAACGCCTATAATACCAATTAATCCGAGCCATCCCAGATAAGACAAGGGGTTCTTTTTTGTATGTTTGTTCATATATTTTGCCTCCTCATTATGAAAGTTTAAAAGCAGATGATACAAATATATATCTTTATGTTATAAATATATAACTTCAAGAACGGTATGTCAAGGATGAAACAAGAAAATAAGGAAAATGTAACAGTTCAGCCATATGAATTTTCGGCAGCATATGCATACAAAAGCAAGCTTTCTCCTGCCTACGCTGTCGAAAATTCACATGGCTGAACTGTTACTAGAAAATAAGTGAGATTTCATGTAGGTATTGCGTGGTTCTGGAAGATATGTTATATTATACATATGAAGAGAACAACCGCCCACAAGGGGTTGACTCCCGGAAATATTATATGTTAACTGTCCTGGCTGGTCAAAGTCTCAGGGCAGTTTTTATTTTCGCTTATTAATCCTATCTATGTAGGTAAGCAGTGCAATCAGGAAAATCCCGAATATATCATTAAAGAAATAGCATCTTGTATGTTCATTTGCACCACCTCCCCTCTTTGGTGAAGTCCGGGAGGCAACCACCCTGTACACGGTTGTTCTGTTGGAAGTATATCATACTTTTAAATTTGTAATCAATACTATAGAAGTATGAAAACCAAACTTGATTTTATCCGTTCAGAAGTGTGTGCTAATAAAGTAATGGTTAATTGGTTAATTGGGTTAATTGCTAAAGACTTGGAACAGGTTAAACTTATAAAGTTACAAAAGTATTAAGCGGAATGGGGGATTTCCCATTCCTTTTTTTGACACTTTTTGTTATAATTGTTTTAGAAT
>NZ_SLZZ01000029.1 GCF_004346165.1 Muricomes intestini | reverse complement strand
TGACTGTTACTAATAGGTCGAGGGCATAACCAGACAAGGTGATAGGAGATAAGAAGGATGATTCTTTGTATGTAGTTTTGAAGGTGTATGGAATTGGATAAAGAATAAGAAGACGGTACCATTAAGGTATCGTTTTTTGGTATGACGGGCATGTCCCGAACCTTTACAAAAAAGGGGTCAGACCCTTTTGCGGGCCATTTTCAGAATATTCTGGTAACAGTTCAGCCATATGAATTTTCGGCAGCATATGCATACGAAAGCAAGCTTTCTCCTGCCTACGCTGTCGGAAATTCGCATGGCTGAACTGTTACATATTCTGAAAATATTTTTTTATACTGCCTGTCTTTTTTTTACTTTTTTCACCAATACGGGATGATATAATAATCATGTTGTTGCGTCTAAATATAATAAGGCAGGTGCAGATAGCGGCCCTGACAAGTTTTATGAGGAGGAAGTTCTATGAGCAAAAAAGGAAAGTTATCAGTCGTTCTTCTCATGACGATGATACTTACACTGCTGGGAGGCTGCATAAAGAAGTTTGATGCGGGCGGATATACTAAAGCTATACTTGATGTTTCTTATAAGAATAAAACTGATCAGTATATAAAACTGACAGGTGCATCTAAAGAGGAAGCAGAGAAGATTTTTGAAAAGAATATGGATACGACTATGAAAGGCTTTGAAGCCTTAAACTTTCCGGATGAGCTGGAAAATAAGTTCAGAGAGTTATTTGAAGTTTTATCAAAGAATGTGAAATATACGGTAGGAGAGGCTGTAGAAGATAAGAAGGGAAATTTTACATTGGATGTATCAATTAAACCAATCACGATTTTTGGGGATACATACGGCGAGTTCCAGAAGCAGGCAAAAGCTTACGCTGAGAAAGTTTCTAATGATGTACTAAATGGTGCAGAAATGCCATCGGATGAGACAATGCAGAATAATGTGTATGAGATTTATTATGATATTTTGAAAAATACTATAGAATCCGGAATTCCTTATGGTGAGGCTGAGGTTGTTACAGTACATATAAATAAATCAGACGGGAATGTTTATGAAATTCCAAAGGAGGATGTTAAAACACTGCATGATAAAATGATTTCACAGAACACTCCGAAGTAATGTATAGTATCAGGCTAAGGACATAAATCTGTAATTGACGAATGCTGCCGGCGGGCTTATGATAAGAGACGGATAAACTTATCTGACACAGAGGACAAATGCAATGTGCGGAGGCACGTATGATAAAGATTAATGAATTGACAAAGAATTTTGAGGATATATGCGCAGTTAACCATGTGTCCATAACAGTTCCTGATGGAGTTATGTTTGGACTGCTTGGAACAAATGGAGCGGGGAAGAGTACTCTCCTGCGTATGCTGGCGGGAATACTTGAGCCTGATGGGGGCGATATATATATAGACAATGAAGAAGACCATACTCATTTAACATGTAAGGAGAATTTTTTTTATCTTCCTGACAGTCCGTACTATTTTTCTAATGCAAGTATAGAGGAGATGGCCCGGTTTTACAGAAACCAGTATCCACAGCTGGATATAGAAGCGGTGCACTATATGTCGGGTGCTTTGAACCTTGACATACTGTGTCCGCTTCGAACTTTTTCAAAAGGGATGAAACGTCAGGCTTTTCTTCTATTGGCATTGTCTTCAAACACCAAATATTTGATTTGTGATGAGGTGTTTGACGGACTTGATCCTATTATCACTGAGGTAATGAAGAATCTTATACGTCAGGAGATGAAGGAAAGAGAACTTACTGTGATTGTCGCCTCACATAGACTGAGAGATCTTCAGGATATTTGTCACAACATCGCAATTTTGCATAGAGGAGGGATTTTAACTGCCGGTGAACTCAAAGGAAGAGCAACAGATATTCATAAAATCCAGTGTGTATTTGAGCATGTAAACCTAGATTACCTGAAAAACCTGTTAGATGTTATGCACTGTCAAAGAGATGGCTATTTCACGACTCTTATTATCAGAGGAGGTATAGAAGTAATTATGAAAGGGATTGCACTGGCAGATCCTGTATTTTCCAGGGAGGTCCCCTTGACCTTGGAAGAAACGTTTATGACAGTAATGGAGGGAACTGGATATGATGTCAGTAAAATACTTTAATAACTGGATAAAAGAAGCGGGACGCGGACATATAACAGCAATTGTATCATGGATTTCATTTGCGGTTTATGGGAGTCTGACCATAAGCCGTCTGAGTCTTGACACAGAATATACTTATTTCGGAATAGGAAGTATGGAGCTTTCCCGGATATGCGCCTGTCTGGGTATAGTTATTGCCTTTTCAGAGTTCTTTTATCTTCTTCAGCAGAAAAAACAAGATTTTTATTACAGTCTTCCAGTAAAAAAGAGTACAATTTTTTGGAGCAGGTATTTTCATGGAATGCTGCATTTTGTAATTTCATTGTCTATTGTTATGATAATCTGCAGTATATATCAAAGCACTATAGATGAGGAATTCCGTTTACATGCGGTAGGATACAGCATAAAAAGTATTTTGATATTCACAGCAATTTTTCTTATGTTTTACCATATTGCGGCAGTATCAATTGTAGTATGCGGAAAGCTATATTCCGCGGTACTTGTAACAGGGATACTGATATTCTATTTTCAACTGTTTATAAATGGGATATGCCAGGCATTTATAAAGAGTTATTTTGCTACTTATTATAAAATCCCGGTTATTGAGAAATTGAATATTGTTCTTGTGCCTTTAAGTTTGTCAGGAAAGTTCTCGGGCACCGACTTGTTTGAAAAGGAGAAAATTCTTACATACTTACCTAATACATTTTATGGAGCGGCAGTTTTTCTTTGGCTTGCAGTTCCGTTCCTGATTTTTGCATGGGCAAACAGGACAAGAAAAACAGAAGCGACCGGAAAGGTCTTTGCAGTGCCCGGGGCCGAAAGAAGCATAGAGTTTTTGATTTCATTTTCTGCTGCGCTGTGGGCAGGAGGCTTTTTACTGGAAGTAACACATATAAATGAAAAGAGCAGGCTGCTGTGCGGAATAATTGTGGCTGCAGTTGGTGCAATCACGGCTGTAGGAGTACATTGCTTATTTGAGTGGATAGTAGAAAATACTAAACGAAAGATATTTCGGAGAAAGCCGCAACTTATAACGGAAATAGTGTCTGCAGTCATTGGAGGAGTGTTATTCCTGGGTTATGCACCTGTGTATGACAACTTCTTTCCGGCGAAAGAAACATTGAAAACGATAGGTGTCAGTGTAAATGGCCTTGATATGGGACATTCTGAGTTTATACAGAATACGAATGAAGACGGAAAATTTATAACAGACAGACGTCTGAAACAATACACCTTTTCTTCTGAGGGAATGGAAGCTGCTAAAGACTGGATTCAGGACTTAAAGAAAAGTGAAGATGTGGGGAACTATATAGTAAAGACCGGCAGTCAGGATTCTTACACTTTCGCTACTGTTTGTTATCACATGGAGGGCGGAAAAGAGAGGTACAGAACATATTCGGTCAGCCGCCGGGCATTTGATGCATTCTCTAATGTATATAATACAGCAGAATATAAATCAAGAGCCTATCCAGTTTCTGCTATTGAAGATGTAAATGATTTAAATAATAATGGGTTCACATGGTCGGACGGGATTTCTCAAAAGGCACTGAAGTTATCAGATAGCGAGAAAGCGACTTTAATAACAAAATATAAAGAAGATATTGAAGAGCTTCGGATGGAAGATTTGAAAGGTCAGCTTCCCTCCGGGGAGATAGAAATAGAGTCTCAAATCAGCGGCAGAACAACCAGAATGATTATATATCCGTTTTTCGGGCAGACGTGCACCTTTCTCGGGCAGCATGGAGTGAAAATAGATACGGGTCTATCCAACTATGCTGTTGAATCCATAATGGTGCACAATGTGCTGCATAGCACGGCACCTGGTACAAGCGGGGGAACAATTGTACAAATTTATGATGAAAAAGAAGACATTGAAAAGTGGGATAATAGACTGGTGCCACAGAAATTTGATGTGCAGACACTCATATCTCCGCTGGATTATTCGATAGATGCCGAGGCTGAAGTAAATGAAGAAACTACCAATTCTATTATAAAAATAGATTGTCATGCAAAATTAAACTGACAGTTAATGTCGAAACATAGCGGAAATAATCATAGCATGCTATGTAATTTAGAAAAAATATAGATGATAAAAGTCCTATACCCACCACTTTGATGTAATGGGTATAGGATTTGTCTTTTTATTTATTTAGAAATGTTTTAAACAAAACGCTTTTATTTCTGCAAAAAATGCTGGTTTTTGTCATTAAAATTTGATACAATACCTTGGTATGCAAGATTTTGCATATGAATTAACTGGAGACGTATCGAAGTGGTCATAACGAGAACGACTCGAAATCGTTTGGCCGGTGATGAACCGGCCCGTGGGTTCGAATCCCACCGTCTCCGTCAGAAGATTAGGTCAAAATAGATGCAGGGCTGAAAAAGCCAGTGTTTATGCGGCCTGACGAGGGTTTTGAATGAAAAATTCAAGACCCTCGTTTTTCATAGATGCACCCTGCTTTTTAACAAGAAAGCGGGGTGTTTCTTGTTTTAGGCCGGAATCAGTCCGGTTACAATTAAATAAAGCCAATACCCTACAGGGCAATTTTGAAGCGGATGTGTTCTTCGTAACTGAAAAACACATCCGCTTTTTTTTCGCCCAAAATTAAAATGAAAGGATGGATGCACCATGAAAAACGAACTGCAACCCCTGCGGTTATTCAGCCCTCTCTTCCCTCATATCTACAGGAAGAGCGAATGGGGCGATCTTGACAATTATCGGGAGGATTTATCTGCCGGTGAGGTTTTGAAATATGAGGACAAAATCCTTGCCCTCATTCAGAAAGAAAAGCTGCCCAGCGAGGGCGAGCGTGGCCTCGCCGTTTACCTCGATGACGATCTCATCCGAAAGGTACACAGCATTAATCCCTCTGTGGAGGAATGGAATGGCGAGCTGTGGGGCGTGACCGAGGTGCAAACCCAAGGTGCGCTTTCTGCCTCTGAGCTTGCGGAGCTGACAGAATGGCTCTCTTCTCAATTTAGTGACGGCTGGGGTGAGGGGCTGGAACAAAGGGAAATCAAGGTGGATGACGGTGAGCTGTATGTCAGCTTTTGGGATAGCAGCGACCGCTTCTTTATTAGGCCGGAGGATGAGCTGAAAGGTAGCCAGTCCTATGGCTTCGGCATGACGATGGGAGGAATGCGCTAATGCCAAATCATCTAACCAATATTTTAAGAGTATCCGGCGATTCGGAACAAGTCAGCGCCATGTTCGAGGCCATCAAGGATGATAAGATTGGCCTCGGCAGTATTGACTTCAACAAGGTCATCCCGATGCCTGAGCATATCTTTCGTGGAAATCTCGGAATGGCCGAGCGTGAGAAGTACGGCAAAGACAACTGGTACGACTGGTCGATTTCCAATTGGGGAACCAAGTGGAACAGCTACGGCTACGATGGCGCATATACCCCGCAGGATTTTGACGGCGAGCATATCGAGTTCCAGACTGCATGGAGCCGTGCCGATCCGGTGATCCGCACACTTGCCGAGCAGTACCCTGATCTCTCTTTTGAATATCTGTGGGCTGACGAGGACTTCGGATATAACACAGGAAAAAAAGAATATGAAAATGGTGAGGAAATGTTCTGTGACATCCCTCCCGGCGGTTCCAAGGAAGCGCTGGAAATGGCCTCTGAGGTTCACGATGTGGATTTGGCCGATGAGGGATATCTGTACAATGAAGAAACCAACGAATATGAATATCATAGTCCAGACGAGCCGATGTCACTGAAAATGTAGTGACTATCGGCTTTTTTCTTTTTCAGAGGGAGGTGATGGAATATCAATAGCTTTATCAGCTGGGTGGGCGGCAAGAAAGCCCTCCGCAATATCATTTACCGGCTCTTCCCCAAGGACTTCGGCAGATACATCGAAGTCTTTGGCGGCGGGGGTTGGGTTTTGTTCGGCAGGCCGCCGGACTGCAAGGGTATGGAGGTCTACAACGATTTCAACGGAAACCTCACCAACCTGTTCTACTGCGTAAAAAACAGAACGCTGGCGTTCCTCAAGGAGCTGGGCTTCCTGCCCCTCAACTCCCGGCATGAATTCAGTGTCCTGCGCCGCTTCTTTGAAAAGGATGAATTTGATAATAAATATCTACAGGAAGAATTGGAGCTGGCGCAGCAGAACCTCCCGCCGCCTGAGTTTGAGGAACTGAGAGCAATTATGTTGGAGCAGGAAGAGCCAAGCGATGTGTGGCGAGCGGCGGCCTTTTTCAAGCTCATCCGTTATAGCTATGGCAGCGGATGTACCTCTTACGGCTGCCAGCCCTTTGACATCCGCAAGGTGTTCGCTGTGATATGGGAGGCATCAAAGCGGCTTGCAGACACCGTGGTGGAAAATAAGGACTTTGAGGCATTGATCCGGCAGTACGACCGGGATGATGCCTTTTTTTATTGCGATCCGCCGTATTACATGACCGAGGGTCACTATGCGGTGGAGTTTCTGAAAACCGACCACCAGCGACTTCGGGATGCACTGGCAGGCAGCAAGGGCAAATGGATGGTCAGCTACAACGACTGTGAATTTATCCGGGAGCTGTATCAGGAGTACATCATCACACCGGTCACCCGCCTGAGCAATCTGGCGCAGCGGTATGAGGGCGGCTGTGAGTACCCGGAGGTCATCATTACCAACTATGATCCCAATGAGCGGGAAAAGGATACGTTCCAATTAAATCTATTTGATTTTGGAGGTGAATACGAAGAATGACTGGACTTGAAAAAATCCGCTGGGCAAAAGCCCTGATTGAAGATGAAAGCGGCGGCAGATATCAGTTTGTGGTGGGCAATGTTCACGATGACCTATATTTGGATTGCAGCGCTCAAACCAATGCAGGTTTATATCTGACCGTGCAGCAAAACAGGGAAACTGGCAGCTATGACTGCATTTTCAAGGGATATACCCGCATCAGCAGCGGCTACCACAACGCCAAGGGAATGCAGCAGCTGGCTGACGAGTACAAGCAGGCTGCCTATTTCCTCAAAGAAATGGAGATCGCCAACATCTCTCTGGCCGGGGATGAGCTTCGCACCTTTGTGTCGGAGCTGAAATCGGCAGAAGAACAACAAATTAACGCCCCTCAGATGGGGATGTAAAAGGAGGCTTATGCCATGAAAATCATTGAAACGAAAGGCCAGATTGCCGATAACGGCAGCATCATCCTGCCGCCCGGTGTTTTGGAAACCATGTGCGTCACTGCCGGAGATACCGTGCATCTGGCGTATTTGTCCCATCACCCGGTAAAGCAGATCAACAGCTACGGCGAGTTTTTTCTCACAAAGGACGGTATCGACAACGTGAGTGAACCGGTGGAAGCACCGGAATCCGCAGAGCTGTCGGTGCCTCATGCGCTTTTGGCGGCGGCGGGCATTCCGCTGGATGACGATTTGGACATTCGCTGCGAGGACGGTGTCATCATCATCGGCAGCGCCGATCCCTTAAAGCAGCTGCCGCCCCAGCTCATGGAGCTGTTCGACAGCCTCGGCGTGAGCCACGATACCATCCGCTGTGTGCTGGAGGGAGGTGTGGAGGATGAATAAGAAACCCATGTACAAGCTGATGGACAGCAAAGGTCGGGTGCTGATTCCCAAGGAGCTGCGCACTGCCAGCGGTATGGATTACGGCGATATTGTGCGCCTCGGCTTGTCAAACGGCACAGTCAGTGTGCAAAAGGTGGATATCATCGAAATCGGTGATCAGTCCACAGAGGCGGTGGAGGCCTATGTCCGTGCAGCCTTCAAGACTATGCCGGACGATACAA
The DNA here is from genome assembly GCF_004346165.1 of Muricomes intestini. GTDB lineage: Bacteria > Bacillota > Clostridia > Lachnospirales > Lachnospiraceae > Muricomes > Muricomes intestini. The sequence continues at coordinate 30,251 of NZ_SLZZ01000029.1, read as the reverse complement.
GGCTCTCCCTCATTTCCGACCTGACCGCCCTGCTGCAGCAGAAAAAGGAGGGCTGACGGATGGAACGAAATACTCTCTACACGGAAAAAGACTGTTCGACAACCGGCTTGGGCTGCGGTATTCAGGGAAAGGTTGTCGTAATCGGTCAGGATAGTCCTGATATGCAACTGTACTTCTGCCTCTGCGGAAACGGAGCCGGTGCCAATCCAAGCGGCTCCGCTGTCTTTTTGGTGTCCCTGCGCACCGGGGAGTTTGCCTTGAAAACCCGCAGTGAGGTTATCGGTATTCTCAAGCCGGAGATTTTGCTGGACAGTGCCAAGCTGCAGCTTTCCCAAATCAGGCCGGTGGGGGCGCTGGATTTGAAGAATCACGAGCCGAAATACAGCGGCTACAGCTTTCTGCCCGATGGCTGCTATGCCTCCGGCGTATGGCTCTGTACCGAGCAGGAGGCGCTTGATTATGTGGAGATGCAAAAGCCCTACCAGCACCGCATCATGCTCTGCGACCGGGATGACTTTTGTGTGCTGGAAATGGAAAATGGCAGACTCCTGCATCCCTCCGGTGAGGAAATGGAAGCTCTCCAGAATCCGCAGAACGGAGGCCTGACTATGACATAAAGGAGGTACCCTCATGCGAAATATCCGGATGGAAAAAGACATCATCCTGTACTACGGCAACCCTGCCGGTTATGTCAGCGGCGGCAAGGCAGTGGTCGATCCTCTGTTTAAGTCGGAGGAACTGAACGCCTTTCTCAGCCGCCAAAAAGACATCGGCGAGGTGAAATGGACAGACGGTGTGTATGACCGCCTTGTCAACGGTCAGCGGGATAATCAAGAACTCACTCTGCTGAAAAGCTGCCGTGTGTGGCAGTTAACGCCCGAATCGGATCTTCGGATGCGCTTCATCAGCCTTGCGGATTTTTGCAAGGAATTCGGAGAACCGCAGATGTCCGATTACCAGACGATCTATGACGGCGAGGTGGAAACCAACAATCTGGAGGCGCTGTACACCAAATTCAATGTAGACCATCCTCCCGGCTATGCAGGGCATTCCCTGTCCATGTCGGATGTGCTGGAGCTGTACGATGAAAACGGCAGCAGCTTCTTCTATTGTGACCGCTTCGGTTTTCAGGAAATCGGGTTCACACCACCGGCGCAGAACCAAACCATGCAGCTCTAAAGGGGCTGTTTTTTTTATTGCCAAAAGGCGAAAGGAGAAAGAAATCATGCCTGATGTAGAAGTAAAAATCAATTCCATGTACCCACCCGGAGCCAGCGGCGGTATCCGTGCTTACGCTTCGGTGACAGTGGACGGCTGCCTCGGTATCCAGGGCATCAAGGTGGTGGAGGGAGGCCGTGATGGCCTGTTTGTCTCCATGCCCAGCCGTAAGACGGAAAACGGCTATAAGGAGGTCTGCTTCCCGGTGACTAAAGAGTTCCGGGAGCAGCTGCACAAGGCCGTGCTGGACAGCTACCAGCAGACTGTAGCCATGAACCAAGCCCCGGCGCAGCCGCAGGAGGCCGCACCGGAGCAGTCCCAGCCGCCCATGCAAATGGGCGGTATGTAAGCAATTCAATAAAAAATTTGGAGGTAAAACACCATGAAAAGAATCATGAACAAGGTAACTCATAAGGCCAATATGCTGGCAATTAAGGCAAAAATGGCGCTCACTAACAACCACGCTGAGGGCTTCGTGGATACCGCAATAAAGATTTTGATGGCCGTGGTCATCGGGGCTTTGGTGCTGGCCGGATTGTATATGCTCTTCGACAAAACCGTGCTGCCAACTCTCGTACAGCGCATTAAGGATATGTTCAACTATGCCGGATAAGCTGGCCGCTGTGCAGGCGGTCTTTTTTATTGCCCTGCTGTGTGCGGCATCGGTAACGGACTTGACAAAACGCATGGTTCCAAACTGGCTCTGCCTTGGAATCGCAGGCATTTCCGTAATCGGATTTACGCCGGTCAAGCTGCTGGGAATCCTGATCGCCCTGCCGTTCCTGTTGGCCGCTGTCTTTTTTGGCGGCATGGGCGGCGGCGATATCAAACTGGTGGCAGCCTGCGGCTTGGTGCTGGGGCTGCCGAAAGGACTACTTGCGGCGATGGCCGGACTCAGCCTGCTGCTCATCTATGTAGCTATATACCGGATTGTTTGCAGGGTGCAAAGGCGGGAGGCAAAGAAAGCCTTCCCCCTTGCTCCTTTTTTATCGGCGGGCTGTCTGCTCGCCTATTTCATTTCGTGAAAGGATGGATGATATGAAGAAATCAAATAAAAGAACAATTGTAAAACTGCTGTGTGTGGTACTGTCGCTTACTGCTGTTGCTGTCGGCGTTCCACACGTTATCCGTAGATATAAGATCAGAAAATATGCTGCGCAGTAATCATCTTTAATCAATCAAAGGAGGACTTAAGCTATGAGCTTTTTCAAGAACAGAACGGTCATCGGTGTAATTTGCATCGTGCTGTCGCTTCTGATCTGCTTTGCGATCACACCGCTATTTAATCAAAGCATCAGCCGGAAAACTGAAATCGTGCGGGTGACCAAGCCCATCAAAATCGGAGAGACCATCACCAAGGACATGGTGCAGACTGTGGAGGTGGGCGGCTATAATCTGCCAGAGGATGTGGTAAGGCATACGGATACCGTCATCGGTAAATTCGCCTCCGCCGACTTAGCGCCGGGAGATTACATCATCGCCTCCAAAATCGCCGATGCCCCTGCTGCAGAAAATACCTATCTCTACAATCTGACCGGAGAAAAACAGGCCATCTCCGTATCGGTTAAGAGCTTCGCCGCAGGGCTGTCCGGCAAGCTGATATCCGGGGATATCGTGTCTATCGTTGCGCCAGATTACAAAAAACAGGGCATGACGGTAATTCCGCCGGAGCTGCAGTATGTGGAGGTCATCGCCGTCACTGCAGGCAGCGGTTACGATGCCAATACAGGTAAACAGAAAGAAGCCGAAGCTGAGGATGAAAAGGAGCTGCCTGCCACCGTTACGCTGCTGGTCACGCCAGAGCAGAGCAAAATCCTTGCCGAGCTGGAAGCGGACGGTACCCTTCATGTGTCTCTCGTTTACCGTGGCAGCAAGGAAAATGCGGCAAAGTTTACCGAGGCTCAGGACTCGGTGCTTTCCCAGCTGTACCCAGAGGAAACGGAATCTCAGGAAAGCGAGGATCAAAGCCAGCTGGAATCCCCTGCGAATGCACCGGCAGAAAGCGGGGCTGAGTAAATGCTGAACTTCAAAAAAGGCGGCCTGTTCAGCCGTAAAGACGAGCCGGAACAGGATGTGCTGCAGGAAATCGGCGCACAGGTTCTGGCGGTTTGGGGCAGCCCCGGCTGCGGCAAAACCACGGTGGCGGTGAAGCTGGCCAAATATCTGGCAGACAGAAAAAAGAACGTGGTGCTGCTTTTGTGCGACTGTACCACGCCCATGCTTCCCTGCATCTGTCCGTCTGGTGAGCTGGAGGGTGATCATTCCCTCCGCAGCATTCTGGCTGCCAATTCCATCACTGAATCGCTGATAAAAAACAACTGCAACACCCATAAGCGGATGAGCCATCTGGCGGTCATCGGCCTGCAAAAGGGAGAAAACGAAAACTGCTATCCTCCTGTGAACGAAAAGCTGCTCCGGGAGCTGATGAGCGTGCTGCATGATATGGACAGTCATATCATCATCGACTGCGGCAGCTCCATCTTTTTTGATGAGCTGTCCACCATTGCCATTCTGGAAGCCGATGCGGTGCTGCGGCTCATAAACTGTGACCTGAAATCGGTGAGCTACCTGTCCAGCCAGCAGGAATATCTGCGGATGGCAGGGTTTGACTCTGACAAGCTGTATAAGGCGGTCAGCAATGTGAAGTCCAACGAAGCCAGCCAGAACATGGAGCAGGTGCTGGGCAAAGCTGTGTTTACTCTTCCTCATTCCCCGGAGCTGGAGGCTCAGGTGCTGGCCGGAAACCTGTTCGCCGATTTGTCTCTGAAAGACAGCCGGGGCTTCCGAAAAGAGATACAGAAAATCTCGAAGGAGGTGTTCGGCGTATGAGCAGGCATAATCTGTTTTTTACTCCGGAGCAGGAAACCGGGGATTTCCACAGTGTGCTGCAGCAGGTGCAGGAATATATCGCTGGTCAGCACAGTGAGCTGTTGTCGGACGGCAATGCTGCCGAAGCCAAGACCAATATTAAGCGGTATATCGCCAAGTTTGTACAAGACAGCCGTGTGGCGGTCAAAGGTATGACACCACAGCAATTGGTGGATGCCCTGTATACGGAAATGGCCGAGTATTCCTTTCTCACCAAATACATCTTTGCAGACGGTATCGAAGAAATCGACATCAACAGTTGGCGGGATATTGAAATCCAGTATGCCGGTGGGCGCTGCGAAAAGCTCACAGAACACTTTGACAGCCCCGAACACTGCATTAATGTGCTGCGCCGGATGCTTCATGTGTCCGGCACGATTCTGGATGACCAGTCCCCGCTGGTGGTAGGTACCCTTGCGGAAAATATTCGGATTGCCGTCATGAAAAGCCCCATTGTGGATGCCAATATCGGCGCTGCCGCCTCCATTCGTATCGTCAATCCCAACCACATGGAAAAGGAAGATTTCATAAACGGCGGCACGGCTACCGCCCAAATGCTGGATATGCTCTCGGAGTTCATCCGCTATGGTATTTCGGTGTGCATTGCGGGAGCCACCAGCAGCGGTAAAACCACGGTAGCTGGGTGGCTGCTCACCACCATCCCTGACAACAAGCGCATCTTTACCATTGAAAACGGCAGCCGGGAGCTTTCACTCATCCGGGAAAAGGACGGCAGGGTTACCAACTCCGTGGTTCATACCCTCACCCGCAACAGTGAGAACGAGCTGTACCGCATCGAGCAGATCGACCTTGTGGACATCTCCCTGCGCTTTAATGCGGATATTGTTGTGGTCGGCGAGATGCGTGGTGAGGAGGCCAACGCCGCACAGGAGGTAGCCCGAACCGGTGTGGCGGTGGTCACCACCATCCACTCCAACTCCTGTGAATCCACCTACCGCCGCATGGTTTCCCTGTGCAAGCGAGCGGTGGATATGTCGGACGAAACCCTGATGGGCTATGTGACCGAGGCCTATCCCATTGTGGTGTTCTGCAAGCAGCTGGAAAACAAACAAAGGCGGCTCATGGAAATCATGGAGTGCGAAATCCTGCCGGACAACAGCCGGAATTACCGTACCCTGTTCCGGTATGAGATTACTGAAAACCGTTATGAGGACAACCAGTTTTTTATCACCGGACATCATGTAGCTGTCAATCCCATCTCCGACAGCCTGTGTAAACGGCTGCTGGAAAACGGAATGCCGCAGGAGCGCATCAATCGTCTGAAGAAAGGAGGGCAAATAGCCGTATGACAACCATTCAACTTTTGGCCTGTATCGGTATGATTACAGGCTTTTTTCTTTTACTTGGCCTAAACCCAATGGAATTCACCGATGGGCTGTTTTCCTTTCTCACCAGAGAAAAGAAATCCATCAGGGATGAAATCAAGGCGGCACAGCGCCGCCAAAAGCCGGGGTTTTTGAAACGGCAGATCCAGATGGCACAGGAGGTGCTGGCCATGACCGGCAGGAGTAATCACTTTTCTTTGGTTTGCGCCTGCTCTCTGCTGTTGTTTGCCATTGGTGCCGCTATCGCCATTGTGCTGGGCAATTTCTTTCTGGCTCCGGTTATGGCGGCAGGCTTTATGATGCTGCCCTTTTGGTATGTGCAGCTCACCGCCAGCCATTTCAAAAAAGACATTGCCGCTGAGCTGGAAACGGCTCTATCTATTGTCACCACAGCCTACCTGAGAAGCGAAAATATTCTCACGGCTGTGGAGGAAAACATGAATTATCTGAACCCGCCGGTGCATCAGGTGTTCAAGGATTTTGTCCTGCGGGTGAAGTTCATCGATCCCGATGTGCTGGAAGCCATCAAGGTTCTACGCACCAAAATCGACAACGAGGTGTTTCGGGAATGGTGCGATGCCCTGTGCGACTGCCAGCACGACCGCAGCCTGAAAGTTACCCTGACTCCTATTGTCGGCAAGCTCAGTGATATGCGGATCGTCAACGGCGAGCTGGAATATTTTGTCTTTGAACCCCGCAAGGAATTTATCATCATGGTCATTTTCGTCATCGGCAACATTCCGCTGATGTATCTCCTCAATAAAAGCTGGTACGACACGCTGATGCACACGCCGCTGGGTCAGATCATTCTGGCCATCAGCGCCGCCCTGATTTTTATCTCTACGGCCTGCGTGCTTAAACTGACAAAACCAATTGAGTATCGGAGGTGATGGAGATGGGATTACTGTTTTTATTCGGAATCACCTTAGCGGCGGGGCTGTTCTTTATCCTTTTGGATGTGCTGCGTCTGCCGTACCTAAGCACCGCCAAGGCTATGCTGAATACCACAAGATCAGAGAAAAAAGCGGCAAAAACCTTGGAAGCCTACTTCATGACATGGGCGGTAAAGCTCGCAAAGCTGATCCACATGGATGAATACCGCAGGCATCGGCTCAAAAATGTGCTGAAAGCAACTGGCATGAACATGGAGCCGGAGGTCTATCAGGCCTATGCGCTGGTGAAGTCCGGCGTAATTTTGCTGCTGGCGGTTCCGGCAGGTTTTGTATTTCCCCTGCTGGTGCCGGTGGTGGTGTTCCTTGCAGTTATGGTGTATTTTAAGGAAACCAAAAAGACAGACGAAAAGCTGTCCGCCAAGCGTGCTTCTGTGGAAAAGGAGCTGCCTCGCTTTGTTGCCAACATCGAACAGGAGCTGAAAGCCTCCCGTGATGTGCTGGCCATCATAGAAAACTACAAGAAAAACGCCGGGGAAGCCTTTGCCGGAGAGCTGACCATGCTGGCAGCGGATATGCGTTCCTCCAGCTATGAGGCAGCCCTTACCCGGTTCGAGGCAAGGCTCAATTCGCCCATGCTGTCGGATGTGGTGAGAGGCCTCATCGGTGTGCTGCGTGGAGATGACAGCACGGTGTATTTTCAGATGCTGGCGCATGACTTCAAGCAGCTGGAGCTGCAAAGGCTCAAGGGTGAGGCACAGAAAATACCGCCGAAAATCCGTGTGTTTTCCTTTCTCATGCTGATGTGCTTTCTCTTTACCTATCTGGCCATCATCGCTTATGAGATCATCAAGTCCCTTGGCGGGATGTTTTAAGGGGGTGAAAGTGTGATTGTTCAACAAACGCTGATCAAATATCCGCAGGCGTCCTTTGATCTGATGACACCGGTCGGGTTTGTCTTTTTAACGCCGGAAGCAGCAAAAGAGCTGCTGTCGGGAAAGAGCGTGACCGGGCATCCCGGTGTTTCGGAGTGCGCAAGGCTCGTAACCGCTGATGAGCTTTTGAATCAGGAGGTCATCAGCTCTGATTACAGCAACAATGTGTGGCATATATTAAGCGATTTTCCACAGATGGAGCAGGACTCCGCCCCGCCTGAACAGGGGGTGAAGCTATGCTGAAGCTCTTAAAATCCAAGCGTGGCGAGGGATATATTGATGTGTGCGTCCTCGTCCTTTGCGCTATGCTGGTCATTGCGCTGGCGGTACAGGTGCTGCCGGTGTTTATTGCTAAAAACCAGATGGATACCTATGCCACCGAGCTGTGCCGGGAAGCGGAAATCTCCGGCAGGGTAGGCAGTGAAACCAGCCGCCGTGCGGCAGTTCTTACCGAGCAGACCGGGCTGAGTCCCCGGATTTCATGGTCAAAGACCGGCAATATCCAGCTGAATCAGGAAATCACCGTGACCCTGACCTTAGAAAGAAACATTGGGCTGTTCGGCGGTTTTGGTTCGTTCCCGATCACCCTGCGTTCGGAGGCCTCCGGGAAAAGCGAGGTGTACCATAAATGACCAAGCTAAAACAAATATTCAAGGATAAGGCCGGGAACGGCTTTCCCTTGGTGGTAGCCATTACGCTGGTACTTGTCATTATTCTGTGCGGCGTGATGGAGTTTTTCCGGCTGAATATTATCGCCACCGGTGTAAAGGAAGCCTTAGAGGATGCCATTATCGTGACAGTTAACGACAACTATGCCGATGTGTATCACGGTGTCCGGGAGGGCTATAGCGGCGGCTACCAGCCGGACGGCTCCTCCTTTTCCTACAGCGTGAACACTGGCGATATTTACGGTTACATGGACAGTGTCCTCGGTATGGAAGCTGTGGGCAGCAGCCATGTGAAGTATACCGGGGATGCTTTGGAATACAGGCTTTCCGGCTTGGATGTCACGATCCGCAATGCGCTGCTGGCTCCTTCCTCCCCCAAAAACGCACAGCGCTTTGAAGCGGATGCGGTAATCTGGCTGGAGGTTCCGGTGTATTTCGGTGGCAAGGAGCTGGCTCCCATGAAGATAAAACTCAAGGTTCAGGCGGGATACACCGAGGTGTTTTAACTGTTCGGGAAATTGTCTGGACTTCCGAAAAAATATGTAGTATGGTGAGAAATACAAAGAGGTAACATTTTACACTTCTCAAAGGAGGTTGTTTATATGAGTGATAAAACCAAAAGGAGGCTCGCCATTGCGGGTGCTACTGTTATCTGCATAGCACTGGTGGCTGCTATCGGAATGCGGTTTGCTAAGGAACCCGTAATGCCGGATGCTTCCTCACAGGAACCGGTCAGCTCTTCGGATGTGGCTCCTGATATACAAGATAAGACAGAGAAAAAAGAGGTGGTAGTTTCTCCGCAGCCTGCATCGGAGCCGGAAAGCTCGGAAACGCTGCCGCCCCAAACCGATCTGCCGGAGCAGAAGCTCCAGCCCGATCCGGTAAAACCGGAAGCTCCCGCAAAGCCTGAGCTGCCAAAGGATGCGGATACCACGAACCCATCCAAGCCGCCGGAATACAAGCCGGAGGATACGGAAAAGAAACCGGCTGCTGAAAGCAAGCCGCAGGGTGGCGAAACTAACGATAAAGGTCAAACTTACTTCCCCGGATTTGGCTGGGTTGATGGTACAGGTGATGCGCATGGAACAACAGCCGATGATATGTATGAAAATGGCAACAAGATCGGTGACATGAATTAGATATAGAAGATTTTAAGGAATTGCACAGCAGAAATGCTGTGCTTTTTCTTTTGCAAAGGAGGCGCTATATGAAGCGGATTTTTAGTGTTTTTCTCGTGCTTGCCGTGTTATGTTCCTCCCTGTGTGCTGTACCAGCTTATGCAGTCGGGGATGGAAACGTAGATGGAGGTGGCGGCGGTATGGGCGATGGTACCAGCACCAACTCGTGGACTCCGGGCAACGAGGGTGTTCGGGTGACGGTGGTTCGGGCTTCAGATTGTTCTGTTGTCACGACTCCTATTGACCTGACCAACAAGAAACCAAATGGAATTGGACATTTCAATAAAGTTTCTAAGCTGCAATATAATAGTGGTTCAGGATTAACTCCAAGCATGAAAAATTATACCTATACCAACCCTGCACAAGCTCTGCCCAAAATCATTAGCACTAATGGTTCAAACAACATTGCCGCCATCAAAAGCTATTTTACTGATGAACAGGTAATTAGAAGCATCGCCGGTCTCACTGGAATGGACTTTGATGTGTTAATCGGTGGCAAGTACAAGTTACTTCTGGAGCCAATCGCCTATTACAAATTTGAGGGCGTGATGATTGCCACCACAGCCACAGAAGCTGCCATGTATGACGAACAGGTCGGCGGTCTTTTGCGAAAGAGAATGGTATCCCTATCCCATAAGAACCTGCCACTGGCCATGTTCTTGGAGGTGGCGGATCTCGGCTATCCGGCATGGTCGGGAAGCCGAAGCAAGGCAGCTTCCAATGCGGAAATCAAGTCCTCCCTTGGTCTTGGTATCGTGCGGTTTAAGGATAAGCCTGCCGAACCTCCGGAGGTTTTCGTGTATGACTACGAATACCGGGTAAATACAGAGGTCATCACAGCGATTACCGTCAGCGGCGGTCAGAGCGATCCGGATCATCCGGTATCGGCAACCTTTTATGTGAACGGCAGGAGCCACAAGGTCAGCAACATCTACTATCCCGATGGCGACAGCCAGCTGGCATGGATACGCTGGACAACGCCGAATACTCCACAGCATATGACAATTACGGTTTCTGTGTCCGGTGGCGGCAGCTCCAGCAAGGCGACAATCAACGTCAACATCGTTGACCTGAACAAGAATCCACCGCCCAACCCCGTAGCCGATGATCGCAATGACAGCTTTAGAAGATCGGCTGTTCCCAATAATCCGCAGCAAACCTCTGCAAGCTGGACAATATGGCGACCTTGGTGGCAGGAGCATTGGGTATGGCACAGTGACTGGAACTGGTACAGCGATGGTGACGGAGGCGGTCATTGGGAGGATGACGGTGAATGGGTAGACGAAGGCTGGTGGATGTTTGACCTTGACCGCTATCAGGCCAGCCTGTCGGCAAGCATGGCAATTAAGCCCGATGACAAAAGTCCTACCGCCAGCGGAAAAAACATGAAGTCCGGCTATGGCATCAATGAAACGGTTTCTGCCAAAGTCAGCACCAATCAGTCCTCGGCGGTAACCGGGGCGCAGACGGCGGTGACCTACTTCCCGGAATTCGGGTATCAGACCTACTGGAGGCTACTGGAGCGAATGACTTCCGGCTACAGCACCCGGTTTGAGTTTCAGAAGAATCCCTACAGCACTTATAGCCGCAGGACGCATTTTTCACCCATCTGGTTCCCGGACGGAAGCTATACCCCGTACACATGGCTGATAGACAGCTGGTCACCCGCCGGAATGCTTTCTATGAATCTCACGGACAGCGTCACCATCCGGGATAATTTATGGACGGACTGGCATATTGCACCGCAGAAACCCCATTAAAAACAGAGAAAAAAACAAGACCGCAGCCAATCGAAAGCTGCGGTTTTGCTGTTTTCAACCCTATGATGAAAGGTGGAAAATCAATGAAATCGAAACGAATTGCAATGCTCCTGTGCGTAAGCTTACTGCTGTGCCTGATGTTCAGTACAACGGCCTATGCAGCGGGAACCGGGGATGTAGCTGGAGCCATTGAGGGAACGTGGACAACGGCCTCCCAACAGATTAAAACCGTGGTCAACAAGGTGGTATTTCCCGCCATTGACCTGATTCTGGCGGTGTTTTTCTTTGCCAAATTAGGCACGGCTTATTTTGATTATCGCAAACATGGTCAGTTCGAGTGGGCGGCACCGGCAATCCTGTTTGCCTGCTTGGTGTTCACATTAACAGCCCCGTTATACATCTGGACTATATTGGGCATGTAGATACAGCAAGGGCCGTTGCATCAAAGTAAGGTGCAACGGCTCAATTTTGTGGTAAGTCAGATTTGATTGTGTGGGTGAACTTAGTCACCAACAGAGGGTTTGCTCATTTGGTTTGTTCAGAACATTCATGAAGTAAAATAGGCAATAATGCTTTACACTATGGCATTTTATCAAAACAATCTATTCCCATCTGAAATATCAATACTGAGCTCTTTTGCCACACTGGTTTGCTTAAATGGATTTATCTTTTCCGCTACACCGTCACGTTTGAAAAGTGAGCCTGTATTTTTGAACCAAAATGTTACATCTGCTTTTGCGCATTGTTCACGGATATTAAGCACCCAATCATAATCACACAAACGGGCTTCTCGTCCTGTTTCGCCGCCAACGGTAACATGGTCTATGCCATCAAGATATGGTGTTAAATCTATCGCTTCTAAAAGTGGAGCGCAGGCAATAAAACGCCTTTTTATCGGATAGGATAAAAAGAGCGGAAGCCTGTAATCGGCGAGTGTTTGATTTTCGACAGTACAGCCAATATTCACATTGTCATAGCCTGTACCCCAATCAGACGGAAGCGATTGGGGAAATCGGTCAATTCGCTTTGTCAAAATCAAAAAATCAATATCTGTTCTTTCCTTGATGATTGCCCAAGCCTCTTTACGCCATTCATCCGCTTCTGGTAGGAAAAAGTCAGTCGCAAAGCAGGTTGCAAGAATTTTGTTTCCTTTGATATTGTATTCGCCCTTTGCACTTTTCCTTGCAGGCCAATCAAATTTATCTGTTTTTTGTATTGTGCTTTGACCATAGCGTTTTGCATACGGCCCATAAAAATAGCAATTTGTACAGCCATCACTTAATTTGTAACAGCCTGTCCATGGTTCCCAGTTCATAGTGTTCCTCCTCTTGGATGGGTGAAGCCGATGATGGCAGATACGCAGCCGATTGTCAAACGCAGCGTTTGAACGTCACCGTCTGTGCCTTCATGGAGATCTTACCCACCTCGTAGCAGTAGGCGGGCAGCTCCTTCTTAAAGGTTAAAAAGGCATGGTCGATAGGAAATCCCAGAATCTGTTCAATCTCGGCATAGGTCAGCGTGAAGCTGTTTTCCGTGCGTCGACCTATCGCCTTCCAAAGCGGCTCATATTTACTCATTGCCCGTCTCCTCCGATCTTGTTTGGAATAAAATAGCGGCTTTGATTTACCAAAGCCGCCGTGTATCACATACCAAAGCCTAACGCATACTGTTTTACAACCTCAAGAGGAAACATTGTGCGTGTAGCAACTTCTTCTGCCGACATACCTTGCTTAAAAAAGCGTTTGATAACCGTGGTCATATCCTCTGCAATTTCTACAATGTGCTTGTCGGGGTCATATACCCGAACATCACGCTGCCCCCACGGGTATTCTTTGATTTCGTGTATCCATTGCAAACTGGATATGCTTTTCATTTCGGCATACACCTTGTCCAAATCGTCTACTTCAAAATAGACTTGAAAGTTATGTGACTGCTCTTTCACGCTATCGACTGACACACCGACGAGTTCGGCATATCCTTGTTGCAGTGAAAAGCCCTCAAATGTCACATGTACGCCAATATCCATTACCGCATTTTGATGAAGTACCTTTTCATAAAAGTGTTTAGAGGCGGCTATATCCTTAACCGCTAAAAGACAACCTTGATATTTCATTTTTCAATCCTCCTTTGAGGATATTGTATTATATATCTCCGTTCCGTCATAGTAAAAATCCGACATTGTTTTCAGATACTTTTGAGGGGTAACACCACTGATAGCCTTGAAATCTTTATCAAAATGGGCTTGGTCAAAATATCCGGCTTGTTGCGATAATGCCGCAAAAAAGCAAGGCGATGTTTGAATGTGCTTTAATACGTAATTAAAGCGAGTTAAGCGTGCATAGTTTTTAATATTCATTCCGATTTGTGCAAGAAATAATCGGTTTAATTGTCGCTCACTATAATGGGATTGTCTGGCAACTTCTTTCACTTGTATTTGTCCATAATTATCAGAAATTACTTTAGTTGCCAACAGCAAAGAGTCCGAAACAACGTGCTTTTCCATGCGTCGGTATAAAACCTTTTCACAAGTATTTACCAAATTGGATACAGTTTTTGATGCTACAAAAGCCTGATGCAGCGAATGAAACAGCTCATTATCAATATCCGTAAGCGAAAGTCGTTTATCTGCAAACTCCGCTTGACTTTGACGGGTGATTTGATACAAACCATAGGGCGAAAGCTGGATAAGTAGCAGAACATGATAACTATTTGGTTCCATTCCTAACAAAACAGGAGTTAAAGATGCTCCCCACAGTTCAGCAATGACTGCGTTTCCGTTAAAAGCAAGCGACAATGTTCCGCAAGCGTTAGGCATAAGCGTATATTGTGCTGTAAATGTCTCATTCGATGGAAATACGATGTTGTAATATTGAATGTATTTTCTCAGCCCCACATGGGAGGGAAACATATTGAATTGTTTGTCATTTTTGATAATCAAATCGTTCCCTCCTTACTTTTATAATTTTTATTAGTCTTATCCATCTAATGCGAATCAAGCAAGTATAAATTCGCTCATCAAGCATTGAATTTCTGAACTACCGTTTAAAAAAATTACTCGGTAGGTATGGAATGATTTTACCATAGTAAAGCAGGATTTTCAATCAAACAAATATGAATAATGGAAAGGACACAGTTACTATCAAAAAAGTCCGTTCACCATCCTTTTGCAAGGATTGACTGGACTATTCTTGGCATGTAGACAAAGCAAGAGCCGTCGCGTCAAGTTAGATGCAACGGCTCAATTTCGTGATAAGTCAGATTTTATTGTGTAGGTGAAGTTAAACACTAACAGAGGGTGTGCTCATACCCTTACACAATGTTTTCACCCAAAATAATTTTTGGCATAGTGGTTAAGCATCTGTTCCACCGCTTGTAAAAATGCTCTAACCCTAACTTTGACACCCTTGCGTGAGTTTCTTCATCTCTAACAGTCCAATGTAAAACATAAGTGACTTTGCCTACATTGCGTGTGAGGCGAACAGGCAATGCCCCTTCTTTAACGGCATTAAAATCTGTTTGGCGGTGGGTGCGTTTGATATATCTAACTTCAATAACACCATCCTGCTCCATATAAAAGGCGGCAACCTCTTTCATAAGTTGCTCAATTTCCTCTTGCTTTTCAATCTTTGCCTCATAGATACAAATTTCATTAAACATTTATTGCACCACCTCGCACATTATATAAACTTGCTCACCGAGCGTTAATTTCCCATGCTACCGTTTCACAAAAGTTTTACACGGTAGATATATAAAGTGAGTTTACCATAGTAAATCGGAACTTTCAATCAAACAAATATGAACAATGGAAAGGACACAGATACTATGAAAAAAGTCCGTTCACCACCCTTATGCAAGGATACTCTGGCAGGTGCTGGGGATGTAGCATAGGAGTCGCAGAGTTTTACTCCTCCGGCTTATCTGTCAGGCGCAGCGGGGTTTCATCTGAATCCATATATGTTTCCTCGCACTCCTGCAGGGCGGTGCGCATAATACAAGCAGCCTGAGAAATGAGCTTCTCGGCATCAGTTGCTGCGTTAAACATTTTATAGTAGAGCTTTTTGTAATCTGCCACACAAATACCTCCTTTGAAATTATTTCGGCGGCCTCCGTTGTGTGGTATTAAAGCTCTGAACAAGCGGATTGTCAAGTCATAAATCAGAAAAAGAAAAGCACCGGGCAGCTTTCACGGCTGCCCGGTGCAATGTGCGCAAATCTACTTTTTTAGCTTGAGCCAAATTTCCATGCTTGTGGTTTCAGGCGAATGGCTTGCATATCGCTCCGCACAAAATGCTTCTGTTTGTAGTTTGTGATTTGGCAGCCATGTGTTGTAAATATATTGCTGTGCTTTATAAATTGCGTCCATAACAAGTGCTTCAAAATTTTCAGCTTCAAAGGAGCAGACGATATATTCTCCAACTGGCAGTTGCCAGCTCATGAACTCGTCCGGAGCCTCTCCCGCTTTTGACTTTGCCCCTGCAAAATAGCTAAAATACCCTTCTTCTAAAGATGGCAAAGTTACACCGACTTCTTCAGCATCCTCAGAAAGACCAAGTACTGTTTGCTTCTGTTTATGGAAGCTTTTCCAAAGGGCATCCAGCGGATCAATGCCAGATTCTGTTCCCAATCCATCCAAATGGTGAATGGGCACATCCTGTTTAGCACCGATAAAACAAATCGGTTCCGCAATTTCTCTTCGGTTTATTTCCAGAACAATGCCATCGGTGATGAGCGGTACCCCTTCATCAATTAAGGTGTAGTGAAGCAGAAACTCCGGCTTGGTCATATGATTGAGCGTTTGCGGATTTTTGCGATATTCCTCCGGTGTCATACCAAAGGTATCCTTAAAGGTACGGGTAAAGTGTTCGTGAGAGGAAAAACCAAGCTCCAATGCAATATCCAAAATACGTTGTTCTTTTTGCAGCAGTGCTTCGGCTGCCTTTGCCATACGGCGCAGCTTAACGTACTCAGCAACCGGCTTTTTAACCAAACGGCTGAACAGGCGCTGATAGTAAAAAGGCGACAGTGCTGCCATCTTTGCGAGGCTGTCAATATTTAATTCCTCGCCTAAATGTTCTTCAATAAATTCTATGGTTTCCTGTATTTGTTCCCATGCGTGCATGATAAGCACCTCCTTTGACCATAGAATACCACAGCTCAAAGGGATGCCGCTTGACTGTGTATGCTCTTTTTTATTGGTACCAAATTCATTTTACCATAAGCAGTTTGTTTTCACACGGAAAGGAGTGATAACTTCAAATGTTCATATGGGATTTTGTCGCCGACACTGTCCTCGGTCAGATTGTAGATTGGATCTACGGTCAGATCGTGGGCTTCCTCGGCGACTTTTTTATGCAGATGGGAAACATGGGAGCAGACCTGTTCGAAATGAACTGGGTGCAGTCTATTGTGCTGTTCTTTTCCTATCTGGCATGGGCGTTATACGGTGTTGGTCTTGTGGTAGTTGCCTTTGAATGCGGGATTGAGTCTCAGTCCGGCAGAGGCAGCATTAAGGATACCGCCCTCAACGCCATCAAGGGTTTTATGGCCGTGGGGCTGTTCACCACGGTTCCGGTGGAGCTGTATAAGCTGTCGGTGTCTTTGCAGGGCAGCTTCACTGCCGGGATTACCGGTCTTGGAACCGACTTCGGCACAGTAGCCCAAGGCATCATTGCATCGCTACAGGATGCGGGAAATCTGGAGCAGGCCATGACCAGCAGTGTGTTCGGAGGCTTATCTGCTATTACAAGCCCGATCATGATGATTTTTATTCTCATACTGATGGGCTATGCGGTGATTAAAGTGTTCTTCGCCAACCTCAAGAGGGGCGGCATCCTGCTCATCCAGATCGCTGTAGGAAGTTTATATATGTTCAGTGTTCCCCGTGGCTATATTGACGGCTTTGTGTCATGGTGCAAACAGGTCATCGGCCTGTGCCTTACGGCGTTTTTGCAGGCAACGGTGCTGATTGCCGGACTGATGGTAGTAAAAGACCATGCCCTGCTGGGGCTTGGCCTGATGCTGGCAGCTGGAGAAATCCCCCGCATTGCCGGACAGTTCGGACTGGATACCAGCACCAAAGCCAACCTCATGAGTACGGTGTATGCGGCGCAGACTGCGGTGAATATGACCAAGACGGTAGTACAGGCGGTGGCGAAATGAGCGAGAACAAGCTGGTCTATATCGCCTCACCCTATGCCGGGGACATACAAAAGAATGTGGAATTTGCAAAGGCGGCCTGCCGGTATGCAATGGAGCAGAATTGTACGCCGGTAGCTGTTCATCTTCTGTACCCGCAGTTTTTGGATGACAATGACCCCGTCCAGAGAGAATCCGGTTTTCACATGGGGCATCGTGTGCTGGAGGCCTGCGATGAGTTGTGGCTCTGCGGCAGCCGGATTTCCACCGGCATGACGATGGAGCTTAGAGAAGCCAAAAAGCTGGGTATTCCTGTCCGGGAGATATCCGCAGAACAAATCCAAGGAGGTTTTACTATGGAAAAGAAATATGGTGTGTGGGCGATGCGCAGTGCCGGTTCGGTGTGCGGAGCCGCTCAAAGCTGGTGCAAGCATGGCGGCAAGCCGATGGAGTTTGACACGATGGAACAGGCTGAAAGCTACGCCAATCAGCTGAATGAATCGTGTTATTCTCCCAATGTACGCTATGCCGCAAAAGAAATGGAACCGGAGCTGAATCAAGGCTCCGGTTTTTCCATGCGGATGTAAGGGAGGTGCCTCATGCATATTTACCCCGATCACTTAAGAGCAAAAGCAACCCTATGGCTGTGGCAGCTGCGGGATATCGGCATCATCGGTGTGGCGCTGCTTATCTCTGTGCTTGCGATTTCCCAGCTGGGATTTGTGCCACCCATCGTGCTGACCGCCGTTTATGCCTTTTTAGCCATCCGCTTTGAGGACACAAGCATTCTGGATTTTCTCCGGTATGCCTGTGCCTTTTTTATCACCAAGCAGCAATTCTATGAATGGAGGTACACGCCCAATGCGCAGGAACGATAA
This sequence comes from Muricomes intestini, assembly GCF_004346165.1. GTDB lineage: Bacteria > Bacillota > Clostridia > Lachnospirales > Lachnospiraceae > Muricomes > Muricomes intestini. The sequence goes on along the minus strand of NZ_SLZZ01000029.1, from coordinate 12,375 downwards.
GGCAGAAGCCAAAAAAAGAGCCTCCACCCGGCAGCTTATCGGTACCAAGGAAATCACCGAGTACAGCCTACAGACCTATGGTCACGGAGAACTGGTGTATTTCATCATTAAGCCCAGCAACATATCGGTGCTGTCTGAGGCCAGCATCAGCACCCGCATCTATGCTCTGATGACTGTTCTCAAAGGAATCGCCGAAATCGAGATTTTGTGCTTAAACAGCCGGGAAAACTTCGAGGACAACAAGCGTTTTCTCCGCAGCCGCATAGAGCAGGAACAGAACCCGGTGGTGCGAAAGCTCCTCGAAAAAGACCTGTCCTTCCTTGACCGGATACAGGTGCAGATGGCGACAGCAAGGGAGTTTTTAATCCTGATTCGCCTGCGGAATGAAAAAGAAAAAGAGGTGCTCCCGTACCTGTCACGCATAGAGAAGTCCTTGAAAGAGCAGGGATTTTCCGTAAAGCGAGCGGACAAAGAGGACATCAAGCGCATCCTTGCGGTTTACTTCGAGCAGAACGTCACGACCGAAAAGTTTGAGGATTTCGATGGGGAACGATGGGTTATTTTGAATGAGTAAAAGATAAACGTACAGGGTAGCTTATCTATGTAGCTATCCTGTACGCAGTAATTGTATTTCGGTTATTCCTTAAAGGGAACCTGTTTCGATTCTTGTTTTAAGATTTTTTATGTGCTGGCCAATGTCGTGTATGACCGCAATAAACTCGTCATCACATTTGCCGGTCGGATCATCAAGTCCCCAATCCTCTCGGTGCTTGCAGGGTAAAAAAGGACACTGAACATTGCAGCCCATAGTAATAACAATATCTACTGGAGGAATTGAGGAAAGCAGCTTGGAACGCTGTGTTTTCTCCATATCAATGCCGTAAAGCTGTTTCATTAATCGAACAGCGTCCTGATTGATCTGTGGCTTTGTTTCTGTTCCAGCCGAATAGCTTTCAAACACATCAGTGGCAAGGTGTTTACCGAGTGCTTCCGCAATTTGGCTTCGGCAAGAGTTGTGAACACAAATAAATGCCACCTTGGGTTTGTTTATTTCCTTATTCATGAAAGACCTCCCTTTTTATAGCTCTCTTAGCTTATCTCCCTTTATATCATCTGCGTGCCAAGCGATTAAAGCAAAATTTCCACTTGTATGTTCCGCTATCTTGTTTATCCACGGAATTTCATTGCTGGCTTTTGCAGCTAACAGGGCGTTTGTTGTTTTTGTATGATAAAGAGAAGTATTCACAAGCCACCACTTTGTAGCAATATTGGCACGTTTCAAGTCTTCTTCCAGACGTAATGCTTCGTAAACTGGGGTAGTTTCAGGCAAGGCTACAATAACGACTGCTGTTTCAGCACTTCGCAGACGTGGCAACAGCTTTCTTACGGAATCGGGGATATTGCCTTGTGTCCTCTGAACCTCTTTATGATAGCTCAATGTAGAATCCAATAGCAGAAGTGTATGCCCTGTAGGTGCGGTATCAATGACAACAATTTCATTTTCGGCACGCTCTACAACTTCCGCAAAAGCTCTGAATACGGCAATTTCTTGTGTACAAGGAGAACGCAGATCTTCTTCGATATAGGCAATATCTTCTTCCGACATGGTTTCCCGTGCCTTTGTTATAACTTCCTCCTGATAGCGTGCCAGTTCCTTATGCTCGTCAATATGGCTCATGGTAATGCCGCTGTTTTCATCGAGAACAAATTTTAAGTGTGCTGCTGGGTCAGTAGTGGTTAAATGCACCTTTTTACCCTTTTCAGAAAGCCCTAAGGCAATAGCGGCGGCAAGTGTGGTTTTGCCAACACCTCCCTTGCCCATTGTGAAAACGACTTTTTTACCGCTATGATATAAGTCATCAATTACATCCTTTAGCTGAGGAATGCTCTTTGCTTTGATGGTCTCATCGCTGATGACATAGCTATTCTTTGTGAGCAGTGACCTGACATTCTCCATACCTGTAATGTTGTATGCCCTCAAGGGAACCATGTAGGCATTGATTGCCTGTAACGGTTTTGGCATATTTGCAAGGGCATTTTCCTGTTTATCAAAAAGACTTTTAGAAATGGTATCATCATAATCAGCCAATACGCCATTGATTACCATAGCCTGATTGAGTACGCCAAGCTCCGCTAATTCGTGAGAAGCCCGCTCTATTTCTTTGAGGGGGGCTGTTTCGGGGCGGGTTACAAGAATTAAGGTTGTTTGTGCGCCGTCTGTCAGTGTTTCAACCGCAGCTTTATACATTTCCTTTTTACTTTCAAGCCCGGATAACTGTCCCAAACAAGAGGCACCATGTGTACTTTCGCTGATGAAATTGCTCCACGCAGAGGGAAGCTGCAACATTCTAAGTGTATGCCCGGTCGGCGCGGTATCGAAAAGAATATGGTCGTATTTTTCCTCCATCTCTTTATTGGTAATGAAGTTGGAAAATTCATTGAAAGCGGCAATCTCCACTGTGCAGGAACCAGAAAGCTGTTCTTCCATATTAGCGAGGACTGATTCCGGAAGCTTACCACGATAAGGCGCAAGCACGCTTTCCCTGTATTCTGCCGCTGCCTGCATAGGGTCAAGGTTGGCTACATCAAGATTGGCTACCTCTGCAATGGGCGTGGCTTTCCCTGTAAGCGGGGTGTTAAACACATCCTGCAAGTTGGAGGCCGGGTCTGTACTGACAAGAAGAACCTTTTTGCCACTATCCGCAAGATTTACCGCCGTTGCACACGCTACAGATGTTTTCCCGACACCACCTTTACCTGTGTAAAACAAGTATTTCGTTAAGGTGATTTTGTTTGGGTCAAAGATTTGCATTGAGGAACCTCCTTTCTTTTAGCAGCAGTTCCCGTCAGAACAGCAGCAACCGCCTTGCTTTGCGGATTTTGCTTCGGTCAAATAGCTCGTGGGAACCTCCAGCAAAGAAACAAGCTCCTCATTGGTTGGATAGCGGCCTGTCATCACGATTTTTTCATCGATCATAACAGCGGGCAGTTCCTCAACACCTTTTTCGTTGATAAAGTCGTTGATCGTTTTGTTATTGACAAAAGCCATCGGCGCACCGCTTAGATTAAAGCGGTCAACTGCCACTCCGTTCTTTTTCAATGCATTTAAAACAGTAGAAATGCGGAGCAGCTCCGGGTCAACACTCACACCGCAAAGGCCGGTGTCACAGCACATGGCAGGTTCAAATATTTGCATTTTTTTCATGATAAGTCTCTCCTTATATATGATTATATTAAATTGCTTCTTCGTTCCATAAGAACGGTATTACGCCACTGTCCAAAACGGTCTTGCCCAATTCGTTCACGGAATCCCACTTGACGGAATCCGCATTTTTCATGCAAACGAATGCTTGCTTTGTTGTCAGCCATAATTCCCGATTGCAGTGTCCAGATACCATCTTTTTCAGATTGCTTTGACAGAAAGTTCAGTAGTTGGTTCCCTGCACCTTTTCCTCTATGGGTATCATGGATGTAAATACTGACTTCCGCCACGCCACGATAGACACAGCGGCTTGACACAGGAGTTAATGCTGCCCAACCGGCAATGACATCACCATCGGTTATTACAAAGCGGCATTGCTTGATATGGGACTGGTCAAATTCTTCATTAGTGGGGCATTCCGTTTGAAATGTTGCAAGGTTGGTATCCATACCTTGCTGGTAGATTTCGCTGACTGATTTCCAGTCGCCTTTTTGCATTTCTCTAATTTTGTAATTCATTTTGAGGAAACCAGCCTTTCGTTTTATTGACAAACCTTACAAGCAAGAGCATAACCGGCACTTCTGTCAGAACGCCAACGGTACAGACCAGCACCACCGGGGAAGTCGGCCCGAACAGTGCGATAGCGACAGCCACCGACAGTTCAAAAAAGTCCGATGCACCAATGAGTGCGGCAGGAGCCGCAACATTATGGGGCTGCTTTGTTATCTTGCACATCCAATAGGCAAAGGCGGCAGTGAGGACATTTTGCAGGATCAGCGGAATAGCAATCAAAAGGACATGTAAGGGGTTTTCCAGTATGGCATCTCCTTGAAAAGAAAAGATGATAACCAATGTCAGGAGAAGTCCAACAGTTGTCACATTATCAAATTTAGGGATAAACCTTTGCGTGAAATATTCCTCGCCTTTGTTTTTTACCATGAAATATCGGGTAAGAAAACCGCCCACAAGAGGAACGACAACAAATAGAACAATGGAAAGAATGAGTGTATCCCACGGCACGAAAATATTTGTCACACCCAGCAGAAAGGATACAATCGGGACAAATGCCACGAGGATAATCAGGTCATTCACTGCCACCTGCACTAAGGTATGAGCAGGGTCGCCTTTGGTCAGATTACTCCAAACAAATACCATTGCGGTGCAGGGGGCTGCACCCAGCAAGACGGCTCCGGCGACATAGCTTTGTGCAAGCTCGGTCGGTATGAATGTCTTAAAAACAACGTAGAAAAAAAAGGAGGCAAGACCAAACATGAGAAATGGTTTAATCAGCCAGCTTGTTCCGCTGGATATAAGAAGCCCCTGCGGATTGTTGCGTACATTTTTGATGGACTGAAAATCCACTTTCATCATCATGGGGTAAATCATCACCCAAATGAGTACAGCAATCGGAATGGATATTTGTGCGTACTCAAAGCGGCTTAAGAATTCAGGGATACCTGGCAGGAACTTGCCGATTAAAATTCCCGCCGCCATACAGATCAGCACCCAAATGGTCAGGTATTTTTCAAAAAAGCCGATACCAGTGTTTTTCTCCTTATTCATTATCATCACATCCTTTGCAGCAGCCTGTATCTTCTTTGCAGATGCAGTTTTCCTTATCAGAGGTGATGGAGCAGAAAAATTGTTTTGTTTTGCCGATGGTTTCCTCATCCAAAGAGTAATACGTCCATTTGCCCTCGTTTCGGCCTTTTACAAGCCCACATTCACATAGAAGTTTCATGTGGTGGGACAGCGTAGATTGGGACATTTCAAATTTCTCTAAAATCATGCAGGCACAAAGCTCTCCGCAAGAGAGCATATCAACAATCATAGCTCTTTTGGGGTCACCCAGCGCCTTAAACACTTTGGTATTTTCTAAGTAGTTTTCCATATTAACACCTCACATCTATATTTTTCGATATGACTATTATATGCATCAAATCGAAAAGTGTCAATATGAAATTTTGTGTAAAATTGAAGATATCCGCAATATCAAGTAATATCAGTATATTTTCTCAAGCCGTCACATAATGTGGCGGCTTTTGCTATGCCCCAAATCTAAAACAGAAAGGAAAAAATACCGATGGCAAGAAAAAGAAACCCACAATCTCCACCGCAGGAGGATGCCAGAATCCAAGAATTTTTGGATATGATTGCCCCCTCAGTAATCAAATTTAACACCGACCACTTTATCTGCGGGAACACCTACCGCTGCGTTTGGGCGCTGCGGGAGTATCCCACCGCCACGGAGGAGCAGGCCATCCTGCGCCACTTGGGAGAAAAGGATGGCGTGACCCTACGAATCTATACCCGCCATGTCACGCCGGTGGAGGAAAAGAAAATCATCAGCAATGCCGCCAATAAAAACCGTTTGAGCAAGTCCAACACCAACGATTTGCAGCAGACGGTTATGGCCGAAAGCAATCTGCAGGATGTGGCCACCATCGTGGCGCAGGCGCACCGGAACCGGGAACCCTTCATTCACTCGGCTGTGTACATTGAGCTGTCCGCACACGATCTGAATCAGCTGAAGCTATTGCAGACTGAAGTCATGACCGAGCTGATTCGCTCTAAACTCAACGTGGACAGACTGATGCTCCGCCAGCAGCAGGGCTTCCAGTGCGTGATGCCCAGCGGCTTTAATGTGTTCCGTGACCAGTTCGAGCGTGTTCTCCCGGCAAGCTCTGTGGCTAATCTCTATCCCTTTAACTATTCGGGCAAAACAGATGGCAATGGCTTTTATGTGGGACGGGATAAGTTTGGCAGCAATGTGCTGGTGGATTTCAATAAGCGAGCCGATGACAAGACCAATGCCAACATCCTGATTCTCGGCAACAGCGGTCAGGGCAAATCCTATCTGCTCAAGCTCATCCTGTGTAATCTGCGGGAATCCGGTATGAATGTGTGTGCCCTCGATCCCGAAATGGAGTACGAGGATTTGACCAACAACCTCGGAGGCTGCTTCATCGACCTTATGTCCGGGGAGTTCATCATCAATGTGCTGGAACCCAAAACATGGGATGAAAACGGCAGCCCGGAGGATAAGGATGCGCCTCAGACCTTCCGCATCAGCAGCAAGCTCAGTCAGCACATTTCCTTTCTCAAGGACTTTTTCAGGACATATAAGGACTTTTCCGACCGGGAGATCGACACCATCGAAATTATGCTGCAAAAGCTGTACGCCAAGTTGGGCATCAGCGACAGCACGAAATTTGATCGCCTGACCGCCAAGGACTATCCCATTTTGTCAGACTTGTATGGTCTGATTGAGGAAGAGTACAAAGCCTTTGATGAGAACAGCCGCCAGCTTTATACCGCAGATCTGCTCCAAAACATCCTGCTGGGGCTGCACTCCATCTGCAAGGGTGCAGAGTCGAAATTCTTTGACGGACACACCAATATCACCGATTCCAGCTTTGTGACCTTTGGGGTGAAAGGTTTGCTGCAGGCTAGCAAGAGCCTGAAAAATGCCCTGCTGTTCAACATTCTATCCTACATGAGCAACGAGCTTCTGACTAACGGCAACACCGCCGCCAGCATTGATGAGTTCTACCTGTTCCTCACGAACCTCACCGCCGTGGAGTACGTCCGCAACTTTTCCAAGCGTGTGCGTAAAAAGGATTCGGCGGTGATTATCGCCTCGCAGAATTTGGAGGACTTCAACATTGAGGGTATCCGGGAGTACACCAAGCCCCTGTTCAGCATCCCGACCCATCAGTTTCTGTTTAACGCCGGAAATATTGATGCCAAGTTCTACATTGATACGCTTCAGCTGGAGCAGAGCGAATACAACCTGATCCGCTACCCGCAGCGTGGGGTGTGCCTCTACAAATGCGGCAATGAGCGGTACAACCTGATGGTGAATGCTCCGGAGCATAAGGCAAAACTGTTTGGAAAGGCGGGTGGCCGTTAATGGGAGGTGAGAAAAATGGACATGAAAGATCAGCGGTTCGGTATTGAGGTAGAGCTGACCGGCATCACCCGTAAGGCTGCCGCCGATATTGCCGCCGCCTATTTCGGCACAACGGCTGTGTATGATGGTAGCTATTACGACACCTATGCCGCTATTGACTCCCAAGGCCGTAAGTGGAAATTTATGAGTGATGCCAGTATTACGCCGCAGAGAAAGGATGGCAGACAGACGGTATCGGCCTCTTCGGAATATAAAACGGAGATGGTCAGCCCCATCTGCCGCTGGGAGGACATCGAAAAAGTACAGGAGCTGGTACGAAAGCTCCGGGAAGCCGGTGCCATTGCCAACAGCTCCTGCGGCATCCATGTTCATGTGGATGCCTCGCCCTTTGATGCGAATACTTTGCGGAATATCACCAACATCATGGCCGCCAAGGAGGATTTGATTTACAAGGCGCTTCAGGTGTCCGTGGCCAGACAGCACCGCTGGTGCAAGCCGGTGGATAACCGGTTTCTGGAGGAACTGAACCGTAGAAAGCCTCGCACACTGGATCAGGTCGGTCGTATTTGGTACAACGGCGAGAGCCGCAGCAACATCCACTATGATGACAGCCGGTACCACTGTTTGAATCTTCATTCTGTGTTCCAGAAAGGTACGGTGGAGTTCCGTTTGTTCAACGGAACCACTCATGCCGGAAAAATCAAGGCCTACATTCAGCTGTGCATGGCTATTTCCGCACAGGCGCTCAATCAGCGCTGTGCCAGCCGTACAAAGACACAGACCACCAACGAAAAGTACACCTTTCGCACTTGGCTGCTGCGCTTGGGGCTGATCGGGGATGAATTCAAGACCGCCCGTGAGCATCTGCTGAAGAATCTGGATGGCTGCATCGCTTGGCGTGATCCGGCGCAGGCAGAAAAGCAAAAGGAACGAATGCGGCAGAAAAAAGAAAAAGAGCTGGAGCAGGCACGGCAGACTTCCACAGAAGTGCAGCCTACCGCTCCCGAACCAACCGAAGCCGAGGCAGAAGATGCCCCGGCTTTTACTATGCGTATGTAAATTTATATGTGAATGATAGGAGGAAAACATGGCTAAATCCCGTTTATACATTGCCTATGGCAGCAATCTTCATCTGCCGCAGATGGCATTCCGCTGCCCCACCGCCAAGGTGGTGGGAGCCAGCGAGGTCAAAGGATATGAGCTGCTGTTCCGTGGCGGCAGCCGTGGAGCCGTTGCTACTATTGAGCCGCTGGAGGGCAGCTCCGTACCTGTGCTTCTATGGAAAATCAGGCCGCAGGATGAGCTTTCCCTCGACCGTTATGAGGGCTACCCGAATTTTTACCGCAAGGAAATGCTGGAGGTGGAGCTGAACGGTAAGCCTGTGAATGCAATGGTGTACATCATGAATGACGGCAGGGAGTTCGGCGCACCCTCGGATTTTTATCTCCACACCATTGCCGAGGGCTATGAAACCGCAGGCTTTGATACGGATTTTTTGGATCAGGCGATGGAGAAATCCATCCGTCTGGCGCAGGAGCAGCAGGATGCGGAGGATGCGCAGTTCAACCTTTGGCAGCAGAAATGGTGGTGATCCCCGATGGCAGACCCGGCAACCATTACCCTTGCGGTGAAAGCGGCAATCGCCGCTGCTACCGACAAACGGACATGGAAAACGGTGGGAGTGGTCATCGCCGCCATCCTCACCCCGTTTATTTTAATCATCGTCATGATCATGAGCCTGCTGTCCGGTACCGCAGACCATAACAATTCTGCTGTGGATTTGAGCTTTCACGGCGGCAGTATCTCCTCACAGGTGCCAGCGGAGTACCGGCAGTACATCGAGGATATGCGGGGCAGCTTCTCTGATTTGGATGAAGCTGTGTCTGAGATTACGCCCATGATCGAAAGCGGCAGCATCGACAGCACCCGCATGAAGTCGATTTTTTATTCTCTGTATTTCGGCGCTGAAAACCTGCGGATAAACGCTTCCGATTACCGAGCCTTTGCGGATTGCTTTGTCCGCTACGAGGAGCGCACCCGCACCGTCACCGATGCGGATGGCAACGAAACGGAGGAAACCTACACGGTGGCTGTCCCCATTACCGATCCGAATGAAATATATGCAAATCTTGAAAGCTCCCTCGGCAGAACCATTACAGAGGAAAACAGGATCAATGCACAGCAGATTTACTCCCATGCCAAGTATGGCAGAGCTATCCCCGGTGCGGAGGATGGAGAATATCCCGGAGAGATGGGCGATGGTACCTATCAGGTGTTGATGGAGGAAGCCCAAAAATATATCGGCTACCCGTATGTTTGGGGCGGCTCTTCTCCGCAGACTTCCTTTGACTGCTCCGGTTATGTGTGCTGGGTCTATTCGAAATCAGGCGTATATTATCTGCCCCGCACCACGGCATCGGGTATTTTTAATCAGTGTGCTGTGATCTCCCGTGAGGAAGCAAAGCCCGGAGATTTGGTGTTTTTCCAAGGAACCTATGCCTCAGCCGGAATCATAAGCCACATCGGAATCTATGTTGGGAACGGTCAGATGCTGCACTGTGGAAGTCCAATCGGCTATGCGGATCTAAACAGCCGCTATTGGCGCAGCCACTTTTATGCTTACGGCAGGCTCAAATAGACAAAAGGAGATGATGTTTCATGAAAGCGATTTTTGAACGGAAGGCCTCAGATTTCGATCTGTGGAGCTTTGAGGTATCAAAAACCATTCGGCTTCCCGCTGAAGTTTTTGAAGCCGTGCTGCAAAAACCTATGAGGGATTACGACTTTATTCAGGACAATATAGCGCAGATGCACTGCGACAGCAGTGGTGTGTATCACTGCCTGCTGCTGACCGGCGAGGACAGAAAAGACGGATTGCTGGTGGAATCGGAGGGCTATGGCTACTGCCGGTACGCCTCCTATGTTCCCGATATTTCCGCTCTTACCTCCCCGGCCTTGCAGCACCTCAACGAACGGATGACAGCCGCAGCTGACTACATCGTATCCACTGGAACTCAGAATACGACTGAGGGCAACTGGATCATTAGCTTTGATGAGCTGGCACAGCAAACCGGCTTTGAGCATGATTTTAACAGCATGGATACGCTACTGGATATGCTCCATGAGCGTGAAGAAGTGGCAAATGTAGAGCTGGGCGACACCGCCATTGACGTGTGCTATTACCTTGATTTCTGTCCGCAGTATGGCGGTCACCCGGAGGAAGCAGAGCCGGGACAGCTATCGGAATCCGCTGCGCCTGTCAGCAGACTGAAAGAATTGCTCCATCTTCATTGGGAGGATATTCATCTGCTTCACAAGGATGTGGAGGTACAGCCTGCCACCATCGTGGAGCTGGATGAGCATACCCTGACCGATGCCGGGAAAGCGGGCTTGGGCTGATGTTTTGGATGCCGAGGTGGTCAAGGTTTACAACGGCTACTACGGTTTGCAGATGGAGCTGGACAAGGTAAAGCCCTCCCGTTTGGAGGAATTCTCGTCCATGCTTGCCGGATACTGCCCGGTATCGAATTATGAAAAATGGATCACGCAAGAGAATGATGCCCCCTCACAGTCACCCGAAATGAAACTATGAAATGGAGGAAAGTACGATGAAAAAAGCAACACTGACCGTCAGCTTTGACAGCGAAAAGCTGGATGCCCTGACCTACCACATGAGCAAAAAGGATGCAGATTTGCAGACGGAGCTGGAGGATACTGTCCAAAAGCTCTATGAAAAGCACGTTCCGCAGGCCACCCGTGAATACATTGACGATAAGCTCTCCCGTGAGGCCGCCACCAAACAGAAGCCCCAAAGGCCGGTTCGCCCTGCTGCGGCAGGCGGCTCTGACAACAGGCTGGTGTAAGCAGGAACGCTGTCCGGGCGTGTGGGCGGCGGTGTTGCCCTGTGTGGCCTTTTGGCAGGCGTGGTGGCATCCTGATACCCATTAGCATCGTACCGCCCACGTTGCGCCCATGTGGAGAGAATGTGAGAAAGCCCCGGATGCGGTGAAGAAACCTCAGAATGAGGGCGTTCCGGTAGGGTCGAAAGTGGTGCAGGTTAAAGGGTTTATGCTGCTTTGGCAGCCTAAATCCGAAAAACACCGACCGGCAAAGCCGTTCGGGGATTCCGAAGTGACATAACTTTCTGACCGAAGTCCTGATTTGTTATGCTGGTTTCAGAAAAGAGCAAGGAAAATCGGGTGTTTCCGGAGCTTACCCTGCATACCGGGGCAAAATTCACAGAGAAAAGGAGGCATTATGGCAAAGGAACCGGAAAAAATCCGCACCGGCTTTTATATCGAAAAGGAAGTGCTGGATCGGTGCGATGAGCTGCTGGAGCAGGCCAACGTGAAATCCCGAAATGAATTTGTCACCGAGGCGTTGAGGTTTTACTGCGGCTATCTTACCTCGCAGAAAATTGAAAACTATTTGCTGCAGAGCTTATCGTCCGTCCTCGTCAGTGCCATTCGAGATACGGAAAACCGTCTGGCCAGAATGGATTTCAAAATCGCTACCGAGCTGTCCAAGCTCTCTCATGTGGTAGCGTATACCCATGCGATTGACGAGCAGGCACTGCAAAGCCTACACTTAAAATGTGTGGAGGAAGTGAAACGAATCAACGGTGCGGTTGATTTTGAGGACGCATATAACTACCAAAAGCGGCGAACCTAAAATGATAGGAATTATTTGTTTCTTTTGGGTATGGACTATGGAAATACATTCGTTTATGGTGTGTTGCGAAAGGAGGTAAAAGTGCAATGGAGAAAAATGAAATCTTTGAAACAGCTATCCGTGAGCTGACGGAAGCTGCAATCAGCAAGCTCAAGGAAAATCTGGATGATATAGAGCGGCAGCTTTACGCTGAGGTAAAAGCTCTCAGCTCTCAAGCTCGTGAGATTGTCAAAACGCTACCGGCGGATCAGCAAAAAATTCTTACTGATTATTTTGAGAAAACCAATTTGATTGCCGACCATGAGTGCCAGCACCTCTATGTGCAGGGTGCAAAAGACTGCGTGGAGCTGCTGCAAAGGCTCGGTGTGCTGTAAGGAACATAGGTGGACGGCCTCTGCACATGCGGTATAAAATCGCAAGATTTGTACCGCTTTGTCCTGCTTTCCAATTTAGCAAATGAATACTTGACTAAATCTTAGGCTGTTAATATAATTAATAAGTTCTCGGAATTAGAATCATCTAATTCCAATGCAGATTGAAAATTGAATACTGGCAGTTTTGGAGTAAAAGAAGATATTTTTGTGTATAA
>NZ_SLZZ01000028.1 GCF_004346165.1 Muricomes intestini | reverse complement strand
GCCCCCTGATACCTACGGATTGCTCCGCACTTTGCGCTCTCGCAATCCTAAAAACATTCGAAATTCGCCCTATTCGGGCTACTTTCTCATGTTTTATGGGTCCCAAGGCCATACTTTTCCATGCAAGCATGAAACGCATGGCCTTTTGACCCTGGTATCATAAAATAAGAACAGAGTATACAAATTATGCGGTTTGTAGCCGAAAGAGAACGATTCTTTGATATTGTACTGATTTAGATACAGGAAGAGGGGTTTGAAGCTTATAGGAAGGGCTCCAAAGTGATATAATATAACTAAAGCATACAGGAAGGAAGGGAGGAAATTGGTAATATATGAAATTCTTATGTTTTCGGTTGGGCTGTCTTTAGACGTGTTTGCATATGCATTATATAAAGGAGCTATGATGCCGGAAATCAGCAAATCTTCTTTAATAAAAATTGGCAGTATATTTGTACTGTGGCAAATGACAAGTCTCCTGCTCGGACATATGGTTACCAATATCCCAATGGTAAAGGAATCAGCACAGCAGGCTGCTGTTCACTGGCGCTACATATCGGTGTTTATCTTTTGCGGCCTGGGCCTGTATATGATACTGAAGGGAGGACAGCAAAAGGTAATCATTGAACGGAAGGAAGATAAGCTAAAGCTGCGCCAGATTGTTATATGGGCATGTATTACAAGTATAGATACATTTCTCGCAGGAATTGGATTTGGATTTTTTCGGACAAATTTTTTGGTTACAATTCTGATCATCGGCATTATTACAGCACTCAGTGTCATTGCAGGCATCTATTCAGGATATTGGCTGGGGTGTCAGTCCAAGAAAAAAGTTGTAACCCTCGGAGGCTGTATCTTGCTGCTTGGAGGCATTGAACTACTAATTCGGGGAATAAACTAAAGAGGATTGGAAGAAAAAGGAGGAAATGAGCTATGGGTAAAATAAGGCATCAGGCAGAACGGGCTGCATTTGGAAAGGTGATAGATTCTGTATTAAAGTACATTAACAAGGACAGAGAAAAGAATCTTCTGAAAGCAGTGGATTTGACGGAAAGCTTTGCGAAGGACAGATTCAAGCCGGAGAGCTATGAGGCTGCCAGGAGGATGATACGGGATCAGGACGGGAAGTGGATGACTTATGTTAATCGTCTGCTTGATGAAGTCAGCCCCAATGTTATCCGCACTACAGTTATGGATTTGGGTTTTGAAGCTATGTTGAGCGGTACGAAAATTATGCACGAGAACCGTGAGAAGTATGACTGCAACATACCCTGGTTGATTTTGATGGATCCGACCAGCGCATGCAATTTGAAATGTACCGGCTGCTGGGCTGCTGAATATGGGCATACGCTTGCATTGTCCTATGATGAAATGGACAGCATTATTACACAAGGGAAGGAGCTGGGAATATTTTTTTACATGTACACAGGTGGCGAGCCGCTTGTAAGAAAGGCAGATATTATTAAATTGTGCGAAAAACACAATGACTGTGCTTTTCATGCATTTACCAACGGAACCCTTGTTGACGATGCATTCTGCGAGGAAATGGACCGCGTGGGAAATCTTTCCCTTTCTATCAGCCTGGAAGGGTATGAGGAAGTAAATGATGGCCGCCGGGGTGCCGGGGTGTTTGACAAAGTAATGAAGGCTATGGACACATTAAAAGCGCACGGGCAGATATTCGGTACATCTATCTGCTATACAAGGGCTAATATTGACACGGTAACTTCTGATGAATTTCTGGATATGATTATTGAAAAGGGATGCCGTTTCGCCTGGTATTTCCATTATATGCCAGTTGGGAATGACGCTGCGACAGAACTTTTGCCAACGAAAGAGCAAAGAGAGTATATGTATCACCGGATCCGCGAAATACGTGCTGTGGAAGGCGGCAAACCAATATTTGCTTTTGATTTCCAAAATGACGGCGAGTATGTGGGCGGATGTATTGCCGGAGGAAGGAATTACTGTCATATCAATGCAAACGGAGATGTGGAGCCGTGCGTATTTATACATTATTCCAGTGCAAATATCAGAGATGTAAGCCTTTTGGAAGCACTGCAGCAGCCACTGTTCAAGGCATACAGGGACGGGCAGCCATTTAATAACAACCATCTGCGTCCTTGCCCGATGCTGGAAAATCCAGAATTATTAAGAGAAATGGTGAAAAAAACCGGGGCACAATCTACAGATTTACAGTCGCCGGAATCAGTGGAGCATCTTTGTGCAAAATGTGATATGTATGCACAGGAATGGAAAGAGAAAGCGGATGAGCTTTGGGCCAAGTAAGGTGAATATAGTTGAAAAAAGGGCTATCAAAAATCTGGAGACCGGCATTTTTTGTCTTGGTGATCCTCATAATCTACATGGTCTTCAAGGATTCCTGGGGAGATATATGGGGTGCGCTTAAAAACACATCATGGAAAGTACTGGCAGGAGTAGTCATCTGCAGTGTGCTGTATAACTGTTTTGACGGTGTTGCAGTGACAAAACTCCTGCGCAGCTGTGATGATAAATTTCCATGGAATGAAGGAATTAAGTGTTCCTTTTATTACAGCTTTTTCCGTGTAGTTACCTTTGGAAGCGGAACAGCTGCAGCCGGAATGTATTACGTAAGCAAAAGAGGAATCCCTGCTGTCAGGAGTCTGGGGATATTTACTTTAAATTATATAGTGCAGCGGATTGCAGTATGTCTGTATTTCATATTCAGCTTTCTTGGAAACTATCAAACGATGCACCGGTATTTTGGAGGCTACGGGAGATATATGCTCTATGGTGTGGCACTGGCGGTTCTGGTTGTGGCAGCCCTGATTATATTTTGTATTTGTGAACCACTGCATACATGGGCGTTTGGGCTATTAGAAAAAGTGGTCAGGAAAGAAAAAAATAGGGGAAAGATAGCAGAGTGGAAAGAAAGAGCAGGTACGCTGCGCACTGAGGCACAAGGGCTTTTGAAAGATAAGAAGCTGCTTTTAGAAGTGTTGCTGCTGAATTTTTTGAAATTGAGTGCATGGTATCTGATACCGGCTGTTGTTTTCGGTAAGATGGAATCCCTGAGGCTGCCCCTTCTGATGGCAACAACCTCTATGGTGCAGGCCCTTTCCGGTGTCATTCCGGCACCGGGCGGTGTGGGGGCTGTGGAGTTCGTGTTCGCCTCACTGTTTACTACGCTCGTCGGAAGTGTGGATGCGGTTTCTGGAATGCTGCTGTACAGATTTTCGACCTATATACTTCCCTTTGTTTTGGGGATACCATTGGTATTAAAGAACTCCAGACGTAAAAAATGAAAAATCTGATGATTCAGATTTTTCATTTTTGTTTCACTTAAAAAGTTTTAGGCTGTGTCAGGATTGATTTCACATGGTCTACTTCCTGCTGATTTGCTTTTTCTGCAGGAACATAATAGCTTTTTTCTCTTGCTATTTGATAAAGCTTTTCCTGGGACATTTCGCATTCATTGCGGATTTGCTTCAGGCATTGTTTCAGCTCTTTGTTTTCCGTCTGTGCAATCATGTCGCCGAACATTTTCAGTTCTCCGTTTACTCCGACTAAGGCATCGGATACCATAGTTTTTTCATTCATATACGTCACCTCTTATAAAAATTTCATCAGTTCCTGTTTGTTTTTCATTGCAGAATCAGCGGCATCCTGGAAAAGTTTTTTCACTTCAGGGTCCTGAGTCTGTGATGCATAATCAGTCATCTTGCAGTGTGTTGTGTCATACCCCCCAATCAGATGACGTAAGTTTTGCAGATCAAGCATTGAAATATCGGACATAATTTGACCTCCTTTGAGAAATAATATTTTCGAGGTTTATTATGTCCTTTAAAACAAATAATATACGTACTATTTAGGCCGTAATCGAGTATGGAGAACAAATTCTGAAAACAATTCCCGCATTTCAGGTGACGAGCGGTACATGCATTCCGGATGCCACTGAACTCCTATGGCAAAAGGATGGGATGACATTTCTACCGCTTCAATTGTTTTATCTGTCGCATGGGCGCAGGCAGTCAGATTTTTTCCCAGCATGCCCACGGTCTGGTGGTGAAAGCTGTTTACTTTCAGATGAGAGCCGATGTATTTACAAAGCTGCGAATTTTTTTCAACACAAATTTTGTGGCTGACCTCCGCCCGGGAATAGGATTGCTGCATGTGGTTCAGCGGATGTCCGGGCTGCAGGGAGATATCTTGATAAATAGTGCCTCCGCAGGCTACATTAAACACCTGCATACCGCGGCAGATGGAGAAGACGGGTTTTTTTGTGCTCAAAACAGCTCTCATCAGACGAAGCTGAAACAAATCAAGGGTGACATCGGTTTTTCCAATACCACTTTTGGGCTCTTCCCCAAACAGCAGAGGAGTGATATCGTCTCCCCCGCAGAACAAGAAACCATCGCAGAAAGAAATATATTCTTGAATTGCATTGTCTGAGCGTATTACAGGAAGGATAAAAGGGAGTCCGCCTGAATACCTGACGGACTGGATATAAGTGTTGGTTACAAATTGCCTGTCATCCGTAAAACCACAGACAACAACTCCGATTTTTGGTCGCATAAGCACTCCTTTTCTGGCATAGGATAGTTCGGCAGAGGAGAACCCTGCCGGTTATGGTGGTTATAGCGTATGTAAAAATGTGGTAAAATATACCTATGCACAGACATATTGGCTTTGGTAACTGCTCAGAGCCAAGCAGCGAGGAAACCGTAGATTTTCGAGCTGGGTTCAGAACAGTTACTGATTTTGCATAAATAGTGCGGGATGAAGAAAATAAATAAAAATATAAAAATACCTTATCTAAAATTTTTTCATGACGATATTAGAATTAGAATGTAAATGAACTCATTTCAGGGTATCTGTTATATTCTTTACATAACTATCAGCCTTCATCCAGGGCCCGGGTGAAAGGTTTGCATAGATAAAAAAGAAACCAGGGGGAAAGGGAATTCCCCGACACAATTCAAGGAGGTATTTTATTATGAGAATCCAACATAATATTGCGGCTTTAAATTCATACCGCAACTTAACAAACAATAACAGTGCAGTGTCTAAGAATCTGGAGAAACTGTCCTCAGGTTACAGAATCAACCGTGCAGGTGATGATGCAGCCGGACTTGCTATTTCCGAAAAAATGCGCGCTCAGATCACAGGTCTTGAGACAGCACAGAAGAATGCCAATGACGGCATCTCTTTAGTACAGACAGCAGAAGGTGCACTGACAGAAGTACACTCCATGCTGAACCGTATGGTAGAGTTGGCTGACCAGTCTGCTAACGGAACATATGACGATCCAACAGACCGTGCAAATCTTCAGAAAGAAGTTACATCTCTGACAGCGGAAATCAACAGAATTTCTGATGGAACAAACTTCAATGGAATTAATCTGCTGAATGGTTCACTTGCAACATCAGGTCTTACTCTTCAGATTGGTGATACTGCAGATCCATTTAATAAGCTGACGGTCACAATTGGAAATATGTCTGCTGCTTCTCTTGGAATCGCCGGCATTAACATTGGTACTCAGACTAATGCAGCAAGTGCGATTAGCCATATTAAGGATGCGATAAACCTAGTATCAACTACTCGTGGTAATCTTGGCGCTACACAGAACCGTCTGGAGCATACAATCAACAACCTGAGCGTAACTTCAGAGAATATGACTGCTGCAGAAAGCCGTATCCGTGATGTTGACATGGCAAAGGAAATGATGGCTTACACGAAGAATAATATTCTGGTACAGGCTTCTCAGGCTATGCTTGCACAGGCTAATCAGATTCCACAGGGTGTTCTTCAATTATTACAGTAATTATACTTAGAACCGATTAAAAACAATGAATATGAGGGCTGCCACATTAGCTGATAAAAGCTGCTGTGTGCGGCCTTTTATTCTTAGAGGGAAGGAACAGAGAAATGGGAAAAAGAGTGCGTCTTTCACAGTGTATGATTGTGAAAAATGAAGAAAAAAATATTGAAAAGGCATTATCCTGGGGTAAGGAAGTTGTGTGCGAACAGATTGTAGTGGACACCGGTTCTACGGACAGGACCGTAGAAATAGCGGAGCAGATGGGGGCAAAGGTTTTCCACTATAAATGGCATAATGACTTTGCTGCAGCGAAAAATTATGCAATAGAGCAGGCGGCAGGAAACTGGATTGCATTTTTGGATGCGGATGAATATTTTACTCAGAAGGACGCAAAACAGCTGAAGATTTTTCTTAGGGATATTTCTGCATCGTTTCCTGTTCCGGACATGGTGACCTGTCCCTGGATGCAGTTAAATGATGAGGGACAGATATTTGCAGTCTCGGTTCAGCAGAGGATTTTCCGCAACATTCCGCAGATTCGGTATGAGAATAGAATTCATGAGGCCTTATCCAGGACGGATAAGAGACACATGACCCAGATCCGTACGGAAGATAAATTTCCCATTTATCATACCGGATATACAAAGGAAGCCTATGAGGAGACAAGGAAGACAACAAGGAATAAGGAAATTCTGATTAGTATTCTGAAGGAAAATCCGGAGGATTATATAAATTTAGGATATCTGGGGGATTCCTATTTTGCCGAGGGAAATGTGGAAAAGGCCGAGGAGACGTTTAGAGAGGCTGTGGCTCATCACAGTCAAGTTCCTTCGGCTGCCCGTAACAATACGTCTTTCAGTAGTCTGATGAGGATTATATACCAGAAGAATGAATCGGATGCAGAAAAAGAAATGCGCATGATTTATGATCAGTTTGCAGAAACCGGGGAAAACTGCCCGGATATGGAATATTGGATGGGGCTTGGTATGATGCAGAAGAGGAAGCTTAAGGATGGTATATATTGGCTGGAAACGGCCTTAAAAAAGCTGGAACAATATCAGGGTGATGAAAGTTTATTTATTATGGCTAACCAGAGCGAGACATATAGAGTCCTTGCATATGCAAACAAGGAGCTGGGAGCTTTGTCACAGTCCGTCCGTTACTGTACGATAGCGCTTCGTGCAGATAAGAAGAAGGCAATGCCTCTTGCGCTGCTTCTTCAGCTTTTTGCAGAGGATCAGGGGACAACCGCCGCGGCGGCACTTGAATTTTTGTCAAAGATTTATGACTTTTCGGATGTGTTGGACCGAGTTTTTGTGTTGGAGGTGGCAAAGAAAGCATCTTACCCAGGATTAGAGAAGGAATTGTCCTGTATTATGACAGAAGAGGACTGGAAAGTACTGGAAGAGATGCAGGGAGAAACTCAAGGTGCGTAAGGAGGAATGAACATCTAATGAGAAAAGCACAGAAGGAAACAGCACTAAGTTTTGTTCAGACACTGTATCAGGCGAATGAACATATCAAAGAGCTGCTTGATCAAAAGGACACTGTCCAGGCGATGGAACTTTTGGGACAGTGTCAGCAGGAGGCAATCAGCTTTGGAGAATTGCTGGAGAAGACTGAAGGTGAAGCATGCCCTACAATTGGATATATAGAACAATATTGTGAAGAAACGTACCAGCTGTATGTAAAATTAAGGGAAAATGAACCTGTAAATAATAAGCAGACACATAAATTATTCCGCAGACAGCTGATACAGGTTGAAAACAGTGTCAAAAATGATATTCTGCAAGAGCTGGAGATTGTGTTTCTCCCATATAATGCCTCTATGTGGGATTCTCTGGAGAGTGTATGGAAGGCGGCAGATGAAGATCCCTGCTGTAATGTCTACGTAATCCCCATTCCTTATTACGATAGAAATAAAGACGGGAGTTTGAATAAGGAACATTGGGAAGGAAATCTATTTCCTGATTATGTGCCTGTTACCCGGCATGAGGACTATGATTTTGCTGAACGCAGACCGGACGTCATATTTATTCATAATCCTTATGATAATTTTAATTATGTTACTAGTGTTCACCCTTTTTTCTACTCAAAAAATTTAAAAAGATTTACGGATAATCTTGTTTACATTCCATATTTTATTTTAGATGAAATTTCACCGGATGATCGGCAGGAAATCGAAAAAATGAAACACTTCTGTACAGCGCCGGGTGTGATAAATGCAGATAAGGTAGTTGTACAGTCAGAGGATTTACGTCAGATTTATATTGATGTTGTGACTAAAGCGGCAGGAGCAGACACCAGGGGATATTGGACAAAAAAGATATCCGGTCTTGGCTCACCCAAGGCAGACAAAGTGTTGAATTCCAAAAAAGAAGATCTGATAGTTCCGGACGGGTGGATGAAGAAGATTCGAAAACCGGATGGAAGTTGGAAGAAGATTATCTTTTATAATATCAGTATTGGTCCGTTTTTATACTATAGAGATAAGATGTTGGATAAGATAAGGGATGTCCTGGAAATATTTGAAGAAAACAGGGATGATGTGGTATTACTGTGGCGTCCCCACCCTCTCTTGGAAGCAACCGTTGAATCCATGCATCCTGAGCTGCTAAAAAGGTATCAGGAATTAGTGGATGATTATCGGAGAAGTGATTGGGGAATTTATGATGATACAGCGGATATGAACAGAGCAGTTTTGTTGAGCGATGGATATTATGGAGACACAAATGCTTCAGCAGTTCCGCTCTACGGTATCACAAGAAAGCCTGCGCTCATACAAGACCCCAATGTAAATATGAAAGACAAAAGCTTTAAGCTCTCTTTTGAGGATGCTGTGATTGAAAAGGAAAAGCTGATATTCCCCACAGGTGACTGCGACATGATCTGTTTGTATGATTTTAAAAATGGAATTACTAAGAAATTTAAAGGATATGCGTCAGAGGACATTTTTAAACAACACCAATATGGAGCTGTTTGTAAATATGGCCCCCATGAGTATTTATTTGCTCCGTCATCAGGTTCAAAAATTTTGCTGTATCATTCAGAAAAAAATGAATTTTCATATATAGATATTGAGAATGTAAAGGGTGAAAGTTCAAAACTGTTTGGTACAACATTACAAAATGGAAAATATGTTTATCTGCTCCCAGGTACATATCCGGCGATTGTACGGTTTGACTGTGAGGATAACACGGTTGACTATTACGGCAATTGGCTGAATAAGCTGAAAAACCATGTGAAAAAAGGAGAGGAGCTTTTTGGACATGGCTGCGGTTTAATAGGAGAGAATTTATTTCTTGCAAGCAAAACAGCAAACCAATTAGTAAAATTCAACCTGCTTACTCAAGCGGAAACCTTGATAACAGTCGGGAGCAGTGATACCTCTTATAGTGCAATCTGCTCAGATGAAAAAAATTGTTGGCTGGCTACTTCGGATGGAACTGTTATGAGATGGGATCCTGTCAGCCAGAAATGTGAAATAATAGATCTGCCTCAAGATATTGGTTCAAGTGGTTATTTATCTTTCTCGGGCCTGCTGTATTTTGATAAACGAATCTATGCAGTGCCATATTCTGCAAAAGACGCAGTTGTGATAAATCAAGAAACTCTGCAAGCCCGGATTTTGCATACGAATGATACGATGGAATCCTGTTGGTGTTCTTTTAGCAGGATTACGGAAAATAAGCTATATCTGTATTATTCTGAACAGCGGAGATTGCTGGAAATAGATTTGCTGCAGGGAAAGCCGTCTAATAGCTATACTATTTATGAGGATCAGGATGATCCCATTTCCAGGAAAGATTTTTATTGGAAGAATTGTTGGGATAAGTCAAAGAATCAATATATAGAGGCTGATAGCAACTCATTGAGCTTTTTCCTGGACGCTGTAAAACGCAGCAGTATAGACGGGCATAGGGAAAAAGCTGGATTAATAGGAAAACAGATATGGGATAGTATTGTTAATGCCTGAAAAGAGGAATATGGATATGAAACGAGTTATAACATACGGCACTTTTGATTTACTGCATTATGGGCATATAAATATTTTGCGTCGTGCAAAGGAGCTGGGAGACTATCTTATCGTCGCCTTATCCACTGACGAATTTAATTGGAAAGAAAAGCATAAAAAATGTTATTTCAATTATGGGCAGAGAAAGCGTTTACTTGAAGCTATACGCTATGTAGATCTTGTTATACCGGAAACCTGTTGGGAGCAGAAAAGAACGGATCTGCATGAATATCATGTAGATACATTTGTTATGGGAGATGACTGGAAAGAAAAATTTGACTTTTTGCAAGACGAAGGTGTTGAAGTCGTTTATTTTCCCAGGACACCAGAGGTGAGCACTACACAGATAAAACAAGATTTAAATCAAACACTAAGAGCAGCAGGAAGCGAGAGCTGGAAAGGGGACGAATATTATGAAACAGGTTCAGAAGGATGAAAATTGTATTTCAATCATGCCAAAACGCATTGTGACACTGCCTGGTTCCAACCCTGGTTGGAGTAATGTAGAGCTAATTAAGGACTGTGGTTTGATTCCATGGCTTCTGCATAAAAATCACGGCCACGATGTCAGCATGGTCGGATATAAGCGTGAGGATGATTATCCTTACCTGCGAAAATATGTCAAAGGGCTGAAAATGGAATTTCTACCTGATGAAAGCGAAGAAGCGCGTGCAAACTACATACTTGAAAATGCAAATCAAATCGACTGTCTAATCCTTAGAGGATGCTATACTTCCAATTTTGTTCCTGCCCGTTTATATAAGCAGACAAATCCAAAAGGAAGAATCTATGTCGGACTGGACGCAAACAGCCACTGGATGGACCGGATCATATGGAACAATCCGAATTTCACACAATTTATGGATGACTGTGACGTCATTGCTACCTCCTGCCGGGCTATGCAGCGGCATTTGAATGAAAAATGGCCATGGATCATTGAACATATTCCCAATGGTTATTATAACTTCGGCCCTGACTTCTCTGTGCCCGAATTTGAAGAAAAGGAAAATGTCATTTTGACGGTATCCCGGCTGGGCACAACTCAAAAAGCTACAGAGATATTGATGCGGGCTTTTGCTATCATAGCAGGGGAAATACCAAGCTGGAATTTAAAGCTGGTGGGAAATGTAGATGAAAAGTTCAGAAGCTTCATTGAAAGGTATTTCAAAACCTTTCCTAAATTAAAAAAAAGAGTTTTGTTCACCGGGCCAATTGTAGAACGGGACAAGCTGGCGGAACAATACAGGAAGGCCAAAATTTTTGCTCTGCCCTCCAGGTTAGAGGGAGGGACACCCAATGTAATCGCAGAAGCTTTAATTGCTGGCTGTGCTACTGCAGTAACAAAGTTTGATGCCTATGAGCAGGCCATTGATGGGGGAAAGTGCGGAACATTTTCAGAAATAGATGATATCAGGGGATTTGCTAACGTCTTGCTTTCATTATGCAAAGACAAAAATCTTCCCTATCTTTCCGAACACGCTTATCAATATGCTAAAAAGTGTCTGGATATGGAAAAAATAACAACTAAACTTAATTATATGCTTTTTGGAGGGAGAGAATAAATGGGAACAGTCAAATTTGAAAATAATACTTTTATCTACACCGACGGAGTTAAAAGTACAAGCCTTTTAAACTGTTCAGATTTTTTGTCTAATAAAAGCCGGATTCCTTTGCACAGTCTGGGAAATGGTTTGAATGTGCCTTTGCTAATTTCAAAGCTGGTGGAAGTAAATAAACCTCTCAGCGCTGGTACGGGTGAAGAAGCGTTTGCTTTATCGAATCTTTTGTTGGATGTTCTGGTATCCTCTCATCTGGTAAAAACTCCACTTCCTGTGAAAGCTTTGGAAATTGGAACAGTTACAGGAGTGACCACCTATCATCTGGCTTCACTTTTAGGAAAATTCCATCCAGATTCTTTGTTGTGCTGCGTCAGTGATTCCATTGGAAATGAAAGCGGAAACCAGTGGCTTAACCGCATCGTCCTTGTGGAAGAGCCGCCGAGACTTTCCTTTCTGGCTGCGGATTATCACGATACAAATTTACAGG
Organism: Muricomes intestini; assembly: GCF_004346165.1. Classification (GTDB taxonomy): domain Bacteria; phylum Bacillota; class Clostridia; order Lachnospirales; family Lachnospiraceae; genus Muricomes; species Muricomes intestini. Next base: position 32,296 of record NZ_SLZZ01000028.1, on the reverse strand, counting down.
AAAGCAGCTTTGATATTATTGTAATCAACGGAATCGTAAGCTATGAAAACCCTTATGAGATTGTGTCCGAGGCAAAAAGACTCGTTAAAAACGGCGGGCTTATTCTATGTTATTCTGTTGAGAACCCTACTTTAGAGCAAAGTTTTAAGAAGGTATTTCCTAAGGTGACCGAATATCCTCTTACAGGCTCTGCGAATATTATAACTGTACAAGTTGATAAAACAAGGAAGACAGAAGCCCTGTATAAGCCTATGGAAGAGATATACCGCTATATAAAAGAGACAGAACAGACTATTTACAAAAATGCGGAGATCAATATAAATTTTTCTTTAAACAAAATTCAGGAGCATCTTGAAACTGCGGCAAAAGAGCAGGATACAACGGCAAAAATCCGGTTGATTGAACTGAGAGAATCCCTGATTGAGTATGCATTGTTCTAATTTTAAGGGTTTTCATTGTGTTGGAAAAAGAGAAATTGTATAATCACATTAATCTGAAAAGAGTTCAGGGTGAGATAAATAAAAGGTGACGGTCGTTCTTTGTTATCTTTGATTTTTAAGTTATTGCGCCGGGGTAGGGTTGGTGCTATAATAGGCAAGATAAAAAATTTTAAGAAACAAGAGAGACGGAGGGTTATATGGAGAGTAAGAAAATCATACAGGTGGAAGAGAAAGTACCATTTAAGCTGCTGGTGCCTTTGAGTATCCAGCATATGTTCGCAATGTTCGGAGCATCGGTTCTGGTTCCTTTTGTATTTGGAATTAATCCGGCAATTGTATTGCTTATGAATGGAATCGGAACTTTAATATTTATTTTCATAACAAAGGGAAAAGCACCGGCATACCTTGGCTCCAGTTTTGCATTCCTGGCACCGGCAGGAATTGTTATCAGCAAATGGGGCTATAATTATGCCCTGGGAGGATTTATCGCGGTTGGAATCGCCGGGTGTATTCTGGCACTGATTATTTATAAATTCGGCTCAGAATGGATTGATATTGTACTTCCGCCGGCCGCTATGGGGCCGGTTGTCGCACTGATTGGACTTGAGCTTGCAGGGACGGCAGCGTCCAATGCAGGCTTGAAGGATGAAGTGATAGATTTGAAAAATGTCATTGTCTTTTTGGTAACACTGTTGACTGCAGTGCTTGGATCTGTTTTGTTCCGCAAGTTTTTATCGGTTATCCCAATTTTGATTGCAATTATTGCAGGATATGTGGCATCACTCATCTGCGGTATAGTAGATTTTAGCGAGGTCAGCAACGCAGCATGGTTTTCCTTGCCTAATTTTACGGCACCAAAGTTTAAATGGGAGGCAATCGTTATTATTCTCCCGGTTATTTTGGTTGTCACATCAGAACACATTGGTCATCAGATTGTGACAAGTAAAATTGTAGGAAGAGACTTAATTAAGGATCCGGGACTTCACAGGTCTTTGTTGGGAGATTACATATCAACCATTCTTTCTGGTCTTGTAGGTTCTGTCCCAACAACAACATATGGTGAGAATATAGGTGTTATGGCAATGACCAAGGTGTACAGTGTCTATGTTATCGGAGGGGCGGCTGTGCTTTCTGTCATCTGTTCCTTTATCGGGAAGATGACCACATTGATTAATACCATTCCCGGACCGGTAATCGGCGGAATTTCGTTCCTCCTATACGGAATGATCGGGACCTCCGGCATCCGTATTCTGGTGGATGCACAGGTGGATTATGGAAAATCCAGGAATATGGCGATGACATCGGTCATTTTTGTCACCGGGCTTTCCGGGGCTGCTGTGAAATTTGGAAGTATCCAGCTTTCAGGCATGGTTCTCGCCTGTGTAGTGGGAATGCTGATGGGACTCATGTTCTTTACATTGGACAAGCTGAAATTGACAAATGACCGGGAGGAAGGATAGCTGGCGAGGCCCGCGTAAATAAAAATGCCGCCAAGCAACTGAACTGCAGATGCTTGGCGGCATTTCTTTACATTAAAGCTCCTGATTACGGAGTACTTTATAAATTGATGATTTTATAGGTGTGCTTTGAGTGCGGCAATAAAACATTGAGTATATCATCTGTTTTTACCTTCATGTATCCGGTTGTTGTTCCGTCACTGCATCCGTAATATTTATTCGCCACAACATCTCGGTCGAAAATCACCTGTATTGTTTTCTCCCAGTCAGTGAGTGTGGAAAAGACAGTCGCAGCTCCGATTTTTGTTCCCAGGATTTCTTCAAACAGCTCCTGCGGAGCAAATGATACCCGGGAAATATCCAAAGCCTCACAGAACTTTTTTGTATTGAAAGCTTTTTCCCCTGTTGTAATAAAAAGATAAAACAAGGTCTTCTTTTTATTGCACAGAAATAAAGTTTTCACCATTTCCATATTCAGCTTTTCATTAATCAGAATACAGTCCTCCATTGAAATTGCTTCGTCCGTTTCCACTCTTTCAAAAGGTATTTTAAGCTGACCTAACACCTTGTATACTTCTTTTTGCAAGTCAGTTATAAATTGCGCCGGAGGCGTACTAAAAATATTACTTATATAAAACATATCAATCTCCTGTTCTTTTTCAGTATTGTTTAATTTAGCAGTAGTTATCGAAGTTTGAATGTTAAGTACAAGTAAAATGTATTACCTTTTATATATTACTAAGCGTACAATACACCAGAATGTACTTAACACTCAGCATACGGGGGCGGGTTAACGCCTGATGTAAAACCGGCAAATATACGATAATTAGACATCTCAGACTCCTCCTTAAAAAAATTGATGAAAATAGATATATGATGTGCGGGTCCCAAAGTCATGCTTTTTCATGCAAGTATGAAACGCATGACCTTTTGACCCTGGTATCAATATATTATAATTTTATAGCTCCTGCATTTTCATAGCACGTACTTTAAGCGGCAGTCCGAACAGATTAATGAATCCTTCTGCATCATGATGGTCATACAATTCACCTGTGGTGAAGCTTGCCAGTGATTCGCTGTATAAAGAGTATGGAGAAGTTGTTCCTGCTTTAATAATATTTCCTTTATATAGCTTGAATTTTACTTCACCGGTCACATATTGTTGTGTAACGTCCACAAAGGCCTGGATTGCTTCACGCAGTGGTGTAAACCATTTTCCTTCGTAGACAATCTGAGCAAACTTGTTGCCCATATCTTTTTTTACATCATAAGTGGCACGGTCCAGAACCAGTTCTTCCAGCTGATCATGAGCTTCCATTAGAATGGTTCCGCCCGGTGTTTCATATACGCCCCGGGACTTCATGCCGACAACGCGGTTTTCTACAATATCTATAATACCGATGCCATGTTTTCCGCCAAGAGCATTCAGCTCTGTGATAATTTCTGAAACTTTCATTTCTTTTCCATTTAGGCTCTTTGGAACTCCGGCTTCAAATGTCATGGTGACATATTCTCCTTCATCCGGTGCTTTTTCGGGAGAAACGCCCAGTACTAACAAATCATCATAGTTTGGCTCATTTTCCGGGTCTTCCAGTTCCAGGCCCTCGTGGCTGATGTGCCATAAGTTACGGTCACGGCTGTAGCTGTGTTTCGCATCAAAAGGAAGGTCAATTCCATGCTGGCGGCAGTATTCGATTTCATCTTCACGGGACTGCATAGTCCATACATCTGTCATTCTCCAGGGAGCAATGATTTTGATATCCGGTGCCAGCGCTTTGATTCCAAGCTCGAAACGTATCTGGTCGTTTCCTTTTCCTGTTGCACCATGGCAGATAGCAGCAGCCCCTTCTTTACGTGCAATCTCAACCAGCTTTTTAGCAATCACGGGACGTGCCATAGAAGTACCGAGTAAGTATTTGTTTTCATAGACAGCCCCTGCTTTCACACATGGCACAATATATTCATCGCAGAATTCATCAATGATGTTTTCTATGTATAATTTAGAAGCACCTGATAATTTTGCTCTTTCTTCCAGTCCGTCAAGTTCTTCTCCCTGCCCGCAGTCGATACAGCAGCAGATAACTTCATAGTCAAAGTTCTCCTTTAACCACGGGATGATTGCGGTAGTGTCAAGTCCTCCGGAATATGCCAATACTACTTTTTCTTTACCCATTTCATTTGCCTCCTAAATATATTCATTCTATGTTGTTACGTTTCACCTTACATGGAGCTATATAAGCTACCACATACTATACACCATAATTTATAAATATGCAATAATAAAAGATAAAAATATGGATTTATACATAAAAACTAAGGATGAATGCATATAACCACACCTAATATGCAAAATTGATGTGAAAAAGAGTACAGAATATTCTGAAAACGGTGCGCAAAAGGGACAGTCCCCTTTTTCTTTTTCTACATCCGTAGTATAATAACTTTATTATTAAGAGATAAGGAGTTTGGCTATGATTTATTTTAATTGTGACTATAATGAGGGGGCTCATCCCGAGGTGCTGGGCAGGCTCTGTGAGACGAATATGGAGCAGACGTCCGGTTATGGAGCAGATATTTATTGTGAACGGGCACGTGGGGTTATCCGGGGACTATGCGGAAATGACAGGCTGGGAGTGCACTTTCTGGTTGGCGGGACACAGGTTAATCTGACGGTGATTGCCGCTGCGCTGCGGCCCCATCAGGGGGTGCTGGCGGCTGAATCGGGACATATTAATGTGCATGAAACAGGTGCCATTGAGGCCTGTGGGCACAAGGTGCTGACAGTTCCTTCGGAGAATGGGAAAATTTCGGCCCGGCAGGTGGAGGAAGTTTATCGCATTCATGTGGAGGATGAAAGCATGGAGCACACTGTACAGCCTAAGATGGTGTACATATCCAATCCCACAGAGCTGGGGACAATTTACAGCAAGGCTGAACTGGAAGAATTGTCTGCAGTCTGCAAAAAGAATGGTTTGTATTTGTTTATGGATGGGGCGCGGCTTGGATATGGACTGGCTGCTAAGGAAAATGATTTGGATTTGAAGATAATAGCCGAATTGTGTGATGTGTTTTACATTGGCGGTACAAAAGCCGGAGCCTTATTCGGTGAAGCTGTGGTGATTTCGAATCCGGCGCTCCAGGAAGATTTTCGCTATATTATAAAGCAGAAAGGCGGGATGCTGGCGAAGGGAAGACTGCTCGGCATACAATTTCTTGCACTGCTGGAGAATGAGCTCTATTTTGAGCTTGGGAAGCGGGCAAATGTGATGGCAGATATAATCCGCAAAGCATGCAGGGAGAGCGGATATCCTTTCCTGATTGAAAATACGACGAACCAGATTTTCACAATCATGCCTGATGATAAGCTGGACAGTCTTCGGGAAAAGTATACATTTTCTTATGAAAAAAGGATAGACGAATCTCACAGTGCCGTGCGTTTTTGCACCAGCTGGGCTACAGAGGAAGTAAATGCACAGAAACTTGCAGAAGACATTTCAAATGATTGAGAAAGGAAGAATATGATATGGAAAATTTTCAGTATTTTACACCAACAAAAGTGGTCTTTGGAAAGAAGACAGAATTACAGACGGGGACATTAATTCAGGAATATGGCTGTAAAAAGGTTATGGTTCATTACGGAAGCGGAAGTGTTAAGAAATCAGGGCTTCTTGAAAGAATATGCAAGTCTTTGGAGGAAGCAGGAATTGCATATATTACATTGGGCGGTGTTGTGCCAAACCCTCACCTATCCCTTGTCTACAAGGGGATAGAATTGTGTAAAAAAGAAGGTGTCGATTTTATTCTGGCTGTCGGCGGCGGAAGTGTGATTGACTCTGCAAAAGCAATAGGATATGGGGTGACAAATCCCGGAGACGTGTGGGATTTCTATGAGAAAAAAGGGAGCCCAAAGGCGTGCCTGCCCATAGGGGTAGTTCTGACCATTGCTGCAGCCGGCTCTGAGATGAGTAATTCTTCTGTTATTACGAAAGAAGAAGGCGGAATAAAAAGAGGGTGCAACAGTGATCTTGCCCGCCCCAGATTTGCCGTCATGAATCCGGAATTAACTATGACATTGCCGGAATATCAGACTATGAGCGGCTGTGTGGATATCATGATGCATACAATAGAGCGGTACTTAAACCGTGCGGATAATATGGAGCTGACAGATGGAATAAGTGAACACCTGCTTTGCACCGTAATGAAAAATGCGAAGATCCTTTTGCATCACCCTGAGAACTATAATGCGAGGGCAGAGGTAATGTGGGCAGGAAGCCTTTCCCATAACGGCCTGACCGGATGCGGCACAGACGGGGGAGACTGGGCTACCCACCAGATAGAGCATGAACTTGGCGGTATGTTTGATGTGGCCCACGGCGCAGGCTTGGCAGCTGTGTGGGGGAGTTGGGCGAGATATGTAGTTTCTGAAGGAACAGAGCGTTTTGCCAGATTGGCAGTGAGAGTGTTGGGGGTGTCGGAGACAGGCAGTGATATGGAAAAAGCTTTAAAAGGAATTGAAGCCATGGAAGAATTTTTCCGCTCCGTAAATATGCCTATATCCCTGGGGCAGCTGGGGATAAAACCGACAGAGGAACAGATGAGGGAAATGGCAGAAAAGTGCACTTTCTGGGGTCAAAGAACAATTGGATGCGTGAAAACTTTGGCTCAGGAAGATGTTTATCAGATATACCGGAAAGCAGCTTTATAGAAAGCAGGAGCGGATTGTAATAGTTCAGGAGGGCAAGTTCGATTGCACAGGGCCGTTCGTGAACATTTCTGCCCTCCTAAATAGTTACGAAAATTTCTTGACAAACTATAAAATATGTGTAAAATGAAATGAAATGGAAGAAACTATAAGACACACATGAATGATTGGAGTTGTAGTAATGAGAGCACAGTATAACAGTCTCGAAATCATGAATCATTTTAATCATACTCTGCCACTTGCTGACAGTGTTATTTTTGTGCCGTGCGTCCCGAGTCCCTTTGGGGTATGCGCATAGTACAAAAATTAATATTGACAGTAAAGAGGATATCGTTGTGCCAAACGTTTGATAAGGATAGGTTTCAAAGGGTGGAAGTATGGCAATATACTTCTATCCTTTTTTTACGCGGGTGTGCAGACCTCCCACAGAACGATTTGGCAGATGAGAGAGATTAAATTGAAAGAAGGCTGCATACTATGGAAAGAAAAGGGATTCTGGAAAATAAGAAGAGGATTGTTATAAAAGTAGGGACAACTACGATTACGCATGAAGAAACAGGAAATATTAATTTAGAGAAGCTAGAGAAATTTGTCAGGATACTGACTAATCTTCAGAATAAAGGCAGAGAGGTCATTGTTGTTTCATCCGGAGCAGTGGGAATTGGCCGGAATGTACTTGGACTGGAACAAAAGCCTGGAACTATAGCCGCAAAGCAGGCATGTGCGGCAGTTGGTCAGGGAAGGCTTATGATGACCTATGAAAAATTATTTAACGAATACGGACAGCTGACTGCACAGGTGCTTCTTACCAGGGAATCTGTTACAAACGACGAGTGCAGGAAAAAGGCTAGGCAGACCTTTGATGAGCTAATCCGTATGAAAGTGATTCCCATTGTGAACGAAAATGATGCCATATCTGCAGATGAAATGCTATATGGAAACTTTGGAGATAATGATACGCTGGCGGCTTATGTGGCAGAACTGGTAAATGCAGACCTGCTGATTCTGATGTCTGATATTGAGGGCCTTTACACTGATGACCCAAGGCAGAATCCGAATGCAAGATTTATTCACACAGTCGCCGGTATTGATGGACAACTGGAAAAGATGGCAAAAGGAGCCTTCGGTGACATGGGAACCGGGGGCATGACAACGAAAATAGCAGCGGCAAAGATTGCCATCGCTTCAGGCGTAGATATGGTGATTGCCAATGGAAAAAACATTTATTCTATTAATGATATAATGGCAGGCAAGAAGATAGGAACCTTATTTTTATCCGCAGGCCAGGAAACAATGAAAACATCAATTCAAACGATAGGAGGATGTCATGGTCAGTTATATGGAAACGTTAGGTAGCCGGGCAAAGGCGGCATCAAGAGAAGCGGTGACTTTTACGACAGAGGAAAAAAACAGGGGGCTGTTATCTGTCGCAGAAGAACTGTGTCAGAACACGAACACTATTTTACTGGAAAATGAGAAGGATATACAGGCTGCAGAAGAAAACGGGATGAAGAGCGCTCTGCTGGACCGCTTGCGGTTGACCAAACAGAGAATTCAGGATATGGCAAAGGGACTTAAGGAGATAGCTGTTTTGGATGACCCGGTGGGAGAAGTTCTTTCTATGAAGAACAGACCAAACGGGCTGAGAATAGGAAAACGAAGAGTACCTATAGGCGTAGTGGGGGTCATATATGAGTCAAGACCGAATGTAACAGCGGATGCATTTGGGCTGTGCTTTAAAACAGGAAATGCGGTGATACTCCGGGGCGGGAGTGATGCAATCAATTCCAATAAAGCAATTGTACATGCTGTGAAAGAAGGTCTGCGCAAGGAAAAGCTGTCCCAGGACCTGATTCTTCTTGTAGAGGATACGGACAGGGGGACAGTGTATGAAATGATGAAGCTGCATAATTATATTGATGTACTGATACCAAGAGGCGGTGCCGGGCTGATTTCCAGTGTAGTTGAGAATAGTACTGTGCCGGTAATTGAAACCGGAACTGGAAATTGTCATATATATGTGGATGAATGGGCGGACCTGAATATGGCAGTGGATATCATTGAAAATGCCAAGAGTCAGAGAATGGGTGTGTGTAATGCATGCGAATCTCTTGTCATACATGAGAGTGTGGCCCGTCAGGTGATTCCTATGATTGTCAATCGTTTAAAGCTCCACCAGGTAGAAATACGAGGAGACGAAAAGGCCTGTACATTCAGTGAAGATATTACAGCAGCAGAGGAAGAGGATTGGGGGACGGAGTATCTGGACGCTGTCATTTCCATAAGGGTTGTGGATTCTTTTGAGGCGGCGGTGGAGCATATCAATACGTATAACACAGGACATTCCGAAGCAATCATCACAGAGAATTATAAAAATGCACTTCGCTTTCAGGATGAGATTGATGCCGCGGCAGTTTATGTAAATGCCTCAACGCGGTTTACGGATGGATTTGAATTTGGATTTGGGGCAGAAATCGGGATCAGCACCCAGAAGCTTCATGCCAGAGGACCAATGGGGCTGGAGGCTCTGACAACATATAAATATATTATTTTTGGAAATGGACAGATAAGAGAATAAAAATAGTCCATAGAAAGCAAGCTTTCACGGGTTATTTTTAAATATATCTGCCTGGTTTTGAACAGTTACAAAAAATTAAAAATGGCGCTTGCATAATATACAAAATAGATGTATAATTATGCAAGCGCCATTTATAATATGCGCAGTAGGTTTACAGTGAGAAAGGAAGTTTTATAAATGATCAGAGCAGGAATAATCGGATCAACTGGGTATGCAGGAGGGGAGCTTGTACGGATTTTAACAGTACATAAGGATGTAGAAGTTGTATGGTATGGATCAAGGAGTTATATAGATAAGAAATATGCAGACGTATATCAGAACATGTTTCAAATTGTGGATGCAGTCTGTATGGATGATAACATGGATGAGCTCGCGGACCAGGTCGATGTGATATTTACAGCAACTCCCCAGGGATTGTGTGCTTCTTTGGTTAATGAAGGAATTTTGTCAAAGGTAAAGATTATAGATTTGAGTGCAGATTTTCGTATAAAGGATGTGGCTACATACGAGAAGTGGTATGGACTGGAACATAAAAGCCCTCAATTTATAGAAGAAGCGGTCTACGGCTTATGCGAAATCAACAGAGCAGATGTAAAAAGAGCAAGGTTGGTTGCAAACCCGGGATGTTACACTACCTGCTCTATTTTGACGGCATATCCTCTGGCAAAGGAAGGCATGATAGATATGAGTACACTGATTATTGATGCCAAATCAGGGACCTCAGGTGCCGGAAGAGGAGCAAAGCTCCCGAACCTTTACTGCGAAGTGAATGAAAATATTAAGGCATACGGAGTGACTACCCACAGGCATACACCAGAGATAGAAGAGCAGCTGGGCCTGGCAGCAGGGGAGAAGGTTTTACTGAACTTCACACCGCACCTGATTCCCATGAACAGAGGCATACTTGCAACAGAATATGCAAAACTAAAAAAAGAGGTCACCTATGAGGAAGTAAAAGCAGTTTACGATAAATACTATACAGATGAGAAATTTGTCCGCGTACTGGAAAAGGATGTGTGCCCTGAGACAAAATGGGTAGAGGGCAGCAATTTTGCAGACATTAATTTTAAGATTGATGAGAGAACCGGGCGTATTATTATGATGGGGGCCATAGATAATCTTGTAAAAGGCGCGGCGGGGCAGGCAGTACAAAATATGAACCTGATGTTTGGGCTTAAAGAATCGGAAGGCCTTGAACTCGTACCGATGTTCCCATAAGGATATCACTAAGGAGTATAAATAAGGAGACAACCATGCCGCTAAGCTCGAAAGGGCCTCACCAAGGAGTATAAGCAAGGAGTATAAGTATGATTCGTACGATGACGATTGAGGATTATGAGGGTGTATATAGTTTGTGGAAAAAAATTAAGGGCTTTGGGCTGCGGAGTGTTGATGATTCCAGGGAGGGAATCGAAAGGTTCCTGAAAAGGAATCCGACTATCAGTGTTGTGGCTGAGGAGGACGGCAGGATTGTAGGAGGGATTCTTTGCGGGCATGACGGACGCAGAGGATGTCTGTATCATGTATGTGTGGATGAGGGTTACCGGAGACGGGGTATTGGGAAGGCTATGGTCGTAAAGGCGATGGAAGCTTTAAACCAGGAAGAAATCAGTAAAGTGTCTCTTATAGCTTTTACGGAAAATGATGTAGGGAACGCATTCTGGAATACAATTGGCTGGACCGAAAGAATGGATTTGAACTATTATGATTTTGTACTGAATAAAGAAAATATTACTGCTTTTAATGAACAGTAGATGTAAGAAAAACATCAGGAAAGGAAGGAAATTGGGTATGGTGATTGTCAAAGGCGGAGTTACCGCAGCAAAAGGATTCGAGGCAGCATCGGCGGGTGCCGGGATTAAGTATCAGGGCAGAACAGATATGGCGCTTATATATAGTAAAAAGCCGTGCAGGACGGCAGGAACCTTTACTACAAATGTAGTAAAGGCGGCCCCTGTGAAATGGGACAGAAGCGTGGTGGAGAGCGGTGTGAAATCTCAGGCTGTTATTATAAATTCCGGCATTGCAAATGCCTGCACCGGAGAAGAAGGCTATGGCTATTGTAAAGAGACTGCCGCAGCGGCGGAAAAAGCCTTGGGTGTGGAGGCAGAGGGGGTTCTTGTGGGATCCACAGGCGTCATAGGAATGCAGCTTCCGATAGATAAACTGAAAAATGGAATTCGGGAAATGGCGGAAAACAAAAATGCCTCTCTTGAAAATGGGACATCGGCGGCGAAAGCGATTATGACTACGGATACTTTCCATAAAGAGATTGCCGTTTCAATTCAGGTGGGGGACAAAACCGTCACAATCGGGGGAATGGCAAAAGGCTCAGGGATGATTCATCCTAATATGTGCACCATGCTTTCGTTTATTACTACAGATGCTGTTATTTCCAAAAAAGCACTGCAGAAGGTGCTGAGTGAGGATATAGAAGATACCTATAATATGATTTCGGTGGACGGTGATACTTCAACAAATGACACGGTACTTCTTCTTGCAAATGGAATGGCAGAAAATGAAAAGATTAAATATAAAACAAAAGAGTACGAGAAATTTGCGGAGGCTCTTCACCTGGTAAACGAGTACCTTGCAAAAAAAATAGCCGGCGATGGAGAAGGTGCCACTGCATTATTTGAAGTAAAAGTGATTGGAGCTTCCACCAAAAGACAGGCAAAAATCCTTGCAAAATCCATTGTGTGCTCCAATCTGACAAAGACAGCGATTGCAGGGCACGATGCAAACTGGGGACGAATTTTGTGTGCTATGGGATATTCCGGGGCACAGTTTGACCCTGAGAAGGTGGATTTGTCCTTTGAGAGCAAGGCGGGGAAAATTCAAATTATTGAGAATGGCAGGGCTGTGAATTACAGTGAAGAAAAGGCAACTGAAATATTGTCACAGCCGGAGGTTGCGGCAATTGCAGACATTAAAGAAGGCACAGAAAGCGCAACTGCGTGGGGATGCGACCTGACCCACGGCTATATTGATATCAACGCAGATTATAGAAGCTAGGAGGGCATCATGGATAAAAATATGCAGCAGTATCTGGACAAAGCCCAGGTACTTATAGAAGCACTTCCCTATATACAGCGTTTCAACCGTAAAATTATTGTTGTTAAGTACGGCGGCAGCGCTATGGTTGATGAAGAACTGAAAAAACAGGTTATTGAGGATGTTACCCTCTTAAAGCTGGTTGGGTTTAAACCGATTATTGTCCACGGCGGCGGCAAGGAAATCAGCAGATGGGTCGGCAAGGTAGGCATGGAGCCTCAGTTTATCAATGGCCTGCGTGTGACAGATGAAGAAACTATGGAAGTGGCAGAGATGGTGCTGGGGAAGGTAAATAAAAGTCTGGTTCAGATGGTGGAAGAACTGGGAGTGCATGCAATTGGCATCAGCGGCAAGGACGGCGGCCTGCTAAAGGTGGAAAAGAAGCTGTCAAACGGGGAAGATATTGGTTTTGTAGGCGAGGTCAGGCAGGTAAATACAGACATCATCTATGACCTGCTGGAAAAGGATTTCCTTCCAATCATCTGCCCTGTTGGACTGGATGAGCATTATAATACATATAATATCAATGCTGACGATGCGGCCTGTGCCATTGCCCGTGCAGTAAAGGCGGAAAAATTGGCTTTTCTGACAGATATTGAAGGGGTTTATAAAGATCCCAGTGATCCGTCTACTTTAATCTCAGAATTACGTGTGAGGGAAGCCCGCAAGCTGATGGCGGAGGGCTATATAGAGGGCGGTATGCTGCCCAAACTGCAGAACTGCATTGATGCCATTGAAAATGGCGTGTCAAGGGTTCATATACTGGACGGCAGGATTGCCCACTGCCTGCTGTTGGAAATCTTTACGAATAAAGGTATCGGCACCGCAATTTTACACGGAGAGGAGAGCAGGTATTATCATGGTGAATAGCAAAATCCAGGCAGGGGAAGAAAACCTTCTGCATGTGTACAACCGTTTTCCCATTGCCCTGGATCATGGGAATGGGATGTATGTATATGATACAGACGGAAAAGAGTATCTTGATTTTGCCGCAGGCTTTGCAGTTACAGGTTTGGGGTATAATAATAAAGAGCTAAATGAGACATTAAAAGAACAGGTTGACAAAATTTACCACATTTCCAACCTGTATTATCACGAAAACTGCGGTGAAGCCGCCGCGGCGCTAAACAAGATAACAGGGATGGACAGAGTGTTTTTTACCAACAGCGGAAGTGAGGCAAATGAAGGGGCTCTCAAGTCTGCAAGACGGTATGCATATACAAGGCAGACTGGAAAATATGAATTTATTGCCATGGAAAATTCATTTCACGGCAGAAGCTTTGGCGCTGTGTCTGTTACCGGGCATGATTCCTACAGAGAGCCGTTCGAGCCGCTAGTCCCGGGTGTACATTTTGCAAAATTCAATAATCTTGACAATGTAAAGTCGCTGGTCAATGAGAAAACCTGTGCCATTATCCTGGAGCCCCTTCAGGGGGAAGGTGGAATTAACCTTGCCACCCAGGAGTTTATGGAGGGCATCAGGCAGATTTGTGATGAGAAGGATATCTTGATGATCTGTGATGAAGTACAGTGCGGGATGGGGCGCACCGGGTCTATGTTTGCCTGTCAGGGATTTGGCGTGAAGCCGGATATTATCACTGTGGCTAAAGCAATCGGCAACGGAATACCGGTGGGAGCATTTGCAATGACAAAGAAAGTGGCAGAGTATTCCTTAAAGCAGGGGGATCACGGTGCAACCTACGGAGGCAACCCTCTGGCCTGCACTGCGGTGAAAAAGGTGCTGGAAATTTTCGAGAAGGAGCATATTCTGGATCACGTGAATGAGATTTCTCCCTACCTGACAAAACGTCTGGATGAAATGACTGAAAAATGGGCTTGCATTGTACAGAGAAAAGGCAAAGGCCTGATGCAGGGACTGCAGTTTAATATTCCTGTGGGAGAAATAAATAAAAGGGCTGTAGAGAATGGGTTGCTGGTCATTCAGGCGGAGGGAAATGTAATCCGCTTTGTGCCGCCACTTATTTTGGAGGAAAAACACATAGATGAGATGGTGGAAAAGCTAGAGCAGGTTCTGATGGGACTTTGCTAGAGCAGTGCTTGCGCCGGGGGATAAAAACCAATCATTGAGTACATACTATGGAAAGGCAGGAGGTATGAGGATATGATTGGTTTTTTAATTGCGCTGTTATCCGGTGCGCTTATGAGTGTACAGGGGGTATTTAACACGCAGGTAACGAAAACAACAGGAATGTGGGTTGGTAATGCGTGGGTTCAGCTGACGGCATTTCTTGTGTGTGCAGTGGCTTGGTTTTTTGCAGGAAGAGACAGCATTGCTGCAATCGGAAAAGTAGACCCCAAATATATGCTGCTGGGGGGAGTGATTGGCGCAGGAATCACATGGACCGTCATAAAAAGCATGGCTGCTTTGGGGCCGGCCAAAGCAGCTCTGCTGATTGTTATCGCCCAGTTGATTGTGGCATATGTGATTGAAATCATGGGGCTGTTTGGCGTGGAAAAGCAACCTCTGGATTGGAGAAAAGTGGGAGGGCTGGCACTTGCACTGATAGGAATAGCCATTTTTCAGTGGGAGAAATGATACCTGTAATAAAAATGTAACAGAAACGTAAAAATATGTATTGTAATTTAGACCAATATTCGTTACAATATTAATGTCCGGCGAGGGGATTCCAGACAGCCAGAAGACTGTGAGGGAATTATGAAGGACAGAAGAAATATGGGAATCTGCAGATTCCTGTATGTAATTTTTACCGCAGTGGTACTGACCGCAGGATGTACAAAGGAAAAAGCGGATGATTTTACAGAGTTGGAGTTAGGGATAAGCGGTGATAAAGGCACAGAGGCGACACAGGAAGCCCCCGATAAGACGAAAGGGGACGCTGTAAAACAGGGGGAGAAGCCTTCCTCGGTTTTTGTTTATGTCTGTGGTGCGGTGCATACACCAGGAGTGTATGAATTAGACAGTGATTCCAGGGTATATGAAGCTCTTGCAAAAGCGGGCGGCGTGACGGAAGACGCGGCCGATGAAGCTTTGAACCAGGCAAGAGTGGTGACGGATGGGGAGCGCATTTATATACCTACGGCTAAGGAGCTGGAAAAAGGGTTTGTAGACGGCAGTATGCCGGAAGTGACAGGTGCGGATTACGAAAAAGAGGGAAAGATAAATATTAATACGGCTTCAAAGGAGGAACTAAAAAGCCTGCCGGGAATCGGCGATGCAAAGGCAGACAGTATTATTTCTTACAGGGAATCTAACGGAGGATTCCAGTCTGTGGAAGATCTGATGCAGGTTGAGGGAATCAAAGAAGGAGTATATAATAAAATAAAGGATAAAATCATAATATGATACCAGGGTCAAAAGGTCATGCGTTTCATGCTTGCATGAAAAAGCAAGACTTTGGGACCCGCAAAACATGAGAAAGAAGCCCGGGCAGGGCGGATTTCGAATGTTTTTAGGATTGCGGGAGCACAAAATGCACAGGTATCAAGGGGGCTAAGGGAAAGAAGAGAATGAGTAAAAAGAAAATTTTAGTAGTGGACGATGAAAAATTAATAGTAAAGGGGATTCGTTTCAGCCTTGAGCAGGACGACATGGAAGTGGACTGTGCATATGACGGTGAGGAGGCATTGGAATATGCTAAAAACTGCGAATATGACCTGGTACTTCTGGATGTCATGCTTCCCAAGCTGGACGGATTTCAGGTGTGCCAGCAGATACGTGAGTTTTCAGACATGCCGGTTGTTATGCTGACGGCAAAGAGCGAAGATATGGATAAAATACTGGGTCTGGAATATGGGGCTGATGACTATATCACAAAACCCTTTAATATTCTGGAGGTGAAGGCACGCATTAAAGCCATTATGAGAAGAACCACAAAGCGTGAGGAACCGGCAGGCAGCCCGGTTATCGTGAAGGGAGCCATGCGGATAGACTGTGAAAGCCGCAGAGTATTTATCGGCGAGAAGGAGGTTAATCTGACGGCGAAAGAATTTGATGTACTGGAACTTTTGGCAATGAATCCGAACAAAGTATATAGCAGAGAAAATCTTTTGAACCTGGTGTGGGGATATGATTATCCGGGAGATGCAAGAACAGTAGATGTACATATCAGACGTTTGCGTGAGAAGATAGAGAAGAATCCGAGTGAACCAAAATATGTACATACGAAGTGGGGAGTTGGTTATTATTTCCAGGGATAATTTTCATTTTAAATATAATGGAAAGTTTCTAAAAAGCCTGCGGTTCTGTATTATACTTTTAAT
This sequence comes from Muricomes intestini, assembly GCF_004346165.1. Lineage (GTDB taxonomy): Bacteria > Bacillota > Clostridia > Lachnospirales > Lachnospiraceae > Muricomes > Muricomes intestini. Next base: position 15,823 of record NZ_SLZZ01000028.1, on the reverse strand, counting down.
TCTCGCGGTATCAATGATACCATGCTTTGCGGCCTACAGCGGGATTATTAAAGCCTATGAGACGAGGGCTGTTTCTTTGAGGACTGCAGATATACAGAATCAATGTACAATTCTAAGCAATCAGCTTAACAGCTATAATTATCTGGCAGACACATCTTCTGAGGTGATTAATGCAAATTTAACTCAATTGACAAATATATACAACGGCCGGGTAATGGTTATCAATAAGGACCTTGGGGTTGTAAAAGATACCTATGGACTGGACGAGGGGAAGACAATGGTATCGGAAGATGTTGTCCGCTGCATGAAGGGAAACTGTACCAATTACTATGATAAAAAAAATCGGTACATAGAGGTTACCTCTCCTGTTACTATAGGGGAATCTAAGGAGATATCGGGCGTGATGCTGGCCAGTGTATCCACGGACACGATTGAGGACAGCATTAAGATATTGCGCACAAAAGGCAGTACTATTTTGGGAATAGTATTTGTATTGATGCTGGGGTTGAGTCTGTTCCTGGCTAACTGGATTGTAAAGCCCCTGCACAAAATCACAGAATCCATTGCAGATGTGTCTGAGGGGTATGATGATGAAGTGCTGCATGTAAATACATTTACGGAGACCAGACAGCTTTCGGAGGCTTTTAACAAGATGTTGGGCCGGCTGAAGCAATTGGATGAAACCAGAGAGGAATTTGTCTCCAATGTATCACATGAACTGAAGACACCCCTGACGTCAATGAAGGTACTGGCAGATTCTCTTTTATCCCAGGAAAATGTTCCGATAGAGTTATATCAGGAGTTTATGGGGGATATTGCAGAAGAGATTGACCGGGAAAATCATATTATTACGGATCTTCTGACACTTGTCAAGATGGACAAAACTGCACAGGATATGAATATTAAGTCAGTAAATATCAATGAATTGCTGGAACAGATTTTAAAGCGGCTGAAACCAATAGCTGAGACAAAGAATGTGGAGCTTGTTCTGGAGAGTTTTCGTCCCGTAACTGCAGACATTGATGAAGTAAAGCTGACTCTTGCATTTTCCAATCTCGTGGAAAATGCAATTAAATATAATTATGATGATGGCTGGGTTCATGTTTCTTTGAATGCGGACCACAAATATTTCTATGTGAAAGTGGCAGATTCGGGAATAGGGATACCGGAAAGTGATCAGGCTCATGTGTTTGAACGGTTTTACCGTGTGGACAAGTCTCATTCCCGTGAAATAGGAGGAACAGGACTGGGGCTTGCAATTGCAAGAAACGCGGTGCTCATGCACAGAGGTTCTATTAAGGTGTACAGCATTGAAGGGGAAGGAACCACATTTACGGTAAGGATTCCTTTGATTCATGTTGTTTAAAGGAGGCAGAATATATATGAAAAGAAAAATATCAGGAGTGGTGTCTGTTTTTTTCTGTATTCTTTTTTTGCTGTCTGCCTGTGGGAAACCGAAGAATGAAAAAGGAGACAGTTTTGATATATATTATTTGAATTCTGACCGGACGGGGCTGACGAAGGTGACCAGTGAAATCAGTAAAAATCAGAGTACAGAAAAAATAATAGGGCGTATACTGAAAGCTCTGAAAAAGCCAACGGAGGATATTGATTATACAGCGCCTATTCCCGAGGGAGTTAAGATTAACAGTTATAAGCTGGAAGGAGAAATTCTGTATCTGGATTTTAACGGGAAATACGTAAATATAGATCCATTAGAAGAAAAGCTGGTAAGGGCAGCGATTGTTAAGTCTCTTGTCCAGATAGACGGAATCAGCGGTCTATGGCTCACTGTAGAGGGAGCGGATCTCAATGACAGTACAGGAAAAGTGACAGGGTATCTGAATGAAGACGATTTTGTGCAGAATACAGGTTCTTCACTGAATACTTATGAGACAGCAAATCTGACTTTATATTTTGCGAGCGAAGCAGGAAATAAACTGATTGCACAGAATATAGACGCAAAATACAGCAGCAACATATCCAAAGAGAAACTAATTGTAGAAAAGCTGATGAAGGGCCCCAGGAAAGGTACAGGTTATGCCACAATCAATACGGAAGTTAGTCTCTTAAGCGTCACGATCAAAGATGGGATTTGTTATGTGAATCTGGATAATGAATTTCTAACCGGCGGGGTTGATGTTAAGCCTGAAATTACGATTTATTCTATTGTTAATTCCCTGGTGGAGGGGACAACGGCCAACGAAGTGCAGATTATGGTAAACGGTGAAAAAAATATCTCCTACATGGACAAAATAGACTTAACCCAGCCTCTTAAAGAAGATATGAGTTGGGTGGAAAAAGCGGAGGAAGAATGATAAAACGGCCTCTATGTGCGGCTTCCATTCTTTTTCTGAGTATACAGGTAATTCTCACCGGGGGGCTTGATTTATCACCTGGCCGGAAACCCTCCGGGCTGGAAAAGCAGATAGATGGAAAAGCCCGGGTGGTTTTGGCGGGGACTGTATGCCGCAGGGAAGAAAAGACGAAGTGTGAAGCACTATATCTGAAAAATAGTCAAATTTATTTGAATAATCAGGTCTTTCATGAATCTAAAATTCTAGTTTTTATCGAAACAAAAAATCAGACAAGAATCGGTAACAGAATAAAAGTCTCGGGGGAAGCAGGGGTATTTCAAGATGCCAGAAATCCGGGGAATTTTAACCAAAAATTTCATTATGGAAAAGAAGGCATCCACGTTTCTGTGTGGGCAGATGAGCTCCAGATCCTTGATGCCAGAGTAAATATGATTTTTGAAAAATTAGCCCGAGTCCGTAAGCAGTGGAAGAATCTCCTGACAGAGCATATGGGGGAGTATTATGGAAACATCATGGGTGCTATTTTGCTGGGAGATAAAGGTAATCTGGACAGTGATGTAAAGGATTTATATCAAAAGAGTGGAATAGGGCATATTCTCGCCATTTCGGGTCTTCACATGTCATTTTTAGGAAATGGACTGTACAGGCTGCTGCGGAAAATAGGGCTGCCCTTTAAGCTTGCGGGAACAGTCGGGATCTGTTTTCTCCTGGTATATACTCTTATGACCGGATGCGGTGTGTCGAGTATCAGGGCTTTTATTATGTTCCTGATAAGAATAGGGGCTGATATAACAGGAAGGGACTATGATATGCCAACCAGTCTTGCACTGTCAGCGGCAGTGATTGCGGCGTGGCAGCCCCTGTATCTTTTTGATGCCGGATTTCTACTCTCCTTTGGTGCGCTTACAGGAATCACTGTGGTGGCTCCTTGTCTGGAATTCTGCTTTATTAAAGAAAAGGAAGAAATAAAAAAATATAAAAGCGAAAAAGAATCTAGGCTTACAAAGTATAGAAAAAAGCAGACAAAGCGATATATGAAAGAGTTTTGCTCCGGGCTGGCTGTTAATATTACACTTCTGCCGCTTCTGCTTTATTTCTTTTTTGAGTTTCCACCTTATTCTGTACTTTTAAATCTTTTTGTAATTCCCCTGACATCTACTTTAATGGGAGGAGGAATTATAGGTTCAATGGCAGTACCTGTTAGTAGTTATGCAGGAAGTTTTTTACTCTTCGGCTGCAAATGTATTCTATATTTATACGAAAAAGCATGTCAGATAAGCCTGGGACCACCGGGGAGCAGAATTGTAACGGGACAGCCCCCAAAAAGCTCTGTATTTTGTTATTATATGGTATTGGTCTTGTTCTGCATTATAATCGGCAGATATAAAGGCATGCAGGAAAGTGAGACAAAAGAGGCCGTTGTTTTGAATGATAGCAGATATAGAAAAATTATTGGGGGCACGGTACCGGCAGTGCTAATGCTGGTCCTCATACTGGCGTGTCAGTATACTTATGGAGGGCCGGGCAAACTTAAAGTGACTATGCTGGATGTGGGGCAGGGAGATGGTTTATACATAAAAGGACCTGAAGGCATCAACTATTTTGTGGACGGCGGGAGCAGCGATGTTTCTTCTGTTGGAAAATACCGGATAGAGCCTTTTCTAAAATCACAGGGGGTGGCGGCACTGGATTATGTTTTTATCTCTCACGGCGATGCAGACCATATGTGTGGGATAGAAGAGCTGCTGGAAAACCAAGACATGGGAATACATGTAAAAAATCTTGTGCTGCCTCCGGAAGATGTACAGGATGATGTCTTAAAAGCCCTTGCGGTGAAGGCAGACAGGTATCGGACAAGGGTAGTGACGATGAAGAAGGGGGAGATTTTAAGGGAAGGGAAAATGAAGTTTACCTGCATGGCGCCATTTCCGGAATACAGTGGAGAAACAGGGAACGCTGCCTCTATGGTATTGGAATTGAAATATAAAGAATTTGATATGCTCTTCACAGGAGATGTAGAGGGAGCAGGAGAAAAACTTTTGGAAAAGAGCAAAGAACTGACGAAATATGATATATTAAAAGCAGCGCATCACGGTTCAAAAAATTCCGGCTCAGAAGAATTTCTGAGGCAGACCATGCCTAAAATCACATGGATATCAGCGGGACAAAACAATAGATACGGGCATCCCCATGAGGAAACGCTGAAACGACTGAAAGAAGTAGAAAGCCAGATCTACAGTACACAAAGATCGGGCGCTGTAAATCTGACTACAGACGGGAAAAGAGTAGAGATTTCGTCACATATCACAGCTGCAGATTGAGTTTTATCTTTACAAATCAGAGAGTTTTCCTATATAATAGAACCGTTATGAAGAGTTTGAATGAAGATTTAAAGACAGGACAATTCAGGCAGATATATCTTCTCTACGGTGAAGAAAATTATCTGAAGAAACAATACAGAGATCGCCTGACGAAAGCGATGATTCCGGACGGGGATACTATGAATTATGCCTATTTTGAAGGGAAAGGCATAGATGTCAGGGCAGTGATTGACTTGGCTGAGACGCTGCCATTTTTCTCCGACCGCCGTCTGCTTGTATTTGAGAACAGTGGTTTTTTTAAGAGTGCAGGAGCTGATTTGGCTGAGTATATCAAGAATATGCCGGACACCACTTATTTCATTTTTATTGAGAAGGAAGTGGACAAGCGCAGCAAAATCTACAAGGCTGTGAAGGATAAGGGGCATATTGTGGAGCTGCCGTTCCAGGACGAAAGGACTCTGAAGAAATGGATTCTTGGACAGGTGCGCCGGGAAAATAGGCAGATTTCGGAATCTACAGTCACGTATTTCCTGAATAAAGTAGGCACAGATATGGAAAACATACAAAAAGAGCTGGAAAAGCTGCTGTGCTACACTTTGGACGAGAATGCCATTATGCCGGAAGATGTGGATGCGGTCTGCATCACCCAGATATCCAATCATATTTTTGACATGGTGGATGCAGTGGCAGATAAAAAACAGGAGCGTGCCCTTCATCTATATTATGAACTGCTGGCTTTAAAGGAGCCTCCCATGCGTATTCTGTTTATGATGACCCGGCAGTACAGAATATTATATCAGGTGAAAGATCTGCTGAAAAAAGGCTATGGAAGAAAAGAAATCGCAACCAGGGCCGGCCTGCATCCTTTTGTGGCAGGAAAATATATGGAACAGGCAAAACATTTTCAGTCCCGGGAGCTTCGGGATGTTATGGAGGACAGTGCCGGTATAGAAGAAAGTGTAAAGACGGGCCGTCTTACGGATATACTTGCCGTAGAGCTTTTTATTGTAAAACATTCATCATTATATATGATACCAGGGTCAAAAGGCCGGAGCAATCCGTAGGTATCAGGGGGCAAAATACCTTTTGCCCCCTACATCATTATATATGAAAATATGGGAGGAATAGAAATTGTCAGAGATAGATCAGAGTAAAATACGGAATTTTTGTATTATTGCACATATAGACCATGGAAAATCAACCTTGGCAGACCGCATTATTGAAATGACAGGGCTTTTGACCAGCCGGGAAATGCAGTCACAGGTCCTGGATAATATGGAGTTGGAGAGGGAGAGAGGAATTACGATTAAGGCACAGACTGTGCGTACTGTATATAAGGCAAAGGATGGGGAAGAATATATTTTCAACCTGATTGATACTCCGGGGCATGTGGACTTTAATTATGAGGTATCCAGGAGCCTTGCCGCGTGCGACGGCGCGATTCTTGTGGTGGATGCGGCACAGGGTGTGGAGGCCCAGACGCTGGCAAATGTATATCTGGCACTGGACCATGACCTGGATGTCATGCCTGTAATCAATAAAATCGATCTCCCCAGTGCAGACCCCGACAGAGCAAAAGAGGAAATTGAAGATGTCATAGGAATTGACGCCGAAGATGCCCCTCTGATTTCCGCAAAGACAGGATTAAATGTAGCGGATGTGCTGGAACAGATTGTGCAAAAGATACCTGCTCCGGGCGGAGATGCATCTGCGCCTTTGCAGGCACTGATTTTTGATTCGGTTTATGATTCCTATAAGGGAGTCATTGTTTTTTGCCGTTTAAAGGAAGGTACAGTGAGAAAAGGGAGCAGAATTCAGATGATGGCTACGAAAGCAACGGCGGACGTTGTGGAGGTGGGGTATTTTGGAGCAGGGCAGTTTATACCCTGTGAGGAGCTCAGTGCAGGAATGGTAGGATATATTACAGCCAGCCTGAAAAATGTAAAAGATACTCATGTGGGCGATACAATAACGGATGCACAGAGGCCCTGTGATAAGCCCCTTCCGGGTTACAAAAAGGTTAATCCTATGGTATACTGTGGGCTTTACCCTGCAGATGGAGCTAAATATCCGGATTTGAGAGATGCCTTGGAAAAACTGCAGCTTAATGATGCTGCGCTTCAATTTGAAGCGGAGACATCCGTGGCATTGGGATTTGGCTTCAGATGTGGCTTCCTTGGACTTCTTCATCTGGAGATTGTCCAGGAGCGGCTGGAGAGAGAATATAACCTGGATCTGGTGACCACAGCCCCCAGCGTTATTTATAAGGTGTACAAGACAAATGGGGAAATGATAGAATTGACGAATCCGACAAACCTGCCGGACCCCTCAGAAATTGAATATATGGAGGAGCCGGTTGTAAAGGCTGAAATTATGGTTACCTCTGAATATATCGGTGCGATCATGGATTTGTGCCAGGAGCGCCGGGGCGCTTATCAGGGCATGGAATATATAGAAGAGAACCGTGCGGTTCTGAAGTACCATCTGCCCCTCAATGAGATTATCTACGATTTCTTTGATGCTTTGAAATCCCGCTCCAGAGGGTATGCTTCCTTTGATTATGAGATGCTGGGCTATGAAAAATCTGAGCTTGTGAAGCTGGATATTCTTATTAATAAAGAAGAAGTAGATGCGCTCTCCTTCATTTTACACGCCGGCACCGCCTATGAGCGGGGCAGAAAGATGTGTGAGAAATTGAAGGAGGAGATTCCAAGACAGCTGTTTGAAATCCCGATTCAGGCAGCAATCGGCAGCAAGGTGATTGCCCGCGAGACGGTGAAGGCAATGCGCAAAGATGTCCTGGCGAAATGTTATGGGGGCGACATCTCACGAAAGAGAAAGCTTTTGGAGAAACAGAAAGAAGGAAAGAAGAGGATGCGCCAGGTGGGCAATGTGGAAATACCACAGAAGGCTTTCATGAGCGTACTGAAGTTGGATGATGATTAAAGAGATGGAAATTTATCTGCACATTCCCTTTTGTGTGAGGAAATGTGCGTACTGTGATTTTCTTTCCAGGGCAGCGGATGAAAAAACACAGCAGGAGTATGTGAAGACTCTGATAAAGGAAATAAGAGGGTATGGAAGCACTTACTATGACAGGGTCAAAATATCCACCATTTTTGTGGGAGGTGGAACACCTTCTATTTTAACAGGGGAGCAGATGCAGCACATATTCGATGCCTTGCATCAGAGCTTTCAAATTTCAAAAGATGCAGAAATCACAATAGAAATCAATCCCGGAACTGTGACTGATGAGAAGCTTTGTCTCTGGAGACAGGCGGGGATTAATCGGTTAAGCATTGGTCTGCAGTCTGTGAATGATGAAGAACTTCGAATGCTGGGACGAATCCACACCTATGGGAAGTTTTTGGATTCTTACAGGGCAGTGAGGGCACAGGGCTTTCAAAACATCAATATTGATCTGATATCTGCCATACCGGGACAGACTTTAGAAAGTTGGAGGGAAACACTTACTAAGGTGGCTGAACTGGAGCCCGAGCATATTTCGGCGTACAGTCTGATTGTGGAAGAGGGGACGCCTTTTTATCAGATGTACGGCGGCAGTGGGGAAAACAAGAAAGAGACTCAGGATTCCTTACTATGCGGGGAAGGTACACACAGGTATCTTCCCCTTCCTGATGAAGAGACAGAGCGGGCCATTTATGAGGCGACTGATGAGCTGCTGGGCCGATACGGCTACCAGCGATATGAAATATCAAATTATGCAAAAGAGGGGTATGTATGCCGCCACAATTTGGGATACTGGGAGCGTAAGGAATATCTGGGTATCGGATTGGGAGCATCCTCTCTTGTGGAGCACACCAGATATCACAACACTTCGGATTATGAAAAATATATAACCGGAGTAGAAGGACATAAGGATATCCGTGAGGAGATGGAAAAGCTGTCCCTTGCTGATGAAATAGAAGAGTTCATGTTTCTTGGCCTGAGAAAGACAAAAGGAATTTCGGCGAAAGAATTCAGAAAACAATTTGGAAAAACAATAACAGATGTCTACGGAAAAGAATTAAAGAAGCTGGAATCAGAAAACCTGCTTGTGCGTGCAGGGGACAGAATATATCTTACAGAACGAGGGACGGACATAAGTAATGCGGTATTTATCCGGTTTCTGGATCCTTGAAACTTTTGTAACAGTTCAGCCATCAGCTCGATTCCACCCCAAGGGTACCGTCTTTTAATAAAAAATGCATAAACAGTGTTGACAAAAATAAATACCGGTGATATCTTAGTATACGTAAGGTATTAGCACTCAAAACAAAAGAGTGCTAATAAATATAAAATAGCTGAATCAGGAAGGAGGGTTCTATGGCTACAGATATAAGTGAAAGAAAGCTGACAATATTGAAGGCCATCATCCAGAATTATTTGGAGACAGGGGAACCAGTAGGCTCCAGAACTCTTTCAAAATACACAGATCTTAACCTTAGTTCAGCGACAATTCGCAATGAGATGGCGGATCTGGAGGATTTGGGCTATATTTTCCAGCCTCATACATCAGCAGGGCGGATTCCTTCGGACAAAGGATACCGGCTGTATGTAGATATGCTGATGGAAGACAAAGAGCAGGAAATCACGGAACTGCGGAACACCATGCTGGAAAAGACAGATAAGGTGGATAAAGTATTAAAGCAGGCAGCAAAGGTGCTGGCTGCAAATACCAATTATGCCACTATGGTGTCTGCCCCGTTCAATAATAGAAATATACTGAAGTTTATTCAGCTTTCCCAGGTGGACGCGGAGCAGATTGTCGCTGTGATTGTAATGGGCGGCAATGTCATTAAGAATAAGATTATTCATGTAGGAGAGACCATAAGTAATGAAAACTTATTGAAGCTGAACATGCTCCTGAATACAACTCTAAATGGTATGTCTATTGAACAGATTAATTTAGGCCTGATAGCAAGGCTGAAGGAGCAGGCGGGAATCCACAGCAGGGTGATCGGTGATGTTCTGGACGCAGTGGCTGACATTATCCAGGTTGATGAGGACATGGAAATTTATACAAGCGGTGCCACTAATATTTTTAAATATCCCGAACTGAGTGACAATCAGAGTGCGCAGGAGATTATCAGTGCGTTTGAAGAGAAGCAGCAGCTGGCAGCTCTTGTTACTGAGACGCTGGCCAGTGAAGACAGTCATGGGATTCAGGTATATATCGGTGATGAAACTCCGGTGAAGAATATGAAAGACTGTAGTGTTGTAACTGCGACCTATGAGCTGGGGGAAGGTATGAAAGGCACCATAGGTATCATCGGTCCTAAGCGTATGGACTATGAGCATGTCATGAAGACGCTGAAGACTCTGCAAAGTGAGTTGGATGCAGTATATAATAGGCAATCAAATGAACAGGAAGGTGAATAGCTGGTGGGAGAAAAGATGAGTAATGAAGATATAATAAAAGAGGCAGTGGAAGAGGCAAAGGCTAAAGCAGCTGCCGAAGACGGAGAAGAGACAATCCAGGATCAGACAGCAGAGGAAACGACAGACCAGCCGGAAGTTCCCGTGGAAAATACTTCGGAGGGGCCAGTGGATCCTGAAAAAGAAGCTGATTCCGGTGAAAACGCAGAGGAACAGCAGGAGTCAAAGGATGAGAAAGAACAATCCGTCAAGAAAAAGTTTGGCAGAAAGCCAAAGAAAGATGAAAAGGACGAGAAGATAGAGGAACTGACTGACAGACTCACTCGTCAGATAGCAGAGTTTGATAACTTCCGCAAGCGTACCGATAAAGAGAAATCCCAGATGTACGAAATAGGTGCGAGAGATATCATAGAAAAGATTCTTCCGGTGGTCGATAATTTTGAGCGCGGCCTTGATGCTGTGCCGGAGGGAGAAGAATCCAATCCTTTTGCAGAGGGCATGGAGAAAATTTACAAACAGCTTATGGCTGCATTTGAAGAGATTGGCGTAAAGCCGATTGAGGCAGTCGGCGCTGAATTTAATCCGGATTTGCACAATGCGGTGATGCATGTGGAGGATGAAGAACTTGGTGAGAATATTGTAGCGGAAGAATTTCAGAAAGGCTACACTTACCGGGACGGCGTAGTGAGACATAGTATGGTAAAGGTAGCGAATTAGTTATTATCCGCAATTAAAAATTTTTAGGAGGAAATATTATGGGTAAAATAATTGGTATTGACTTAGGTACAACAAATAGCTGTGTAGCTGTTATGGAAGGCGGACAGCCAGCAGTTATTGCAAACACGGAGGGGGCAAGAACAACACCGTCTGTAGTGGCATTTACAAAGACAGGGGAGCGTTTGGTGGGTGAGCCTGCAAAACGTCAGGCAGTAACAAACGCTGACAAGACAATTTCTTCCATCAAGAGAGAGATGGGAACAGACCACAAAGTAACAATCGATGATAAAAAATATTCTCCTCAGGAGATTTCAGCAATGATCCTGCAGAAGATGAAAGCTGACGCAGAGGGGTACCTGGGTGAAAAGGTAACAGAAGCAGTCATCACTGTACCTGCATATTTTAATGACGCTCAGCGCCAGGCGACAAAAGATGCCGGAAAGATTGCAGGATTGGATGTAAAGCGTATTATTAACGAGCCTACTGCAGCAGCTCTTGCATATGGACTGGATAATGAAAAAGAGCAGAAGATTATGGTATATGACCTGGGCGGCGGTACATTCGACGTATCTATCATTGAAATCGGCGACGGTGTCATTGAAGTATTATCTACAGCAGGAAATAACAGACTTGGCGGAGATGACTTTGACCAGAAGATTACAGACTACATGCTCGCTGACTTTAAGTCAAAAGAAGGTGTAGATCTTTCTACAGATAAGATGGCACTTCAGAGATTAAAGGAAGCTGCAGAGAAAGCCAAAAAAGAACTTTCTTCAGCGACAACAACAAACATTAACCTTCCGTTCATCACAGCAACATCAGAGGGACCGAAGCATTTTGATATGAACTTGACAAGAGCTAAGTTTGATGAACTGACCCATGATCTGGTTGAAAAGACAGCAGAACCGGTTAGGCGTGCTCTGTCAGACGCAGGTATCAATGCATCTGAGCTTGGGCAGGTACTGCTGGTAGGTGGCTCTACACGTGTCCCTGCAGTTCAGGAAGAAGTAAAGCGCCTGACAGGGAAAGAGCCGAGTAAATCACTGAACCCGGATGAGTGTGTTGCACTCGGTGCATCCGTACAGGGCGGTAAGCTGGCAGGTGACACAGGTGCAGGCGACATTCTTCTTCTGGATGTTACTCCGTTGTCACTCTCCATTGAGACAATGGGCGGTGTTGCAACAAGACTGATTGAGAGAAATACGACAATTCCGACAAAGAAGAGCCAGGTATTTTCCACAGCAGCAGATAATCAGACAGCTGTTGATATTAATGTCGTACAGGGCGAAAGACAGTTTGCAAGGGACAACAAGTCTCTCGGACAGTTCAGACTGGATGGAATTCCGCCGGCTCCACGTGGAATCCCACAGATTGAGGTTACATTTGACATTGATGCCAACGGCATTGTAAATGTATCGGCCAAAGATCTTGGAACAGGAAAAGAACAGCATATTACAATTACAGCAGGCTCCAATATGTCTGACAGTGACATTGACAAGGCAGTAAAAGAAGCAGCTGAATTTGAAGCTCAGGATAAGAAGCGCAAGGAAGCAATTGATACAAGAAATGAGGCCGACGCGCTGGTATTCCAGACCGAGAAGGCTATCAAAGAAGTGGGAGATAAGCTGGATGCAGCAGACAAGAGTGCTGTAGAAGCAGATTGCCAGGCTTTGAAAGATCTTCTTGCAAAATCTTCTCCTGAAGAGACAACAGAAGCTCAGGTTGGTGAAATTAAGGCAGCAAAAGAGAAATTGACAGAAAGTGCTAATAAATTGTTCACTAAGATGTACGAGCAGGCTCAGGCAGCGGCAGGTGCACAGAGCCAGGGCGGCCCGGGACCTGAAGGTGGTCCGGCACCGGACGGCTTCCAGGGGGACGATGTAGTGGACGGAGACTATAAGGAAGTTTAAGACCCTGCTAAGAAGGGATGTTTCTACGAAGCCGGCCAAAACGGCTTCGTAGGACTTTTTATGTTATTACTTATTAATGAAAGGTAGAGTGTTATGGCAGAGTCAAAAAGAGATTATTACGAGGTGCTTGGCGTAAGCCGGGATGCTGATGATGCAGCGCTTAAAAAGGCATATCGTGTGTTGGCCAAAAAGTACCATCCGGATATGAATCCGGGAGATGTCGAGGCTGAGAAGAAGTTCAAAGAGGCATCAGAAGCGTATGCAGTGCTTAGCGACCCTGAAAAACGCCGCCAGTATGACCAGTTTGGACATGCAGCATTTGAAGGAGGCGCTGGCGGTGCAGGCGGCTTCGGAGGATTTGATTTTAACGGTGCCGATTTCAGTGATATATTTGGCGATATATTTGGCGATTTATTCGGCGGGAGCAGCAGAAGAGGGGGCCATACAAGCAATGGACCTATGAAAGGCTCAAATATACGCAAAAGTATCAGAATAACATTTGAGGAGGCAATCTTCGGATGTGAGAAAGAACTGGAGGTTATCTTAAAGGAACCCTGTAAAACGTGTAATGGAACAGGGGCAAAGCCAGGCACATCTCCTGAGACCTGTCCGAAGTGCGGTGGTAAGGGACAGGTGGTTTACACATCCCAATCCTTCTTCGGCACTGTGCAGAATGTCCAAACTTGTCCGAACTGCGGCGGTTCAGGAAAAGTGATTAGAGAAAAATGTCCATCCTGTTATGGAACTGGCTATGAGTCAAGCAAAAAGCGAATCAAGGTATCCATTCCTGCCGGAATTGATAATGGACAGAGTGTCCGTATCCGTGAAAAGGGTGAACCAGGTATCAACGGGGGTCCGAGAGGCGATTTGTTGGTGGAGGTGAATGTCTCCAGACATCCTATCTTCCAGAGGCAGGACGTTCATATTTTCTCAACTGTTCCGATTTCATTCGCACAGGCAGCCCTGGGCGGTGATGTGAAAATTCCCACAGTGGACGGTGATGTGCTGTACACGGTAAAAGCGGGAACAAAGACTGACACAAAAGTACGTCTGAAAGGAAAGGGTGTTCCTTCCTTGAGAAATTCACAGGTGCGCGGTGACCACTATGTTACTTTGATTATACAGACACCGGAGAAACTGAGTCCTGAGGCTAAGGAGGCTCTCCGTGAATTTGACAGGCTGACCGGAGGCTCATTAAACCCGGAAAATGGTTCAGAGAGTGGCCCTAAGTCAAAGGGAAAGAAAAAAGGATTCATGGGAAAGGTGAAAGAAGCTTTCGATGAATAAGAAGCATTAAAATAGCGAAAAACAGTAGTTTCAAAAAAGAAAGATTATGCTCCTTTTATGAAAACTACTGTTTTTTATTTATGACGGTAGTAAAAGACAGCCACCTGCGTTCTGTCGCGGAGATTTAGTTTATCTAATATAGAACTCAGATAGTTTCTTACTGTCCCCTCACTCAAAAAAAGGGTGGATGCAATTTCCTTATTACTGTGTCCTTCTGCAATCAGCTGTATGACCTCCAGTTCTCTTTCATTAATATCATGAGAAGCATAGTCAAAGCCAGATTTCTTCTGAAGAAGAGAAGGAAGTTTAGATACTATTTCATTTCCAAATACAGTCTGCCCGGAAGATATCGCAAGGATGGCAGGGATAATGTTCTGATAATCCTGTTTTAGAATATAGCCCTTCGCTCCCAGCCTCAGTGCCTTTATAATGTATTCATCATCTAAAAATGTGGTCAGCAGAAGAATCCGGGCATCCGGGTATTGTTTCAGAATTTCTGCTGAGGCATCAAGGCCGTTCATTTCTTTCATGCGGATGTCCATAAGCAGGACATCGGGTCTGTATTTTCTATATAGTGAAACAGCCTCTTTCCCATCATTTCCACATGCCGGGATGCAAAAATCCTCCCGGGTCTCTAAAATTGTCTTTAATGCACCTGTTACCAGACAGTCATCATCTACAATTAAAATCTTCATATCTTAAACTCCTTTTGGTATAGTGATAAATATTTTGAAGCCCTTTTCTGTGAGAATTTGTATATTCCCTTTTAAGGTGTGCACCCTTTCCTTCATATTAATCAGGCCGATACCCGAATCTAAAGAGTAGGTGCCATTCCCGTTATCTTCAATACAAAGCTGGTAAAGTCCGGGGTGTTCCCGCATGTAAAGCTGTACATAGTCTGCGTTGCTGTGCCTCATAATGTTGGCAAGTGCTTCTTTTGTGATGCTGATAAAGCAGTACTTAACCTCTTTTGGAATTTCCCGTCCCATATCATAATGAAAAGATATAGGGCAGAATATAAAATCCTTGATTAGACCATTTACGGCTTCTTCTAAGTTTATAGATTCATCGTGCAGATCATGTACGCTGCTCCTGATACTGTCCATCGCGGAGTTTAATGAGGCATCCAGGGTTCTCAGGGATTCGTCCAGCGTATCGTCCTTATTGACTGCCTGCAGGGCCCCTGTTATCAAAATGGAGCGGGAGAGCAGATGCCCCACGTTGTCGTGAATCTCACGCGCAATTCGGTTTCGTTCCTTAAGTGTGGCGGTATAGATTTCATAGTCCTGTTTTTCCAGAAGAGTGTGATTTCTTTCTGTAAGGAGAAGATTCAATTCAGTACTGTCATCTCGGGTGCGCCGATATAACTCTTCCAGGCGTTCATAGCAGCTGGTACTCTTTTGAAGTACACAGGCAATAAGCAGACCGAGATGACCGATACAAAGAATATAGAAATTGATATCTTTTGTGCCGAAGAAGTAAAGAAACAGGCCTAAACCAGCTGCCAGAGAAGGATAACTTCTATGGCGGAGCAGTACATAAGAAACGGCAGGAAAAAAGCAGAGAAAAAAAGGGGAAAGTAACGACAATGTAAAGTACAGCAGTACCGGGAGAAAAAAGAACTTTTTAAAATCCAGAAAATAATCTGCACAGCACAGTATTACTGCTGTTAAAAAGGCCAGTATGTAAAAGAAATCCGACCCTGTCTGAGAGGGCGTAAATTTTTCTGTGTCTGGCAAGTCAAGAACTGCCTGATTTGAATTAAATATGTATTGGTTTTGATGTCGATTTAACTCGAAATTCCTTTGTCGAATTATATTTCTATCTATAGTATTACCGCATCTGAAAATTTTATACCTTTTTTCGAAAAAATTTCATAGCAAATAAGACA
>NZ_SLZZ01000027.1 GCF_004346165.1 Muricomes intestini | reverse complement strand
TCCATCTGCAGTCACAGTGATTTCTTCACCTGCTTTAGTACCCAGTCCCATAACACCGAAAATTCTCTTTGCATCAGCACTCTTTTCACCCTTTGCAATCTTGATATCGGACTTATAGCCTGCAGCCTGCTTTACCAACATTCCCGCCGGTCTCGCATGGATTCCCTCAGAGTCTGTAATGGTGTACTTAAATCCCAGCATAAAATTATTCTCCTTCTGCTTCATATTTTGTTAACGCCAGTATATAACATATTAACGTCTTTTTCAATCAGTTGAAAATTAGCTACTTTGCCTGCCGTTTTCCTAACTGTTAAATATATTTGATATATTTGTATATTTTTGCAGAATGTTTCATAAATGCGTTGACTTTCATTGTTAAATATGCTACGCTAATACAGCGTTGTTCATATAGTTTCGTGGACAATGTAAATACTTTATTATTTATTTTTTATTTTATGGAGGGCAACACAATGACAGGTACAGTAAAATGGTTTAACAACCAAAAAGGTTATGGATTCATCTCTGATTCAGAAGGAAATGATGTGTTCGTACACTACTCAGGATTAAACATGGATGGATTCAAGTCCTTAGAAGAAGGCCAGGCTGTTGAATTTGATGTAACAGAAGGCGCTAAAGGACCTCAGGCAACTAACGTAGTAAAACTTTAATCAGAATTTTATATGTACCTTTTAATTATATAATTAAAATTAAATATTTAAAAGAAATACAGCGAAATATGATTAAGAATCCTTAAAAAGGTATCGAGAAAATTCCCGATACCTTTTTTCAGTTCTGGCATACCTCCGTCTTGCAGTCTGAAAATTGGTTCTGCGCGGTTTTACTGAAAGTCAATGAAGACAGCACACTACAAATCCAAATTAGAGACATAGGCTTCCGCTGCCTCCCAGACATCGAATCCACTGCCCCGCAAAATATCCGCCACTCTTGCCGGATCATCCGTCTTAAGCACGGCAGACGCGTCCACTCCATTTGCAAAGGCATACATGTACTCGATATTCACATCTCCCTCTACAATCTGGTGCATTGCTTTACTTAAAGAGCCTGTAGCATGAGGGACACGAAATGCCACCACATCTGTCAGCATTGCCGTAATCCCGATTTCCTTCAGTACGGCCCTGCCCTTGTTCGGATTAGATACAATCATACGGAGCATCCCATAATCCGATGTATCCGCCAGGCTCAGTGCCACGATATTCACATCATTACTTGCCAATGCCGCAAGCACTTCGTCCAAACGTCCTTCCCTGTTTTCAAGAAATACTGATAATTGCTGAATTGTAATTCCCACCTGTTCTTCCCCCTTTACTTATCACAGGCCGCGTTTATCAATGACGCGCACTGCTTTTCCCTCGCTTCTCTGTATGGTCTTTGGCTCGACCAGTTTTACACGGACAGATACCCCAAGCGCTTGTTTGAGCACTGCACCTATTTTATTTTTCAGCGCATCCAATTTTCTGATTTCATCAGAGAACAGGCTCTCGTCTACCTCCACCATAACCGTAAGGATATCCATGTTGTCTTTCCGCTCCACAATCATGAGATAATGTGGCGCCACTGCCCCGCCCATACTAAGAAGTGCCGTTTCAACCTGGGTCGGAAATACATTGACTCCTCGGATTACCTTCATATCATCTGTGCGGCCGGTAAACTGGGAGATTCTTGGCGTAGTCCTTCCACACCTGCAGGTGCTGTGGTCAATACTGGTCAAGTCCTTTGTACGGTAGCGAAGTAAAGGCATTGCTTCCTTCGCCAGAGTGGTAAATACCAGTTCTCCTGTCTCTTTGTCTGCGCACATCTTGTTTGTCGCCGGATTTAATATTTCCGGATAGAAATAATCTGCATTGATATGTAATCCTGCATGATGGATGCAGTCCTGTGCCACCCCTGGTCCGGTAATTTCGCATAACCCATAGATATCAAAGCAGTTAATGTGAAGAATACTTTCGATTTTCCTGCGCATTTCCTCTGTCCAGGGCTCTGCACCGTGAATCCCCGTTTTGATATGCAGTTGTTCTATAAGGCCGGCTTCCTGCAGGGATTCTGCAAGATGGAGTGCATAAGAAGGCGTACATGCAATGGCAGTCGCCCCAAAGTCTTCCATACACATCATCTGGCGTGCAGTATTTCCGGCGGACATGGGGATAGCCGTTGCTCCCAGCGCTCTTGCTCCAAAATCCAGCCCAATGCCTCCGGTAAACAATCCGTAGCCATAACATATATGGATAATGTCCTCTTCGTTAAGGCCCGCCATAGTCAGGCACCTTGCAACGCATTCCCCCCAGACATCCACATCTTTCTGAGAATAAGAGGCCAGTGTCAGTTTCCCCGTTGTGCCGGATGTTCCCTGAACACGAACAACATCTTTTCTGGGTATTGCCAGAAGTCCGAAGGGGTAATTGTCTCTTAAATCTTCTTTTGTTGTAAAAGGGAGCTTATCGATATCTTCAATTCCCTTAATATCCCCCGGTTCCACCCCGAGAGCTTTCATCTTCTTGTGATAGAAATCTACATTGTGATAGACACGGTTTACAACATTTGCCAGACGCTTGCTCTGCAAAGCTGCCATTTCATCCCTGCTCATACATTCAATTTCCGGGTTCCTGATCCGTTCCACCCAATTTTCCAGTACCACTGCCGCCATCCTTTTGACTCCTTTATCTTTTACTTTGTACCTTCTTGCTTTATAACTCTACTTCCTCAACCAGCTTTATATCTGCTGCTCTTAAGGCTTTCTCTGCCTTCTCATAATTATCCGTATTAAACACCATAACAGGGGCTTTTTCCTCCCTGATTACAAAGGAATAGATATAGCTGATGCTGATTCCACCCTCGGCGAGGACAGATAACATCTTGTTCAGATTTCCTTTTTCATCTTTTAGTTCTACTCCGATTACATCATGAACTTTGACGACAAATCCTTTGGCTGTCAGATCCTCCTTGGCTTTGGCCGGCCGGTCTACAACCAAACGTAAGATTGCGAATTCCGGCGTATCAAAAGAGGCTATGGCCCGGATATTAATGCATGCCGAGGTAAGTGCAGAGGTCACCCTCATGATACTGCCCGGCCTGTTTTCCACAAATACCGATAACTGTTTAATCATCCTCACACCTGCCTTTGTTTTATAAAGTATAGCCTACATCAAATGCCTTTTTATTAATATCGACTGTTTTTGGCGGCACGGTCTTCTCAATCACATCATACCACTGCTTCTTAGTAAAATCCATATGCTGCGCTGCAATTCCGAGCACAATCAGATTAAAGACACGGGAATTGCCCAGCTTTCTGGCCTCCTTGGTTGCATTGACTTTATAAACTCTGTGGTCTTTTTCCAAGGCTTCCAGAATATGCTCCGGATACTTGGCGGCCCCGATTACAACCGGCATGGGATCTATCCGCCAGTCATTGACAATCAATGCCCCGTCCTTTTTCAGGAAATGAGCGTACCTCAAGGCCTCCAGCCGTTCAAAGGCAATCAGCACATCTGCCTGCCCCTCTTCCACGATAGGCTCTGCCACCTTCTCACCGTAGCGTACAAAGGTAACAACGCTGCCTCCCCTTTGAGCCATGCCGTGCACCTCCGAAAGCTTCACGTCGTACCCTCCTGCCATTGTAAGACTACCCAATATTCTACTGGTAAGCAGGGTTCCCTGCCCTCCTACTCCAACTATCATAATATTCTTTACTGTCATTTCTATACACCCGCCTTTGCCAGTTCTATTGCACCGAATTTACATAGTGTTTCACACAGTCCGCATCCTGTACAAATCGTATCGTCAATATGCACGGTGCCATCTGGATTTTTCGTGATGGCCGGGCAGCCGGGCTTTAAACACATGCCGCATTTTTTACATTTATCTTCATGGGAGATATAAACCGGCTTCCTAGATTTATCAAGGAGAACACAGGGCGTCTTTGTTATGATCACAGATACCTCATCCTTTGCCACTTCTTCCTTTAAGGTCTTCTCCAACAGAACAATGTCAAAAGCATTGATCTCTGTCACATTTTTCACCCCTATGGCGCGGCAGAGTGCAGGAATATTAATCATATAAGTCGGATCTCCCTGCAGTGTTTTTCCGGTTGCAGCATGATCCTGATGTCCGGTCATTCCTGTAGTGGAATTGTCGAGAATCACAACCGTACCTGTGGCATTGTTGTAAACCATGTTCATCAAAGAATTTACACCTGTATGTAAGAATGTGGAGTCTCCGATCACTGCAACCCAGTCCTTGATATATTCCTTTCCCTTTGCCTTTTCCATTCCATGTAAGGTGGAAATACCAGATCCCATACACATAGTAGTGTCCACAACACTTAGCGGCGCAACTGCACCCAGTGTATAGCAGCCGATGTCGCCGGCAGCATGGAGTTTAAGCTTATTCATCACGTGATATACGCTCCGGTGGGGACATCCCGGACAGAGAATCGGCGGACGCTGTGGAATCTCAGCCGGCACATCTGTTTCAGGCGCTTCTTTTAAAATGGCTTTCATCACCATATTGGCGCTGTATTCACCCTGCACTGTGAAAATTTCTTTTCCGATTGCTTTAATTCCCCAAGATTTGACCTGCTCTTCAATCACTGGATCCAGCTCTTCCACAACATATAAGGTATCTACCTTTGACGCAAACTCCTCTATCAGTTTTCGCGGAAGAGGATTTACCATCCCAAGTTTTAGAACAGAGGCATCTGGAAGTGCCTCCTTCACATATTGATAGGGAATACCACTTGTAATCACACCTATTTTTGTATCGTTCATTTCAACCTTATTGATTGGCAGGGTGTTGGCTGCCTCTGCCAGCTCCAGATTACGCTTTTCTATTTCTATATGGCGAAGCTTTGCATTTCCCGGCATCATTACATTTTTGCGGACGTTCTTCTTATAAGGCTTATCCGGAATATTCTTTCTATCCTGTAGCTCCACAATACCCTGAGAATGGGACAGACGGGTGGTCGTCCTGAATATAAACGGCCTGTCGAACTGTTCGCTTAAATCAAAGGCAATTTTAAAGAAGTCTTTTGCTTCCGCACTATCAGAAGGCTCTATAACCGGAACCTGGGAAGCTCTGGCTACCATTCTAGTGTCCTGCTCGTTCTGGGAACTGTATAAACCAGGATCATCTGCAACCATAAACACAAGTCCGCCGTTCACACCCATGTAGGATACTGAATAAAGAGGGTCTGAAGCCACATTCAGCCCCACATGCTTCATACACACCATAGAACGCACACCTGCAAGACTTGCCCCTACTGCCACTTCAGCAGCCACTTTTTCATTGGGTGCCCACTCCTCATAGACATCATCTCTATACTGAACCAGATATTCACTTACCTCCGTGCTGGGTGTGCCGGGGTAAGCGGAGGATACCTTGACTCCGGCCTCATAAGCCCCTCTGGCTATAGCTTCATTCCCCAACATGATTACTCTTTCTGACATATTCTTATAAACCATCCTTTCGTAAATCTGTAACTCTCTTTGCTTTGCCCTCAAACCGCTGAAGAGAGTTTGGTGCAACCAGTCTGATATGTGTTGCAAGTCCAAGCTGAGACTTCAGAGCTGCCTTGATGCCCTGTTCCAGGCTGCCCAGCCTGGAGTAACTGTCCAGAAGCCTGTCATCTATCAATTCTACTGTGATTGTCATCACATCCAGCCTGTTCTTTCTCTCCACCAGAATCTCATAGTGAGGGCCTATCTCCTCTATCTTAAACAATACCTCTTCAATTTGTCCGGGGAATACATTTACTCCACGGATGACAAGCATATCATCCACACGGCCTGACAGATTGGCCATACGCACCGTCGTCCTTCCGCATTCACACGGCTCATACATGAGTCTTGTCAGATCACCGGTGCGGTATCTGACAAGAGGAAGGGCCTCCTTGCCCAGACATGTAACCACCAGTTCCCCGGTAGAGCCGGAAGGCAGCACCTCCTCTGTATCCGGATCGATAATCTCAGGAATAAACCAGTCCTCATTTATATGCATCCCACACAGCCGGGTACATTCTCCCGCCACCCCGGGACCACATAGCTCGCTCATTCCATAATTCTGTGTACATATAAATTGTTCTCCCCACACCTTGTGCATCTCATCTCTCATGGGTTCTGTCATTCCCTCGCCCCCAAAGAGTCCAATGCGTGTCTTTAAATCCCTTGCTGGATCCACTCCGCATTCTCTTAAAGATTCTCCTAAATGCAGTGCATAGGAAGGGGTCGCCACCAGCAGTGTCACCCCCATATCCTGCAGAAACATCATCTGCTTACCCGAATTTCCCGAAGACATGGGGATTACCGATGCCCCTATCTTCTCCAGGCCTCCGTGCAGCCCGAGGGCACCCGTAAATGTGCCATAGCCAAAGGAAATCTGCGCCACATCTTTGGCAGTGGCACCTCCCATACAGGCAATTCTTGCCACATTATTCAGCCATATATCCAGATCATTGGCTGTATATCCTACGACCGTAGGCTTTCCCGTAGTACCAGAGCTGGCGTGATATCGGACAATATCCTCTTTATCCACCGCAAATAAACCATCGGGATAATTTTCTCTGAAGTCAGCTTTATATGTAAACGGCAGCTTTCTTAAATCCTGTAAAGTTTGGATATCTTCCGGCTTCACTTTGGCCTCATCCATTTTTTTGCGGTAAGGCTCGACACGCTCATATATATAGGTGACTGTCTCTTTTAAGCGTTTCAGCTGGATTGCCTCAATCTCAGCTCTTGGCAGAGTCTCTTCCTTTGCCCAAATCATCCTGAAAAACCTCCTTTGATATAACAATCGTTAAACAACAGTATAACACAATACTTTGTTGGTTTAAAGCATTAAATTCATATGGCGCTCTGCCACAGCGAGATGCCTTGAAAGAGAAATTCGTAACTGATTGTTGTACTTATACTACACCCTATGATATAATGCTCTTACTTGGCGCGGTACTTTCGAGCCTAGAAAGACATATACCTAAACACTTAGCGAGGTTTTTTCGAGCTTAGTATTTACGGTATAATCTTATGGATGAACATGATGAAAGGAATACATATGCCTGGTTACAGGATATGTTTTTATGCATATGAATAACAAATTAAAAAATAACTTAACAATTATACTGAAGGGCTTTATCATTGGTTCTTCTATGAGTGTACCCGGAGTAAGCGGAGGAACAATGGCAATTCTGCTGGGGATTTATGATAGACTGATCTCCTCCATCAGCAATTTTCTAAAAGATTTTAAGGGAAATTTACTTTTCCTTATAAAGTTTTGTGTAGGGGCGGCTGCCGGAATAGGATCTCTGGCTTTTCTGATTAAATGGCTTTTAGAGAAGTTTCCAATACCGGTTTCCTTCTTCTTTCTTGGTGCTGTTATTGGCGGCATCCCGGCTTTATACAAAAAAACAAAAGAATCCTCATTTAAGGTTTCTTCTGTCATCTATTTTCTTGTGGGATTAGTCCTTGTGATTTCTATCGGTTTCATACCAATCGGGAATTTTAATATAAGTTCCGGCTCCGGATTCGTACATTATTTCATGATATTGGTAGCAGGAATTATAATTGCCCTAGCGCTGGTGCTGCCGGGTATCAGTACCTCCCACATGCTCCTTATACTCGGTATGTATGATTCAACACTTTTGGCAATTACCAATTTTGATATTGCCTATATTGGGGTCTTGGGAATTTCTACTGTTATCGGGATTTTCCTCATTACAAAGCCAATTGAATGGACGCTGAATAATTTTCCACATCAGACTTATTGTATGATTATAGGGTTCGTTCTTGGATCTACTTCCGAGATATTTAAGGATAAGATAATACCTGCCCTTCCTGTGGAGGCTAATATGAGCTGGTGGATTTCTTCCGCCTTAATATCCATAGTGACTTTTGTACTTGGGTATTATGCAATTAATTCACTGTCCCATTTTTCAAATGATTGATGCAATAACTAAAAAGATTCCTGAATCTCAGATTTAATGATAAGTGCTTCAAAAATGGTTCTAATGGTATATCCGGGAGCCATTTTTAAAGCACTTTTTTGTACAGTAGAAAACTTATAACAAAGGATACTTTTTAGTAAGCTCAGCTACCTGTTCTTTTGCGTTTTCCACGTTGGCTTCATCAGCAATAACCATAGCTATGATTTCAGCTATCCTATCCATATCTGATTCCTTCATTCCTCTGGTAGTTACCGCGGGGGTTCCAAGTCGGACTCCACTTGTCACAAATGGAGAACGGATATCATTGGGAATCGTATTTTTGTTGCAGGTTACATGGGCATTGTCGAGACGTTTCTCCAGTTCTTTGCCGCTGATATTATTTTCAGTCAAATCTACAAGCATCAGATGATTGTCAGTGTCACCAGAGACAATTTTTATTCCGCGGGACTGAAGGCCCCGGCACAGGGCTTTTGCATTTTTAACCACCTGTTCCTGATAGGTCTTGAATTCAGGGGACAAGGCTTCTTTGAAGCAGACGGCTTTAGCCGCAATCACATGCATCAGCGGGCCGCCCTGAGTCCCGGGGAAGATGGCTTTATTGAAATTGAACTTTTCATTCATCTCTTTGCTGGAAAGAATCATGCCGCCTCTGGGTCCACGCAAAGTTTTGTGAGTCGTCGTGGTTGTAACATGGGCGTATGGTATTGGGCTCGGATGCAGACCCGCTGCAACTAACCCTGCAATATGGGCCATATCCACCATTAGGTAAGCCCCTACTTCATCTGCAATTTGACGGAACCGCTTGAAATCAATGGTCCTGGCATAGGCACTGGCACCCGCTATAATTAATTTTGGTTTATGTTCTTTTGCGATTTTGAGTACTCTATCATAATCAATTATGCCGTTCTCATTCACGCCGTATGATGTAAAGTCAAAATATTTCCCCGATATATTCACTGGTGAACCGTGAGTTAAATGTCCGCCGTGATCCAGATTCATTCCCATCACCTTATCTCCCGGCTGCACCATTGCAAACATGGCTGCCATATTTGCCTGTGCTCCGGAATGAGGCTGTACATTGGCATACTCACAGTGGAATAATTCCTTCGCACGTTCAATTGCAAGATTCTCCACCACGTCCACACACTGGCATCCGCCGTAATATCTTTTTCCCGGATACCCTTCTGCATATTTATTGGTTAGGGGACTTCCCATAGCCGCCATAACAGCCTTGCTCACCCAGTTCTCGGACGCAATCAGCTCAATATGGGAATTCTGTCTCTCCATCTCCGCCTGAATTGCGTCCGCAATCTCAATATCTTCGTTTTTGATATCCTCGAAATCGTACATATTCCTTCTCCTCTCTGAATCCTGTTGGTAGCATTACACCGTAAATACTAAGCTCGAAAAAATCTCGCTAAATGTTTAGGTATATGTCTTTCTAGGCTCGAAAGTACCTCGCCAAGTAAGAGCATTATATCATAACCTGATACCAGGGTCAAAAGGTCATGCGTTTCATGCTTGCATGAAAAAGCATGACCTTGGGGCCCGCAAAACATGAGAAAGCAGCCCGAGCAGGGCGGATTTCGAATGTTTTTAGGATTGCGGGAGCACAAAGTGCGGAGCAATCCGTAGGTATCAGGGGTCAAAATACCTTTTGACCCCTACATCATAACCTTACACAAAATCAAACAAAGATAACTGGTTGCTCTGGGGAAGATTGCCGAACAGCCCCAATTCCGCCATAAAGTCAATAACTGTCTTGCTGACTTTTGTGCGCTGGCGGAAATCATCCAGGGAAAGATACGGCCCGTCCTTGGACGCTTCCTCCACCGCCTCTGCTGCTTTTTCTCCCATTCCTTCGATACTGGACAAAGGGGGCATCAGTTTGCCGTCTATAATCTGAAATTTGGTTGCCTTTGCCTTGTAAATATCCAGCGGCAGGAACTCAAAGCCCCTGGCATACATTTCCTGGACGATTTTCATATCTTTCACTACGTCCTGTTCTTTGTTACTGAGGGAATCTGCTCTTCTTTTATACTCTTTTATATAATAATTCAATTTTTCTTTTCCCTGGCACATGATTTCATAGGAAAATGCATTAGCGCGGATTCCAAAATATGCCCCATAATATGCAAGCGGGTAATTGATCTTGCAGTAGGCAATACGATATGCCATCATAACATAAGCTGCCGCATGTGCTTTTGGAAACATGTAGCTGATTTGCTTGCATGACCAGATATACCAGTCCGGCACGCCCTTTTCTTTCATTGCAGTTTCCCATTCCGGCTTCAGGCCTTTTCCTTTACGTACACTCTCCATGATAGTAAAGGAGAGTGCGCTGTCCACTCCCTGATTGATCAGATAGATCATGATATCATCCCGGGTACAGATGCAGGTGGAAATTGTTGCTTTTTCCGATTTCACCAGCTCCTGTGCGTTGCCCAGCCACACGTTTGTACCGTGGGACAATCCCGAAATTCTGATCAAGTCAGAAAGAGACTGGGGTTTCGCATCCTGTACCATCTGAATAACAAAGTCTGTGCCAAACTCAGGAATCCCGAGGCAGCCCAGCTTGCATCCGTCAATATCTTCCGGGTTAATCTTCAGTGCACTGGTATCGTGGAATAAAGAGAGAACATCTTTATCGTCCAGAGGAATTTTAGTCGCAACAAAAGGATTCTCCTCATTGTACTCATTATCCATAGCATCCGATGTAATATATTCCTCTAATGTGCGGATCATCGTAGGATCATCATGACCCAGAATATCTAGTTTCAGCAGGTTGTGGTCGATAGAGTGATAGTCAAAATGTGTTGTGACGATATCTGTCTCCATATCATTAGCCGGATGCTGTACCGGTGTAAATTCATTGATATCATGTCCATGGGGAAGTACCACAATTCCTCCCGGGTGCTGCCCGGTGCTTCTTCTGATACCTGTACAGCCCTGGGTAATCCTGTCAATTTCACATTTGCGCTTCCTGTGCCCCCTCTCCTCGTAATAATTTTTCACATAACCAAAAGCAGTTTTATCTGCCAGAGTCCCAATTGTTCCTGCCTTAAACGTATGGCCTTCCCCGAAAATTACTTCTGTGTATTTATGGGCTTTTGCCTGATAATCCCCTGAGAAGTTCAAATCGATGTCCGGCTCCTTGTCTCCCTTGAACCCGAGAAAGGTTTCAAAAGGAATGTCAAATCCGGCTTTTACAAGCTGCTCTCCACAGTCGGGACACACCTTATCCGGCATATCAAAACCGCAGCCCCCTGCAAACGCCTTGACTTCGTCAGACAAAAAGTCGTTATAATGACATTTGGGGCAGTAGTAATGGGGACTTAAAGGGTTGACCTCTGTAATCCCTGCCATAGTGGCTACGAAGGAGGAACCTACAGAACCTCGGGAACCCACCAGGTATCCCTCCTCATTGGATTTCCAGACAAGCTTCTGTGCGATAATGTACATCACAGAATACCCATTGGATATGATGGAGTTCAGCTCCCTTTCCAAGCGCTCCGACACCGGAGCAGGTAAATTGGGCCCATATATTTCATGGGCTCTGCTATAGCAGATATCTCTTAAATCCTGCTCCGAATTTTCGATGACCGGAGGACATTTATTTGGATTGACAGGAGATATCTTCTCAATCATGTCACAAATCTTATTAGGATTATCGATCACAATTTCTCGCGCCTTAGCTGCTCCCAGATACTCAAACTCCTCCAGCATCTCCTCCGTAGTTCTCAAGTAAAGAGGCGCCTGCTCGTCCGCATCATTAAATCCCTTTCCCGCCATAATAATACGTCTGTACACCTCATCCTCCGGATCCAAGAAATGCACATCACAGGTGGCAACCACAGGCTTTTTAAATTTCTCTCCAAGTTCCACGATTTTTCGATTAATATCCTGCAAATCCTCCAGGGAATTAATGTCTGGATATTTGTTGCTCTCCAGCATAAACTTGTTATTTCCAAGAGGCTGAATTTCATAATAATCATAAAATTCGGCAAGTCTTGCAATAGACTCTGAAGACTTTCTTTCCAAAACCGCCTGATATAGCTCCCCTGCCTCACAGGCGCTTCCCACAATAAGCCCCTCCCGATGTTTATTCAGCGCACTTTTTGGAATCCTCGGCCTTCTGCCATAATAGGTAATGTGGGACTGAGAAACCAGCTGATACAAATTAAATCTTCCAATGTCATTCTGGATCAAAATAATAACATGATGAGTGGGCATTTTGCGGATTGCATTAGGGTTCATATCTCCAAACCGGTTTATTTCTTTCAAGGTGGTGATGTTCTGCTCCTTAAGCATTTGTACAAACTTTACAAAGATTTCTGCTGTAGCCGCCGCATCATCCACCGCTCTGTGATGATTTTCCAGTGAAATGCCAAGGGCCTTTGCCACAGTATTCAATTTGTATCTGGATAGGGCCGGCAGAAGTACTCTGGCGAGGGCCACCGTATCCACATAGACAAAATGAGGTGTTATGTCCTGGTATCGGCAGTTCTGCTCTATAAAGCCCACGTCAAACCCAGCATTGTGGGCCACGAGAACACTATCCCCCACAAATTCTAGAAACTGAGGTAAAATACGCTCAATATCAGGTGATCCCATGACCATCTCATCCGTAATGCTTGTAAGCTTCGTAATTTCAAAGGGAATCGGGCGTCTGGGGTTCACGAAGGTGCTGAACCGGTCCACAATCTCACCATTTACCACCTTCACCGCCCCGATTTCAATAATTTTATCCTTGATGGCACTAAAGCCGGTAGTCTCCAAATCAAACACAGTATAAGTTCCGCTCAGGTCTTCATCCCCGGCATTCACTGCAATGTTCGTCAAATCGTCAACAATATACCCTTCCACACCATAAAGAATTTTAAAAGGGTCGTCCTTATCTAATGTTTCAATATAATGATTGGCATCTGGAAAGGACTGAACCACTCCATGATCTGTGATTGCGATTGCCGGATGCCCCCAGTCATGGGCTCTTTTTACAATATCCTTTACCTCAGAAACACCATCCATATCGCTCATTTTTGTGTGACAGTGCAGTTCCACCCGCTTTCTCGGGCTCAAATCCTCTCTGGACACTGTAAAGTCACTGCTTTTTCTGATACCGGTTACTGAGCCTATGGTCAATTCACCGTCAAACTTATCAATTGTTGTAATTCCCTTTATCTTAACAAAAACACCTTTCTTCAACTCTCCCAAAAGCTCCGGAAGCTGGTCGTTGCGAGCAAACATCTTTACTGTAATTGTATCCGTAAAATCACTGACTGCAAACATAAGAATGGTCTTTTCATTCCTGATTTCTCTGGTATCAAAATTGATAATCTTGCCATGGATTGTAATTTCCCCCATCTCACTGACAACCTGATCCAACCTGATTGGCTCATCATCAAAATTCCTTCCGAAAATCAGACTCGGATCGTCTCCCTGCTTCAGAGGCCTGTAAAAGTCTTTTTTCTTAAAGTCTTTCCTTTTAAACCCACCCTTTTTCTCGGAACCATTTCTCTTCTCCCGGGATTTTTCTTTTTTCTGTTCATTGTTTTGAGAAGAGCCCTCGTTTTCTGTCTGCAACTCTCCCCGCTGCCTTGCGCGGCGCTCAAAAATAGCATTGATTTCCTGCTGGACCCTCTGTTCATCATATTCACGTTCCTTATCATCCTGGGATTCCCGGCAGGACACACGGATATCTATCTTCATGTTGAATCTTGTTTCAAAAATTTCATAAAGGAGGCCGGCAATGTATTCTCTTTTACCTTCAGCTACTATGGTACCGGTCATTTCCAGATATAAAACATTGTCTCCCTCAAAGTGCATTTTAGCCCGCTCAAGCATATTTG
Organism: Muricomes intestini; assembly: GCF_004346165.1. Taxonomy (GTDB): domain Bacteria; phylum Bacillota; class Clostridia; order Lachnospirales; family Lachnospiraceae; genus Muricomes; species Muricomes intestini. The sequence continues at coordinate 30,870 of NZ_SLZZ01000027.1, read as the reverse complement.
CGGCCAGAACACTGTGAGTTTTGAGCTCCTGCACAATACTGTCATGATATTCCATCATCAATGTACCGGGCGTATACTGCTCAGAGAGAATATACTGCTCAGCCAGCCGGATAGTAATTCTGACCTTCCCAAAAAGCTGTTCTTTAATCTTCTGCTCCATCTGCCAGATATGTTTCTTTTGTATCAAATGCCTGCTCAGAATATGTATATTCAAAAAATCGTGTTTTGAGTTTGTTGAGACTTTCTGAACCTCCACATCCTGAAACAGTATTTGTATATCATCCTCTACCTTTAATGTGGGGAATACACCGAAAAAGAGTTTTTTATTTCCTAGTTTTTCCAATTTAACAACTCCTGTCGCAAGGTTTCCAGAAGCTCCTCCTCCTTCACCTTTTTCACAATCTCACCTTTTTTAATCAGCAGTCCCACGCCGTCTCCCCCAGCGATACCAATGTCTGCCTCCTTCGCCTCCCCGGGGCCGTTTACTGCACAGCCCATGACGGCCACCTTAATGTCAAGAGGGAAATCTGCCACCATATTCTCTACCTGGGTGGCAAGCTGTATTAAATCAATCTTTGTCCTACCGCAGGTAGGGCAGGATACTACCTCAATTCCCCCCCTGCGAAGGTCCAGAGTCTTCAATATCAATTTGGCAGTCTTTATCTCCTCTGCGGGATCCCCAGTAAGAGATACGCGAATTGTATTGCCGATTCCTTCATATAAAATAATTCCCAGACCCACGGACGACTTTACATTTCCGGTATATACTGTCCCCGCCTCTGTAATTCCCACGTGCAGAGGGTAAGGGCATCTCTCGGCAATCAATTCATGGGCCTTTACGCACATCATTACATCCGAGGATTTAATGCTCACTACCAGATTCTCATACCCCATCTTTTCAATCATATCTACCTTATCCAGAGCACTTTCCGCAAGTCCCGCTGCAGTTACACCACCGTATTTTTCAACCAGCTGTTTTTCCAGAGAACCACTGTTGACCCCTACACGGATTGGAACCTGGTATTCTTTTGCTTTTTCCACGACCGTGCGCAATCTCTCTTCACTTCCGATATTGCCGGGATTAATCCGAATCTTATCAGCCCCGTTTTCTATAGCGGCAATGGCAAGCCGGTAGTCAAAATGAATATCTGCAACCAGCGGAATGTGAATCTTACTGCGGATCTCTTTTAATGCCAGTGCCGCTTCCATTGTTGGCACTGCACAACGGATAATTTCGCATCCTGCCGCTTCCAGCTTCAATATCTGTGATACTGTCGCCTCCACATCCTCTGTTTTTGTGTTCGTCATAGACTGGATTGCAACCGGATGATTTCCTCCGATTACTACATCCCCTATTTTTATTTCCTTTGTGTTCTCCCTTAAAAACTCCATAACTGCACTTCCTCTCTCCGGCATGTTTCCCATTAAGAAAGAATAAACAGGGAAAGCCTTCCCTGTTTACCCGTTACTTTTTAACGAAGACCATCCTTTCTCCGTATTCTCTGTCTGTCAGAACTAATTGTTTATTCTCGATGCTGTAATCAAAGGTACCTTCCATCTGATCTGCCGCCGACTTCAGAGTGTCTGCGGTTACGCTGCCATCCGAAGTACCTGCGGCCTCCTGTATGGCATCTTCCGAAACATTTATTGTAAAGGTCTTTGTCTCCTTGTCAATGTTGTATTTTGTCACCACAGATACACCTGCATCTTCATACTCTTTTGGCCATTCAAGCACCACTTTGCCATCTCCTCTGATGGTCATAACCAAATTGATGTCTTCATTGCTCCATTTACCTTCCAGTGGATTGGCCGTAAAAAGCTTTATTATGAAAAAGGCAGCTATGACGATAATCACTACTGTAGATACAGTCATCACGACTTTCCAGATTTGATTCCGTTTTTCCTCACTATACATGGATATTCTTTCCTTCCTTCTACTTTTTCATTATACGGTCTTTCACCTGTCCTGTCAACGGATATGAATTTGCAGAGAATGATCAGCCAAATATGCCTCCGATAATTCCATATGACAAAATGGTCATAATACACCCTGCCATAAGGACTCCAAGCGCAATGGCGGGAAATGCTTTTTTAAATCGGATTCCCAAAAGTGCTGCAATCAGCGCCCCTGTCCACGCTCCCGTACCGGGAAGCGGAATTCCCACAAAAATCAGAAGCCCCCAAAATTCATATTTCTCAATGTTAGCGCTTTTACTCATGGCTTTTGTTTCCAGTTTCTCCACCATGGGTCTCAATTTTTTTGTACCTTTCATCCAGTCAAAAATCCTTGTGATCAACAGTAATATAAAAGGAATCGGCAACAGATTACCAATAATGCAAATAGGAACCGCCTGCCATTTTTGCACATCTAAAAAGGGGGGACCGGCAGCAAGCAGTCCTCCTCTAAGCTCCAAAATCGGAACCATAGAAATTATAAAAACAATTAGTTTTTTGCTTACCTTCCCGCCCAAATTTATGATAAACCAATTCATTAAAGCATGACTCATAAATTATAATCCCCCTGTTTACTAATATATCTCTTCAAAGAATCAAAAAGTATTCCCATCTCTTCTTTCGTTCCGATCGAAATACGCAGGTACTGTCCTATTCTTTCACTGTTCCAGTGCCTGACATAAATGTTCTCTCTCTTTAATGCCTGGAATAGTTCTTCTCCATTGTAATCCGGATGTGCCGCAAATATGAAATTAGCCTTTGCATCCGGGAACTCAAAACCCAGGCCGCGCAGCTCTTTTTTTGTCCATTCTCTTGTATCAACAATCTCCGAGATTACTTTTTCAAAATACTCTCTGTCTTTCACGGCCTCGGCCCCACAAATTAATGAAGGCAGATTCAAGGTATAAGAATTAAAAGAATATTTAACATCATTTAAACACTTTACCAACTCAGGATCCCCTATCGCATAACCTATTCTCATTCCTGCCATGGATCTTGCTTTTGAAAAGGTCTGTACAACAATAAGATTCTGATATTTCGCCAAAAGTTCCAAAGCAGATCTGCCTGCAAAATCTATGTATGCTTCATCCACAATCACAATCACATCTTGATTATGGCGCAGAATATCCTCTATGAACTCCAGCTCTTCATATATAGCTGTAGGCGCATTGGGATTTGGAAATATAATTCCCCCATTGTCCCTGTAGTAATCCTCCCTTTGTATACGGAAATCTCCATCCAGCTTTGGACACTCATAAGGAATGCCATAGAGTCCTGCCCATACCTTGTAAAAGGAATAGGTAATATCTGGGAACAATACTGGCTTTTCTGAATTGAAAAATGTCAGAAAACACATTGCCAGAACATCATCCGAACCCACACCCACAAATACTTGGTCATTACCCACATGATAATATTTTGCCAGAATATCCACCAGGTTTTTTGCTGTAGGATCCGGATACAGGCGGAAACGGTCATATTCCAGCTCCCTAAGCGCCTTTTGTACCCCCGGCGCCGGAGGGTATGGATTCTCGTTGGTGTTTAACTTAACAACCTTATTCTGTGGCTGCTCACCTGGCACATAAGGCTCCACTTTACGGATATTTTTCAGAAGATTTTCATTTATTTCCATCTATAGCTCCTATCTATTTATACTCCGCTGCCAGTTCTGCAAACTTAGGCAGAGAATTTACAATTGTCTCATAGGATACGCAATAGGCAAGGCGTACATAACCGGGACATGCAAAAGACGATCCCGGAACAATAAGAATATTGTACTTTTTCGCTGAGGCGCAGAATTCCTTCTCATTCTCCACAGGAGATTTCATAAACAGGTAAAATGCTCCTTCCGGTTTAATACATTCAAAGCCCAGTTCTTTTAATCCGCTGTATAATGTCTCTCGGTTTCTGTTGTAATAGGAAATGTCCGTCTTTTCGTCGAGGCACTTCTTAACAACTTTCTGCTGAAGAGTCGGTGCATTGACAAATCCAAGGATTCTGGTTGCCACGTTCGCCGCATCCATGAGCTTGTCACTGTCGGCTGCCTCATCCGGTATAACCAAATACCCTATCCGCTCTCCGGGAAGTGACAAAGATTTGCTGTAGGAATATCCTATTACTGTGTTTGTATAGTATTTCGTCAGGTAAGGAACCTCCACACCGTCATAAGCCAGTTCTCTGTACGGTTCGTCTGATATCAGATAAATTGCTGTGCCGTACTCTTCCTGCTTTTTCTCCATAATTGCTGCCATCTTTTTGATGGTGTCCTCAGAATATACGACTCCGGTCGGGTTATTTGGAGTATTTACAATGACAGCTTTTGTTCTGGAAGTTATTTTTGTCTCAAACTCACCAAGCTTTGGCTGAAAATTTGCTGTGTTTGGAGATATCTCCACAAGCACTCCGTCATAGTTATCGGCATAGCTTCTGTATTCACCGAAATAAGGTGCAAATACAATAACTTCATCCCCCGGGTTTAGCAAAGATTTTAAAATTACATTTAAGCCTCCTGCCGCTCCCACTGTCATGGTAATATTTCTCGCTGCAAAATTTGTCCGGAATCTGCTATTCAAAGACTCTGCCACGGCCTGCCTTACATCCTGGTAGCCCGCATTGCTGTTTGTATACCCGTGGAGTACAACAGGATCTTCTTCATCAAATATCTGCCGGACTGCATCTTGAACCGCTTGGGGTGCCGGCACATTTGGATTGCCAAGACTGAAATCATATACTTTGTCTGCCCCATAAATTACAGCCAAACGGTTGCCTTCCTCAAACATTGCGCGGATTGCAGAACTATTAGCAACCATATTTTCCATTTTCTTTGATATCATTGCATTTCCTCCTGTTATTTTCTGGTAACAATCCCTTTTTCCACCATAAAGACCGGTTTGTATGAAAGTTTTGCTTTGCGCAGTCCCTCCGCCCCGGCATCATCTTCACGGTTCACATATTTATAACGGTCCACACATTCATGCTCCACAAACTGCTGATTAATCATAGCATAAGCCCCCTGTGCATCAGTAAATGCTTTCTCAATATGGACAACAAATGTATCATCACATATGGCTTCTCCGACTGCAAAAGCGACAATTTCGCCGCTTATACGCAGAATGCCCCCGACTTCTCCTAATTCTTTATACAGACGAAGAGAATTGAGAGTTACACTCATCTCTGCATTCTTTTCTGAGTCACCATCGACATCATTGAGGTTGCGCCACTTCAATGCCATCTGAAAACATTCTTCCAGATTCTCATCATTTAAAGATTCATAGCCCCAGTCAGGATATAATGCTTTGAATTTATTGAGATGGTTTCTTTTACTGTGCAGCTTCTTTCCTGATAACCTAGATAACTTCTCAGATTCATAAACATAATCTGCCGCGTCTCGTACATACTCTACCTGAAATTCTCCTGGATACCACCCCTCAAGCTGCGTGAAAAGTTCTTTGGTCACGTGGTAAAGCTTAAACGGGTAACCCTGTTTTTCACTGTACTTCATAAGAAACTCCAGAGCATTCCTTACACACTGGGGTTCCCCGGCCGGATAGGAAAATGCTATTCCATCTTCATCATTTCTAAACACAAGGGTATCTTCTATAATTGCATACTTCACTTTATAAAATCTCGACCAGAGAAATACATTGCTAAAAGTTCTTTCGCAGCTTCTGCTGGGAGCTTTCTTAAAATAGGCAGTGATAATATCTTTGTCTTCCAATTCAGGTCTCTTAAAATTTATTTCCTCCATGCTTATCCTTTTTATGTCTCCTTCTTAGGTTTTGTTAGTATACCATAAATACTAAGCTCGAAAATACCTCGCTAAGTGTTTAGGTATATGTCTTTCTAGGCTCGAAAGTACCTCGCCAAGTAAGAGCATTATACCATACTCTTTATTTATTTGACAATATTCGCATCATAAAGCCCTGCATAAATGCCCCTTTTTGCAAGCAATTCTTCATGGGTTCCCTGCTCTGCGATCCCATTCTCCGTGAGAACCAAGATCCGTCCGGCGTTGCGGATAGTAGAGAGACGATGGGCAATGACAAATGTTGTTCTATTTTTTGACAGGCTTTCCATAGACTGCTGAACAACATGTTCACTTTCATTGTCCAACGCAGATGTAGCCTCGTCGAAAATAAGAACTTCCGGGTTCCTTAAGAACACTCTGGCAATGGAGAGTCTCTGTTTTTGCCCACCCGATAGTTTTACACCTCTTTGTCCCACATCTGTATCATATCCTTCCGGGAATTCCATAATAAACTCATGGGCATTGGCGTTTCTGGCTGCCCGGACTACCTCCTCATCTGTAGCTCCCGGTTTTCCGTACCTGATATTGTCCATAATACTGCCTGCAAACAGGTAGACATCCTGCTGTACAATTCCGATATGGCTGCGTAATTCGTCGAGTTTAATATGACGGATATCTGTCCCATCCAGATAGATTCCGCCTTCTGACACCTCGTAAAATCTTGGAATAAGACTGCAAAGCGTAGTTTTTCCCACGCCGGAGGGTCCTACAAGAGCGATATAATCCCCTGCTTCTACCTTCAGATTCAGGTTATCCAACACTTTTTTATTTTTATCCTCATAATAAAAGGAAACATTCTTAAACCCAATATTTCCTTTTACTTCCGGCAGAGAAACTGCATCCGGCTCGTCTGCAATATCCGGTGCGATTGACATAATTTCCAAAAATCTTTCAAAGCCAGAGTAGCCATTCTGAAACTGTTCTGTAAGTGCCACAAGCTTCTTTACAGGATCTGTAAGATTATTAATATATAGCAGGAAAGTAATCAAATCTGTCACGGCAAGTCTGCCTAACATCATCATTCCCACCCCGGAAATTAATACAACAACTGTAATCATTGTACTCATGGCGCCCAGACCAGAGTTGTAGATTGCCATATACTTATAGCTCATCCTCTTCGCCTTCACAAAATTATCATTCCCGACTTTGAACTTTTTCATTTCTATATTTTCATTTGCGAAGGATTTTACTACCCGTATACCGGAAAGGCTGTCCTCAATCTGGCTGTTGATTTCACCAATTTTTTCCCTGTTTCTCTTAAACGCAACCTTCATCTTCCTGTTAGTATAGAAAGCAAAGATTACCATAAGCGGAATAAATATAAATGCAACAAGAGCAAGTTTGACATTTACTGTCAGCAGAATAACAAGAGAACCCACCATCTTAATAACAGATATCACCAGATCCTCCGGCCCGTGATGAAGCAGTTCACTAATATCGAACAGATCACTTGTAATTCTGGAAAGCAAGTGGCCAACCTTCTGATTGTCATAAAAGGCAAAGGTCAGCTTCTGATAATGTCCGAAAATATCCCGGCGCATATTCGCTTCCATCTTTGCCCCCATAATATGCCCAAAATATGCAATATAAAAGTTGCAGAACATTTCCAGGGCTACCAGCCCCAGCATCACCGCTCCCAGCACCAGAACTGCTTGTCTCGCCTGAGATGCTCCGAAGTAAACAACTTCATTGGTAATGTATCTGACAATCATGGGAATCACGAGTGTCACCGCTGCTCCCAGTATAGCAAATACCATATCACTGTAAAACAGCCCCTTGTAAGGCTTGTAATAAGCAAATAATTTTTTTAGCTTTTCTCCCATATCCATTTCCTCTTTTTCTATCATTTGTATCATAAAAGGGTGTTTGAGAAATTCAAACACCCAGCGTATGTTTTAACAATACTTAACCCTCATTCATCTTAGCCAGCTTTGCACTTTGGTCCGCCGCAATCAGGCTGTCTATAATTTCATCCAGGTCTCCGTGCAGTACTGTATCCAGCTTGTGCAGTGTCAGCTTAATCCTGTGATCTGTAACTCTTCCCTGTGGGAAATTGTAGGTTCTGATTTTTTCGGAACGGTCTCCGGTTCCGATCTGGCTTCTCCTGGCCTCAGCTTCCGATGCCTGCTGTTTTTCCATCTCCAGATCATATAATTTAGACCGAAGCAGACGAAAAGCTTTGTCCTTATTCTGGAGCTGTGACTTTTCGGTCTGGCTGTAAATGACAATTCCCGTAGGATAGTGTGTCAGACGCACTGCCGAATCTGTCGTATTGACGCACTGCCCTCCGTTCCCTGAGGCGCGCATAACGTCGATACGAATATCTTTATCATCAATCACAACGTCCACTTCCTCTGCTTCCGGCATAATTGCTACCGTAACAGTAGATGTGTGGATCCTGCCGCCGCTTTCTGTCTCGGGAACCCGCTGTACGCGGTGAACACCACTTTCATATTTCAGACGGGAATAGGCACCCTGGCCTGTAATCATGAATACGCACTCCTTAAAGCCGCCGATTCCATTCTCATTCAGAGAGATCATCTCAATTTTCCATCTGCGTCCCTCTGCATAATGTACATACATGCGGTAAATTTCGGCTGCAAATAAGGCTGCTTCGTCCCCGCCTGCACCGGCGCGGATTTCTACAATAACGTTTTTATCATCGTTAGGGTCTTTTGGTAAAAGGAGAATCTTTAACCTTTGCTCCAGTTCTTCAACACGGTTTTTGGAATCATTCAATTCCTCCTTCGCCAGCTCCCGCATCTCTTCGTCGGACTCTTCTTCCAACATGACAAGACTGTCCTCAATATTTTGTTTACTCCGTTTATATTCTTTATATGCCTCCACAATCGGAGTCAGATCACTCTGCTCTTTCATCAGCTTCCGAAAGCGTTCAGGGTCATTGGCCACATCAGGCTCCTGCAGCTCACCCATCAGTTCTTCGTAGCGGATCAGCAGATCTTCTAATTTATCAAACATCTTTTTCTATCCTTTCCTGCATTTCGGCAGACTCATTATTTATCATACACGCCAATGACAACCCGGTCAAGACCTGCCAAATCCTTTTTTACTGCGACATCACGATATCCTAAGTGCCACATCAAAGCCGCCACCGATTCTCCCTGATCAGCCCCAATTTCAAACAGTAAGTACCCGCCTTTCGTGAGATACCTGCCCGATGCCTCTATGATTTTTCTATAGAAGTACAGGCCATCTCCTTTTCCATCCAAAGCCAGAACAGGATCATGCCATCTCACTTCCTTCTGCAGAGTCTCTATGACATCTGTTCTAATATATGGAGGGTTTGAAACAATCATCTGATAATGACCTGTCACCCGCTCGAACAGATCACTGAAAAAAAACTCTGCCGGAACGTGAAGTGTATCTGCATTTGCTGACGCGACCGCCAAAGCCTTTTCAGAAATATCTACCCCTGTTCCCTCTAGCTGAACCTCCGTAAATCTCCCGGCATAATGCAGAATACTAAGTAGAATACACCCCGACCCGGTACACATATCCAGCATTCGAAACATCCCCTTGTCTGTAGGAACATTTCCCTGTTTTTTCTTTACTGATATCTCTACGAGCTTCAGCGCCTCCTCTACAAGCACTTCTGTGTCCTGCCTTGGAATCAGTACATCTTCATTTACCTGAAACTTAAGTCCCATAAATTCCTGTGTGCCTGTGATGTGCTGAAGAGGGATGTGCCGGGCCCTTTTATCTATATAGGCAAAGTACTTTTTTTCCTCTTCCGGGGTCATGGCCTTTTCCGGCATTGCATAATACATGGCAAGACTGACTTTAGTTACATGCTCCAAAAGGAGCTGTGCGTCCAAATCTGCCTCCAAAATCCCCGAATTTTGAAGAATACGGCTTCCCCGATGACGGGCTTCCTGCAGAGTCATATCTACTGTCCTCCGCCATCCGCCTGAACCGGCATTTGTGCCCCGGCGTTTTCACTCCCAGGGTTTTCCTGCAGGCTTCCAAAGTTTTCCTCTTGATATGCCTTCCAGTCAAATACAGCTTCCACTGCACAGATTGCCACCTCAATCATACTATCGTCAGGTTCACTGGTGGTCATGTTCTGGACCCACATTCCCGGCTTACTCAGCAAATTAATCCAGTAATTATCACTGTTTCCCGCCACTCTGATCAGTTCGTAGGATACCCCTGCGATCAAAGGCAGAAGGGCAATTCTCAGGACAACCCTCATAATCTGAGACTCCGCTGTGATAAAAAAGCAGAATATAATACTTACGATCATGACAAAAAACAGAAAACTGGTTCCACAGCGTTTATGCTGTCTGGAGCTTTTACGCACATTTTCCACATTCAGCACAAGTCCGTGTTCAATGCAGTTAATACACTTATGCTCCGCGCCGTGGTACATAAATGTCCTCTGGATGTCTTCCATCCTGGATATAAGCCAGATATATCCCAGAAAAATTGCGACGCGGAGGATTCCCTCAACAACTGTGATCATCCCCCTGGAAGAAACATGCCGTTTTAAGATGTTGCTGAGAAAATACGGAAGAATCATAAAAATACCGGCCGCAAGAACCACTGAAAATGCAACCGTCAGGTTCATAATCCTCTTTTCCTGTTTTTCCTTCTTAGCAATATCCGCCTCTGTCAGTTCTTCCTCTGTCTCTTCCTCGTCCTCAAAAAAGCCGGCCGAATATGTGAGGGTCTTCATCCCCAGCACCAGTGAATCGATAAAATTAAAAATGCCGCGTATGAAAGGTGTTTTTTGCAGCGGCTTCCACGGCACCACACTGTGATATTCCTGGACATCAACCTCAATTTCCTTGTTTGGTTTTCTGACCGCTACAGCATACCTGTCCTGATTCTTCATCATAATACCTTCCAGTACTGCCTGACCGCCTATGTTTGATGATTTCATGCATCCTCCTATCCTTCTATAGCAGAAAAGAGGCTGAGATATCTCACCTCAGCCTGCAATCGTTCATTCTTATTTCATGCCATATTTCTTGTTGAACTTATCAACACGTCCGCGAGCCTGGTTAGATTTCTGCTGACCAGTATAGAACGGATGACATTTAGAGCAAATTTCCACATGAATGCTTTCATTTGTTGAACCTGTTACAAATGTATTTCCACAGTTGCAGGTTACTGTTGCCTGATGGTATTCTGGATGGATTCCTTCTTTCATGATTTTCACCTCTCTATTTTAAATTTACTTACATTCTCTAAACAGCTCTATTATCATATCATATGATTTTTCGTTTTGCAAGTTTTTTTGATCATGTATTGATAACAGTTCAGTCTAGATAAATTTTTTCTTAATTACCATTTGAACCAGCTCTCCATTGTGCTTCGTCTGTGAGAACATATTGAGCAGATTATCTACTGCCTCTTCCGCTTTCAGGCCGTTCATAGCTCTGCGGATGATATAGACTGCATCCTGTTCTTCCCTGCTGAGCAAAAGGTCTTCTCTTCTCGTTCCTGACTTTGGAATATCGATTGCCGGAAATACTCTCTTTTCCTGCAGCTTCCTGTCCAGCACCAGTTCCATATTGCCTGTTCCTTTAAATTCCTCATAAACTACATCATCCATCTTGCTTCCCGTATCCACAAGGGCCGTTGCAAGAATAGTGAGGCTTCCGCCTTCTCTCATATTCCTGGCAGCGCCAAAGAACCTTTTTGGCATATACAAGGCAGCCGGGTCAAGGCCTCCTGAAAGAGTTCTTCCTGACGGCGGCACAGTCAGGTTATAGGCACGTGCAAGCCTTGTAATACTGTCTAAAAGAATTGTAACATCTTTCCCGTGCTCCACCAGACGCTTTGCACGTTCAATTACCATCTCAGATACTCTTTTGTGGTGCTCCGGAAGCTCATCGAATGTAGAATAAATCACTTCCACATTGGGGCCTGCAATGGCTTCTTTAATATCTGTCACCTCTTCTGGGCGCTCATCAATCAGAAGAATCAGAAGATGCATATTAGGCTCTCTCTTCTGGACGGAAAGTGCCACCTCTTTTAACAAGGTTGTCTTTCCTGCCTTGGGGGGGGATACAATCATACCTCTCTGCCCTTTTCCTATAGGAGAAAGCAGATCCACGATTCTCATTGCGGTAGTGCATCCCGGCGTTTCCAAGCGGAGACGCTGATTGGGAAAAATAGGTGTCAAATCCTCGAAATTATGTCTTTTCGATGCTTCTGCAGGTCTCATGCCGTTAATCGTAGAAACATACAACAGTGCGCTGAACTTTTCAGACTGTGTCTTAACCCTTGTATTTCCCGAGATAATATCTCCCGTCTTCAGGTTAAATCTCCGAATCTGGGACGGTGATACATATACATCATTCTCCCCCGGCAGGTAATTTTCACACCGGATAAAGCCATATCCATCGGGCAGCACTTCCAGTATTCCATTGGCAGAATTGCCGCTGTCCAGCTGTTCAATATCAGTGCCTTCCTTTTTCTCCTTCAATTCCTCTTTTACTTCCTCTTTTGCTTCTGCTCTTGCTGCTTCCATATTTTCTTTTTCATCCCGGTCCAGCATGGCATCTATCAGTTCACCTTTCTTCATAGTAGATACACCCTTCATTTTGCGGGCTTTTGCCAACTCTCTCAGCGTAGCAAGAGGCAGAGATTCATATTTTTCTCTCGTCATACAATATATTTCCTTTCCTATAAATCCATAATATAATTTTCAAAACTGTTTTAATAAAATATCGCGGGAACCTCAGTCTGAAGTGACTTGTCCGAATTTAGGCGAAAGCTTAAAGCCTCCTAAAACATTAATTGAATCTGGTGCCATTATACATCATCTTTCAAAAAAAGGAAAGTTTTTTTTAAATGTGTCTTCTTTCACCACGTTCCTTCTTGCGCTGTATTTCCATGAGTGTTATGATAATGGGCAGATAATCAAGAAATTTAAGGGGCTGGCACAGATGAACCACTGGGGAGAAAAACGTTACCATTCAATGGATTATGATCTAAAGACCATCTATGGAGAAAAGGTTTATAAAATCACCTTAAACGGCGGTATGACTTGCCCTAACCGTGATGGTACCGTCGGCAAAGGCGGCTGTATCTTCTGCAGCAGCAAGGGCTCCGGTGACTTTGCCGGCAACGCCCGTGCCTCGATTTCCGAGCAGATTGCATGTGGAAAAGAAGCTTTGCAAAGAAAGCGTCCGGTACATTCCTACATTGCATATTTTCAAGCTTTTACCAATACATATGCACCTGTCCCATATCTGAAAAAGCTATACAGAGAAGCTATCCGGGATCCGGAGGTCAGGATTCTCTCCATCGCCACCAGGCCTGACTGCCTGGGTGAGGATGTCCTTGTACTTCTTGATAAGATTAATCAGATAAAGCCTGTGTGGATAGAGCTGGGACTTCAAACAATTCACTCTGAGACTGCATCATACATTCGCAGAGGATATGACTTGACTGCCTTTGAGGACGCAGTCCGGCATTTGCGGAGTCTTGGAATTACAGTAATTGTCCACATGATTCTCTATCTTCCCGGAGAATCCCGGAAAGATATGCTGGAAACTTTGGATTATCTGAACCACATGGATATTCAGGGCATTAAACTACAGCTTCTCCATGTCTTAAAGGATACAGTGCTTGCCTCAGAATATAGGAATCATCCTTTTCATATCCCCGATATGATGGAATATATCCAGTTTCTGGGCGTTTGCATCGCCCGCCTGAATCCACGGATTACTATACACCGTCTGACAGGGGATGGGCCGTCAGAGTTATTGATTGCCCCTCTCTGGGCCGGCAATAAAAGAACTGTTTTAAACACACTGCACCGTTATCTGAAAGAACAAGATATATGGCAGGGAAAGGAGTACTATGACTGAAACATTTACCTTATACAAATTGATTGTACTATATATGTTAAAGAAAGTAGATTTTCCGCTTACTACATCCCAAATCTCAGAGTTTATACTAGATAAAGGTTATACAACCTACTTTAAACTGCAGGAGGCCCTGTCGGACATGGTGGATTCCGAGCTTTTGGAAGCCGAGACAACCCATAACCGCACGCTCTATCACCTGACAGAAAATGGAACTGAGACTATACGTTTTTTTACAAATAAAATTTCACCCGGCATCCAGAAGGATATCAACGAATTCCTTAGAGAAAAACAATATGACCTGAAGGAAGAATCCGCAGTAAAATCAGACTACTATCTGAACACGAACCACGAATATGAAGTCAGATGCCGGATAGTGGAGAATGGTTTCAGCCTAATCGATTTGAAAATCACTGTCCCCACAAAAACCGAAGCTGAAACTATCGCCAATAACTGGGCCGGAAGAAGCCAGGATATCTATGCTTTACTCCTGTCTAAGCTTCTCTAAATATTCTTTGATTGTCTTTTCATATCCCAGAACACCTGGCTCGTAGAATCTGGCGTCTTTGATTTCGTCAGGAAGATACTGCTGTTTTACATAGTGTCCGGGATAATCGTGGGCATACTTATAGCCGGTCCCGCGTCCCATTTTCTTTGAGCCTTTATAATGTGCGTCCTGCAGGTGGGCAGGAACAGTTGTTTTCTGCCGTCTCACACTTTCATTTGCCGCAAATATAGCATTTACCACAGAATTACTTTTCGGAGCCGATGCTACATAAGTCACTGCCTGGGAGAGAATAATCTGTGATTCCGGCATTCCAATGCGCTCCACTGCCTGGGCAGCCGATACTGCGACTGTGAGAGCCATGGGGTCCGCATTTCCCACATCCTCCGAGGCGCAAATCATAATCCGCCTGGCGATGAACTTAATATCCTCCCCTGCATACAACATTTTTGCCAGATAATAGACTGCCGCATCGGGATCTGAGCCCCTCATACTTTTTATAAAAGCTGAAATCGTATCGTAGTGATTATCGCCTGCTTTGTCGTAGTGTACCACCCGCTTCTGGATACATTCGGAGGCTGCCTCCAGAGTGAGATGAATAAGCCCGTCTTCACTTCGCTGGGTAGTCAGCACTCCCAGCTCCACCGCATTTAAAGCCTGTCTGGCATCTCCTCCTGATACATCAGCAAGAAATTCCAGGGCATCTTCATCAATTTCTGCCTTGAAACTGCCCATACCCTTGTCTTTGTCATATACTGCACGCTTTAGAATAGTTTTTACCTCTTCCCGGCTCAATGCCTTTAGCTCAAATATGCCGGACCTGGACAGGAGGGCGCTGTTCACCTCGAAGTACGGATTCTCCGTCGTAGCCCCGATAAGGGTTATGGTACCGTCCTCTACATAGGGAAGTAGATAATCCTGCTGTCCTTTGTTAAATCTGTGAATCTCATCGATGAACAGAATTGTCTTCTTCTGGTACATCCCCAATAAATCTTTTGCCTCTTTGACAACTTCCTCCATGTCTTTCTTCCCGGCAACCGTGGCGTTAATCTGCCTGAACTGGGCACTGGTCGTGTTGGCGATTACCTTTGCAAGTGTTGTCTTTCCTGTCCCTGGAGGCCCGTAAAAAATCAGGGAGCTCAGCTTATCCGCCTTAATTGCTCTATACAGAAGCTTATCCTTGCCTATGATATGCTGCTGTCCTACTACTTCATCCAAGGTGGCCGGGCGCATCCTCGAAGCAAGAGGCGCCTCTTTTTCCTTATTGGTCTCTCTCATATAATCGAACAAATCCACTGTTCTCACCGTACTTTCTCTAATTCATCATCAATTTGTCTACCGTCACAAACTCAAACCCCTCCGCCTGCAGCAAATCTATAATGCGCAGGGCTGCTTTTACGGAACTGTCGTAACAATCATGTAATAGAATAATATCATTTTCTTCTGCCCTCGTCACTACCTTATTAACAATTTCGTCTGTATTTCCCGTTGCCCAGTCGAGCGGATCAATCGTCCACATAACCGGCAGTACATGTACCCTCTGCTCCAATCCCTTCTGCCACAAACCAAAGGGGGGCCTCATATATTCTACTTCCTGCCCGGTTATATTCTTGATAGCCTCATTTCCCATTGCAATCTCCTGATAGGCAGTCTCGTTGCTCACTCTGGTGATTTCTACATGGTGGTACGTATGGTTTCCGATTAAATGTCCCTCTTCGTACATACGTTTCACAATTTCACAGTTATTATCTTTCTCCACATTCTGCCCAATCAGAAAAAAAGTAACCTTCACGCCTCTTTCTTTGAGCCCATCCAGAAGCATAGGAGTACATTCTGCACTGGGGCCATCATCAAACGTAAGTGCTATTTTAGGCTTCTCTTCTGCAGTGCCTTCATATGCACCGGCATTTGAGTCAGAGACCTCCTGTACCTTCTCTTTTGTCTGATTTTCTGTAAAAAGTGTCGGGCAAATCAGTCCTAACAATAAAAGCACATAGACCAGCCCCACTCCCTGCATCATTCTCTTTAAACGCAAACAGCATACAGTCCCTTTTAACACTTCTTTACAAATATATGCATTATTCCAAATTTTTATAGATGATATGAGAGGTCTTTTGCAAACCAAGTATTTATGCTATAATGCTCACTATGTCACATTTGAGGAGGAGTTTTTCAATGGAAGAAACAGTACATACTGAAAATAAGATGGGTCTGCTGCCCATTCCAAAATTATTGGTTACTATGTCTCTGCCCATGATTATATCTATGCTGGTGCAGGCATTTTATAATGTAGTAGACAGTATTTTTGTTGCACAGCTCAACGAAGAGGCACTGACTGCAGTTTCTCTTGCCTTTCCGGTGCAGAACCTGATGATTGCCATAGCTGCCGGTACCGGTGTTGGAATCAACGCCCTGCTCTCCAAAAGTCTTGGCGAGAAAAAGTTCCGGGAGGCCAATCTTGTTGCCAGAAACGGAATCTTTCTTGGAATTATCAGCTGTATCATTATGGCAGTTATCGGGCTGCTTGGTTCCCACTATTTTTTTCTGGTACAGACAGATGACCCAGCTATCATTCGTTATGGAACTGACTATATGACTATCATCACCGTTATCTCTGTGGGGATTTTTATGCAGATCACTTTTGAACGTCTTTTACAATCCACCGGAAAGACGATCTACAATATGATCACCCAGGGAACGGGAGCCATCATCAACATTATTCTGGATCCCATCCTGATTTTTGGTCTGTTCGGCATGCCCCGGCTTGAGGTGGCAGGAGCTGCTATCGCAACCGTCATTGGCCAGGTTACAGCAGTCTGCATGTCCTTGTATTTTAACTGCAAGAGAAATACGGAGCTGAACTTAAATATGAAAGGCTTCAGACCGGATAAGGCTATCATCGCTGAAATCTATAAGGTTGGAGTCCCCTCCATTATTATGCAGTCCATCGGCTCCGTCATGGTATTTGGCATGAACCGGATACTCTTGATATTCTCTTCCACCGCTGCGGCTGTATTCGGAGTTTATTTTAAGCTGCAGAGTTTTGTTTTCATGCCGGTATTTGGGCTGACCAACGGAATGATACCTATTGTTGCCTATAATTACGGTGCGCGAAACAAAAAAAGAATTGTGGATACCATAAAAATGGCTATATTCATTGCCATAGGATTCATGACAGTAGGGCTTCTTTTGTTTCAAATATTTCCCACACAGTTTTTGGGGCTGTTCGGTGCATCTGAACATATGCTGGAGATTGGCGTCCCTGCACTCCGTATTATTAGCCTAAGCTTTCTCCTTGCAGGATTTAATATTGTAGTGGGTTCAGCCTTTCAGGCTCTGGGAAATGGAGTGTACAGCCTGATAATCTCTGCTGCAAGACAGCTGATTGTCATTCTACCCATCGCTTATTTGTTTGCAGAATTGTCTGGGCTTGCCATGGTATGGTGGGCTATTCCCATAGCAGAGATTGCTGCTGTTGCTCTCTCCTCTCTTCTTTTTAAGAGGATAATACAATTAAAAATTAATGTTTTAAAAGAGTCATAAGGTAGTTCTCGCGATATTTTGAGGGGCTTTGTCCTTTTTGTTTTTTAAAAGCTTTGGAAAAATAAAGGTTACTTTCAAACCCGACAGAATATGCTATAGCTGCGACAGACAAGGTTGTCTCCTTTAGCAGCCTGCAGGCTTGTCTTATGCGGAAATCACTCAGGTATTCTTTGGGAGACTGCTGCAGGCAGGCCCTAAAAGCACGGTAGAGGTGGCTCCGGCTGATTCCTACGTAAGCTGCCACTTCCTCTATTGTTATAGGATAAGAATAGCCTGTGGATATATAGGACTTAGCTTTCTGGACGTAGAGGAATTGAATATCCTTTACCTGCTCTGAGCTTGCAGCATACTGCATGAATGTTGCCAAAAGAGTATACAGGGCGCCCGTCATTGCCACTGCCGCCTCATAACTGTTTCCTTTTACTTCGTAAATCAGGGCCAGCTGTTTTTGCAAAAGGCCTCTGGGCGGGCCAGCCTTCTGGATAAAAGGATGATCCTTCGTAAAATCAGTGGAATGTAAGATCGACGGGGCGTCCGCCCCCATGAACCCCACCCATGCATATTCCCAAGGTTCCTGCATATCCGCATAATATTTCACTTCAATATCCGGATAAAGTATAAAGGTGTCCCCGGCAAAAAGATGGTGTGTTTTCCCATTCACGCTATAATATCCGCTGCCTGAAATAATATGGTGAATACAGTAATGATTTCGCACCCCCGGCCCCCACTGATATCCCGGCTCGCATTTTTGATGGCCCACGTTGTAGACTGACAGGGAGGTCATGAGATTTTCACCTGTTTTATAAGAATACTTATAAGTCTCTTTTATGTTTCTCACCCTTTCTGCAAACCAAATGCTAATCTTTTTGGAAACTGTCAATGAGACAGTACACTAGTACATGGCTGATCTTTAATCTTCATTATACTCTTTTGCTCTGACTAGATGCAACATAATTACATGTTTTTGAGCAGATTTTTTATATACTTTTCTTTTCCTTCCCCCTATAATGATAAGTAAAGGCAATCGATTTTTTATGACATGTTTATCTAACGAAAGTGAGGTTTATATATGAAAGAACAATTGGCTGCAAAATTCAGGGAATTATTTGGGAATATAGAAGATGCCGGATTTTATTTTTCCCCTGGCCGCGTCAATCTGATTGGAGAACATACCGATTATAATGGAGGGCATGTATTTCCCTGTGCACTGACCCTCGGAACCTATGGGATTGCACGCAAACGCACAGACAGAACAATGCACCTTTATTCCATGAACCTGGACAGTTTCGGTGTAGTCGAGACTTCACTCGACGACCTGACCAACAGGCAAGACTACGGCTGGGCCAACTATCCCCTGGGTGTTGTGTGGGCTTTTGCACAGAGGAAATGTACCTTGGATACCGGATTTGATATGGTAATATGGGGGAATATTCCGGATGGTTCCGGCCTCTCATCCTCTGCTTCCCTGGAGGTTCTGACCGGAATTGTCCTATTGGATTTGTTTGACATTCATAAGTTCAGCATGACTGACCTGGCCCTTATCTGCCAGTATTCCGAAAATAATTTTAACGGCTGCAACTGCGGAATTATGGATCAGTTTACTGTAGCTATGGGTAAAAAGAATAATGCCATTTTCCTGGATACCGCCACACTGCAATATGAATACGCTCCCATTGAACTGGAAGATGCAAAAATTATAATCACAAACAGCAAGGTGAAGCACAGCCTGGTAGATTCAAAATATAATGAACGCCGGCAGGAATGTGCAAAGGCCCTGGCCGCACTGCAGCAGGAACTGGATATCAACTCTCTGGGTAATCTGAATATGGACACCTTTGATAAATTTAAGGAGGTCATCAAAGACCCTGTACTCATAAAGCGGGCAAAACATGCTGTTTCCGAAAACCAGCGCACCATTGAAGCTGTGAAGGCACTGAAAGCCGGTGATATCGCTCGGTTCGGAGCACTAATGAACCAGTCCCATATTTCCCTGCGGGATGACTACGAGGTGTCCTGCGAAGAGATTGACATTCTCACAGATCTTGCCTGGGCTGTTTCCGGTGTAATCGGCTCCAGAATTACGGGCGGCGGTTTCGGCGGATGTACGGTCAGTATTGTGAAAAACCACAGTGTAGATACATTTATTGAAACAATCGGGAAAGCATACAGGAAAAAGGTGGGACATGATGCTGACTTTTATACTGTGGACATTGGCGATGGAGCACGTAAGCTGGATACTTCACAGCCGTTTTTTCACAGTGAGGGCAGAGATTAAGGGAGGCAATAACTATGTTATATGAAGCAATCAAAAAGCTGGTGCAATATGGGGTTGAAACCGGTCTGACACCGGAGTGTGAACGTGTTTATACAACTAATCTCCTTCTGGAGCTTTTTGGCGAAGATGACTATAAAGATGTACCCTGTAATTTATCTGACATTGTATTGGGAGACGTATTAAACGAGCTGCTGGACGAAGCCTGCCTGCGTGAAATCATTGAAGACAATATTATATGCCGGGATCTGTTCGACACAAAACTGATGAACACTTTAATGCCGCGTCCCGCCCAGGTTCAGGCGCAATTTTGGGAAAAATACGAAGTATCTCCCCGGGCAGCCACCGATTATTATTATAAACTAAGCCAGGATAGCGATTATATCCGCAGATACCGTATCAGCAGGGATATAAGGTGGACGGTGGGTACGGAATTCGGCACACTGGATATTACAATCAATCTATCAAAGCCGGAGAAGGATCCGAAAGCAATCGCTGCTGCCAAAAATGCAAAAGACTTGTCCTATCCGAAATGCCTTCTCTGTATGGAAAATGAGGGTTATGCCGGTCGGGCAAATCACCCGGCCCGTGAAAATCACCGCATTATTCCTATTCCCATACAGGGCAGCACCTGGGGTTTTCAATATTCTCCCTACGTGTATTACAATGAGCACTGTATTATCCTGAACAAGAAGCATATACCTATGAAAATAGAAAAGGAAACTTTTCAGAAATTATTTGAATTTGTAAAACTGTTTCCTCATTATTTCGTAGGCTCCAATGCCGACCTTCCCATTGTGGGAGGCTCAATTTTAAGCCACAATCATTTTCAAGGAGGAAATTATACCTTCGCCATGGAAAAAGCTTCTGTTATCCGTACATTTGAAGTGAAGGGTTATGAGGATGTCACAGCCGGAATTATAAAGTGGCCGCTTTCTGTTATCCGATTACAGAGTAAGGACGAAAAGCGAGTGGCCGAGCTGGCAGACCATATCCTTCATGTATGGAGAGGCTATACAGATGAAGAAGCTTTTATTTTTGCAGAGACAAAAGGGACACCTCACAATACCATCACTCCTATAGCAAGAATGCGGGGGAATCTGTATGAACTGGATCTGACACTCCGCAATAATATCACAACAAAAGATTACCCCTTGGGCGTCTATCACCCTCATGCTAATCTGCACCATATTAAAAAAGAAAATATCGGGCTGATTGAAGTCATGGGTCTGGCTGTACTGCCTTCCCGTCTTAAGAAAGAGATGGACATGCTAAAGACTTATATTCTGGAAGGGAAAGATATTCGAAGCAGCAAGGTACTGGCAAAACATGCAGACTGGGTGGCGGAATTCCTTCCGGCTTACAGCCATGTAAGTCAGGGTAATATCGACTCCATTTTAGAGCAGGAAATCGGCAAGGTCTTCTGTCAGGTTCTGAAGGACGCAGGTGTATACAAGTATACAAGGAAAGGGCTGGAAGCCTTCGGAAGGTTTATTTCTTCCTTGTAGCTTTCTTTTTTCCCTTTACTTTCTTCCGCACACTATATCCAAACATTCCAAGAGTATTCCCTAAAGAGAGATATTCACCGTGAGAGTACACAAGAAGACCTGTTTGATTGAGTTCGAACTTATTTGTCTTATTGATATAGGCATCATCCACCTGAACTCCCTGCACCTCTGCGATAAACATATGATGACTGCCCAGTTCTTTTACTTCTGTTACCTGGCACTCTATATTTACAGGACACTCATTTATAATTGGGGCATACTCCAATTTTTCAGCTTTTCCCGGAGTCAGCCCCGTCTCCTTCCATTTGTCCACATCTCTCCCTGACCGCACCCCACAGTAATCTGTAGCTTTTGCCAGCTTTTCCGTTGTCAGGTTGATGACAAATTCTCCGGTATCCTTTATCATTTGATAGGAATATCTCTCTGGCCTTACAGAAATATAGACCATGGCTGGATTTGTGCAGATGGTGCCTGTCCAGGCAACGGTCAGAATGTTTTGGTTTCCCTCTAGGCTGCCTGCACTCACCATTACAGCAGGCAGAGGGTACAGCATGTTACCCGGCTTCCATAGTTGTCTGCTCATTTTCTTTCCTTTCTGTTTTCTTCCTCTATTGCTGCAGTGCGCCTACCAATGTAGGTACAAGCTGCTTTTTCCTTGATACAACGCCTCTTAGTATAATGTCCTCTGTGTCCTCATTTAAATCATAAGCCATAATCACCTTACTTAGAGCCTCAGGGCCACAACAGAGAAGCCGGGTAGATTCAGTCACAATGTCCGTCAACATGAAGAATATCATATCCAAACTATTTTTCTTCCTCGCCTCTTCCATGTGCGGCAGCACCATTGCTTTGATTTCCCTGAGTTCAGATGTATTCATAGAGTTCACCTGCCCCACGCCTATAACAGTCTCATTCACTGTAAATTGTTTGAAATCCAGGAAAATAATCTCTTCTGCACTCTTTCCTTTGAGGTTGCTGCCTGCATTGAACATTTCTAAAGCCAGCTCCTCTATATTAATATTCCCGATCTCTGCCAATTTTCGCGCAGCCGCCTCATCTATAGGAGTGCAGGTGGGAGAACGAAACATCAGCGTATCCGATATGATTGCCGAGCATAAAAGTGATGCTGTGACCGAATCAATCTCTATTTCTTCTTCCTGATACATCTGATAAATGATTGTAGCCGTGCAGCCTACCGGCTGATTTCTGAAAAATACAGGTCCGATAGTCTGGATACTGCTTAATCTATGGTGATCAATAATTTCTAATACGTCCGCCTCTTCCACCCCATCGACAGCCTGACTTTTTTCATTGTGATCTACCAAAATAACCTGTTTTCTCCTGCTGTTCAAAAGCCTTCTTCTCGAAATAAACCCCAGAAAGCTTTTATTTCCATCCAGAACGGGGAAATCACGAAACTTCTTTGTTGCCATCACTGCTTTCACATCATCCACGTAATCTTTCATACCAAAAGTGATAAGCCCTTCTTTTGTCATAAAACAATTTACCGGAATACTTTGATTGATCAATCTGGCAACCGTAAAAGTATCGTGAGGTGTACGGATAATGACAATCTCTTTTCTTCTCGCCTGAGCTATAATCTCATCCGAAATCTCCGCACCCTGGCACACAACGATGCAGCTCACATTCAAGTCAAGGGCATCCTGCTGGACATTTGGTCTGTTTCCCAGAATCAGTAAATCATTCTCTTCAATAAAGTCGGCCATCAGTTCTCTGCCGGAAGCTGCAATTGCCACCTTTCCTTTTGGCATGAAGCTGTGGTCATTCCCCACAACAACCTTTCCGCCGATGGTACTGGCTATATTACGGTACTGTGTTCTGGAAGCAGATAAAATAGAGCTATCGTATACATCCATATATGATGTTGCAATATCGCCGATTGTAATCAGCCCTTCCAGCTTTCCTTCCCTTGTCACAGGCAGTGTCTTAATATTCAGTTCCTTCATCCGCGCCCAGGCGGTTCTGATGGAAACACTGCCATCTACCCCCTGGATTTTTCTTAATTCCACATCCTTTATCTGAACACGCAGGTCAGAAAGAAGCTTCGGAGCCTTTACCTTGAACCGTTCCAGTACATACTGCGTTTCCTCATTAAGCTGGCCCGCCCTGCGAGGTGTATATATTTCCCCTGTCAATTTTGACTTTAACCTGGCATAGGCTATCGCAGAACAAATAGAATCTGTATCCGGATTTTTATGACCTACCACGTATATTTTTCTTGCATTTACTATGTTATCCATCTTATATCCCCTTTTTCTGTTGGTTCTCACATAATAAGATTGCCATTTTTTATAGAATTCGTCAACCAAAAGTTAAAAATAGTATGCTATACTTATTGAACTACTAACGTTCAATAAGGTATAATGGAAAAGTGAGTTGTTAGTTGTACAGATTTACATTGATGTTTATGAAAGAAAGAGAAGGTAGACAAATATGACAGAAAAAAATAACAGCGGCTGCAGCCAGGAATCCTGTTCAGGATGTGCGCAGGCTGGAACATGCCAGAGTAAGAAGGAAGATTTTGGTGCACCTGTAAATGCACATTCACAGATAAGAAAGGTGATTGGTGTTATCAGCGGAAAAGGAGGTGTGGGTAAATCCTTAGTCACCGGCTCTCTCGCAAGAATGATGCGTGAGAAAGGATACACAGTTGGAATTCTGGATGCCGATATTACGGGACCGTCCATACCCAAAATGTATGGTGTGCACGAGATGGCAAAAGGAACAGAAGACGGAATATTCCCTTGTATCGCACAGGACAAAACAAGAATAATGTCCGTAAATCTTTTACTAGAGGATGAGGATGCCCCTGTCATCTGGAGAGGTCCTGTCGTCTCCGGAGTCGTAACACAATTCTGGACGGATGTTATATGGGGAGATTTGGATTACCTGTTTGTAGATATGCCGCCGGGAACAGGAGACGTTCCACTCACCGTATTTCAGTCACTTCCCGTAGACGGAGTTGTAATTGTAACCTCCCCTCAGGATCTTGTCCGTATGATTGTAAAAAAAGCTTACAATATGGCAAAGCAGATGAATATCCCGGTATTGGGCGTTGTAGAGAACTACAGCTATGTGAAGTGTCCTGACTGCGGAAAAGAAATCAATGTTTTTGGCGAGAGCCATATTGAGGAGATTGCTGCAGAATTAGAAATTCCGGTACTTGGTAAAATACCAATAGATGCGAAAATCGCTGAGGCTGTGGAAGCAGAAAAATTCTATGAGACAGAGAATCCATATTTGCAAAATATTGAGCTATAACCTTCAAGAGGAAGCTTCATCCCAAATGGCATAAGATTTTATATATCGAATTAGTCAAATACCCCGCAGCAAGCTGCGGGGTATTTGACCCTCGCGGCAGTCGCCAAATGGAAATGCAAGCATTTCCGCTTGGCTCATTGCTCGCGGGAATAAACCGTAGTATAGCAAAAAATTAAGGGCAGTTCTTTTCAACGCTAAACTGCCCTTAATTCTATATTTCCTGTCAACTCTCTATAGCTTGATATTTTTAAATAAATCGCCCAAGCTTGTTCCAATTTTCTCACTCTTTGGAAGCTCCACTTTTTCTTCTGCTTCTTCCTGTGCCTCCTCAAGAGCTTTTATACTCAGACTGATTTTTCCTTCTTTAATTCCGATTACTTTGACTCTGACGGTATCACCCACTTTCAGAACTTCACCCGGCGTCTTAATATGCTTTTTGGAAATCTGGGAAATATGGACAAGCCCGGAGAGGTGATTCTCCAGATTGACAAATGCGCCATAGTTCTGCAGACTGTCTACAGTGCCTTCCATGACTGTACCGATCTTAATATTCTCAATCTGCTCTTTGCGTGCCTGTTTTTCCTTCTCTTTTAATATTTCGCGGGCAGATAATACCAAACGGTTATTGGCCTGGTCAGCCTCAATAACACGCACCTCAATATCTTTCAGTAAATATGTCTCCAAATCTTCGATATAGGAAAGTGAAAGTTTGGATGCCGGGATAAATCCGCGCAACCCCTCCACCATCGCTATAGCTCCGCCATTTACAATACCTTCTACTTTAACCGGCAAAACCGTCTTCTTCTCCATATAATCAAGAACACGATTCCATGGATTGGCATCGTCAAAATGTTCTTCATAGTCTGCCATTGTCTCTACATTCTCTTCACTTGTCTGTAACCCTTCTAATTTCATCTCTTCACTCATCATAGCACCTCAACTTATTTTTTCATAATTCGTATAAACCACATATTTTAAGTATACCATAGCTGAGTCTAAAAAAACACCTTATCTTGAAATTTTGAAATGCTGATTTTATAGTAGCCATCTCTATCTACTTCTTATACTCCTACGCTTTTCTTTTCCCCACTGCCATAGCAACGCACAGGATTGCTGCCGCAAATACCAGCTGAATCCCCATTGCCTGCCATATTTCTGTTTTCACGCCTCCTGTGATGTTTTCGAATTCTGCTATTGTGTCATTGGCTTTTTCATACCAGTATACCGGAAGAAACTGTGCCGCCGTCTTAACTTTTGTACTTAAAATATCAAGAGGTACAAATACCCCACAGAGGAAGCACATTCCGAGTGACAAGGTATTTACAACACCGCTTAAGGCCTCTGGATTGCTTGTCAATATTCCCACCAGATAAGACAAGGAAAGTGATACAGGCAGCATGGTCAGTGAGTTAAGCAGATAATATACAAATCCGCCGCTTTCAAGAAGCTCTCTCCCATAGAAGAAAATACCTCCCAGGATACAGATTATCCACAGCACAATGCCCAGTACCCCAGCTGCCAGCAGAGCTTCCAGATTCTGTCTCTGCCCGGATATGGGGCTGGCCTGCATCCTCTTGGGGACATCTCCCTTATGAAAGGCAGACAATATATTACCCAGGACATAACACAGTACACTTAATAGCAGGTATGGGATGTATCTATAATAGTAAGCATACCCCGGAGTCTCTCCTTTTGTATGTCCTGTATCCAACATTTTCACCTTAGGCTCAGGCCCTTCCATAATTGCTTCTGCTGCTTCTTCTGAGGTATACCCTGCAGCATAGTACGCTTTTGCACTATTCACAAAACTATTTATCTGCTGATCTACATAAAAGCCTGTATAGGAGCCGGGAAGCTTTGTAACGGACAATTTCTCATTTCCCTTCAGGCATCTTTTTTCAAAACCGGCAGGAATTTTTACGATATATTCAACATTTCTATAGAATAGATTCTCCTGCAGCTCCCCTTTATTATTATCCATTGGGATAATTTTGTGTATTTTCCCGAGATATTCCTCCAACCCCTTTGCCAGTGCACCGCCATCCTCATCCACAAACCCAATTCTCACACTCTCTGCCCTATAGCCGCCAGTCTCCTGATCCTTGGCAGAAAGCTGCATCATAACCGTAATGCCCATGAATATCGCCAGATACATTATAATCAGGCCTATATTTTGTTTTGTGATTTTCATATATCCTTTAAATACTGTCATAGCGTTCCCTCCTGACCATAAAAAATGAACCCAGTGTCAGCAGCACCGACATGACCGTCAATATTGCCAGACTGCGCCAGAAGCGCGCCGGATCATCATATACATTAATGCAGTAAAATGCATCTGCTATAAGAGCTGCCGGATTGATTCTGTTTATAATCGGGCAGTATCTCTCCACTATATCTTTCATGTCGGAGACCATTAGGCCTGCCAGGAAACTGCATACCATAGATATTCCCAGCAGAATTCCTATTTTTGCGCCTTCTCTGGTCTTGCCGATGCTGCTGATAAAAATTCCCATAGACACGCCAATCATGCTTCCTATGAAAGACACAAGCAGCATGCGGGGAATATCTCCCCTAAAGTCCATCCCAAGCACGTACCGCAAATAAATCAGAAGTATGACAATATCAACAAAATGCATGAAAAAGGAAGTCAGCATCTCTGAAAGTATAAGCTTCAGCTTATGGGTAGGTGTCACACATTTTCTGGCTGCCAGTGCCGTCAGATTTGCCTGGAGGTAAAGTGCAGTTCCGTAACCGCTGAAGCACCCATAAAGACATGCCATCGCTATGAGCGCATAGAAAAACTGTGCAGTCTGATCCGTAGTTTTTCCTCCCAGAGATACCTGCTTTACCATGTCCCGGTAATCAGACATCTGCTCTGATGCACTCTGAATTCCTTCAGGGTGATTCACGGCAATATTTTCTATTGTATTTTTCCCATTCTCATAGCTTTCCAGAAGAGACTGCAGAATACTTTCCTTAATACCAACACCGCTTACTGTCAGCGAAAGTTTTTCCCCTGCATAATAAATGCCGGATACCTTTCCGCTTTTGAGAGCCTTTACGGCCTGTTTTTCCCCCATTACCTCTGTCTTTATTAATTTGGATTTATCCTTTTCAACTGTATACAAAAAGTCTAAAAATGTCTTTTCCCCACTGCTGTTTGTTTCCTCCACAACAGCCACAGGTACTGTCTCAAAATCTGCTTCATCCATTTTGCCGAATGCAAAATAGAAAAGAGTGGCAAGAATCAGGGGAAACAAAAGGGGCCAGAACATCCTGTTAAAATTATGCAGCTTTACCTTTACATCATATTTCATGAGATGCAGCATGTAATCTCCTCCTAATCCCTCAATTCTTTTCCTGTGATTTCCAGGAATACATCATTTAAAGTCGGCAGTTCTGAAAAGACCCTGCCAAAAGAAATCTCTTCCTCCTGAAGATAACTCAGTATCCTCATAAGATTATGTTTTCCCCTTGTACACCGAACTTTCAGAACCTGTTCCTTGTACTTTACATCAAATACATGGGGCAGTGCCCCGACAGCGGCTATCTGCCCATCACTTAATGCAACGCTCTCAACTGTTATGGTTTCCCCAGTCTTAATCATGCTTTTCAATTCTTCTTTTGTGCCCACGGCTACACTTCTTCCGTGGTCTATAACAGCAATCCTTGTACAGATCTGCTCTACCTCCTCCATATAATGGGAGGTATATATAACAGTGGAGCCCTGCCGGTTCAATTCCTTAATTCCTTCGAGAATCCGGTTTCTGCTCTGGGGATCCACCGCAACAGTGGGCTCATCCATAATAATCAGCCGAGGTTTATGGGCAATGCCACACGCAATATTCAAGCGCCGGAGCAGGCCTCCTGAAAGCTTTTTAGGACGCATTTTTGTATATTCCTCCAGACCTGCAAAATGAATAGCCTCATCCACCAATTTTTTTCTTTCTTTTTTATCTTTCACATACAAACCACAAAAATAATCTATATTTTCATAGACGGTCAGTTCATCGAAAACCGCCACATTCTGAAGCACAATTCCTATCTGCTGTTTTACCTTGTAATTGTCCGGACTCATCTCTTCGCCGAATATCCTTACAGTCCCCTTGTCATACTTCAAGAGGGCCAGCATACAGTTAATAGCCGTAGTTTTCCCGGAGCCGTTAGGTCCAAGAAGGCCGAATATCTCCCCCTCTTCAATTTCTAAATTCAGGTGATCAAGGGCCAGTAGTTCTCCATATCGTTTTACCAGATTTTCTATTTGAATCATTAGCAAATCCTCCTATCATTACTATAAGAAAAGTATAACTCTGCCGTTTGCAATATGTCAGTGTCATCCGTCATAATAGCGTATGACAAATGTCATCTGTACAAGATGATTTTAATAATACGTTTCAAACTTGATTTGAATCAATGTTTTTACTCCCCCTGTTGGGTATACTCTACTTAAACAAAGAGGTATCCAATGAAAGGAGGTATTTTTATGATTACCAAAGAAATGACAGTAGCAGAGGCTATACGAGACAATCCGGACATTATCCAAATTTTCTCGGATGAAAACATTGATTATTGCTGTGGAGGAAACAAGCCTCTTGAGGCAGCTCTCCAGGAAAAGAAACTTGATGCAGATTTTTTTATTAATTTGTTGAACCGCCAGAAGAAAAATGTTAATATGACAGAAACCCCTTGGATCTAAACAGGAAAGATTTGATAGCTTATATCATAAAAACACAGTGTATTATTTTTAAAATAAGTCAGGAGGAATGACGCAATGAAAAGAACAATAAAGGGTAATGTAAGTTGGATTGGTTATATAGACTGGGAGCTGGAAAGTTTTCACGGAGACGATTACTCCATTTTAAATGGTTCAAGTCAAAATGCATACCTGGTAGAGGAAGAGAAAACAGTATTAATAGATACCGTATGGGCTCCTCACAGATTTGAATTTATAGAAAATTTAAAGAAAGAGAGCGACTTGAATAAAATTGATTATATTGTCGCAAACCACGGGGAGGTGGATCATTCCGGAGCCCTTGTAGAATTGATGAAGGAGATTCCCGGTAAGCCCATCTACTGTACTGCTAACGCAGTCAAAAGCCTGGAAGGGCAATATGGAAAGCAGGGCTGGGATTTTCATGTTGTAAAGACCGGAGACTCCTTGGACATCGGCAACGGGAAAAAATTAATCTTTGTAGAAATGCGTATGCTGCACTGGCCTGACAGCATGGCAACTTATTTAACAGGGGATAATGTTTTATTCTCCAACGATGCCTTCGGACAACACTACGCCGTGGAGGAATTATTTAACGATAAAGCCGACCAGTGTCTGCTCAACAAAGAAGCTATGAAGTATTACGCGAATATATTAAATCCATTTTCTCCTCTGGTCTCTAAAAAAATAGATGAGATTGTTGGACTGAATATCCCGATTGACATGATTGCTCCAAGCCACGGGGCAATCTGGAGAGAAAATCCACTGCAGATCGTGGAGAAATATGCCGCATGGTCAAAGGCATATCAGGAAGATCAGTTTACCATAATATATGATACAATGTGGCAGGGCACAGAAAAGATTGCCCACTGCATTGCAAAGGAAGTTCAAAACGTAAGCCCGGATACAGTTGTGAAAGTATTCAATTGCTCAAAATCAGATAAAAATGAAATCATGACAGAGGTGTTTAAATCCCGGGCAATTGCCTTAGGCTCACCAACTGTTGGCAACGATATCCTGTCCAATTTGGCCGGGCTGCTTCATTTCTTAAAATCTTTGAAATTCAGGAATAAAAAGGCAGCTGTATTCGGCTGTTACGGATGGAGCGGCGAAGGAAACAAGGTTCTGGCAGAACAATTAAAGGACTCTGGATTCGATGTAGTCGACGAAAATATTAAATCTCTGTGGAACCCCGAAGCCGGGGATTTTGATAAAGCCAATGCACTTGTAAATGCTGTACTTGGATAGCCCGCCTGATGCGGGGGCAGCAGAAAGGAATGTACGGTGGGTGTAAATTATTTGCGGGATACTGGACTGCTTCTTTTATATTGTTTTCTGACCCTGTTTCAGACAGGGTAGTGTCATAAATTTTGTGTCTTTGGTAATAAATGGATCCAATCTGGAAAGAATTAAATATGAATATTCTTATCAGAGAGGAGCCTATTAT
>NZ_SLZZ01000026.1 GCF_004346165.1 Muricomes intestini | reverse complement strand
AAGCTTATGCGGTGCAAAAACTTTTGTATTTGTCATATTTTTTTAGGGTATGTAGAACTTAATCTTTCATACCGGGTTTACTTTTGTAATTCAGGCTCCTTTTCTATGTTTGTTAAAGTCCCGGCTTTTGGAACATCAGCTGCCTTTCTTTTCTCCTGTAGAAATATGCATGATCACTCAGCACTTCTTCCGGAGCAACCTGTGTCTCATTAATTTCTTTTACCATCTTGCACATTTCTTCTGCATCAAGTCCTTTTGATTCAGGCACAACAATTACCTCATGTATACTGCTGGGCAGGACAAAGTAATCTTCCTTAAGCATTTCGCCTATCATATCTAGAATATGAGGATAGAAAACACAGGCGGCGCCACAATATCGAATAAAATTTGTCAGCACATACATGGTGTCTTCCGGCTGCTCTCCTATTTGGCTCAGAAGATTTTCCTTCTCATCCCTCCTTTTTACGGAATCTCCTTCCTCCCCGGCTGCTTCCTCCAACATTTCTTCTATTGCATAATGCATAGTGAAAAACTCTGCCGGCAAAAGCACGGACGCATTCTTAATCGCCGCCGGATAAAGCTGCTCACGATTGATTCCCCACATTTTAAGATGAGCATTGCTGATCTGTACCGTAGCTGTTCCTTCCTCGTCCAACTGCAGCAATATATAAAATACCATAGATAAATCCAGAATCTCCACAGACGGAATATGTTCCAGCATTCTTTTATTTTTTTCGGTGTGAATGAGCCTAAATACCACCCTGTCCTTAATCACGTCATATTCCTGAAGCTGGTGATAGCCCCAAGGTTCTTTTCCTTCTATTGACCCATAGAAATCCAGGATCTCCTGAACCAGCCCTCCAAGCTGTTCTCCTTTCTGAAATCTGTAAAAAAGGCCCTCCAGATAAATGGCCGGTGAAGCGCTTAGCTCCTTTGTCTCAAACAGGATTCCTTTTTTCTCCCTGCCGTTATTCTTCTGGGCAGTGTAAACTTTAGCCTTGACCCCCTCCTTTAATTTTTTATTCAGTTGTCCTTCCACAGCGCACAAAAATTCCTGATATTCCATAATATTCCTCTCTTCATTTGCGCACTCATCATAGCTTGAGAAAATTGACACGAACCGTGCCGGATGACTAAAAATCATTTGATTTGAAAATATTTGGTAAAATGATTATACATAAATCACATCAAAAATACAAGCCCCCGCCTGCAAAATATTGTTGCCAAAAAGGGGGTCTGACCCTTTTGGGCACCGAATTCTGAATTATCAGAAAATGGAGCGCAAAAGGGTCAGACCCCTTTTTACACTATACGCGGGAGAGGTATTCTCCCGTTCTTGTGTCTATCTTCAAAATATCACCTTCATCCACAAATAACGGGACCATAACAACTGCCCCAGTCTCTACTGTAGCCGGCTTTGTGGCTCCCTGTGCCGTATCACCCTTAAATCCGGGCTCAGTCTCTGTGATTGTCAGCTCAACAAACAGTGGAGGTTCTACTGAAAATACATTTCCATTGTGAGAGCAAATTTTAACTGTTTCGTTCTCTTTTACAAACTTAAGTGCATCACCGACAACCTCTTCATCCAGTGCAATCTGGTCATATGTCTCAACATCCATAAAGTTGTACAGGTCACCATCCCGGTAAAGATACTGCATGTCCTTTCTATCAATGTGCGCCTTCGGAAACTTTTCAGTTGGTCTGAAAGTCTTCTCTACAACACCGCCGCTAATTATATTTTTTAACTTTGTTCTCACGAAAGCTGCACCTTTGCCTGGCTTTACATGCTGAAATTCCAAAACCTGATAGATATTGCCGTCAATTTCTACGGTTATACCATTCTTAAATTCTCCTGCTGAGATCATTGTAATCCTCCTTCAATTGTGCAATCCATGCACTTGCCTTTTTTACACTGTTTATAATTCTATAATAATTTTGCAAATTTTTCAACCTTTTTTTACTTTAGATCACACTTCTACTTGTAGAAATGAAGGACGATTTTCTCCAAATAGCGCTTGAGTACAATCTGAATCTCCTCCTTTGGATAAATCGGTCTTACCAGAATATTCCTGATACCGCTCCTTTTCGCACCCCAGATATCCGTAAAAAGCTGATCCCCAACAAAAATCGTGTTGGAACAGTTTGTCCCCATGGCCTCCATTGCCTTTTCATAATTTCCCACAGAAGGCTTATGGGCATTACAAATATAATGAACCTGAATGTCTTTATTAAAGTTTTTGACACGGGGTTCCTGATTATTGGACAGGAGACAGGCAGAAAACCCGATATCCTTTAGCCTGGAGAACAGCTTCTTTGCACGGCTGTCCGCTGGAGCCCCATGGGGAACAAGGGTATTATCGATATCAAATATCACTCCTCTGTATCCTTCTTCATATAGCTTTTCATATGGGATGACATAAGCTGACATCTGATAGTCATCCGGAAAAAATCTTTCAAACATTATTCTGCATCCATTCCCAGCAATTTAGAAATCAGTTCCTCACAAATCTGCAATACAGCCTTATTATCTGTCTGGATTACAATATCTGCTGCCGCCTCATACTTTTCACGCCGCTTCTCCATCAGTTCCGCAATATACTCCACGTTGTTGTTGCCCTGGAGAATCGGACGGTCTTCGCTGTCCTTTACCCGCTCATATACTGTCTTAGGACTTGCTGTGAGCAGAACAACACGGCCATTTTTCTTCATCTCTGCAACATTTTCTTCCCGCAGGGCAGCGCCGCCTCCGCATGAAATAATTACGTTTTTCTGTGACTGCAGTTCAATCAGAAGCTCTGTCTCCTTCGCTCTGAAATAAGATTCTCCATATGTAGCGAAAATATCCGGGATACTCATCTCTTCTCTCTCAGCAATCATCTGATCCATCTCTGCAATCTTCATGGCAAACATGGAGCTGAGATAATCTGAAACAGTTGATTTTCCCGCGCCCATGAACCCGATTAAAATAATATTATGAGAAAACAACTTCCTTGCCTGAACCTGCTTGCTAACATGCCCAATCCGCTCGAATACATCATAAATTTCCTTCTGATATTTATTGCCCTCAAGCTTTTCTTTCAGCTTTCTCTCCTGTTTTTCTTCCTGCAAGGGCTGCAGGATAGGCATGCCATATTTCTCTTTATAGACCATAATCTTCTCTGCAATCACATTGTGCTCCATCAGCGCATCTATAATCTTATCATCGCACAGCGCAAGCTGCTCACGGTACATCTCTAGGTCATTCATCTTACACTTTCCACCTTTTTGTATTTATCTGGTACCTGTGGATCCCAAAGTCATGCTTTTTTATGCAAGCATGAAACGCACGACCTTTTGACCCCTGATACCTACGGATTGCTACGCACTTTGTGCTCCCGCAATCCGAAAAACATTCGAAATTCGCCCTGCTCGGGCTACTTTCTCATATTTTTCGGATCCCAAAGTCATGCTTTTTCATGCAAGCATGAAACGCATGACCTTTTGACCCTGGTATCATATTATAACAATTTTCTGCTGTGGGGGCAAGTGCCGGAATAGTCTTCTTTTCAATCATAATTAATATGTACATCGAAATTCTTAGGCTTTCTCTAATGCTGCCTTTACATCTCCTCTGAAAAGTTCCCATGCCTCTTCGTTTTCCACAAAATATTTCGGACAGTTTTTCCCGGTGACATCATAATGTCTTATAACCTCCTGTTCTGTAAGCCCATACTTCCTGCACAGCCACGCAGTGAGCTGAACCAGGGATTTGTAAGTCTCATCTGTAAATTTGCCGGATTCGTCCGGATGGCAGCTTTCAATGGACACAGTATCATGGTTTCGGCCGTTAGATGCATAGGCCAGTTCCCAGGTGGGTACACACTGTATGATTTCTCCTTCTAGCCCTACCACAAAATGGCTGCTGGCTGAGGTTTCATGACTATCTTTTAATCCATTGAAATAATCCCGGTTCTCCTGAGCGGTACTTCCGGGGTTTGCTGTATAGTGTATAACGATTCCAGTGATTGAATCCGACTTTATTCCAGGTCTGGAATATTCGTTGACATCCAAAAGCTGTACATCAATAGCAGGCTTGGAGGCATCTGCCTCCAAGCCTGTACTTTTTCCTCTGCCGCCTGCAGCACAGGAATATATTCCCATCACGATTGTCACAATTGCCAGAACTATTATTCCGCCATATATCCATAAAGAATCCTTGTGTACTTTTAACCACCTTTTTGTAATCCTGCGTCTTTTCGTAAATTCCCGTTTTCTCATCTGTTTTTGACTTGTATTTTTACTCATCTACGCTGTAATTTGGTGCCTCTTTTGTAATGTGAATATCATGAGGATGGCTCTCCTTCAGTGATGCAGCAGAAATCTTTACAAACTGCCCATTTTGTTTCAAGTCCTCTATATTCTTAGTGCCACAGTATCCCATACCGGATCTAAGACCGCCCATCAGCTGAAACACAGTATCTTCTACAGTTCCTTTATACGGTACACGTCCCTCTACCCCTTCCGGAACCAGCTTTTTTGCCTCCGACTGGAAATATCTATCCTTGCTGCCGTTTTCCATGGCGGCAATAGAACCCATTCCGCGATACACTTTATATTTTCTTCCCTGATACAGTTCAAAAGTTCCCGGACTCTCATCACACCCGGCAAAAATACTTCCCATCATACAGAGATCTGCACCCGCCGCAATCGCCTTTGTCATGTCGCCGGAATATTTAATACCGCCATCTGCAATAACCGGAATGCCGTATTTTTTTGCTGCTTCGTAGCATCTCATAACAGCCGTAATCTGAGGAACACCAATACCTGCTACTACACGTGTTGTGCAGATGGATCCCGGTCCAATTCCTACTTTTACGGCATCCACACCTGCGTCAATGAGAGCCGTTGTGGCCTTTTGGGTTGCCACATTCCCCGCAATGACTTGCAGTTCCGGATATTTTTCCTTAATCATACGCACAGTGTGCAGTACATTTTTAGAATGTCCATGAGCAGAATCCAGCACAACTACATCGACTTTTGCCTTCACAAGCTCACCGGCACGCTCAAGGCAATTTGCTGTAATTCCAATTGCTGCGCCGCAGAGGAGACGTCCCTGGACATCTTTTGCAGATAACGGATACTTAATCTGCTTTTCAATATCCTTGATTGTAATCAAACCTTTCAAGTTGCCTTCATCGTCTATAATAGGAAGTTTTTCCTTTCTGGCATTGGCAAGAATTTTCTTTGCCTCTTCCAGTGTAATACCTTCTTTCGCTGTGACCAGTCCCTCAGAAGTCATACGTTCTTTTATCTTTTTCGTGAGATCTTCTTCAAATTTCAAATCACGGTTTGTAATGATTCCGACCAGTTTTTTTCCTTCTGTAATCGGCACACCTGATATGCGGAACTTGGACATCAGATTATTGGCATCCCCCAGTGTATGCTCCGGTGACAAATAAAAAGGATCTGTAATAACCCCGTTCTCAGAACGCTTTACCTTGTCGACCTCTTCTGCCTGCTCCTCAATTGACATATTTTTATGGATAATGCCTATACCTCCCTGACGAGCCATGGCGATTGCCATGCGGTGTTCTGTCACTGTATCCATCCCCGCACTCATCATCGGAATATTCAGCTTAATCTTTTTTGTCAGATACGTTGACAAATCAACCTGATTCGGAATAACCTCTGAATACGCCGGAACCAGAAGCACATCGTCAAATGTAATACCTTCCCCGATTATTTTTCCCATATTCTTTCTCCTCTCTTTAATAATGTACAAATGTTTTAAACCCTATGGTACAGAAATTAGAGAAACTTGTCAAGCAAAAAGTCCCGATGCAGTGAAATCTACTGCATCAGGACTTTCTATTATGACGGGAAACTTATTACATCATTCCCATTCCACCTGCACCGCCTGCCGGCATTGCTGGTGTGTCTTCTTTTATATTAGAGACTACAGATTCTGTTGTGAGTAATGTGGCTGCTACACTCGTGGCATTCTGCAATGCACTTCTTGTAACCTTTGCCGGATCAAGGATTCCTTCCTTTACCATGTCTACATACTCTTCTTTCATAGCATCGAAACCTATTCCTACTTTGGACTCTTTTACTTTATTAATAATAACCGCACCTTCCAGGCCTGCATTTGATGCAATGTGGTACAGTGGAGACTCCAGAGCCTTCAGAATGATATTAGCTCCTGTCTTTTCATCTCCTGACAATGTCTCTGTCAGCTTTGCAACCTCTTTTGCAGCATGAATGTAGGCAGAACCACCACCTGCAATAATTCCTTCTTCTACAGCCGCTCTCGTTGCATTTAGAGCATCTTCCATGCGGAGTTTTGCTTCTTTCATCTCTGTTTCAGTTGCAGCACCTACACGGATAACAGCTACACCGCCTGCCAGTTTTGCAAGTCTCTCCTGTAACTTTTCTTTATCAAATTCAGATGTTGTCTCTTCGATTCCTTTTTTGATCTGAGAAACCCTGTCTTCGATTGCTTTCTTATCTCCATAACCGTCTACAATCACTGTATTTTCTTTCTGGACTTTGATGGATTTTGCACGGCCAAGCTGCTCCATTGTAGTTTCTTTCAGATCCATTCCCAAATCCTCGGAAATCACCTGTCCGCCTGTCAGGATTGCGATATCCTGCAGCATCTCTTTTCTTCTGTCACCGTAGCCCGGTGCCTTTACAGCTACTACATTGAAAGTACCACGAAGTTTATTGACAATCAGAGTGGTCAGTGCCTCACCCTCAATATCCTCAGCGATAATCAGAAGTCTTGCGCCTGCCTGCACAATCTGTTCTAAGAGAGGAAGAATTTCCTGAATGTTAGAAATCTTCTTGTCTGTAATCAGCACATAGGGCTCTTCCAGATTTGCTTCCATCTTCTCCATATCTGTTGCCATATATGCGGAAATGTAGCCGCGGTCGAACTGCATACCTTCTACCAGTTCCAGTTCTGTCAGCATTGTCTTGGACTCTTCGATTGTGATAACACCGTCATTGGAAACCTTCTCCATAGCATCTGCCACCATTTTCCCAACGGAATCATCACCTGAAGATACAGCTGCAACTCTTGCAATCTGCTCGCTGCCTGTTACCTTGCTGCTCATCTTTGCAATTGCATCTACCGCAGTCTCTGTAGCTTTCTTCATACCTTTGCGGAGAATAACAGGGTTGGCACCTGCTTCCAGATTCTTCATTCCTTCATGAACCATAGCCTGTGCCAAAACTGTTGCCGTTGTTGTTCCGTCGCCTGCTACATCATTTGTCTTGGAAGCTACTTCCTTGATCAGCTGTGCTCCCATGTTTTCAAAACCGTCTTCCAGTTCAATTTCCTTTGCGATTGTCACACCATCATTGGTGATAAGCGGTGAGCCGAAGGATTTGTCAAGCACTACGTTCCTTCCCTTTGGTCCCAATGTAACTCTTACTGTATCAGACAGCTGATTAACACCTTTCTCCAATGCTGCTCTGGCTTCTGTTCCGTATTTAATTTCCTTTGCCATGTCTGTCACTCCTATTCTTCTATTCTACAATTGCTAAAATGTCACTCTGCTTTACAATGATATACTCCACGCTTTCCAACTCTACTTCTGTTCCCGCATATTTGGAGTAGATGACTTTGTCACCGGTTTTCACCTGCATGGTCACTTCTTTTCCATCCACATTTCCACCAGGTCCAACTGCAATAACTTCTGCCTCCTGCGGCTTTTCTTTAGCTTGTCCCGGCAGAACAATGCCTGATTTTGTTGTTTCTTCTGCTTCTAATTGCTTTAACACAATTTTGTCACCCAATGGTACTAATTTCATTGTAATTCCTCCTTGATTTTTGTTTCTTATTAGCACTCTTTTCTTTTGAGTGCTAACTTCATAGATATAAAATAGCACTCTGTTTTCGATTTGTCAACAGAGTTTCTAAATTTTATATTTACTTTATAAAACTCATCCTTTTATAAATCTGCTCCAAATTTTCTCTTTACCGGACGTTTTATTTCTGATACATTATAAAACCCGTTTTCAATTTTAAAAACTATCATATTTCCGTGTTCAGACTGAAAACGCTCTCTGACCGAACCTGTACAGTATAAGAGTTCTTTTTTTGTAGAAACATAGCATTGATATTTTGCATCCAGCGAAATCGCAGTCAAGTCATCTTCCTTTAACTGCAAGTATATGTAGTCATCCTCCAAATCATACTTAAAAACCTGGCAGTGACGCGCCGTATCATCAAAAATTACATCCGCCGATATTACTTTTTCCATTTGTAAGTCTACCGGATTTCCTTCATACATCTTCCTTCACCTCCGCTTATTATCCTAAGAAAGGGTATCAGATATCTGATACCCTCCTGCTTACTTATCCAACTTTGGCATCCCTGCAAACGGCTGCTCTATTTCTGTAAACGTTCTTTTTTAATCTTTTCTAGTTCAGTAAAAACATAGTCATTCAGAACCTTGATGTAGGTCCCTTTCATCCCTGAAGAACGTGACTCAATGACTCCCGCACTCTCAAACTTTCTGAGAGCATTTACAATCACAGATCTGGTAATGCCTACGCGGTCTGCAATCTTACTTGCCACAAGAATTCCTTCCACTCCGTCCAGCTCATCAAAAATATGAATAATCGCTTCCAGTTCTGAGAATGACAGTGTACTGATTGCAGACTGAACGATGTGTTCTTTTCTTGACTCTTCTGCACTCTCTTCATTCACGGAGCGCAGCATCTCAAGTCCGACTACAGCGGTTCCATACTCACTTAATATAATATCATCAATCTCATAAACAGCATCCTGCTTATAAATAAACAATGTGCCAAGACGCTCTCCTGCAATATCAATTGGGGTGATGATGGCCTGATAGCCTTTTACAGCCTCCGGGGAGAATCCAAGTGTCTCCAGATTCACATTTTCTTTTGTAGATAATATATTCAGCAGGCGTTCGTTAAGTATTGCATCGATATGTGCTCCCACAGATTCTGCCAGCAGCTCTTTAATTACATTCACCCAGCTGCATTTACTTATGCCAAGTATCTTTCCCTTTTTACTTACTACAAGAACATTCGATTCCAATATCTCTGTGAGAACGTCACAAATATCATTAAAAACAACTTTACTGGAATTATTGTTATGCAGTAACTTATTGATTTTTCTTGTCTTATCCAATAACTGTACGCTCATTGATTTCCTCCATACCTTATTGTGTATACAACTCGTTCCAAACCCTTTGATATAGACATGTTATCATACAATTTTATAAATATCAATGACATTTTATCAACTTTTTTTCAGGTTTCGGACATATCCGCATTTTTCGTTGGCACATACCAGTTTATTGCCCTTTTCCACCAGGTAGCTTCCACACTCCGGGCACTTTTCTTTTGAGGGCTTCTGCCATGACATGAACTCACATTCCGGGTTATCTTCACACCCATAATATCTTCTGCCTTTTTTCGTTTTGCGGATTACTACTTCTTTTCCGCAAAGCGGGCATGGTACTCCTATTTTTTCCAGATAAGGCTTTGTATTCTTGCACTCCGGGAAGCCTGGGCATGCAAGAAATTTTCCATGAGGGCCATACTTTATAACCATATGGCGGCCACATTCTTCACAGATCACATCCGTAACCTCATCTTCTATCTTTACGCTCTCCAGTTCCTTCTCGGCAATTTCCACCGCCTCGTTCAAATCCGGATAAAAGTTTCGGATGACTTCTTTCCACGGTATCTTTCCCTCCGCCACCATATCCAAAAGGCCTTCCATATTGGCAGTAAAGTTCTCATCTACAATACTTGAAAAAGAGTGCTTCATAATATTATTTACTACTTCTCCGATTTCTGTGATATAAAGATTTTTTGCCTCTTTAGTCACATAACGGCGCCCCAAAATCGTAGAGATTGTGGGTGCATACGTACTCGGCCGTCCAATCCCCAGCTCTTCCAGCGTCTTCACCAGAGTTGCTTCAGTAAAATGTGCGGGAGGCTGAGTAAAATGCTGCTTTGCATCAAACTTGTCTTTGGCAAGCTGGGTATCCATATTCAGCCCGTTTACTAAAACGTTGCTTTCTTCTTTTTCTTCGTCCGCCTCTGTATAAACCGTACGAAAGCCCTCAAATATTATCTTGGAGGTTGCAACCGTAAACCTGTACGCCCCGGCGCCGATCTTTACAGAAACCGTCTCATATTTTGCAGGCTGCATCCTGCTGGCTGTGAATCGTTTCCATATAAGCTGATACAGGCGGAACTGATCTCTGGAAAGGGAGTCTTTCAATGATGCAGGAGTTCTGCTAATATCTGTCGGACGGATTGCCTCATGAGCATCTTGAATCTTTTTCTCGGTCTTTTTGGGACCTGAGCCTTCCGATAGGTACTCTTTCCCATAATTATTTTCAATGTATTGTCTGGCACTCTCGTCTGCTTCCTCTGAAATTCTTGTGGAATCCGTACGCAGGTAGGTAATTACACCCACTGTTCCATTGCCCTTAATGTCTATTCCTTCATAAAGCTGCTGCGCAATGCGCATAGTCTTCTGTGTTCCGAAATTCAAAGCTTTTGCTGCTTCCTGCTGGAGTGTACTTGTTGTAAATGGGAAGGGTGCCCTGCGTATGCGTTCTCCCTTTTTAATATCTGTAATTTTATAATCTTCTTTGTCTATAGCCTTGATAATCTTATCCAGTTCTTCTTGGGAAGCAATGGCTTTTTTCTGCTTATCTGTGCCATAGAATCTGGCCGTAAGGGGACGCTTTTCCCCTTTCACCTTTAATATAACATCTAATGTCCAGTATTCTTCCGGTATAAATGCATCGATTTCGGCTTCTCTGTCAGCCACGAGGCGCAAGGCCACAGACTGTACTCTTCCGGCGCTTAAGCCCCGCTTTACTTTGGCCCAGAGAACAGGACTGATACGGTAACCTACCATTCTGTCCAGAACACGGCGGGCCTGCTGGGCATCCACCAGATTCATATCTATCTCGCGCGGTGTTTTTAAAGAAGACTTCACGGCTTTTTTTGTGATTTCATTGAATGTGATACGGTTCATCTTCTTGTCATCCAGTTTCAAGGCCGCTGCCAGATGCCAGGAAATTGCTTCCCCCTCCCGGTCAGGGTCAGTTGCAAGATAAACTTTATCCGCTTTCTTGGCTTCTTTGCGCAGGTTGGCAAGAATATCTCCCTTCCCACGGATGGTAATATACTTTGGCTCAAAGTCATTCTCTATGTCTATTCCCAGCTGGCTCTTAGGCAAATCACGGACATGCCCATTCGATGCTGCCACCGAATACCTACTCCCCAGGAACTTTTTAATTGTCTTTACCTTTGCCGGCGACTCTACAATAACCAGATAACGTGCCATAAAAACCTCTTTCCTCCACTCAACCAAATGCCTCTGTCTATTTTCCATTACAGCCGAGCCAAAATAAGCTCCGGTCTGTAGCTGCACTGTAACAGCCTTTTAACGGTACTGCCGTCATAAGGTCACATAATAATTCTTTGATATCTCCTTGACGTATCCTTGTAATTCCAGCGATACAAGCTTCTCCAACACTTCTCCCGGCGGCAAATCCGTCTCTTCGGCGAGCTGGCTCAAATTCTTTGGATACGGGCAAAGTCGACTATACACCATATTTTCTCCAGTTTCAAGCACTTTTTTATTTTTGTCAGTATTCTCGCCTGAAGAAATGGGGAGGATTCCCAGTTCGTCCAACAGCCTTTCGGGAGATAAAAGAATGCCGGCCCCCTGCCTTATCAGCTGATTGCATCCCCGGCTCAGGCTGCTATTTACAGGACCCGGAAGGGCATAAATATCTCTTCCCTGTTCCAATGCCATATCCGCCGTAATCAAGGAACCGCTCTTCTCTCCGGCCTCCATGACAAGAACAACATCCGACAGTCCGCTGATAATTCTGTTTCTCCTCGGGAAATTGCAGCCCACGGGAGGCGTTCCCGGGGGAAACTCTGACAGAATCCCCCCCTGCTGCCTCAAAATATCTGTGTACAGCCCGATGTGCTCCCTTGGATAACAAATATCCACACCGCAGCCCAGCACAGCATACGTGCTCCCTTTTCCCATCAGTGCCCCGCGGTGTCCGGCACCATCGATCCCCCTGGCCAGCCCGCTGATAACGGATACATCGCACTGTGCCAGTTTTTCTCCATACTCTAATGCATATTTTTCTCCATAATGTGTGCAGCGTCTTGCTCCCACAATTGCCACAGTCTTTTTTGTCCTCTCCGGTATACTTCCCTTGACATAAAGGGCATACGGAGGCGTGGGGATTTCGCAAAGTTTTTCCGGAAATTCCTCAGAAAACCAGGGGATAAAACGGATAGATTTCTTCTTCAAATCTTTATAAAGCATATCCGGATCCAATGTTTTCTTCGCCTGCATAATTGTATTGACATCTTGTTCGTTTAAGAACTCCATTTTATTTAATTTCATTTCTTCTATATAAAATATGTCCTTCGCAGTTCCCAGGTATTCTCTCAAAAAGTACTTTTTTCTATCATTTACGCGTGCAATCTGTGCAAACCAGTATTCATATTTCATCTGTTCACCTTCCCCAGTATTTTTTGTCTATTGTCCGGTATCCTATAGCCTCTTTAATATGTTTTACGCAAATGCTTTCTGCCTGATCCAGATCAGCAATTGTCCTTGATACTTTCAGTATCTTGTGATATGTCCTTGCAGTGAGCCCGAGAGCTGTAAATGCCTGTTCTATAAGCCGGCTCTCTTCCTTTCCAAGCCTGCAGTATTTATCAAGTTCCTTCACTTGGAGCATGGCATTTGTAGCAATTTTGGTACCCTTATACCGGTCATTTTGGATATCTCTTGCCCTACATACTCTTTCTCTTATTTGGGAAGAATTTTCTCCCTTCTTCTCTCTCGAAAGTGATTCATATGTTACCTTGGGTGCTTCAACACAAATTTCAAGGCGGTCCAAAAAGGCTTGGCTTATTTTTCCCAGGTAATTTTGAATTTGGCCGGAGGTACAGGTACACCGCTCCATGTCTGGATAACATCCGCAGGGACAGGGGTTTAAGGCCGCCACAAGCATGAAATTTGCCGGGAACACGTAATTTCCATGCGTTCTCGATATGCGGATTTTATGTTCTTCCAGAGGCTCCCGCAGCACTTCTAATACTGCTCTCTGGAACTCAGGCAGCTCATCCAGAAAAAGCACCCCCCTGTGAGCCAGGCTGATTTCCCCCGGTGTCGGTATCAGCCCCCCTCCAATCAACGCAGCCCTCGTCGCTGTATGATGTACATTTCTAAACGGCCTTTGCTGAATCAAAGGCGCTTTTGCATCAATCCGTCCCATAATGCTATATATCTTCGTAATCTCCATGCTTTCTTCCATGGTCATAGGCGGCAAAATACCGGGAATCCGCTTTGCTGCCATAGTCTTTCCACTGCCGGGCGGCCCTACGAAAAGAAGGTTATGCCCTCCCGCAACTGCCACTTCCACAGCCCTTTTTATTGTTTTCTGTCCGCAAATGTCACTGTAATCCGGCATCTCTTTTATGCAGGAATTTACTTTATCCTCCGGATAAGGCTCCGGCTCCAATGCAATACTCCCTGACAAAAATCCCAGCACCTCCGCCAAACTTCCTGCCCCTATTACCTGTATTCCTTCCACCAACGCTCCCTCCGCTGCATTTGCTTTTGGTACAATGCAGAGCGGAATCCCGGCATCCCTGGCTGCCAACACAATGGGAAGGATTCCCGGCACCTCCTGAATCCCCCCGTCAAGTCCCAATTCTCCTATAATGAGAGTGTTTCTGACACTTCTTTCCCTGATTTGCCCCAAAGAAGCTAGAATAGACACTGCAATGGGCAAGTCAAAAGCAGCCCCTCTTTTTCTCACAGTA
This sequence comes from Muricomes intestini, assembly GCF_004346165.1. Classification (GTDB taxonomy): domain Bacteria; phylum Bacillota; class Clostridia; order Lachnospirales; family Lachnospiraceae; genus Muricomes; species Muricomes intestini. The sequence continues at coordinate 30,822 of NZ_SLZZ01000026.1, read as the reverse complement.
GCGGGTGATAGATTAATCACTGTCTTCTTTGCCGGATAGTCCATGCCTGAATTTTTAATGGCCGTCCTCACCCTTTCCGCTGCTTCCTTCACCTCTGAAGAAAGGTATCCCACCATATGGAACCCGGGCAGCCCGTTGCTCACATCTGCCTCCACATTGACAAACTCTACCTTCAGCCCCTGGATAGAAGCCGATAAAACTGTGCTGAAACTCATTCATGCACCCCTTTCCTGATTTTTTATAACTATTGGCAGGGCAGAATTGAACTTGGCCTCCTGAATAGCTACAATTTTTTTCGGAGGACAAATGTACTTCTGCCTGAGCAGAACTCAAATGAGGTTCATCAAAAATTAGTGAGTACTACATCCAGGCGATGCCCTCTCTGTCCTCATAAATCGTTTGAAAAATATAGCCGAATCGGCTTGATTTGATAGCTCCGGAAAAGATTTACCGGAAGAACGACGGGCATGTTTGCATGAAACAGCATGACCTTTTGCCCTCTGATACCTACGGATTGCTCCGCACTTTGTGCTCCCGCAATCCTAAAAACATTCGAAATCCGCCCTATTCGGGCTACTTTCTCATGTTTTGCGGGTCCCAAAGTCATGCTTTTTCATGCAAGCATGAAACGCATGACCTTTTGACCCTGGTATCATATTATCTCACAAAAACAATAGTGTCAAGTTCCCTCCGGCAAATCTTCCAGCCTGCCTCCATGTCCTTTTTTTCGATGGAAAAGCACAATTTCTGCAATTTCCACATAGACTATATCAAATGTGCTTAGAGGTGCTCTTCTTGAAATCCTTTCCAAATCCCCTCACTCCAGCGGAAGAAAAATATTACATGCAAAAATATACAGAGGGTGACCTTCAGGCAAAACATATCTTAATCGAACGAAATCTGCGGCTCGTTGCACATGTCATTAAAAAATATCAGTACCTGGATGAAGATCCTGAAGACCTGATATCAATCGGAACAATAGGTCTGATTAAAGCTGTCGTAACCTTTAACCCACAAAAAGGAAACCGGCTTGCCGCCTATGCATCCAAGTGTGTAGAAAATGAGATCCTTATGTACTTAAGAGCCAGAAAAAAAACCAATAAGGAGATATCTTTATACGAGCCTATCGGAACTGACCGAGAAGGCAATGAAATTAAATTGTATGACATTATTGAAGCAGATGAAACAGATGTACCTGAAAAAATTTACCTCAAAGAAAATATACAAAAGCTGTACGAAAAAGTGGAAAATGAACTCTCCCCTCGAGAGCGGCTCGTCCTGAAAATGCGATATGGACTGTATAACGGGGAAGAATACACACAGCGGGAAATCGGAAGGCAGCTTGGCATTTCCCGCTCCTATGTTTCCCGTATAGAAAAGAGTGCTGTGGAAAAATTGCGGGAATTTTTCTAAAAAACCCCCGCTATTCTTTCCTCCGCAGTATATCCCCCCACCGGGCTTTTTCGCTTAATTCAATACGCAGCACCTGTTTGGGATGAGGTGCGCTTTCCTGGGATTCTCCATTTTCGTTGACAATCCGGCGCACCTCTGCCTCTATGTTAGAGCCATCCGGCTTCATAATTTCAATCTTTTCGCCTACAGAGAATTTGTTCCGTTGTTCTAGCTGGTACAGACCAGCTTTTTCCCCACCGACTATCCCCAGATACGTATACTCTTTCACATAAGTGTTATTGTCATATATCTGTGTGGTTTCATCCGGTTTTCCAAAGAAAAATCCTGTAGTAAACTGACGGTAGGTACAGTTGGATATTTGCTCCAGATACCATGACATATTTTTCCGGTAAAGCTCCGGATCCTGTTTATAATCGTCAATAGCTTTTCTGTATGTCCTGGCCACTGTTGCCACATAAAGGGCTGTCTTCATGCGGCCCTCCACCTTCAGACTGTCAATACCTGATTCCAGCAATTCCGGAATATGCTCTATCATACAGAGGTCCTTGGAATTGAAAATATAGGTTCCCCTCTCATTTTCATATACCGGCATATATTCGCCGGGCCTGGTCTCCTCCACTACCGAATATTTCCAGCGGCATGGATGTGTGCATGCCCCCCGGTTGGCATCTCTGCCTGTAAAGTAGTTGCTCAGCAGGCATCTGCCGGAATAGGAAATACACATTGCCCCGTGGACAAATGTCTCTATCTCCAGGTCTTCCGGAATATTCGCACGGAGTTCCCTTATTTCTTCCAGGGAAAGTTCTCTGGCGGTTACAACGCGGCTGGCGCCCTGTCGGTACCAGAAATTGTAGGTTCCATAATTGGTGTTGTTTGCCTGTGTACTGATATGCCTTTCAATCTCAGGGCACACCTCCTTTGCAATGTCAAAAACTCCCGGATCGGCAATAATCAGAGCATCTGGTTTGATTTCTTTAAGTTCCTGAAAATACTCATGAACCTCTTCCAGATCCTGATTATGGGCCAGAATATTTGCCGTGACGTATACTTTCACATCGTGTTTATGGGCAAATTCTATCCCCAGCCTCATATCTTCCATAGAGAAGTTCTTTGCCTTGGCCCTGAGCCCAAAGGCCTCCCCGCCGATATATACAGCGTCTGCCCCAAAGTTAACTGCTGTTTTTAGTACCTCCAAACTGCTTGCCGGAATTAAAAGTTCTGGGTGTCTTCCCATTTCATTTCTCCTTTCACGGCCGAATGGCCATACAGGTATGCCCTAGGGTATTTCTACTTCTTTGTACTGACGGCAACACCGTCTCCCAGGGGGAGGATCGATGTTACCAGATCCTCATGGTGCTTCAGCTCATACAAATATTCCCGCATGCGTGCGTGGATGGTACGGTTTCTACGCTCTACCGCAAAGCGGGATTCTATAATATCCCCGTCCTGCAGTACATTATCGGACACAAGGGTTCCTCCGGCTTTCAGCAGCCGCAGAACCTCCGGCATATAGTGAATGTACTGACCCTTTGCCGCATCCATAAAAATAAAATCATAGCTTCCTGTCAGACCTTTAAGCACCTCCAGTGCATCCCCTTCCAGCAGAGTAATCTGATTTTCTCTGCCGGCTCTGCGGAAATTTTCTCTGGCGACAGGGATTCTTTTTTCATATTTTTCAATCGTTGTAATCTTATACCCTTCAGGGGCATATTCACTCATCAATAACGCAGAGAAACCTACGGCAGTCCCCACCTCGAGGATGCGCATAGGTTTTTGTATCATTAAAAGCACTTTTAGAAAGCTTTGCATTTCTTTTCTGATAATCGGAACATTCGTATCCAATGCTTCTCTTTCTATTGCCTCCAATATTTCGCTGTTCTCTGTTTCTAGTGAATTGATGAATGTAGTAATACGTTCATCGACTATCATATTTTACCCTTCTACATCCATAATAATCGGAATTACCATAGGACGTCTCTTGGTCTTTTTCCAAATATAATCATTCAGTGTATCACGAATCACCAGCTTAATCTTATTCCAGTCTGCATGTTTGCCTGACAGACACTTATCCAGAGCATCGGATACTACTTTCCGGGAATCCTCCATCAAACCTTCTGACTCGCGCACATAGACAAAACCTCTGGACACAATATCCGGGCCCGCCAACAGGCGGTTTGTCCCCTTTTCCAGGGTCAAAACTACGATTAAAATTCCATCCTCTGCCAAATGTTGTCTGTCTCTGAGCACAATATTTCCTACATCACCCACTCCAAGACCGTCCACCAGAATAGCTCCTGTGTGCACCTTATCTACAACCTTCGCCTCATCCTGGCTGATCTCCATCACATCTCCTGACTGGATAATGAAGATATTCTCCTTGGGAATTCCAAGTGACTCAGCAATGCCCGCATTGGCTTTCAAATGCCGGTATTCACCGTGAACCGGGATTGCATACTTAGGCTTTACAAGCGAATATATCAATTTCAGTTCTTCCTGGCAGGCATGGCCTGATACATGGACATCCTGGAAAATTACATTTGCTCCTTTTTCCGAAAGCTCATTGATTACACGGGAAACAGATTTTTCATTTCCCGGAATCGGATTGGAGCTGAAAATAATTGTATCATTTGGCTGAATTGTCACCTTGCGGTGTATATCTGCCGCCATGCGTGACAGAGCCGCCATAGACTCTCCCTGGCTTCCTGTGGTGATGAGTACCATCTTCTCCGGAGGATAGTTTCGCATCTGATCGATTTCAATCAGAGTATTCTCCGGCACGTTCAGATAGCCCAGCTCGGATGCCGTAGAAATAATATTTACCATGCTCCGTCCTTCTACCACTACTTTACGCCCGTACTTATAAGCAGAATTTATAATCTGCTGCACCCTGTCCACATTGGATGCAAAGGTAGCAATAATAAGACGGGTGTCCTGATGTTCCGTAAAAATCTGGTCAAAAGCCTTCCCTACAGTCTTCTCAGACGGAGTAAAACCTTTGCGCTCTGCATTTGTACTGTCTGACATTAATGCCAGCACACCTTTCTTTCCAATCTCTGCGAAACGCTGCAGATCAATTGCATCACCAAATACGGGTGTGTAATCCACCTTAAAGTCACCTGTATGCACCACAGTTCCTGCCGGTGAATAAATTGCCAGTGCGGATGCATCCTGAATACTGTGATTCGTCTTAATAAATTCAATTCTGAATTTTCCAAGGTTGATGGATTGTCCGTGACGCACAACTTTTCTCTTTGTGCTCCGCAGCAGATTATGCTCCTTCAGCTTATTCTCAATAATTCCCATAGTCAGCTTTGTTGTATATATCGGAATATTAATTTCCTTTAGCACATAGGGAAGCGCCCCTATATGATCCTCATGTCCATGAGTAATGACAAATCCTTTTACCTTGTCTATATTATCTTTCAAATATGTCACATCCGGTATCACCAGATCGATACCGAGCATGTCGTCCTCCGGGAACGCAAGCCCGCAGTCTACAACAATAATACTGTCCTCAAATTCAAAGGCAGTAATATTCATCCCTATCCGTTCTAAACCGCCGAGAGGGATAATCCTTAATTTTCCTTCATTTTGTTTTTTCAATAATTCTACACCTCCATGTGTTTTATGTACCTGCTTTCGCGCATGAAAAAAACAGCAATCCTCCGTCCATCAATCACGTTCTCTCTTTTGAAAACAAAAACGGATTATTTGCTTTTATTGAGGCAATCTTTACACAGTCCGTAAAATTTCAACTTATGGTCCAGTACATGAAAACCTGTAGCTTCTTCAATATGGCTTTCCAGTTCATCCAGAAGGTCATCCTCAAAAGGAAAAACCGTCCCGCATGCTCTGCATATCAGGTGATGATGGTTGTGTTTCATTTCTCCTTCAAACATATGTCCGATCTCATATCTGACACATCCATCATCCAGGTTAATACTATCCACAAGTTGAATTTCAAGAAGCAGCTGTAAAGTACGATAAACAGTAGCCAGTCCAATCTCGGGATACTTTTCCCTTATCAGCTCATAAATATCTTCGGCTGTCATGTGGCTGCCGCTCTTGTCTGCCAGGACCTGTAAAACAAGTATTCTCTGCTGCGTTACTTTCAGTCCCTTTTCTCTCAGCTTTTCATTCAGCAGCTCCTGTACTTTTTTCTGTTCCATCGCTATACTCCACTTCATTTGCAGCAAGTTAATTTATTGTAAAAATCCTAAGACTTTACATTTCAATATCTACATCTTCCAACAACTCTTCAAAAACATCGGCAACCGCCATAAGTTCTGTGTCGTCGTCGACAATCTCATATACACTTTCCTCGTCACCGGGGAAAGATGTATCCTTCAAAATCATACACTCTGCGTCGTCTTCTTCCGAGTCTGTAACCAGTATGTATACATTCCCGTTAATCTTTGTCTGTTCCAGCACAAAGAATTCTTCAGATTCACCTGTATCTTCAAAGGTAAATTTAATTTTTTCCATAAAAATCCTCTTATTCTTCCGGCTCTTTCCTGCTTTCCTGCTTTAAATACTCAGAATCCAGATAAGCCTGCAGGATAAATACCGCAGCAATCTTGTCAATATACTTCTTGCGGTTCTCCCGTCTCACATTGCCCTCAATCAAAACCCGCTCTGCCTCCACAGTTGTCAGCCGTTCATCCCACATGATGACTTCCAGCCCGGTCCGCCTAATCAGCATATCGCCAAATTCCAGAGATTTCTGTGCGCGCTCTCCAATATCATTATTCATGTGCTTTGGAAAGCCAAGCACAATCTTATCTACATCATATTCAGAAATCAGCTCCTCTATACGCGCCAGAGTGCGCCGAAGCTTATTCTCCTCTTTTCGCTGAATTGTTTCAATTCCCTGGGCAGTAAGACCCAGCGCGTCACTAATTGCCACGCCTACAGTCTTTGTGCCATAATCAAGTCCCATAATCCGCATAAATATTATTCCCACGAATTATGGCTTATATACGCCTTTAATAGTTCTTCTACAAGCTCGTCCCTCTCCACCTTCATCACAAGGCTTCTCGCTCCGTTATAGCTTGTGATATAAGTCGGATCACCGGACATGATATAACCGACAATCTGATTCACCGGATTATATCCTTTCTCCTTCAATGCCTTAAACACGATCTCCAGAATATCCCTGGCGGAAATCTGCGGGCCCGGCTCAACCTGAAAGAATTGGGTGTTGCTTAAATCGCTCATTACTTCTCCTCCGTTTTGTATGTTTTCTTATGTTTGTTATAGTTCGGCCTAAGCATGATTCGGCTTATGGCTGAACTGTAACAAGCAACCCATGTTATCTGCCTATCTTCAATTCTAATATAAACCTATCTAAAATTCAATGAATAATTTGTAAATCATTTTCAATTTGCACTTTTACAATATGATTCTGTAGGTTTTCTTTTGTCTTCACTGCAACTTTCATGTATTCCCGCGTGTGTCCAATCTGCATGGTTTCTCCTCCGATTTCCACGCTTTCTTCCACAAGCACCTCAACTTCCTTTCCAACAAAGTTTTTTTCGTATGCCTGCCGGCCTTCCTCATTGAGGGCAAGAAGAATATCACTTCTCTTGGACTTTATCTGTTCAGGGATCTGTTCCTCCATAACCGCAGCTTTTGTGCCCTGTCTTTTAGAGTACTTAAACACATGGGCCTCATAAAACTCCACTTTTTCAATAAACGCTTTAGACTCTCCAAATTCCTCATTAGTCTCCCCAGGGAACCCGACTATCACATCTGTCGTAAGTGCCGGATTTTCAAAATATTTTCTGAGCAGGGCACATTTTTCATAGTATTCTCCGCTTGTGTACCGGCGGTTCATCCTTTTTAGCACAGCGTCACATCCACTTTGCAGTGACAGATGAAAATGCGGACACATCTTCGGCAGAGCTGAAATAGTACGTGCAAACTCTTCTGTAATAATCCGGGGTTCCAGTGACCCCAGACGGATTCTCCTGATCCCCTCCACATCATGCACCGCCTGTATCAAGGACAACAGATTTTCTTCGCCCTCCTCAAAATCGATACCGTAGGAGCTGAGATGAATTCCTGTGAGAACCACCTCCTGATATCCATTCTGTGCAAGCCGCTTTACTTCCTCAATCACATCCTCCTTAACGCGGCTCCTGACCCGCCCTCTCGCATAAGGGATAATGCAGTAAGAGCAAAACTGGTTACATCCGTCCTGTACCTTGATATAAGCTCTTGTATGCTCTCCCGTTCTTGACAGGTGCAGATTCTCATACTCTTTTGTGTTGTTGATATCAATAAGGGTATCCTTATCATATTCTTCCAAAATCGAAAGTAAATCCTGCTTTTTATTATTTCCTATCACAACATCTATGCACGGATCAGGCACCTCTTGAGTCTGCACATAGCAGCCTGCGGCAACAACAAGTGCCTGAGGGTTCATTTTCCTTGCCCTATGAAGCATCTGTCTGGATTTACGGTCAGCAATGTTAGTCACGGTGCAGGTATTAATAATATAGATATCTGCCCCCTCTTTAAAGGGGACAATCTCATATCCGGCTGTTTCCAACATTTCCTGCATGGCCTCCGTCTCATATGCATTTACTTTGCATCCAAGATTATGCAGTGCTACTTTTTTCATAATAATTCTCCTGTTTTTTAAAGCTTTGTTCCTTGACTTTTAAACTCTCTTCCCGTAAAATATACGTAAGGCAAAATGCCTCGACCAACACACATTAAGGAGGGAATATACAATGAAAACAGTACAGATTTCTTTAAATTCCATCGATAAGGTAAAATCATTTGTAAACGAAATCACAAAATTTGACAATGACTTTGATTTAGTCTCCGGAAGATATGTAATAGACGCCAAATCAATCATGGGTATTTTCAGTCTGGATCTTTCAAAACCAATTGAATTAAACATCCACGCTGAGGATAATGTCACAGACACAATTCTTACCGCATTAGATCCATACATTATCAAATAGGACAGCTTACAAGCAATAAGGCCGCACCAGCGGCCATACTACGGCGCGGAGTCTGGCAAGCCAGGCTCTTCTTTATTTCCGCGAGCAACGAGCCAAGCGGAAATGCTTGTATTTCCATTTGGCGACTGCCGCGAGGGTCAAATACCCCGCAGCTTGCTGCGCTGCAAGTTTGATGCCCCGTCAGCTTGCTACGGGGTCTTTGACTGTTCTACTGTTATAATTTCGGCAGACTCAATGGCAGTCTTAACCAGTTCATCAATCTTCTCTTCCAAATTTCTTTCGGACTTCTCAATTCTTTCCAGGTTTGGCTTTGTCACCGGATGCTTTGCAACAAATATGGTACAGCAGTCCTCAAAGGGCTGGATTGAGGTCTCAAATGTATCTATTTTTTCTGCAATTTCCACAATCTCACGTTTATCAAAGCCTATTAGCGGACGGTAGACCGGAAGTGTACATACCGAATTCGTAGCTGCAAGGCTCTGCATGGTCTGGCTGGCCACCTGTCCGATACTCTCCCCTGTGATGAGCCCCAGGCAGTGATTTTCTTTAGCAAAATACTCGGCTATCTTCATCATATAGCGGCGCATAATAATCGTTAACTCCTCATGCGGACACTTTTCATAAATATAGAGTTGAATATCTGTAAAGTTTACTACGTGAAGCTGAATCGGCCCTGCATATCTGGAAACCAGCTTTGCCAGGTCTACTACTTTCTCCTTAGCGCGTTCACTGGTATACGGCGGCGCGTGGAAATATGTTGCATGAAGCTGCACGCCGCGTTTTGCAATCATGTAGCCTGCAACCGGACTGTCAATACCTCCCGAAAGAAGCAGCATAGCTCTCCCGTTTGTCCCTACCGGCATCCCGCCGGGGCCGGAAATAGTCTCTGAGTACAGATAGATTTCTTCCCGAACCTCCACATTCAGCCGAATCTCAGGATTGTGTACATCCACTTTCATCCCAGGAAATGCATCCAAAATCACGCCACCCAACTCAGAATTAATCTCCATTGAAGTCATGGGATACTGCTTCTTACTTCTTCTGGCTTCCACCTTAAAGGTCAGATTTCCCTCCGGATACATTCCTTCCATGTAGGATACAACATCTTTTGAGAGCTGTTCAAAGCCCCGGTCCTCCACCCGCACAACCGGGCAGATGCCTACAATGCCAAACACCCTCTTAAGGGCTTCCACAGTCTCCTCGTAATCGTACTCACCAGTACATTCCACATACACTCTTCCCTGTGCCTTATGGACATAGAAATCGCCGTCTACGTCTTTTAGCGAAAAACGAATCTGCCGGACAAGAGCATCTTCAAACAGATATCTGTTTTTTCCTTTTATACCGATTTCGCCGTATTTTATTAAAAATGAATGAAATCTCATGTATGGTCTCCTTTTGTATAACTTCTACCTTCTGGTATATTTCCGCAGCATCGGAATACAATTATATAACGTTTCTAACGTATAGTCAATTTCTTCCTTTGTTGTGAGCTCCGACATGCTAAACCGAAGTGTCGCATCCAGATATTCTTTTGCTGCCCCGATGCCCTTCAACACTCCGCTGACCGACGGATGGTTGGAAGAACATGCGGAACCGGAAGAGACATAAATCCCTTTATCTTCCAGTGCATGCAAAAGCACTTCACTGCGGATTCCGGCAACCCCTACACTGATAATATGAGGTGCACTATTCTCGTCTGTCAGGCCATGAACGGTTGTATTCTCAATTTTAGAAATTCCTTCTAGAAAATAAGATTTCAGATCACGCATTAAAGCCACCTTCATATCCATATCCTGGTAAATCATCTCCGCCGCCAGGCCCATGCCCGCAATACCCGGTACATTTTCTGTCCCTGAGCGGATATTCTTCTGCTGCTCTCCTCCAAAAACAATCGGTCGTATCTTTGTTTTTTCATTAATATAAATAAATCCTATACCCTTTGGCCCATGAATCTTATGTCCGCTGACGGAAAGCATATCTATCCCCTGCCTTTTGGGGTAAATATGATATTTTCCAAATCCCTGCACTGCATCTGAATGGAACAAAATGGACGGATTATAGCTTTTTACAATCTGTACAGCCTCATCCACCGGCTGCACAGCCCCCATCTCATTATTGACATACATAATAGAGACGAGGATTGTATCTTGGCACAGTGCTTCCTTTAAAGCATCCAATTTTACTCTTCCGTTTGCATCCACCGGAAGGTAGGTCACCCGGAAGCCTTCCTCCTCTTCCAGATACCGCATTGTGTTCAAAATAGCAGGGTGCTCAATGGCCGTGGTAATCAGATGGCTGCCGGCCCGTCTGTTTGCTCTTGCAGAGCCGATCAGTGCCAGATTGTCGCTTTCTGTTCCGCCCGAGGTAAAAAAGATTTCTTTTGGGTTCACTTTTAATATCTTTGACAACCTATCCTTTGAGTCCTTTATATAGTGCTCCGCCTCCACACCCTTTCTGTGCATAGAGGACGGATTACCGTAGTCCAGGCACATCACTTTATAAACCAAATCCCCGACCTCCGGATAACACCTGGTAGTCGCTGAATTATCCAAATATACTTCCATAATACCAACTTTCCTTTATACTTTCTTACTACTAAATTATGCTCAGGGCGAGACAGTGACACTTTCCAGCTGGTACATTAAAATAGACAACATGGCAAGTCCTGCCGTTTCAGTCCTCAAGATTCGCTTTCCCAAGGTAACCGGATGAGCGCCTGACTGTACCGCCTTTTCCACTTCCTCTTCTTCAAATCCGCCCTCGGGGCCTATAAAAACACCTATATCCTGCCCCGGGCGTACAGCAGAAATGATTTTCCCGGTTTTTTCCATTCCTTCCGCTTTTTCATAAGGTATGAGCACAATATCCATTTTTCGCCCATACTGCAAGGCTTCCCCGAAAGTCATAACCGGCATCACCTCTGGAATCATGCTGCGGCCCGACTGTTTTGCCGCACTTAATACGATCTGGTTCCAGCGTTCTATTTTCTTTCCGGCCTTTTTTGCATCCAGTTTCACAACAGTACGTTTTGTCATAGCAGGGATAATCTGATACACACCAAGCTCCACAGCCTTTTGAATTATCAGTTCCATCTTATCACTTTTAGGCAGACCCTGAAACAGAAATATCCTAGAAGGAAGTTCTGTCCCTCCTTTCCCGGACGATACAATGCTAAGGAGAGCACACTTTTCTTCATACCGGCCGACCTCACAGAGATACTCATTTCCCTGTCCATCACTTATTTTTACCTGTTCTCCCGGCTTCATGCGGAGTACATTTCTCATATGGTTTACGTCTGCCCCCTCCACACATACAACTTTATTCTTAATCTGGCAAGGATCTGCAAAAAAATGATGCATCTTTGTTCTCCTTTTACTATTTACTATCTAATTCTTTCTTGCAGTCACAGACACCCATTCGCCCTGATATGTCACTTCCAAGACCTCCAGTCCTGCCTTCTCTATTGCATCCGCAACTATCTTTTCTTTATCATCAATGATGCCGCTTGTAATGTAAATGCCGCCTGTTCTCATCTGATTTACAATAACCGGTGTCAACTCTATCAGCACATCTGCCAGAATATTTGCCACAACAATATCATACTGGGCATAACCCGCCTTGTCCTGAATTGCTTTATCATCAATAATATTTCCGATCAGCACTTCGTACCTTTCCCGCGAAATCCCATTGACTTCCATATTATCATGAGTAGCATTGATTGCACAGGAATCTAAATCTGTACCCACCAAATAGGCTGCTCCAAATTTCAGTGCCAGCATACCCAAAATCCCACTGCCGCATCCTACATCCAGAATCTTATGTCCGGAAGTTACATATTTTCGGAGCTGACGGATACAAAGTTGAGTCGTCTCGTGCATACCCGTACCGAAAGCAGTCCCCGGATCTATGTGAATCACCAGTTTATCACTGTCCGCAGGTGCCACATCTTCCCAGGAAGGAATAATTAGTATATCGTCTACATAAAACTGGTGAAAATACTGCTTCCAATTATTTACCCAGTCCACATCCTCTGTTTGAGATTCTTCAATCAGGCACTCTCCCACATCCACATAATCAGACATTTCTTCCAACTCTCTTCTAATGTCAGCTAGAGTCTGTCCTATGTCGGCATCCGCTTCTGTATAAAAACTTAAATAAGCTACTCCGTCATCCTCTTCTGTTTCGGGAAGGATATCCACAAACATCTGCTCTTTATCGGATCGAGTAAGGGGAACCTTATCCTCGATTTCCACACCTTCAATGCCCAAGTCCATCAGCATGCTGCTGACAATGTCTTCCGCCTCCGTCGTCGTCTTTAGACGAAATTTATTCCATCTCATTTCACTTTTCCTCCCGAAACAGCCTTAAAATTTACTATATAACTTTTTTGTCTTGTGTCATTTAAAATCATTCCTTATGCATTTAGTAACTTATATGTTTGCTAACTTATATCACGTCCAGTGTATCACCGGCTTTGATCACTCCACCTTTGATCACTTTTGAAAACACACCTTCACGGGGCATAATACAATCACCCATTTTCTGAAATATGGTACATCCGTGATGGCATTCTTTCCCAATCTGAGTCATTTCAAGAATTACGTCATTACACTTAAGACGTGTACCTATGGGAAGTGCCTTGAAATCAATTCCTGCTACTACAAGATTTTCACCGAATGCACCGTCCTCCACCTGGGCCCCTCTTTTGCGGAAATCTTCAATCTTATCATAAGACAGCAGACTCACCTGTCTGTGCCACTTTCCCGCATGGGCATCTCCCTCTATACCAAAGTCTTCTATAAAGACTGCTTCATCTATATTCTGCTTCTGCGTCCCTTTTTCAGGGCTTGTACAGACTGCAATTACTTTTCCCATAATCAACCTCCAATACTTGACATTTGCTTTAGCTCCAAATTATCTTCTGTATTCTCTTCTGCATTTTCTGCGGCAGAAAACCGATGACACCGGGGCTTTTCAAATATTACTTTTTTTATTACATCTTTCAGTTCTTTATCCGCTGCACCGTCCCGCAGCAGTTTTCTCAAATCTTCCCCTGTGGAATATTGTAAACATGGTTTTAAGAATCCTTCCGCCGTCAGACGTACTCTGTTGCATTCTCCGCAAAACTGGTGGGAAACTGCACTGATAAATCCTACCTTCCCGCAAAATTCCGGAAACCCAACGTAAACGGCAGGTCCGTTGCCAAACCTGCCGGATAAAGCTTCTGGCTTCCCATAAGCTTCTTCCAGCTTCTCCAGTACTTCCTGCTGGCTGCTGCCCGGATAGGATTTGCCAAGCCCTATAGGCATCATTTCTATAAAACGGACATCCACATGCTTCTCTGCAGCCAGCCCGGCCAGCGGAATCCATTGTGTTTCATTAATCCCCGGGAGAATGACACAGTTCACCTTCACAGAGATATTTGGATACTTCAAAACTGTCTTCAGCCCGAATAAGGCTTTATCAAGTTCATCCCGCCTTGTGATTGCTTTGTATTGGCTGGAATCCAGCGTATCCAGACTGATGTTCACGGCATCCAGCCCTGCTGCTGCAAGATCTTCTATCTGCTCTGTCAGAAGCACTCCATTTGTCGTCAGTGTCACCTGCTCAACCCCCTCAAGCCCTTTTAGCCTGCACAGAAGCTCGCTTAAGTTTTTTCTCACCAGGGGTTCTCCTCCTGTCAATTTAATCTTCGATATACCTTCACCGGCGCATATCCGGCATATTCTTATAATTTCATCGTAGGTCAGTATCTGATTGTGAGCTACCTGTTTAATTCCGTCTTTGGGCATACAGTATACACAGCGCAGATTGCACCGGTCTGTCACTGACACTCTTAAGTATTCAATTTTTCGATTGTATTGATCTTTCACGACCACACTCTCCTGTCATGCCCTTCATAATCTCCAATCCATGTGGAAGGGACTGTATAATACACTCCAGATTCTCTTTCACTGCCTTTGGACTTCCCGGGAGGTTCACGATCAGTGTCTGGTTCCTGATGACAGACGCCGCCCGGCTCAGCATTGCCCTGGGGGTAATCTGAAGGGAGGCATAGCGCATGGCCTCGGCAATTCCCGGTGCATTCCTGGTGGCAACTGCCAGAGTCGCTTCAGGGGTGCAATCCCTTGGGGAAAATCCAGTCCCTCCTGTAGTCAGGATCAGATCCATATGCTTTTTATCGCAGAGCTCTATTAATTTTTCTTCAATCATCTGCTGTTCATCAGGGAGCAGGACCACCTCTGCCGCTTCATATCCAGCCTCCTCTATCATCTCTAGGATGAGAGGTCCGCTTTTATCCTCTCTCTCCCCAGCATAGCCTTTATCACTCAGCGTTATAATCGCTGTTTTCCATCTTTTTTTCATGGCAATAATCACCACTCTTCCCGCCGGTCTTCCGGCACAGGTAAATTTCCTTGATTTCCATAGACTTGTCCAATGCCTTACACATATCGTATACCGTTAAAAGTGCCGTACTGACCCCCGTCAGGGCCTCCATCTCCACTCCGGTCTTTCCTGTTACCCTTACTGTACAGTAACACTGTATTGCATATTCTCCCGGCAGCATATCAAAAGTCACTCTGCACTTTGTAATGGGAAGAATGTGGCACATAGGAATCAGCTCCGCTGTCCTCTTTGCACCCATAATCCCCGCTGTGGCGGCAACTCCCAGCACATCACCTTTTCCCACGGTGCCCCCACATATGGCATCATAAACCTCTTTATTTACAACAATCCTGCCTGTAGCCGTGGCCGTACGAACAGTGTCCGCCTTCTCGGTCACATCCACCATGACAGCCTTTCCGTTTTCATCAAAATGCGTTAGTCCCATAAATGACTTCCCCCTTGTTATATGTCAATATAACTTGCTCTCTTATTCTAGCACACAGGAACTCTTTTTGTAAATCCGAAAAGCTTTCTTGAATATATTTTCAGCATTTGATTTTTGTTTCTATTCCTCTCCTTGTCTCTCGTATAATCACTTTTCTGAGCATCCAAATACACAGTATGTTAGGCAGTGCCATAAGGGCGTTGAACAAGTCCGACACTGTCCAGACAGCATCCAGTGACATGACTGCTCCAAAGTATACCGCTGCTATGTATGCAATCCTATATGGAAGGATTTTTTCTTTTCCCCAGAGATACTGTGCCGCACATTCCCCGTAATAGCTCCACCCTATAATAGATGCATATGCGAAAAGCACCAGTGATATGGATAACAGCAGGCTTCCGTTCACAGGCAGTCCGGCGAAAGCCAGAAAACAGAGCTGATCGTCCGCTGCTTTTGCATACATCTCCGGTTCCCGAAGCATACTGCTTACAATGGCAATCCCGGTAATCGCACACATTACAACAGTGTCCCAGAAGGGGCCTGTCATGGAAATCAATCCCTGCTTCACCGGAGATTCTATTCTGGAAGCGGCTGCAGTCATAGGGATAGAGCCCAAGCCCGCCTCATTCGTAAAAAGTCCCTTCGAAATTCCCGTCCGCATTCCCACCATCACAGCAGTTCCTGCAAGTCCGCCGACAACCGATTTTGAAGTAAAAGCAGAACGTACAATGACTGCAAACGTCGCTCCAAGATAAGCTCTATTTATCCAGATCAAAAGCAGGCAGCCCCCAAAGTAAAAAAGGCTCATGAGCGGAACCAGATATGTACACACCTTAGAAATTTGCTTTGCCCCTCCAAGTATTACAGCCCCCACCAGAAATGCCGCCACAATTCCGATTATGGAAGAAGATGCCGGATACTGCACCTGAACTGCCGCACGTATAGAATGAGCCTGGACACTGCTGCCCATTCCCAGGGATGCGAGAATAGTACTCACTGCAAATATCACTGCCGCACTTTTTTGATGGAGCACCTTTTCCATAACATACATAGGTCCGCCCGTATAAGAACCATCCGTACCCTTCACTTTATATTTTGCAGACAAAAAACATTCCGCATAGCAGGTTGCGATGCCAAGTACCCCTGTCATCCAGCACCAGAACACCGCTCCCGGGCCTCCGATTGCTATCGCCGCTGAAATGCCTATAATATTCCCGGTCCCTATAGTTGCAGCCAACGCCGTGGCCAGGGCCGAAAAAGGTGAAATACCATTGTCCCCCAGTTCTTTTTTCGAAAGGCTGAGTCGGATTCCTTTAGGAATCCTTCGTTGGATAAAACCAAGCCGGATAGTAAAATATAAATGGGTACCCAGAAGAATTACCAACATCGGAAATCCCCATAAGTACCCAGTAACTGATTTTATAATTTGTAAGAATGATCCCATATTTAACTCCGTAAATAAATATCAATAATATATATATGATAATCTTTCTTACTTTATCATTATATTACTCAAAAGCTTTAGCTTGCCGCTTTCTCAAACTGTGAATTATACAATTCTGCATAGAATCCGTTTTTCCGGATGAGTTCTTCATGATTTCCCTGTTCTACGATATCCCCGTCCTTCATAACAAGTATCAGGTCGGCATCCCGTATGGTAGAGAGCCGGTGCGCGATTACAAAGCTAGTTCTTCCCTTCATCAGAGTATCCATGGCTTTCTGTATCTGTACTTCAGTCCTGGTGTCTACAGAACTTGTGGCTTCATCCAGTATCAGTATCTTCGGATCAGCCAGGATAGCTCTTGCGATAGTCAGCAGCTGCTTCTGGCCCTGAGATATATTGTTTGCTTCTTCATTCAATTCCATATCGTATCCACCGGGAAGTGTCTGGACAAAGCGGTGAACATGGGCTGCCTTTGCTGCCTCAATGATTTCATCCTCTGTTGCATCCAGTTTTCCATAACGTATATTGTCTCTTATGGTTCCGTGGAACAACCATGTGTCCTGAAGCACCATTCCAAACATCTGGCGCAGTTCCCCCCTGTTAAAGTCTCTTATATCATGTCCGTCTACAAGTATGGCTCCGGCATTAACATCATAAAAACGCATCAATAATTTTATCATTGTTGTTTTTCCGGCTCCTGTGGGCCCTACAATAGCAATCTTCCGGCCTTCCTGCACCTTTGTCGAGAAATCATTGATAATGATTTTGTCTTCATTGTATCCAAAATGCACATGGTCGAATTCTACATTGCCCTGGAGGCCTTCTACAGACACTGGATTTTCTACCGTCTGGTCTTCTTCCTTTTCTTCCAGGAATTCAAACACACGCTCGGATGCCGCTGCCGTGGACTGCAACAGGTTTGATACCTGTGCCAGCTGCTGAATTGGTTGGGTGAATCTCCTTACATATTGAGTAAAGGACTGGATGTCCCCGACCTCAATTGTTTTCTTAGCTGCAAGATAACCTCCCAGAATAACCACCACAACATACCCAAGGTTCCCTATAAATTGCATAATAGGCATCATGATACCGGATATAAACTGAGATTTCCATGCAGAATCATATAGCTTGTTATTCGTTTCTTCAAATTCTTCCAATACATCTTTTTCTTTATTAAAGGCCTTGACGATACTGTGCCCTCCATAGACTTCTTCCACCTGACCGTTTACCTCTCCCAGATATTCCTGTTGTCCGCGGAAATACTTCTGGGAATGTTTCATAACCACGGAAATAAACACTACGGAAAGAGGAAGGATAAGGAGTGTCACAACTGTCATCAGTGGGCTGATTGTCAGCATCATCACAAACACACCTATGATAGAGGTAGTGGATGTAATCAGCTGCGTTGCACTCTGATTCAGGCTCTGTCCCAATGTATCAATATCATTTGTCACACGTGAAAGCACTTCACCATGTGTCCTTTTATCAAAATAATTCATGGGAATCCTGTTGATTTTCTCGGAAATTTCCTTCCTCAGCCGGTATGTCATCCTTTGTGATATTCCTGTCATCAAATACCCCTGTACGAACGAACATAAGGCGCTGACAAGATAGAGACTCAGAGTATAAATGAGGATCCGTCCGATTTTTCCAAAATTCATGCCATCTCCGCCGGATACTTTGCTCACCAGACCATTAAAAATTTCTGTTGTTGCCTTTCCAAGAATTTTAGGACCGACAATATCAAAGACTGTTCCTCCAATAGCAAATATGACAACAAAAATCAACTGAATTTTGTATTTTCCCATGTAGGCGACCAGTTTTTTCAAAGTCCCGGTGAAATCCTTTGCCTTCTCTCCCGGAGCCATTTGCCCCATAGGACCGCCCATTCTTCTTTTGGGCGCTTTTGTCTCTCTACTCATGGCTGCCGTCCCCCTTTCCTGCATGGTCTGTACAGACATCTTCCATCCCCGCTTTTATTTCCTCTTCTGAAAGCTGAGATTCTGCAATCTGCCGATATACTCCACAATTTTTCAGTAGTTCCTGATGTGTCCCTATTCCGGCAATTTCACCGTCATCCAGAACAATAATCTGCTCCGCATGCAAAATAGTGCTGATACGCTGTGCAACAATCAACACAGTGCTATCTGCAGTCTTCTCCTTCAGAGCTTTCCGCAGGGCAATATCTGTTTTATAGTCCAATGCAGAAAAACTGTCGTCGAAAATAAAGACATCGGGATGTTTTGCAATGGCCCTTGCAATAGATAAGCGCTGTTTCTGTCCTCCGGATACATTGTTTCCGCCCTGGGAAATTGGGCTTTCGTATTTTTTGGGTTTCCCTTCGATAAACTCTACAGCCTGTGCTATCTCGGCCGCTTCTATCATCTCGCTTTCATTCCCCTGTGGGTTGCCGTACATAATGTTTGAAGCTACGTTTCCGGAAAATAGGACTCCCTTTTGCGGGACATACCCTAATTTATCGCGCAAATCATGCTGCGTTACATGGCGGATATCAACTCCATCCAGTGTGATGCTGCCTTCTGTCACATCATAAAATCTGGGAATCAAATTTACCAGCGTTGATTTGCCGCTTCCTGTACTGCCGATAATTGCCGTTGTCTGACCCGGCTCCGCCTCAAAATCAATATTGTGGAGCACATCCTCATTTGCCCCCGGATAGCGGAAACATACATGGTTAAACCTGAGAACTCCTTTCGTTTTTTCCGGTAATTCTTTATGAGTTTCAGGGTCACGGATTATTGTCTCGCTTTTCAGCACTTCCTCAATACGGTTTGCTGATACTGCCGCTCTGGGAAGCATAACAGAAATCATACTTAAGATCAGGAAACTGAAAATAATCTGCATGGTGTACTGGATAAACGCCATCATGTCTCCAACCTGCATCTCGCCGTCATTGATTCCATGTGCTCCTGTCCAAACAATCAACACAGCAATTCCGTTCATAACCAGCATCATAATCGGCATCATAAAAGTCATCGCGCGGTTTACAAACAACTGGGTTCTTGTCAGGTTTCTATTTGCTGTGTCAAAACGCTCTTCTTCATGTTTTTCCGTTGAGAAAGCACGGATAACCGGAAGGCCCGTCAAAATCTCTCTCGTTACCAGATTCAATTTATCTACTAAATTCTGTAATATCTTAAACTTGGGCATTGCCACTGCAAAGAGAAATATAACTACCAGAGAAATTAGCACAACCGCAAGCCCGATAATCCATGACATGGAAACATTGGTATGGAACACCTTATAAATACCGCCTATAGCCATAATCGGCGCATACAGTACCATACGCAGCAGCATAACCGTCAGAAGCTGGACCTGTTGAATATCGTTCGTACTCCTTGTAATCAGTGATGCTGTAGAGAACTTATCAAATTCATTGTTTGAGAACCCTACAACTTTCTTAAATACTCTGCTCCTCATCCTGCGTCCCGTAGAGGCTCCCACCCGGGATGCCATAAAACCAACCAGAATATTGGCAATCATTCCAAGAAGCGCCAGACTTATCATCTTGCCCCCTGTTGACAGCAGATAGTGATTCTGCAGCTTATCTGTGTCCATGTTCAGATTCTTATATGCATCCTTAATGTATACAGTTGCTGCCTGGTCTATCATCGCATCCGGCATATCAGACAGTTTGTCTTCTATCTGCTCTACCACTTCCGTACGCTGTCCATCGGGAATCATTTCAAATAACTCATACATATCCGCAGCGTCAACTTTTTTCAGCTGGTCATCTATCTGAGCCTGGGCTTGTTTCTCAGCCTCCGCCTGTTTCTTGGCAAGTTCGGGGCTTACCGCCAGGGCAGCTTTCTGCTCATCGGTCATCTGGGCTGCAGCCTCATCCACCTTTTTCTGTGCCTGCTCAGTAATAGATGTCTTTATATTCTTCTTCATGGAGTCTTCCAGCTTCGCCGTCATATCACTTCCGGACTCAATTCCGGTCACAAACAACATTGGTTTTCCAAGAATATCGGATAATTCGGAAACTTTATCTTCATCTTCCGCCACTTTATTTTTCAAAACATACACAGAGCCATCATAGTCATAACCTGTGTCTGTCAGTTCATATGCATCTTTTACTATATCAGCATCCTTACTTTCAACAAACAGCAGGAGCTTATCCATATCTTCCCGGGCCAACGCATCCGGTATTGATTCATCGATGCCTCCCTGCTGAATTCCCACATTTACAATGTCAGAAGTATAGCCGGGAAGCGATAAATCGCAATATGCCTGTATAATGAGCACTGCCAGGATCGCAATCATAGCTTTCCAGTTCTCCCCAATATACTTAAATAAATTCTTCATAGTATATCCCTTTCTGTATTAATATTCTGTCTAATATCCTATGTTGGAGAGCCGCCTGCCACTTTCAGATTCTCCTCCACCTGTAAGAGCAGCCTGCGAAATAGCATTATCTCCTCCTGGCTCATGTCTCTGAACAGGATTTCATCCATTTTCATCGCTACTTCTTTTGTATACTTGACGCACTCTCTCCCCTTTTCCGTCAGGCTGAGGCGCATGATTCTCTGATCCTTGTCATCCAATCTGCGTTTAATAAACCCCATCTTCTCCATCTTCTGGATAGCCGTAGTGATAGATGGCGGTGTAACATTCATTAAAGCTGCCATCTCCCGCTGAGACATTTGCCCTTTATGATCTAACATAAACAGAATCCCAGCCTGACCTGGTTTTAAATCATACTGCTCAAATAGAATTCTTACCTTATCCATACTCATGTGCATAATCCGGCTCATGAGCCCTATAGTGGGAACACGATTAATATCGCAATCCATTATTTCCTCCTTCCACAACCTCTGAATTTCAAAGTCTCTAAGCATTTCGCCAAAGCAAACTAATTAGATGTCTAACGGATATATTAGTAGTATTATATAAATATGTCAACACTATTTTTTATTTTTCACATTTTTTTAACAATACTGCCATTATTTTAATTAGTTTGGTAAACTAATCTCATGCGAGTGCAGAGATAAGAAATTTCATTAAAAAGGAGAGTCCGGCTCACCAGGCTCTCACAAGTGTGCAGTCTCATTGACTTTCAGCAAACTACAGTCATTACTGCATGAACGGGCTTTTTCTTTCGCTTTCCAGCCAGGAAACCAGCTTTCCCCAGGTTTCAATGGTTTTCTGGAACTGCATGGCATGCAGCTTAACATTTTGATGGTAACAGTCCAACTCTCTTGAAATATCCATAAAGTCTTCACACCTCAGATAAGAAGTAATCTTCGGCAGTGTTGCGGCCAGCTGAAGACGCATATCTTCAATCTGACTTTCATATGTATCGCGCTGTGTAAGGTAAAGTAACAGCGGTTTATAGCGAACCCAGCCTACACAGGCCCTCCGAAAACGCTCAATTACAAAATCCATATCTGTGCAGACCGGTCTGAGGCGAATGGGCAGCACGCCGTCCATTAGCTGGTCATATGCAGCAAATCCGTCATGGAAGGTATAGCAGGGAATTCTAAGAGCTTTACTGTCTCCCAGCAGGGTGCTTAAAAAAGTATCCTCCCCCCGTGCTCCAGGGGGATTGTAGAATGGATGTACCCGGGTACTGTCTTTTAAGTTGATGCACAGATTAGAACCCGAAATAAATCTGCACTGATTGACCAAAGGAATCTCTTCATACCCTCTGCCCGTCAATATCGACGGTTCTGCATAAGTGACACCGCCCTGGCGCATCAAAGCCTCCAGCGACTCCCAATTAATAATGTCATTGCTGATTGCCTCAATAAAAACCCGAAAATCTTCTTTTGTTAATTGATTATTAAATTCAATAGAAGGGATTGGGGAAATGTAACCGCAATGATATCCGTTGGTAATGTTTGCTCCGGTATCCAGCATATATCTGAGATGAGAGCGCAGAACATGCTGACCACTCCAGACTGCCCAGTCACGGGTATTCGTAACTGCCATAGGATATTCATCATCATCCAGAAACAACAGGTAATCCATTTGCTTCTTCATGGCCCAATAAAGCACCATATTTCGCTGCCCCGCATATCCTCCCCGGAAGAACAGCTGTGCTTCTTCCGGGGATAGAGCCCCCGTACTTACCAGGTTGCGGATTTCACTGCTCATTGTTGTTTTTCCCAGAAAATATGTACCGTCAAAATCCTTCAGCAAGCGCTGCGGAATGTTGGTATAGTCTGTCACCTTGGTGTTAGCATACTTTAAGTCATAAGCTACAAACAAGTTCAGACTGATGTTCTCATTTTGTGCCACTCCGCCTTCACGCCAGCTCAGTATATTCGTTTTCAAAACCTTCCGAAAGGTTTTCCGTCCTGTTGCAAATCCAATTCCTACTTTTATCGTTTCTTCATTTGGCAATTTACCCACTCCTTTTCCGAAACTTTGTTTGTTACCAGTGAATAATATACACTATTTCCTGCATACTATTATTTTAATTAATAATTTTTATTATATCAACCATTTGTTTGTGTGTCAAATTATGGATATTCTTTGTCATTAAACTTAACGTTTTTCATCAAATTCATAATATTTTTTGTGTTTTTTCTTTACTAGTCTGTCAATTATAGTATAATAGAACATATGAAACCACATCAAGTTGACAAATTTTAATTCTAAACTTTACAACAATGAAGGAGGCCGCGCTATGGCGAATGATTTAGAAAAGAAACTAGAACAGGTAAAAGGAAGGCTGAAAGAAGCAGCAGGAAAAATCACAGACTCTGAGACTTTGGAGCTGAAAGGAAAGGTAGAACAGATTGCATCAAAACTATCTGAAACAGCTTCCGATACAGGAAAGGAAATAAAGCAAAAAACAGCAGCAGAATTAAATGATCTGCTGGAAACCTTGGAACAGAAACTAGACAAAGCGAAAAATAAAGATAATAAATAGTGAGGTGATTCCTTTATGGGCATTCTAAGTTGGATTATCATTGGGGCCCTGGCAGGCTGGATTGCCAGTATGCTGACCGGCAATAATAGGAAGATGGGTGCTTTCGCCAACATAATAGTCGGCATTATCGGCGGCTTGCTGGGAGGCTTTATCATGGGCATTTTCGGAGGTACCGGAGTAACCGGCTTCAATATATGGAGCCTACTCGTTTCCGTTTTGGGAGCAGTCATCCTGCTTGCCATTATCAATGCAATAAACAGAAGAAAATGAGGGCTTTTGCAAATTCATTGATTTTTAGTCAAGGAGCGCAGCTCCATAGATGATTCCTCATCTATTTTGCAACGCCCCCAGTACAAGTATAGCCTGCCGCCTGCACTTATTGGGATGTGGACGGCAGGAGCTTGCTGAGGATACAGGCGAATGCCGCCAATTTATTTCCAAATCCTCTTCGCATCCTGATTTTCTGTCAGACATTGGTCAAACAATTTTTCCAGTTTTTCAGTGTAGTCATCCGCCGGATCTTTATATTTCAAAACTTTTACAACAGACAACTCAAAGTCATTTTCCCCATATTGAGTCCAAAGCTCCTGCAAATTCTTATTCGGGTGCCTGCCGGAAGATAATTTGAAGCTATTGCTGTTGAAACTTGCTTTCGTATCTTTGGAAATGCCAAGAAAAGATTCGCCTGTTGATTTGCACCGGTAGGAAATAATCCCCATCTCCGGCCGCCTCAACTTATACTCTTCTTTAAGTAATTTTTTTCTGCCTGTGTCCATTCTTCTCACCTCATGAATTATTTATTCCCGCGAGCAACGAGCCACGCGGAAATGCTTGCATTTCCATTTGGCGACTGCCGCGAGGATCAGTATACATGATATAGTTATGGAAAGCAATCCACGCACCGTAGACTCAATCGAAAATGGAAATATCAAGTTTTATTTGCAAACTCTCTGGTTGCTTTCTTGATTTCTTCTGTATGGCCGGTCATTAAATGCCCACCTGTTGCAAAGGGAACAAATTTATGCTCTGGGAAGCGGTGCAGCACTTTCTCAGCATCCTTAAAACTTGCCAGCTTATCGTCCTCAGCATGAAAGATAAGTACAGGCACCTGTAAAGATTCAATTTGATAGCTGTCATAGTTTCTGGCCATATCCAGATTAGTAACAGACGCATCCAGTACCACACCGTACTTTCTGTCACTAATTGGAAGCATGCTGTAAATTGTCGATGGGTTCATTCCCATGATTGGTCCGAACAGAGGACTCAGCAGAAACATTGCATAATCATTACACAAAAACCTAGGCGGACCTGCATATTTCCCATATTTCTCCGGTTTTTCAGCAAAAGGCATTGCGGAGCAATATAAAATCAACCCTTTTGTCCGTTCCGGATAATCCAGTGCAAAGCGAATTGCAGGGCTTCCTCCGGCGGATGTTGCCAGCACAAATACTTTTTCAATTTCCAGATTATCCAGCAATTCTGCAAATGCAGCTGCCTGCTCGGCAGGCGTACCCTCCCCTAAAACATCACTTCCCAGATATCCGAACCTCGATGGTGCCAGTATTCTGTAGTCAGACCGGAAAGGCCTGCAAGTATCAAAGGCCTGGTCATACCCTCCGAAAATGCCATGCACAGACAGGATAACCTCACCCTGCCCTTTATCCACATAAGTCATTTTTCCATAACTAAGCACAGCCGTTTTTGCTCCATAGGAGGCAATCCTTTTCCTGCCTCTGACAACTGAAAGTGAACATCTTATCCCCTGTATCAACAAATACAGAATAAAAACAACGATTATTATAAATACCCACATATATCTATACCAAACCTTTCCTGTCAAATACCGTTAAAACAACAGTTGCCAAAATCATTACAGTTCCGTCATTGTCTTGACTTCACTTCACTTCACTGTATTATAGTAAATGTTTTAATATGATGGTGGTCAGAAATGCAATTGTCGCACTTGTCAACGTACCAACGAGATATTTTTCTGCAAAATCTTTATCCTCAAGTTGTTTATAACGGGCGATACTTTTTGCAGTCAATACAAATCCTATTGCTCCCAACTGTCCGCATAAAACTAAGGACGAAATCATAACTCTTTCAAGCTTCCCGATGATCCGGCCTATTTGAGGGTCGTTATTATCACCAATATTGCTGTCTTGAGCATTAATATATAAGAACAGTTTTTTTATGAAAACAGCAGCCGGATCCCATATTATAACAAAAATCAAAAAATAAATAATCAAATTCTCAAATAGATTCCACTGCATCAAGTTCCTGAAGATAAAGCTAATATGTGTATTTAAGCTAAATATGAAACTTACTGAGACAATAATCAAAATATGTAATATTTGATCCACAATGAAAGATGTGAATTTATATGTTCTATTTGTATATTTCCTGTCCAGTGACGTCCTGAGCCAGTCGATCAGAAAGTGAGCCATTGTAATAATTATATAGGTTGGGACGGCATAATTAAACTTCACAAAAGGAAAAACGGCCATAAAAAATATTCCTGCATAAATTAGCGAATGACTTGCAAGGAGTCTAAAGTTATTTATCTTCTTCTGAGCCAATCCCACAGGCTGAAAAGTAAAATCAGCAAGGAAATGTGCTATAAGTAAAATATATATAATCATATCCGCCCTCTCATAAATATTTATCCATAAGCAGTAATGCTGCTATAGTAGAATTTCGTGCTTCATATATATTTGCTGTTTTAAAGGTCTTCTCAATACTTTGTCTGCTTATATTCAAAATCTCAGACAGCTGTGTCGTCATTCCTCGCTTTTTCCCGGCAGCTACATAAAAATCTTCTTGATTATTTGCCGCCTCTATTGGAAAGGGCTCTAAGTTTGCAGATTGGGCCATGACAAAGGGATATTTCTTAAATGCCCTTCTCTTTTTGTAATTCGTGTAATAATTAAGCTTGTCCTTTGATGTGACAAGTTCAAAAATCAAATTAATTTTGCTGTCATCAACAACCTGCTGAAAGTTAATTGGATAGAGCAGCTCCAGCATCAGCATGAGTTCATTTTGATATTCACTGTGTTTACTTGTTAAAACAAAAGGTGTATTAATCGGGGTGTTTAAAAATACATCATTCTTTGTTTCGGAATAAAGGAGCGCCGGGTATCCCTGGGCATTCTTTGCATGTTCAATAGCATGGCGCGCATTGTGATACACGGGACCATCCTGAGCTGTAGTGCTTGCATGTTCAATTTTAACGTTCCACACACCTACACCAATACCAGCTCTGGTTTCAACAGGAAAAACAATCATACGGAACATTCTAAAATAGAGGTATGCTGCCTCCGGAGAGCTGAATAATCCCTGCATCTCATCCCCGGCACTAAATTCAACCTCCCGGATAACCGCAAGGGAGAATACAATATTTAAATATTGAATAACAGAGAGGATATAGTTTTGTATTGAATTCCGATCCTCCACCGAGTATGCCCGAGATTTTTTCAAATCCATAATCAACGCAGCGTAATTTTTCATGTTGTCACCTCCTAATATATAAGTATAGGGTTTCAGTACCAAAAAGCCAGTTGGGACTTAATCCTCTCCTAGATATTATAACACATAAACGCATGAGTGCAACCCATATAAGTTGCAATATCAAAATGCAATCCGATTAGGCTGCTCTTTTACTAGCTTTTTAGGCTTTTATGTTTTTACGTTGTCTGTTATATCGTTATGCCAGTAGAAGATTTCCGACCCGGAAACGAGTGTACTGAAAAAATTCTTGCTTGACTTTTATCTAATCAGATGTTATAGTATAAAAGTATTTTAAATAAAGTTTTGATTTCACATATTTTTTGTAAGTCATTATTATATTGATGATTTACAAAAGATATGTGATTTTTTATTTTATGAAATATAATAAAATTTAGGAGGTATCTTTCATGAATAAAGGTACAGTAAAATGGTTTAACGCACAAAAGGGATTTGGATTTATCACTAATGAAGCGGATGGGGAGGATGTATTCGTACATTTTTCAGGTCTTGCCATGGACGGCTTTAAATCCTTAGAAGATGGTCAATCAGTTACATTTGACATCACAAAAGGAAATCGCGGTTTACAGGCTGTAAACGTATGTGTTGCATAATCTTTTCCACTATAGTATCTAAAACAAAAAACATTTAGATACTAAAAATCTGTATATTAATTAGTCAAAGCTATGATTAATACAACAGCCGGGCCGGCAGGGTTTATCTATATATTCCTTGGCGGCTCAATCTATATTATAATAACTTAGAGTTCGAAGAGATATAGTTATTGAACTTCCCTCATTTCGCCGGAAAATCACTTATTTCTTCCCTCAACTGCGAGAAAGCGATCATTAGCAAGCTTCCCACTGTATTTGAAAGTCTATTCCATCAATTTTAGAAGGTGTGTGATGATTACCTATTATAAAGCATATCCTATCAATATTTTTGTCATAGCCTATCCTTTGAAGTATTTCTCCAGCCACTGCCGGCCCCTCTTTTTCTTGATAGACACCGTCAATTGAACCATATTTTTTTTGTGCTTCAACAGCACCAATATCATGCAGTATAGCAATAATACTGATGAACTCCTTTTCTTCCTCCCCGATATTTTCTCCTTTCATTATATCTTCTGCATTTTGCAAAACTTTGAGAGTATGCTCTATGCCAAAGGGAATTTCTTTAAATACCTTTTGACCCCTACATCTTTAAATCTTTATGTAGCATTTTAGATGTAATTCTCATATCACGCCTTGTTATCCATATGCGTTTGAAATGACTATATCATTATACCACTAGAAAGTGGTGTTCGTATGAAACCTGTTCCAGTTCCTGCAGCGCTTTTATGTAATAAGCTCTTCATAAGAAATCCTTCCCAAGGTAAACTTTTCCAGTGCCATGTATGTTTTTTCCGCTGCAGTATTCACCCTATTATGGCATTTATCCACTAATTCTTTTTCATTTATTAACGGCTCATATATATGCTCTTTTTTATGATATGCTTCATAGTATCTTATGCCAAATATTCTCTGTGACATAGCATTGATATGGATACCGTCTGGGTTAGATGTAAGTCCTTTAGCAGTAACATAATAGTAATTATCTTTACCTCGTGCATATTTTTGAATTTCTTGGTTAATGAGTTGATGTTCCACGCACCCTGCACCAAATGCTGCCTTACCCAAATAATCGCCCAAACCACCTATAATAAATGGAATATCAGGCACAGATAATTTTCTTCTTAATTCATTAAAGATTCTTTGTATTTTTTCATAATATTCTTTGTATTTTCCATCCTGGCTGTCACTTTCCCCTTGATGCCATAGTATTCCCGCCAATTCGCTATCTTCCATTGCAAATTTAGCTTCATTTATTGCGTGACGAAATAATGTTCCATCTACCGACCATTCATCAATGGAGCTGCCGCCTTCTGCACATGGAATAAGACCAATTTTTTCTTCCTCATTATCCTTACACCAAGCCTCTGCAAATGATGCCGCAAGCCCTATGCCTGCAATTGATCTGTCAAAATGAATTGGTTCAGTCATCATTTGCCATCTGCCATTTCGCAACATCATAATTCTTTCATTATAAATTGGCGGCACTTCATGTATAAATCCACGGCCTGCCATATTTGATTGACCAATTAATAAAAATGACTTCATTTTCTCTCCTATCTACTAAATATTGATATCCATTACAGGGACTAAGTCAGCCTGCTTAAATTCAGGATTTTCCTTTAATATTTTGTCTCTGGTCCTTTCATCCAGATAAGTTCTCAATTCCTTTAAATTCGGATCATTAA
The DNA here is from genome assembly GCF_004346165.1 of Muricomes intestini. GTDB lineage: Bacteria > Bacillota > Clostridia > Lachnospirales > Lachnospiraceae > Muricomes > Muricomes intestini. The sequence continues at coordinate 1,452 of NZ_SLZZ01000026.1, read as the reverse complement.
AGAACTCTTGACCATAGTACAGGTTAAAACCATAGTCAAAGTCATCCGGGTTCTTCCCCTGGTTGTGCTGCAGGATTGTCTCCGCCTTATCCAGCGCTTTGACCAGTCTCGCTTCCGGTGTTTTGCAGTCATTGTACTCCTTCCAGATTTCCATTAGACGATTCCTCTTTTCTTCAGGAAGCAGGGAAAAGATTTTCTTGGCAGCTCTGAGTTCGATCTCATACTTTTGAACTTTATCAACCTGCCTGATTGCCGGAATGTCACCTTCATAAATTTCCCCGATATCGTGAATCAGACACATGGTGAGTACCCGTTCCATATTTAAATTTGAATATTCATCTGCCACGACACAGGCCAAGAGTGCCAGCCTCCAGGAATGTTCAGCCGTACTTTCCGTTTTTCCCTCACTTGTTTTCGCAGTACGGGTCACCGTTTTTAAGCGCTCCGCCTCTTCAATAAAGTCCGTTATCTTCCCAATATCCATCTTTTCATCCTCAAAATAATTAACAAATCTTTTTGTCTTCATCCCTTGCTTCCAAAACAGCGTTGCCAAAATAGTCCTTTTCAAACTCATACCAACGTAACTGTGGATTTTGGAGCTTATGTAGGAATGACCTCTTAACAGTATAGTTGAAAAAGCAAAGACATACAAGCCAAAACAAAGCATAACCTACAAAACACTTCAAGAATATATTTTTAAAAACACAGCTTCAAAGTTCAAACAGCATATATTGCTGAAATCAGTGCCGAAGTCAAGAACATTTTTGCCCATGCTCCCAAAGGACAGATTCTAAACTTTTTACAAGTATTTAGGAAATCATCAAAATATCTATTGACCACATCCGAGCTCCATGTTACTATTTAGGCAGAAATCTAAATAGACGTTTATCGAAATAGTGGAGGTAAATACATGGGAATGTCTGAAACGCTGAAAGCCATTTCCGATCCGGTACGAAGAAAGATTCTTGAGCTATTGAAAAGCGAACGATTGTCTGCTGGAGAAATAGGCTCACATTTCGAATTGACAGGAGCAACAATATCTCATCATCTTTCTGTGTTGAAAAAAGCCGGCTTGGTTACGGAAACAAGGGAAAAGAACTTCATTTATTATGAACTGAATGTTTCTGTATTCGAGGATGTTCTCGTCTGGATCTATCAACTTGGAGGTAAAAACGATGAAAAAAATTGATGCGAAATTGATTGCTCTTACAACGATAATCTGTATGCTGCCAATGGTGGCAGGAATTGCATTGTACAAAGATCTGCCGGATGTAATGACTACACATTGGACATTCGGAGAAAAAGCCGACGGTTGGATGCCTAAGTCTGCTGCCGTTTTTCTGATGCCCGTTTTAATGGGTAGTGTCATAAATTTTGTGTCTTTGGTAATAAATGGATCCAATCTGGAAAGAATTAAATATGAATATTCTTATCAGAGAGGAGCCTATTATT
>NZ_SLZZ01000025.1 GCF_004346165.1 Muricomes intestini | reverse complement strand
AGGAATTTCGAGTTAAATCGACATCAAAACCAATACATATTTAATTCAAATCAGGCAGTTCTTGACTTGCCAGACACAGAAAAATTTACGCCCTCCCTGTCTTAACAACTTATTGGCAATAAATCTGCAGAGCATCACGGAGAAATTCGGCACATCCTTCTTCAATGTCATCGTAATATTTTTTGAAACGTGGGTCTGCCACATAAGTCTGGGCAAGACCAAGATGGGCTTCCTTTGAGTAATGATTCCAGGAGTATTCCAGCCATTCTCTGTGCATGGCACATACTTGCTGTGCAAGTTCACTTGAAGGGTCTCCCTGCTCAAAGGCAATTTTTAAAGATTCATTGATTTTCCGGGACAGTGCCTGAGCACTTTCATATTGCTCGGCTGTCAGCCCCAACAATTTGGCATTACTGTCATCTATAACAGAATCACCGTATTTTTCACGAATCTCTTTGCCGTACTGTCTTTCATTTTCATCCACCATTTTTTGCTTAAAACTTTCAAACTTTTCCCTATCGCTCATTACTATTTCTCCTTTCGATGCAGCTATGGTCTTTTCCACACTGGCAATCAACGCCTCTATCTGCGTCCTTTTTGCCTTCAAGGCCAGGAGATGACTCTGCAGCGCAGCAATACCATCATAATCTTTTGCGCTGACAATTCTTTTGATTTCATCAAGCGGCACTTCAAGTTCGCGGTAGAATAAAATCTGCTGCAAAAGATCCACTTCCTTTTGTCCATATACCCTGTATCCGTTGCTGCTTATCCGTTGAGGTGTCAACAATTCTATTTGGTCGTAATAGCGCAGGGTACGGGTGCTGACCCCGGCCAGTCTGGCCAGCTTATTGATACTGTACTGCATATGAGAGCCTCCTTTACTTGTATTGTGGAAATAAAAGTGTGTTGTTCATTTACTGAACTAATAAGAGCATAGACTATTACGCAACGTAAAGGTCAATAGTTTTTAAAAAAAGGAAGCAACATATTTGCTGCTTCCCTTAATAGTGGACCTGGCGGGAATCGAACCCGCGTCCAAAAACCTATCCCATGTACTTCTACTATCATAGTCAGTTCTTTTTCATTCCCTCTGCCGTACGGGAACCAACACCCTTACGGTTTCAGTAGCTTCATGATACGCCTATCGGTTCAAAGCTTTGCCGATATCGTTTCCCACATAGTTGGTGCCAGATTCCTAAGGTGCGGGTACCTCAGGGCTGACATGCAGCATTTAGGCTGCAGCTAATTCGAAATTATCGTTAGCGTTTAATTTTAAGTTTGCGATTTGACGCATCAGCCTGCGGATAGCTTCTCCATCTTCAAGATCCCTGTCGAAACCAGTACAAGCCCTTGTATGATGTTCAAAGATACGTGGCAATACCCACACTTCTCTACATATTCATTTTATAAAAAAGAGATTATAAAGTCAAGGTATTCGTAGTAGTTCATATTTTTTTCATAATCAACGGGTTTCTTTATTAAGTTTCTGTGATAATATATAATAAAATGGTAACTGCTCAGAACCAAGCAGACATATTAAAAAATAATTCGTGAAAGCTTGCTTTCTAAGGAGAATTTTTTGATATATCTATTTGGTGAGAGCCAAACAGCGAGAAAACCGTAGTTTTCGAGCTTGGTTCTGAATAGTTACATAAAATGTAAAAAAGAGAGGTTATTGATATGCCGACAACATATGCACATTATAAATTTGGGGGAGACGTCATCAGCGCCCTTCCAAGACCGCTTCAGCGTGCGGTAGAAAATAACAGAGAATTGTTTGATATCGGTCTTCACGGGCCGGATATTTTATTTTACTATAATGCAATTGACAAGTCTAATCCGATAATTCAGCAGGGACACGCAATTCATAAAAAGCCAGCGGCTGAGTTCTTTAAGCGGGCGGAGGATATTCTGAAAAGAGAAGAGGATACTGCAGCGGCCAGAGCATACATATATGGATTTATATGCCATTTTGTTCTGGACAGCGAATGTCACAAGTATATTCAGAAAATGATGTATGTCAGTGGACTTACACATTCAGAGATAGAAAAGGAATTTGACAGGTACCTGCTGACGGAAGACTATATCAACCCGCTGCGTTATCTTGCCACAAATCATATTCATCCAAGTCTGGAAAATGCACAGGTGATTGCACCGTTTTTTAATAATCTGCCGGCAGAGACAGTAAGGAAGTCGTTAAAGGCTATGATATTTTATCATAAGCTGCTTTTGGCACCCGGGAAGAAAAAGAGAAAATTATTGTTTACAAGTATGAAACTTTTGGGTAAATATGAGACCATGCACGGGATGGTGGTAAATGAAGAGCCAAATCCAGAGTGTGAACAGTATTGTCTTTTGCTAAAAAAGCTCTATGCAGGAGCAGTGACGATAGCGGCAGATTTGATTGTTAAGTTTCAAAAATCATTATTCCAGGGTGTTGAACTGCCTGTACGTTTCCAGGAAACTTTCGATGCGGGAAAACACTGGAAGGAATTGCCTCTATAAACAGAAGATATATGATAAAATAAGAAAGGCACCTCAACTATATGAGACTGCTCTGAGAATATAACAATTACACAAGGAGACTAGAATGGAAGATTTCGTAAAATTAGAAAACGTTACCAAGGTATATAAGACAGGAGAAGTGGAAATCCGTGCAGTGGACGGGATAGACTTTGCAATTAAAAAGGGCGAGTTTGTAATTATTGTAGGGCCCAGTGGTGCGGGCAAGACAACTGTCCTGAATATTCTGGGAGGGATGGATTCTGCAACAAGTGGAAAAATCACGGTGGATGGGGCGGACATCACAAGCTGCAACGCGAAACAGCTGACAGGTTACCGGCGGGAGGACATCGGGTTTGTATTCCAATTCTATAATCTTGTTCCGAATCTTACAGCTTTGGAGAATGTAGAGCTTGCTCTTCAGATATGCAAAGAACCGTTGGACGCTGCAAAGGTGCTGGAAGAAGTGGGTTTGGGAGAGCGCCTGAATAACTTTCCGGCCCAGCTCTCCGGGGGAGAACAGCAGCGAGTGTCCATCGCCCGGGCCCTCGCAAAGAACCCTAAGCTTCTTCTCTGTGATGAACCCACAGGGGCATTGGACTACAATACAGGCCGTTCTATTTTAAAGCTTCTTCAGAATATGTGCAGGGAGAGGGGGATGACAGTTATTGTTATCACACATAATTCAGCCCTTGCACCTATGGGGGATCGGTTGATTAAGATTAAAAACGGAAAAGTTTCGAGCATTGAAGAAAACAAAAATCCTGTATCAATTGATGAGATAGAATGGTAGGTTAAGCACATGAGCAGAAAAGCACTGAGAAAAGATTTTTATATGGAAATCCGAAAAAGTTTGGGCCGTTTTTTGTCCATTTTTGCTATTGTTGCAATCGGAGTCGCATTTTTTTCCGGTATCCGTTCGACTGAGCCGGATATGCGTCTGTCAGCGGATGCTTATTTTGACAGGCAGAATCTGATGGACCTTAAAGTTGTCAGCACATTGGGATTGACTGAGGATGATTTGAATGCTCTGGAAAAGGTGAAAGGGATTAAGAAAGTGGAGGCAGGGTACTCCGCAGATGTTCTTTGCACGGTGAAAGACAGCAGCGAGGTAGTGCATATGTCATCTCTTCTTCCATCTATGAATGAGGTGGCCGTAGAAGAGGGGCGGCTGCCAAAGGCGGCGGATGAGTGTCTGGCGGATGTGGATTTCCTTACAGGCAGCGGCTATAAAGTCGGCGATAAAATTACATTTCAGTCAGGAACAAAGGATGACATAAAGGATACACTGAAAACGGATACCTTTACGATTGTAGGGACAGCGAGCAGTTCCGAATACATTTCATTTCAGCGCGGAAACAGTGCAATAGGTACAGGTGTAGTCAGCGGATTTGTATGTGTGCCGGAAAGCAGTTTTGATATGGATGTGTTTACAGAAATGTATGCCTCGGTGGAGGGGGCGAAAGAGCTGACTGCATTTACGGATGCCTATGACGGCAAGGTGGGGGACACTCTGGATGAGGTAGAAAAAATCCGTAAAGAGAGAGAACAGGCCCGGTACCAGGAGATTGTAGATGAAGCTACGGGAAAATTGAATGATGCAAAGAAAGAGCTGGCAGATTCTAAAGCAGAGGCAAATGAAAAACTGGAGGATGCCAGGCTGCAGATTGAGGATGGAAGACAGCAGATTGAGGACGCCAAGGCAGAGATAGCAAATGGCTATGCACAGCTTGACGATTCCAGAAATCAATTGGTTGAAAAGCAGGCGGAACTGGATGCCGGGTATGAGGAATTAAATACCCAGTCGGATACCTTCAATCAGAAAGCAGGGGAGCTGGATGCGGCAAAGGCGCAGTACGATGCTCTGGCTGGGAGTGGGCAGAACGATGAACAGACGCAGCAGATTCTGGCTGCCATGTCCGCCCAGATTACGCAGGGTGAAGCCCAGATTGAAGCAGCCCGTGCACAAATAGAAGGAGCGAAAGCGCAGCTGGATGACGGACAGCAGCAGATCAATGACGGTTGGAGACAGATTGATGAGGCCCAGGCAGAGCTTGTCTCAGCAGAAGCAGAGCTATCTGCTAAGGAGCAGGAATTAAATGATGCTCAGGCCGAGTATGAGGATGCAAAAGCCGAGGCGGACAGTAAAATTGCCGACGGTGAGAAGAAGCTCCGGGATGCCGAGAAGGATATCAAAAAGATAGAACATGCAAAATGGTATATCACTGACAGAAACGATCTATCAGAATATGCAGGCTATGGAGACAACGCGGACCGCATAAAAGCCATAGGAAAAGTGTTCCCCGTGCTGTTCTTTTTAGTGGCGGCTCTGATTAGCCTGACTACTATGACCCGTATGGTGGAAGAACAGCGGACCTTGATTGGAACGTTGAAAGCTCTTGGTTATGAGCGCCATGCAATAGCAGGAAAATATATTGGATATGCTGCCCTTGCTACGGTAAGCGGCAGTGTGTTGGGAATATTAGTCGGCGAAAAAATCTTGCCATATATTATAATCAGGGCCTACGGAATCATATATCAGCACATGGATGCTATGCGTCTCCCATACAATATGTTTTATGGCCTGGCGGCAGCACTGGCAGCACTGGCTTGTACACTCTTTGCTGCAGTCTTTTCCTGTTTTAATGAGCTGCGGGAGCAGGCAGCGGAGTTAATGCGGCCTCCGGCGCCGAAGCAGGGCAAGAGAGTCTTTCTGGAGCGGATACCGTTCATATGGAAGCACTTAAGCTTTACATGGAAGGCGACAGTGCGAAATTTGATACGGTACAAAAAGCGTTTCTTCATGACAGTTTTCGGTATAGGCGGCTGCATGGCGCTGCTGCTGGTCGGGTTTGGACTGAGGAACTCTATATTTGATATTACGGCCCTGCAATATGGTGAGATTCAGCTATACAGCGGAGATATTATTCTCGACACAGATGCTTCCGAGGCAGAACAAGAAGAAGCATATGATAAATTGAATTCGGATGACCGGGTGGAGGACACTGCAAAGAACCTGCTTCGGCAGGTGGAACTGTCTCATGGAAAGACAACAAAGGATGTATATCTGAATGTGCCGGAAGACACAGATAAATTCTCGGATTTTGTTGTATTTCAGAACCGTATAACGAAGGAAAAATATACACTGGACAATTCAGGAGTAATTTTAACAGAAAAAGTTGCAAAGATGCTGGACGTGAAGGCTGGGGATAAGATTACGATAAAAGATGAGGATAAAGGGGAAGCAGAGGCTAAAGTTCACAGTATCAGTGAAAATTATGTCGGACATTACATCTATCTATCTCCGAAATATTATGAAAAGTTATTTGGCAGCGCACCGGAGTATAATTCGATATATTATAACATGAAGCCAGACGAGATAGACAGTGAGGAAAAAGTGGGAGAAGCTGTCCTGCAGTCCGACGGTGCTTTAAGTGTAAGTTATGCCGGTGATATCCGAAAGCAATTTGAAGATATGCTGAGCAGCATGGATATAGTTGTAGTCGTTCTTGTGATGTCGGCAGGACTGCTTGCTTTTGTAGTACTCTATAACCTGAATAATATCAATATCACGGAGCGCCGAAGAGAGCTGGCAACATTGAAGGTTCTGGGATTCTTTAACAATGAGGTGTCGGCTTATGTGTATAGGGAGAACATTATTCTGACAATCATCGGATCCATAGTCGGAATTTTGCTGGGAATTGTTTTGCACCAGTATGTAATTGTGACGGCAGAGATAGACTCGGCGATGTTCGGAAGAACAATAGATTTCAGCAGCTATATTTACAGCATTTTAATTACAATAGCCTTCTCTGTGTTTGTAAATGGAGTGATGTACTTTAAATTGAAAAAAATTGATATGGTAGAGTCTTTAAAAAGTGTGGAATAGAAGCAGAAAAATTCACATTTTTTACATACTTGCCTGTTATTATACAAAAAACAGATAGGGATGTCATTGGATACTGTGTTGTTGGATAGGAGACGATTTCGATGGAAAAAACAAAGATTTTAGTTGTGGATGACGAGAGCAGGATGCGCAAGCTGGTAAGGGACTTTCTCGCCAGGGAAGGTTATGTTGTTCTGGAAGCCGGGGATGGAATGGAAGCGATGGACCTTTTTTATGCGGACAAGGATATTGCTTTGATTATATTAGACGTTATGATGCCCAAGATGGACGGCTGGCAGGTCTGCAGGGAAATACGTGAGCATTCTAAAGTCCCGGTCATTATGCTCACAGCCCGTTCGGAGGAGCGGGATGAGCTTCAGGGATTTGAGCTGGGAGTGGATGAGTATATATCGAAGCCATTCAGTCCTAAGATTCTGGTGGCCAGAGTAGGGGCCATACTCCGCAGGACGAAAGGGCTGGAAGTAGAGGAGATAATGGATGCCGGCGGTATTGTGATTGACAAGACAGCTCATATCGTAACAATAGATGAAAAACCAGTGGAGCTAAGCTATAAAGAGTTTGAGCTTTTGTCTTATTTTGTAGAAAATCAGGGAATTGCTTTGTCCAGAGAAAAAATATTAAATAATGTATGGAATTATGACTATTTTGGAGATGCACGTACCATTGATACCCATGTGAAGAAGCTGAGAAGTAAACTGGGCGATAAAGGCGAGTACATCAAAACCATCTGGGGCATGGGCTATAAATTTGAGGTAGAGGTATGAGGCATTCCATAAGACGGCAGATGATGGTTGTTTTTGTCGGGCTGATCGTCTTTATACTGGTGATCATATTTGCCGTAAACTCAGGCTTTTTGGAGGAATATTATATTCTCCACAAGCAAGCAGATCTGACCGGCACCTACACTGTTCTCGAGAAGGCGGTCGCAAATGAGAATATTGACACCGATTCTGTTATTGAAAAGCTGACACATCAGACCGAGAGAACCAACATTTCGGCAGTTGTGATGAAGACAGATGGAACCATTATTTTTTCTACGGTAAGAGATAAAGACAGTCCGCTGTACCTGAAACTTTTGGCCTATATGTTTGATAAAAATAAGGACACCGGGAAGATACTGGAAAGCACAGATTCTTATCAGATTTATAAAACCCGGGACTTTATGACTCAGATAGACTATCTGGAAATGTGGGGGGCACTCTCCGATAACACCATTTTTGTCATGCGAAGTCCTCTGGAGAGCATTCGGGAAAGTGCAGATTTGGCAAATAAGTTCCTTGTATATATGGGAATGTTTGCAGTAATCCTTGGAAGTGTTCTGGTGAGTTATTTTTCCAGAAAGATTACGGAGCCTATCAAGGAGCTGGTGGGGTTGTCACAGAGGATGGAAAATCTTGATTTTGAAGCCAGGTATACCAGTGGAGGAGATAATGAAATTGGTGTTCTGGGACAGAATTTTAATGCAATGTCGTCACGTCTGGAAAGAACCATCTCGGAACTAAAAGGTGTAAACAATCAGTTACAGGCGGATATTGAGGAGAAAGAGAAACTTGAGGATATGCGCAATGAGTTCCTGGGTAATGTATCACACGAGCTGAAGACACCCATTGCCCTGATTCAGGGCTATGCGGAAGGACTGAAGGAGGGTGTCAGCGATGACTCGGAAAGCCGTGAATTCTACTGCGATGTGATTATGGACGAAGCAAATAAGATGAACCAGATGGTAAGAAATCTCCTGACACTTAACCAGCTGGAATTTGGCGCCCAGGATCTGGAATTTGGGCACTTTGATATTGTGGGAATGATACAAGGCGTGATTGCAAGCTGTGAAATTCTTATCCAACAGGCAGAGGCCTCTGTAGATTTCATTGCAGATGAGAAAGTTTACGTCTGGGCAGATGAGTTTAAGACCGAACAGGTAATACGCAATTATTTAACAAATGCAATTCACCATGTAGAAAATGAAAAACGGATTGAAGTCAGAGTAATTTCTAAAGAAGAGATAGTGAGGGTGACAGTATTCAACAGTGGGAGACCTATACCGGAGGAGGATCTGGGCAAGCTGTGGGACAAGTTTTATAAAGTGGATAAGGCCCACACACGAGAATACGGCGGAAACGGAATAGGGCTGTCTATCGTAAAGGCGATTATGGACTCTTTTCATCAGCAATATGGTGTGAACAATTTTGAGAATGGGGTGGAGTTCTGGTTTGAATTGGATCGGGAGGCCTCGACTAAAAATTCCTTGAAAAACATAAAAAAGTAAGGTAAAATATTTTTATTCCCGCGAGCAACGAGCCAAATAGAAATGCTTTCATTTCCATCTGGCGACTGCCGCGGGGGTCAAAGACCCTGCAGCTTGCTGCGCTGCAGGTTTGATGCCCCGTCAGTTTGCTGCGGGGTCTTTGACTAAGGCATACAATGTGTCAACAACCAATGGAGGTGTCACGTATGCCTTATTTTGGTATTTGTGTCTTGTTTCTGACCGTCATTGAAGGTGGAAAGAGAGAGGAGAAAGACATGTTTGAAAAAGTGAATGCGATAGTGGAGCTGGTAAACGGTAAAGTGTGGGGCTGGGGGATGATCGTCCTGTTGTTCGGAACACACATATTTCTTACTATCCGTACAGGGTTTATTCAGAAAGCGTCAATTACGAAAGGCATTAAGTTATCCGTTACAAAGGACGAGGGGGCGGAAGGCGAGGTCAGTCAGTTTGGGGCATTGACGACAGCGCTTGCGTCTACGATTGGGACAGGCAATATTATTGGAGTGGGAACCGCGGTTGCAATGGGGGGACCGGGGGCTGTCCTCTGGTGTTGGCTCACCGGTGTTTTTGGTATTGCCACAAAATACGCAGAGTCTTTGATTGCTGTAAAGTACCGGGTGAAGACAAAAGATGGGAGAATGCAGGGCGGTGCAATGTACGCACTGGAGCGGGGCTTAAACATGCGCTGGCTGGGAGTGATTTTTGCGGTACTTGCAGGATTTGCTTCCTTTGGAATCGGATGCGCGACTCAGGTAAACGCAATCGCCACAGTCTGCCAGGAGAATCTGGGAATTCCTCCATGGATTGTAGGAATTGTAATCGCAGTTTTGACAGCAGTTGTTATATTCGGAGGAATTAAGAGTATCGCAAATGTCTGTGAAAAGCTGGTTCCCTTTATGGCAATATTTTATGTGTTGGGCTGCCTGATCATTCTTGGGATTAACTATGATTTTATTATTCCGGCAATTGTAACGATCTGTAAGCTTGCCTTCACGCCTGGGGCTGCGGCAGGAGGCCTTGTGGGCGGAGGCTTGCGTCTGGCTATCCAATATGGTGTGGCAAGAGGCCTGTTCTCCAATGAGTCAGGTATGGGCTCTGCGCCTATTGCGGCAGCGGCAGCTCAGACAAGAAATCCGGTTCGCCAGGCACTGGTATCTTCCACGGGAACATTCTGGGATACGGTTGTAGTATGCCTGATGACAGGTCTGGTGCTTGTTACAACAATTATGAAGAATCCGGCAATCAACGCCGACGAAATAGCCAACGGCGGTGTGCTGACCTCAATGGCATTTGCGCAGATTCCGTACATAGGACCTGTTATTCTGGTAGTCGGCATTATTTCATTTGCTTTTTCTACTGTTTTAGGCTGGGCTTATTATGGTGAACGGTGCGTGGAATATTTTGCAGGAAAGAAAGGTCTGGTTCCTTACCGTGTGCTTTATGTAGTTGTTGCTGCGATTGCACCAGTTGTATCTTTGAACCTGGTGTGGCTGATTGCAGATACACTCAATGCACTGATGGCAATCCCAAATCTGATAGCGGTACTTCTTTTGTCACCGATTGTCGTGAAGGAAACAAAGAAATATATCAATAATCTGGATGCGGTGGATGATACCCCGGTTCCGGTCGTTGAGACGGGGCACGGACAAAGGAAAGCAAAGGGATGAGCAGAGGAAGAGTAAAGGAGTCATGTAACATATGATAGCGGTGATTGATTACGGTGCGGGAAATATAAAAAGTGTGGAGAAGGCATTGCTCTTTTTAGGCCAGAATGTTGTGATTACCAGAGATGAAGAGCAGATTCTGAAGGCCGATAAAGTAATTCTTCCCGGTGTAGGAGCCTTTGGAGATGCTATGGAAAATTTAAATAAGTACAGACTTGACCGGGTAATCCGGCAGGTGTCTCAAAAGGGAATTCCTTTTTTGGGAATCTGTCTTGGGCTGCAGCTTTTGTTTGAAAGAAGCGATGAAGCACCGGGTGTCCCGGGCCTGGGCCTTTTAGAAGGAGAAATCCTGCGGATTCCAGGAGGAGAGGGGATTAAGATTCCTCACATGGGATGGAATTCCCTGCAGCTGGAAAACAATGGAAGACTGTTCAGAGGAATTCCCCGGCAGTCATATGTTTACTTTGTACATTCCTATTATTTGAAGGCGAAAGACGAAGCAATTGTAAAAGCAACCACAGAATACAATGTCCGCATTCATGCTTCTGTAGAAAAGAATAATGTGTTTGCCTGCCAGTTTCATCCGGAAAAGAGTAGTGATGTGGGAATTCAGATACTGAAAAACTTCGTGGAATTGGGCCGGGAGGAATTATAATGTTTACAAAAAGGATTATTCCCTGTCTGGATGTGAATGCCGGCAGGGTTGTGAAAGGTGTTAATTTTGTAGATCTTCAGGATGCCGGAGATCCGGTGGAAATAGCGAAAGCGTATGATAAAGCAGGGGCGGATGAACTAGTTTTTCTGGATATAACAGCCTCCTCTGATAACAGAGACACAGTGGTAGATATGGTAAGAAAGGTTGCCCGATGTGTTTTTATTCCTTTTACCGTAGGAGGAGGGATCCGCACGGTGGGAGACTTTAAAACTCTGCTTCGGGAGGGTGCGGATAAGATATCTATTAATTCTTCTGCAATTAATACACCCGGATTAATACAAGATGCAGCAGAAAAATTTGGCAGCCAGTGTGTGGTGGTGGCAATTGATGCGAAGAAAAGGCCAGATGGGTGTGGCTGGAACATTTATAAAAACGGCGGCAGGATAGGTATGGGTATTGATGCGGTGGAATGGGCGAAAAAAGTGGAAGGTCTGGGTGCGGGAGAAATTCTTCTGACAAGCATGGACTGTGACGGGACAAAGGCCGGATATGATCTGGATTTGACACGGACAATAGCTGATAGTGTCTCCATACCAGTGATTGCATCGGGAGGTGCCGGGACACTGGAACATTTTAAGGACGCACTGACAGATGGAAAGGCAGATGCGGCTCTTGCGGCATCGCTCTTCCATTACAAGGAACTGGAAATCAGGGAAGTGAAGGAATACCTGCGTGGGGAAGGAATCTCTGTGAGACTGTAGTTACTGTTGAAAAAAAGAAAAAGATAGGAGTGTATATTTTATGTCAGGATTAAGCGGCGATTGGTATGAAGCATTGAAAGGTGAGTTTAAAAAACCCTATTACAAACAATTGTTTGTCCGGGTAAATGAGGAATATAGGACACACACGATTTTCCCGCCTGCCAATGATATTTTCAATGCATTTCATTTAACACCTCTAAAGGACGTAAAAGTAGTGATTCTGGGGCAAGATCCTTATCACAACGACGGACAGGCCCATGGGCTTTGTTTTTCTGTGAAAAAAGGTGTGGACATACCTCCTTCTTTAGTTAATATTTATCAGGAGCTTCATGATGATCTGGGATGTACGATTCCTAACCATGGCTGTCTGACAAAATGGGCCGAACAGGGAGTATTAATGCTCAACACAGTACTTACGGTTCGCGCACACCAGGCAAATTCTCTCAGGGGAATAGGCTGGGAAGAGTTTACCGATGCGGCGATTGAAGTACTCAATACTCAGGACAGACCTATTGTATTTATCTTGTGGGGAGGTCCCGCACAGCGGAAAAAATCCATGCTGAATAATCCCCGGCACTTGATATTGCAGGCGCCTCATCCAAGCCCCCTCTCGGCATACAGGGGATTTTTTGGCAGCAAACCTTTTAGCCAGACCAATAAATTTCTGGAGGAACATGGACTAGAGCCTGTGGACTGGCAGATAAAATAAAAAACTTGCAGACAATATACTGTCTCATTGATTCCCGCGAGCAACGAGCCAAGCGGAAATGCTTGCATTTCCATTTGGCAACTGCCGCGAGGGTCAAAGACCCCGCAGCTTGCTGCGGGGTCTTTGACTTTGAAGAAAGATCAGTGGGGCAGTTTTTTTGCGAAAAAAGATAATTGTAACCACTTAGAGCAAAGTGTGAAAACCTGCAGCCAATCTTAAGAAAATCTTCACAAATTGTACTGGGAAATATTTTGTTTTTATAAGTATGATATAGGATAAACGTTGAGAAAAGGAGGGGTTCGGTGAATAAGGTCATTGAAGTCGGGAACCTGTATAAGCTGTATCGGGTAGGGGATTCCATAGTGAGAGCACTGGCCGGCGTGGACTTTGAGATATACGAGGGCGAATTTTGTGCGATAGTGGGTACCTCAGGCTCAGGAAAATCTACACTTTTGAATATGCTCGCAGGCCTGGAGAAACCCACAAAAGGGGAAGTCGTTATCGCGGGACAGCATATGGAGAAGCTGAACGAGGACGGGCTGGTGAAATTCAGACGAGAGAATGTAGGATTTATTTTTCAGTCTTTTCATTTGATAGGAACAATGAATGCACTTGAAAATGTAGCATTGCCGCTGTCTTTTAGAGGCGAGGCTAAGAATATCAGACTGCAGAAGGCGGATGAGATGTTGGATTTGGTAAATCTAAAGAAACATAAAAAGCATCTGCCCAGCCAAATGTCAGGGGGACAGCAGCAAAGAGTCGGTGTGGCAAGGGCACTGGTGGCGGACCCCAGAATCATATTCGCGGATGAGCCTACGGGAAATCTGGATTCCCATACATCAGAAGAGGTGATGAGACTCATGCAGCGGATAGTGCGGGAGAGAAAGAAAACACTAGTGATGGTTACGCATGACGATCATCTTGCCACATATGCAGACAGAATATTTCATATCATGGACGGGAAAATCGTAAAGATTGAAAACAATCATAAAGAGAGGGAGGAAAAGGAACATGAAACTGTTTAAGAGGGGGGTGCAGGCTGCGGTAAGCCTTGCACTGGCAGTAACTATGATAATGCCGCTGGGGGTTCGGGCAGAGGATGAAAAGCCGATACCAAATATAACCATATCGGTGGGAAGAGGCCAGCCAACCCCGAAATATGATGCAGAAGCCTCAGGCCAAACGCTGGAATTTGATGTTGAAAACCAAGGGAGCGTAGATGCCAAAAATGTTAAGATCACACCTGTCATTGAGGATGCTTCTGCCTGGCCTTTTGAGATAGAACAGATGAATAATGAGAAAATTCTGGGAGATATTCCTGCGGGGGGAAGAGCAGCAGAACCGCCCCTTTGGGAAGACCTGAAAGTTCGTTCTGATGTGGAGAGCAAATCCTATAGACTGGATTTTCTCATAACTTATGATGACGGAAAAACACAATATCAGACGCCAAAATATATTTATGTGAGGGCAAAAGCAAAACCGGCGGATTCTGGGCCGGAGCAGCCTGCACAACCAGGACAGCCTGCACAGCCAGATTCTGGCGTACCTGATGAAGGGGATGGGGATTTTTACGGCGGCGGCATTTTCAATAGTGATCCCGTTGCTACAGGCGGGGAGGGTTCAGGGGGACTTTCTGTACCTCGGGTTATTGTGACCGGGTTTAATACCGACCCGGGGACAGTCAATGCCGGGGGTGATTTTAAACTGATTGTCCATTTAAAAAACACATCCACAAAAACTGCAGTTTCCAACATGCTTTTTGACCTGCAGGCACCATCCTCCGGGACGGAAGCAGCCACGGAAGCTCCGGCATTTTTACCCTCTTCAGGCTCCAGTTCAATTTATCTTGACAGTATTCCGGCGGGCGGCACCGGAGATATTTCTATTGCCTTAAATTCCAGGGCCGATTTAGTGCAGAAGCCATACAGCATTGCTATGTCCATGAAGTATGAGGATGGCAACGCGGCTCAGTATGAAAGTTCCTCCAGCCTGGCAATTCCTGTGAAACAGGCCGCAAGGTTTGAATTGAGTGATTTGGAAATTGCTCCGGAATCCATAGCAGTGGGCGAGGAGGCAAACATTACAGGGAGCCTTTACAACACCGGACGTATCAAATTGTACAATGTGAAGGTGAAGTTTCAGGGGAAAGGAATCGATGCAAAAGAAGTTTTCATAGGAAATGTGGACTCAGGCGCCACGGGAACAATTGATGGTATCGTAACTGGGACGAAAGAAAATGCAGGGGATCAGAAATTTAAAATGATTGTGACTTATGAGGACGAGGCCGGAAAAGTTTCAACTACAGAAAAAGAGTTTACCTTGGAAATTACACCGCAGCAGGAGCCTGTGAATATGTCACAAATGACAGATGCTCCTGTAGAAAAAGGATTTCCGGTTATTCTCCTTGTGATAGGATTAACAGCTGCCGCGGTGGTTATTGCTGTGATTTTTATAATCAGAAGAAAAAAGAAAAGGATAGAGTCTGTAGAAGAGGAGGATTTGGCAGATGAGGTGGATCGATTTACTGAGGATGAGTAGCGGCAGCCTCAAACGCAGAAAACTCAGAACCTTTTTGACTGTCCTGGGAGTTGTCATCGGGACAGCCTCCATTGTTGTTATGATATCTCTGGGATTGGGAATGCAGCAGTCCATGTACCGTGAGGTAGAACAGTCCGGCGGAATGACAAGCATTACAGTTACGGGTAAGTTGGAGGGAGGAAATATGTATTACAGCTCGGATGGTAGTTCCGAGCAGGAAGAACCTGATAAATATATTACAGATGATGCCATAAAACAGTTTCAGCAGCTTGAGCACGTGAAAAGTGCCAATCCTGTTTTAGATGTCAGTGCAGTAGCGCTGAAAGGAAAATACATCGGTTATCTTCAGTTGGAGGGTATGACCCCGGAAGCCTTGAAAGAGCGTAATATAGAACTGATTCCAGACGGGAGGCTTCCTAACCCGGACAGTACAGATTTAGAATTGCTTTTTGGAAATGGTGTGCTGACTTCATTTTATGAGAAGGCTACTGACAAAGGATATTGGGAGACTGGGGAGGTGCCTGATATTGATTTGCAAAATGACCAGATGTTTCTGATACTGGACTCAGACAATTATTTTCAAAATCAGTCGGCAGACACCGGTGCGACGGAAGAGGGGAACTCTGACTCACCGCAGACTCCGGCACGTCCCCCAAAGAAATATGTCGTGAAAGGCTGTGGAGTCGTTGCCGGCGATATAGATACTTATACTGCCAATTATTATTATGTTTACTGCGATATAAACAAGCTGGAAGATACTTTGAAGAAAGAGTTCCGGGGCAGAGTGATTCCCGGCCAGCCAACCACAAAATCCGGAAAACCATACAGGCAATTTGTCTATACCTCGGCGACTGTACAGGCAGAAAATCTGGAGGATGTAGATGAATTGTCGGCGGCCATTAGAAATATGGGATTTCAGGTGACAACAAATGCAGAATATATGGACAGCATGAAGAAACAGTTTGCTATGATTCAGGCATTGCTTGGAGGGATCGGGGCGGTATCTCTCTTTGTTGCGGCCATCGGAATTGCAAATACAATGATGATGTCTATTTATGAGAGAACAAAAGAGATTGGGGTAATAAAAGTGCTGGGCTGCAGCCTGAAAAACATTAAGCAGATGTTTCTTTTAGAAGCAGCATTTATCGGACTCATCGGGGGAATCGTAGGAAATATACTTAGCTTTGGGATGTCTTTTATCATTAATCTGCTGACAGGAGGCGGAAGTGCCGTGGAACTGGACGGGAATCTTTCATATATACCGCCCTGGCTGGTACTTGCCTCTATGGCATTTGCTGTGTTCGTGGGAATGGCAGCAGGATACTTTCCCGCACTTAGAGCCATGCGGCTGAGTCCGCTGGCGGCAATACGAAATGAGTAGGAGATAATAAAAGGCTTGCTAAAATATAAATAGGCACTATAGTGCCTGAAATTATGGATTACGTAGTAAACAGTTCGCAAGGCTGAACTGTTATGTTGCATAGAATAAGGTTTTTGCAAAATAATAACTAGGAACAGACTGTGTCGGCTGTGACTCAGTCCTATAGAGAGGAGGAGCATAAATGGATATAAGTGAATGGCTGGGAGAGGATAATCAGCTCGGCATTGATATCTGGAGCCGGAAATATTGCAATGAAGGTGAATCTTTTGCACAATGGCTTGACAGGGTTAGTGGCGGCAGTCCAGCTGTCCGGGAACTGATTCTGGAGAAGAAGTTTTTGTTTGGAGGCCGGATTTTGTCTAACAGAGGATTGGAAAGCTCGGGGCAAAAGACAAGTTTATCCAACTGTTATGTCATGACTCCTCCTGAGGATAATATAGAGGATATTTTTGACAGCGCGAAAAAACTTGCCCGGACATATAGTTACGGCGGGGGCTGTGGAATTGATATTTCCAAAATAAGCCCTCAGGGAGCGAAAATCAATAATGCGGCACAGGAAGCTATAGGTGCAATACCATTTATGGATTTATATTCGCTGGTGACAGAATTAATCGGGCAGAGAGGACGCAGGGGAGCCCTGATGATTTCCCTCAGCTGTTCCCATCCGGACATAGAGCGGTTTATTGATTTAAAAACAGACTTGAGCAAGGTTACAAAGGCGAATGTCTCTGTGCGGATCAGCAAAGAGTTTATGGATGCGGTAAAGAAAAACAAGCCTTTTATGTTGGAATATACCAGGGAAACCACAGCAGAACGGATTGAAAGAGAAGTGAATGCAAGGGTGCTTTTCCGCCATATTGCCGAAGTAAACTGGGATTATGGAGAGCCCGGAGCCCTGTTCTGGGATAGGATTGCAGGATGGAATCTGCTGAGCAATACAGAGGATTTCCAATACGCGGGGGTGAACCCTTGTGCTGAGGAACCTTTGCCTGCAGGAGGAAGCTGTCTGCTGGGCAGTCTTAATTTATCTGAGTTTGTAAAGAATCCTTTTACAGATGAGGCTACATTTGATTTTGGCAGATTCAAAGACTGTATCAGAATATGCATAAGGGCACTCAACGAGGTGCTGGATGAGGGAATGGACCTGCATCCTCTTGAAGAACAGAGAAGAAGCGCGGCGGACTTAAGACAGATAGGCCTTGGCATTATGGGCTTGGCTGATATGCTGATTAAACTTGGGATTGCTTATGGAGAAGAGGCCTCGATCATATTGTGTGATGAGTTTGGATTTACCATGGCGGACACAGCCATCGCCGAATCAGCTCTGCTTGCCGAAAAAGAAGGAGCATATCCAAAATGCTGCGCCGGGGAGATTATTGCGGCTCCGTATTTTCAGGCAAACACAACGAAGGAAACGAAAGAACTTGTAAAAAATACGGACTGCGGAACTCTCAGATTCTTACGGTGGCCCCCACAGGGACTATATCGACGATGCTTGGAGTATCAGGTGGAATTGAACCGATTTATGCTAACTACTATGAGAGAAGAACAGAGTCGCTGTATGGAAAAAATGTCTCTTATAAAGTGTACACTAAAATTGTGGAAACTTACATGAAGGAGCATCAGCTGAAAGAAAGCAGTGCACTTCCGGAGTATTTTGTGACGGCAATGAATCTGGACTATCATCAGAGAATCCGGATGCAAACGGGCAGGAATTTTAAGCTTAAATACAGAGGACAAATTAGAGTCAAATCCCCCCGCATTTGAAAATAATTGTACGATCTGTAAAAGCTGTGGATAGGGCTGGCCATGCGGCTATAATGAGCATTATTCCTCAATCACGTGTATCTCCAGGTAGTCGAAATCAATGGAATCTACAAAATTATCCTGGTAGAACCTGGCTTTGGCATGCTTTTTAAAGTCTGCAATAGTAGAGTCAAGCCAGATAGGTTTGCTCAAGTCAAACTCATAGCAGATAGCATCCAAGGCATTAAAAATTTTATGTGTGCGGGTTTCATCTGTCTCATCACAGATGACCGTATCACGAATTAATTTATTATCCTTAAATTCTTTTCCCCATAGACGGAACATATGATAACCCCTTTCTTTTTAGGATATTTCATAGTATAGCATTGTGAGCACAGGATGTAAATGTTTACGTTTTAATAAAAAACTAGTTTATTTTTGTGTCTGGATGCGTTATAGTAGTATCAAAGCAGATACGTAAGATAATACTTGCAACAGGTACTTACACTGCGATAAATCTATAAAACAGGAGGAATTTAAGATGAAGAAATACGTTTGTGAGCCATGTGGTTACGTGTATGACCCGGAAGTAGGCGATCCGGACAGCGGAATTGCTCCGGGAACAGCATTTGAGGATTTACCGGAAGATTGGATGTGTCCACTCTGTGGAGCATCAAAGGACATGTTTGTGGAAGAAGAATAAATCAAGAGGCATTCAAAGGTGTTCAAAGGGGTCTGACCCTTTTGGGCACCTTTTTCAGAATATTCAGAAAATAGCTCAGCCATGCAAATTTTCAGAACCGCGGAATCGAGATGATGACTGCCACCTGTAATAAATAAAAAGCTGGCAGGACAGACAAGGTTATGATAAAATACGAAGTAGTGACAAGACAAGTGTAAATACGAGGAGGATATGAAAGATGAGAAAGCTACTGGACAGGATTTTCATAGATGGTCTGGGTGGAATGGCACAGGGACTGTTCGCTACCCTGATTGTTGGAACAATTATCCAGCAGGTGGGTATATTTATCGGTGGGGCCCCGGGGGAAATGATGTACGCGGTCGGCAGGGTAGCGGCCGCCCTCACCGGTGCGGGGATCGGTGTCGGTGTAGCACGTAAGTTAGAGGGAAGCCAGCTTGTAGTTGCGTCGGCAGCCACAGCAGGCATGGTAGGTGCTTTTGCAGGTAAATTGCTGGCGGGGCAGGTAATCCAGGACGGCTCAATGGTATTTACAGGGCCCGGAGAACCGTTGGGGGCATTTGTGGCTGCTTATATAGCGATTGAATTGGGCATTCTCATTTCGGGGAAGACAAAGCTAGATATTATTCTGACCCCCCTGGTATCTATTGGGACAGGTTCTGCCGTAGGTCTGTTTGCAGGCCCTCCTATATCACGGTTCATGAACTGGTTAGGCTCTCTGGTAAACTGGGGCACGGAACAACAGCCTTTTCTCATGGGAATTGTTGTGTCCGTACTGATGGGGATGATTTTAACTTTGCCGATTAGTTCCGCGGCACTTGGAGTCATTTTGAATCTTTCAGGGCTGGCGGCAGGTGCGGCTACCATCGGCTGTTGCTGCAATATGGTTGGCTTTGCTGTGGCAAGCTATCGTGAAAATAAAATGGGAGGTCTTCTGGCACAGGGAATCGGGACCTCTATGCTTCAGGTTCCCAATATTGTAAAAAAACCGATTATTTGGCTTCCTGCTATATTGTCCAGTGCAATTTTGGGCCCGGTGGGCACCATGATGCTGCATATGACCAGCAACGCAACGGGATCCGGAATGGGAACAGCCGGACTGGTGGGGCCAATTATGACCTGGCAGGTAATGACTCAGACAGAACCAACGACAATCGTGCTGATAAAGATTCTGGTTATCCAGATTTTTCTTCCAGCTCTGGTAACACTTGGAATTTCAGAATTTATGAGGAAGAAAAAGTGGATAAAGCCAGGGGATATGAAGCTTGAATTATAGGGTTTCCCATAAGGAGGCAGCTATCTGCCTGGTTCTGAACAGTTATAAAAAAAGAATGAATAAGCTGACATTATGTGCCTTTTATGCTATACTGTAGGAGGTTGGAAAGGGGGATTTTTCCAAATTGAGAGGAGAACTGCAGATGCATGATGCTGTCAGGAATTATGAGGATGTAGATAGCTGGAAGACAGTCATTTTTCTATACAATGCAGCACTAAAAGAAGTAGGGATAAAACTGGAGATTCTGAATGATGAATTCCAGCATGTCCATCAGTACAATCCGATAGAGCATATCAAGACCCGCATTAAGACTCCGGAAAGCATTGTGAAGAAGCTGAAGAGGTATGGATATGAGACATCCATAGAGAATATGGTAAAGTATATCAATGACATCGCAGGGGTAAGGTTGATCTGTTCTTTTACATCAGATATTTACCAGCTGGCTGAGATGATAGGAAATCAGAGCGACTTGAAGGTTCTTTCTATCAAAGATTATATCAAGAACCCGAAGGAGAGCGGCTATAAGAGTTACCATATGCTTGTCTCGGTTCCTGTGTTTCTTTCGGACAGTGTTGTGGATACAAAGGTTGAGATTCAAATCCGGACCATTGCCATGGATTTCTGGGCAAGCCTGGAGCATAAGATATATTATAAGTTTGAGGGAAATGCACCCGATTACATCAGTGGGGAACTTAAGGAATGTGCCCAGATGGTTTCTGAGCTGGATGACAAGATGCTGTCACTCAATGAGGCAATACAGGCATGTATTGTAGATGAGGCCGAGCATGCAGATAAAGAACGGCTGGACGAGGTGGCGGAAAATGTAATCGGCGGAAGGCGAATACCCAAAAAGCCGGAAATTACAGAAAAAGAATAAGTAAATAAACACCTTTAAAAGACGAATTTAAGGGTGTTTTTGTTTTTTGGCAGATATCTATTGACAAAACGCCGGTATTGTGATTATATGAACATATGAACAGTTATTCATATATAATTATAAACCGGAGGGATCACAATGGCACAACAAACATTAAATAAAAAAATATTTTCTGAAGAGTATTGCGACAAGGAAATACAACCTCAGGAACATATGTATGAGCCTCGTCCGCATGACCATGAGGAAGACTGCTGCTGTGACTGTTGTCAAGAGGAAGAGGAGTCCATGCATGAATGTGAAGAAGACTGTTGTTGTGACGGCTGCCAAGAGGAGGAGTCCATGCATGAGTACGAAGAACACTCTTGCTGTGGTCATAATGAAGACAAATGCCAGCATAAGGAATCTTTAAAGATTAACTATGAGAATAATAATGCTTTTAAAAATGTCCCTAAGCAGGTATATATAGTTGAGAACATTGATTGTGCGAACTGTGCTGCAAAAATTGAGAGAAAGATTCAGCAATTACCCCAGGTTGATTTTGCAAATCTAACTTTTGCCACAAAGCAGCTTCAGCTGGTGACAAACATTGATGAAGACATTCTTCCAATCATTCAGGAAGTGTGCTCTTCTGTTCAGAGTGAAGTTGTTGTTACTAAAAGAGAGAAGAGGCCTTCTCGCCAGGTAAAAAAACAGATTGATATTTTTAGAGAAAATAAGCGGGATTTTCTGGAAATAGTTATAGGTGCTATTTTTTTCATAGGCGGTTCCATGACTAAATCAGTAAATGGATATCTTTCTCTTGTACTATACTTAATCGGATATATTATACTGGGTGGAAAGGTTCTTCTTACAGCGGCCAAAAATCTGGTCAAAGGGCAGGTATTTGATGAGAATTTCCTCATGAGTATTGCGACTTTGGGGGCACTTGTCATAAGGGAATATCCTGAAGCAGTCGGAGTTATGCTATTTTACCGTGTCGGTGAGCTTTTTGAGGAGATTGCGGTGGCCAGAAGCAGAAGCCAGATTATGGATGCGGTAGATATGCGTCCGGAGGTAGTCAACAAAGTAAACGATGACAAGACAGTGGAAATTCCGGCGGAGGATGCCATGATCGGCGATTTATTGCTGGTAAGACCCGGGGACAGAGTTCCTCTGGATGGTATGGTCATGGAAGGAGAGAGCAGAATTGATACATCTCCGGTAACAGGAGAACCGATTCCCGTTGCTGTGAAAACAGGAGATTCTGTGACATCCGGCTGTGTTAACACTTCAGGATTACTGAAAATCCGTGTGGAGAAGGTCCTGGAGGATTCTATGGTCACCAGAATTCTGGACTCTGTAGAAAATGCAGCGGCAGGTAAACCGAAAATTGACCGTTTTATCACAAGATTCTCCAGGGTATACACGCCCTTTGTAGTAATTTTGGCGGCAGCAACGGCCATTATTCCATCGCTGATAACAGGAAACTGGAATTACTGGGTATATACGGCACTGACATTTCTCGTTATAAGCTGCCCCTGTGCGCTTGTATTAAGTGTGCCCCTTGCATTCTTTTCAGGAATCGGTGCAGGCTCCAAGCGGGGCATCCTTTTTAAAGGCGGAGTTGCCATTGAAGCGCTGGAGGGTGTAAAAGCTATTGTCATGGATAAGACAGGAACAATTACCCAGGGCAATTTTGCCGTACAGGAGGCTATGCCGGAAGCAGGGATGACAAAAGAACAGCTTTTTGCGCTGGCCGGAAGCTGTGAGATGACATCTACCCATCCTATTGCAAACAGTATTGTGACTGCTGCGAGAGAAGAAAACATTCAGCTGAAACAGCCTGTATCTGTAGAAGAGATTTCGGGCAGGGGGATTAAAGCAGAGCTGGAAGAAGGAACAGCGCTTTGCGGAAACCGTAATTTAATGGAAGCATATCAGGTTGATCTGTCAGGATACGAGGATACCACATATGGCACAGAGGTTCTGCTTGCTTTAAATGGAGTATATGTGGGCAGGCTGGTTATTGCAGATGCTATTAAGAAAGAGGCAAAATCGGCTGTGATGCAGTTGAAACAAATGGGAGTTGTCACAGCAATGCTGACCGGAGATGCCGAAAGAAGTGCCGACAGCGTAGCAAGGGAAACCGGAATTGATGAAGTGCATGCAAAGCTTCTGCCGGATGACAAGGTAGAGGAATTAAAAAAAATCCGTACAAGCCACGGAAGTGTTATGTTTGTGGGGGACGGTATCAACGATGCCCCGGTTCTTGCCGGAGCAGACGTAGGAGCGGCAATGGGCAGCGGAGCGGATGCTGCGATTGAGGCGGCAGATGTTGTATTTATGACCTCCTCGGTGGCGGCGATACCGCAGTCACTTAAGATAGCCCGGACAACTGCAGTGATTTCAAAGCAGAATGTAGTTTTTGCCCTTACCATTAAGATTTTGGTTATGCTCCTTGGACTGGCGGGGTTGGCAAATATGTGGATGGCTGTTTTTGCAGACACCGGAGTTGCCATGTTGTGTATTTTGAATTCTGTGAGGATACTTTACAAGAAGATATAACAGACAAAAAACAGGAATTTTTTTATAATGGGAGTCCGGACAGCCGGGCTCCTTACTCTGCCCATTGCTTGACCCGGTGCAATATTTTTCGTATAATAAATTCAAACGGATGTTCATTGGAAGGAGATTCGCTATATGGATAAACTAGAAGTGGAAAACTGCGATGTTGTATGCGTACACGATGATGTCGTGAAGAGGGTTCAGGGGCACATGCCGGTGGAGACAGAACTTCAGGGCCTGGCAGATTTTTTCAAAGTGTTTGGAGACTCTACCAGAATAAAGCTTTTGTATGCTCTCTGGCAGTCGGATATGTGTGTATGTGATCTGGCTCAGACACTGGGTATGACTCAGTCGGCCATATCCCATCAGCTCAGAGTGTTGAAGCAGATGAAGCTGGTGAAAAATCGGCGTGATGGGAGGACTGTGTTCTATTCTCTTGCTGATAGTCATATAAAAACGATTATGAATCAGGGAATGGAGCACATCAGAGAATAGAGAGGAACAAAGGAGTTAGTGTGAAAAATATATTGATATGTGCTGTTTTGGCAGCCTTGCTGCTGACGGGATGTCAAAATGCAGTAAAAGAAGGAACCGGTCAATTAGAGAAAGGAGAGTACAAAGAAGCAGTCAGTACCTTTAAGAAAGCTGTGAAGGAGGAAAAGGGTGCGGCTGAAGCATATAGAGGGCTGGGGATGGCTTATTATGAGCAGAAAGATTACCAGCCGGCCAGGGATGCTTTTCTTCAGGTAATAGATAACGGTGGAGATGTTACCTATGTACTTTATAATCTGGTGGGAGTCTGTTCTATGCACCTGGAGGATTATCAGGGTGCCCTGGATGCCTTTTCCAAGGGAGTTGATTTGGCGGAGAAAAGCGGGGACGCAGACACAAAAGAGCAGGATTATACTGACATTGTCCGGGAAATGAAGTTCAACGAAATCGTGTGCCATGAAAAGCTTCTGGACTGGGAAAGCGCCAGGAAGAAAGCAACTGAGTATGTCAGGGACTATCCGGATGACAAAGAGGCACAAAAAGAGGCAGCATTTCTGAATACCAGATAAATTGTAAAATGAAAGGTAAAAGGGTTTGACCCCTTTTAATGGTATTGTATGGCGGTAGTTGAGATTGCGAAAGACAAGGAGCGGGTACTTCTTGTGGGTATCCAATTGATTGAAAATGAGAAGACTGAGGAGTCTCTGGATGAGTTAGCAGAGCTTGTAAAAACTGCCAAAGCGGAAGTGACAGGACTTGTGATACAGAACAGGGAGGCTATCCATCCCACAACATATGTGGGGAAGGGAAAGCTGCTGGAAATTAAGGACATGCTGTGGGAGACTGAGGCTACAGGGATTGTCTGTGACGACGAACTTTCCTCGGTTCAGCTTCATAATCTGGAAAAGGAGCTGGAATGCAAGGTGGTGGACCGCACACTTTTAATATTGGATATTTTTGCAGCGCGGGCCACCAGCAGTGAAGGGAAGATACAGGTGGAGCTGGCACAGTTGAAGTACCGGGCCGCCCGGCTGGTGGGGCTGAGGGATTCACTGTCACGTCTTGGCGGAGGAATCGGTACAAGAGGGCCGGGGGAGAAAAAGCTGGAGATGGACAGGCGGCTGATCAGAGAGCGCATCAGCAAATTGAAATCAGAACTCAGAGAAGTAGAGCAGCACAGGGAGCTTATCCGCACGTCCCGGGCAGCCTCTCATTTAAAGGTGGCAGCACTGGTGGGATATACTTCTGCAGGGAAGAGCAGTATTGAAAATACATTGACTGGGGCCGGGATTTTAGAGGATGCCATGTTGTTCTCCACGCTGGATACAACCACCCGGGTGCTGGAGCTGGAAGGGAAGCAGGAGATTCTATTGACGGATACGGTAGGATTTATCAGGAAGCTTCCCCATCACCTGATAGAGGCGTTCAAAAGCACTCTTGAGGAAGCAAAGTATGCAGATATTATTATTCATGTCGTAGATGCATCAAATCCACAGATGGACACACAGATGTATGTGGTCTATGAGACATTGCGTCAGCTGGGGGTGGAAGGAAAACCTATTATTACTCTTTTTAATAAGCAGGATAAACTGGAGGCAGCCGGCAGGTTCCGGGATTTCCAGGCGGATTATTCTATCCTGACATCGGCAAAAACAGGGCAGGGACTGGAAGAACTCAAAACGACTCTTTTGGAAATTGTACGCAGAGACCAGATTTATATAGAGCGGCTTTATCCTTTCAGTGATGCAGGGAAGATTCAGCTTATCCGCAGATGCGGACAGCTTTTAGAGGAAGAATACACGGCAGAAGGTATTTCTGTAAAAGCGTATGTCACACAAAAAATATATAGTAAAATATGATAACTATTCAGAACCAGGCTCGAAAACCTGCAGTTTTCTCGCTGTTTGGCTCTCGCCAAATAGATATATGAAAGGCACGAAATGGAAAAGACAAACAACACACTGGCTACAGAGCCGATAGGAAAATTAATCAGAAAATTTGCGGTACCGGCGGTAGTCAGTATGCTGGTAAGCTCCATGTATAATATTGTAGATCAGATCTTTATCGGACAAGGTGTCGGAATGCTGGGAAATGCGGCAACCAATGTTGCATTTCCCGTTACAATTATAGCTACGGCTGTCTCGCTTCTATTGGGAATCGGAAGCGCTGCAAATTATAATCTTGAGGCAGGGGCCGGAAAAGATGAGCAAGCTTCTGAAATAGCCGGGACAGGTCTCACAGCTCTTGTGGTAAGCGGTCTGGTAATTGCAGTTATTATATTGGTGTTTCTGAATCCTCTTCTCCATGCCTTTGGCGCTACAAAAGATATTCTTCCGTATGCCAGAGATTATACAAGCATTACGGCTTTGGGAATTCCTTTTTTTGTACTCACGACAGGAGGAAATCATTTAATCAGGGCTGATGGAAGCCCGATATATTCTATGGTATGTATGATGACGGGGGCAGTGCTCAATACTATACTGGATCCCCTTTTTATTTTTGGGTTCCACTGGGGAATTAAAGGCGGGGCAATCGCCACAGTCATCGGACAAGTGGTATCAGGATTCCTTGTTATACTGTATTTTGCAAAATTTAGGAAAATGGAGCTAAAGACGGCATCGTTTCGGCCAAAGGCTTTACACCTGAAGAGGATCGTTTCACTTGGCATGGCATCTTGCATCAATCAGATAGCTATGGCAGCAGTCCAAATAGCAATGAACAATACTTTGCGTCATTATGGTGCTTTGTCTGCTTACGGAAGTGACATCCCTCTGGCATGTGCGGGGGTTATTTCTAAAGTGAACAGTGTATTCATGGCTATTTGTATTGGAATTTCTCAGGGAAGTCAGCCAATATGGGGATTCAACTACGGAGCAGAGGAGTATGGACGTGTCAGAGAGACCTACAAGAAGTCAGCAGTCACCTGCACCGTAATCGCCACAGTATTTTTTTTGGCTTTCCAGATATTCCCGCGTCAGATTGTGAGCATTTTTGGAACAGGAAGTGAAGAATACTTTCACTTTGCAGAAAGATACTTTAGAATCTTTATGTTTATGACTTTTACAAACGGAATACAGCCAATGTCTTCCGGATTCTTTACATCTATCGGCAAGGCAAGGCTGGGTATTGTAATGTCTCTGACGAGACAGGTGATGTTTCTGCTTCCGCTGATATTTATTTTCCCGATATTCATGGGAATTGACGGTGTCATGTATGCAGGCCCCATAGCGGATGCTGCTGCAGCATTTCTTGCCATTTTCTTTGCTCACAGAGAAACGAGAAAGATGAAAATCCTACAGGAAGCCGCCGTCTAATCCGATGATTTGCCCTGTCAGGTAGGGATGTCTCTCTGCAAGTCCAAGAGCCAGATCGGCCACCTCTTTTGGAGAGCCGAACCGTCCGGCAGGGACCTCATCTGTCAGTGATTGTCGCTCTTCTTCTGTCAGCTGAGCATTCATATCAGTATCGATGACACCGCAGGCGATGGCATTCACCTGAATGTTGCTGGGGGCCAGTTCTTTTGCCAGTGCCTTTGTAAGGCCGTTGACTCCCGCTTTTGTTGCAGAATAGGCTGCCTCGCAGGAAGCACCGGAGGTTCCCCACATAGAGGAAATGTTGATGATTTTCCCTGATTTTTGAGATACCATATGGGGGATGGCTGCCCGGGAACAGTAGAAGACTGAGGAAAGGTTCGTTCGAAGTATATTCTCCCAGTCGGAATCTGCCATGTCTGTGAGCAGCCCGATATAAGATATTCCGGCGTTGTTTATCAGGACATCAAGACCTCTGGCAGATTGCTCAATCTGATGGAAAATTCGCTTCACATCTGCAGAACCGCTCACATCCCCGGGAAGAATCCGGCAGCTTCCTCCTGCTGACAGAATCTGTGTTTGAACCTCTTTCAGTTCGCTTACAGAATTCCGACAATTTATGAAGACTTGATAATCCGCCCGGGCAAAGGCAAAAGCACAGGCCTTTCCGATACCTCTGGATGCCCCGGTGACCAGCACACATTTCTCATGCATATACAAAAAACCCTCTTTCTCATGTTTTATGGATCCTATTATACCATAAACACTAAGCTCGTGAACTACCTCGCTAAGTGATTAGGTGTATGTCTTTCTAGGCTCGGGAAAACCTTGCCAAGTAAGAGCATTATACCATAAGCTCCAAGTTGGTGAAAGGCAATGTTTTTGGTTGTGATTCCGAAGTGTGTATGATATGATTTCTTTAAAAGAGGTCGCACAAAAGCATATGGAGGAACCGGGAAGATGATTGATGAAGCGTTGGAGTTTGCATCAAAGGCACATGAAGGACAGTTCAGGAAAGGAACAAAGAGACCATATATTGTTCATCCTGTGGAGGTCGCAGATATAGTGGCGGCGATGACCAAAGACGAAGAGGTTATATCCGCAGCTGTTCTTCATGATACAATAGAGGATTGTCAGGATGTAACGGAGGAAATACTGGAAAGAACATTCGGAAAGCATGTGGCCTCTCTGGTTGTACAGGAAAGTGAAGATAAATCCAAGACATGGGAAGAAAGAAAGGGCGCTACAATCCGGCGTTTAAAGTCGGCTCCAAAAGAAGTACAGATGATTGCCCTGGCGGACAAGCTGTCGAATATGCGGGATATTGACAGGGAATACCCCACTTTGGGAGAAGAACTGTGGAAAAGATTCCGCATGAACAGCAAATCCGCTATCGGCTGGTATTACAAGGGTGTTCGGGATTCTCTTAAAGAGGATTTCCAGGGCGTTGAGGCTTATAAAGAATACTGTACTCTGGTGGAGAAAAATTTCGGCAAAGAGCCGGCATCGCTGGAGTGGTAATTATATCAAGGAGAAGCTATGAAAAAACAAATTTTAATGATAGGAACCGGTGGGACGATTGCCTGCAAGCGGACGGAGGAAGGCCTGACACCTGCTATCACTACGGAGGAACTCATTGGATATATTCCGGACGTGAAAAAGGTATGTGATGTACACACGCTTCAGGTGTGCAATGTGGACAGTACCAACATGACGCTGCATCACTGGAAATTGATCAGCCGTACAATTGAAGAAAATTATGAGAAATATGACGGGTTTGTAGTCTGCCACGGAACAGATACACTGGCATATACGGCTGCTGCTTTATCCTATATGATACAGAATTCCAGGAAGCCTGTTGTGATAACCGGGGCGCAGAAACCGATTAACGAGGAAAATACAGATGCCAGGACCAATCTGCTGGATAGCTTTATCTACGCTTCCGATGAGGAATCTCATAACGTAAATATTGTGTTTGACGGAAAAGTGATAGTGGGAACCAGGGCAAAAAAGGAGCGTGCAAAGAGTTACAATGCATTTTCAAGCATTAACTTTCCCTATCTGGCTGTCATCAGAGGACAGGAAATACTGCGGTATATACCGGAAGAAGAGTATGTGGAGGATGTGCAGTTTTTTCACGAAATGAGTGACAGTATTTATGTGCTCAAGCTGATACCTGGGCTGGATCCGGAGGTTTTGACATATTTGTTTGGGAAATATAAATGTATTATGATTGAAAGTTATGGTGTGGGGGGTATCCCCGAATATCTCACACAAAAGTTCTATGAAGTTATGGAGGGCTGCCGTGAGCAGGGAAGACTGGCTATTGTTGCAACACAGGTCGCGAGAGAAGGCAGCGATATGACGGTATACGAAGTAGGAAAGAAGGTAAAACAGGATCTGGATTTGCTTGAGACCTATGATATGACACTGGAGGCTGCCATGACAAAAGCAATGTGGCTGATGGCAAGATCTGATATGGATTATGAGGAGATGAAAACAGAATTTTACCGTACAGTGAACCATGATATACTTGGATACAGAAAGAAGAAAAATTAAGGCAGATACGGAGGCGTGAAAGTGAGAAAGACAAAAGTGATATGTTTTGCAAATAACAAAGGAGGAAGCGGAAAATCTACCACTTGCGGCAATGTGGGATATGGTCTGACTCAGCTTGGCAGGAAGGTACTTTTGATTGACGGAGACATGCAGCTGAATCTTTCCTTATCCTTTTTTGATGAGGAGCGGGTTCTGGAATTTGCAAAGGGTGGTAAGAACCTGTACGAAGGAATCAAAAGGCAGGAGGATTTAACCGGATATATTGTTCATTCTTCTTATGATAACCTTGATTTAATTCCCTCTTCAACTTTGATGAGCTCCATAGAATACGAATTATTTACCAAATGGCAGAGAGAATATATTTTGAAGAAATGCCTGGAGAATATCAGGGAATCACAGGGCTATGACTATATTCTTATAGATGCCCCGCCCACACTGGGAGGCTGGGTAATGAATATTCTCTGTGCCTCTGATGAGGTGATTATACCTGTGGAGTCAACTCCCTGGGGGCTGTTTGGCCTGGGAAATATGTTTGAGTTTCTGGAACAGGTGAAGCAGATTGTCCCGGAGCTTAAAGTAGGCGGGATTGTGATTACAAAAGTAGACACCAGAAAGAACTACTTTAAACAGACCTTTGCGGCCCTAAAACAACTAAATGATGTAAAAGTCTTTGATACATATATCCGGGTGGACAGCAGCATTGAATGGTCCCAGGACAATAATGCTCCCGTTATGGCATATAAAAAAGGCAGCAGAAGTGCAGCGGAGTACATGGAGCTGGCAGGAGAGATTGCCGGTGTACCGGATAGAGATACATAAGTAGAAACGGGTGAGTGCATGGATGCAGAATTATTAAAGGAACTGTCGGTAATTACAGAGGAAGAACAGAGAATTTTAGATGGAAGGGACGGGATCGATCAGAACATCTATACCGAAAACAAGGAATGGATTATAGATTGTGAAAAGTTGCTCAAGAAAGGCAAACTGATCCAGGTCCGGCCCCACACCCGTTTTGTTCATTTTCCAAAGCACCGCCACAATTATGTGGAGGTGATTTATATGTGCCAGGGTTCAACGACTCATATATTAAATGGCAACCGGGTTGTTCTGGAGCAGGGAGATCTGTTGTTTCTGAACCAGAATGCAGAACAGGAAATTCTGCCGGCGCAGGAGAATGATATTGCAGTGAATTTTATTATATTGCCGGAATTTTTCAATATGGCGTTTTCCATGATGGGTGCTGAGGACAACATATTAAAAGAGTTTCTGGTTGGTACTCTGTGCGGAAAAAATGAGATGACTTCCTATCTGTATTTCCATGTGGCAGATGTGCTTCCAGTGCAGAATCTTGTGGAAAATATGGTTTGGACTATTTTTTATAACATGCCTAATAAGCGCAGTCTGAATCAGATTACTATGGGGCTTTTGCTGCTGCAGTTATTAAATTATATGGATAAAATGGAAACAGGCAGCAGACAGTTTGACAAGGAACTGACAGGAGCTGTTCTGAGTTATGTGGACGAACACTATAAAAACGGAAGTCTGTCAGAGCTGTCAGAAATGCTGGGCTATGATATATATTGGCTGAGCCGTGAGATTAAAAAGCTGACAGGCAGAACCTACAAGGAGCTTCTGCAGGTGAGACGCATGAGTCAGGCGGCGTATCTGCTGGCAAGCAGTGCTCTGCCTGTAGCCGATATTATACAATCAGTGGGCTATGACAATACAAGCTATTTCTATAGAAAGTTTAAAGAAAAATACAAAATGAGTCCAAAGGAATATAGAGAGAAGGAGAAATTATATGCTAAAGACATTGGCAAAAAGCATCAGAGAACATAAAAGAAATTCTATTCTGACGCCTATATTGGTTTCGCTTGAGGTACTTATGGAGGTTATCATCCCTCTGCTTATGGCAAAACTGATTGATTATGGAATTGACGAAGGAAATATGGGATATATATGGAAAGTGGGAATTTTTCTGTTGCTCGCAGCCTTCCTATCATTGTTTTTCGGGGCAGCGGCGGGAGGAACAGCCGCCTATGCGTCGGCGGGACTTGCAAAGAATCTGAGAACAGATATGTATGCCAACATACAGAAATTTTCATTTTTTAACATCGATAAGTTTTCAGCATCTAGCCTTGTGACGAGAATGACAACAGATGTGACTAATTTACAGAGCGCCTATCACATGATGATCCGTATGGCAATGCGGGCACCGATGATGCTGATTTTTTCTCTTGTTTGCGCCCTCAGGGTGAATGCGAGACTGTCTGCTGCATTTTTAATCTGTATACCGGTTCTCGGCATCGGACTGTATTTGATTATGTCTGGTGTGCACCCAATTTTCAGAAGAGTTTTCAGAACTTATGATAAATTGAATAATGTTGTGCAGGAGAATGTGAGAGGCGTTCGCGTTGTAAAATCATTTGTCCGGGAGGACTACGAGAAGGAGAAATTCCAGAATATTTCCGGCTCTATCTATAAAGATTTCGCAAAGGCAGAGAAGATGCTTGCCTTCAATATGCCCCTGATGCAGCTTTGTATGTATGCGTGCATGCTTGCTTTCTCTTGGTTTGGAGCGAGAATGATTGTGGCAAGTGGCGGGGATGCGGCGAAGGGCTTAAGTACAGGCGGGCTGATGAGTTTGATAACTTACTCCATGCAGATTTTGATGAGCTTGATGATGCTTTCTATGGTTTTCGTTATGCTTACGGTTTCCAAGGCATCTGCGGAAAGAGTTGCGGAAGTTTTGACAGAAGAGAGTAACCTGAAGGACAGGGAAAACCCTGTTATGGAAGTGAAGAACGGCTCTATAGAGTATGAGAGTGTTTCCTTCTGCTATTCAAGAAAGGCGGATAAGAATTGCCTGTCAGATGTTACCTTAAAAATTGCTTCTGGGGAGACAATCGGCATTATAGGCGGAACAGGTTCTTCTAAATCTACTCTGGTACAGCTTATACCAAGACTCTATGATGTGACAGAGGGGAATCTGAAGGTCGGCGGCGTGAATGTGCGGGACTATGATGTGGAGACTCTGCGAAATCAGGTGGCTATGGTACTTCAGAAGAATGAGCTCTTTTCCGGCACCATTAAGGAGAATCTCCGCTGGGGGGATGAGCAGGCGACAGATGAAGAACTGATTCATGCCTGCCGTCTTGCCCAGGCAGATGATTTTATCAGAGAATTTCCGGCTGGATATGATACTTATATTGAGCAGGGAGGTTCCAATGTGTCTGGCGGACAGAAGCAGAGAATCTGTATTGCAAGAGCCCTCTTAAAAAAACCTAAGATTTTAATCCTGGATGATTCTACCAGTGCGGTAGATACCAGAACGGATGCCCTGATCCGCCAAGCCTTCAGGGAGGAAATCCCGGACACTACCAAGCTTATCATTGCCCAGAGAATTTCTTCTGTTCAGGATGCGGACAAAATTATTGTCCTTGATGACGGCAAGGTTGACGGCTTTGGGACACATGAAGAATTGCTTGAAAATAATTTGATTTACCGGGAAGTTTATGAATCTCAGCAGAAGGGAGGAGTCAAAGATGAATAGTGGGAAAAAGCAA
Organism: Muricomes intestini; assembly: GCF_004346165.1. GTDB lineage: Bacteria > Bacillota > Clostridia > Lachnospirales > Lachnospiraceae > Muricomes > Muricomes intestini. The sequence continues at coordinate 11,787 of NZ_SLZZ01000025.1, read as the reverse complement.
AAACTGGATACACAGACATTAAAACGTCTTCTCTCCTACTTAAAAGCATACAAGGGAAGATTTCTCTTTGTACTGATATGTATACTGATAAGTGCAGGGGCAGGTGTGCTGTCATCTCTATTCCTGCAGGTGCTGATTGACGATTATATCACCCCGATACTAGTCCAGGCCGTACCTGATTTCAGCGGTCTGCTGCAGGCAGTAATGATATTAGCCGGCATATACCTGCTCGGTGTGCTGGCCACCTTGTTCTATAACAGGACAATGGCAGTGATATCTCAGGGGGTTTTAAAGAATATTAGGGATGAGATGTTTTCCCATATGCAGACATTGCCGATTAAGTATTTTGACACCCATTCACACGGTGATATCATGAGTCATTACACCAACGATACCGATACACTCAGGCAGATGATGTCTCAGAGTGTGCCCCAGCTTTTTTCATCGGTAATTACACTGGTTGCTGTGTTCTTCGCCATGCTCTCAGTCAGTGTGTGGCTTACTTTGTTTGTTCTGGCGTTCGTAGTGATCATGCTTCTGACTGCAAAAAAGATAGCGGGAAATAGTGGAAAATATTTTGTCCGGCAGCAGATTTCTATCGGAGATGTTAACGGATATATTGAAGAAATGATTAACGGGCAGAAGGTTGTAAAAGTGTTCTGTCATGAAGAAAAAGCGAAAGAAGATTTTGAAAAGAAAAATGAAAAACTATTCAATGAATCTGCAAAGGCATTTACCTATTCAAATATTCTCATGCCGGTCATGGGAAATCTTGGATATGTTTTATATGTTCTGGTAGCTATTGTGGGAGGAGTTCTGGCAATCAGCAAGGTGACGAATATCAGCCTTACTGGTGTGGATGTGCTTACTCTTGGTATGATTGCTTCCTTTTTGCAGCTCTCAAGGAGTTTCTCCCAGCCTATTGGACAAGTTTCTCAGCAACTGAGTTTCATTGTAATGGCACTGGCCGGCGCAAAACGGATATTTCAGCTTTTAGATGAGAAAGGTGAGAGGGATGAAGGCTATGTCACATTGGTCAATGCCAGGTACAAGGACGGTATCTTGACAGAAACAGCAGAACATACCGGAATGTGGGCGTGGAAACATCCACACGAGGACGGTACTGTGACTTATACCGAGCTAAAAGGCGAGGTGAAACTGTTTGACGTGGATTTTGGGTATGACAAAGATAAGACTGTACTTCATGATATTACCGTATATGCGAAGCCAGGTCAGAAGGTGGCGTTTGTCGGTGCCACAGGTGCAGGCAAGACGACCATAACAAATCTGATCAATCGATTTTATAATATTTCAGACGGAAAGATATGGTATGATGGTATTAATATCAATAAGATAAAAAAGGAAGATCTCCGGCGCTCGTTAGGTGTGGTACTGCAGGATGTTAATTTATTTACCGGGACAGTCATGGATAATCTGAAATATGGAAATCTGGATGCCACCGAAGAAGAGTGTATTGCGGCGGCAAAACGTGCAAATGCGGATGGATTTATCCGGATGCTTCCCGATGGCTACAATACAGTACTGTCAGGAGACGGAGGCGGCCTTTCCCAGGGACAACGTCAGCTGATATCGATTGCCCGGGCGGCGGTAGCGGATCCTCCGGTTATGATATTGGACGAAGCAACATCGTCTATAGATACAAGGACGGAAAATATTGTGCAGAGAGGTATGGATGCCTTGATGAAGGGGCGAACTGTGTTTGTAATTGCCCACAGACTTTCTACCGTGCAGAACTCGGATGTCATTATGGTGCTGGAACAGGGGCGCATTATTGAGAGGGGAAACCATGAAGAACTGATTGCGAAAAAGGGCAGATATTATCAACTGTATACTGGAGCCTTTGAGTTATCATAGAGAAAGCAGCCCGAGTAGGGCGGATTTCGAATGTTTTTAGGATTGCGGGAGCACAAAGTGCGGAGCAATCCGTAGGTATCAGGGGGCAAAATACCTTTTGACCCTCGTATCATAATATCAGGAAAAAGAGGACATGCATATGTTTAGGATTTATAATAGACGGTATACTGGAAGTAAATACAAATTACTGGATTGGATTGAAGAATTAATTGAAGAAAAGTGTGAAGGAGATGTATTTTTTGATGTTTTCGCAGGAACCGGCGTTGTCAGTGACAGAATGAAAAGCCACTTTACAAAGGTAATTATGAATGATTTTCTTTTTTCAAATGAAGTAATTTACAAAGCATTCTTTTCGAATGAATTTTATGATGAATCAAAGATTATAGAATATAAGGAAAAGTATCAGAGCCTGAAAGCAGAGGATATAGAGGCTAATTACTTTTCGGATAATTTTGGTGAGAAATACTTTTCAGAAAACGATTCCAAAATAATCGGATATATTCGTGAAGATATTAGTTCGAATAAAGAAGTTTTATCAGACAGGGAATATAATATTTTGTTAGCATCATTGATATTTTCTATGGACAAAATTGCAAACACTGTGGGTCATTATGACGCTTACAGAAAAATAGGCAGGTTAGAAGACCGTTTCATTTTTGAATTGATAAACCCGGAGATCTGTGGCGGCAAATTTGAGATTCACCGGGAAGACGCAAATAAGTTGGCAAGAAGAGTAAAATCGGATGTTGCATTTATTGATCCGCCATATAACAGCCGGCAGTACAGCAGGTTTTACCATGTACTTGAGACAATTACTCAGTGGAAAAAACCAAAGCTGGAGGGCACCGCTCTTAAACCGCCGGCGGAGAATATGAGTGATTACTGCAGAAACTCTGCACCGGAGGTTTTTGCTGACCTTATAGAAAATATTGATGCTAAATATATTGTTGTCACTTACAATAATACCTATCATTCAAAGAGCAGTTCTTCAAGAAATAAGATTACCCTAGAGGAGATACAAGGGGTGTTGGAGAAGAAAGGTAAAACAGAAATACACGAGAGGAAGCATCCATGTTTTAACGCGGGAAAAACGGAGTTTAATGATCATAAAGAGTTTATATTTATTACGAGGACAGGTGTGCATAATGAAGAATAATGTGATCAGATCTCCATTTTTTTATGTGGGAGATAAATATAAATTAATGCCGCAGCTAAAACAACTTATGCCGAAAACAATTGGGCAGTATATTGAACCTTTTGTCGGGGGAGGCAGCTCTTTTTTAAATGCTGAAGGGACCTCGTTCGTATTGAATGATATTGATTCGTATATAGTAGGACTTCATATAGAAATAGGTAAATTTGCAGCAAATCCAGAAGATTTATTCAAACAATTATTTGAAATGATTGATTTTTATGGATTGTCCTGCTCCTACAGAGGGGTTTGTGTGCCGGATGACTTGAAGATAAAGTATGTGAAAACCTATTACTCGCGGTACAACAAAGAAGCATATAATATGCTCCGAAAAGACTTTAATGAAGATAAGTCCGATTTATTAAAACTATATCTGCTCTTAATATATGGATTCAATCATATGATAAGGTTCAATGGAAAGGGTGAATTTAATCTCCCGGTAGGGAACGTGGATTTTAATAATAATGTATACCAGGCTTTAAATAATTACTTGAATTTTGTGGGAGAGCATGAGATTGAGTTTTTTAACATGGATTATATTTCGTTTTTAGAAATAATCAAGTTTGAAAAGGATTCATACGTATTTTTAGATCCTCCTTACCTTATTTCGATGAGTGAATATAATAAGCTCTGGAACGATCAAAAAGAGAATGAATTGTGCGAATACCTTGATGGGCTAAATGATAAGGGAGTTAAATTTGGCATAACTAATTTAATAACACATAAAGGCAAAATAAATCATAGCTTTCTTGAATGGTCAAAGAAATACTGCGCATTTGATGTTAAAAGTAATTATATTAGCTTTAATGATAATACAATTAAGGCAGATTCACAGGAAGTGTTTGTAACAAACTATGTGTGGCAGAAAAGTTTAGTTTTATGATAACCTGAAACGGTAATTTTACAAAAAGAGGAGAATTGCATGGCGATCAACCCTACAGCAAGAAAGATTTTGAAGGCACTTTCCTTTGACGGAATCGAAGTCGAGGCTTCTAGGCACCTGGCGGATTTAAAGAGACTGGATCCCCTGAAGATTTTTTACAGGAAGATAAATTATCCAATATATAACGGGGAGTTTGAAATACCGACCAGAATATTTTTTCCCCATGAGAGTGCATTTGAGAATGGGGGACCTAATCTGTATAAAGTGATGCTTTTTATTCATGGCGGAGGCTGGGTAACGGAGAGCGTGGACAACTATGAGAGAATCTGTGCCAGGCTGGCAAACGCCACGGAACAGGTAGTTGTTTCAATCGACTACAGACTGGCACCGGAGAATAAATTTCCAACAGGATTGGAAGACTGTTATGCAGTTGCAAGAGCTGTTTTTACAAACCGGTTTATCCTGAACACTGACCCGGAGGATATTACGCTGATCGGGGACAGTGCAGGGGGAAATCTGACGGCCGCACTGTCACTGATGGCCAGGGACAGGGGGGAGTTTATCCCAAAGCGGCAAATTTTGATCTACCCGGCTGTTTACAATGATTATTCCGAGAATTCTCCATTTGACTCTGTGAGGGAGAATGGGACAGACTATCTGCTGACAGCAGGAAAGATGCGCGATTATATAGATTTTTACGCAGGAAGCGAGGAGGATAAAAAGAATCCCTATTTCGCCCCTCTGCTGGAGGAAGATTTGTCAAATCAGCCGGACACTTTGATTATTACAGCGGAGTATGATCCCCTCAGGGATGAAGGAGAAGCGTATGGACTGAGGCTTGAGGAGGCAGGAAATCATGTGGAAATCAGGCGGATAAAGGATGCCTTGCATGGTTACTTCGCTCTGGGAATTAAGAACTTCCATGTGAAAGAAAGTTTTGATTACATTAACCGGTTTCTGGGAAATGAGCCGGAAGGGGAGGTGTAACAGGTGCAGCAGACGAGAGAATATTGGCGGAAGCTGGACAATGCGGCAAAGTTGTACTCGGCGACCAGTAATAAAAAGGATACACGGGTGTTTCGGTTTTATTGTATATTGAAAGAGGAAGTGAATCCGGAAAAGCTGCAGGAAGCTCTTGATAAAACTTTGAATATTTATCCGGTGTTTTTGTCTGTTATGAGGAAAGGGATGTTCTGGCACTATCTGGAAAAGAGCGGACTCAGACCGGCAGTGGCAAAGGAACACAGGGAACCCTGCAGTAATTTGTATGTGAGGGATAAAAAAGCTCTTTTATTTGAAGTGACTTATTATGGAAAAAGGATTAATTTTGAAGTATTCCATGCATTGACTGACGGCACAGGGGCCACTGAATTTTTGCGGGAATTGGTAAAGAACTATTTATATTTAAGCCATAAAGCTGATGGCCTGTCTGATGTGGTCTTAAGAGATGAGAACATGACAGTCCAGGATCAGGAAAATGACAGCTTTTCTAAATATTATTCGGAGGTAAAAAGGACAAAGGATAAAAAGCCCGGGGCAATTCAATTGAAGAAGCTCCGCAAAGAAGCGGGTATGCTTCAGATAAATGAAAGAGTGCTCTCCGTGAAGGCTGTACTTTCCCGTTCCAGAGAGCTGGGAGTCTCTATGACGGTATTTCTGGCAACTGTATATATGATGGCAATTCATCGGGAAATGTCCAGGCAGCAGGAAAAGCATCCGGTGGTTCTTATGGTGCCGGTCAATCTCAGGAAGTTTTTTCCTTCGGATTCCATGCTGAATTTCTTTAACTGGATTGAGCCTGGGTATGACTTCAGCAGGAATGAGAAGAGCTTTGAAGCGGTACAAAACCGGGTAAAGGAATACTTTGAGACAGAGCTGACAACAGAACGTATTGCAGAGCACATGAATGAACTGATTGCTCTGGAAATGCATCCTGTTCTCAGACTTGCTCCGCTGGAACTGAAGAATCTGTGTATTAAGGCGGGAGCACATTATGCGGAAAAAAATGTGACGGCTATATTCTCTAATATGAGTGCGGTTCATATGCCGGAAGAATATATTCCCTACATTGACAGGTTTGGTGTTTTTACCAACACACCTAAGATGGAGCTTTGTATGTGCTCCTTTGGGGACAAGCTTTCTCTGGGATTTACCTCCAGATATGACACGGAGAATATTCAGCGGAATTTTTACCGGATTTTGAAGGAGCAGGGAATTCAGGCGGAGAAGGTTGAACCGGAATATCCGCAGCCGGATGTGCCGCGGGAATTGGAAATCAAAATCTTTCGTATCTATTCCTTTTTATGCCTGGCTGCCGCAGTGGCCTTTGTGGCGGTGGATTTCAGCTTTCATCCCCAGGTACGCTGGCCACTGTTTACCGCTGCAGGAATAGGTAGTATGTGGCTGGCAACTTGGATTGGGTTTGCAAAGCGGTATAACCTGATGAAAAATGTTATGTGGCAGCTCATTATCGTATCGCTGGGCTGCATTTTGTGGGATATTTCTACTGGCTGGCATGGGTGGTCCGTAGATTTTGTACTTCCCATTGTCTGTATGTCTGTGTTGCTTTCTATGCTTATCATCGCAAAGATTCAGAGGCATACCGCCAGAGAATATATGATTTATTTTGTTATGGCAGGAGGATACGGGGTTATACTCCCTCTGATACTGCTGTTGACGGGGGTAACAAAGCTGCAGATTATTTCTATAGTATGTGTTGTCGTATGTTTTTTGGTTTTGGCGGCATTGATTATATTTAGGGAAAAAGAATTCCGGGAAGAAATGCATAAGAAGTTTCATGTATAGTTTATTTGTGATATTATGATGTAGGAGTCAAAAGGTACTTTGCTCCCCTGATACCTACGGATTGTTCCGCACTTTCTGTTGCCGCAATCCTACTATAACCTATAGTAATAACCTGAGACACATTGTTTCTTAAAGGAAGGATAAAAATTATATTTATGAAATTATTGATTCAGAATGGACATGTTTTGGACCCGCTGACAGGACTAGACGATATCAGTGATGTGCTCATAGAGGGAAGTCTGATCGTGAAAGTGGAAAAGGATCTTTCTGTACCTGCCGACAGGGTTATTGATGCCTCTGGCTGTTATATTATGCCGGGTTTTATAGACCTCCACGTACATCTGCGCGATCCCGGGCTGACCTATAAAGAAACATTGGGGACCGGTGGAAGGGCTGCGGCACACGGAGGAGTCACGACGCTCTGCGCCATGCCAAATACAACACCCATTACAGATACAAAGGAAATGGTGGAAGAGCTGCACAGAAGGGCAGAGGTGGAATCTCCGGTACATGTGATTCAGCTTGGGGCTGTCACAAAGGGAGAACAAGGAGAAGAACTGGCAGATATACAGGGGATGGCTGAAGCGGGCTGCCATGCAATAAGCGAGGATGGCAAGTCGGTGATGACGGCATCCCTGTACAGAAAGGCTATGCGCCTGGCAGAAGAAAACGGACTCTCTGTTTTTGCACATTGCGAAGACATTACCATGGTGGAAGGCGGAGTGATGAATGCCGGACAAAAGGCAAAAGAACTGGGAGTAAAAGGGATTACCAACAGTGTGGAGGACGTGATTGTGGCAAGGGATATACTGCTGGCAAAAGAGACAGGAGTGCGGCTGCATTTGTGCCACTGCTCCACGGCGGACAGCGTAAAGATGATTGAGGCCGCAAAGAAAGAAGGCCTGCCGGTGACAGGCGAGGTATGTCCTCATCATTTTATCTTGTCGGATGAAGACATTGACGTGAATAATGGACAGTACAAGATGAATCCGCCCCTCCGCTCAAAAGAAGATGTGGAGGCACTGCGGGAAGGCCTAAAGAATGACATCATGGACGTCATATCCACGGATCACGCACCCCATGCCGAAGAAGAAAAGAATCTCCCCATGGAAAAGGCAGCCTTTGGGATTGTGGGACTGGAGACATCCGCATGCCTGACCTACACGGAACTGGTGGAAAAAGGTATACTGACACCCATGCAGATGGCAGAAAAAATGAGTTATAATCCGGCCCAAATACTGGGGCTTAAAGACAAAGGCTCCGTATCATCCGGAAAGACAGCAGACCTGGTAATATTTGACCCAGCTGCCAAATACAGCATTGATAAAAACACATTTCTGTCAAAAGGCAGAAATACACCCTTTGACGGATATCCGGTGAAAGGAAAAGTACGCTGCACAATAGTCGATGGAAAGATTGTGTATAATCAAAAAGGGGTCTGACCCTTTTGCGGTTCATTTTCAGAAAATTCAGATTATTTTGGAGGGCTTTATGATTAACAAACTGGTGAAAAAAATTAAGGAGACAGGGGCACCCATTGTTGTAGGGCTGGATCCTATGCTGGATTATATTCCGGAGCATGTACAAAAGAAGGCATTTGCAGAGTATGGAGATACTCTGGAGGGAGCCGCCGAGGCCATCTGGCAATTTAATAAAGAAATTGTGGACAAGACTTATGATATAATTCCGGCTGTGAAACCGCAGATTGCCATGTATGAGCAGTTCGGAGTACCGGGCTTGATTGCTTTTAAGAAGACGGTGGATTATTGTAAGAAAAAAGATCTTATTGTGATAGGTGACATTAAGAGAGGGGATATTGGATCTACCTCGAAGGCCTACGCTGTGGGACACCTTGGAAAAGTGAAAGTAGGAGGCTGGGAATATGCTCCTTTTGATGAAGATTTTGCGACTGTAAATCCATACCTTGGCTCCGATGGGGTGAAGCCCTTTATTGATGTGTGCAGGGAGGAGAAGAAAGGATTGTTTATTCTGGTGAAGACCTCCAATCCTTCCAGCGGAGAATTTCAGGACAGGCTGGTTGACGACAGGCCCCTTTATGAACTGGTGGGAGAGAAAGTTGCCCAGTGGGGCACACAGTGCATGGGCGACGACTATAGTTATATAGGCGCGGTTGTGGGAGCTACATATCCGGAAATAGGAAAGGTACTCCGGAAGGTGATGCCTAAGTCTTATATTCTGGTTCCCGGGTATGGTGCTCAGGGCGGCAGGGGAAAGGATCTGGCTCATTTTTTTAACGAAGATGGTCTGGGGGCTATTGTAAACTCCTCTCGCGGCATTATTGCAGCATACAAACAGGAGGCATACGGAAGGTTTGGGGCAGAAAACTTTGGCGATGCTTCAAGGGCAGCCGCAGAGGATATGATTTTGGATATCCGGGATGCGCTGGCCGGGAAATAAGTGCAGGAGGAAGAAATAAATGTCTGGTAGACGAAAAGAATCTGCTGTAATTATATCCCAGGAGGGCATTGCCCTAGATATCTACAGTATGTGGATTCATACGGAGAAAATTGCTGAGTCGGCTGTACCGGGACAATTTATCTCTATGTATACAAAGGATGGGAGCAAATTGCTGCCTCGTCCTATCAGTCTGTGTGAAATAGACAGGCAAAAAAGCGGTATCCGTGTTGTGTACCGTGTGACCGGAACAGGAACTGGGACAGAACAGTTCGCAAAACTCCTGTCTGGTGACACTATAGATATACTGGGACCTCTGGGAAACGGCTTCCCGCTGGATGTAACAGAGAACACAGGAAAAAACACGAAAGATTGCCGGGCAATGCTGATAGGTGGTGGTATCGGTGTCCCTCCGATGCTGGAGCTGGCAAAACAGCTGAATACAGAAAAAATTATGGTTATGGGATACCGAGATCAGCAGTTTTTGAGAACAGAGTTTCAAAAGCAGGGCAGCCTTTATATTGCCACCGAGGATGGCAGTGCCGGAACCAAAGGAAATGTGATGGATGCCATTGAGGGAAACGGATTGTCCGCTGATATCATTTATGCCTGTGGACCCGCCCCCATGCTGCACGCAATCAAGCGGTATGCGGAAGAAAAAAGCATAGTATGCTATATATCTATGGAAGAGAAAATGGCCTGTGGTATTGGCACCTGCCTTGCCTGTGTGTGTCAGTCGAAGGAAATTGACGGACACAGTCATGTGCACAATAAGCGTGTCTGTAAAGACGGGCCTGTATTCTTATCTACGGAGGTGGAGATTTAATGAACACAACAGTGAACCTTGCTGGCATAGAACTGAAGAATCCGGTAATGACAGCTTCCGGTACCTTTGGCTCCGGGGAAGAATACAGTGAATTTGTAGATTTGAACCGGCTTGGCGCAGTGGTGACAAAAGGGGTCGCAAATGTACCATGGCCAGGAAATCCTACGCCCAGGATTGCCGAGACCCACGGGGGCATGCTCAATGCAATAGGACTTCAGAATCCGGGGATGGAAGTGTTCTGTGCAAGGGACATTCCCTTTTTAAAACAATTTGATACGAAAATTATTGTCAATGTCTGCGGGAAATCTGCAGAAGATTATTGTGAGGTTGTGGAACGTTTGGCAGACGAACCTGTAGATATGCTGGAAATTAACATTTCCTGTCCCAACGTGAAAGAGGGAGGCATTGCTTTTGGACAGAACCCGGCATCGGTGGAAGCAATTACAAGAGAAGTGAAGAAACACGCAAAACAGCCGGTCATCATGAAACTCAGCCCCAATGTGACAGATATTACAGCTATGGCAAAGGCGGCAGAGGCCGGGGGAGCAGATGCATTGTCCCTGATCAACACCATAACAGGGATGAAAATTGATGTCCACAGACAGAAATTTGCGTTGGCAAACCGGACAGGAGGGCTGTCAGGACCTGCAATAAAGCCGATTGCCGTACGCATGGTATATCAGGCGGCAAATGCAGTGAGACTTCCGATTATCGGCATGGGTGGAATTGCGACTTGGGAAGATGCTATTGAGTTTATCCTGGCTGGGGCCACGGCGGTTTCGACAGGGACGGCAAACTTCTATAATCCTTCGGTGACTGTGGAGATTGTGGAGGGGATCGAAAAATACATGGAAAAATACCATATTGAAAATATAAGTGATATAATTGGGATGGTGAAATAAAATTATATGGAGGCTTTCGAAAAATATGCAACAATATAAGCAAGAGTTTATTGAATTTATGATTGACTGTGAGGTCTTGAAATTCGGAGATTTTGTTACGAAAAGTGGGAGAAAGACTCCTTTTTTTGTGAACACGGGTTTCTACCGCACGGGAACCCAACTCAGAAAGCTGGGAGAATATTATGCAAAAGCGATTGAGAAGAAATTTGGATTAGACTTTGACGTATTGTTCGGACCGGCATATAAGGGAATTCCCCTCACTGTAGCGACTACGATGGCGATCAGTGAGTTTTACGGAAAAGATATCCGGTACTGTTCAAACAGAAAAGAAATAAAAGACCACGGTGACAAGGGGATTCTTTTGGGAAGTCCAATTCAGAACGAAGATAAGATTGTCATTATTGAGGATGTCACCACGGCAGGAACCTCCATTGCAGAGACCCTTCCGATTATCAGGGCTTTTGGGGATGTGTTACCTGTCGGACTTGTAGTATCTGTGGACCGCATGGAGCGCGGCCGGGGAGAGAAAAGTGCACTGGCTGAGATTCAGGAAACTTATGGTCTTATGACAACGGCAATTGTGACGATGGAAGAGGTCGTAGAACATCTGTATAATAAACCTTATAAGGGAAAAATCATAATTGATGATACACTAAAAGCTGCAATTGATGCATATTACAAACAATATGGCGTAAAGTAAGGAGAGATTTTAAGTAATTAAAAATATATACAAATATACTCAAATGCGATATAATGTGTTTATGAAGGAGGTAATATAATAATCATGAACACAACGAATATCACAAACTACAAGCCAAAGGATTTTGCAGAGTTACTAGGAGTATCAGTAAAAACACTCCAACGTTGGGACAGAGACGAAATACTTAAA
>NZ_SLZZ01000024.1 GCF_004346165.1 Muricomes intestini | reverse complement strand
TTATACACAAAAATATCTTCTTTTACTCCAAAACTGCCAGTATTCAATTTTCAATCTGCATTGGAATTAGATGATTCTAATTCCGAGAACTTATTTATAGTCATATTTTAGAGGCATCAGATAAACATAACAATGCGTTAACCTACAGAATAGGTGCAATTTTTCTATATTACCTAGAAATCAAAACTATTCTCCACTAATTTTCCTTCTTCCCAAAACAGAAATCGATCCGTTAACTGATAGTTCTGTTCCACTGTTTTGGCCATTATCAAAATTGATATTCCGGCTTTTGCCAACTCATGCAGCTCCTGTTGCATCATCCCATAAATCAATGCGTCCGTATATCTGCTTGGGTCTATACAGAATATTACCCTGGGTTTATATAAACGGATTCGATATAATAAAATTGCCATTTTATCTTTTTCACTCAAATGCCGGCAGTCGCTCCTCCCTCGCAGCTCTTCATTCGGATACCAGTTCAGAAAGTCTCTTTCTATATAATCCATACTTTTTTGTCGGTAAAATCCGGCGGTTGATATTTTGTGAAAGTTACCGAGGCATAAATTATCCTGTAAAGATATTTGTTCAATAACACTGTTTTTCAAGTTAAAGTCTACAAATAAGCAATCTTCGCTTCTGTCTGTAAGTCTTTTTCCATTCATTATTTGATTCAGATGATATAGCTTTCCTTTTTTCATTTTTTCCAAGTTCATCAGACACTCAAACAAACGTTGATTATTGATTCCCGAAAAATCCACCAAGGTTACTATCTCCCCTTGGCGCAATTTGAATGAAATCTCCCCGACTTCTTCTATACTTACCCTTTCTGCCTGGAAGACAATATTCTCCTTTTCCTTTATCTGATTCTTTTTGTGTTTAAAAGTAGGCATTTGAAAGATGAGATTTTCATCCACTTGTTTCCGTTTGACATTTGTTATAATCTTACCTGTTGTTCCATTTGTAAGAAATAGAATTCGCTCAGAACATATCTGCAAATTATCCATTCGATAGCCTGCTAATATAAAGGAAATGCCTAGAGCACTTAATTTTTTTAACCAAACATATAGCTGTGCAATTTCATTTGTATTAAATTCCTGTGAAAAATCATCTAGCAAAATAACCTTTGCACCCATAATGTACTTTTTTATGATTTCCACCATATAACATTCGATTCTCGTTAAATCTTCCACTTTACTGTTAGGATTAATATTTATTGATATTTTATTCAGTTGTTCTTTTGTCTGTAGATAATAGGACTTTTCACGGATCCAAAACTGGTGATGACGGTGCCTGCGTATATGAAAAATATTATCAGTGACAGTCATGTTTTTTTCTAATAATGGTTTCTTTGTTATCAGAGCTATTTTATTTGTCAATAAGGAAGAGTACTGGCTCACCTTAGTTTCATTAAAAAAAAGGGTTCCCTTATCAAGCTCTTCATCTCCTGTCAAAATACGAAAAAGCAATGATTTCCCACTGTCACGCAAACCCATAATACCTAATATTTCTCCCTCATATAAATTCATGGAAAAGTCATTCAATATTAATGTATCGCCAATCTTTTTATATAAATGAGATACTCTTAAAATTTCATTGCGCATAATTTTCTTTACCCCAACATGTCCAGTTTCAATGGAATATAAATTTCAAAATCTGTACCTAAATTTTCTATGCTGGAAACTGAGAGACCATATTCTTGTCCAAAATATAACTGAATCCGCCTGTTTACGTTATATAGGGCAATTCCATTATTCGATGAAGATTTCCCCTGAGCCGGCATCTCTGCAGCATATATTGTCTCTTTTAATTTATTTAGCTTTTCCTGATTCATCCCACAGCCATTATCGGAGATACGAATATTTAAATGCTTCTTGGTATGGAGAATTTCAATGCATATACAATTATCCGAAGATCTCTGTGCAAAACCATGCTCAATTGCATTTTCGATAATAGGCTGTAGACTTAATTTGGGGATTTGCCCAAAGAGAATATCAATATCCGTCTGATCATAAATTAAATCCAGCGAAAATCTATTGGAAAACCTAAACTGTTGGATCTTTATATAGTTTCTTATATTCTCCAGTTCTTCCTTAATGGTCACTATATCTCTTTTGATATTAATGCTGTAACGAAAGAATTTAGACAATGCTTCTGCCGTATCTGCTATTTGGGGCACATCACATAATAAAGCCTGGCCCCGAATACATTCAAGCACGTTATATAGAAAATGAGGATTAATCTGCCCCTGCAATGTAGCCATCTCAATCTGTTTACTCAGCAGGGTAAGCTCGTAATCCTCATGTCGCTTTTTTGAGTAATTTTCGACCTCTTGTTTGATGATTTGATCTAACTGATCTTGTGTCATGATTCTTATTTTTTTCAATATTCCCTCCAGATCTATCCATATATTTTCCTATATTCAGAAGGCTTTATCCCTACCACCTTTTTAAAAAGCTTGCTAAAATATCTGGTATCTGTATAGCCTGTCTGTTCTGCAATTTCACGAATTGTATTGCCTGTGTCCCGCAGTAATCTTTTCGCTTCCTCCATCCTGTATTTTGTCAGGTAGTCAGTGAAATTCTCACCGGTTTCCCTTTTAAAAATATTTGAAAAGTATACTGGATTTAGATTCACATATGCAGCAACATCTTCTAAACGCATGGGGTTTTGATAGTTTTCTTCCACATAAACCATTGCAGACCGAACTGGTTTTGTCTTCTGCTGATCCACCCGCTGTATGAGACTTTCCATCGCCTCACTGACAGGTTGTTCAACTGCCCTTTGTAATATTGATAAGCTTAAGGCATTATGAATTCCATATACGTATTGTTTACGGACATAGTCTTCATTGAGAACCCCTGCAAAAAGTTTTTCTTCCGTTTTTAAAAATAACTCCAGAATAGTTTCTAATATATCAGCTAATGCTAAAGCGGAAAAATGAGTCCTTACCACATGAAAAAGGTTCTGTAAGTCCTCCTGAAATTCACTCACATCTAATAATTCAAAATCCTTTTCAAGGTTTCTATAAAAATCATGTTTTTCACTATCTTCCATGATTGTTTCCGGCTGCTTGAGTGCATCCCAATAAATTATTCTGTCACAGCCAAGTAACATACGGCTGCTTACAGCTGCCTGTGCCTCTTTATCAGAAACACTTAGAAATTCCATTTTCTTGTACGGATGCCCCAGCCCGATGGTCAGCTGATACTCTTTAAAAAGATCTACAAGATTTCTGATACGTTCAAAATAGTTTCTAATTTCTTCATATATTACATATTCTTTTTCAGCCGGATAGTTTATCCCGATTTTCAATGTATCAAAAGTTGGGTCTGTCAAAATATTGAAGCATATTGGCTGAAATTTCTCATAAAACACGGACGAAATCTTCTCTTGGATTGATGAAAAGTTTGCATCATAATCCTGCATACTGTTCTGCATATCTGATTTTACATATATTACTTGGAATAATCCCTCCTGAAAATTAATTCCGTACTCTCTATTTACATCCTCAAAGGTTTTTTGCTCCTTTGGCAGATTCGGAACCACTTTACTTAAGAAAAATCTTTTTAACAGCTTTTCTCCCTGTTTATTTAACAGCTTTTCATTTCTGCTTTTTCTCCCGGTGTCAATTTTATCCGACAACTTTTTTATCGCATTATTTAATTCCCCGGAATCTACCGGTTTTAAAATATAATCCTCTACGTTATATTTTAAAGCATTATGTGCATATTCAAACTGACGGTATCCGCTTACAATAATAAAATGACAGGGAATGCCTTCTTTTCTTATTTTTCCTATTAACTCAATTCCATCCATTTCAGGCATAGATATATCAGTGATAACAATATCCGGAGCTTCTTTTAAAATTACATCATATAGTTCTTTCCCGTTATAGACTTCCCCAGCCAATTTTAGATTTAGTCTTTCCCAGTCAATAAGTTTTTTCATTAACTCGCAGATTAATACTTCATCGTCTGCAATTATCACTTTCTTTATTCCTTCCGCCATAGCAACACCTCCCATTTTCTTTTCTTGCCGCTAATTATACCCTATTTCACAGAAAAAACAAAATATAAAAGCGGATCTCTCAGATGTCCTGCCTCTTTGAAATCCGCTTTTATATTCTATCTATTTTATCACAGTCTTTTTATTTCACTTTTTATCACTCCCCGCCCCTTCTTTTCCTTCGATGTTAAAAATGGCCTTAAGTAAAATTCCATCTCACTTTTTACTTTATCACTGACAGAATATATCCCATTATGCAGACACCAGTCAAAAATTGCTCCGCGGACGCATTGAATCAAATATTCAGCTATTGCCTTTTCCTTCAAACTTATATCTATGCTCCCAGCCTCCTGGCTCCGTCTGACATATCGCTTTACAGCTTTATAATATTCCCGCTCAGGACTTACTGCATTCAGGTAATTGCGCTGCAATAAAACACGATAATAGTCCTGCATCAGCAATACTCCTATTGACTCTGTAAATAAAGCCTGGTCGACTAAAATTGTCTGTAATGCCTCCAGAGCCGGCATCCTATCGTATCTTTCATATGCCTCCTCGGTTAACTGATTATCAAATTGCAAAAACGATTCATTCAATACTTCATCTTTTCCGGTAAAATGATGATAAAAAGCCCCTACCGAAAGTCCGCTTTCTTTTACAATATCCTGAACCGACATCTTTTCAAAACCCTTTTCTTCTGCAAGCTTCCTTGCTGCATCCAGGATCATGCGTTTACTTTTTTCTGACTTTTTATATTGTCTTTTCATCGTCTGCCGCCTCACTATGCTTAGCCTCTACTGATCCACGGTTACGGTTCCATCTTCTTCTACCGTAACCAGCATACCGGATTTTACGTAATCAAGAAACTCTAATCCAAGACAGTCGATAGTTGGCACTGGCGTGTTCGTCCACACTGCTGAAAGAATGGTCCCGGCTGCTGCCAGACTATCAATTTTCTGTGAAAATAAAAAGCACGCAGCCTGCCTTTCCATTTTAGTTGCAGCATATAATACCATTCCGCCTGTTGTACTGCCAATCGTTTGGGGGAGACATAACACCTTACCCTGCATCGGCTTTCCGAATAATTCAGGATTATTCTGATCTGAACATTTTGCCTCTTTGTCGCCGAACATCAGTGACTTTTGAAACGACGCCAGAGTATTAAAACCACTTTTTGTTACTAATGCTTCTGCTTTTATGTTGCCGGGTACAATTACACGTCCTTTAAAAGTCTTCATTCTTAAACGCCTCCTTTCGTGAGTTTCTCTAAAATTTCTTCATCTCTATAATACCGTGCTGTAGTATAAGTACGTAACTTATTGCTGTTGGTTATAACCGGCATTTTTCCGCACAATGGATTATTCATATACATTAAAGGGCAAATACTGGAAAGTACAATACCGGCATTTGCTAAACTTTGATACTCAGATGTTTTCCGAAATTTTTCAGCAACCTTTGGTGAGGCAGTAAATACCGTAGGAATCGCCACTTTTTTCTGTCCATGCTGTTTTAGCATATCACAGATAGAATTAGTCCACTCTTTCAGCTGTAACGATGAAAGATGGGGACATCCTATAAAACACATTTTAGGTTCGGCAGCGGGATCCTTCCAGATTACAGGATAATTAGCCTGAATCCGTGCTAACTTGGCATCATCAATACGGTATACCGCCGCGCCCTCTTTAACCAATTCTTCTCTCTGTGCCTTTGCTTCCGGGGTCAAATTTTCAACGTGATACAGTCCTACGGCCCCATTGGACGCAGTAGCCGCTCCCATATCTTTAAGATAATCACATACTGCATCATTTAATTCAGTGCCCAGCCATTTATCCAGCCCTTTGATATATGGAACATCCTCCAGCACTTTCATTCCAATTGCACTTCCCAGCACCTGTGCCTCTGGTTTCGATGTCGTATCAACCTCAATAATCCAATCAGCTTTTCGGCCTTCATCTGTTAATAAGCCAAAATATGGTACAAATCCGGCAATACTGCCAAAAAGTTCAATGATTCCCGAATTTCGATTACACCTGGCTCCAAGGACACTATTGGCATATACAACAGCACTGCTCTCCGCCCAACTAAGTACATCACCAAAACGTGGTTGATTTCCCACTTCTGTTTCGTAGCAGGTACAGGTAAATGCACTCTCATCCATTAATCCCAGTTTCGACAACTGTTGTTCATACATATTCTGCTTTGAATACATTACTTTGAAGAAAACATTTTGCAGGAAATTTGCCGGTACATTCTTTTCTGTTGGTCTGGGATCAACAGAAAAGCTCTGCTTAGCCAAAACACCTTCCGCTATTAATTCATCCATTATTTCATATACAGGCTTTAATACAGATAAGCCGAAACTGGTCACCAAATGTCCATGGTCCCCCGTAACCGGCACCATCTTCTCTGCATCAAAACAATCCCCGTACATTTTAAGCGTCTTAACAACCTTGGCCATTGCTGCACCCTTTTTACCGTCTAATAACTCTTGCTGCTCCTGATTAAGAATCATTACTTCACCCCCTTATATTGATATACCAAGACGGTAAGCTGCCCTTACCGCTTCTTGGATCCGACCGGGAGAAAAACTATCTCCTATGTTATAAATCTCCGCCGCACTTCTATTTTTGAGTGCTTTATAGTAGAGACTGTCATCCGGCCTGCCGCCGGCAGCCAATACCACCAGATCCGCCGGAATTGTCTCTTTGTGCCAATCCTCTCCTATCTTTGGCGCCATAGGATTTTGAATATTCTCCGGCAAAATAGGTGACCATGAATTATATGGATTCGGCACATTCTTATCATGATTCTGCTCAATCGTAATACCGGCAGGAGATATATTCACTACCTTGGACATATTCAGTAATTTTACATTTTTACGTTTTAATGCATGCAGGAGGTGTCCCCGGTTTGCTGTACAGACGCCTTCCATAAAGTAATTCAGCATTTCTACAACCGTTACCTCACGGTTATATTCATAAGCTAACCACTGCGCCATCTCACAGCCGACCACTCCCCCGCCCACTATTACAATTTTCTTTGCTTTGCCTAATTTTTCCGGGTGGCAAAATAGGTCCGCTGCCTGCACTATATTTGTTGCTTCTCTGATTCCTTCGATGGGCGGCACTGCATCTTTTGTGCCAGCTGCTGTAATGATCACATCATAGCCTCCTGCTTTAAGAGAATCTGCATCCGACAACGTATTCGGACGATACTCAAGCCCATACTCAGCTTGAGCCTGGGAAACTTCACGCACTAAGTATTCCCGGTAATTCTCCACATCATATTTTATCGCCGCAATGGAGCCAGCAACAATACGTCCGCCAATATCATTGGTTTTTTCAAACAATGTAACCTTGTGCCCTCGTTTAGCTGCTGTCACAGCAGCAATCACACCGCCAGGGCCGGCACCAATCACAGCTATCGCCCTTGACTTCTCTGCAAGAGGAGGATTTTCAGGCATCTGCGACTCAAAACTAGACCGGGGATTCACTGCACATTGGGGATGCCCGGCTTCGACAAATTCGTTCAGACAGCCTTCCTGACACCCTATGCAAGGTCTGATTTTCTCTACCTTGCCGGCATATACTTTATTCGGCCATTCCGGGTCTGCCAATAACGGACGTCCCAGCATTACCATGTCACAGTCCCCAGCTCTTAATGCTTTTTCTGCGATATCCGGATATCCCAGTTTTCCGACTCCAACAATGGGCACAGGTATACCCGCGTTTGACAATATCTTATTCTCTTCAAAATACCTTTTCGCTTCACGTGCCACTTCCAGAAAACATCCGGCCGGCATACTTGATGGAGGATGCGGCAGCCACCAGTTGTCGTAACATCCCAGGTCAACATCAAAGATATCCACTCCTGCTTTCACCAGATCTTTCATATATTCAAGAGTTTGTGAAATCGTACGTCCACCCTTAAACCGTTTTAAATAGGTTTCATTCATCGTCCTATCATCGTAACATTCCTCTAACGCTAAGGATAAATCGATCCGATACATAATCGGATAATGAGGGCCTACGCGTTTTCGGATTTCCTTTACTATATCAACGCCAAAACGTTTCCAGTCAGCATACTTACTCATTTTCCGATGATTAAATGCAGGATTTGTCATCTGTTCAAGCAGGTACCCCTCATGACCATGGAGGTATACCCCATCCAGCCCCATTGCATGTGCATCAGCCGCAGCCTGCCCAGTGCTCTTGATGATCTTATTTAACTTTCCATCTGACAGTCGAAAACACGGGATAGATGATATGTAGAAATTAGGCAAAAAAGAAGCTGATTTTGGCAGTTTCTTTTGTGTTAATAAACACTGGGGATTCCCCACTCTGCCCAGTCCTGCTGTCAGCTGTACAAAGATTTTAGCCCCATATGCATGTACTCCTTGTGCCAAATCACGCCACCCGGAGAGCACTGTCCGACTGCGGTCAATACGCGGAAAATAGGAAAGCTCACCCAGCTCCGTTACCGTTGAGTCAATCCCGTGACTGGTCGGAATAAGCCCTGTGGTAAGCAAACCGGTGCCGCCCTTTGCCCGGGCAAAAAAATACTGCAGCATCATGTCATTGGGCCGCCCCGTCTCTTCGCACATATCTATATTGCCCATGGGAGCCATCACAATACGATTTTTTACTACCATACGATTGATTTGGATTGGAGAAAAAAGGTGATCATACGGTGCAAGCTCTGAAGTCATTCTGCCTGTTCCGCCTGCACAGTTTTCAAACACCTCCTTCTGTATCGGCCAATCATCATAACTGTTTACGAGTTCCTGTACTAAATTATCTTTTCCCATACAACCACTCCTTACAAAATAGGTTTATAGTTCAAAAGCAGAACGTCATTCTGTTTTTATATTTCTCTGGTTGTTTTTAATAATATTATTTATAACGTGCCATTAATCATATATTTTTTTATTTATTATTTCCATTTAATCAGATCATTTGAAATGTCTTCTGTTGCTCGACATGCTCGATTTCGAATAAATTTTAAAAATTCCCCGGACGAACTATCAATGTATTGCATCATATTGCCTGTCTATGCCGCTCTTCTCCCGGTGCAATTCCATAATACTTTTTATACAGCCTGTAGAAGTTTGCTGTATTGGAAACTCCACATTCCTGTGCAATTTCCAAAATCCCATCAGAAGAATGATGCAGCATTTCTTTTGCCTTTTCCATCCGAATCTTTGTGAGGTACTCCTGGAAGCTGCAGCCGGCCGTTTTTTTGAAATAGCCGGAAAAATAATTAGGGCTCATACAGACAGTAGCTGCCGTTTCTTCTAAAGTGATTTTTTTACCATAATTCTTTTTTATAAATGTGAACGCCTGCTCTATTCTTCTGACAGAATCCTTTTTCCCTGCAAAAAATTCAATCCTGCTATTTGCACGCTCATAATACCGCACAAGAAGAGTCAGTATCTTTAATATATCCGCTTTAATCATAAGACGATTCCCAGCCTGTCCCCGCCAATCTTCCTCACTAATCTCATCCAGCAGGGCCTTAATATCTTTTGTGAACTTTTCTCTGCCTGGAATCCAATTTTCAAAATTATTTCCCCTCTCAAGAAATGGCACGAGATAATCCATATCCAACATTCTGCTTCCGTCGGAAATTATATCTGAGGAAAACATCAGCACAGTAAGCCGAACTTCCTCTGTGAGCACCTCCCATTTATGAGATTCACTGTTATTGAACAAAATCACATCTCCACTTTCCACATCATATATATGGCCATTCACTTCATACCTTGCATTTCCCTCATCCACATAGGTTATCTCAAAAAAATTGTGCCAGTGGGATGTGTCCTTATTCTCACATTTAGTCCGTTGCTGGCAGTAGCTCTGTATTTCAAAGGGGAAATCTGCCGGCAGTTTTTTCATATCTTTTACAAGCATATTCTCACTTCTTCTCCCTGATAAACAAACTCTTTACATTTTTCACCTGCAACGGCTATACATTTTCTTCCACGTATACTCTGAGGAAAATCATACGCTGAAGAGCCTATTGCTAATTCTTGTTTTTCATCATTCCAGGACATGGAAATCAGGTTATAATGTCCTTCCTCATATCCATAATCGTCTCCTGCATCCTCATATAATTCATACTCCCCGTCACCTCCCGGATATATATGAATCTCCAGCGCCGTATCTACAGCTTCCTGCGCATACTGCAGCTGCTTCTCCATGGGAATGATTGCCCCCGCCCTGACAAAAACAGGAATTCTGTCAATCTCAGCCTGTATGTCTACGTTCCGCCCTCCTTCATAATATTTTTCTGTATGGAAATCATACCAGTAAGTCCCCCCCGGAAGATAACAATTCCATGTTTTATCCTTCTCCAGCTTTCTACTCTCCCGTTTGTAATACATCGGGTCTGTTACAGGACAAATCAACAGACTTTCTCCGAACATGTATTCACTGTCTAAGGCTGCTCCTGCATCATTCGGGAAATCAAACAATAACGGGCGCATCATTGTGTCATTTTTTAACCATACTTTCCCCGCCATCGAGTAAATATATGGCATCAAACGGTATCTCAACTGTATTGTACTTACTAGTGCATCGTAAAACATCTCTCCCGGATTTCCAAAATTCCATACTTCCCGGGGTGTGTCAGTACCATGTGAGCGAAACATGGGGAGAAACGCTGCGAATTCAAACCAACGTACATATAACTCCCGATATCCATAATCATTCACACCTTCTTCGTAATCTCCCCGCCAGAACCATTTTGGTGACGAATCCTTATTACATCCGCATCCGCGGTTCTGCCACTTTTCGTTCACAGTAAAAAATGCCCCTATATCTAATGTCCAGTATGGCATCCCGCTTAATGCCATATTCAGTCCCTCTGTTATTTGGCATTTAAGGGTCTTCCAGCTTGCTTTAATATCGCCCGACCAGAGCATTGTTCCGTATTTCTGGATAGACGCATACCCTGCTCTTGTCAAATTCAGGACACGTTTTTTTGGTGCTGCTTTCCTCTGGTTTTCATAGATACCCTTCGCATGTGCAACTGCATAAAGATTCGCACGGTCAGCTCTCAAAAATTTATTATGTTCATTTCCAACCAGACAGAAACGCTCCCAAGGTTCCCGCAGGAATTCTCCATTCCAGTCCGGACCAGAGAAGGGCTCGGTAGAGTCACACCACCAGGAGTCAAAACCCCCTGAAAACAATTCCTTTTTAGCCTGCTTCCAATATAACTCTCTTGCCCCCTCATCAAACGCGTCATAAGTTGCATAGTCATTTAATAAATAACCTGCGGCCCGCATCTCTTCATAGTTATCTGTACCTGCATTCATATTCGGCCATACCGACACCATAGAATGCACATGCATATCGTGCAGTTTCTGATTCATTTCTGCCAGATTAGGATACCGCCTTTTATCTACTATCTTATTTCCCCAAGCTCCATCTTCCCATGTGTTCCAGTCCTGGACGACACAATCCAGTCCAATCCTGCGTTTGCGGTATTCCTCCGCTACTTTAACCAATTCCTCCTGGGTGTGGTATGCTTCCTTTGACTGCACATATCCATAAGCCCACTTTGGCAGAATCACTGCTTTTCCTGTCAATGTGCGATAACCTGCAATAATTTCATCTGCTGTCTCACCGGCAATAAAATAATAATCTATCTGCTCAGCCGTATCAAAGTACAAATAGGAGCCACGGTTATCATCATTGAATGACATAAGACTTCCGCAGTCTGCCAGAATTCCATAATTTTGGTCAGAAAGGAAAAAGGGAATCGGAATCCGCATGTTGTGCTGATACAGATACTGTACGTTTCCACGGTAATTATAAATTCCCTCCTCCCCCTGGCCCAGGCCATGAATTGCCTCCTTTTCCTTCCACCGGAAATAAATTTTCCCCCGGTATGCCATATGATCCATCACCGGCTTTAGGTTTTCCACAAAATTTCGTTCTCCATCCACCGTCTGCACACGGTTAATGATTGGTTCATCCTCCCCTGTGGTATAAATCATAAGAGGATGCTCGCTTAATTCCTTCCCGGCTTCCTGAAGCAATATCTTTTTATTTGTCTGACTTCTCCATGTAAAGCGTCCGGTGCTTTTCTCCACCTCAAGGCACACCCGGCCGGCTGCAATTATGTAAGCGTTTTTTGTTTCCCGCAGCTGTAACACTGTCTTTGCTTCCACCCAAATCCCAAGAGGAGAGGTTAAACATATCTCCTCTTGTTTTGTATATACACAGCGGATAATATTTTCCGTTATCCCAAATAGCATCAACAATCCCTGACTTGTTTTTAACTTTATAATTGACCTGTTTTGACAGGCCTCACTTGACTCTATCCTCATGGTTCTCACCTCACACATTTTCTGTTTAGCCTTTTTTGGACATGCTTATCCTTTCACTGCACCTTCTGTCTGCCCCCCTACAATATACTTCTGACATGACAGATACATAATAATTACCGGCAGGCAGGTCAGCAAAATATCTGCACAAATAAGATTCCAGCTCTTCTCATACTGCCCGAAGAAATTATAAACAGCCAATGTCATAGGCCACTTTTCTGATGAATTTAGAAAATACAAAGGCATTACGAACTCATTCCAAGTGTTCAAAAAGCATAAAACTGCAGCAGTCACAATACTGGATCTCATCATTGGAAAAATAATGCCAAAAAACAGCCTGACCGGTCCACAGCCGTCTATTACAGCCGCTTCATCCAAATCTACGGGTATCTTTGACACAAATCCATAGAGCAGGAATACGGTAAACGGAAGCTGTGTCGCCGTATACAATAAAATGATTCCTGGTACTGAGTTATTCAGATGAGTCACTTGCATGACCTTCATCAGTGCCACATAGTTAATAGGAATTACAATTCCTAACACCATATACATATAAGCGGCATTGCCGGTGCGGTCTCTTCTTCTGGAAAAAATATATGCCGCCATAGAACCGAACAATACTACTATTATTGTTGCACACCCGGCATATAGTAAACTGTTCAGGAAGCTCTGCAGCAGTTTCCCCTTTTCAATGACAGTTACAAAATTAGAGAAGGTCCATTCTTTAGGGAGCGATAACGTGAGTGTCAATGCTTCGGCATCCGATTTAAACGCATTTACAATAATCAGTACGAGCGGAATCAGCATAATCAGTGAAATCAGCCATGCCAGAATATTTTTCATGAAATTTATTGCTTTTTTCTTTGTCTGCATTATTCCTGCACCTCGTCTTTCGTCAGAACCTTAATCATAAAGAATCCTGTTACAACCATAATAATAAACATAACGGAACTGATGGTTGTTCCTTCTGCGTACAGTCCCTGTGAAAATTGTTTGAATACTGCGGTATACATTACTTCGGTTGTGTGCCCCGGTCCGCCGTTCGTCAAAGCATAAACCATATCAAACACTTTCATGCCATACAGAACATTCAGTACGATAGTCACCGCAAGAGTTTGCTTTAACATAGGCAGTGTAATATGTATAAATTTGTTCCAGCCACTTGCACCGTCAATCCCGGCCGCCTCATAATACACCTGGGGAATTGCCAGGATTCCAACAATCAGCATGGTCATAATATAACCGGTGCCTCTCCAGATATCCACTGCCATAACCGACCAAAATGCAATCTTAGGATTCGTGAGCCATTGCTGCGTCATACTGTCCAGTCCTACTGTTCTCAGAGTCTGATTTAAAATTCCCACCTTCGGATTCAAAATTGATGTAAATACCAGACCGATGATCAGAATTGATAAAACAGACGGCATATACATCACTCCTCTGTGGAAATTCTTCAACTTAATGTTTTTGCTAAGTGCAAGTGCAAATAACAGTCCCAGTCCACTTTTTGCAACTGTTGTAACAGCGGTAAACAGCAATGTATTTGTAATATACTTCATATAATTTGTGTCTGCACTGAACAGTTTTTTAAAATTTTCCCACCCCACAAAATGTATTTCCTTGGAATATGCAGACCAATCCGTAAAGGCATACCCGATACCTATAATTCCCGGTATCACGCACAGTGTTGTATAGATAATGATTGCCCCCGCAGCAAAATACCATGGATATAACTTTGACTTTTTCACAAAAATCCTCCTTTGCTTTTTCTATTTTTATCTATTTTACAGATTATGGGGGCTGATTCACATGCATATACCAAGTCACTTTATGTGTTTTTTTAACCATTCCATGACTATTCCAGTACAATATGCTATACTAATCAAGTCATCGGTACTTAACAAAATATATCTGTTCCGGTTTGCTATCAGGGGGTGCCTATGCGATCAAAACCACAAAGTATTCAGAAAATCCTTTCTTCTTATTTTATAATTATCATGTTGGTCATGTTAAGCTGTGCGGCATTTATTTTCTCATTAATTCAATACATAAATCTCCGCTCAAATGCAGAACGTGATATTCAAAGAACCTGTTCTGCCATTGCCGAAGACATTGACCAGCAGTTTGCCCAAATGGATAACGTATGTCTAAATACGATTCACTCAACTTCCATCAAAAATACTTTTGCCGCATATAACGAAGATTCCAAAGCTACCCCTTATGAGCAAAATCAGCGCAAAAATAAACTTGCAAACGCAATGACAGCCATAAAAGGAGTAGATTCTTCAATTCGTCAGGTTAATATTTACGGTTTTACCAAGGGCTCCTACGGTGCGGGAAATTATACGGGTGATCTTCAGCTTACTGCCTCTGCACAACCATGGTTTACGGACACAGTCCTGTGCCATGGCCACCGTTATATTCCACAGGCTCGAATCAATCCTACATTTTCTGCAAATACAGGCACCAATTCCAATCGATATTACCTCTCTCTGTACCGTATGTACTATGATGAATACCTGAAACCCGCCGGATTTGTAGAGATAATGAAATACTATGACGTGCTTTTCAGACAAGCCTACGCCCCCAACAGCAGTTATGATCTTGGCATCATGGTTTATGATACTGATGGAAACCTCCTGTTTCCACTGAAGGAAGAGGGGGATGTAAAAGCTTTCTCTTACTTTTCCCATAAATCTGCCAAAGGACAGGAAGTGTTCAATACCCAGAAGAACACCATGGAATATACCTGTTTTTCGGAGGCTGAATATTCCGGGTTCACTGTAGCTGTAGCTGTCAATCGGAGAGATTTCCTGGCTCCTGTTTATCATTCTTTGCTTTGGATATTTTTTATTTTTGTTTTACTCTTTATTGTGTGTCTTATTTTTGCTACTGCGATCTCCAAGAAAATCAGTGCACCTATCCAAGACATTTATCACTTTCTTTCTCATATTGATCCCCAGAATCAGTTTCGTGAAATTGAAATGAACGACTCTGGAATTATTGAAATTGAGAAGCTTTGTAATTCTCTCAATGAGGCACTGCGCTCACAGAAAACCGCCACGGATTCCATGCTGCTCCTAAAAGAACAGGAGCTGCAGGCTCAGATGCTGGCACTGCAGTCTCAAATGAATCCGCATTTTCTATATAATTCTCTATTGAATATTGCAGCAATGGCGGAAGAAGGACTTACAACACCGGTAGTACAGATGTGCCAGGATATCTCCTCTATACTACGCTATATTTCTTCTAACCGGGAACAGGTTTCCACTGTTGAAGAGGAACTGGAGCATTGCAGCTTATATTTAAAATGTATGAAATTGCGGTTCGGAGATTCTCTTCAATACGAGTTTAATGTGGATGACGCCATGCTGGATTGTTCAATTCCCAAGCTTTGCATTCAGCTTCTTGTGGAGAATGCGGCAAAATTTTCAACACAAGTTTCACCCCCATGGCACGTCCTGATCCGCGGATACACAGACGAGGCAAATTGGTACATTGAGGTAAAAGATAACGGACCTGGATTTGATGCGGAGACTAATTCCCGTCTTCGTTCCCAGATGGACGAAATCCTCAAATACGGACTGCTTCCCAGTCTGGAATTAAACGGTATGGGAATTCTCAATATTTTTATCCGTCTTTACCTTATTTATGGAATTCCATTTATCTTTGATTTTGGGAACCTGTCAAATGGCGGTGCATTTGTGAAAGTAGGAGGAAAGCTTAATGACGAAACTAAAGCATTATAACATTTTGATTGCAGAGGATGAGGCTTTACTGCGTCAGTCTCTAGCCAACAGTATTAATTCCCTGGATTCCGGATTTAAAGTAATACATCAAGTTTCAAATGGGGAAGAGGCGCTTAGATACCTCAAAACAAATACAATTCATCTTCTTATTACGGACATCAGAATGCCTGCGATGGATGGCCTCGCTCTTGCCAAATGCGTCCATGAACAGTATCCGCACATTTTTACTGTTGTTCTCACAGGATATACCGATTTTGATTATGCCCGTGAAGCATTAAAACAGAGAGTCTTTGATTATCTGCTGAAACCAGTTTCTGCGGAGGATCTGGAGAGTACCCTCAGCCATGTACGGCTGCCTCTGCAAAAACATTACGAGCTTGAAGAGGACCCTGAGTTAGTTGGGAAAGCCGCGGAAGAAATCGTAGAATATACAGTATTATATATGAGGGAACACTACATGGACAACATTGACATCAGTTCCTTTGCCTCCGCCAATGGCTTCACTTCCGCTTATCTGACTAAATTATTTAACCGGTATAAAGGTGATACGCCATCCAAATATTTGACAGACATTCGAATCCATGAGGCGAAACGGCTATTAACTGATACAATGCTGCCAATCCGCGAGGTTGGAGAGCACGTCGGCTATCCTGATCAATTTCACTTCAGTAAAACATTCCGCAAACATATTGGGATGAATCCTTCGGCATATCGAAAAGAAAAGCAACAATAGACTACACTTTTGTTACATAAAAGGCTGCAGCGGCACATTTTTTTGCCGCTGCAGCCTTGCTGTCATATACAATCTACTGTAAGAACTATTTTATTATTTCCAGGCTTCATCGCCTGCTGCCTCAGCCTGCGTTGCCCTTCTTGTATCAATCTGCTTCAGAACATCATCAGAAGTCATATCACCGATAAACATAGAAACAATATCCTGTCCAAGTTCCATCCACTGAGGATTCAAATACTTGATTGTATCCTGGAATACAGCGCCGGATTTATCAAAGGATGCCAAAAAATTTTGTGTTGCCTCACTGTAAGCAGGCTTCTGCCCTGCATCATACGGAAGGTTCTCTATTTTTGCTTCATTATCAATCATATATTGCAGACTGTCCTTTGTGGTAATATACTTCAGATACTGTTTTGCCTCGTCAATATGTTTTGAGCCGGAATAAATAAATCTGGAGGGGCCGCATGGATGCTCATTTAATACATTATTATCCAATGTAGGAATCAGAAACATGCCAAAATCATCTTCTGTATATGTACCGCCGGAAGCATCTGCTATTTCTTTGATAGAGCCCGGCTTGCAGACTGCCATTGCATATTCGCCGGCTGCCATATTGGCCGGAAGGTCTGCATACTCATCAGATAGATAATTATCTCCAAAATAGCCTTTTTGAGCCAGTTCATTTAACTGATCCAGTGCTGTCTTGAATTCCGGAACATCTGCAAATTTTATCTCGTTATTATTCAGCTTATCTACAATTCCAGGAATTAAATCTTCATATTTCCCGCCGATTTCACAGAACCACATTACGTGATGCCAACCGTCCCCCACAGGTTCATACACCGGCATAACCCCTTTATCCAGAAGCTTCTGACAGACCGTTTCAAAATCTGCGAAGGTACTCGGCGCTTCGATTCCATTATCTTTAAAGATCTTTTTATTGTAAACCATGTAATAATCTGTTGTCGTATCAAAATAGGTCGCTCCATAATTCACACCGTCGGCAGACGTCTGTTCACAAGAAAGTTTATTGTAGTACTTCATCCATGGTTCATCTGACAAATCAACCGCATTTTCCTGAATATTATACTGAGATACCAAATCATAAGAGCCCGACTGTCCGCCGAAAATATCTGGTCCTTCCCCACTGTTCAGCTTCGTCATCAGCAGGTTATAATACTGGTCTGACGGTACAATCTGATAGTCTACCTTGATTCCCGTTTCTTCCTCAAACTGCTTTCCCAATTCCATCTCTGCATCATATACCCAGTCCTGACTTGCCATAATGGAGATTGTTGTGTCCTTTTTGCCGCCCTTGTCACTGTTGGATGCTTTATCCCCAGAATCTGAATTACCACATCCGGCTAACGCAGAAACTGCCAAAGCTCCGCTCAATACCACCGCTACAATACGCTTTCTCATATTTCCTTTCCTCCCATAATTTTAGTTCATAATAGTATTGTATCAGTAATATTTTCATTTTACATGTATTATTTCAATTGATTTTTGTCATATTTTAACCCTTTGTTACGTTTATGTGCTCTTTTCTTTGCTACTTTTCACTCTATATTTATAAGATATGAGAGCACATTTAGCTTTCTATACAATTCCTTCAATAAACTCTTCTATTATCTCCAGCACCTCTTGGTGTGCTTCATGCACTGCGATTCGGAAAAAATTATCTCCTTCAATTCCTTTTATTAAAAAATAGTCCGACTCCACCTTGAAAAAAGGCTTTGCCAGCATACTTAAATAAACAAAGTTTCCCAAAGGATGAAGTCTTCTAATAAACTCTGGTTTCATTTGTTCATCAAACAGATAATCATATGCATACCATCCGGCTTCCGCACAGCGTTCCCTGGATTCAATTCTGTCCATAATTTTCACGCTATTACTCCTCCTGCTGAAATTTCTGTCATCGCTGACAAAATAGATTGAATTTCCTTTTCCTGTGTCATATCTGAAATACTGACTCGTACGGTTCCGTATTTCCCGGTTCCCATTGCGTTATTAATCAGCGGTGCACAGTGCAGGCCGGCTCTGACAGTTATATGATATCCATTCTGGAGTATATATGCTATATCTGAAGACTGAAGGCCTGAAAAAGTAAAGCTCATAACTGGACCTTGATTTTTCATTGCATTTCCATACACTCGAACCCCGGGAATGTTTTCCAGTCCCTGATACAACATTTTCATTAAATTTTGCTCTTTTTCTGCAATCCTCTCTACACCTCTTCTGAGGATATACTCTGCCCCCGCATTTAATGCTGTAATTCCCGGCGTATTCTGCGTTCCCGGCTCAAACTCATAATCTCCCTTCTCATAAGTAAGCTGTCTGCTATCCCTCCCCGTTCCACCGTATTTGTACGGGCGAAACTCAACCCCTTCTTTTATGTAATACCCCCCGGTTCCCTGTGTCCCGAATAAACTTTTGTGCCCTGTAAAAATAAGAACATCAATTCCCCAGAGATCAGCCTCAATTGGAATGCATCCCGCACTCTGGGACACATCAACAGCTAAAATGACACCTTTCTTCTTTGTGATTTTTCCAATCCCGGCAATATCTTGAATCATTCCGGTAACATTGGAGCAATGATTTACAAAGACGGCTGCTGTCTCCTCACTGATTGCCGCTTCAATATCCGCCGGCTCCACTTTCCCGTCGGAGTCGCAGGGTACAATTGTCACACTCCCCACCTGCTCTCTCAAATTCAGCAGGGGACGCAGAATACTATTGTGCTCTGTCTGTGTAATCACCACATTCTTTCCGCTCAGTGGAAGTCCATAAATAACTGCATTTGCAGAATCCGTGGCACCGGAAGAAAAGAAAATACGCTTCCATTCTTTTATGCCAAACAATGTTCCCAGACTACAGCGGCACTTTTCAAAAATATCCGGCTCTTTTGCAGTGGAACTGCTGCGGAACTGTCCAACAGGCCCGCTATATAAAGAGGCAGTGTGCGCCTCAAGCACACACTGCGGTTTTGGATATGTTGTGGCAGCCTGATTCAGATAAATCATGCTTTATCCCTCCAATACTTTAAATCCCATCACTTCTGCAATCTTCTTAATCTGACTTATATAGTTGCCAAAAATCAGCACCTGGTGATGTCCGAATCCTGCCAGATTATGCATATATGTTCTCGCATCGTCCATCTTGATATAGTAATATGGACTGCAGTACACATCATCATATTCAGAACGGACAACTTCCCCTGTTTTCACACACATGGTGTCTCCTGCCGGATTAAATCTTCCCAGGGTTACATACTCTTCCTTATTTTCCGTAAAATCTACCTGAAGCTTACCGCCAAATCCCTGTCCGGTAAATGCCCACAGTTTATACTGTAGAGGCTCTGTTCCATATCCATTCATACAAAGAGCCGGAACTGCATGGTGAAGTCTCAACAACTCATCTGTCTCATGATTTGGGTTGCCCATAAATGCCGGACGGTTTGCTGCATACTGCATAATCATCATTGCCATCATTGCATTCAAGTCTTCTTCGCAGCCACTGGGGATTCCTTCATCTTTCATCAGCGAATGGCAGGTACATGGGGTAAATTTCATTTCCTGGGGAATTTCAGATGTACACAACTCATGACATGCCGTTGTAAACGCATTGCACTGATATACATCCATCATCCTCTTTGCCGCAAGATAATACTTAATATCATTAATGAACCAGTCTGTATTCACCTTTGTATCCCGGGAACCATTAATTATCCTGTCTGCAATGGGTTTTGCTTCTTCATCTGTAATGGCCTTCATATAAGGAACAATTGCCGTATAGGGAAGCTTTACCACCTCAAACCCATACTTTTGTCTCAAAATCTCGGGATCCCGAATCAGGCTCTGAATTCCAAAAGTAGGCTGCCCGCCTGCTGTCAGAACAAGCGCTCTTGTATTTGCAACAGCCTTCCTAACCCATAGTATATGTGCAATCTCATTCAAGTCCTGGATATCCATTGCAACATAAGCCTCAACTCCGATAGAGCGGCAGTATGCGGCAAAGTCAATTCCTTCATTTCCGTTTTGCAGAATCACAACCGGTTTTTTATAGCGTTCCAGCTTGGGAATCCTCCAGTTTATGCACAGAAAAAAATCCACCTTGTCCATGTCTTCCTCAATCTGTGCAAAAAGCTCCTCACTTACAATAAACTTTTCATCGTATCTTGCATCAATTGCATCCAGAAACTTAATCTCATCAGCAGCGCTTTCCAACGTCTTCTTTGCAGCAGCAAAAGCAGTGTCAGCCGCCTTTGTTTCCGCTTCCGGTGTCATATCTTCCAAGTGCCCTGCACGACAAGGGCCTTCCCAAAAATGAGAATGAGTCAGACATCCAATAATAGGTCTTACAATCAACTTAATATCCATTGCTTTCTGTTTCACTATACCGTCCTCCGAACAAATTTTTTAGTGTTTCCTTGCTCGTAATATAGCATAGCTTCATGCTTACTTTCTTCCACAATCTTACGAAAAAATTCTGCTTTTTTATGATTGCAGATTAAGGGCATAAGATGCTTCCTGACTGCATCCTATGCCCAGTCTTTCATTTACAATTTTATAAATCAGAAAACTCAACTCTTTCCAGAAATTTCTTTAAGTTTGGATTATTCATATTGTTTAAAACATTTTCAATGCTGCCTTCCACACATATATTCCCATGCTCCATAAAAACAATTTTATTGGCAAAATGACGTACTGCACTAATTTGATGTGTAACGACAATCATTGTATATCCGTTATCCGCAAGATTTTTGATGGTTTCAAAAACCTCGTAAGCAAGTTCAGGATCAAGAGAAGAAGTTGGTTCATCATAAATAATTATTTCCGGCTCCATTATCAAAGCTCTTGCTATTGCAACCCTTTGTTTCTGACCTCCTGACAGCGTGCTGGGATATTGATTCTGGGTATCCTCCAAATGCATTTTTTCAAGTAAAGTTTTTGCTTTTCGGAGAGAATCAGTTTTATTAATCTTTTTTATTGTATGGTAAGGATAGGCAACATTTTTTAAAACGGTATAATGCGGAAAGAGATTAAAGCTTTGAAAGACCATGCCGATTTTACCTTTGGCAGTCTTGGCATCCATGATAGGAGCTCCATTTAATGTCACCAGGCCATCATACTTTTCCAATCCTGCCAGGCATCTAACGAGTGTGCTTTTTCCTGATCCGCTGGGACCTATTATAGCCACAACATCTCCTTTATCTATTTTGACATTTACGCCATTCAAAACCGTTTTATCGCCATATTTTTTTACCAGTTCTTTCGCTGCTATCAAAGCGTCCATTTAGACATCCTCCTCTCCAGCATTCGAGCAAAGAATGTTGCAAAATATGTTAAAACGAAATAAAGAACGCCAAGTGTTATATATATTTCAAAGGGGTGATACGTTCTGGCATATATCTGATTTCCTAGTTTTGTCAATTCTACAACGGGTAAAATGGAGACAATGGATGTTTCCTTGACCAATGACGAAAAGCCATTCATAAAAGAAGGAATGGCTATTCTAACCGCTTGTGGCAATACAATATGAACAGAGGTCTGAAAAGAAGTGTAACCTAACATTGCCGCG
The DNA here is from genome assembly GCF_004346165.1 of Muricomes intestini. Lineage (GTDB taxonomy): Bacteria > Bacillota > Clostridia > Lachnospirales > Lachnospiraceae > Muricomes > Muricomes intestini. The sequence continues at coordinate 24,145 of NZ_SLZZ01000024.1, read as the reverse complement.
ACTTCATACTGCCCTTTATCAACAGCTAATATGGCTGCCCGTACATTTTCTGACAAGTATGCACCACTATTAAGTCCCATAGTTAATATAGCTGCAACTAATGGGGTCATTTTTATTCCGAATGCTGGCAGTCCATAATAAACGAGGAATAGCTGTACCAGCAGTGGGGTCCCACGAAATGCTTCCACATAAAACGTTAATATCACACTGATAATTCCAGGGAGTTTAATGCTTCGTAATGTTCCTACTATAATTGCAATAAGAAGAGCTAATAAAAACCCCAGAATACCGATTTTAATCGTCGTCAAAAGTGCTGACGGTAATAGGTGCACATATTGTATTAACACTGAAAAGTTTAAATCACTCATTTGATCACTCTTCTATAAACCATTTACTTATGATTTTATCATAAGTACCGTTTTCTTTTAATGTATCCAATGCTGTATTGAATGTCTTAACTTTATCTTCATTTTTCTTGCTGAATACGCCTGCAATTTCAATCACTTGGACAGGATCATCAACAATCATGGCTTCTTTATTGTCTTTCACCTTTTGCTCTGCCCAGGGAAGCTCGACAACCATTGCATCTATATTGCCATTTAACAGATCTGTAAAGGCCTCTGAATGGCGATTATACGGCACGGATTCTTTAATAGTTACTCCTTGGCCGTTTAAGCTTTCTAAAGCAAATTCAGAAGCACTTCCTGCATGACATCCCACATTTTTCCCTTCCAAATCCTCTTTGCTTTTAATATTTTTATCTTTTGTAACAATGATTTCTTTCAGAGCATAATAAGATTCTGTGACAGCCACCTTATCCCCTGACTCCTTAGCTTCTTCTGGAGACATACCTGACATAATCACATCAAAAGTATCATTGTCAAGACCTGCGATGAGTCCTTCCCAGGGGGTATTAATATATTCCGTTTCTACACCCATCTCTTTACCGATAGCTTTTGCCAGATCTACATCAAACCCCTCAATATCCCCATCAGAGTTGACACTTTCAAAAGGCGGATACTCTGGACACATTCCAACTAACATTTTCCCCTCTTCTATAAACCCTCTTTGGTTATCAGGAGATGTATCTGCTTTTGCTTCCTTATTTTTTGAGCTGCACCCTACGGATGAACCGACTAATACTATCAGTAACAATAATGATATTCCCAATTTCCCTTTTTTCACCTTTTTACTCTCCTTCTTTTGATATATCTGAACGTAAAGCCTGCATTATCTTATTCTTGTTTTCATATAAATCAACTTCGTTTAACGCATAATACTTTACTGTCAAGTTTTTCCTTTTTAACATTGTTTCTAATTCCTGTATCATGATTCCGGGGGCAGGCTCCATCTGCATATTACTGATTCGATCACTATAGTTTAGCTCTGAGTTAAATTCCCCGTACCAGTCACCAGTGGGAGTAAAATGTATGCCGCACGCCGGACTTCCATCAATTCCGATAATACCCAGTATTTTATAGCCTTGCTTATCAAAATCACAAACTTGCTGAACAATGGGCTTCAGTCGTTTTCTGCAGCGGTTTCGAAAGGCTTCGTGGTCGAGTTGTTCCCTCACTTGTCCCCAGCGCCTTAAACCACACATTTCCATTTCAATGCAGGGCATCTGAATGATACCAATATTTTCATCCATTAAATCCTTGATAATAGAATTTTTCAAATCACTTTGAACAAGCCCATAGACTTTAGCATTAGGATTAAGGATACAATTTGCCACTAATACAATTTGCCGGCTTCTTTTCACGGATATCCCCCCCCTAACTAACCTAAACACACCTTGCTGATTATATCATGAGGGCTTATTCTTTGTCCACATATCGAACATTATATTCGCTTTTTCAATAATAACGTTTTGTTTATAGGTTTTATCAATGCGAGTGAACGTGATATCGTCTGACTGCCATCTTGTATAGTCAGATCTCCATTTGCCAGGTAGAGGACATAATCTTTCGTTTCTGAAAACTGCAGAACACTGTAAATAGCATAAAAAACAAGCCAGCGGCCTGTTTAATGACCTCGGTCTTGATATGTCCGGTGCCGTAAATCTTTTCCTGCATCAGTGTATCCTGCATGGCGGTCTTCCATTCAACGTGGAACTCCCCCGCTATAGTCAGCGCACACTGGATGCAATGGAAGAAGCCCTGCATATCTCCCGTGACTCTGACATCAAGGGATATACCAGTATGGAAGAACTCAAAAAGGCTCTGAACGAATAAATGTACGAGCTCAAATTTACTACCGCTTATAAAAAGAGCTACAAGCTCATGAAAAAACGAGGCAGGCCTCCTTTCTTGGTATTCTGCCTTATTTGCTGCACTGCTCTTTCTTTCAATTCTTTATAATATCACTGTGTGTTATAAGTCCTCTTGTTTTCCTTCGTCCTTGGCATAAATCATCCCGATTTTAGCCATACCACCTTTATATAAATTTGTTATCAGCTCCAACACCTTCTTATCTCGTGATATCGACTCATACTGTTTTGTAAACACATCGTAAATTTTACTTTGTGCTGCATAATAAAGTCAAGGAGTATAGAATCCAACATTTCGGTGCCCGAGTGTTATGGACTTTTCTGACAACAAATACTATACTCACCATACAACATGTAGTTAGATAATTTTAGCAAATAAGGAAGTGAGGAAATTGACTACCTGGCAATGGATTTTGTTGATAACTTATAAACTGATGAAAATATATCTGATTACTTGTACCATTTCTCAAAAACCGGCATATAGTCCAGTGGAGCCTGCTCCTCAACAATACATTTACCTTCATATACTTTCCCGGTATAATCACTCATCCAATGACCTTCCGGCAAATACACCTTCCGGATCCGCAAACCATATTTCATAACCGGTGCCACCAGTATCTTGTCTCCAAACAAATACTCATCCGCAAGATCATATACATTTGCATCTCCGGGATAGTCATATACAAGCGGCCGCATAATCGGTGTCCCTGTTCTTCTTGTAATTGTGAGCTGTTCCTTAATATACGGAATCATCTTATCTCTGATCTGTATATAGTTCAGCATAATTTTATATGCCTCTTCACCGAAACTCCAAATTTCATTTGGGCCCCCGCTGCTGCATTCTCCGGACATATCATCCATATTACCTTTTTCTACATACGGTTTTCGGTAGCCATGCATCCGCATAATCGGACAAAATGTTCCAAACTGAAACCAGCGGATCATCAATTCCCTGAACTCCTTTTCTTCAGGATCTCCACCATAAAATCCTCCAATATCTGTCGTCCATAATGGAATACCACACATAGACATATGAAGGCCTGCTACAAGTTGGTTTTTAAAGCTTTCAAATGTGGACGGTACATCTCCTGACCAGATAACCGCCCGAAGCTTTTGTGAGCCAATCCACCCACTCCTTACAAGATTAATGCCATCCGTTTGTCTGTCTCCATCTCCGCTCCATATATTGTCTTTCCGAAGCCTTTCCTCCACTCCGGCGGAATACGCATATGGATAGTAATTCGATCCTTCCAAGCCGTTCCCTATCCGGAGACGCATATTCTCATAATCATAGGGGTAGATTTCCGGTTCGGCCTCGTCAAGCCAAAAAGAAGAAATTCCATACTCAACATAGTTATCTCTTAATTTCTCCCATAATACATCAGCGGCCCCGGGGTTTGTCATATCTACATAAGTTTCTGCTCCCCTGCACATAAAAAGCACGTCAGGTCCTCTCTCCGAAGTAATCAAACCTCCCATCTCCTCCAGATTCCTGTAATTCTCGCTTCTTCTGTCTACCGTGGGCCACACAGACACCATCAAACAGACGCCGGCTTCATTAAGCTCCTCCACCATTGCCCCTGGATCCGGAAAATATTCCTCATCAAACCTCCAGTCCCCCTGATACGGCCAATGAAAATAATCCAATACAATCACGGAAAGTGGAATTTGCCTCCGCCGATATTCCCGTGCCACCTCCAAAAGTTCCTTTTGTGTTCGATATCTGAGGCGGCTCTGCCACAATCCGAAAATCCAGTCTGGAACCTCTGGCATTCTCCCCGTCAGCTCTGTATAATACTCCATAATCCTGCGTGGTTCCCCACCTCCTATCACAACATAATCAAGCTGCCGGCTCATTCTGGCTTCCCAGAGTGTACGGTTTTTGACAAATTCAGCTCTCCCTACGGCAGGATTATTCCAAACAAATCCATAGCCTAAAGTAGAAATGTAAAATGGAATCGTACATTTTGTGTTCTTCTGGCATAAATCAACGGTACAGCCTTTCAAATCAAAGCAGCCTGTATTCTCCTGCCCCATTCCATAAATATGTTCTTCCTCACTGGGTTCAAAAAAAATTTGCAGGTGAAATCTTTCACCACTGATTCCCTTATATTCACGGGCCCGTTGGAAGGGGGGCATCCCATTTTTTTCGTCAATCCACATTTCCTTCAAAATTTTCTTGTCTCTGTAGTAAAAGGTAACCCGTCCTTCATCATATATCTCTGCCCTCAGATTTCCGGCACAAAGCATGGCCCCTTCTTTGGTCAGACATGCCTTCCCTTCCAGATCCTCATTTTTCTTTAGATTATGATTTCTTTTCTCGTCAACCGGATTACCAAAAGATGCTCTGACACGGATGCTCTCCGTGCCACAGACTTCAGCCAGAACCTCTTCACCCTTAAAAGCCCATCTTATTCTGTTATCCTCAATCTTATATTCCATCATTTGATCTCCATCTGCAGTGAATCAGGCCCCATTATTCCATATCACTGCACTCAAAATATACACAGTTACTGGCAAATACAACATTCAGGGGCAAGTAATAATTCTCCTGTTTCATTCTTTTTCCGTAACATATATATTCAAACATCAGCTGCACAGCTTTATAGCTCTGGGATGACAAATCCTGATACACAACGGCATCTATTGTTGAGTTCTTGATATACGGTACAATCTCTGGATAAACATCATACCCAAGTAAAACTGTATTTTGCTTTCCCCTCTCTTCCAGATAGCGGGCAGCATATTCCAGATTGCATACAAAGTCCAGCACCACATCGGGATTTCTTTCTTCCAGAACCCTGCGGATTTCTCCTTTTTCCTCCTCCGGCACAGGTGATGTCCATGCATTTTCGAGAATTTCAAATCTCTTCTTTGATTTTGGCAAGGCATCATAAAACCCTGCAAGGCGTTCCCCTACTACCAGATTATCATGATGATTATGCTCACTGATCAGCAGCTGGACTCTGCTTCCTTCCGGAGCAAATTTATGCAGAAGCTCCATCATCAACTCCCCACTCAGATAATCGTTACACCCCACACTGCACAAGGGCTGCACCTCTGGTATCCGCCTGGAGAACAGCATGACATTTTTGCCTTTTTCTATTAATTTCTGAATTTGTGGATAAACATACTCATAATGGTAGCAGAAAACAATAAAGTTCTCAATTCCCTGCTCATCCAGCTCTTTCAAATCTATAATCTGCTGCCCGGGATTTTCTCGGTCTGAGTACTTTTTTATAATCTGCAATCCATCATCTTCATAATCGGCAAGTGCCCTTTCTATTCCCGCATCTATCTCATCAAAGAAATATTTAAAACGCATAGAATAAAATCCTACAAATGCAATCTTGTATTCTCTGTGTTTTGCCAGATTTCTTGCATTATTATTTGCCCTAAAATTGTAATCTTCCAGCGCCTTAAATACTCTTTTCTCCGTTTCCTCTGAAAATGCCCCCTTCTGGTGCATGATATTGTAAAGAGTCGTTCTTGAAATATTTAACTCCTTTGCCAATTGGTTCATTGTCATACGATTTTTCGTATTATTGCTCATACATTTATCCCTACTCTTCTAACATACTTTTTTCCAGTAAACGTGAAACCGTTTATCCTCTACGTCCGCCAGCGGAACCCACAGAATATCTTTCCGGGAATTTATTCGGAACCTCAGGCCATCGGCTCCTATCTTTTCAGGCTCCATCTCTCTGCCATCCAGCTCCAGAAAATTCCTTTGCTCCGATAATGCCGCCAAAATATAAGGTCCATATGCCCATGCTTTAATATCCCCGGATCCACTGGCACATTCCATACGAATCTCACACTTAAACCGGATTTCAACCACATCTGTGGTTCTCTTCCTATTAATATTAATATACCCACCCGAATCACATTTTGCAATTACTTTTACGCTATTTACCAGTACCTCATATTCCCCTTTACACCAGTACGGGCAACGGATTTTCAACACAAACTCTGTGTCTCCTTCTATACAAAGCTTTATATTCCCCGGACTTTCTTTATCAACTGCCTGCCGAATCCAAACGTCTTTTTCTTTCCATACAGTTTCAGAATTAAGGAATAAGTTAACATATAATTCATCCTTTGTGTGAAAATAAATGGCTTCCGTATATTTCATCTGGCTCTCCATTCCGGTCCCATGGCAACAGGAATTTATAGATTTAGGTTCTTTCACTCCACCTGGCCCAAGGGGAAAGAAATACGTTGTTTCTCCGGTTGGCTTTTGATCCACACCTGCCACAATATGGTTGAACATACACCGCTCATAATAATCCATATAAAATGCTTTAGGATTGTACCGAAACAGCTCCTTAGTCAGCTTGAGCATATTGTAAGAAGCACAGTACTCCGCAGTCTCCGCTGTCAAATGCGCTGCCGATGCATCAGGTTCAAAAAACATCTCATTTTCTCCTGTGCCCCCATTAACAAAAGTATGAGATCCTGTCACAATTTTCCAGAAAAATTCTGCAATATCATGATAATGTTTCTCTCCTGTCGCTTTGAACAACCCCATGCAGCCTATAATCTGAGGTATATGCTGATTCGCATGAAGCCCCTCCAGCACATCTTTTTGTTCTTGCATTGGTACAAACAACCTGTCGTTGTCAAACATTTTTGCCGTTATAAGAAATTCTTCCTTACCTGTAATTTCATAGAGGCCTGCAAAAGTTTCATTTATCCCACCGAATTCACCCGCGATATAGGTATCCCACATTTGCTCACGCTCATTTTTCGTCAGCCTGTTCAGCCTCCTATATACCCACATTCCGGCCTTGATTGCAATATTGAGAGCTTTTTCATTTTCGGTCCAATAATACGCTTCCAACATCCCCGCCAGTAATTTGTGAAGTGTATAATATGGAGCCCATATATCCGGGTACTTTGCTCCTTTTTCCAGCAAATCATACTGTTCTTCTGAATAAGCCCCAAGATAACCCTCGTGATACCCGGACAATCCAGAAAATGCTTTCTGGCACCTACCCAATTCTTCAACAATATACTGAAGTTTGCTAAGAATCTCTCCATCCTTCGTTTCCCTATAGCAAAGTGCCAATGCCGACAGATAATGTCCGGTCGTATGTCCCCTCAGCAGGCACTCCATCGAATCCCAGCCCTCCATGGCTTTTGCTCCCCGGGTGTCAAGCCCTGCTGCCACACGAAAATTATAGAGCATTTCATCATCATTTACACTTTTAAAATATGTTACGGCATGTTCCATTGCACGATAAAATTGACTCCCGGCAGTCAGATGTGTCTCGCCCCCGTCCATTGCCGTAACTGCAGGTACCGTGCTCATTTTTTCAGTTTCTGCCTGTTCTTTGACATGAATCACAATATTGGCAGGCAGTTTCTCTTCTTTTATCTTCCCACATAGCCGGACAATGCCGCATTTTTTAAATACTTGCTCATTTCCGCCCTCCCAGTCCACACGCCTTGAGAAGAGATGCCCATTGTCTCCCCGCAAGATTACCGCATGGGGAAGCATCGTCAGTACACCTGCTTTTACGGTCCTCTCCAGTGTAAGAACCTCAACAATATCCACTCTGCCTTTTTCCTCTAAAATATGTACTTCATATGTTTTTTCTTTCTTAAGTCCCCCATAGCTAAAGGTTCCCTTCAAATGAACCTTCCGATTACCTATCCCATTCATTGGCCTGGTGACAGATCCGTCCGGACGCAGGAACAGCTCATTATCCGAAGACCACGTAATCTGTGTACCCTGCGCTCCTTCCTCTGGAAGCTTCAAATTAAATTCAACAGTATTCAGATTACCAAGATATATTTTTTTAATATCTTCATCTATGATCATTTCTGGCGTCTTTGCCATTGTAAAATCCTCCTATTATATAGTTTTCTCAAATCATCCTTTTACTGAACCGCTTGTCAGGCCTGAAACAAGAGATTTCCTCATAAACAGAAATAATACAATAATCGGAATAATTACCATTGTGGCTGTAGCCATCAATGAATTCCAGTTTACCCTATATCTGCCCATAGATTTGTACATCATAACCGTCATGGGAAGTTTCTCTCCATCTGACAGGAAGGTCATGGATGCCATTAAGTCCCCCCAGGCCGACATAAATGCGAAAGATGCACAAGCGAAGATTCCAGGATAAGCATTCGGCAGGATAACCTTAAAAAAGCAGTTGAATCTGTTACAGCCATCTACAATGGAAGCCTCTTCCAGCTCCTTAGGAATCGAAGCAAAATATGGTCTCAATATAATGATAGACATTGGAATCGAAAACAATGCATCAAACAATATTACAGAAGCATAGCTCCCCGTAATTCCAAGCTTATTAAATGTTTGAAGCATCGGCGCAAGAAACATAACCATCGGAAGCATCTGGGTAACTGTCAAAATTAAAATCAAAGTCCTCTTTCTTTTCATCCGGTATCTTGCAAGCCCATAAGCAGCGAACATGGCCAGGATTGTTGATATCAGCGTTGCACCTACCGCAATAATCATACTGTTTTTCAAATAAGAAAACATAGATATCCCATCATGCACCGTAAACTGTGTGATATAGGCATCCAATGAAAAGCTCTTTGGCCAAAAGGTCGGAACTGCACTGAATATTTCTTCTTTCGTCTTAAAGGACGTAATAACCATCCAGTACAGAGGAAACAGATAAATCAGTGTAAACACAACGGCAATTACTGTACAGACATAACTTTTTATCCTTTTTCTTGCAGCTTTATGCATATTATTCTTCCTCCTTTATTACCAGTTGTGAGTAGAATATTGCCACTACAAAAATAATCAGAAAATACACATTGGCCATGGCACTTCCTTTTCCAAAGTCAAATGTGGTGAAGTTTTCCTGATAAATCAGTGTCGAAATCATTTCCGTTGCATGATTTGGCCCTCCCTGGGTCATTCCCACGATTAAATCATATGCCTTGAATGTGTAAATAAATCCAATTGTAACCGCACTGACCATCGTGGCCTTCAAAAGAGGAAGTGTGATATAACGGAGGCTCTGAGATTTACCTGCCCCGTCAATTCTGGCAGCTTCATATACATCGTCTGGGATCGTCGTCATACCGGTCAGCACCAGCAGCATATTAAATGGAATGCCGACCCATATATTTGTTATCGTTACAGCCGCAAATGCAAACTTTGGTTCACTCTTATTCCTTTCATAAATGTACCCACCTTTTTAAAACAGGTGCTTTATTTAAAAGCACCTGCATGATTTTTAAGGGACACTCCCCAACTCTATTTTTCTACATATTGCTGCATGTTCTTAATACCGTTCGCCGCTGCTGTCTCTGCGTCTGCTCCTGTTCCAACCTCCTGCAGCATATCACGCAGTACTTGCGAAATCTGAGGCCAGATTGGGGACGGGCCTCTCGTTTTAGCAACTTCCATATTTTCAACAAATACCTTCATAACAGGATCATCTGTAAAATATTCATCCGCCATGGCAAAAGTCTTTACTGTTGGAATCATACCTGATTTTTTACAATAATCATTCATCATATCTTCGTTAAACAGACTCTTTACACATTCCCATGATCCTTCCAGGTTATCATTATTTACAATTGCAAGGTTTTCTCCTCCAATACAGGTAGCGCTTCCACTATCTTCATCATAAGCCGGTATAGGGGCAAATTTGTAAGTGAAGTCTGCAAAAATTCCCATTGCAGAAAATGAAGCATGATCACATCCATCGACCTGGATAATATCCGGAAGACTTTTGCTCTGGGCAGCCACTGTGATCTTGCTGACAAGCTGTGAGAACGGAATCTGCTCAATCTTTACCGTGTACTCGTTTTGTCAAACTTTTTTTCTTCATAATATTTCCTCCTTCATCTTAATGTTAACGCGTGTTAACTAATGCTCAATATGTGGTTTACACGTGTTAATTATATTATGTTCTCATTATAACAACAAATCTTGATTCGTCAATACTTTTTTTGATACACTGAATTACTTTTATGGTACGTATGAGTATAATCATTGTTAAAAATCCCTGTCAGAAGCGCTTGCTTCGACAAGGATTTTCCTATTCCAAAAAGAAGGGGCCTAGCTTATAAATCGGCACCACATTGTTTCATCGCTTCTTTAAGTCTACTAATATAGTATTTGTAATCTTCTAAAGAAGTACTCGGGGCTACTTGATGATCAGAGCCGGGAATATATCCACCACCACGTATAACCGGTAAGATCCTTTCAAACTCACGATCGATTGCCTCTTTTCCATTGGCAATCTCCAATTTGTTAAAACTACCAATAAATTTTAGTGTTGGAAATTGCTCGCGGACTTTCACAATATCCATACCGGCGTTTACATCCATCGGCAAAAATCCATCAACACCGGATTCCATAAAGTTGGGAATCAGCTGAGCAAAATCACCATCCGTATCAACGAAAACATTACCCACACCATGTTCTTTAAATAGAGCAATAATCTTGCGGTAATACGGAGCCAAGAACTCTTCAAAACAATCACCGGAAATCATCGGTCCATTTTTACCACTTAAGTCTTCCATGATATAAACTACGTCCGGTTGAATTCTATCAATAACTTTTAGAAGCTTTGTGCAATAAACTTCATAGATAAAATCATTGATATCTTTCATCATCTCCGGCTCATCATAAAAGGCATACATGTGTTGCTCAACGCCCATTAATTCTCTAGGAACCCAGAAGAAGCCTTCAACATTAAGGCGAATAGAATAGTCACCTCTTTCGTGTGCTTCCTGTAAATGTCCATACGCCTCTTCAAGTAGCTCATCTGTATAATATATTTCCAGTTCTTTACGGGCATGCTCTTTTAAAGCTTCCCAGTCCTCTCCTGTTTCGATAACCGGTTTATAGTTAAGCTCTAAATCAGAACCTGCTTTTTGAATAACTTGCCGCCCATAGATATCTTGCTTAATTACATGCTCAGGTACATCTTCAATTACTTTCTCTTCGAAGCGCCTAAAGGGTAAAACAAAATGCACTCTTCTAACAGCATCAAACCCTAAATACTTTTCATACTCCATTACACCGGCCCCCCAACTAACCGGTAAATATTTTTCAGCCTGGTTCTCTTTATTGCCAACCAAATCATTTGTAATATCTTTAGCCCCTTCAGCAATTTCTTCAGGCATTCCTTCTTCTTTGAAACGAGTTGTTGTGAGTACCCAAGGGTAAAATGTCTCTTCAACTGAGCCTCTATCCTCAGGCTTCATGAAGTTTAACGTTTGCCGTTCTCTTTCTCTATTCGTCAACATTATAGTCTCCTCCTTTACATTTACTAAATCATATCTCATCCCTTAATAAACGTACATGGAAAAACCAAACGCTAATTTATAATATACAAAACAAACACCATCTATTCCAATATCTCTTTTTTGTATTCTCGAGGTGTCCTACCGACGGTATTTTTGAAGACCTTGCTAAAATAAAATTGATCGGTAAAACCCAGCACTGCTGCAACTTCACCAATAAGGTAATTTCCTTCATGAAGCAATTCTTTAGCTTTATCTATTTTAATGCCAATCAAATATTCGTGATAAGTACACCCTTTATATTTTCGGAATATTTTACTAAGATATGGTTGACTAATCATGAACTTACTACATATCTGGACAATACTATTGTCATCCGAAAGATGATTATTCACAAAACTATCAATGCTATTTATTAGTTCTTTACCAGATATCCTTGCTGCTGGTAGTTTTAGATTCTCACTATTTTCTTTAGTCGCTATCAAAAGCCGATAAATACGGACAAATAGGTCTTTGAGTTTTGCCGGTTCCACCGGTTTTAATAAATAATCGTAAGCCCCATACATAAAAGCATCATGAACATAACCAAAATCTGAATAGCCACTAACCGCTATACAGATACTACCATTATCATCCTGCTCGGAGATATACTTAAATAAGTCAACCCCCGTCTGTTTCGGCATTTTTATATCACTCAAAATTACATCCGGCTTATATTTCTCATATATTTCTATTGCCTGCTTAACCGTATATGCTTCGCCAATTATTTCAAAATCTTCCACATAATTGTTTATTGCTCTTCTTTCTGATTCTAAAATCGCCGGTTCGTCATCTACTAATAGCACCTTATACATCCCTAGTCCTCTACTTTCATTCTCAAAACAACAGTTGTTCCGCCTTCATCATTTTGACCTAAAAACGTATATTCAAAATCCTCACCAAAAAATATGGATAAACGTATCAAGGTTCCACTAAGACCCATACCGCCAAACTGGATTTGTTCAATAATATCCTTTGCACTTTCGTCATCCTGAAATCCTTCGACACGTCCTTTTATTTTTTCAATATCTTCTAAGGACATCCCTTTGCCATTATCTTTGACTTCAATAATCATATGCCGATCAAAATAAATTACATATACTTTAACTGCTACTGTCTCGGTTTCCAACAAACTATACTTAATTGCATTCTCAACAATTGGTTGCAAGGTGAGTTTTGGAAGCCCTACATTTTTAACGCGATCGTCCAGCTCGATCTCATAAATAAAACGTTGCCTATACCGGCTCTTCATAATTGCAAAATATGCAAATAAATTCTCGATTTCTTCTCCTACAGTCACTTCTGCTGTCGTGTAATTTGATGTATATCGTAATATTTCAGTTAAAGAATAACAAGCATTGGCCGCTTCATCTGAATCGCCACGCTCACACATATTAGCGATACTACCAAGTGTATTGTATAGAAAGTGCGGACTTATTTCTGACTGCAGTACGCCAAAAACCGTTTTGGTCTGAACCTCCAAAAGTTTACTTTGCTTTTCCAGTGATTTTTTCAAACGACTGGTCATATCATCATAAGAGTCAATTAACGTTTGAGTTTCCCAATCCGTTTTCGCCACCTCTGATGAAGGCCTCATACAATTCAAATCTGTATCCTGCATCCTTTTTAGAAACTGATTAAATGGACGCATATTTACTCTCGTTACAAGGATGATATAAAAAACAGTTCCAATAACCAATAGTGCTGCTAAGGCCATTATCCAACGCATTGTTTCCCGAACCGAATGATAAAGAAGATCTTTTGGAAGTGCCAAAATCATCCGACAATCATAGAAATTAGAATCCGCCATAGCGGCAACCTCATCCGGAAAATCTTTATACTGAGTATATTCATCAACCATCTTGGCATACAAACCTAAATCGGCTTCACTAAGCTTCTTATCATCACTTTGATAGAGCATGTCGTTGTCGTGTCCCCAAAGAATAATTGTCTTTAGACGTTCATCACCCCATTTAACATCACAGATACGTTCAATATAAAAGCAATTTTGTTGAACCTCTATGTAGCCCAACACCTTACCCAGCCGATCTTTAATTGGTCTGATTTGAGTAATAACTTCGACTCCTGTTTCCGGGTTCCAGAAATCAATTCTCGGACCTAAAAAGACGCGGCCATTTATCAGTTCCAATTCTTCAATCTTGTTGACATCCTGAACGTATTTGTTAATATCCCTTTGATTAATACTTTTTACGCCGGTGACAATATATCTGCCGGCGGCATCATATACCGCCACGCGCCGAATGTCCGAGCGATTTTTATAGCCATCCGTTAAAATACGCTTTACGGAATTACGCTCCTCCTCATAGGGACTAACTTGAAACGTTTGCCAACTGGTAATAAAATCTCGATTGGAGAGGATGTCGATAATCGTCTGCTCCATGTTTGTTAACCGACTATCTACTTGCGTCATAGTCGTTTCTGTCAACTGTATAAGTGTAACCCTGCCCTCTTTATAGGTTCTCAATGAGTTATAATAGTATAACCCCCAGACGGCAATTCCGACCGCTACAATGACACCAATTACGTATGCCAGACTAAGACGAGTGCTCATTCTTATTTTGAGCTTTGTTCTCTTCATGGGCCTCTCCTTTTACTACCTCAATTAAATGTAATATCGTATGTCTACTATAGCATAGCCAAGGTCATCTCCCAAATTTAATTTGAGAGATGACCTTAGTTAAACACTATTACATTTTAGTAATCGAATTCGTCTACTGTCGCTGAATCAAATACTAAAGCATCTCCCAGAATACAAACTCTGTCAACGATTTCCTTGCCGCCAATACGTCCTGCTGTAATACTTGATGAAGACTCATCAATAGTCCCTTCATTAAGTTGATAAGCAGCTTGTACTGCCAAGTAGCCTAAGTCCATACAATTCCATAGAACACCTGAGTTCATCGGATTTTCATCATCCTTAATATATGTTTTCAGCGCATTTGGTGTTGCTAGTCCAGTTATAGAAATTTTAGAAATATCTGGTTTACTAGATGCTGATTGGAATTGAGCTCCGAGTGCCGGTGTAGCCATTGAAGACAAACCAATCGCTGCTTGAATCTTGTCATCGCCATCACCCATTCGACCAATCAAGGTTGCCGAATCACTATTTACTTTTGTTTCATCTGTACCCGGATAGTATACATCTGTTTCCCTATTTTTAATCTGCATAAAGCTATAATCACTAGTTTCTAACAACACATCAATAGCTTCTTCCCATGCCTTTTGATTTGCGTCTGTACCGGAACTTGAAACTAGTGCAATATTAGCTTTCTTACCGTCTCCATAACCCTTTTCCTTTAGATTATCAGCAACACCATCCAGTAACCCTTTAGCAGCACTTTCAGGAGTAATCTGATTTACAAAGATATCTCGGGAATCCTCTTGTGCATCAGCATCAAAGGTTACTATTTTAATACCCGCATTTTGCGCTTTCTTAAGTGTTGGCGCAATTGCTGTTGGGTCATTTGGTGATACAATGATTACATTCACTTGCTGCGCAATCCAACCTTCTAAAATATCTACTTGCTTCTGATTTGTCGCCTGATCTTGCGGAGGGCCATCATAAAGTAACGTAATATCCAGCTCTTCTGCTGCTTCTTCTGCACCTGTCTTGCACGCGTCAAAATAGTTTTCCCCCTTAAACTTAGGAAGCATTGCTACGGTTACACCGTTTGATTTACTCCCGGAATCATCTTTTGATGTGTCTTTTCCGGAAGAATCAGTTTTACTACACCCCACAACTCCTAGCAGCATCACTGCTAATAAGAATGTTGCAACTATTCTGCTCTTCATCCTGTTCTTTTTCATACCATTAATCCTACCTTCCTTTTTATGTAAATATTAAATTGCTACCGCTTTCTTAACTTCTATTATTCGTTTCTGTTTCGACCTTGCATTTACAACCGCATTGGCGACCAAAGCAATGATTAGTACCGTTCCTTGTATAATTGTTTGAATATCAATCGGAATATTCATTACTGTTAAACCACTATTCAATGTGGCAATGATTAGGGTTGCCAAAATTGTTCCCCGCATATCACCAATCCCACCAGCTATGGATGTTCCACCAAGAACTACAATCGTAATAACCTTTAAATTAAAATTTGTTCCAGCATCGTACTTAACACTGGTGAATCGCCCAAGGAAAATCAGTGCCGCTAAAGCACAGATAACACCACAAAGACAATAAATTCCTATTTGCACACGGTCAGTATCAATACCACTATAGCGTGTGGCATTAGGATTCAACCCGATACAATATAGTTGTCTGCCAAAAGACGTCTTACCCAGTACAAATACAAAGATAATTGCTAATAAAATAAAAATCCATATCTGCATTGGAATTCCTGCAATCGATGTATTTCCCATAAAATCCGCTAGTCCATAGTAGTAAACACTGTCACCCTTTGATATCCCTCTAGCAAGTCCAAGGAATAAATACATAGTCGCAAGAGTGGCAACCATCGACGAAATTTTGATTTTAGCTATAATTATACCATTTATCAAACCACAGATTAGCCCTGTTAACAAGGTTACTAAAAGCGCTGCTATATTTCCCCATTTCATATAGGCTAGTCCACCTAACATTGCTGATAATATCATAGTATTACCCACTGACAAGTCAATCCCACCAGTGATAATAATGAAAGTCATTGGTAAAGCAACAAGACCTATTTCTACGATATTCCTTAGCATTACATTACATATATACGGCCAAGAAAAGAACGAAGGCGCCATAATTCCGATAAAAAGAAATATCAATACCCAAATTACAAATAATGCCTTATTAAAAGAAAAACTTAGGATTTTATTTTTCACTATGCCGCCTCCTTCCTAAGTTGCTTTTCTGTCAGGGGCTCAATTACGCGTTTGCGCTTAATGTGTCTTGCACCACTAACAACCACTGAAATGATGATAATTGCTCCCTTAACAGCATCTGACCAGTTAGGGCTAATTCCAAGGTAATTAATCGCTGGTGAAATCATTGACAGAATAAATGCACCAATCACCGTTCCAACTATACTTCCGGAACCACCGGCCGTACTTGTTCCACCAAGAACTACAGCAGCTATCAAAGTCATTTCTAAACCAGTTCCCATAGTTGTCGTTACTCGTTGTCCCGCAGTTGCAATTATCGTAGATGCAACTCCAAAAAGTGTACCCGCTACTATATAAGTGATTACAACGATCTTATCGACCGCAATCCCCGCCAGTCTTGCACCTTGCTTGTTGTTGCCGATTGCATATATCTTTTTTGCAAAACGAGAATATTTCATAAAAATAAGTGCGGCAACCGTAACAATTAAACAAAGTAGAACACTTGCCGGAATCACTCCAAATATCTTCGCATCGAACGCTAACCATGTAAAACTTGCCGGTAAATCGTATATAGAACCTTCTACCATTAGCGGTAGAATCCCTTGAAAAATCTGAGCCGTGGCAAGTGTAGCTACAATTGCCGGAATCTTCATACCGGTAATAAATAAGCCGTTGATACCACTTAACAACATACCAATTAGCATCGCTAATGGTAATAATCCAGCAAACGGCAATCCACCTTTACCCGCTGCCGCTAATGCTAAACAAATTACCGATACTAAGGCTCCTGTAGAAACATCAATATTAGATGTAATAATAATAAGATTCATCCCTATCGCTGCAATTAGAGTATAACTAAAGGTATTAAGTAAGCTCATTATATTGTTCATGGTATAAAAACCTGGAGCTAATACTCTTAACAGAATTAACGCAACTAACAGGAGGACTGCCAAATAAAACTCCGTTCCTGTTGCTAATTTCAGTTTTTTCATCTTATGCTTTCCCCTCTCCAGTTTCTGTCCCTAGGGCCATTATCAAAATCTTCTCTTGAGTAACTTCATCCCTATCAAAGCTTCCGGCGATGCGCCCTTCCTTCATAACGTAAATTCGATCACACATACCGATAAGTTCTGGTAATTCCGACGAGATCATAATAATCGTTACTCCTTTTTGTGTTAACTCACTAATAATCTTGTGAATTTCCGCTTTCGCACTTACGTCTACGCCTCTAGTAGGCTCATCTAAAATTAATATTTTTGGTTTTAGTGCCAGTGCTTTAGAAACAGATACCTTTTGCTGATTTCCACCCGATAAATTTGCCACCAAAAAATCACCATCTGGTGCCTTAATTCCCATCTCGCCAATGTACTTATCTGCGGCCTTTCCCTCGGCCGGAATATCCATCACACCTAGTGCTTTTGAAAACCGATGCAACTGAGGTAAGGTAATATTCTGCTTGATTATCATATCGACAATCACTCCGTATTTACCACGATCCTCAGAAACATAAACAATGCCTGCTTTTTTAGCGTCACGATAGTTGTTTATTTTTATTTCCTCACCTTCTAAGAACACCTGACCGGCGGCTCTTTCCGTGAACCCGCAAAGAGATTCCATTACTTCGGTCCTTCCAGCACCTGCTAAACCTGAGAAACCTAGAATTTCACCTTTTCTCAAATAGAAATTTATATCGTTAAGAAATCCCTGATCGTAATAATGTTTAACCTCCAAAAGCTTATCACCAATTTTTGTTTCTGTTTTCGGATAATACTCTCCCATCTCACGACCAACCATGTCAGCTACCAGCTCATTCTTAGTAGTCTTTTTAGTATCCTTTGTGGAAATATATTTACCGTCACGAATAACGGTAACTCGATCGCTAATTTCAAATATCTCTTCTAAACGATGACTAATATACACAATTCCCATTCCACTTTTCTTAAGTTCATCAATGATCTTAAATAATGCTTCGACTTCTCTTTGAGTCAGTGAAGCCGTTGGCTCATCAAAAATAATAATATTAGCATTGAAGGTTAATGCTTTCGCGATTTCTACCATCTGCTTTTGAGCCATACCTAGCGCCTTGATTTTTGCATCCAAATCTATCGTTGTATTTAGTCTCTTGAATATCTCTGTAGCCTCCTCTCTCATCGCTGTATAATCAATATGAGAGATTCCCATGGTTTTTTTTGTCTTCTCATGACCCAAAAACAAATTATCAAGAACGGTCATTTCCTCAAATAGACTTGTCTCTTGAAAAATGATAGAGATTCCTTTTTTATATGCTTCCATTGGATTCTTAAAGCACTCGGTAATACCATTTACAACCATTTCTCCCTTGTCTGCTTGATGAACACCACAAACAACCTTCATCAGCGTTGATTTACCAGCACCATTCTCGCCACATACCGCATGAATTTCACCACTACGCAAATTAAGATCTATACCATCCAGTGCCAATACACCCGGGAACGATTTTACAATGTTTTCAAGTTGTAAGATTGTTTCTCCCATTTCATATTCCTCCATTCCTTAAAGCCTTTTCTTGTATCGTTAACTAATCCAAATGAAATACCGGATTTAAATCAATCAAAACTGGACTGTTATCGGCATTTATTTTCATATTATCAGTCATAAAGTTTTACCATTTACGACACACCTCTTTTCCACTACTCTTTTCCCATTTTCCTTCACCTTTTTATCATAATTATATAGGTCGTCCACCTGTTAAGACATCTGCGACTTATTTATGTGTGACATGATCAAACCAAGCTTTATTCCTTCACGTCACTCCCTTTGTGGACGGACGATGCAAAACTTCTATAACAGGAATATACCAGGATGCACAATTATTGATAATATGATTGCGGACTTCTGATTACGGCAAATAGTAGTCTATCTGCCTTTCATAAAAATAAAATTTGTGCAGGGTTTGTTTGCTATGCCCCTTTTATTGGCTTACCTCTACGTTTTTGTTTCAAACTGCACCTCATTTTGTTAAGATAGCTATATCTTATGTCAAAATTACGTTTGATAACATGGAATATCTAAATGCTTTTATATAAAAATAAAACCTAGCAAAATTTGTATTCCTACTGATTTACTTTAAGACAAGTATCAAGTTCTGCCTTATATTTCTTGGCATTAGTAAATACATCAGCCCTGTCTTTAAACAATAGATTAGAAAAGTTCTAAGTCAGGGGCTCAAAATCAAGAGCTTGAGAAATACTTCAAGCCTCTGATTTAGTACTTTTCCTCTGAACCAAGTCACGTATGCGGACAGTATATGCAGTTTTGAAGCTTTATTACGAGGCATTAATCTTCCAATTATCTGACCCGTATGAAGCAAAATCACATCCGTTTAAAGAGGCTATAAGAAGAATCTGCGTTTTCACGGCATGCCCTATAAGCCGTCCTGTTTCAGGCGACTTTTCAGTTTGTCATTATCAGAATTGTAAGGCTGTCAATGGAACGCCTCTTGGCAGGATTTCCTTTATAAATAGTGTTTCGTAACCGATGAATCAGCTCTTCTTGAAAAAACGCAAAACCCAGCGATCAAAACAATGTTTATAATTAAAACCACTATACTCCCCTCGATTTTGGACACACCACCTGTTAATAGTCCATTTCCTTTAAATTCAGTAGAAAATAAATATGGATAATCATCCGCTAGAGATACTCCCCCTAGAATAATAGCTCCGACAGCGTTCCAGATGAAATGCATAATAATTGGTGCAATCAATGATTGTGTATACTCTAAAACTATAGTCATTAAAACACTCATTGATAAAACATTTAAAACAGAAATAATTCCAGCCTCAAAAGCGCCTCCATGCATAAATGTAAACAAGGCTGTCGTAACTATTATAGCTGCCAACATATTATAGTTTGATTTTATCATTTGATATAAATATCCACGGACAAGTAATTCCTGCATTACGGTGTTGATAAGAGCTGAAATCAACCACAGCCACAGCATAGGTATTGCCTTATAATCATTTATTTTCATTACTCCGCAAATCATTAAAACAGCAGTAACAGCTCCCAGCCAAATAGCGCTGATAATCAAACCTGCAATACTGTTTTTTATAGGTTTTGAAACAAGGCACAACCCAATTTTCCGCTTATCAATCAGCCAAAATATAGCAGTAAACACCACTACACACAAGAAAGGGATTAATTCTGCCCAAAATCTCCAGATGGCAGCATTTTCATAGTTTGGTATTGGAAACAATTCCACTAATAGGACCCAACCAATAAAAAACATACTTGTTCTAAGTACCGTAGCTGCTAATTTTTTCATAACTCTTTCCATCCTTTTTTCTTGTTTATTAGAATAAATTAAATTTTCTCAATCAAATTATTCATTCAGTGATGACCAAAGTAGATACTAAATGGTTTTACCAAAATCAAACCAGCTAATACTAAAATTACAGTTAATATAGTTCCTTTCTTCATCATAGCCTCACTCGTTGAGTATAACGGATTTTAGACTATTATTGGGGAAAGTGTAATGAAATACCTGTTTTGTGTACTGACTTTTTGAAGACACCTCTATTTCTGACGTTTACATAAAATTAGATATAGCTCCTATATAGAAAACCTGCCACTGGCAACTTTTCTTGCATACTTTGGTATAAAAATAACCGAATGATTTTCGTTTTTAAAGTCATCCGGTTATTCAATACATACCTTATTGAACATTAGCAGTTCAATAAGTATATATTACCCGGCCTTTTCCTCATGCCGGATACGAATAATAACTTTTGTAATCTCTACAAGTACTAATGGTAGCAGGGAAAGACCTAAAGCGATCATCCACTCCAAGGTTGTAAGTGTAGTAAGACTGAAAAAGCGGCGCAGAGTAGGGATCAGCATAATAAAAGCAAGAATTACTCCTGACACAAGCATTGTGCAATATAATGCTTTGTTATGTGCATTTCCCCTTGCAAAAACAGAGTCTATATTAGAACGCTGGTTTATCGCATGGATTAATTGTGAAGTTGCCAGAACAAAAAAGGCCATTGTCATTCCTTTGCTGTGACTGTCTGTGGTGATACCAAACTGATAGGCCGAAACCGTAGCAGCCGTAATAAATATACCATGCAGGATAACACGAATTACCAATCCACGTTCGAACGGAGTTCCTGGTTTTACTGTTAACTTCCCATAATCGCCCGACTCAACCCCAAGTTGCCCAATAACGGATACTTTTCATAACGACCTAAAGGGGGATTCTTATCTTCCTCGGCAATGCAGTAAAATCTCTCAATGAATAATGCCTCCTTCTGTATACATGGTTTGCCATATCGGCAGGCATTACAACCCACGCACCCCTTTACTTCTGTCCTAAGAAGAGACACAATCTCCACCTTGTGCCCAGCGTACCGCACTCCATTGATAAAAGCATCTACAAGTTGAACGGTGTTTCCGTTAGGACGACCGCCGTCCTGAATAACCAATATACTCTTCATATCCTTAACCTCACCAATTATAATCTTCTGTTCATATTCAGCTCTAAAGTAGGAATCTACACATTATTAATTGCCTCTAAATCTTATTCTCAAAATTACAGCTCTGCATCGCAAAGCCATCTGCCATGATTTGAAATCTATCCTACAGGCAAGAATAATTCCTGTACCTGCTGTTTGGTGAATTTCTTTTCCAAAGTATATTGAATCAATTTCTATGCTCCCTTTGCATTATAATCACATTTTTGACACTGTAAAAGAGCGTTTTCATTATCTTCTTTATGGATTATTATACCTATGAATTTGAACACAATCATGTGAAACCCAACACGGTAATACGAAAACATGCAAATATACATAAGTGCCTGGAGTATGCTGTAAATATCAACTTGCTTAAGGGAAACTCGGCAGACCGCATTGAACGACCGGAAGAAAATGATTACTCATCTTAGTATTATAATGCAGAAGAACTAGCAGAATTATTCAAAGCGGTACACGGAGACCCGATTGAAATCTGTGTAATTCTTGCCGCATTTTATGGCATGCGTCGAAGTGAGGCCTTAGGAATAAAATGGTCCCATATTGAATTTGTCAGTAAGACCATCTCTATAAACCATGTGGTCACGGATATCTATCTGGAGGGCCATTGTCAACATATTTCTACGGACAAGACAAAAACAAAGTCCAGTACCAGAAAACTTCCACTGGTTCCACCTTTTGAAGCTGCTCTTGTACAGCTCATGCAAAAACAGCAGCTACAGCGGGAACTGTGTGGTGATTCCTATTGCCTGGACTCTCTGGATTACATTAATAAGAAATGATTTGGGCGAACGTTTAAAACCAGGTTATATAAGCCAGCATTTTGCTCTTATATTGAAAAAATCTGGTCTGCGCAAGATTCGTTTTCACGACCTTCGGCACAGCTGCGCTACACTGCTCTATACCAATGGGGTAGACTTAAAATGCATACAGGAGTGGCTTGGTCATAGTACAATTGGCACTACAGCTAATCTATATACACATTTTGATTATAGCCAAAAAATAAACACTGCCAATGCCATTGTAGGTAATTTTCCTTCCGCCGCCATGACGGGTGGCTATGTACGGCAAAAGGCTCAAACAACTGATTGTCTAAGCCTTTAGTGAATACTGCCGGTGACCGGACTTGAACCGGTACGGGATTAACTCCCGAAGGATTTTAAGTCCTTTGCGTCTGCCTATTCCGCCACACCGGCAAATCTGTTAACAATCTCTCCTTTTCCTTCCGAATTTGAAGGGATATTTTGGAGGGATGCAAACACATTTGCAAAATATTAAATTATAAAATCCTTGGAATACAAGGTATTCTTTGCCAAAGTGGACGCCCAACGAATTGGATTTTAAGTCTCGGGCATCTGGCCTGTTCCGCCACTGTGGCATATATGGGACCTATAGGGCTCGAACCTATGACCCTCTGCTTGTAAGGCAGATGCTCTCCCAGCTGAGCTAAGATCCCACACAACGACCCAGAAGAGACTCGAACTCTCGACCTCCGCCGTGACAGGGCGGCGCTCTAACCAACTGAGCCACTGGGCCATATTTAATTATTAATCAAATACAATTATCAAGTACCTATTATTAAAAAGTGGACCTTCGGGGACTCGAACCCAGGACCGATCGGTTATGAGCCGATTGCTCTAACCAACTGAGCTAAAGGTCCACATGTATAATGTCCAATACATCCAAAAGACATAAGGACCAAAGCCGATGATCGGACTCGAACCGATAACCTGCTGATTACAAATCAGCTGCTCTGCCAATTGAGCCACATCGGCAAACTACCTAAACTTCAGAGCAACTGATTTGTAACCAGCGCTCTGCCTGAGATTGACGCAGTCAATCTTAAAGAATTGAGCCACATCGGCAAACTAACAATGACTCCTACGGGAATCGAACCCGTGTTACCGCCGTGAAAGGGCGATGTCTTAACCGCTTGACCAAGGAGCCTTACTACTTTTAAATAGCTCATTATATTTTTATAGACCGTAAGTTAAGCCCACGGTCTACAAGCTCCCCGAGTTGGGCTCGAACCAACGACCCTTCGGTTAACAGCCGAATGCTCTACCACTGAGCTATCGAGGAATATTTCAATATTGTGTACCTTCAAAACTACATACAAAGAATCATCCTTCTTATCTCCTATCACTTTGTCTGGTTATGCCCTCGACCTATTAGTAACAGTCAGCTCCATGCATTGCTGCACTTCCACCTCTGCCCTATCTACCTCGTCGTCTTCAAGGGG
>NZ_SLZZ01000023.1 GCF_004346165.1 Muricomes intestini | reverse complement strand
TAGTGTCTGATTAATCAGAGTGAAAGCATATAGGTTGAAGCAGTAAAATTCTCGATATGGGTATATTTGTCCATATTTCGAGTGGCAGGAAGTTTGAATTGATTAAATATTATGGGGTGGATACAGAGTTTTCATTAGAAGGGAAAACTGCAATTATTACAGGTGGCGCTGCGGGTATAGGGCGCGCCACGGCGGAATTCTTTTCAAAAAAAGGAGTCAACCTCTGCTTAGCGGATTTAAATCCCAATGTGAATGAGGTGGCTAAGAAATTACAGGATAATGCAATTGGTTTGCCGGGAAATGCTGCAGATGGAGAATACCGGAAGAAAGTACTGGAAGAAACACTAAACGTCTTCGGACGGGTGGACATATTAGTGAACTGCGCCGGAATCGTTGCACTGGAAAGAGCCGAAAGTCTGACTGAGGCGGATTGGGACAGAACTATGGATGTGAATCTAAAAGCATCCTTTATGATGGCACAGATGATGGGCCAATATTTCATTGCTCATGAAGTGGGTGGATGCATTGTCAATATGGCATCTCAGGCGGGAGTTATAGCCCTTGATAAACATGTGGCTTATTGCGCGTCAAAGGGGGCGGTCATTGCTATGACAAAAGTCCTGGCCTATGAATGGGGGAAATATGGGATACGCGTAAATGCAGTTTCTCCCACAGTTGTCTTGACAGAGCTTGGACATAAAGCCTGGGATGGTCCTGTAGGAGACGCATTTAAGAAAGAAATTCCCTCAGAGCGGTTTGCAGAACCCGACGAAATTGCAGCCGCGATCGCATTTCTATGCAGCGGAGGAGCAGCCATGATTACAGGGCATAATCTAATAATAGACGGGGGATATACGATTAAATAAAAAAGGGGTCAGACCCTTTTGCGGCCCGTTTTTAGAATTGTAAAACAATTCTGAAAACGGAGTTCAAAAGGGTCAGACCCCTTTTTTCTTTTTGTCGAAATAATCCTCTTTTCTCCTGTCATCTTCTGACAAATTTTCAAAACATATCCCTTTATAATTAATCTTGCTTGCTTGAGTGTCTTAGTACCAACGAGAAAGAGGGTGAAATGTGTACTATGAATTATACATAGACGTGTTGTTTCTTATAAATTTTATGATGGACTCCCTTCTGCTTTTGACGGTGAACCAGATGCTGAAATGTTCTACCACACATGGACGTATCTATTTGGGAGGAGCGCTCGGGGCAGGACTGACATGTGGAGTGATAGCAATTCCTATGCCGGCCATTATAAAATTTGTCACATTTCACGCGGTAATCAATACAATAATGATAAAAGCAGGATTAAGAATCAAAGGGAAAAAACAATTTTTCAAAGCATTCGGTTTACTGTATATCGCATCTTTTCTATTTGGGGGGATTCTGCAGGCACTTCGTCCGTATGTTCGGATTGGAAGTCTGTTTTTTGCAGCCGCTGTGGGCTCTTATTATCTGATAAAGGGAATCTGGAAGTTTCTCATCGGGCAGAAAGAGTTACAGAAAAAAATATGCGAGATTACATTGTATACCAGTGCAGGTGAGCAAAAAGTGAAGGCGTTGATTGACACCGGAAACGGCTTGAAGGATAGTGTGTCAAAGGAGCCGGTAAGTGTAGTAGATAAGGCTCTGGCAAAATCCATACTGACAGAGGAGGATATAAAAAACGGATTCCGTTACATACCCTACCGGACAGTGGGAAGGGAAAGTATTATGCCCGTATTCCGTATAAGGAAAATGTGTGTCCACCTTGAGGAAGACCGGTGGGTAGAGAATCCGGTCCTGGGGGTTTGCGAGGAGTGTGTTTCAGAGCAAGAAGAGTATCAGATGATTTTAAATCCAGACATATTAGGAGGCATATAAAAATGGTTGTAAAAATAGCAGTACCCCAGCAGTTTAAACTAAAAGTAATACCTGACTTCAGAAGTATTTTCTTCCCGAACCGTAAAGAGATACATTATATCGGAGGGTCGGAGGTGCTGCCGGCCCCACTGGAGACGGAGAGGGAAACAGAGGTGATACAGAATCTGGGTTCCGAATATGATGAGGAGGCAAAGAAGCTTCTGATAGAGCATAATCTGCGGCTGGTGGTATACATAGCAAAAAAATTCGATAACACGGGAGTGGGTGTGGAAGATCTGATTTCCATCGGTACCATTGGACTAATCAAAGCTATCAACACTTTTAATCCCACGAAAAATATAAAGCTTGCTACCTATGCGTCCCGCTGTATTGAAAATGAGATACTGATGTATCTGCGCCGGAACAGTAAAACTAAAATGGAGGTGTCCATAGATGAGCCATTGAATGTGGACTGGGACGGAAATGAGCTTCTTCTGTCCGACATACTCGGCACAGAGGAGGACACCATATATAAGGATCTGGAAAATGAAGCGGAGAGGAAGATGCTGGTAAGGGCTATCAACAAATTATCCAGCAGAGAAAAGCTGATCGTAAAAATGCGCTTTGGACTGGATAATCCCGAGGGAGAGGAAAAGACACAGAAAGAAGTTGCAGATTTGCTGGGGATATCACAGTCCTATATATCCAGGCTGGAAAAGAAAATTATGCAGAGACTGAAACGGGAAATGGTGAGGTATGAATAGTTACATTTACAAAATTCCTGTATAAATTCTATAGGAAAGATGTTAAGATAAAACAAAAAGGGTTGGTGATGCTGATGAAACTGACATTTATAGGAGCAGCCCATGAAGTAACTGGAAGCTGTCACATGCTGCAGGCAGCAGGAAAGACGATTCTGGTGGATTATGGTATGGAGCAGGGGCCGGACCTGTTTGAGAATCCGGGTCTTCCCCTTCCTGAAAATGAAGTGGATTATGTGCTTTTAACCCACGCGCATATTGACCACTCAGGTTTGCTGCCGCTGTTGGTGAAAAAAGGGTTCAAGGGACAGATTATTACTACATATGCTACTGCAGATTTGTGTAATATTATGCTTCGTGACAGTGCACATATTCAGGAATTTGAAGCAGAATGGCGCAACAGGAAGGGAAAGAGAGCCGGACAACAGGCTTTTGAACCACTTTACGTAGTGCAGGATGCCCTGGATGCCATTGAGAAGCTTGTCCCCTGCCAGTATAACGAGCGCATCCGGATATGTGACGGGATTGAAGTACGTTTTACCGATGTGGGGCATCTGCTCGGTTCCGCAAGCATTGAAGTGTGGATTACGGAAGGAGCTGTGGAGAAGAAAATTGTATTTTCCGGGGATGTGGGGAATCTGAATCAGCCCATTATTAAGAATCCGCACTATACAGAGTCAGCTGATTATGTGGTGGTGGAATCCACTTACGGAAATCGGGTTCATTCCACCGAGCCTGTGGATTATGTGCAGGAGCTTGTAAAAGTATTACGAGAAACTTTTGATAGGAAAGGAAATGTGGTTATTCCTTCCTTTGCAGTGGGACGTACCCAGGAGGTGCTGTACTTTATCCGTGAGATTAAGGAGAAAAATCTGCTGAAAGAGTATCCAAATTTCGAAGTATATCTGGACAGTCCCCTGGCAATTGAGGCAACAAAGGTCTTCACAAAAAATATGAAGGAATGTTTTGACGAGGAAGCCCTTGCTCTGATAAATGCGGGAATCAATCCTCTTGTATTCCCGGGACTGCATGCTTCTGTTACCAGTGATGACTCCAAGATGATCAACCAGATTGAAAAACCAAAGGTAATCGTGTCTGCCTCCGGCATGTGCGATGCCGGACGTATCCGTCATCATTTAAAGCATAATCTGTGGAGAGCAGAAAGCACCATTTTGTTTGTAGGCTATCAGGCCGAGGGAACTTTGGGCAGAAGAATCCTGGATGGAGAAAAGCACGTCAAGATTTTCGGTGAGCCTATCGAAGTTCATGCCAGAATCGAGAATCTGCACGGCGTCAGCGGCCATGCAGATATGAACGGACTGCTGGCATGGCTGGAAGGATTTAAGACTCCCCTTGAACAAGTATTTGTGGTTCATGGTGACGATACAGTAGCGGAGGAATTTGCTGCAACAGTTCAGGAAAGGCTGGGATACCCGGCGTGGGCACCGTTCCCGGATGGAGAGGTTGACCTGGCGGCAAATGAAATTTTAAGTGAGGGTGTACGCATACCGGTGAAGACAAAGAAAGCCGCTGCTCAAAAAGCAGATGCAGCCTTTGACAGACTGATTGCGGCGGGAAGACGCCTCATGGAAGTCGTTTATAAATGTGGACAGATCAGCAACAAGGATAAGGCAAAGTTTGAGAAACAGATACATAATCTGGCAGATAAATGGGATATCTATAAGTAACAAAATAGTTATTATTTTGTTTGTCAAGGGCTAAAACTTTTTAAATTTTATATCGAGTGAGAATAACAGGAGCTCAGAATGAGAATCATTTTACTAGAATAAAATTTTTCGTCTAGGAGGGATTCTTATTATGGCTCTGAATAAAGTTGAATTGTGTGGTGTGAATACAGCAAAGCTTCCGCTCTTGAAAGAAGAAGAGAAGGAGGCTTTGTTTGCGCGTATTAAACAGGGAGATGAAGAGGCAAGAGAGGAATATATTAAAGGAAATTTAAGGCTGGTATTAAGCGTAATCAAGCGTTTTTCCAACAGCAATGAAAATGCAGACGATTTATTCCAGATCGGATGTGTGGGACTGATGAAGGCGGTGGACAATTTTGACCCCGACAGACTTGTGAAATTTTCAACTTATGCAGTACCTATGATTATTGGAGAGGTCCGCAGATATCTGCGGGACAATAATTCCATCCGGGTCAGCCGTTCCCTGCGTGACACTGCGTATAAAGCTATTTATGCAAAAGAAGGCTATATGAAGAAATATTTAAAAGAGCCTACAGTACAGGAAATTTCAGAGGAAATCGGAATCTCTAAGGAGGATATTGTGTTTGCCCTGGATGCCATTCAGATGCCCATGAGCCTCCATGAACCGGTTTACAATGAAGGCGGGGACACACTCTATGTTATGGATCAGGTCAGTGACAGGAAGAACAAAGAAGAAAACTGGGTGGAGGAATTATCCCTGGAGGCTGCCATGGAACGTTTAAATGAAAGGGAAAGATATATTATTAAACTGCGCTTTTTTGAAGGTAAGACACAGATGGAGGTGGCAGAAGAAATCGGGATATCCCAGGCTCAGGTGAGCAGGCTGGAAAAAAATGCACTAAAAATAATGCGGCAATATCTCCTGGGTTAGCTGGCCGGCAAAAAAACTTTATAAGTGGTTGAAATTTCTATAACTTCATACTATGATGTAGGGGTCAAAAGGTATTTTGCCCCCTGATACCTACGGATTGCTCCGCACTTTGTGCTCCCGCAATCCTAAAAACATTCGAAATCCGCCCTACTCGGGCTTCTTTCTCATGTTTTGCGGATCCCAAAGTCATGCTTTTTCATGCAAGCATGAAACGCATGACCTTTTGATCCTGGTATCATACTATGATAATTACAGTTCAGGAAGGATGGAGACGAACCATGTATAAAGTTTGTATTTTTGATTTAGATGGAACCCTGGCAGATACGTTGGATTCCCTGACCTTTTCCGTAAATGCGACGCTGAAAGAGATGGGGCTTTTGCCTATTACAAGGGAGGAGTGCCGCCTGTTTGTAGGAAACGGCGCCAGGGTCCTGTTGGAGAGGGCGCTGCGTGCAGGCGGGGATGAGGATTTACGGCGGATTGATGAAGCAATGGAGAGATACGGCCGTATATTTGATGACAACTGCACATATCATGTAGTAGCCTATGACGGAATCTCTGAGATGCTTCGGGAAATGAAAGAGCTGGGGCTTAGTCTTGCCGTATTGTCCAACAAGCCTGACAGACAGGCCATCCATGTGGTGGAAGAGATTTTTGGAAAAGATACCTTCCAATGGATTCAGGGACAAAAGCCGGGAGTGCCCAAAAAACCCGATCCAACAGCAGTGTTGGAGATTGCCGGGAAGCTGGGTGCACAGCCCCGGGAAGTTATATACATCGGAGATTCAGAGGTGGATATTGCGACCGGAGAGGCTGCGAAGATGAAAACCATAGGTGTATCCTGGGGGTTCAGGGGCAGAGAAGCCCTTGAGACAGAAGGAGCCGGGGTGATCGTGGATACGACCCGGGAAATCATAAAATGGATTGACGAAAATCAGGAGGTGGAAAGTCATGAATGAATTCGATGAGGAGTGCTTGCTTACATTCTTAGAAAAACAAGGTCAGCTGTTTGATGAGCCGGTTGCCGGGACACTGGAGGAAGCAGAAGCTTTTTTGGAGGACTGTATGGCAGTGGTAGTGGATTCCCTCCGGGAAGTAAGAGAGTACTTTGAGGAAAGCGGAGTTGATGTGGACAATATGTCGGACGAGGAACTGGAGGATGCTTCAGAAGTCTTCGCACTAACCGGTGACAAATATCTGATTGTGGAAGGTTAATCCTAGTACTTAGGAGCCAGTCACTGTATGTAAGGACAGGTTCCAGACATACAAAAGCCGCAGCATCATTTCACTGCGGCTTTTGCTATTGCCTCTTTTATTGTGTCCAGAATTACTTGGGAAGTATATGGCGTATCCTTGGAGAGAGATATATCCTCCAGAGATTGTTTGTCACAGACCTGGTCGGCAATGTCCTCCATGGCAGGCTGGATAAGCGGAAACATGGTCGTTACTGCTTCATCCAGATTGGAGAATCGTATGGAGTTGATATGAGATTCATCTACGGAAACTTCCACTTCCAGATTTGTGTTATTTAAGGTCAGCGTGGAAGTGTAAACTCCCGGAGTATATTGCTTCTTGACGTCTGCGCCCTTATCCTTTCCCGGGCGGAACATAACAACCAGTAAAATTACCAGCAGTATGCCCAGTGCCACAAAGACAGCGGTATAGATAATTTCTTTCATGTGCAGAACGATTATTTTGGTTTTGGAACCCATTTAAGAGACCTCCCATGCAGTCAGTTTACTTGCCCAATTCGCTTTTTATAAGTTTATGACAGGAGAGGGAAATTTATTCATACAGTTCAGCCATGCAAATTTCAGGGATAAATGCAGCGCAGCACATGTCCTTGGTTAGCAGCCGTAGTGTGGTTGTTTAACAAGGACGGTACCCTTGGGGTGGAATCGAGCTAACGGCTGAACCGTATGAATAAATTTTCAAGATCCGCTTATGGACAAACCTGGACACATCCTGTAGAATAGGTAAGAATGAAGAGGTGAAGTGTATGTATATCATAGCAGGTCTGGGGAATCCAGACAGACAATACGAAGGTACGAGACATAATGTGGGATTTGAAGTGATAGATACCATTGCGGACAAATATAATATAGATATGGACACAAAGAAGCACCGGGCTTTTATAGGAAAAGGGATGATCGGCCGGGAAAAGGTCATTCTTGCAAAGCCTCAGACTTATATGAATTTAAGCGGAGAGAGTATTATCAGCCTTGTGCAATACTATAAGATAGACCCTGAGCAGGAGCTCATTGTGATTTATGATGATATAAGCCTTGATGTGGGGGCAGTCCGCATCCGTGCAAAAGGAAGCGCCGGCGGGCACAACGGAATCAAAAATATTATCGCACATCTGGGGGGACAGGTGTTTCCAAGAATTAAGCTGGGAGTGGGGGAAAAGCCATCCAGGTATGATCTGGCAGACTATGTGCTGGGACATTTTACAAAGGCCGAACGCGAATTAGTAGAAGAAGGCTGCAAGTCGGCAGTACATGCTGTAGAGATGATAACGGCCGGAGATATGCAGGCAGCAATGAACGAGTATAATCGGAAAAAGAAGGAAGAGTAAGAGATATGCAGGCTTTTTTAGCGCCCCTTGCCGAGTTGGCAGAATATAAAGAAATATTGGAAAAACGGCGAAAGGGTGAAGGAATTCTACAGATAACAGGGTGTGTTAATTCACAGAAGACACATCTGATGTATGCACTGGGCGATGGTTGTTATTACAAAATCATCGCTTATTCCAGTGGTGAAAAGGCAGAGAAAGCCTATGAAGAATATCGGTTTCTGGACGAAAATGTATATCTCTATGCAGCCAGAGACCTTCTATTTTACCATGCGGATATCAAAGGCAAGTATCTTGTGAAGCAGAGAATGGAAGTCGTGCAGGCCATTCTGGAGGCAGAAGAAAAAGAGGAGACAGAAACGGCCGGAATTACAGTTATCACAACGATAGATGGCTTCATGGATGGAGTGGTGCCTTTAAAGGAGGTTGCCGGACAAAGAATCCATATTGCAGGTACCGGGAACATCGATCTGACGAAACTGGAGAAGAAACTGGCATCTATGGGATATGAGCGGGAAGCACAGATTGAGGGACCGGGGCAGTTTGCCGTCAGAGGCGGGATACTTGATATCTTTCCGCTGACCGAGGAGATGCCCGTGCGTATCGAGCTGTGGGGAGATGAGGTGGATTCTATCCGCACCTTTGACATTGAAAGCCAGCGCTCAGTGGAAAGGCTGGATGAGGTGGATATTTATCCGGCGTCGGAAACAATAGGAGAGAATGTAGAGAATGTTTCGTTTCTGGATTATTTTCCGAGGGACAAAAGTCTTCTTTTTCTGGATGAACCTCTTCGTCTTATTGAGCGGGCTGATGAGGTGGCAGATGAGTTTTTAAGCAGCAGAAGGAATAGAGAAGAAGCGGGAGTGGAAGATGCAGAAGAAGAGCTGCAGGTGTTTACCACAAAAGAGATTATTGAGAAAATGAACCGGTACTGCGGCATCGGATTGACAATACTTGAATCAAAATGTGGAAGCTTTCATGTCAGGGATACCTACAGTCTCCAGACGAAGGGTGTAAATCCCTACAACAACAGTTTCGAGATGCTGACCAGGGACTTAAAGAGACTGAAACGAAGCGGATACAGAGTCATTTTGCTTTCAGGCTCCAGGACGCGTGCCAAACGTCTGGCTGAGGATTTGAGGGATTATGATTTAAGCAGCTTTTACAGCGAGGACATGCACCGCGAGGTACAGCCCGGTGAAATTATGGCGGCCTACGGACATGTGTCCGAAGGGTATGAATATCAGCTGTTGAAGTTCATGGTGATATCGGAGTCGGACATTTTTGGGAAACAGAAGCGCAAAAAGAAGAGAAAAGTTTACGAGGGACAGAAAATCCAGGATTTTTCTGAACTGAAGGTGGGCGATTATGTAGTCCATGAGAATCATGGATTGGGGATTTACCGGGGAATTGAAAAGATCGAGGTGGATAAAGTCACAAAAGACTACATGAAGATTTCCTATGCAGACAGCGGAACTCTTTATATTTTGGCCACTCAGCTCGATCTGATACAGAAATATGCCGGTGCAGACGCAAAAAAACCGAGGCTGAACAAACTGGGAACAAGCCAGTGGACAAAGACAAAAAACCAGGTCCGCAGCGCAGTAAAGGATGTGGCAAAGGATCTGGTTGCACTTTATGCTGCCCGGCAGCAGTCTGAAGGGTTTGTATATGAGAAGGATACTGTGTGGCAGAAGGAATTTGAGGAAATGTTCCCCTTCGAGGAGACGGATGACCAGCTGCAGGCAATCGCGGACACAAAAAGGGACATGGAGAGTAAAAAGGTCATGGACCGTCTGATTTGCGGGGATGTGGGCTATGGGAAGACTGAGATTGCCATACGTGCCGCATTTAAGGCGGTGCAGGAGGGAAAGCAGGTCGTATACCTGGTGCCCACTACCATTTTGGCCCAGCAGCACTATAACACCTTTGTACAGAGAATGAAAGATTTTCCCGTCAGGGCAGACCTTCTCTGCAGGTTCCGCACCTCGGCCCAGCAGAAGAAAACAGTGAATGATCTGACAAAGGGACTGGTAGACATTGTCATAGGAACTCACAGAGTACTGTCAAAGGATGTACGGTTTAAAGATTTAGGGCTTCTGATCATAGATGAGGAGCAGCGTTTTGGTGTGTCACATAAGGAAAAAATTAAGAAGCTCAGAGAAAATGTGGATGTCCTGACACTGACGGCAACGCCTATTCCCAGGACTCTGCATATGAGCCTGATCGGAATCCGGGATATGAGTGTCCTGGAGGAGGCCCCCATGGACAGACTTCCGATTCAGACCTACGTGATGGAATATAATGATGAGATGGTGCGGGAGGCAATAGAGAGGGAACTGTCGAGAAACGGACAGGTCTATTACGTTTACAACCGTGTCAGTGACATAGCAGATGTGGCAGGGAGAATTCAGAAGTTGGTGCCCGAGGCAGTTGTATCCTTTGCCCACGGACAGATGAATGAGCGGCAGCTGGAAAATATTATGTACGACTTTATTAACGGAGATATTGATGTCCTTGTGTCTACCACAATTATTGAAACAGGGCTGGATATTTCTAATGTGAACACCATGATTATCCATGATGCCGACCGGCTGGGGCTTTCACAGCTCTATCAGCTCAGGGGAAGGGTTGGGCGCTCCAACCGGATGGCCTATGCATTTTTGCTGTACCGCAGAGATAAGCTCCTCAAGGAAGTGGCGGAAAAGAGGCTGGCGGCAATCCGGGAATTTACAGATTTAGGCTCCGGTATTAAAATTGCCATGCGTGATCTTGAAATCAGGGGGGCAGGAAATCTTCTCGGAGCGGAGCAGCACGGCCATATGGAAGCTGTGGGATATGACCTGTATTGTAAAATGCTCAATGAAGCTGTAAAACAGCTCAAGGGGGGGACAGAGGAGGAAGTTTACACAACAACTATGGATCTAAATGTAGATGCCTATATCCCGGAAAATTATATTCCAAATGAGTACCAGAAGCTGGATATCTATAAAAGGATTGCCGGTATAGAGAACGAAGAGGAAATGGACGATATGGTAGAAGAACTGATAGACCGGTTCGGTGACATACCCAGGAAGGTACAGCAGCTTTTGAATATTGCCGGACTCAAAGCACTGGCTCATTCAGCCTATGTAACGGCAGTAGAGCAGAAAGGAGATTCCTGTTGGTTTACCATGTACGAAAAAGCAAGGGTACAGCCGCAGAAAATTCCCGGTCTTCTGAAGGCATATAGGGGCAGTCTGCAGTTCAAGGCGGAAACGCCGCCGTATTTCCTGTATCAAAAGAAAGGATACAGCGGAAAGATGAAGGATGATGACATACTGGAACTGGTGAAAAGACTGTTAAATGACATAAAAGACTTGTTAGAGTAGTAAAAAAAGATTATAATGGTGACTACAGTTCAGCCACATGGAATCGGGTATGTTGTTGAGCCAAAGTCAAGATGTATACGCAGGAGGATGTTATGGGAAAGTTCAGTAAGAGAGCAGCTACTGCTGCAGTGGCAGGGGTTCTTGCAATAGCGTCCCTGACAGGCTGCAGCCGTTCTATGAATAATGATGCGGTGGTTGCAGAAGTGGGAGATGAGAGTATTCCTCTGGGGGTTGCTAATTTTTATGCCAGGCTGCAGCAGGCACAATACGAGACCTATTATGCAGGTATGCTGGGAACTACCGGAGATGAAATGTGGACACAGGAAGTAGAGAAAGGGACTACATACGAAGATACAACAAAGAAGAGTATATTGAAATCTTTAGAAGATATGTACCTCCTGAAACAGCACACGGCAGATTATAAAGTGGAGCTTAATGACGATGACGAGAAGGCTATCAGCAAAGCGGCAGAGGCCTTTGCAAAGGACAACACTGCAGCGGGAAAAGAAACGGTGTCCGGATACAAGAAGTATGTAACAGAATTTCTGGAACTTGCCACAATTCAGAGCAAAATGGATGCACCAATGAAAGAGGGCGTGGACGAAGAAGTGTCTGACGAAGAAGCTGCACAGAAGAGTATGCAGTATGTACTTTTCTCCTATACAAAAACCTCTGATGATGGTACATCCGAATCCAAAACAATGTCCGACGATGAGAAAGCTGCGCTCAAAGAGAAAGCACAAAATTTTGCAGATACTCTAAAGACAGATGGAGGAGACATGGACGCTGCGGCCAAAGAGGCGGATTTGGAAGTGCAGACGGCATCTTTTGATTCAGAATCCACCACACCCACGGAAGCAGTGGTAAAAGCAGCGGATGCACTTGAAAAGGAAGGCGATGTGACCGGTATTATAGAGTCTGATAATGGCATATATGTCGCAAAGCTGACCAGCCTGCTGGACAGAGAGGCTACAGATGCAAAGAAAGACTCTATCGTGGAGGAGCGGAAGCAGAAGCAGTATGATTCCCTGCTCAAGAAGTGGAGGAAAGACACGGATATCAAGGAACATAAAAGGGTATGGAAAAAGGTTGATTTTGCCGGCCAGGGTGTGTCTATTAAGCAGAATACGGAGGAAACTGGCGGAGATACCACAGATGGTTCTTCTAAGTAAATAAGTTACAAATGGGAATTGTTGAATTATTATTATTAGCTGTAGGAGTTTCTATGGATGCCTTTGCGGTGTCCGTCTGTAAGGGCCTGGCAATGCCAGGTGTTACGGTGAAAAAAGCATCTGTCGTAGGAATGTGGTTCGGGGGATTCCAGGCATTGATGCCTATGATCGGATATTTTCTGGGGGTACAGTTCAAGGAAAGCATTACAGCCATTGACCACTGGATTGCATTTATCCTGCTTGGAATCATTGGTATTAATATGGTACGGGAGTCCTTCGAAAAGGACTGCCCGGCATCCAGCGGTTCTCTGGATGTAAAAAATATGTTTATGCTGGCCGTAGCCACCAGCATCGATGCCCTGGCTGTGGGAATCACACTTGCTTTTCTTCAGGTGGAGATTCTTCCCGCTGCATCTATTATCGGAATCATTACATTTCTTTTTTCTGTTGCAGGTGTGAAAATGGGCAATATATTTGGCATGAAATATAAGTCTAGAGCAGAGCGGGCAGGAGGAATTATTCTCTGTCTGATAGGGACACAGATACTGCTGGAACATCTTGGGGTACTGGTGTTTTAACCCGCGCCCCTTTTTCTAACGGTTCAGGAGGGCAAGCTCATTCCACCTCAAGGGTACCCTCCTGAATAGTTACTAAAAGTTCCAGCTTTCACCTATCACTTCCCGGGCCACATAGAGAGTGCGGTCTTCTTTTGTACGCACGGTCCATTTTACAAGTGTCAGCTGCCGATTCTGTATCTCTATACAAGTAATACACCTGGGATGTACGCAGCTTCCGGTATTAAAATAGGGTGAGTCGGCAGAACCCAGCATAGGGCGGTGCGTGTGCCCGGTAATCAGAATCTTATTTTCTTGACAGGCCCATTTCAGGAGCTTCTTTTCAACTTTTCTTTTCTTTGTATAATTTCTGGCTGCACTGGTTGGATCAGATACCCCGGTTGCCTCCAGAGGCTTCCAGAAATAACGTACGAGAAATCTGCTGATAAAACTTAATGTATCGTTCAGGATTTCTACCTGATGTCCATGTATCAAATAAAAATGATTCTCCTGCTCTGTATCTTTTAAAATCAGACTCTGCAGATAACATATGTCGGGGAACAGGGTAGCCTCAGCCAGTTGACCGCTGACATGATAAGTGGAGCAGTGGCGGCGGCAATAGCTGCACCGCCTTTTACTCTGGTCATGATTGCCGTAAAGCATGAATAGGCGGTTCTCTTCGTTGTATTTTGAAAGCAGCCAGAATACATCACTGTGTATATCAATGATCCTTGCAAAGGACCTGTTTTCCCACAGTTCATCCCCATCCCCAATTTCAATATAAGTAAAGCCCTTTTCAAAATAGTCATTTAATGCCGCAAAATAAACGTTTTGGTTTTTCATAAAATTATCGTTATGGTTGCCGGTCCCCCTGTGACAGTCACTCATAAGGACAAAGCGGGAGCTGCTGCCCATGGGAACAATGGCGGCATCCTCAAAAGCACGGGAGATGCGTCTATACCAGCTCATGAGCGTCTCCCTCTTTTCTTCTCAAAGGGACGGATGCGAAGAATCCTCCTGAAAACAGCAGGCGCAACATAATATAAATACAACAGCCGGTCTACAGTCTTGTCAAATGGTTTTACAGCCCGGAGGTAGAGGCGGCAGAGCATTCTGGCCTTCCAGAGAATGTAGCTTTGCA
Organism: Muricomes intestini; assembly: GCF_004346165.1. GTDB lineage: Bacteria > Bacillota > Clostridia > Lachnospirales > Lachnospiraceae > Muricomes > Muricomes intestini. The sequence continues at coordinate 39,436 of NZ_SLZZ01000023.1, read as the reverse complement.
CCCATGGGTCTAAAAGAAAGTCGTGAGTACTCTTTGGCTCTGTGAGACAAAATTGTACGGTATTTGAGTAAAGGGTCAGCTCATTGCTCTCATAACCAATCTCTTTGAGGCAACGGACAAAAGCATTACACATGTCCTCATCCGGAAAGGTAATGGATGCCTCCAGCACCAGATCCTCGGGCACACAGGGAGTTCCAACTACAAAGCCTGTCAGCCACCAATGGGGTCTTTCAAAGTTGAAAATAACTCTGTCGGAGTCTTTTAAACGCAGTTTTATTGGGAGCATTTCTTCTGGAGAGGCAGCTTGAAAGATAGTTTGAGGCCTTAAGAGAGGCGGAACAATGGAATCGGCATGATAGACTCCAACTTCCGCTCCCGTGCAAATGCTGTACTGCCCTTTCCAAAATTCAATCAGCCAGGTTTTATCATGGTAATTGAAATAAACCGGTTCAAAGTCAAAGACCATATTCATGGCCGGTGCAGCCAGGTCATAAAGGCTCCCATACCCAAATTTTCGCTGTGGGGCATCAGTTCTTGCCGTAAAAATGTCTTTCGAATAAAGGTAAAGGAATCCAAAAGGCCTTGTCAGGTTATTGAGCAGACTGCATTTTTCAAAGTAAGACATTTCAGAGACCCTTCTCCGGTTTTTCTTCATTTTGTGATGTAAAAGAAGAATAGCCAAAACGAGCAGAATTAACAATACACTAATACAAAGAATTACAATCTGCATACTAGAAATCCTCAATTTGCTTTCTCCTCAATCTGTTCTTCATATACTATATGCAGGATTGGCAGAGGCCGTCAATCGGAAGGGGGATAATTATCTCCTATCCGATGTGCGCCCGCCGGGCGCACAAAAGTAACAAGAGCCTGGCTTGCCAGACTCTTGTATCATAAATATAGGTATGCACTTTGTGGTATCATATGTACTCCAGCTTCTCAAAGTAATGCATCAGAATATCTGCGCAATTTTCCACTCCCAGCTTGGAGGTATCCAATATCATATGATAGTCATTCACGTCCCCCCAGGTCTTGCCTACATGCTCCTCGTAATAAGCGGCACGTTCTGCATCTGTGCGCTTTACTTTTTCTTCGGCATCTTCGTAGGAAAGGGATTCAAGACGCATAATTCTGTGAATACGATCCTCCTTGTCCGCACACACGAAAATGTTCAGGACATTCATCCGGTCTTTCAGAATATCAGAAGCACAGCGTCCAAGGATGATACAGGGCTTTGAAGCAAGTTCCCGTATGACTTCGGCCTCGGTCTCATATTTGTGTGAACCTATCTGATGCTCAATATATGCTTTATCATAAACAGGGATATCCAGCCTCTCGGAAAGATCCTTTGCAATCACACTTGCACCGGTACCGAAACGGCGGCTCATGGTAATCACTAATTTCATATGAATTCCTCCTTTGTGTATGCCAGTGGGTTTTTGTAGTTATCAGGGGGGCAAAATACCTTTTGCCCCCTACATCATGTATTATAACACTAACATGAGAGTGGGGGAAGCAAAAGATACTGTAATTTTAATTTGACTCTGATTTATAAATAGACTATAATCAAAATATCTGGAAAATTCTATTCAATAATTCAGGCGTTTCTGCCAAATTTCCAGTTCAACGTAACATTAAAACTGAATACAAAATGGATGAGTGAACAGCAGTGTATATGCGTATGTATAGTGCAATATACTTGAAACGGGGTATATGGGATATTATAATGGCTGTATTAGGAAGATATTGTAGACCAACTATTTCTCTATGCTTCACTCTTCCTACAATGTGCAAAAGGAGGAAACGTATGGAGAAAAACCATGCAAAGTTGTATGCCAAGGATGCTCAGATCTGCAAGATATTATCAGACACCGAAATATTTGCAGATTTGTTTAACGGCTCTATCTTTCATGGAGAACAAGTGATAGTCCCGGAACAGCTTGTAGCCTGCAGTGAGAAGCAGACCTTGCAGGTAAAAGTAGGAAATGATGACCTTAAGAACCTAAATCGAATTCGAGATGTCAAGATGCAAATGAAAAGCCTGGATGAAAGAGGACAGCCGGAGATTATATTGGCAGTGGAGGCTCAAAGAGAGGTGCACTATGGTATGCCTGTGAGAAGTCTAATGTATGACGGAGTCGATTATTCAGACCAGATGCAAAGAAAAGCAAAGTATAATAGGGGTATGCATAGTCTAAAAACTTCGGCTGAACTTATGTCAGGCATGACTGAAGAGGACCGATTGGTGCCCGTGTTGACCCTTGTACTGTATTATGGGGAGAAGAAAAATTGGATAAAACCGGCGGACCTGCACGATATGTTGGATTTCACAGGAAGATTCCGTCCCTGGAAAAAAGAATTTCCCAATTATACATTGCATCTTGTGAGCGGTGACAGTGTTAATACAGAAAATTTCAAGACCGGATTGAGGGAAGTTTTTGAACTACTTAAAGTCTGTCATGACAAAGTGGAAATGAATAAGCTGCTAAGAGAGAAGAACGATCATTATAGTCATTTGTCCAGGGAACGAAGTGAACTGCTTTCAGTATTTTTGGATATTCCGACATTAAGAGAAAAACCTAAATTATTTGAAGATGAGAAGGGAGATATTAATATGTGTACAGCAATTGAGGAAATGGTTCGAGATGGAGAAAAAAGAGGTATGGAGATAGGTGAACGAAGGGGTGTAGAGATAGGCGAACGTAGAGGTTTAGTGATAGGAGAGCAGAGAGGCGAGGAGAGATGTGAAAAAAGATATAGTCAATTATTGAAAAAGCTCTTAAAGGAGAATCGCACTGAAGATATTGTTCGCATGACCGAAGACGAAGAGTTTAGAAAGCAGCTTTTTCGGAAAGGTAGTCTATTGGAGTCAAAGACCCCGCAGCAAGCTGAAGGGGCATCAAACTTGCAGTGCAGCAAGCTGCAGGATATTTGACCCTCGCGGCAGTCGCAAATGTAAATGCAAGTATTTCCGCTTGGCTCGTTGCTCGCGGGAATAAAATAGTCTTTGTGTTTTTACAAGGATAGGGATATAATATGAGTTAGGCGACAAAAGGTATTTTGACCCCTGATACCTACGGATTGCTACGCACTTTGTGCTCCCGCAATCCTAAAGTCATGCTTTTTCATGCAAGCATGAAACGCACGACCTTTTGACTCTGGTATCATAATTTAATAAAACAAGCGAAGGAATGATAAAGATGTTGGATAAGAATGACATTGAATTATTAGAAAAATTGTTGGACAAGAGATTTGTGGAGTCTAATGAAAAAACAGAAAGAATGTTTGCAGAGGCCGATAAAAAAACAGAAAGAATGCTTGCGGAGTCTAATGAAAAAACGAAAAGAATGTTTGTGGAGGCCGATAAAAAAACGGAAAGAATGTTTATGGAGTTCGATAAAAAAACAGAGGAAAGAATTTCGGAGACGGAAAATATGGTACTTGAGGAGATGGAACGGACACGGGAGATTCTGGAGGGCCATCTTGATCAGGTAAAGGAGAATCTTGATGAAATGAAGCAATATTATCAAATTCATAAGCTGGAAAAGCAGAGTACAGAAATTCTTATGAAGCTGGTTGATGAACTGCGCCGGAGAGTGGAGGCATTAGAAAAGAAAACAGCGTAAAATTAGTAACAGTTCAGCCATCAGCTCGATTCCACCCCAAGGGTACCGTCCTTGTTAAACAACCACACTACGGTTGCTAACCAAGGACATGTGCTGCGCTTCATCTCGCTGTGGCAGAGCGCCATATGAATTTTCGGCAGCATATGCATACGAAAGCAAGCTTTCTCCTGCCTACGCTGTCGAAAATTCGCATGGCTGAACTGTTACTAAAATTAGGAGCGGTTTTACTGCCGCTCTCATTTTATGTTTGCATAATAGACGTGCGGGCATTATAATATATGATACCAGGGTCAAAAGGTCATGCGTTTCATGCTTGCATGAAACGCATGACCTTGGGGCCCGTAAAACATGAGAAAGTAGACCGAGTAGGGCGGATTTCGAATGTTTTTAGGATTGCGGGAGCACAAAGTGCGGAGCAATCCGTAGGTATCAGGGGGCAAAATACCTTTTGATTCCTACATCAATATATGGGAATAACTAGGAGGAGGATATTTTCTTGAAAGCGAATAAGAGAAATATATGGATTGTGCTGTGTGTCATTGCAGTGTTTGTTTACGTTGCTATTTTTGGCCTGGGCAGTGACTTTAAGGGCGCAGTGGATATGCGGTTTGGTATTGATATCCGGGGCGGTGTGGAGGCCATATTTGAACCGGAGGGAGTGGACAAGGTTCCTTCCGCAAAGGACCTTGAGTCTGCCAGAATTGTTATGGAGAACCGTCTGGATGCGCAAAACATTGTGGACCGTGAGGTGACAGTAGATAAAGAGCACGGCAACATTATTGTCAGATTCCCATGGAAGTCAGATGAGAAGGATTTTAATCCTGAGAATGCCATCGCTGAGTTGGGAGAGACCGCCAAGCTGACCTTCCGTGACCCGGAGGGAAATGTCCTGGTGGAAGGGAAAAATGTATCCAGCAGTGATGTCCAGAAGGACCAGCAAACAGGGGAATATGTAGTTGCCTTAAAATTTGACAAAACCGGGGCAAAGGATTTTGCAAAGGCAACTGCAGAGTTGGTTGGAAAACCCATCGGTATCTATATGGATGAAGAGCAGATTTCCAACCCGGTTGTACAACAGGCAATTGACGGCGGGGAAGCTGTTATTAACGGGATGGGCTCCCAGGAGGAAGCAAAAGCTTTGTCCGAGAAAATTAATGCCGGAGCGCTGCCTTTCTCTCTGAAGACAACCAACTATAACACCATCAGCCCCACCCTGGGAAGCGGTGCCTTGAAGGCTATGCTGATGGCCGCAGCGGTAGCGTTTACCGTGGTATGTTTGTTCATGATACTGTACTATCGTCTTCCGGGACTGATTGCTTGTCTGGCGATGGTGTTCCAGATGAGCATGCAGATACTTGTGCTTTCCGTTCCACAGTATACGCTGACGCTCCCCGGTATTGCGGGCCTGATTTTGTCGCTTGGTATGGCCGTGGATGCCAATGTCATCATCAACGAGCGTATCGGTGAGGAGTTGAACAAAGGAAGCAGCTTAAAAACTGCAGTGCGGATGGGCTACAAGAATGCTTTCTCCTCTGTATTGGACGGAAATGTAACTACAGCGGTAGTCGCCGTGATTTTGATGATATTTGGCTCAGGAACGATGCTGAGCTTTGGTTATACTCTGCTTACAGGTGTTATCATCAACCTGCTTGCCGGTGTATGGCTTTCCAGAATTATGTTAAGTTCTGCAGTTCTTTATCCCGTATTTCAGAAACCAAAGCTGTTTTACGTGAAGAAAGAGAGAAAAGTAATAGACTTTCTTGGAAAACGGAAAGCAATCTTCTTGTTTACAGCAGTAGTACTTATTACTGGGAGCATTATCAGCGGGGTGAGAGGGGTGACTTTAGATACCCAGTTTACCGGAGGCGTTATTCTGAAATATACCTGTGAAGGGACCCCGGATATAGAGAAGGCAGCTGATGCTGCGGAAGATGTGTTGAACCGCCCGGTCAGTGCCCAGCTGACAAAAGATTTTGTGTCCGACCAAAACAAACTGGTATTGAATCTGGGAGGAAAGCAGGGACTTTCTCCGGATGATCAGACAAAAGTGCTGGAGGCTTTGAATGAAATCCAGCCGGATCAAAAATATGAATCATCGGAAACTTATGCGGTCGAGCCTTATATCGGAGCACGTGCACTGAGAAACTCTGGTATTGCTATCGTATTGGCGGCTGTATTTATTGTAATTTATATCGCCATTCGCTTTTCAACACTGTCAGGGCTGTCAGCAGGAGTGTCCGGAGTGGTTGCTCTGATACATGATGTATTTATCGTTTTCTTGGTGTTCGGTGTCTGCAAGATACCGATTAATGATGCATTTGTGTCAGTAGTCCTGACAATTATCGGATATTCGATTAATGATACAATCGTTCTCTATGACAGGATACGTGAACATATGCAGGGACATTCAAAAGAGGGACTTGTGCCTCTGGTAAACAGAAGTATTACAGAGACTCTGGCGCGCTCAATTAATACGGCGCTTTCCACCATATTCTGTGTGGCGATTATTTTAGTCTTTGGCTTAATTTATAATATAGACTCTATTATTGTCTTTGCCCTGCCGATGCTGGCCGGTATGATAAGCGGATGCTATTCGACCATTTGCATTGCCGGTGCTGTATGGGTTACATGGAAAGAGAAAAAGAGCAAGAATAAAAGCATAAAACAAAAGAAATAGAAATGTAAAAGTTTTCAGCTTGTAATGCATGAGTCAGATGGACATGGGGGCATGTCTGCCTGGCTCATTTGGGCAAAAAATTATGCAAAAGCAAAGATGTACCAACGAAGAAACATTGACAAAGATGCACCAGTAAAGGAGATATAAATATGGGCCGACAAAAAAAACGCTCGAAAGAGCAGGAGGCGAACAGGAGAGAGCAGGAGAGAGACCGCCGCAGAAGGGAAGAGGCGCTAAGAAGAACCCTTAGTGACAACCCGGCCAAATCCCTGGCAGGCAGTCCGGGAAGAGGCGGCATGGGATCGGATGGCAGGAATGCCGGAAGAGGGCAAAAGCCCGGGAAGAGGCGGGCTTCCAACAAGGTGAGCAGACAGGTTGGGATCATTTTATGTGGAATCCAGCTTGCCGTGACGCTGGTATTTATTGCGGCGCTGTTCGTATTGAACATGCTGCCCATGAAATATCTGGGAGCCGCTGCGGGAATACTGCTGGTGTTCTGGCTTATTCCACTGATTGGGCAGCTGGTATCTAAGAAAAAAGCAATTGCAGGGAAAGTGTTCAGTATTTTTATGTCTGTCGTACTGGCGTTGGGCTCCTACTATATATTTAAGACCAATGGCACTGTTGAGGATATTACCGGCGGAAATACAAAGGTGGATAAGATGGTAGTCGCGGTTCTGGCAGATGATCCGGCCGAGACCATTGGGGATGCTGCCGACTACAGCTTTGGCGTACAATATGCAATGAAAGGCGATGACGTTAAGAGTACAGTAGAGGCAATCAATAAGGAGCTGGGAAGAAATATTTCCACCACCGAATATAAAAGCCTGAATGAACAGGCAGAGGCTCTGCGGGACGGACAGGTACAGGCCATTGTGTACAATGACGCCTACACAGGAGTCTTGGAGGAGGCATATGAGGGCTACAGTGACGAAGTAAAGATTATCTACAGTCATGAGATTACCAGTACCCTTAAGAATGAGGCGGCGGACGTAAAGGTGGCGGATGATTCCTTCACAGTATATATCAGCGGTATTGATGTGTATGGGGCCATTGAGACTAACAGCCGCAGTGATGTAAATATTATAGCAACCGTGAATCCCACGACGCATCAGATTCTTCTAGTGACTACACCCCGGGATTATTATGTGGAAATTCCAGGCATTTCAGGGGGACAGAAGGATAAGCTGACCCATGCGGGAATTTACGGGGTAGATGCTTCGATGGCTACTTTGGAACAGCTCTATGATACGGACATTGATTTTTATGCAAGGGTGAACTTCACTTCATTGGAACAGATGGTGGATGCCCTGGGCGGAGTGGATGTCATATCAGAGCAGGCTTTCACAACGAGCGACGATTCTGGTCTGGTCATGAATGTTGTACAGGGAGAAAACCATTTTACCGGAAAACAGGCCCTGGCATTTTCCAGAGAAAGAATGAATGTGGACGGCGGTGACTTCCAAAGGGGAAAGAACCAGCAGGCCGTAATCACAGCTATGATTAAGAAAGCTATTTCTCCCGCAATTTTGACAGGCGCCAATGGAGTCTTAAGCAGCGTCAGCGGAAATGTAGATACAAACATGTCGCAGAACCAGATTCAGGAGTTGATTAAAAGCCAGCTTTCCGGCGGGGGGGCCTGGAACATTAAATCCATGGCAGCAGAAGGAACCGGCGATAATCAGGAATGCTATTCTTCACCAGGAAGCATTCTCTATGTAACCCAGCCGGACATGGCTTCCATAACACCGATTATAGAAGCAATCAATGCGGTGGAAAAAGGAGAAACGCTGCCGGATTCAGAGGTGGCTCAATGATTAGATACCGAGGAAAAGAGAAATGATGAAACTGTTTAAAAAGTGGGACCTTTCTATTGTATATAAAGTACTGCTGGTGTTTTTGGATATCATTTTCATCAATGTCAGTTCATTTCTGGCACTGTGGATCCGTTTTAATATGCACATCAGTGAGATACCGCCTGAGTATGCTGATTCAGTGAGAGGACTGGTTGTGGCAAATACAATTGTGACGGTCACCATATTTGCCCTGTTCAGGCTTTACACGAGCCTCTGGAGATTTGCCAGCATTAAGGAACTGGTTTATATTATTGAGGCCTGCGGAGTATCGGTTTTGTTTAATATTCTGGCTTATTACCTCACTTACAGAACCATATACAGGAGCTACTTCCCCCTCTATACCACATCATTGTTCTTACTGACTTGTTTAAGCCGGTTCTCCTACCGGCTTGCCAGGCTGCTCTACCACGGGAACATCCACGGCCGCCATGTGAGAAATACAATGATCATCGGGGCGGGAGAGGCGTGTAATGTAGTGATGAAGGAGTTGGAGCTCAGCACTGAGCTGGATGCAAAAATCTGCTGTGTAATCGATGACAATCAAAGAAAACACGGAACTTACATCCACGGAGTAAAGGTAGTGGGCGGCAGAGATGTCATTTTGAAATATGTAGAGAAATACCGCATCAACGAGATAATTGTTGCCATTCCGAGTGCAGATAAAAGGGAGAGACAGAAAATACTGGAAATCTGTCAGAAGGTTCCTGACTGTGAGCTGAAGATTTTGCCCGGAGTGTACCAGCTGGTGAACGGAGAGGTCAGCGTTTCTAAGCTGAGAAACGTGCAAATAGAAGATTTGCTGGGAAGGGATCCAATCCGGATTACAACAGAGAAAATCGGCCGTTATGTATCTGACAAGGTGGTAATGGTAACAGGGGGAGGCGGCAGTATCGGCAGTGAGCTCTGCCGCCAGATTGCCGCAAACGGTGTCAGGCAGCTGATTATTTTTGACATATATGAGAACAATGCCTATGAAATCCAGCAGGAGCTGAAGGCAAAATGGCCGAATCTGGATCTGGTGGTGCTCATAGGCTCTGTCAGAAACGGAAGGAAATTAAATAGTGTCTTTGCCAAATACAGGCCTGACATTGTATACCACGCGGCGGCCCACAAGCATGTGCCGCTGATGGAGGACAGCCCCAATGAGGCAATTAAGAACAATGTTTTCGGAACTTACAAGGTCGCATTGGCTGCAGATCGCTATAGGGCGGAAAAGTTTGTGCTTATTTCCACGGATAAAGCGGTGAATCCGACGAATATTATGGGCGCCTCCAAGCGGATGTGCGAGATGATTATCCAAGTATTCAATCACCGCTCCAGGACGGAATATGTGGCGGTGCGTTTCGGAAACGTGCTGGGCAGCAACGGCAGTGTTATACCACTGTTTAAGAAGCAGATAGAGGCAGGAGGACCGGTCACAGTGACCCATCCGGATATTATCCGGTATTTCATGACTATACCGGAGGCTGTGTCTTTGGTTCTGGAGGCAGGAGCCAGTGCCAAGGGCGGAGAAATTTTTGTCCTGGATATGGGGCAGCCGGTGAGAATTGTGGATCTGGCAAAGAATCTGATCAGACTGTCAGGGTATACCCTTGGGGTGGATATAGAAATTCAGTATACGGGTTTGCGTCCCGGAGAGAAGCTATATGAAGAGCTGCTGATGGCAGAAGAGGGTCTTCAAAGCACCGGGAATGAGAAAATCCATATCGGAAAGCCTATTGAGTTTGATGAAGACGAGTTTTTAAAAGATCTGGAGGATCTGTACAAGGAGGCCTATGCGGAGACAGACTGTATGAAGGATATTGTCCATAAAATTATTCCAACCTACCACTTAAGAGAAGCAGATGTGCGCAGGGATCAGCAGATACAGTCCTGCTGGAAGCAGGAATTTGCAGATACAAGATCCCAGCTTCCCAGTGCCTTTCTGGAATGGGAAAATACAGGCTGGGAAGACAAGAAAGGACAGGAAGAATAAGTTATGAATGTACCATTTTCACCACCGGATATTACAGAAGAAGAGATTGCCGAGGTGGCCGAGACTCTGCGCAGCGGCTGGATCACCACGGGCCCAAGGACAAAAGAGTTTGAACACCAGATCAGCAGGTACCTGCATACGGAAAGATCCGTCTGCCTGAATTCAGCCACAGCGTGCCTTGAAATGACGCTGCACCTGATGGGAATTGGCCCCGGAGATGAGGTGATCACTACTGCATACACGTACACCGCCACCTGCAGCTGCATCTGCCATGTGGGTGCAGTCCCGGTTCTTGTAGATACCATGCCGGGTACCTTTGAAATGGATCCGGAGCAAGTGCGCCAGGCGGTGACAAAGCGGACAAAAGCAATCATCTGTGTAGACTTGGCAGGTATTGTTTATAGCAGGTATGATGAAATCTTTCGGATTGCAGAAGAAAAGAAAGATTTATTTGTCCCTTCCAATGAACGGCAGGAAGCTATGGGCAGAATTCTTGTGATGGCAGATGCAGCCCATGCTTTCGGTGCATCCCGGGACGGGAAAATGTGTGGAGAAATTGCTGACTTTACATGCTTTTCCTTCCACGCAGTGAAGAATCTGACTACGGCGGAGGGCGGCGCAGTGACATGGTCACAGGCCATTGCCCGTGCAGGTTTGGATGGGGAGGCCATGTACAGAGATTACATGCTTCTCTCCCTCCATGGACAATCTAAAGACGCCCTGGCGAAAACCCAGGCCGGCGCCTGGGAATATGACATTATAGCCCCCTATTATAAATGCAACATGACAGACATTATGGCGGCCATCGGGCTGGTTCAGCTGAAAAGGTATCCGGACATACTTAGGAGGAGAAAAAGTCTGATAGAGCAATACAATGAGGAATTCAAGGACAGCCCGGTGGAAGTACTGCATCATTTTGAAGATAATTATACCTCCAGCGGCCATTTATATTTGGCAAGTGTGCTTGACAAATCTCGACAAGAATGCAACAATATAATCACGAAATTGGCGGAAGCGGGGATTGCATCCAATGTGCACTATAAGCCTCTGCCTATGCTGACTGCATACAGACGGATGGGATTTGACATCAAAAACTATCCGAATGCATATGCTCAGTTTGAAAATGAAATTACTCTGCCTCTTCATACCTGCCTTACAGATGAGCAGGTGAAGTATGTTGCAGATACATTCAGGAGCCTGATTATATGATACCAGATTGGGAGCAATTGCCAGAATTCATGCGCAATGATTCAGTAAAGCCATATTACAAAATGTTGAAAAAGAAGAAGTCTGCCCTCCGCCTGAAGCGGGGGCTTGACTTCTTTCTTGCGTTTATTTTGACAGCCATATTGATTCCGGTAATGGCAGTCCTTGCAGTGTGGATAAAATTAGACAGCAGGGGCCCGGTCTTCTATAGGCAGGAGCGAATTACGCGTTACGGGAAATCATATCGTATTTTCAAGTTCAGAACTATGGTGGTGGGGGCCGATAAAAAAGGCCCTCTTGTCACAAAAAAGCAGGACAGCAGAATTACACGATGCGGGGAAATATTGAGGAAGCTCCGGTTGGATGAGCTCCCGCAGCTGTTTAACATTCTGAGAGGGGAGATGTCCTTTGTGGGAACAAGGCCCGAGGTCAGAAAGTATGTGGAGCAGTACACAGAGGAAATGCGGGCTACACTGCTGCTTCCGGCGGGGGTCACTTCCCGGGCAAGTATACGGTTCAAGGATGAGGACAGATTGCTGGAAGAGCGTCAGAAAGAGACGGGAGGGTCAGTGGACGAGGTATATGTAGAATATATCCTCCCGGTAAAAATGAAATACAATCTGCAGTACATAAAACATTTCAGCTTTTTTAGCGATATAAAAGTCATGCTGGACACAATTCTGGCTGTGATAAAATAAAAAAGGATCAACCATGCTGCTAAGTTCGAAAGGACCTCACTAAGCCAGCAGGTTGTACCTTACTACTAGGTTCGAAAGGACCTCACCAAGGAGTATAGGTATGAAAAAGATAGCAGTCATTACGATGGGGGTGAGGCTGGATGGGGAAAAGGGGTATACCCGGTTTCGGTACCTCTGTGATTTTTTGACGGAGGCGGGATACCGGGTGGATCTGATTACCACCACATTTCAGCACTGGGAAAAGGCTCAGCGGGATATTGAAAAAATAAGAAAATCAGATTATAAGTTTGGATTAAAGTTTATTTATGAACCGGGCTATAAGCGGAACGTGGATATAAAACGAATCCGAAGCCACCGGATTGCGGCAAAGAATCTGACTGCTCTCCTGGAAAGGGAAGGGGACTATGACTTGCTGTACGCAGAGATTCCGCCCAACGATGTGGCACTGGCCTGCGGAGAGTTTGCAAAGAAAAAGGGGATTCCCTTTGTGGCGGATGTCAACGATCTGTGGCCCGAGGCAATGCGGATGGTGCTGGATATTCCTGTTATCAGTTCTATTTTGTTCTATCCCCTGCAGCGGGATGCCGAGAAGGTGTATTCACTGGTGTCCGGTGTAATCGGCACCTCTGATGAATACAGGGACAGGCCCTTTGAGAATCAGAAAAGGGATGTGCCAAAAGCCACTGTGTATGTGGGAAATGAGCTTTCGGTCTTTGACAGCGGGGCAGAGAAGACCTCCGGAGAAATAATGAAACCGGAAGAGGAATTCTGGGTGACTTATGCGGGCACCATCGGAACCAGCTATGATATCCGCACTATGCTTCTTGCGGCAGAAGAACTTGCTAAAAGGGGGGAAAAAAATATTAAGATTAAAATCCTCGGGGGCGGACCACTACAAGACGAGCTGGAAGCCCTCGCCAGGGATAAAAAGATCAATAATGCAGAATTTGTGGGGTATGCCCCCTATGATAAAATGGCGGCGTATCTGAAGAAGTCCGATATTGTCGTGAATTCCTTTGTGCGGAAAGCTCCCCAGAGTATTGTGACAAAAATAGGAGATTATCTGGCAGCGGGGAAAGCGATGATTAACACCTGTATGAGTCCGGAATTCCGGAATAAAGTAGAAAATGACGGATTCGGTGTGAACATTGAGCCGGAGGATGCGGGCATCCTGGCAGATGCCATTGAAGACTTGTACAGAGACGAAGAAAAGCGCCTGGAGATGGGAAGGAAGGCAAGACAGATTGCCGAGGAGCAGTTTGACAGGCCTAAGTCATACAGGAAGATAGAAGAACTAATCAGGAAACTGATTTAGCCGTTTGAAGAACCGGCGGTGAATCGGATTTCCTTGAAAGGTGGTGAACATTCATGGAGAATGGGAAATCTAAGAATCCTTATTTTACAATTGTCATGCCGACTTACGGTGTGGAAAAGTACATAGAGAGAGCAATTTTGAGTATACAAAAGCAGACATTTGCTGACTGGGAGCTTATTGTGGTGGATGACTGCTCTCCTGACAGGAGCGGGCAGATTGCAGAAAAGTATGGAGCAGAGGATTCACGTATCCGAATCATTCGGCATGAGGTGAACCAAGGGGTGAGTGCAGCGCGAAATACAGGTACAAAGGCAGCATCCGGAGAGTACATCTGGTACATGGACCCGGATGATTATGTGGACGCCGCGCTGCTGGAGCAGGTATATGCATCTATAGAGCGAAGCCCTGCCCAGGCCGTCCTGTTCGGCCATGTGGAAGAGTATTATGACAAAAGGGGAAACTTGCAGTACACCCACTCCATCTGTCCGAAAGAGCACTGCTTTAAAACAGCGGAGGAGCTGCGGCCACATATCGTCGAGCTGGAGCAGGAGACACTGTACGGATATCCCTGGAATAAATTTTACAGGCTCTCCTACATACGGGAGCTGAAACTTGAATACGAGAATGTAAAGCTGATAGAGGATATTGTATTTAACATCCAGTACTTCATGGATATTGAAACTTTGAATATTCTGCCGATTACACCCTATCATTACGGAAAGAAGCTGGAGGGAAACCTGACAAATAAATTTGTGCCGGACTATTTTATACTGCACAGGCGAAGGATTGAAATGCTGTTCGACCAGTTCTCCTACTGGGGAATCTGTACGGAGGAGGTCAGAAGCATATTGGGAAGTCTCTATGGCCGTTATATCCTCTCCGCATTGGAGCGCAATTGTAATAAGCAGGCGGGCATGGACCACGCACAGCGGTACAGGTGGTGCAGACAGGTATTTTCCGATGGCCTGTTCAATGAACTGATTCCTGCAGCCCGGGCGAAGAAAAGTATGTCACTTCGCATTGCACTGTTATTTTTCCGCTGGAAAAGGACAATACTCTGTTTAACGATGGGCAGGGGAATTTATATTGTGAGGAGATTTATGCCTGTGGTTTATTCGAAAGTAAAATCCGGAAGATAGTGCTTTTATCTCAAAGGAGGCTTTATGGAAGAAAATAAAAAACTTAAACAGGCACTTTTCCTTTTTAAAGTTTGCTATCTGCTTTACTTATTGCTGGCTTTTAATGCCTTTGTAAACGGCACGGTCTGGATGTACAAGGCATCCTACGTGATTACAGTGGCTGGTGCCGGGATGATTTTGTGGATGCTGTTTCAGCATAAGTGGTACAGGGAAGGATACAATTTATGGATTCTGGCCGCATTTGTCGTCAGCTATATGATCAGTGCTGCCGCACACCTGTCCTATGGTGTCACAGAGAATGTAAAGGGACTGATCTGGCTTGTGATACCCATTGCAGTGATATATTTCAGTGCATTTGCTATGTCCGGGAAAGAGATACGCCGGGAGATAAAATGGATTTCTGCTATTTATATCTGTTATTGTACAGTGGCCAATCTAATCAGCTTGAGTATGGTGTACTGGGGGCACAAGTATAACTATATCGATGAGACAGGTACCGCTCACGGTATCGGCTACCGCTGGGAGCGCCTGTGGGGAGTCTATGACGATCCAAATCACGGTGCTACCATCACAATTGTCGCTTTGTTTATGCTGGTTTACCTGTTTTACTGTATGCGGAAATTATGGCAGAGAATTGGACTTAGTCTGCTTTTTATTATTAATTTTTTCTACGTGGCATTGTCGGATTCCAGAACTGCAATTGTGTCTCTGGCTGCCGGAATTGTATTTGGCGGATGTCTGCTGGCCTGGATTAGAAAAAAAAGCGGAACACTCTGGAAACGGGTACTCGTCCCCGTTCTCGGAGCTCTTCTGGCAGCGGGGATTGTTTTGACAGGTGATGTTGGAGTGAAGGCTGTATACCGGCCTGTGGACCAGAAAATGGAAGAAACAGTAAAAGCACAGCAGCCGGCGTTACAGGTTAAGAAGGTCACTGGCGCAAAGAAAGAGACCAGGGAAAATGATTTGAAAAAGGATTACAGCAACGGAAGAATAGAAATCTGGGAAAATGGTCTTCAGATCATACAAAAATCTCCCGTAATTGGTGTAGGCTTCCGCAATATCCAGGGATACACAAAGAAATATTTTCCGGAGGGGTATCTGGTTAAAAATGCCTATGATGTAAAATATGACTCTATGCATAACCTGGAATTGGACATTCTTGTAGGACAGGGAGTACTGGGGGAAGTTATTTTTATTGCTCTGCTGGTCAACATCTGCATTATTTTGTTAAAGAGGGTCCACCTGGTATCTCCTGAATATAGGGCTGAGGCTGTATTTTCCACTTCGGCTGCAGTGGCGCTGCTTGCCGCAGGCACCTTTTTATCGTTTATCTTTTATGTAAATGCACCCCAGAACATGTGCTTCTGGCTGTTTCTGGGATATGCAATGAGATTTTGTCAGATAGGAGCAGAGGAGCATTCATGAAACAAATACTGGTGGGTTTCATTATGGACGGAAAGGCCGGAGGAATCGATAAATATTTGCTGAACTTCCTGGGGACTGTGAAGGCAGAGGCTGGGGCGGAAGAGATAGAGATGGACTTTCTCACCGATGGGAGCCACGGGGAACTGAAAACATATCTGGCCGGATATCATTCAGAGCTGTATGCAATTGCAAGTCTAAAGCACCCAATAAAGCAGTTCCGGCAGGTATGTAGTATTTTAAAAAATAAAAAGTATGATATGGTGTACCTGAATGTATCCACTGCCATCGACTGTGTGGCTGCCTTTGCCGCAAAAAGAATGGGTGTTCCCGAAAGAGCAATACACAGCCATTCCAGCGGAAATGACTGTGAAAGTACTGTACAGCGTTTTGCATATGATATTGTGCACAAGATTTGCAGGCTGTTTTTCTACAGAGCAGGAACGCGTTTTTACGGCTGTTCAGTCAAGGCAGGGGAATGGCTTTTCCCCAAGAAGATAACGGACTCCGAAAGGTTTGAAGTAATTTATAATGCGGTAGACGGGGACAGGTTCCGGTATGATGAAAGCCTGAGAAAAGAAGTGCGGCAGGAACTGAAAATTGAGGATGATGTGCTCGTGATAGGGCATATGGGAAACTTCTGCTATGCCAAAAATTATCCCTTCCTGATTGATGTGTTTGAGCAGGTACACAGGCGCAGAAGCCAATCCATGCTGCTTCTCGGAGGAAAGGGCGTGGAACTGGAAAGTGTGAAAGTGCTGGTGAAAAAAAAGGGCCTGGGGGAGGCAGTGCGTTTCCTGGGCTGGCGTTCGGACACAGAACGTCTCTATCAGGCCATGGACTTACTTCTTCTCCCGTCAAGATTTGAGGGGCTTCCCGTTGTAGGAGTGGAGGCACAGTGCACAAAGCTTCCCTGTGTGTTCAGTGACACGATTACAGAAGAAGCAAAAATACAGGATCACTGCTATTTTCTGCCACTGTCAGAGGGCCCCAAAAGCTGGGCAGAGTTTATTTTGCAGCATCAAGATTATGATAGAAGCCAAGTCAGGTTGACAAAAGAAGCAAGATATTATGACTTAGAGAATCAGAGAGAGCAGCTAAGGAGGATTGTATGCCGTTAGTCAGTGTGATTGTAGCAGTTTATAATGTGGAGCACTATATTGAAAAATGCATAGAAAGCTTGACAGGGCAGACATACCGGAACTTGGAAATCTTGCTAATTGATGACGGCTCCGGAGACAGAAGCGGGGAAATCTGCGATACGTATGCAGAAAAAGACTCCCGTATCCATGTAATCCATAAGAAAAACGGCGGAATCTCCGATGTGAGAAATACAGGACTTGCCCAGGCTTTAGGTGTATACCTGATGTATGTGGACGGGGATGATTATGTGGCGGAAAATTACGTGGAGGCCGCTCTGCGCTGCGCCGAGAAGCATCAGGCAGATGTAGTCATTTTTGATTTTGAAGAAATAGAGGAAGCTACCGGGCGGCATGACAGATGGAGTATGCGGATTCCGGGGAACCAGGTGACAAATGTGAAGGAGCAGTCCCGGCTGCTTATAACAACCCCGTCCCCCTGCAATAAATTGTATAGGCGTGCATTCTGGCAAAGCACCGGACTTACCTATCCTGTAGGCAGAAACTATGAGGATCTGACAATGACCCCCAGACTTCTGGTAAATGCCGGGCGCATTGTATATCTGCAGAGTGAGCCGCTGTACTATTATATACTCCATGAAGGCTCTATTATGCGCAGCAGAAACTTTGAAAAAAGCTATCTGGACAGGACGGCTGCTATCCGGGATATTCTCTCATATTTCCAGGAGCGGGGATTGTATGAGACATTTCAGCAGGAGCTGGAGTACCTGGCTTTTGAACACGCCTATTTTATACCTATAAAGGAGATACTTTTGTATGAACCCCAAAGCCCCTACTTAAAGAAGTTTCGGGAATATGTGCCGGAATTATTTCCAAAAGCCGGGTTGAACCCTTATGTGAAGAAATGCCTGTCAAAGAAGGACCGTATTATGCTCAGGCTGATAAGGTGGAGATTGTATGGAGTGATACGTTTTCTGTCCCGGATCCGCAGGCAAAAAGACAGAATCCGTCCGGCAAACAGGCAACAATAATAGGCAGTAATAACAGGGAGGAACATAATGGAAAAATTATTATCAATTGTAATTCCATCCTACAATGTGGAAAAATATCTGGAGCAGACCCTTGAGTCTTTTATAGAGCCGGATATTCTGGGAGATATTGAAGTATTGGTGGTAGACGATGGCTCCAAGGATAGCACGGCAGAAATCGGAAAAAGGTACGAGAACCAATATCCTGGGACCTTTCGGGTGATTTCCAAGGAAAACGGCGGTCATGGTTCCACTATTAACCGGGGAATCAAAGAGTGTGCCGGAAAATATTTCAAAGTGGTTGACGGGGATGATTGGGTAAACACGCCTGATTTTAAGCTCCTCATAGAAAAGCTCAAAACCTGTGATGCAGACTGCATCGTAACAAACTATTACGAAGTAGATGACCGGACCGGAGAAAAAACGCCCAGAGAATACTCCTTGCTAAAAAAGGAGAGGGCAGAAGAGAACCGGTGGAGTTTCTGTGATATGGCAGAGAAGGCACAGCCGGCCATGCATGCGTTGATCTTTAGGAGCAGTCTTTTGAAAGAGAACCAGATACAGATGGATGAACACAGCTTCTATGTAGACGTAGAATATGTTCTGTATCCCCTTCCTTATGTGGAGTCCGTCGTTTACTTTGACTTGTATATTTACATGTACCGCCTTGCCCTTGCCACCCAAAGCGTCAGTATGCAGGGATTTCGAAAGCATATACAGAATCATATAGATGTGATCATGCACCTGACAGAGTTTGCCGAGAAGTACAGAAATACCGCTTCAGGGGATGAGCAGGTGAAGGTGGATTACATAGGAAAGCGGATTGCCCGGATGGTGGGAGACCAGATTACGATATTTATGAGCTATCCGGTGTCAGATAAGGAAAATAAAGAAAAATTCTTGAGGTTCGACCAAAGCCTGAAAGAGGAAAGCCGATGGATTTATGACTTATCCTCGGAGGAGAGCGGGACGCTGAAGCTCCTGAGGAAGATGAAGTTTAAAGGGTATGGAGCTATCATGGAAGCGGGGAAGAAAAGAAACGGTATGACAGAGGAGTGATCGCATGAGAATCAAATCGGTAAAATTCAATTTTATTATGAACTTTTTCCTTACCGTGTCGCAGTTTCTGTTTCCTTTGATTACATTCCCATATGTGTCTCGCGTGCTAAAGCCTGCAGGGACAGGAAGCGTGGCTTTTGCTACCTCTGTAATTACTTACTTTACAATGTTTGCAATGCTGGGAGTGCCCACATATGGAATCCGGGCATGTGCCCGGGTAAGAGAAAATAGAGAGGAACTTTCAAAGACAGTGCAGGAGCTTCTGATTATTAATGTGGTAATGATGCTGTTTTGCTACGTTGTGTTTGGAGTATCCTTATTTTCTGTAGATAAGTTTCAGGAAAACAAGATGCTGCTTCTCATCAGCAGTACAGCAATGCTCCTGAATGTAATTGGTGTAAGCTGGCTGTACTCTGCACTGGAACAGTACACTTACATCACCACAGTGGCGATGGTGTTCAAGGTGATTTCGATTGCTCTGATGTTTGCCTTTGTGCATACAAAAGAAGACTACATTATTTATGGCGGAATCACAGTATTTGCAAATGCCGGTTCTTATGTACTGAACTTTATCCGCCTGCGAAAATTTATTTCGCTGAAGCCGGTTGGAAATTATGATTTTCGGCGGCACATAAAGCCTATATTTGTATTTTTTGCAATGTCTGTGGCAACTACAATTTATACAAACTTGGACACAGTGATGCTTGGATTCATGAAGACGGACACAGACGTGGGATACTTTAATGCAGCTGTGAAGGTGAAAAACATACTTGTCAGTTTGGTTACTTCACTTGGAACCGTATTGCTTCCAAGGCTTTCTTTTTATATAGAAAATGGTCAGACAAAAGAATTTAGAAGAATGATTGCAAAAGCAATTAATTTTGTATTGCTGATATCTTTCCCATTAACGATATACTTTACTTTTTACGCCCGAGAAAGTATACTGTTATTGTCAGGTCATGAATTCATGGGAGCGGTGATTCCCATGTGTGTAGTCACACCTACAATTATTATGATTGGACTTTCCAATGTATTGGGAATACAAGTACTTGTTCCCATTGGAAAAGAAAATAAAGTGCTGTTTTCCGTTATTATTGGAGCTGTAGTTGATTTACTTCTTAATTTGGTTTACATACCTAAATATGCGGCTACAGGTGCTGCAATCGGAACTTTGGCTGCAGAAGTTGTAGTGCTGATGATTCAGATTGCTTATCTAAAACAGATGCTATGGGGGATGAAGGGAGAAATTCACTGGAAACAGATTGGATTTGCCGTACTTATATCGACGGTTGTTATCTGGCTGGTCAGGCGTTATGTTATGATCAATTCAGTATTTTTTACATTGGTTGTGTCTGCTATTATTTACTTTGGAGCTTATGGGGCAGTGTTACTGGCAATGAAAGAACCATTTGTGTTGGATATAGTGGAACCAATCTTACGAAAGATAAGGAAATTGTAAGATACAAGGGAGGGAAGAGCATGTATCGAAACGTGCTAAGCAGTTGGATAAAGCATTTAGATTTCACGATATTGGATTGCATCTGTATAGAACTTGCTTTTGTAACTGCTTATTTTATTCGTTACGGTTCAGGAAATGATTATCAATTAGCATTATATAAAAGTTCAGCACTTATATTGGTGCTTCTTCATTTAATTGTCGTATTCTTTGGAGAAGGATATAAGGGGATCGTTCGAAGAGGAAATTTAGAAGAGGTAAGAGAAATAATAAAGCACGCGACTGTTGTAGTTGTGCTCCTAAGTGTCTATCTCTATTTATCACATCATGGTGAGGATTTTTCCAGAATAGTTTATGTTTTAACATGGGGGATAAGTATTGTTTTTTGTTATGTTACTAGGATACTTTGGAAAAAGTTTATTCGTTTAAGGGCCGCTTGGAGAAGTCAAAAAAAATCACTCATGATTGTAACAAAGGCTGAAGCAGCTATGGAAACAGTAAAAACTATCAAGAAAAATAATTTTGGAGATTATGTGGTTTCTGGTTTAGTATTAATTGACAATGAGACAGCAGATGCAGGAAAGTCTTTTAACGGGGTTCCAGTGGTTGCCAATGAGGATACAATGATAGAATATATGTGCCATAATTGGGTAGATGAAGTTTTCTTTGATGTTTCGCAAGTACAATATGATTGCACAGCGTTGATTGATAGTTGTGAGAAAATGGGTATTACAATACACCAAAAATTAGCTAAGGAAAGTGATCTATTCCGTCATAACCAAATGGTGGAGAGAATGGCTGGGTACACAGTACTGACAAGCAGCGTAAATATCGTAACCAATAAGGAAGTTTTCCTCAAAAGATTGTTAGATATTATCGGTGGTTTAGTTGGAGTCATTTTGACGGGGATTATTTCCAGCTTTGTTATGCCTGCAATATACATAAAATCCCCTGGCCCGGTACTCTTTTCTCAGTGGAGAGTTGGAAAGGGTGGAAAAAAATTCAAAATTTATAAGTTTCGCAGCATGTATTTAGATGCAGAAGAGCGAAAAAAGGAACTTATGGAGAGAAATAGTATAAAAGATGGGTTTATGTTTAAGATGGAAAATGACCCTAGAATTATTAAGGGAATTGGCCATTTTATCAGAGATACTTCACTAGATGAGTTCCCTCAATTCTTTAATGTATTGAGGGGGGATATGAGTCTGGTGGGAACACGGCCGCCTACAATTGATGAGTGGGATAAATATGAGTTATACCACAGAAAAAGACTTGCGATTAAACCCGGCCTTACTGGTATGTGGCAGATATGCGGACGCAGTAAAATTACTGACTTTGACGAGGTGGTCGGGCTTGACACAAAATATATTAAAGAGTGGAGTCTTGGACTTGATTTAAAAATTTTATTTAAGACGGTTGCAGTGGTACTTAAACGAGAAGGAGCCCAATAAATGATACAGAATATTGATAAGCGACAATTAAAAGGACTTTTAGACAATATATATCTTATAGTATTTGCTATAATGATTGGGCATTATTTTCTTCTCACTACCACATTTGAAATAGTATGGCCGCAATATTTCTATGCAAATCTAAGAACGTTTTTACTTGTTATTATTATTGCTAAAACGGCAGCAGAGGATAATATTAGCTATATAGATATTTTGCTAGGAGTCATAGCCGGAATTGTGTTTTTGGTGGCATGGAAACATAACGGGTATGAGGTTTTGAGTAATATTGTCCTACTAATTGTGGGATGCAGAGGGATACCCTTTCGGAAAATAGCAAAAACCTATTTTATTATCTGCAGTATTCTTTTAGTGATAACAATGATGTTTGCGCTAACAGGGAAAATAGAAAACTTCGTACTAAATCAAAATGGAAGAAGAACAAGAATCGCATTTGGAATTGTGTATCCGACAGATTTTTCCGCCCATGTTTTTTATTTAGTTCTCGCGTATTGTTACCTTAGAGAAGAAAAGATAAAATATTTGGAAATAGGAGTAATTACAGCACTAGGAATTTTTGTATATGCATTTTGTGATGCAAGATTAAATACTATTTGCATTCTATTAACAGCAGGGGTTATGGGATATAACAAAATCCGACATGACATGACAATAAAAAAGGGAAAAAGCTATAATATGAATGCTGTATTTTCAATACTTTTATGTTTGTCGACAATTCTTGCATCTATGGCAATGATTGGGTTGACCTTGCTATATTCTCAAAATCGCAAGTGGACCTTATTCTTAGACCATATATTAAATAACCGCTTAAAACTGGGAAAAAAAGGGATTGATGTGTACGGATTCTCTATATTTGGACAGCAAATAAATTTAATAGGAAGTGGGAATAGAAAGGCGACTCCTGCAAATTATTTCTTTCTTGATAGTTCATATTTGTTTGTGCCATTGTTGTATGGAATCCTTGTTTTGGGCGTTATATTATTACTTTTTTTAGTAATGAGTTTCCGCGCCAGAAAAGAAAAGGATTGGACGTTATTATGGCTAATTTGTATTATGTCCTTGCAGTGTGTTGTTGAACACCATATTGTGGATATCAGTTATAATATTTTACTGTGGGGGACTTTGGCAAGTCTTGAAAAGAATGTGCAGTGTAATCAAAAAACGCATTTGGTAGTAAGTTTTTTGAAGCCTAAATTTAAATTACATAAGCAAGGAATGCAATAAAGACAGAAAAAGGAAACACATATGAAGAAAATTAGGATATATAAATTATTTAAAAGGTATCCTATCTTGATTGGAATTGTGCTGATTGGGATACTGATAGGAGGATTGCTTGCCCAGAGATATTGGGCACAAAAGCAGGATACACAGTCGATAATTACTTCTGATGACCTTTCAAGAAAAGGGACAATAGAACAATTTCAAAATCCGGAGGAGTTGCTAGAGTATACTATTGCGGCCTTGAAAAATCAAGATTTGGATTTGGTATTAAGAGCATGTTCTATTGATGAAAATTTGCTGGGCAACCCATTTTATGCAATAGTGGATAAAGAACAAAAATTCGGATATGATATGTCGCTCCCTCCATCTGCAGACTATGAAGAATATCGTCCACTTAGTTCGGCAATGCTGGCAAAGTATTATACAGAGCAATATGATAACATTCAAAAACAATTCAAAAATAAAAGGGATGTAAAATTAATAAAGACGGGGGTTTTGTATCCAGACCTTCAGTTGAGTTCTGAGACCCTTTGTGAAACAGCTGAACTTTGCAGTTACTGGGGAGCTGACGCAGCGATTCAAATGGCAGCATTATTACAGACATCTCAGGAAGACTACATGATTAGTTTTACGGTCACTAAATATTATGGCTATTGGAAAATATTTGATTTTAGAGCAGAAATGGCAGAAATGGACAATGGCAAATTTATAAAGCCCATTAGTTTGGAAGAATACAATACAGCTGTTGATACAACAGATGTATTGAGTTTTATGAAAAAGTTGAATATCGAGATGGATGGCAGTGAAAATGTAGAAAATGAAACGCAAACAGTCAAGGACATCAAACACCCGGAAAAAGAAATTCTCCCACCAAATTATTTTATTGTGGGTGAGTCTTATGGAAAAAGCCAGAAGGATACAATCGAAAAATTTATTTTGGCATTGCAAAAAAAGAATCCAGTTGAAGCAATGAGTTATTGCAAGATTGGTGATTCAGATAAACAGCCGAAGACAGTAACTTCTGAAAGAATAGATACACAGGCTGATTATGCAAAGCAGATATCTCATCTTTATTATGGTTTGTTGGGTGAACCATATTTTTCTGGAGAGAGAACTTTAAAAAGATTGGATGAAACTGCTGAGAGTATTCTGCATAGATTAAATCCGCAACTTATTCCTTATATGGATATCAACACGCTTTTAAAAGTGGAAGATGACAAAGCTAGCGGAGAAGAGCAATATATAGCATTCTATGCTTTTAACGGGAATTGCTATATGAGTGGATATACACTGATGAAATCAGGAGAAAACTGGCAGATTACTTCATTGTCTTCAGTGGAGAATGATCTTGACGCAGGAGAGGTAAAGGAAATCTCATGGGATGAATATCAAAGTTGGATTGGCGAAAAGTGAACACAGCACAATTTTAATTAGTAAGGGGAAAATAAGAATGCAACATGTTTTTATTATAGGTTCAAAGGGAATACCAGGTTCTTATGGGGGATATGAAACCTTTGTAGATAAGCTTACAGAATACCATCAGGGGTACTCCAGATTGAAATATCATGTGGCCTGTAAAGGAGAAAAATCTGAGGAATTTGAATATCATAACGCCCGTTGCTTTAGGGTCAAAGTGCCAGATATAGGGCCAATTCAGGCAATTTATTATGATGTGGCTGCTTTAAAAAATTGCTGTGCGTATATTAAGCGCAATCATATAGAGCAACCGATTATTTACATATTGGCTTGCAGAATAGGGCCTTTTTTGGGATGTTTTCAGAAAAAAATTCATAAATTGGGAGGCAAGATTTTTGTGAATCCTGATGGACATGAGTGGGCAAGGGCTAAATGGTCGTGTCCAGTGCGGAAGTACTGGAAAATTTCAGAACAATTAATGGTAAAACATTCTGATTTAATTATTTGCGACAGTAAGAATATAGAAAAATATATTCAGGAGACATATAAGCAATATATTCCTTGTACGACCTTTATCGCGTATGGGGCAGAAACAAGGAAGAGCAGACTAACTGATGATGATCCTAAATTGCTTAACTGGTATAAGGAGAAAGGATTGTCAGCTAATTCATATTATCTAGTTGTTGGGAGATTTGTACCAGAAAATAATTTTGAGATAATGATCAGAGAGTTTATGAAAAGCAGTTCTAAGAGGCAGTTTGCTATTATTACAACTGTCAATGATGCATTCTTAGAAGAATTAGAAAAAAAGTTGCAACTTGGAAAGGATCCTAGAATTAAATTCGTTGGAACAGTATATGATCAGGAATTGTTAATGAAGATTAGGGAAAATGCTTATGGCTATTTCCATGGGCACGAGGTTGGGGGAACTAATCCTAGTCTTTTGGAAGCCTTGGGTAGTACGGATTTGAACTTACTTTTAGACGTTGGATTTAACCGGGAAGTGGGGGAGGATGGAGCCCTCTATTGGGGAAAAGGCGAGGGCGAATTGGCGACACTTATTGAAAAAGCAGATACGTTCTCTTTAGAATCAATCAAAGAATTGGGAATAAAAGCAAAAAAGCGTATTGCTAATGAATATAGTTGGAAATATATATCTGATTTATATGAAGAGGTATTTTTAGGCTGAGATGGGGGATTTTAGGTGGATAAGAAGATAGAAATTATTCAATTGAAGGGAAATGAATTGAAGCGTTATCAAGAATGTGTTCTTGATATAGCAAAAGATTTAGTTAGAGTTTGTGAATCAGAGGGCATTGAGTATTCTTTGAGTGGAGGCAGTATTTTAGGAGCCGTTCGGCATAAAGGTTTTATTCCTTGGGATGATGATATTGATATTAACATTCCCCGTGCGTCATATAGCAAGTTGTTGTCTGTGTTTGAAGAAAAAATGGGAGAAAAATATTATATTCAAACCCCTAAAAAATTCCCGCAGATTGGAATACTTGTAACACAAATCCGTAAGAAAAATACAATTGCAAGAAGAAAATATGACTGGAATCTGGAACAATGTGGTGTTTCCATAGACATTTATATTATTGAGAATGTTTTTAATAATCCAGTGAAACGGTTTTTTCAAAAAAATATTAGCATGGGCCTTTCTTTTGCAGTTTCAGCTATCAGAGCATGTAATAATTGTGGTTTACCAAAAGAATTGATTAATCTGGAAGGACGTGTACTAAACTATACTAAAAGCAAACTGATAATTGGTAAACTTCTTAAGGTAATTTCATTAAAAAAATGGATCGAATGGTGTGACTTCTGGTACTCATGCTGTAAAGATAATAATTCCAAGATGGTTAGTATCCCCACAGGACGGAAACATTTTTCGGGCGAGATGTATCTGAGGAGTGAAATGTGTATATTTAGAAAAGAGAAATTTGAAACCGAAAATTTTAACGTTCCAATTTATGCAGAAAAGTATTTAGAATTCTTTTATGGAAACTATATGGAATTGCCACCGGTGGGAAAAAGAGAGCGTCATTTATTTTTAGAATTAAGATTCTGAATCAAAGGAGAAAGGGAATGAACGTAGCATTATTAACTGCAGCAGGCAGTGGCACACGAATGAATCAAGATATTCCAAAGCAATTTATTCATGTAGAAGACAAACCGATAATTATTCATACAATGGAGGCATTTCAAAAACATCCTAGTGTTGATGCTATAATTGTAGTAACTATAGATGCGTGGTGTGAAGTATTGTGGGCTTACGCAAAACAATTTAATATTACAAAATTAAAATGGGTGACTACGGGGGGAGATACAAGTCAGAAGTCGATCTATAATGGTTTGATAGAGTTGCGGAAACATTTAAATAGTAATGACGTAGTGATGGTACATGATGGGAACAGGCCTCTTGTTACGAGTGAGGTTATTTCTGACAGCATGGCTACATTTTCTCAATATGGCAGTGCGGTAGCTGTTATTCCGTGTACAGAAGTTGTTTTTGAGAGTGATGATGGAAAATCCTCCTGCACTTCGACAG
This sequence comes from Muricomes intestini, assembly GCF_004346165.1. Lineage (GTDB taxonomy): Bacteria > Bacillota > Clostridia > Lachnospirales > Lachnospiraceae > Muricomes > Muricomes intestini. The sequence continues at coordinate 12,225 of NZ_SLZZ01000023.1, read as the reverse complement.
AGCGTGAAAAGCTGTTTCGTACGCAGACGCCCCATACGTACACCTTTGGGGATTTAATGTCCGCTCATGAGCAGGCAAAAGAGAAGGGAATTGTAAATACAGCTGCATCATGTATGCTGATGAAGGAACTTGGAAAAACAACCTATTTTTCCAAAGGCTCCGAAGAAAATTTGAAAATCACTACTTTGGAAGATCTACGGATTTTCAAGGCATTATTACATACTCAGCAGGATAAGTGGCTTAAAGAATAGGAGGCAGTATCTATATGCTTATGTATACAAAAGAATATATGTCTGATTTAACCGAAATTCAAAATGTAATAACTAACTTGGATAGGCTAAGGAATGCGAAGGTTCTAATTACAGGTGCAGGGGGGTTAATTGGATCCGCACTTGTAGACTTTTTGCAAAATCTGAATAGGCAAAAACATCTTAACATATATATTTATGCTGCCGCCCGCGATTACAAAAAGATAGAACGCCGATTTGGAACAATGATGAACGAAACGGGTTTCTTTTTTTTGAAGTACGATGCATTACAGACACTGAATGCAGAGGTACATTTCGACTATATTATTCATGCTGCCAGTAATGCCTATCCAAGCAGTTATATGAAACAGCCAGTTGAAACAATGCTTGCCAATATTATGGGGCTAAAAACACTATTAGATTATGGCAATTTAGCGGGAACTAAAAGAATTGTATATATTTCTTCAAGTGAAGTATATGGCAAAAAAGATGATGGAAGATCATATAGTGAAAATGATTACAGCTTTTTGGATATATTGAATCCAAGGGCCTGCTATCCATCTTCAAAACGAGCTGCTGAAACGCTTTGCTCTGCTTATCAACAGGAGTTTGGGGTAGATTACGTCATCGTTCGTCCAGGACATGTTTATGGGCCAACAATGACGGACTTTGACAATCGTGCTTCGTCACAATTTCCGCGTGATGTTCTAAATGGAAAAGATATTGTGATGAAAAGCATGGGAACCCAAGTGAGATCATATTGTTATGTCCTGGATTGTGTCTCTGCAATTATTTTCGTTATGCTCAATGGGATATTAGGTAATGCATATAACATATCTAATAAGCACTCTATTGTAACAATTCGAGAAATGGCAGAATGCTTTGCAAAAGCAGGAGGAAGAAAGGTGATTTTTGAGGAGCCATCCAGAACGGAACAGTCGAGTTATAATTTTATGGACAATTCCAGTTTATCATCAGAAAAAATAGAAGCCTTAGGATGGAAGGCACTTTTTGATCTGAACAAAGGTGTTAGACAAACACTTATGTGTTGTGTGGTGTGAAATTGAATCATGTGCCAAGGAGGAAAGAGATTGAATGAAAATGTTTTGATAATGATGGCTACATACGATGGAGAAAAATACATAGGGGAACAAATAGAAAGCATTTTGGCTCAAGACTATTCTAACTGGCATTTGATAATTCAGGATGATGGATCAAATGACAGAACTGGGGAAATTATAACGAAGTATTGTGATCTTGATGATAGAATAGAATTTTGTATAAATAATGCCGAAGTGCATGGTGCATATATCAATTTTCATGGACTGGCAAATCAGTGTAAAAATGGAAAAGAGTATGACTATTATATGTTTGCAGATCAAGATGATATTTGGCTGCAAAACAAATTAAGTAAGCTAATCAATTATATGAATATAAATTCTAAAACAGAAGTAGCTACATTATGTTATGGGGATATGGAAGTAATTAATGACAATGGTGAGTGTACAGCAACTAGTATTGATCAGATCTTAGGGTTAAAATACTATAATCCTTACAGCGTTTTTTTCTCCCACAATGTTTTTGGCTGTAATATTATTATGAATAAGAAATTATTCCTGATGGTGCCTATTGTGGATATAACCAAGGATAGTACAAAGATTTTGTCACATGATAATTTATATACAAAATATTCCGCAACATTTGGGCAGGTTCTATATTTACCAGAGCGACTTATGCAGTATCGGAGACACTCCGCAAATGTTACGTCTAAGCAGAGTTATATTTTTAGCGTTCAAAGGATTATAAAGAGATTTTTAAAGCTTAATGATTTAGCAAAAGATCATGCCCTTACTTATAATCAGAGTCTTATAGCCATTCAAATGATGAAAGACCAGGCAAGTGTTGAAGAATGGAAATTTTTACAGGGTATCCAAAATGCTATAAACCATGGGGGAATTATATATTTAAATTACTCCATGGCATACAGAATTACATGGGGAAAAAAGGTGAAAACATTGAGCAGAACTCTAATTTTATTGACTGGATTATATAAAAAATATCTGTTGGTCAATAATAAATAATTAAATATGAAGATAAGGGTGAAAAGGAGTAGTAAAGTGAAAAAGATAGGAGTTGTAGTAGTTACTTTTAATCGTCTTGAGTGTTTAAAAGAGAATATAAGAGCATTAACACACCTGCAGATTCCGAAGAATACAGAGATTCTCTTTTTTATAATAAATAATGCGTCAACTGATGGAACAACAGAATGGCTTATGTCTTTAGGTGACAAACGATTAAGAATAATAACGCTTGGCGAAAATACAGGGGGGTCAGGTGGATTCTATACAGGTGTTAAAGCTTGCACGGAAGCAGGAATGGACTACATATGGGGTATGGATGATGACGCGTATCCACAACAGAATGCTCTTGTAAACATTTATGAGCAATTAAATTGTTTGGGTGAAGAAGCTTGTTATTGGTCAAATTGCAATCAGGATAATGAATTTAGTGAACCATGTAAAAAAGTTGATTCATGGATGTTTGTAGGTTTCTTTATTCCAGTTGCTATTGTAAAAAAAATTGGGTTTCCTCGGAATGATTTTTTTATTTTTTATGATGATCTTGAATATAGTGACCGTATTCAAAAATATGGCTATAGTATTTATAAAGTGCGAGATTCTGTTATAATTCATAAAGATGCATATTTTTATAAATATAAAGGATATATTGGGAGTAGACAAATAGAACTTCCTAAATTTAGTGATTGGAAAATGTATTATTATATTAGGAATAAGTTACTGCGGTATTCTAAAACAGAAGGACAATTTTGGGAGAATGTTTTTGTGAACATTCCTAAGATGATTTTAAAAGTTATGGTGTTAAATCCAAAACAAACCAAAATAGTTTTTAGAGCATTTTGGCATGGGTTAATTAGAAAAAAAGGAAAAGTAGTCTCGCCATAGATTATGTATTGTTCTTTCATTAACTATTTGGATCCATTTGATGTTGAAATGAGACTGGATCATGCGTGAGAAATATCAGAAAAGCAATCCAAATGTTTTATTTCAAGGACTAAAAAGGGGGCACTACATTTAGAGAGGCATTAAAGATTGGACAGCAAGGCTAATTATCTTTATGTGGCACTTGAATATACAATACGAAAGGTAATAAATAATGCGAAAACAAAAATCACTTAAATTAAATTTTATAATGAATGCAATTCTTACGATGTCTGCATTCATTTTCCCCCTAATTACATTCCCATATGTTTCTAGGATTTTATTGCCTGTCGGTATTGGTAAAGTTTCTTTTGCAACTTCTGTAATTTCATATTTTGCTTTATTTGCTCAATTGGGTATACCAACTTATGGTATTCGAGCTTGTGCACAAGTAAGGGATGACAGAGAAAAGTTAACGCGGACAGTTCAGGAAATATTTATTATAAATATTGTTATGAGTATATTTACTTACATTTTTTTTGCTATAGCTTTGTTTATAGTACCGCGTTTACAGCAGGACAAGATCTTATTTGTTATTGTCAGTCTAACAATTTTTTTGAATACGGTTGGATTTGAGTGGCTATATAAAGCACTGGAGCAATATACCTATATTACAATTCGTTCTATTATTTTTAAGTTTGTAGCCTTACTGGCGATGTTTGTTTTGGTTCATAAAAAGAGTGATTATATAATATATGGAGGTATTTCAATATTTGCTGCCTCGGCTTCCAATATACTTAATGCTATTAACATTCATAAGTATATAGATATAAAGCCCGTGGGAAATTATAATATAAAGCGTCATTTGAAACCAGTAATCGTATTTTTTGCTATGGCCTGTGCTACAACGATATATACACAGTTGGACACTGTGATGCTGGGATTTATGACAACAGATACAGATGTTGGTTACTATAATGCAGCAGTGAAAATAAAGATTATTTTGGTAAGTATCGTTACTTCTTTAGGAACAGTTTTGTTACCTCGTGCGTCTTACTATGTAGATAATGGATTCAAAGAGGAATTTTTGCGTATCTCTCAAAAAGCCATTAATTTTGTAATGATTGTGGCAACCCCATTATTGGTTTATTTTACTTTTTTTGCGAGAGAAGGGATTATTTTTCTTTCTGGGAATGCTTTTGTAGGAGCAATCATTCCAATGCAGATAATTATGCCGACATTACTTCTTATTGGTTTGACCAACATTATGGGGATACAAATGCTAGTGCCCTTGGGAAAGGAAAACATGGTCCTTTATTCAGAAATCGCTGGTGCAGTAACAAATCTTATATTAAACACTCTGTTGATTCCGAGAATGGCAGCCTCAGGTGCTGCAATTGGGACATTAGTGGCAGAAGTAGTTGTATGGCTGGTACAATATGGCGGATTACGTAATACTGTTTTGACGGCCTATAAGAGGGTACATTACGGTTTCATTTTATTGGCATTAGTCTTGGCAAGTGCAGCTTCAGTTTGGGTCAAGACATTGTCATTTAATACACTTAGACCATCTATTGCAGCATTTGTTGTGCTAGTGATTTCAGCGGTATTGTTTTTTGGAATTTATCTACTAACTTTGACACTTGCAAAGGAGTCGTTGGTGTTAGATATTGAAAAACAAGTAATTGGAAAAGTAGTATCTAAAATTAGAAAAAGATAGGAGTATCATTTAACCGTAATACTGCCAGAGCTGGATTGAAGCCCTGTTCTTTTATTGCGACAACACCAAATATCCTCTCGATGGTTTCTCCTGTATATTTACCGTTGGATGCTGCCCATTTTTGAATATGCTCCACATTCCACGGAGTGAATTTCTACCCATGCACCACACATGCTTCATTTTTTAAATGCCCAGAACTTGCTGAAAATATAGTTCAATATTAAGACAATAATCTGATCCAGCAGTTTTACTATTTTATCATCAAACAGGAGAACATGTACTCCCACATACATCAGAACAATCTCAATAATCAGAGACAGCCCCCTGCCCGCGGTAAAGTTTCCCAATTCTTTAATAGTATGGCTTAAGTTGACATATGAAGATTTGAAAACAAAACGTTTGTTTGTGATGTACGCGAACAGTACAGCCAGCACCCAACTGGCAATATTGGCGGTCTGATAATAGAAGTGAAGGATTTCTGTCATTATGTAATAGGAACTAAGGGATACAACTGTAGTACATCCCCCAATTATAATATAGCGGGTAATTTCTTCATATTTTTTCAATAATTTTATCATTCTTACAATCTCTCTTGTTCTGTGTTGAATGTAATATGGTGATTATATTTTTGAGTCTACTGTTGTTACACCTGAAGTTTCCGATATAATAAACTTTGGCCTATGCTTAATTTCCTCATACATTTTTGCAAGATAATAACCTATGAGTCCAAGACTGATCATAATTATGCTTCCGATAAATAGAATGAGCACAATAACCGTAGTAAAACCTTCCACAGCTGTACCACTGAGATATTTCGCAATGGTCTGTATTCCCAGTATGATACCTACCAGCAAAACAAACATTCCACTAAATGTGACAAACTGCAGCGGGAAGGCTGTGAACAATGAAATATTCGTAAAAGCATACTTAATCAAAGACATCAGAGACCATTTTGATTCTCCTTCTTTCCTTTCCTGTACGTCAAATTCAACTGCTGTGGCCCTATACCCTGTCCAGGAAGCTAACGCCCTAAAAAATGTATTTCTTTCCGGCATTTTCAGCAAGGTATCTACCACCTTTTTGTCCATCATTTTAAAATCCGATGCATTTTTCATGTCAACACCTGTCGCTTTTGACATAATCCGATAGAAAGTTCCTGCACTGACTTTATACAATACTCCTTCCTTTCCCCGGTCTGCCTTCACCCCATCTATGACCTCGTACCCCTGCTTCCACAATCTGTACATCTGTACCAATGTCTCCGGCGGATGCTGCAGATCACAGTCCATTACTGCTACCACATTTCCTAAAGCCTGCGACAGTCCTGCAAAGATAGCCGCTTCTTTTCCAAAATTGCGTGAAAAATGAATTCCAGTTATTCCTGGATATGTTTCACTTGCAGTTCGAATAGCCGCCCATGTGTCGTCTTTGGAGCCATCATCCACAAAAATAAGCTCATACTCAATTCCCGCTTTTTCCAGCACCTCTGCAAGTTTTGCTCTTGTTTTACATATCATTTTACTCTCGTTATATGCCGGCAAAACGATGGATAATTTATCCTTCACCGTATTGTCCCCCTATCCTCTTTCTGTTATTTATACATATTCTGTGTTGCAAGAAACTATAGCGTACTATGTAAATCCTAAGTATTATACTACCATGCACCTGCTATGGCAAATGAATTTTCTATTTAAAGATTGAAAAGCCGCTTTGCCTGGGGTATTATGTAATTTAAAGTGCTTATAAAAGAAAATCTAAGATAAACGAATTGGAGAACAAAATGAAAACAATCGAGAAACACGGAAAAAGGAACATATATATACAACTAAAAGCTTTTGCACCATTTTTCATTCTTCTGTTTTTGAATCTGCTTTTTTATGGCAACTTTTTATTGAAGCATTATGCTGCCGATACATACTTTTCAAAGGCTGCAGGGTGGAAAGCAACTGCTGAAAATTATTTTTCAGGGGGCCGTTGGCTGATGTATTCGTTTTGCCATCTCTGTGATATCCTCCATATTAGTTTTCAAATGGAGCTATTTTTATCTTGGCTGATAGCAATTATATCGGTTTCTTTATCATCTCTTCTGATTTATCATTTGCTGAAAGATAGAATAGAAAAAGACACAAACATTGTGAAGAACGGGTGGGTCCTCCTGGTTTCTTTTATGCTGATTTCCAATGTATTTTTACTAGAATATTTTATCTTTGCAGAATACAGCGGGATGATGTGTCTGGGAATTCTCTTTGATGTACTAGGGGCAAGTTTTATACTAAAATGTCTGGAGCAAAAGAAACTTTCCTGCTATATTCTGGGAATTTTATTTGCCATATTGGGTATTAACGGTCATCAGGGTAATTTCGCAATCCTGGTATTAATTTGTGTACTCTGTGCAGCAGATACATTTCACAGTGTAAAAACATTTATTCGGAATAATCTGATCATAGGCAGTGCATATTTGATACCGGCTTTCGTAAACATGCTGGAAGTACACATTGGGGGCAACGCCCGGACCGCAGGAAAAAATCTGAATCTTGCCGCTTCTTTTTGGAAAGCTACAGAAGGTCTTATAAATTTATTGAAAACAACTGCAAATTTTATGCCTCATAAAGCTTACGCCATATGCGTTGGAATATTGGGGGCATTTTTTCTGTATCAGATTTTCCGCAAGAAGGCCTGGAACATGCTGCTCCAGGGGGTATACTGGCTTGCCATAGCTGTTCTTGGCATCTATGCGCCCTTGCTGGCCACAGATGTGAACTATATTGATGTTGTGCCAAGAACTGTATATATCATGGGTGGAGCGGTCGCGGTGCTGCTTGTAGGACTGCTGTATATGGATGTCACACCCAGGACAAATATTCTACTCCCATTGTTTGTCCTGGCATTTCTCTTAATACAGTACCGGGGAGTTTTGAAAATATCTACATCCACCTACTATGCAAATGCCATTGACCGCTATGAGGCACAGTATATCGGAACATATCTGCGGGAATACGAAGAAACACATAATGTCAGAGTGACAAAAATAGCATTCTACGCAGATGAACAGCTCAGTGGCTTTGCCGCCGGCCTTCAAGCCGGATACGGACCTGTCAACGAGAGGATCATGTCAAATTACTGGGCTGTTTCCGTGGCACTAAAAGCGCTGGATGGGTATGAGACACAGATGGTCGAATCCTCCGAAGAAATATACACACAATACTTCAAAGGAAAAAACTGGTCACAGATGAACGATGAAGAATTCGTGGTTGTGGGAGATACATTGCATTTTTGTGCTTATTAGGGGAACGGTGTAAATATGTTTTAAATTTCTATTATATATCAACAATATATTGTCGATAGTAAAACGACAAGAAGTAGTGCAATTTTTTGTTTATAAACATTTATAAATGCAGTCAAAAACTGACTATGAGGATACAATTATGGCTATGTATGTATTTGAAGACGAAAAAAGAACGAAGAAATTGAAGGTAAAGGACGCTATAAAAAGAGATAAAGGAATTAGATATTTTTGCCCAAATCCTCGTTGCAATGCGAGAATGTTTCTGTGGAATGTGGAGGGAGAGAAAAAATCATATTTTCGTGCTTCCAGTAATCCCAAACATACTGATCACTGTCCATACGGTTCGGATAATAGCTATAATCCTAATAATATTACAGAAGAAGGATTTGTTTCAGATGATGTCATTGAAAGAATGATGCTGGAAAGAGAGAAACAACAAAAACATGACAATGAAACAAATAATCAGGGCAATGGCATTCAAGGAGAAACTTTTCCACATACTATCCAACAAGTTTATGATATGTGTAAAGCTTATCCATGTAATAATGAGTTTAACGGTCAGACAATAGGACAGATACTTATTGACGATAGGAGTATTTACATGTATCCTAAAGGGGTTTTTGGCTATAGATTAATAGAGGCAAGAAGCAGAAAGCTCTTATATAAAGACACCAGTATTTTTCTTGAAACACCTATTGGAGATATGAGGTATCAATTAGAGTTAAAATATAAGAAGCCGCAACTATTTAAAGAAATCAGAGAGTTACTGTATAATAATAGAAATCATGTTATTGTAGTGGCCGGTAAATGGGAAAGCTCGGGAAAATTTAATTGTTTTGCAACTAAGTTTAATAGTAAAAAGCAGATTAAAGTGTTAAAGCGAGTAATATAGAGCTGGAGTTTAATGGGAATGAAATACTCACAGATGCAGGAAAGATTAGTGCCGAGCAGGCAAAGCTCCATGCAGAAACGGAATTTGAAAAATACCGTATCTACAGGACAGAAGGTTTATGTCCGATTATGATAAATTCTTGCTGGAGTTAGAGGCACAGGCTAAGGAATAAGGTGAGGAATTTCCTTTCCATTATTGAAACAAAAGCATGGGAATGGGGCAGTTGTTATTTGATATATAGAAACTTATTAAAAGAGATTGATGAGACTTCTGTAAGAAAAAAATTTTATAAGGATCGGATGTGAATATAGATGGATAACTATGGTGAAATCCTAATTTATCAGTCGGATGATGGATTAACAAATATCGAGGTCAAAGTTCAAGATGAAACTGTATGGCTGACACAGCAGCAAATGGCTGATTTATTTCAGACCTCGCGCACAAATGTGGTAGAACATATTAAACATATATATGAAGAGGATGAACTTGATGAGAATTCAACCTGTCGGAATTTCCGACAGGTTCGAAAAGAAGGAAATCGTGAGGTGGCGCGAGAAATACCGTTTTATAATCTTGATATGATTATTTCCCTTGGGTATAGGGTAAAGTCTGTCATTGCGACTAATTTCAGACGTTGGGCAACGGAGCGTTTAAAAGAATATTGGTATTGCAAAAAATTATCTACAGGAAGATGAATTGAAAGTATTGAACAATCTTGTGTCTGGTTATTTTGATTTGGCGGAAATCAATGCAATTGAACATAAGCCTATGTACATGGATGATTATGTTAAACAATTGGATATGGTTTTATCTTCGGGAAATCGAAAATTATTGATGGGTGCGGGGTCTGTAAGCCATAGGCAAGCAATTGATAAAGCAAGATCTGAGTATCGAAAGTATCAGGAAATCACATTGACCCCAGTTGAGCAGGCCTATTTAGAAAGCCTCAAGGAAGTGTCTAAAGAAGTAAAGAAGAAAAAATAGTGTGTATATTATCATAAACATTTCAGTCCCCACGGAATACAGGGCATTCTTTTTATGATTGGATTGCTTCTATGCAGAGCCCTCTTTTCACAGGTTTCATTATAAAATGGAATTTGTCAAAGGAGGGCTAAGAAATGCCAGAGAAAAAATGTGGTGCAAAGCATTTGTGGGGAATGTACTGGAATCTATGATAGCAGTGCCAATTTTAAAGCATCATGTACCATTCTTTCGTATGCCATAAACGAAAGGTGATGAAAAAGGAAGTGAATTAAGACCGGGCTGCGAGAGGTTTATGAATTACTGAAAGTCTGCCATGACAGAGAACGGCTAAATAAAGTTTTAAAAGAAAACAAAGATCATTACAGTCATTTATCCAGAGAGCGAAGTGAACTTGTCTCTGTATTTTTGGATATTCCGGTGCTGAGAGAAAACCAAAAACAAAATGAAGATGAGAAAGGAGCGGTCAATATGTGTACAGCAATTGAAGAAATGGTGTAAATGACAAGCACTTTCCAGCATGCATTAAAAAAGCAAGAAAATATTGAAGTAATGAATGAAGCAGTAGAATTTGATGTAATGATGAAAATTATGGATGGTACATATGGTAGAGCCGCCAACCAAGAGATGACGAAAGCAAAAAACACGAAACTAATCACAACAGCATAACTGGCAGAGCCGTAGAAGATATATTTGCTGATTTTTAGTTCTCTGAGGACGGAACAAAAGTAATAAGCTATCCGATGGGTCATGCCCCAGAAAAGACAACGCATTACCCCAAAACAGGGATGTGACGGGTGCTTTTTGCCAAAGAATACTGTGAACACTATCCCCACAAAGAAAGTTGGAAGGGAAAACCTCAGAAGAAGAACTATGCGGTTCATGTATCAGCAAACATGTCTGAAAGAGCAAGATATGTCAGGAAGCTATCTATAGAAGCGTTCACCAGCATGATTCAGCTCTGGGGGAGTACAATTTACTGCCTCTCGAGGGTTTCTTTTGTTTTTAGTTCATGTGTGTCTACCCAGTGTCAGGCACCATTAAATTTTTATAAATTTCAATTGTTTTGTTCTTTGTTTAGATATTCTGTTATTGTGGAAATTGTTGTTTCTGCAATAGCAATTTGTTCAGCGGCCTCATCAGCAGAAGCAATGTAAAAGTCATCGTAATCCGATTTCTCACGCTTTTGCTGAAGGCGTCCTAATCCTTTTCCAATCTCTCTTGGAAAGATATCTGTTGCGACAAAGTTCTTGTTAAAAAAAGATATTACATCTTTGTGTCTTTTAAAATCAACAACACCTAGTGCCAGAATAGATTTAACCGCATAAAACGCAGCATAATAGGAACGATTGATGGAGTCCTTATAGTGCTTATTTTGATAGCATTCTTTGGCCACGACTAATGTTTCATTTGCCTGCCCAATTCGATATTTGCACAAATCCTGCTTACGCTCATCCACTGATTACGACCCCCTCTTTCTGGACATTATCATAGAAGGGCAATGCACCAAGCCAATATTGGAATTGCTTTTCATTTTTTACAATTACACTAATATCCACAAGGTAGTCCATCTGAAAATCAAATGCAATATCATAGATGGTGTTTTCGACCTTACGTATCTCATCATCTGACAGTGTTGTGAGAATCATGATATCAATATCAGAATTTTCACTATAGTCGCCTCTCGCATAGGAGCCATAGACAATTACTTTTTTTAAGGAGTCTCCAATGATTTTACGGACTTCCTTGCTGAATTTTATTAAGATATCATGTACGTGTTCCATAGAACCAGCCCCTTTCGTATGGATATGAATTATATTATCTATATTATACCCATAATATAGATTTTTTGCAATTCCAATCCACTGTGTTTTCTTGCCATATGCAGACATTTCTTTTTCGGAAGAAACCGCATGAGGGGAAGCTCCTGAGTTTTGAAGTTCACAAAGATTGATTTATAAAAGTTTTTTGATTTGACATATATGTTGAATACAACATATAATGAATATATAGAAGGTACCGAGATGTGAAATAAAGCTTGCGAAAAAGTACAGGCTCGATTATGTGTTGTCCGGCAAATTAGAAGCACCTATTCCATGCAGTTTGTTTTATCCTAAAAAGCTTGCTGAACAGTTGTTTTAGTCACTTTATCAGCTACT
>NZ_SLZZ01000022.1 GCF_004346165.1 Muricomes intestini | reverse complement strand
CATGAGAAAGTAGCCCGAGCAGGGCGGATTTCGAATGTTTTTAGGATTGCGGGAGCACAAAGTGCGGAGCAATCCGTAGGTATCAGGGGTCAAAATACCTTTTGACCCCCACATCATTTTTTTTGTAGTAACAGTTCAGCCATGCAAATTTTCGACAGCATATGCAGGAGAAAGCTTGCTTTCGTATGCATATGCTGCCGAAAATTCATATGGCGCTCTGCCGCAGCGAGATGAAGCGCAGCACATGTCCTTGGTTAGCAACCGTAGTGTGGTTGTTTAACAAGGACGGTACCCTTGGGGTGGAATCGAGCTGATGGCTGAACTGTTACTATTTGTACAATTGCAGCGAATATTATAAAATGGATGGTGAGCCATGTCAAAAGGCTCACCATCCACTGCTGACCAATACGCTCCAAATAACAAGAAAACCGTAGATTTTTGAGCTTGATTCTAAATAGTTACCTTTATCTTATGGAAGCACTATAAATTCCCCGGATTGACCCAGCCAGTGTCCTATCAAATTCTTCCTGGGTCTGACTATCACCGAGTCCCTGAGTAAGGGCACGTGAGAAACTTGCCACAACCCCTGGGTTCTTTGCAAGCAGAGTATTTGCCTCATCCCGGCTGTAACCTCCGGAAAGCGCTACAACTCTCACTACTCTCGAATCTTCCAGCAGATCAGAGTAGAAACCATCTTTCGTAGGCAGAGACAACTTAAACATCAGCCTGGTATCTGAAGGAATCTTATCCAAATGAGTTAACAATTCTTCTTTCAAAATTCTCTCAGCCCTTTCCTTTTCAGGACTGTAAATGTCAACCTCCGGCTCTAATATGGGAACCAGACCCTTTTTGGCAATCTGAATACCAATTCCAAACTGCTGGTCTACAACCTCCCGGATTCCGTTTTTATTTGCCAGTTTAATAACTGAGCGCATTTTTGTCCCGAAAATATGCCTCTCGACAGCATGTTCCAAAAGGGTGCCAAGGTCAGGCATTGGTTTCATGACCTGTACTCCTTCCTCCTCCGGGGCAAGACCTTTATCTACCTTCAGAATAGGAAGAATTCCCTTTTCCTCCAGAAGGTAATCTGCCGTATATTTACCATCCATCTTCCTGTCCATCGTATTTTCAAACAAGATAGCTGCTAATATGTGTTCAGACGTAAAGGCTTTGCTCGTAATAATTCTTGTTCGCATCTTATGTACAAGTTCAAACATTTCTTCATCATTATGATACCGTGACTCATCAATGCCATAAAGCTTCAGAGCCTTAGGCGTGCTGCCACCGCTTTGATCCAGAGCTGCAATAAACCCTTTTCCTTCATGCATCCTTTTCAACTGCATTTCATTCATTCAAAATACCTCCTATTCTACTGTCTGTTTCCAAATCACTATCTATATGTCCATTCTAACACTTCTTAGCGAAACTTTCATTAAAATTTATATGTTTTCAGATATTTCAGGAAATGCATTGAATTATTTATACTATGGCCTGCCTACCTCGATCAGCAAACGTATCCATTTTGCCCGGCTCTATTTTACTCTGAAGCACAATTTCATCAATTTCTCTTGCCCTCAATCGTCTGCTCTATGATATTTTTCATCATGTCACCCGTCAGCTGACCGCTGACATATCCAAATACTTTTCCGTCCCCGGTAATCATAAAAGTAGTTGGGTAGGAATATATGCTGTACTGATCAAACAGGCTGCCGCCGGTGTCCATTAGAACAGGGTATGTATAACCATTCTCCTGCAGAAATTTTTGTACTCCTTCTTCATCCTGTTCCTGCCCATATCCCGGTGCTGCAATTCCAAGAATAACAACTTCCGGGGCTTCCTCACTTTGATAGGACTCATATAATTTCTGGATGTCCGACATCTCTGCACGGCAGGGTGGACACCAGGTTGCCCAGAAATTCATGAACACCGTTTTCCCCTTATAACCAGAAAGCTTATGCACCTCACCAAATTGATCTCTTAATTCAAAATCAACAGCATCTTTGAGTCCGGCGGACTCATCATCGTGCTCTTCCGACTTTCCGTCTTCCTCCCCGGATGTACCTTTCTCTGTTGCCTCTTCCTGTGAACCGCTTTCCTGTGAATTATCTTCTGAATCGTCTTCACGGGATTTCTTTTCTCCCTGAGCTTTCTGCGGCTCCTGTGACGTCTGTATACCCGACAAATATCCTGTAACGGCATTCATTTTCCCGGTAAACATCATAACACCTATTAGTATCATGAGTACTCCTCCCGCCTTTACAGTGTACTTCACAACATTGCTGTGTCTCTTAAACAGATCCAGTAATGTTGTACTAAACACTCCGACAGCCAAAAACGGCAGGATGAATCCCAAGGTGTAGACTCCAATCAAAATAAATCCAAGTGCCTTTGTGTTCGCCGAAGCAGACATTAAAAGAACACTGGACAGTGCCGGCCCAACGCAAGGTGTCCACGCAAAGCTGAAAGTGACTCCCATAATTAATGCAGTCCAAGGTGACATGGCAAGACCTTCCAGCTTAAAAGGCAGTCTGTGTTCACCGCCAAGAACTTTGGAGGTTCCAAATACTCCCAGCTGATACAGGCCAAAGGCAATGACCAGAATTCCTCCAATTCTTGCAAATAATACCTGATTTCCTTTAAAGGCAGCCCCCAGTGCAGATGCGCCAAGTCCCAGGACAAAAAAGGTAAAACTGATTCCTATGACAAAAAATAAAGTGTTAACTATAACCTTTTTCCTGTTATAATGAACTTTCCCATCCTCTCCTTTTGTTCTTGTACCTCCCGACAAATAACCAATATAGAGCGGAATAAGTGGAAGTACGCAGGGGGAAAAGAAGCTCAGCAGTCCCTGAAAAAACACCGTAAAAACCGGCACGCTAACATCCAGCGAAAATCCCATATCTCATCTCCTTCCTGCAAATTAATGCTCTAATAATAAATTTTTCCTTCATAAATTATTTCAGATTTTCCATTTCTTACATCAACTTTTGTCACCGCACAATTCTTAGGAATCCCATCTTCCCAGAATTCTGCAATCTTCTTTTTCCCTTTTATTAAATTCAGCATTGCTGTAAGTGCCGCGCCATGTGAAGTGATCAGTATTGACTTATTCACCAATTTCTGATTTTCATATAACGCTTTCAAAAATCTCTTAACTCTGTCTGACAGCTGCAAAATAGATTCCCCGCCTTCTGGAACTTTATAATGCACCGGATCCGTAAAAAGCTTGTTGAACTCATCACTTCCCGGTTCCTGGTTTTCCCCGCGGCAGTGCAAACCTTCTGCAGCCCCAAATCCCATTTCTAGGATTTCCGGTTCTTCATATATGGGTACATTTCGACCCTCTAGTATAATTTCCGCAGTTTCCTTCGCCCTGACCAGCGGACTTGTATATGCAAGATCAAAAGTAGTATTCTTTAGTCCCCTTGCCGTTTCTTCTGCCAAATATACTCCATTCACATTCAGAGGGATATCAGAATGCCCCTGAACCCTGCCTGCCTTATTCCACGCTGTCTCTCCATGACGTACAAGATATAATTTCATATGTATAATCCTCCATAAATAATATGATGATACCAGGGTCAAAAGGTCATGCGTTTCATGCTTGCATGAAAAAGCATGACTTTGGGACCCGTAAAACATGAGAAAGTAGCCCGAGCAGGGCGGATTTCGAATGTTTTTAGGATCGCGGGAGCACAAAGTGCGGAGCAATCCGTAGGTATCAGATATCCCTTAAACTGATGCTGTTTAAAATCATCTATTCCCCCTCAGTATAATCGACCCACATTCTTTCGTCAACTTGCGGCTTGTCTTATTCCGTTTCTGCCACTATAATGGTATATATAAAATTTTTAGGAAAGGAAATGCATATGAAGAAAATTACAAGTTTCACAATAGACCATCTCAGACTCGTACCCGGACTTTATGTATCCAGGAAAGATTTTGTAAATGAAAGTCCTGTTACAACTTTCGATATCCGAATGACTAACCCGAATGAAGAACCTGTTATGAATACGGCGGAAGTCCACACCCTAGAACATCTGGGTGCCACCTTTTTAAGAAATCATGCAGAATATAGTGATAAAGTGCTGTATTTTGGACCTATGGGATGCCGTACAGGATTTTATCTTCTCCTCTCCGGCAATTATGAGTCCAGGGACATTGTGCCTCTTATGAAGGAAATGTTCAGTTTTATTGCATCTTTTGAAGGGGAAATTCCAGGCGCTTCTGCAAAGGACTGCGGAAATTATCTGGATATGAACCTGCCCATGGCAAGATATGAAGCCAAAAGATATTTAAATAATGTGCTGCTTGATATTCAGGATAATCAGTTATATTATCCCGAATAATCTTTTTTTAGTACTGTTTTCTTTATACAAGAAAATGTTCGTTCCTCGCCTTCTTCGGCAAGCATCCGCAGAAGGCTTTCCAGGAGTGCTTCTGTTTCTTCGTGCATCAGATAGTGGCCTTTTCCTGCCAGGAAATATTGGAGAGGATCTGAGTCCTGATAATCTGACCCCTTATATATTTTTCCGGCAGCTATTCTGTCCAGAAACATTTCTACCACATATCGGACAGGCATTTTCATTCCCACCATATTCTTCTCGTCGTCTAACCCATAGTCTATCCAGTATTCGTAATGGTGTTTGTTCCGCCCCTTATGATGGAGCCATGCATAAGAGCAGCCTTTGTCTTCTCTTTCTGCATTATTGGGGCTCCGGTTCCCTTGATAATACTTACACCCCACGCTGAACTCCGTCCAGCCGTATTTTGATAAATCATGAAGGATTCCCTGTTTATACAGTCCAACCCGGAAGCACTCTTTCATAACCAACATTTTGTGTCTGGTTATCGTGCAAAAATGCTTTATTGCTTTCATATTATTTAATCGTCCTTTCTTGCTTTGTCGTCTTCCGGTATCTTTATTTTCCAATCAAAAATACAATGCTTCTTTCTTTTACAATCATTTTTTTCTGATTTTCTAAAAGTATCGGCTTCCCCCACTCTCCGGCTGACGTATCTGCGGCCCGGTGCCACTTTTTACCGGCGGGCAGCGTGGGAAGTGCAAAGAAATGTTCGATCCAGTGCATATTATATGCAATGAAACAGTCCGTATCCCCCAGCTCTTTCCCACAGTACAATACTCCCAGCTGCCGGCTTGAAATCTCTGACGGAATCTGCCATGCTTCTTCCCCGTGATAAGAGACATCCGGCATTCCACAGGCTATCCGGTCAAGTCCTAGAAGCGGTCCTTTTCTGTGCAGTACCATGTGAGCTCCGCGTAGTGCAATGAGTGCCTTTACATACTGGAACAATACATTATTATTCTTCAATTTATTCCAATTTAGCCAGGACAATTCATTGTCCTGACAATATACATTGTTGTTTCCCTTCTGGGTGTTTTCGAACTCATCGCCGGCCAAAATACAGGGTGTGCCCTGGGCCGTTAACAAAAGGAAAAATGCATTCCTGATCTGCCTTTTTCTCAGTTCCAACACAGCCTGTTTTCTGCTTGGCCCTTCCGCTCCGCAATTCCAGCTGTAATTGTACTTTGGGCCGTCATGATTGTTCTCCCCGTTTGCTTCGTTGTGCTTAGCATCATAGGATACAAGATCATATAAAGTAAATCCAGTATGGGCAGTAATGTAATTGCACCCACCTGCCTCTCCTGTGTTGCGGCAAAGTGCACGCATCACATCCTCCACCATACCTTCGTCCCCTTTCAGGAACCTCCGCATGATATTCTGAAACCAGTCATCTTTTTTCCATATCTTAACACCCTTGAGAATCGGGTCTAAGATTACAGCTTCCCATGGAACCACATATGGATTAATCACAAAACCGTCAATATGATATTCCAACATATAATACCGGAGACATTCCACCGCTATCTGCGGAAGTATCCCCTCTGTAAAGGGCATCTCCATAGCCACTTCAATGCCCGCCTTATGACAGGATCTGACCATCCCTTTCAACTCTCTGCGCACATGATCTGATGCGCCATAGGATGCCTTGGGAGCGAAATAGCAGCCCTTCCCGTATCCCCAGTAATTCTGGCGTGCCCCCTCGTATTCTTTAAATTCATAAATTGGCATGCACTGGATCTGATTAATTCCCAGCTCTTTCAAGTAGGTCAGCTTTTCCGTCACTCCCAAAAATGTGCCTCTGTGTTTCACCTTTGATGAGCTATGCATAGTAAATCCCCTCACATGAAGACTGTAAGCTACCACCTCATGAAAAGGAATATGAAGCGGCTCATCCCCGTCCCAGTCAAAATCCTCTTCAGAAATCCGCCCCCTCACCTTGTGAGAATCTAGATTCACCTTCTGTCCAAACACCTTATGCCCCGTTATTTCCTTCACGTATGGGTCAATTCGCACTTTTTTGTCTACCCTGTAATTATATTCATACTGTGCAGCGTCCAGTCCCTCTACCGCAAGGAAGCGCACCTCCCCTGCAGCATCACGGGCATCCATAGGATACACCTGTGCAGGCTCATCCTCACCTATCCGGTACAAAAGCAATTCACATACTTTTCCTGCCGGAACAGAGAGCGCAAAATTCACCCTGCCGTCTTCGATTGTCACACCCAGTGGCTGTGGGCTCCCCTGCACTTTCCTCATATTCTCCAGATCCTCTCTCCTTTATTACTGCCAGCCGTCAGTTCCGTACATTTCTACATTATCCTTATTAATGAAAACTGTATCCACATAAGTCTCTTTCTCATAATCATTGCCTTCCAAAACAGCAATTGCTGTATCAACAGCCTTTTTACCAATATTAATAGGAGATTGTGCTCCCGTCCCGGCCATACAGGTGCCCGGCTCCAGCAATTTACTCTTCACTCCCGGTGAACCGTCCACGCCATAGACAAGCATATCCGTCCTGCCCGCGTCCTCAATAGCCTGCAAAGCCTCCAGGGCCACCTGGTCATTCCCGCACATTACTGCATCAATGTGGGAGAATTCTGACAAAATTGCTTTCAACTCACTTTGAATATTGGCTTGTGGCTCTTCTGTATTTATTCTCGCCAAAACTTCAAAGCCTCCATCCGCAATGGCTTCTTCAAAGCCTGTAATTCTTTCATTGACGGAATTCACAGATGGGTTCTCCAGAATTACAATCTTCCCGCCGTCCGGCTTCTGCTTTACTAAATCTGTGCCACACAGATACCCTGCATTTTTATTGTCAGAACCAACAAAAGCATTTGTCAGATCTGTGTCCCTGACCTGCGTGTCTATGTTGATAACCGGAATGTCTGCCTCTTTCAGAGCTTCCAGAGCCGGGGTTATTTTTTCCAAGTCCACCGGACATAAAAAGACAGCATCCACGCCTTGCTCAATCATTTGCTGAATCTGTTCAATCTGCAATTCCACATCAGAGCCTGGGTTTTTGGTAATAAGCTGAAATCCTTTTTCATTCAGCATCGTTTCTATGGACAGCTGCAGCGTCTCAAAATAAGGATTGTCCATATCAATACAACTATAACCAAAAGTGTAGACAGAATCTTCTTTAGTCCCCGCCTTTTCCTCTTTTTCTACTGCATTATCTTCAGGTGTACCTACATCCTTCTTGCACCCTGCAAACAGCATGCACGCTGCCAGAATTGTTAGAAATAAGCTAAATATCCGTTTTTTCATCGAATATCCTCCCATTATGTATAATTGATTTTACAGCTCAGCCGTCAGTTTGATTTTGCTGTAAACCAGTCTCTTTTATTCTAACGTGTTTCATAGCAATGTCAAGAGAGACAGGCGTATGTTTTTTCTTGCTTTTTATTTTCCTTTTTGTTACAGTGAATGTATCAACAATAAAAGGAGAAAATTTATGGACGAAAACGAATCACTCACCGTTACACTGACACTGGACAATGATGAGGAACTGGAATGCGCTGTTCTTACCATTTTTGAAACAGAAGGACAGGAGTATATTGCTCTGCTGCCTCTGGACGAAGAAGGTGAAAGCGGTGATGGGGATGTCTTTCTCTATCGGTTCCACCAGACAGATTCGGACGAACCTTCACTTGAGAATATTGAGGACGACGATGAGTATGAGCGCGCCGCCGACAAATTCGATGAATGGCTAGATTCCCTGGAATATGAGGATCTGGAGCCGGACGAAGCACCGGATGCGGATTAAACTTGTTTTTTCTCAAACAGTTCGTCTACAAAGCGGGAAGGATCCTTATCCTTTCCGTTTTTGTTTTTTACATATACAATCTTGAGGAGCTCCTTTGCCCTTGTCATGGCAACATAAAACAGCCGCCGCTCTTCCTCCTCCTTTTGTTCCTTGAGTGATTTCTTATATGGAATCTGACCTTCATTGGTTTCTATAATATACACTGTGTCAAATTCCAACCCTTTTGCAGCATGCATTGTCATCAGCCGTACCCCGCTTGAGTGCGGCTCTTTGCTGTTCTCCCTCATTTTCAACGCATTGGTGTATTCCTCCACATGCAAAAACCACCTCTCCAAAGAGGAAAAAGGGCGTGCCGCCTCTTCCACTTCTGAAAGTATCTCAAATAGATCACTTGCCTGCATCTTCCGGGCAGCAGCATATTCTCTCAGGAAATCATCATATCCTATTTTCTTGCGGAGGTACTGGATTGCCGCATAGGGAGCCATCTTGGCAAGCATCTTCAAATCCCACTCAAACTGGTCCACCCGGTCCAGCATCCAGTCCTTGTCACAATAGAATTTTCTTAAGTCCTCAAAAGCAACTTCCCTCCCGGTAAGGCTGTCTCTGCTAATGTATCTTTTTGGCTTGTTCATAATCTGCAGAAAGTCCTGGCGTATCCTGCTCCCAGCCGCCATTTTAAAATAGGCCTTTATATCCTTTGCAATGAAATGATTATATATATTGGGCAGATGCTCCCTCATCTGAAAGGGAACCCGATGCTCCCAGAGTGTCTCCGCAAGATTTCCTGCATCCGTGTGAAGTCTGAAAAGCACTGCAATGTCCTCCGCTTTTACTCCTGACTGTATACGGCTCTGTATCTCTTCCATTACATATCGGCTCTCCTCCGCCGGGTCTGCCACCTCCTGTACATGAAGGCTCAAGCCCTTAGTTTTTTTTGCATGGATTGCCTTCTCAAAACGTGTCTCGTTATTGCCGATAACTTTTAATGCATTCTGCACAATATTTGAGGTGGATCGGAAATTAATGTCGAGAAGAAGCTGCCGCAAATTTGGGTAGTCCTCTTTAAATTGAAACATCAGCTTTGAATCTGCACCACGAAAGCCATAGATGGACTGGTCATCATCTCCCACGGCAAAAATATTCTGCTGCGGCTCTGCCAGCATTTTAATCACATCATACTGTACTTTATTGATATCCTGAAATTCATCAATCAAAACATAATGAAACTTTTCCTGCCACATTTTCAAAATATCGGGTCTTTTTGAAAATAACTCATAGCAGAGTACGAGCATATCATCAAAATCAATTTTTCTTTCTCTCTTTCTCTGGGCCTCGTATTCCAGATAAATATTCCGGAAATCTTCCGGGCTGCATTTTGATGAATGGTAAGACCTTATGTCTATTCTGTTGTTCTTGACAACTCCAATTTCTGCCGCAATGTCCGAAATGAAATCTTCCTCATCAAAAATCTGGATCTCCTGCCGGCTGGCCACATTCTTGATAATCTGATATTTTTCCTCCTCAGACAAAATATTTCGGGAATCAAAGTGGTATGCCCACTTCAAAATTCCGTAATATATACCGTGAAAAGTGCCTACTGTAGCGGACAGGCTTTTCTTCCCCATCAGATTTTGAAAGCGGCTCTTCATCTCAGCCGCTGCATATTTAGTAAAAGTAATGACCAGAATTTCTTCTGGCCTAACCTTTAACTTCTCTATCAAATATTTCATTCTGTTCACAATCACTGTAGTCTTCCCGGAGCCCGGCCCTGCCAGAACAAGGCAAGGGCCGGTTCCGTGAGTGATCGCTTCTTCCTGAGCCTTACTAAAACCCATGTATTCCTCTTTCTGCCTAACTTAAAGCTGCTTCTAACTTTTCAATTGCAATCTTTATGCGCTTCAGAGACTCCTCTTTTCCGATAATCTCCATAATCTCCGTAGCTCCCCCCGGGGTATTCTGCTTTCCGGATACAGCCGTTCTCACAGGCCACATCACATAGCCGGTTTTGAAACCGTTATCCGACGCATACTTTTTCAAAGTCTCAAATAATGCATCATTACTGTAATCCCCCTGGGCCTCCAAAAGTGGAAGTAGGCTCGTAAGCACTGCAAAAGAGGTCTGCGCATTTGTCTTCATCTTCTTATGTGTGTACATACTGATATCATATTCCGGAAGTTCCTCAAAGAAGTCTATCTGCTCATTTATATCCGGGAAAATCTCGATTCTTGTCTTTACAAGAGCCGCGATTTTCTTCAAATTGTAGTCTTTTGTTACAGTCTCTCTAATATAAGGCTCTGCCATCTCGTAAAATTTGTCAAAGTCCATAGCCTTTAGATATTCCCCATTCATCCATTTAAGCTTTACCGTATCAAACACTGCCGGAGATTTGTTCATGTGATGATAGTCAAAGGCTTCTACCAGTTCTTCCAGTGAAAATATCTCCTTTGTATCCGCCGGACTCCAACCGAGCAGTGCTACAAAATTTACAACAGCTTCAGAAATAAATCCCTGATCAATCAAATCTTCATAGGAAGAATGTCCGCTGCGTTTGCTTAACTTCTTATGGTTCTCATCGGTTATCAGCGGGCAGTGCACATAAATCGGCACATCCCAGCCGAAAGCCTGATACAGGCGGTTATATTTCGGTGCAGAGGAGAGATATTCATTTCCTCTGACCACATGCGTAATTTCCATCAAATGGTCATCAATCACATTTGCAAAATTATACGTCGGGAAACCGTCAGATTTAATCAATATCATATCATCCAGTTCATCATTGGGAACCTCAATATCTCCGTAAATCTCATCATGGAAAACGGTTGTACCCTCATTTGGCACATTCAGGCGGATTACCCACGGCTTTCCGGCTGCCAGATTGGCCTTAACTTCTTCTCTGGAAAGCCCTAGACAATGCTTGTCATATTTCACAATATCAGTTCCGCTTTCTTCAGATACAGTGGTTTTTAAAGAGTCCAGTCTTTCCTTATCGCAAAAGCAATAGTAGGCATCCCCCTGCTCTACCAACTGCTTTGCGTACTTGATATACAGGCCGCTGGCAGAGCGCTCACTCTGCACGTAGGGGCCGTATCCCCCATCCTTATCCGGACCTTCATCATGAACCAGACCTGTCTTTTCCATAGTTCTGTATATAATATCCAAAGCTCCCTCCACAAAACGCTCCTGGTCGGTGTCTTCTACACGAAGGATAAAATCTCCCCCCTCATGCTTTGCTATCAGATATGCGTACAATGCCGTACGCAGATTACCCACATGCATCCGCCCTGTGGGGCTCGGTGCAAATCTCGTTCTTACTTTACCCATTTTTCTATCCCCGCTTCTTCTTTATATCTTATGTCTTACTCATTATAGGACAAATTGTATCATTCTTCAACATAGAAAAAACTTTCTATTTCTTTTCCTATTTTTTTTCAACCTTTTTTAAACGCACCCGAAACAGCGTGTCCATAATAAAAATAGCCAGTGCAATTACCCCTGCAATTTCCAGTGTCTGTGTCAGATAATAGCTGCTTCTGGCTCTGTCATCTGTAATAATATAGTACACAGTCCGGTACATCCCTGCTCCCGGTACCGTAGGCAGAATTCCCGCAATCAGGAAAATTGTCACTGGAGCTTTAAATATCCTGGCAAACGTATGAGAAGCTAGCGCAATTGCAAGAGCCGAGAAAAAAGTTGCAAGAACCGTACCAAAATTGTTATGCAGCCCAAGAAGATATACAAAGCTTCCTATTGCTCCTGCTGCCCCGGCATGGGGCAGGTACTTTTTAGGAGTCTCCAAAAGTATTGCAAATGCTACAACAGCTGCAAAAGAGCCGACTACTCCAAAAAATAATTTCACAGCAGACCACCTCCTGTAAAAAAATGATTTGCGAGGGCCATACCGGCCCCCGCTCCGAGGGCTATGGCCACAGCTTTTAAAAATGCCTCCAGAATTCTCGCTCCGCCGGAAATATAGTCACCCTGCAGAGTGTCACGCACTGCATTTGTTATTGCGACCCCCGGCACCAGGGGCATAATAGCACTTATAATGACTGTATCATTGTTCAGGAAGGGAAACAGTCCTTTTAAAAGCATTGCCGCTGCAGCCACTGCCAGAGAAGATAAAGTGTCCAGTATAAATCCGTTAATCTGTAATCTCTTTCCACCCGTTATCACCAGTGCCAGGATTGCCCCCACTGCCGCTGAAGCCAGCACCTCCGCACTGCCGCCGCCATACAGAGGTGCGAAGCCTGCAGGAACCACCACCGTAGCAAGATTATACACCCAGATACAATATTGCTTTCCACTGATGACTTTCAGTTCCTCAAAGGCATCTTCCAGAGATAATTCTCCTGTACAATAATTTCTGGATATTTCATTTACCCGCATAATCCGGTTCAGGTTCGTCCCTCTTTCCTGTACTCTCTTAATCATTGTAATTGGCTCCATATCCGGATTGCTGATAGTCGCCACGATTCCCGTCATCATCACACTGGCCTCTACAGTCTGGGTCCCCGCCGTGCGCAGGATGTGGTACATAGTATCTTCCACCCTGTATGTCTCCGCTCCGCTGCGCAGCATCAGTTCCCCTGCCATAACTGCCATATTCATCACAAGCTTATAATCCATATTCTTATCCTGCCTCCGCGAAGTATTCTAACATACTTCCGAAATAAATTCATCATTGTAAGGTAAATTTATGCTCCTTCCCGGAAGAACAGTATGCAAAACATAATTACCTGCCTGCAATTTCTTTTTCAGGAAACATGATCCTGTATTCCTCCACGTACTCTCTGGGCACGCATATTGTCAGGGCGCTGCCCTCCAGCGCATTTTCTGCAATCCCGACAATACCGCACTCCACCACATTCAGAACTGACAGCTTTGAGCCTGCAAAAGAATATTCGGCAAGTCCGGTTACGGAACCGGGAACCCTATAAATTCCCACCCGGTCTGCCGGAAATGCCAGAATGGAGGTCATGCTGCGGTCCAGCAGTACACCTTCACTGCTTACATAAGCAGGATTGTCTGTGCTCACTTCAATATCCGCGAGTTCCGTCAGGTCTTTCAGTGCACCTGCTTCGATAAAAGCCATATTGGCAGGAATGTGCAGTTCGCAGATACCAGCTCCCACCCCGGCGAAAGTCCCTGCCAGAATGCCTGTACATTCCTCCCCCGGAAACTCTAAGATACCATCTTCATTCAGCATGCCTGCTCCCGGGTCATAGCTGTAAATCATTCCTTCCTCGTTTACAAGGAATCCTCCGTATTGGTCTACAGGGGCTTCCCCATTACCACTTTCCTCCGGCTCCGTTTCTTCACCACCGCTTTCCTCTGCATTACCCGGATCCACAGTTTCCGGTGATTCCGTAACAGGATTATTTACTGCTGGCAAACCCTCCTTTTCCGGTGCCGGCGCTGTCGAAGAATCCCCCTGTTTAATAGGTACTGTAGGGATGTCTTGTCCGGCCGGTACTGTGGACGGTTTCTCATCCACCGGTTTTTCCGAGACGTTCGGGGCCGCTGCCCCAGAATTAGCGGGTGGAATTTGCGGTATCATATTACCCGGAAAAATATCCGATACAGTTTCGGAAATATTCTCCACTGACGGTGAAGCTACCATAGGCAGTACTCTTTCACCGCTCCGGGAAATACCCGCTTTTAGCCCGCTCAGCGGAACCTTTATATGCATAACTTCTTTTTGCATCCTTTCCTCGGTGCCTTTTAATTGTATGGTTTCCGCCGGCACTATCTCTGCTCCCTGTGCATCAGTCTCAGACCGGGGTTCACATGCAGAATTCGTTTTCGAAAAATCAACTTCCGGCAGTTCATGAGCCGTCCCGATAACAAAAGAAAATGAAAATATTGCTAATATTATACGCAAACCCCGCTTTCTGCCCTCATCAAATTCAACTCTCTTCACACACAATTCCATAATTCTCCTCCTCTCCCCCTGCCTTGCCGGGGTTCCTTTCTCCTTGGTAAAATAGATGATATGATATCAGGGTCAAAAGGCCATGCGTTTCATGCTTGCATGCAAAAGCATGACCTTGCTACATCATAACTATTTTACATACTAAAAAAGAATGCTGCCACAATCTGCAACATTCCTTTGCATTATTTTGGTTATTGTCCGGCCGTGCAGCAGTATACTGCCTGCTACCAGCTCCCGCCTCCGCCGCCGCCGAAACCTCCCCCGGAAAACCCACCGCCTCCGCCGCCGAAGCTTCCCCCGGAAGAACCACCTGATGAGCCTGAACTGCTGGGCTTTGGCACCGACAATTGGGTGGCTGCCTTATCAAAGCTGTTTACCATTAAACTATTGAACACATAGTAATCAAAAAATGTATATTGATGGTACGGTACATACCACTCAGGGGCCGGCAGTGAGAGATCTTTCAATTTTTCGGCGAACACATCAGAGAGTCCGAAAACATAAGCATAAGGTATGATATGGTAAAACCACTCCGGATTTGTTTTTGCCAGTTCATTCATACGCTCCAGCTCCGCAGTCTCAATAAAATCTCTTAACCCGGCCAGTTTCCCTATCCATTCCACACACTTCGGTGTTCTTTTTTTCATAAAACCTGCCATTGCCACCATTATCCCAGTCATAATCACTACCAAAAACAGCACCCAGACATATTGAAATATCTCTCTACGGTATACTCGTAGGATGTAGTTGATTACATATGCAGAGACGGCAAAAAGGCACATTCCTGCACTAATCTCTATGGTTACTCTCCTTGACTTTGCAGATTTCGCATACCATTTATCAACTCCTGTGCAGAATACAAAAGTCCCTGCTGCAAGAAGCCCCCACAAAATCACCTGGATCACCGTTTGAATCGTACCTGTAAGTGAATACCGCCCTGTGACAAGCATAAACCAGCCAAAAGGCAGAGTACAGCATACCGCTGCCACCCAACGGGAAATTCTGGATGCCGCAGTGTATAATCCGCCCCGCTCTTCAATAGAATTTTTGAGCTGCTTTTTTGCTATATCCAGCGTCCCTGCGAAATTATATGTCAAACTGTTGACTTTACGCTTATCGCTGCGTCCGAACAGTTTCTTGAATATAGTAATCTGATATCCAGGTGCATCTTTTGGAATATCCTTCAATTTATAGAGGCAGAGATTATTGCTCTTCTGCTCCTCAATGCGCAGATACCCTTGTTCTGCCCAATATATAATCAGGGAAATCATGTCTTTATTATCAGCATTATCATCGATAATGTAGCCTACCGCTGCACTGTCCAGATTATCCGGAGGCTGATATTGTACGGAAGGAATAATCTGCTCGTCTCTGCCGAATTTCAAGTATAAAAATACAATCAGCGCACACAGCACAACCCCAGGGAGAAGAAGCATCCATGGAAGGAAATCAACATGACCGATTCCGGTAAAATATCCTTCCTTCATCGGTGCATAGAATGTAACCCCATTCCCCATTGGAAGATCCCTCTGTAAAACCCCGGTCACTGTATTTCCCTCCCATGACAATGCAAGGATATCCGCCGCATCCGAGCGTTCTCCTTGTTCTCCATAGTAAAATTTCAACCTGTCATGGTCAAAATCCTTCGGGAATGTAACTGTAAATCGGCTGCCCGCCGGGATATCATTCTGCCACTGTTTCGGAAACACATTATAGTAGGCATTATTATAATCCTTCGTCTCAAATTGCGGTGTAAATGTGTAGGAAATCTGATATTCCCCGCCTGTTTTATACTCGCCTTCGGTGCCCAGACGCCCGAGCCAGCTGCCATTTTTCCTGCTGACCTCCAGAGGTTCATTTGCCTTTGCCTCCGTAATTTTTGCATAATAAGGCACGGATACCAGGTTGTCTTCTTGATCATAATCAACCACCGTTCCTTTATATGGGATATGACGGTAGATTCCCTGCCTGCCCGTATAAAAGCTCACTCCGATATTTTCTGTAACCTTATATGACTGGCCGCCCCCTATAACGATATCTGTATTAAAATACTGCGTTTCCATATTCTGATCCATTGTAAGCTCCGATTCTGAATCATCGAAGATACCTGAAGTCAGAAACATAAAAAGCACATAGAGAAGAACTGGAAAAAGCCACTTGATAGAACCATTTCTGGACTTACTCATGCCAATATCCTCCTCTTTTTAAAAACTCACCTTCACATTCTCTCTCTGTTGTGTCTCTGTCACTTCATACAGCGGTTTTCTCCTGAATCCAAAAATGCCCGCAACAATATTGCCCGGGAACATCTCCACCTTTGTGTTAAAGCGGTTCGCTACGCCATTATAATATCTTCTGGAACCAGCAATCTCCTCCTCAATCCGCTGCAGCTGATCCTGTAACTGCAGAAAATTCTGGTTTGCCTTCAAATCCGGGTAGCTCTCGGAAAGTGCAAAAAGTGATTTTAAAGTACCACTTAAAATATTATCGTTTGCAATCTTTTCTTCCTCGGTAGATGCATTCATCGCCGCGTTGCGTGCGGCAATCACCTTCTCCAGAGTTGCCGACTCGTGTTTTGCATAACCTTTTACTGTCTCTACATAATTTGGAATTAAATCGTATCTCTTTTTCAGCGATACATCCATAGCTGAAAATGCTTCCTCCGTCTTATTTCTGAGCCGGATAAACCCATTGTAGGAACCTACCAGCCAGATAACAATGATAACAATCACTGCAAGTATAATCCAAATTGCCATACCTCTAACCTCCTTTTTCTCGTTGGACCTTGCTGCCATTTTGCTGTAAGCACAGTCTTACTTTGGCAGAGTACTAAATAGATTTTATGTCCTGTTATTAAGATTATACATTAATTTCTGCTTTCACGCCAAGTTCTTTTTTATTCTTCTCCAATAACGGATCAATCACGTTTTTCAGATAAGCTTCCACCTGCTCCTTTGAACGGCCCACATATTTTACCGGATCCATTATTTTCTGCAGATCCTCCGGACTAAGATTAAACCCATCGTCCTGGGAAATCATTTCCAAAAGATTATTGTCCAGGCCTTTTTCTTTTACGTTTCTCCCTGCCTCCATGGACAATTTACGTATTCTCTCATGCAGCTCCTGTCTGTCTCCTCCCGCTTTTACAGCATCCATCATAATGTTTTCTGTCGCCATGAAAGGCAGCTCAGACATCAGATGTTTTTCAATTACTTTTGGATATACCACAAGTCCATCCACTACATTCAGGCACAGATCCAGAATACCGTCGACTGCCAAAAAACCTTCCGGAATACTCAATCGTTTATTTGCAGAATCATCTAGAGTTCTCTCAAACCACTGTACGGAGGCTGTAATTGCCGGATTCAGTGAATCCGCCAGAACATAGCGTGACAGTGAGGCAATTCTCTCACTTCTCATGGGATTTCTCTTGTACGCCATGGCAGAAGACCCAATCTGAGATTTTTCAAAAGGCTCCTCCACTTCTTTCAGGTGCTGAAGCAGACGGATATCATTGGAAAACTTATGGGCACTTGAGGCAATCCCCGCCAGTACGTTTATTACTCTGGTATCCACCTTTCTGGAATAAGTCTGCCCGGACACCGGATAGCAGGCCTCAAATCCCATTTTTTCCGCTATCATAGGGTCAATTTTATCAATAGTTTTCTGATCTCCATCAAACAATTCCAGGAAGCTTGCCTGAGTCCCTGTAGTCCCCTTGGAGCCCAAAAGCTTTAAACTGCCTAAAACGTATTCCAGATCTTCCAGATCCATCTCAAATTCCTGCATCCAGAGAGTGGCTCTTTTGCCTACCGTGGTTGGCTGGGCAGGCTGGAAATGTGTAAACCCTAAAGTTGGCAGTTCCTTGTACTTGCCTGCAAACTTCGCCAGCTCAAAAATCACATTCACCAGTTTCGTTTTTACCAGTTTCAGTGCCTCCGACATGATAATAATGTCTGTATTATCCCCAACATAGCAGGAGGTGGCTCCCAGGTGAATAATCCCTTTTGCCTTAGGACACTGCACCCCATAGGCATATACGTGGGACATCACATCATGGCGCACCACTTTTTCTCTTTCTTTAGCAACATCATAATTGATATCTTCTGCGTGAGCTTTCATTTCTTCAATCTGCTCATCTGTGATATTCAGTCCCAGCTCTTTCTCTGTCTCCGCGAGAGCAATCCAGAGTCTCCTCCATGTCCTGAATTTCTTATCCTGTGAAAAAATATACTGCATCTCCCTGCTCGCATAACGCTCGGAAAGAGGGCTGATATAACGGTCTGTACTCATATAGTATAATCTCCTGTTCTATAATGTAACATCCTGTCACTAGACTCGATAAGACCTCGTCAAGTGTCAGGATGTGGCTCGCACTAAGCTCGAAAGGACCTCACTAAGTGCTCTGCTCAAATTCATGGCTGATGTCTCTGCCGGGGACAGGCATGGGGTATTTCCCTGTAAAACATGCATCGCAAAAACTTAAGCCTCCAACCATATTTTTTAGCTTTTCCACTTCCATGTAGCCAAGTGTGTCTGCATCTATCATTTGACATATCTGCTCCGGTGTATGGGAATGTGCAATCAGATGCTCGTTGGACGGCACATCGGTTCCAAAATAGCAGGGAAACAGAAACGGCGGTGAGCTTATTCTTACATGCACCTCTGTGGCACCTGCTTTTTTCAGCATTCTGATAATGTTGGCACAGGTTGTTCCCCTCACCATGGAATCGTCCACCATGACAATCCGCTTTCCTTTGACCACCTCGGGAATCACATTCAGCTTAATTTTTACACTGGATTCCCTGTCACTTTGTTTTGGCTTTATAAACGTTCTGCCCACATAACTGTTTTTATGGAAAGCCATTCCATAAGGAATCCCGGATTGCTCAGAATAGCCTTTGGCGGCCACAAGTCCGGAGTCCGGCACACCAACCACCAGGTCTGCCTCCACCGGATAAGATTCTGCCAGTGCCTTTCCGGCCTTAATTCTGGCATGGTAGACATTCACACCGTCAATGGTACTGTCCGTGCGGGCAAAATAGATGTATTCAAATATACATCTGGCCTGCTGGTTGGCCGAAACTGCCATACTCATATCAGAAGCTATCCCATCTTTTGTAAAACTTACAATCTCACCCGGCAGCACATCCCGTACAAACTCAGCACCCGCTGCGGTTATTGCACAGCTCTCAGACGCAAGAATATAAGTGTTATCCTTCATTCCGATACACAGGGGCTTTATTCCAAGGGGGTCTCTTACGCCAATCAGCTTGCGGGGACTGCCTATAACAAGAGCATAGGCTCCTTTGATCTTTTTCATGGCATTTTTTACAGCATCTTCAACTGTTGATACATGAAGGCGTTCCCTTGCAATATGATATGCAATCACTTCTGAGTCAACAGTCGTCTGAAAAATGGCCCCTGTATATTCCAGTTCCCGCCTAAGTGCAGATGCATTGACCAGATTGCCATTATGGGCAATAGCAAGTGTCCCTTTTACATAATTGATGACCAATGGCTGTGCATTCTCAGCGCAGCTCCCTCCTGCCGTGGAATATCGGACATGCCCGACTCCCAGATTGCCTTTTAGTTTTTCCAAAGATTCTTCATCAAATACATCATCCACATGTCCCAGACCTTTTTGGGATAAAACTCTGCGCGTTCCACATGTGTCTGTTACTGCAATGCCGCAGCTTTCCTGTCCTCTGTGCTGCAGGGCAAAAAGGCCATAATATATGGATGGCGTCACATCGCCGCCATCCAGATCATATGCCCCAAAAACTCCGCACTCTTCACCTAAACCTGTAGTAAGCCTTTCCAATTTGTTCATGAATACACTCCTGATTATTGAATGCCGATACGGTGAAATACTTCTTTATATGCGTCCTCCACATTTCCCATATCTCTCCGAAACCGGTCCTTGTCCAGCTTCTCATGTGTCTCTTTATCCCACAGCCTGCATGTATCCGGCGAAATCTCATCTGCCAGAATAATATCACCGTGAAATCTTCCATATTCAATCTTAAAATCAATCAACTCAATTCCTGCCTCGTCAAAGAATTTTTTCAATACCTCATTTACCTTAAAAGTATACTCTGTGATCTTGTCAATCTCTTCTCTTGTGGCAGCCCCGATTGCTATGGCAAAGTAGTCATTGATCATCGGGTCCCCCAGCTCATCATCCTTATAACTGAATTCTAAAGTAGGTGCTAACAGTTTTCTTCCTTCTTCAATTCCAAGCTTTTCTGAAAAACTTCCAGCAGCCACATTGCGGACAATCACTTCCAGTGGAACAATCTCCACCTTTTTTACTGCGGTTTCTCTCTCACTGAGCTCTTCCACATAGTGCGTCGGCACACCTTCCCTTTCCAGCACCTGAAAAATATAGTTGGTCATCCGATTGTTAATCACACCTTTTCCAACGATTGTTCCCTTCTTCTCTCCGTTAAATGCAGTAGCGTCGTCTTTATAGTCCACAATTACAATATCCGGGTCATCTGTGGCAAATACCTTTTTGGCTTTTCCTTCGTAAAGCTGCTCCAGTTTTTTCATACGTTCACACCTGTCCTTTTGTACTTTCATTGAGTTAAGCTACCATAAAAGTATAATACAAGGCAATGGTAAAATCAATATATCCACTGCCTTGTATGGGTTCGCGTTCATTATTTATTTGCACCGGTATATATAAGTTATGCTTATGTGATATGCCTTATTTATCATTTATCAGTAGCCAACTTCCCAAGAAATCCTTTCATTCTGGCATTATCGGAGCCAAATACTTCCTCCGGTGTACCCTGTTCTTCAATGATGCCTTTATCCATAAATATGATATGGTCAGCCACATTTTTTGCAAAATTCATCTCATGGGTCACGATAACCATGGTCATCTGTTCTGCTGCCAGATCCTTGATTACTTTCAGAATTTCTCCTGTAAGCTCCGGATCCAGAGCCGATGTAGGCTCATCAAAGAAAAGTATTTTCGGATTCATAGCCAGTGCTCTCGCTATAGAGACCCGCTGCTGCTGTCCTCCGGAAAGCTGATAAGGATAGGCGTTTTCTTTATCTTCCAGTCCCATCTTTTTCAAAAGTGCCCTGGCTTCTCTGAGTACTTCCTCTTTTTCCCTCTTTTGCACCTTCAGAGGGGCATCTGTAATATTCTTCAGTACAGAAAAATGAGGGAACAAGTTGAAGTTCTGGAACACCAGTCCAAATTTCCCTTCATAGTGAATATCACCGCCATCCGGTGTCTCCAAATCTGTGGCACAGCGGAGCAGTGTTGATTTTCCCGAGCCGGAAGGGCCAATAATTGCCAGAACCTCCCCTTCCTCTACTTTCAGAGAAATGTCCTTCAATACTTCCACACCGTCAAAACTTTTCTTAATATGGCTCATTTCCAGTAAACTCATGCATTTCCTCCTACTTGTAGTAATCCAATTTCTTTTCCAGCAATTCCATCGTCACGGCCACAAGCAAGTTAAACAGATAATAGAATATTCCAGCTGAGACTAAAGGAATAATAGAGGTCTGAGATGATGCGATCTGTTTCGCTGTAGTAAACATCTCCGCATAGGCAATGGAAAATGCAAGAGAGGTATCTTTTACAAGGGTAATTACTTCATTTGTCACAGACGGCATAATTCTCTTGATTACCTGAGGAAAAATAATGCGGAAAAAGGTCTGCCCTTTATTGTAGCCTAAAAGCCGTGCCGCCTCATACTGCCCTGTCGGCATAGATTCAATGCCTCCGCGGTAAATTTCCGCAAAATATGCAGCGTAGTTGATTGCAAACGCAATGAGTACGGCACCGAGCCGGTAGGAAGCTGAAATCTGGATTCCAAATATGTAGTAGGGCCCAAAGTATACCACCATCAGCTGCAGCATAAGAGGGGTTCCCCGCATAATGGAAATATAAATCTTCGCTATCCATTGAATAATCTTTATTTTTGACATTCTTCCAAATGCCACAAGTAGCCCCAGTGGCAGGGAGAATAGCAGGGTCGCAAAGAATATGCCTATCGTACCTATCATTCCACCGGACAATTGTCCCAGCATAGCCGCAATACTTATGTTCATTCTTTTAATCCTCCGGATTTACTTGCCCAGGCAGACAGCATCCTCAACGCCCCACTTTTCTGCGATAGTCATAAATGTACCGTCTTTGGCCATCTCATCCAGCGTCTTTTGTACCTGGTCCTTAAGTTTCTCATTTCCTTTTTTAAAGCCGACAGCATACTGTTCGGTAGAAATAGAATCATCCAGTATAACGTATCCGTCTCCTCTTGATTCAATCTGATAATCTGCAACCCCCACATCCATAGCAACGGCTTCCGCTGCCCCTGCTTCTAAGTCCATGAACGCGGTATTATAATCCGGCACTTGTGTCAGTGTCCCAAATGTCCCTGCCAATTCCTTCTGATCCCCCTCCAGTGCTTTCAATGCAGAGGAATCAGCCTGTACTTCCACAATTTTACCTGCAAGATCATCTAAAGTCTTAATTCCCGAGTTCTGGGAAACTACCACCACCTGACTGTTATCCACGTAGGGCTCTGACCATGTATAGTCTTCTTCGCGCCCGTTTATGGTAAATCCGTTCCAGATACAATCGATTGTCCCGGAATTAAGCTCCATGTCCTTGGCATCCCAGTCAATTGGCTGTTTCTCCAGCTCCCAGCCGTTTCTCTTACACACTTCCTGGGCCAAATCTAAATCAAAGCCTACATATTCTCCGTCGTCATCTTTGTATCCGTAGGGCGGAAAGCTTGCATCAAACCCTACTGTAAAAGTGTCTCCCTCTTTCTTTTCCTCGTTGGTTACATCCGCCTTTTTCTCCGTCTTTGCAGAATTACCGGCAGATGCATCCTTACTTTTATCCCCACATCCCACTAAGCCTGCCGACAGTACAAGTATGGCTGCCATTGCCGCTGCCAAGTTTCTCTTCATAATATAATGTCCTCCTCAATCCAGTATACTGACCAGCCTATATTTTTCAAAACATAAACTGGCCAGCGCAATTCACTTTCTTCTTTTATCAATTGATTACTTTACCTTGCTAAAATACCTGCACATAATAACACATTTCGCACTTTGTGTCAAACGCCTTCCATGCTCAATTCCAGTCCCTATAAAACACACTTCACTTCCCCGGTTCTATATGTGGCTTCTTCTATACTGTTGCTTCCATTTTTCCAGCAGTGCAGCACTTCGCTCCATCTGTAAGTGCTCCTTGATATCTTCCATCTCCTGCCGCATTTGGGCATTGACCTCCACATAATCATCATGCTTCGTCAACAAAATATGATACTCCTCCAGGGACATATATTTATAAGATGCATAGAGATATGGCTTTAGCAGCTGGGTATCTTCGCATATCTGATAAGCTCTGTCATACATCTTGGCCGACTCCTGATACAGAAAAAGCCTTCCGTAGGCGGCTCCCAGGCCGGCATAAATCTTCCCATAGAACTTGGGATCCACACTCTCATCCGCTTCCTCATTGAGTATGGCCTGATACACAAGAATTGCCTCCTCAATTTCACCGCTCTCTAAAAGGTTGTCTCCCTTGAATTTCTGCCTCTCAATATCCTTCTGATTCTTCAGACGCTCCAGCACATTCTGAATACGGATCATCTCCGGCTCTCTGAATATCCTGGAGCTTTTCAAGATTGTCAAAACAAACTTCTCCACCGAACCGCGCATGCGGATAACGTCCCTTAAGTCTGCCGCCAGTTCCGGCATTCCAATCTCCTCGTCCAGCCATGTACAGAGCTGTTCATTCATAATTGTGTAATCCACCAGATAAAGATTATTACACAGATAATAGCATAATTCCTCAATTGTAAATATCTTACAATGGATCCTTGTAATTTCATAGGGATGCGTTGCATGTCTGTCATGACAGAGAATTAAACTTCCCATCGTTGCCTCCTAAATGTATAATCTTCTCCTCCTGGAAATCTGTAGGCAGGAAGAACTCTCCAAAGCCTACATCACGCACAGTGATCTTGCAGGTCTTCTCATCCAGAAATAGAGTTTCAATCTGAAGCCGCATAGAATACTCCCCTCTTTTCGGGAAGTTTTTTAAAGAAATCACTTCCGTCTTCAAGGTTCCCTGAACAAGAGATTCAACGTGCAGTTCAATGTCCTCAACATCTTCCAGCAGTACCTCCCACTGATTGTTGGACTCATACCAGTGCGCCCCCCAGGAGACGATAGGATACCACATTTCCTGTCCATCCACCCTCATATTAACTGTAATCTGGTCTGTCAGCTTTGTCTCCGACAGATACACCGGATCCTCAATATGCATGAACATCTTACGGTATGCTGTATAACAGGCACCCTTACTGTAAAGATTGTTCCCGATAAATGCCCGTCTTCCGTTGCACAAAACCCGCAGGGATGTGGGGTACCAGTTATTCTCAAAACCTTCTCCTGTCAAAAAAACGGAGGAAACAATCCGCTTATCGAATACACCTTCGATGAACTTAGTGAAACGTGCATCTGCCTCCTTTGCCTTGTCTTCATTCAACACAGGATAGACCGCGGCCAGTTCCTTCATATGAGCGCTTGCCACCTCGTCCACAGTTACAAACGTAGTCTTGCCGCCCCCCAGGCCGGGCTTTAACCGGCGCAGCATGTATGCCCTGATCTCATTTCTTTCACAGCAAAACAATGCCGCCTCATATTGCCAGAGCTCCTTCGGCTGATAAAACAAATAGTTACAGAAGCTTTCTTTATAGTCCTGGATAAAAATATGCCTTTTATCAACATTCATTCTGACCGCAATTCCCCGCAGGAGACGCGCCAACTCTTCAGTCAGCTCCGGCACACTAAAGACAATGCCTTCTATCTGCGGAAAAGGCTGCAGGGACATTTGAATGAACTTGGACAGAAGCCATACCGCATCATATGTCTCTTCCCCAAATTCAATCTTCTCTCCTGCCAGGCTCTTCTCCAAAAGCCTGGTCACTGTAAATCCTTCTTTAACAGTCACAAGACGCTTCGCCTCTTTGCCGTAGGCCCATGTATCTCTCAGCTTACCGATAATCAGAGGAATCTGATAATTATCAGAATCCACCTCCAGAGTCTCCGGTTCAAGCTGCTGATCGTTATAGAAGCTGATCTGGCAGGCCTTATCATTTATTTCATATCCAATTATATTGCCTTGTCCCACGATAAACCTCCTGCTTATGCTGATTGTTTCTCTTAATACCTTCCAAACATATGTACCGCTACTGCATCTTCTACTGCATAGGATTTCATCCTGTTTTCTCTCTCTTCGCCTTCACACAGGAGAATATCATTCAGGCGGCCATATCTCCCTAATTCCCCAGCCTCTACTTCCTTTATGCAGATTTCCTTATCACTGCGGTATGTATTGCCGTCGATTGTCTCTTTGAAATAATATTTCAGCTTTTCATTTGCAAACAGGACAAACTTTTTCACATAAAGGTCCTCATACATTGGGGTCAGCACTTCCATGGAATAATCCACCTCTTCAAAATCTCCCTTCTGGAGCTGATAGTAAAGCATAACACGGCTGCCCTTCTGACCTTTATATTCGATTAAGGTCTTGTCCCAGAGCTGAAGCTCAATCAACCAGTCCTTTTCATAGGCAAGGAAAAATGGAAAGTAAATCTGTTTTCCGCTGAGCTCCTGCAGAAACTTCTTCAATGTCTTGCGCGTCCCGGAACTGTATTCCCGGTTCGAATAATATTTCAGAACTGCAATCTTACAGATATCAATAGTGTCTTCTCCCTTTTCATACTCTTTACATATGATGTCGATTACACTCTTGCCTATCTTCCGGTCTTCCACCACATAACCTCTGGCCATATAGGCAAGATATGCCTGCTGAAGCCTGAAGTACGCACCTTCCGCATAATATTCCTCAAATATCTGTACCTCTGCAAATAACTCCTCCGAAAACAACATCTGTGTCAGAATCCGTTCTGCCAGGTTATGAGTATGAACCTCGTATTCTTTTGCCTCCCGCCAAAGCCTTTTCATGTCCACAGTTGCACCACAGTAGTAATTTGCAAGATAAGTCAGAATCACCTTGTCATAATTTCCCTGTTTAAACAGCTCAAAACAGATATAGGTCAGAAAATCATCATTCTCGTAATTGTTCTCCCTGATCGTTTTACTGCAGAAGGTGAACAATTCTTCTTCCTCGTAATTTTCTACCCCTTTTCCCTTGACAACGTCCAGGGTCAGAGGCTCCTCTTCTTCCTTCTGCCGGCTCATGCGCATACCGTTTAAATACTTTTTGCACATGTCCATATAGCGAAGCTCATAAAACAGCCGGCGGCTCTCATAAGGAATAGAGTCAGTGTAATGCCTTCCGTCCCTGGCCTCCCACACAAGACGGTCGGTCTTTGAATAAAGGAATACCTGTGCTCCTCTGTCAGTATAAGGTACTCTCTGCACAATATTCCCGTCGTCGGCTATGACATAAATAAACTTCATGTTCGGTATTTTGGTTGTAATTTCATAGGCATAGCAAATATCAAACAGTGCCTTAATCCGCTCTGTGTTCATGGCCTCCTCTACAATGAATCGCTTGTAGATAATACGCAGCCTCTCATCAATGTGTCGTCTTTCCAGCTGATTCCACGCAAATGCCTCCATCTCATCCCTGTAATGAGCATAAATTTCACTGGATTCATCTTCATATGTGATGAGATTTGAATACAATAGTGCACACTTGCGATAATCCAACATGTTTCCATGCATAAAATATAAATACACGGATCTGGGCAGTGCCTTATGAAAACGCTCCTCCTGGATAGAGACCATATAATATTCATATAGCTGTGCAATCTTTTGCTCCGATTCCACAGCATCTTCATACCATTTAAAATATTCCGGGCCCACACAGTTCCCTTTAATCAGCAGTGTACAGATAGCTGTAAGAATCATATACTCTTCATACATCTTATATGACAGAACCAGTGTTTCAAAAAGATGTCTGTCAAATTGCTTCAGCTGACTTGCCAGATTTGCCGTGTACAGAGCCAGCTCTTTTGTCATAAGCTTATGCTTTGCCGCGAAGTGAAGTACCTGCACCTCAAAGGTGCCCAGTTTCTTCAAAGAAGAGCTCTTATCACGGAAGCACTTAAAGGCCTCCATATAGAACCACACACTATGTGCCTTCTCCTCATAGAACTGACGTTCCAGCGCACGCAGACGCTCACTATAAATTTTATATTCTGAATCCACATTCACCAGCATACAGAGAATCATCCAGCTCTCCGGATGCTTCAAATAAGATTTGGACAATTCCTCTGCCACCCGCCTCTGGCCAATGGAGTCATTGCTCAATAAGGTAGTAAGATATAAATAATAAGAGCTTATTTCCACATTTTTACCTATAGCAAATCGATTGTAATTGTAAGACTCCAAAATCAGTTTTGCCTCGTCAAAACGATTTCCAAGAAGACAGATGTGGGCATGAACAAGAAGATATATTTCGTTTCTGCCGTTCTCATTCCGCAGATGTTCAATCTTCTTCAGTGACTCTTCCGTCCATGTGTTTAAATCAATCCGGCCCGCCTCATAAGTCAGGTACCTCTGGACAATGCTGACAAATTCCTTGTCTGCAGCACGGTATTCCTCGTCCCGCCTTACATCCTTTTCCACTACAATCTCATATTTGAGTGTCTCATAAGGTGTCTCAAGAATAATCTGACCAAAGTTGCTTCCCCTGTGGAGATGCTCTGTTGAAATGATATACTCCAGACGGTATGAATTTCCTATAAACTCTTCGGTGGTAACCTTGGAATGCTCTACTGTCAGGAAATCTCCTGCCGTATATACATCCACAAACAAAAATCCCCATGTATTTTTCTTCACTGTAAGGGTCTCTTTCCGTGCCTGCTCCACCTCCATAAATGCACGGCTCTCTTCTTCCAGTGTCAGGAATATCTTCTCCTTCTGCTTACAGCCCACCAGAAACTCTTCAAGTGCCTGCTGGTCCAGCTCCCACTTGCGCATATTGTTGTACAGTGCCTGTATGCGCTTGTCCTCATATTTCAATATCTCGTAAAAGTCTCTGGAGCGGAACAGCTTCTCCGCTTCTGCTGAGTCTCTGAAAGAAAGCTTCTTAAAATCCTCCAGGCTCTGGACTTTTCCATAACTTGTCATTACAAAAGGCTTCTCAATGATTGCCGTAAACGCAACATTGTATTCTCCTCCGTTGCAGACAATCGTAAATCTTCCATGCTCCACATGTCCCGGCAGCAATCCTGAGCCGTCATATGTATAATAAATATTAACCGGATTCCCATCAAAGCCCTGTTCTTCACAATGGACACGATAAGAAGAGGGGTATACAAGCCCCCTGATCGTTCCCTCTCCCTGATTCTGCAGGGAAAAACTTCCTTTGTACATCTCACCTTCCCCGACGCGCATAATAATCCGTGTCTCCGGGAAAATAATCTCCGGCTGAGGAATATGAAAATCCCCTTTGGAAAGACGTTTAATCTTATTTTTCAAGTTGGTCACCTACTCATATTTCTTTCATTGCATTTTTTCATAAGCACGCTATAATGAATTATATCATCTTTATGGTATTTCTTGCAACGGGTGAATAAAAGATTTTGAAAGGAGATTGTATACATGAGTACAATTTCAAGTTTTCACGGCAGTGATTTAGAAAAAGTTGCTGAGCACTACAAAATTCCTAAGGATTCTATCGTCAACTTCGGTGCTAATGTAAATCCTCTGGGGCTTTCCGAAAAGGTAAAGGGTGAAGTGGCCCGCCATCTGGATATTATCTCCTCCTATCCAGACAGAGAATATACTGACCTGCGCCGTGTCATCGGAAGTTACTGCCATGTCTCCCCTGACTATGTAATGGTGGGGAACGGTTCCACCGAACTCATCGCCCTTCTCATAGAACAGAGATGTCCGAAAAAAACTCTGATACTTGGCCCCACTTACTCTGAATATGCAAGAGAACTCTCCTTCTCCGAAAGTATACAGGAATACTATCATCTCAATCCAGATGAAAATTTCCGGCTGGATATTTCAGACTTTACTAAAAAGCTGCAGAATTGCTATGACCTGCTCATCATATGCAATCCAAATAACCCCACTTCCTCTGCAGTTACTACGGAAGAGATGCGGAGGATTCTCGAAATATGCAGGGAATTACAGACTTTCGTCATGGTTGACGAGACCTACGTGGAGTTTGCCTCTGATGTCTCAGAAGTCACTGCCATGTCTCTTGTGGAGGATTTTGATAATCTCATGATTCTGCGGGGGGTCTCCAAATTCTTTGCCGCTCCCGGCCTCCGCTTAGGGTATGGAGTTACCGGAAATACTTCCTTCCTCGCCGCTGTCAAAGAACACCAGATTCCCTGGTCTTTAAACAGCATAGGAGCCTTCGCGGGCAAGCTTATGCTGGAGGACACAGAATATATTCAGAAAACCCGCTCCCTCATTCTCAGTGAAAGAGCCCGGATGCTGCAGGAGCTGCGCCGTTTTCCGCAGATTACCGTTTATGAGGCCCAGGCCAACTTCATACTGATTCATATACACAAGGACAGGATTACTGCCGCAGATGTCTTCGTCTCCTGCATAAAAAATGGACTCATGATACGTGACTGCTCCTCCTTCCAGTGTCTGGAAGGTGAATATGTACGTTTCTGTATCATGCGTCCCGAAGATAATTTACGGCTGCTGAAAGCACTTGGGGAGACGATTTCATGAACACTCCTGACAGAACGGCCTCCACATAGTCTTCTATTTTGTTTTTAGTATTAAAGCTACAAATACAAGATCCTCGTTCCCTGTGTTTTTAGCCCCATGTCCTTTTCCGTCTTCACAGAACAGGACATCTCCCGCTCCTATAGGGACTGCTTTGCCATCATCATCGTACATTCCCCGCCCTGAAAGGATATAATAGGTTTCTGTCTCCCCATGATGCTCATGATATCCCAACTCACAATTTGGCTTCAGCGTAACCTGAGAAAACATTCCACAATGGCTGCCCAGCTGTTCCGGTGTAAGCAGAGCCTCTTTCATAATAAACCCGGCCCCTCCGTTTGCTCTTTCTACTGTTTCTACTTTTCTTTCTCCTGCTTTTGTCATGCCATTTTTCCTCCTGTTTTTAAAATGTCTTTACCATCTGGCGGTAATCCAGATCTTTATATCCCAATCTTTTATAAAGTTCCCTTGCTCTGGTGTTATCCTCTTCCACCTCCAGGCGGAAGCGTGTGACTTCCTCTTCCCGGTTCTTTTCTACATAATTGAAGAATTCACTGCCTAATCCTTTCGAGCGGTACTTCTCCATGATATAAAGCTCTTCCAGCCAGTACACATACCCTCCTGCTTCCTGAGAAAATGTCTTAACCAGCATTCCATATCCTGCCGGTTTCCCCTCATATTCCATGATATAAATCTTTACATAGGTGTCACTTTTCATGCACTCCTCAAAAGTACGCTCTATATAAGAATCCGGTATCGGATGCAGTACCGCCGGCGAACGGTAAAAATCATGTGCCATATTCAGATATAATTCTTTGTCGTCTAATTCTAATTCGCGTATCATAATTTCTTAGTTAACCTCCTGTTAGCTTTTATCATTTTGCACCCATTCCTTTTCTTCTTCGACACAAGAAGATTCGACCTGCAGGATAGAAATCAATGAATCGTGTATTTCCTGACTTTCATTGAAAGCACCGTCCTTCGTACACCATATAAGACAAATTCCAAGAATCTGATTTCGGATTGTGTGGTAGATGTCCAGCGGGGCTCGGGAATTGAGAAATTGCCCTTCCCTCTGCCCTTTTTTTATTATCTGCAGTGTATTTTCTTTCGT
This sequence comes from Muricomes intestini, assembly GCF_004346165.1. Lineage (GTDB taxonomy): Bacteria > Bacillota > Clostridia > Lachnospirales > Lachnospiraceae > Muricomes > Muricomes intestini. The sequence continues at coordinate 26,218 of NZ_SLZZ01000022.1, read as the reverse complement.
GCTGTCCTCTGCAGACGGGAAAAAAGTAGAACGGCCATTTTGCAGATTTATCATAATAATAGTTGACAATATGTCAGAGCCCATCTCCACTGTCCAGTCTATGGTAGGCTTAAAAAGAAGCCACAGCTTCAGCCAGCAATTGTCGGTAGTAATGATTTTGGACTGATATTGCTGTGGAATTTCGATATCATCATAGAAAGAGTCGATAATAGCGTCTTTGCTATTAAAATGATAATAAAAGGTTCCCCTTTGGATATTCAGAGAATCACAGATATCTTTTATAGATACATTTTGATATCCTTTATCTTTAAATAACCCTATTGCTGTGTTTATAATTGTAATCTTAGTTTTTGCTCCATCACTTGGCATATAAGTACCTCTGCTATAAATATATAGGATGATACCAGGGTCAAAAGGTCATACGTTTCATGCTTGCATGAAAAAGCATGACCTTTTGACCCTGGTATCATAGGATAACTGTACCATAAAAAAAATATAGTGTAAATAGCACTTCTTTTTATTGACAAAATAATAACAATGCTATATAGTTTAAATTATACATGTGTATAAAATAAACTATATAGGAGGCAAAGAATATGGGAAGACTTCAGGCTATATCTAGGCCCTGGAAAATCGGGAACATGGAAATCAAAAACAGAACTGTTATGGCGGCAATGGGTATACATTCTCAGCGGATGGTAAACCATGATAACAGTTACACACAGGATGGCATCGACTATTTTGTTGAAAGAGCCAAAGGAGGCATAGGTTTAATTATAACAGGCGGAATGGCTGTACAAAATAAATATGATTCCGTAGAAGGCGGAAACTGTGTGTTAAATTCCGGCGATGAATTTATTACAAATACCAGGAAACTGACTGACGAAGTACATAAATATGGAGCAAAGATCGTCTGTCAGTTAAGTGCCGCCTCAGGACGTACTGCACCGGTGTGGTTTATGTCCGGAGAACCAATTGCTCCATCTGACGGACTCCCCAATGTCTGGAAGCCGGAGATTAAGCACCGCGCATTAACAAAAGAAGATATTGAGATGTATTTACACGGCTTTGAAGTAGGCGCCAGATTATGCAAGGATGCCGGATTTGACGGTGTTGAAATCCATGCAATGCACGAGGGCTACTTACTGGATCAGTTTTCATTGGCAAATATGAATACCCGGGAGGATGAATATGGCGGCCCCAGACTGGAAAACCGTTTAAGGTTTGCAAAGGAAATTGTAGAAAGAATTCACGCTGCCTGTGGTGACGATTTTCCGGTCCTTATGCGCTATAGCGTGACATCAAAAATGAAGGGCTTTAATCAGGGTGCATTACCTGGTGAAACATTTGATGAATTCGGTCGTACAAGAGAAGAGTCTATAGAAGTGGCAAGGCTGCTGGAAAAATACGGATATGCTGCTTTAGATGCAGATAATGGTACCTATGATTCCTGGTTCTGGGCACATCCTCCGGTATATATGCCGGAAGCATGCAATCTGGAAGACTGCGCATTTATCAAAGAAAAGGTAAACATTCCCGTAATCTGCGCAGGGCGTATGGAAGATCCTGCGGCAGATGACAAAGCTATCAGGGAAGGGAAAATTGACGCGATTGGTCTGGCAAGAAGCTTATTGGCCGATCCCTATTGGCCCAAAAAGGCTATGAATGACAAGGCAGAGCATATTCGCCCCTGCATCGCCTGTCATGTTGGCTGTCTGCAGAGAATCTTTAATATGAAGGATATGAGTTGCGCATTGAATCCCGCCTGCTGCAATGAAAAGGCTTATGAGTTAAAACCCACCGCTTCGCCAAAGAATGTGATGGTAATTGGCGGGGGTATCGCCGGTATGGAGACCGCAAGGGTCTGTGCTTTGAGAGGTCATAAAGTAGACTTGTATGAAAAGGCAGACCGCCTGGGAGGAATGTTTATCGCAGCTTCATCTATGAGCTTTAAGAAGGCAGACAGGAAACTCATCTCCTGGTATGAACAGCAGATGAAAGAGACAGGTGTTACTGTCCATATGAATTGTAACGTGACGACCGACCATGTCAAGCTCGAGAACCCAGATGTGGTTTATGTCGCAACAGGTTCTGCTCCCAGGATTTTATCAGGCGTTCCCGGGTCCGATTCTCCCCATGTAGTATCGGCAGTAGATGCGCTTCTTGGCAAGAAGCCGATCGGTGAGCATGTGGTAATTATAGGCGGCGGTCTTACAGGCATTGAAATTGCTTATGAGCAGGCTTTGACAGGAAAAGAAGTAAATGTTGTAGAAGTTCTTCCAGAAATCTTATCTAAAAAAGAAGATTTATGTGCGGCAAACGAAAACATGCTCAGAATGGCTATTGAGCAATATCATATAGGCATCCATACAGATACACAAATTGTTCAGATTTCTGAGGACAGTGTTACAATTGAAAAAGACGGAAAACAGACAGTCCTTCCGTCCGATACAGTCATCAGCAGTATTGGATATATTTCTGAGCATTCACTTGCAGAGCAATTGGAAGATTGTGGAGTGCAGTTCGAAACACTTGGAGACTGTGATCACGTATCCAACTTAATGGGTGCAATATGGAAAGCATTTGAATCCGCAAGCAAAATTTAAAGTACAAACTGCCCGCAATAAATTTACCCCACCCATTTCAGCAAAAACCTTTGCGTTCTTAGAAATTATGGGTATAATATAGGTAACTAACAAGGAGGGCAGAAATATTTACACATTGGCCGTGCAAGCTCGCTTGCTAAGGACAATTTGTAAATATTTCTATTCGGCGCTTAGCCGAAGCGAGATGCAGCGAAGCGCATGTCCTTGGTTAGCAACCGTAGTGTGGTTGCTTAACAAGGACGGTACCCTTGGGGTGCAGTCGAGCTAGCCCTCTGGAATAGAGGAAGGCAAAAAATTTACACATTGGTCGTGCAAGCTCGCTTGCTAAGGACAATTTGTAAATATCTCTATTCGGCGCTTAGCCGAAGCGAGATGCAGCGAAGCGCATGTCCTTGGTTAGCAACCGTAGTGTGGTTGCTTAACAAGGACGGTACCCTTGGGGTGCAGTCGAGCTAGCCCTCCGGAATAATGCTTTATTTATCACATAAACACAGGAAGGATGGTACAGTATGGAATTAAGCGAAGGATTAAAGAAAATATTTCTTGCTGGTGTAGGCGCCGTTGCAACTACAGCCGAAACAGCAAAAGATGTGGTGGACACTCTGGTAAAAAAAGGTGAACTTACCGTCGACCAGGGAAAGGTTTTAAATGAGGAGCTTAAACAGAGCACAAAGACGAAGGTAAAAGAACATGTTTCAGTCACTGTAGTAAAAGAATTTAAAGATGCTATGGCCGCGGTAAACCATATGTCTCCCGAGGAGCTGGAAGAACTAAAAGAAAAGATTGCAAAAGCTGAAAAGAGCACCAAAGCTGAAGCTGCTGACGCCCCGTCAGAACCCGCTGGAGAAGAACAAGAAGACAAAGGAACTGAAAAACCCGCTGAAGAAAAAACAGATAAAGAAACAGCTGATCCTGACAATTCATTTACCGGCAATTCAGAAAACTAATGATAGGGAATTATCTATGGATAAGACAAATGCAGCTCAGATTCAACGTGAAAATGTGGCTCCGGCTTCCCAAAAGCGGCTTGGCGAGATTCTTAGTGTACTAAGAAGGCATCAGATCACACATGGTCTGACTCCTGTCAGGCTCCGGGAAATACTGGAGGACTTAGGACCCACCTATGTAAAGCTTGGACAGATTATGTCCATGCGCTCAGATATGCTCCCGGAAAACTATTGCCGGGAGCTTACAAAACTGCGCACAGAAGTGAAGCCTTTACCCTACGGTTTGGTGTCCCGCCTCATTGAAGATGAGCTAAAAGAGCCTGTGGAAAATATCTTTTCCCACATAGATGAGATACCCCTTGGCTCCGCCTCCATTGCCCAGGTACATCCTGCTGTGCTGAAAGATGGCAGGAAGGTTGTAATCAAGATCCAGAGACCTTCTATCAGAGAGATTATGAAAAATGATATTTCTCTGATGAAAAAGGCAACAGGTATTTTGAAACTGGCCACAGGGACCAAAGGATTGATTGATTTTAATACGATTCTGGATGAGCTCTGGAAAACCTCCCAGGAGGAGATGAATTTTATTCAGGAGGCGGCAAACCTGGATTTGTTCTATGCCAATCAGAAAGATATCGCCTATGTAACCTGCCCCCAGGTCTTTCATGCGTTTACTACGCCCCGGCTTCTTGTCATGGATTATATTGACGGGATTCAGATTGATGAAATTGAACATCTGAAGGAACTGGGCTATGACATGACAGAAATCGGTCAAAAAACCGCTGAAAATTACTGTAAACAAATATTGGAGGACGGGTTTTTCCATGCGGATCCCCACCCCGGCAACCTCTGGATTTCCGGCGGACAGATTGCATGGCTTGATCTCGGCATGACAGGACAACTGCCCGAGCACAACAAACAGCTGCTGAAAAAAGCAATCGCTGCCATCCTGGAACAGGACATTTATTCATTAAAGAATGTCCTTCTGACTTTTGGCGAACCACAGGACAGGGTAAACCATGCACGGTTGTACACAGATATTGACGATATCCTCAACAGATATCTATCCATGGATTTTGGCACCATGAAACTGGGTGATCTGATAGACCGGCTGTTTTCACTGTTGAAGGAACACCGGCTTGCTATCACACCGGATATCACTCTGCTCGGCCGCAGTATGATTACCATGGAAGGAACGCTTACCCTCTGCGCCCCCGATGTGAGTATTCTACAGATACTTTCTGCCCACATGTCCTCTCTTATGCTGAAGGAAATAGATGTAAAAAAATTGTTACGGCATAATGGCCGTAAATTATATGCTTCTCTGGATAAGTCCATGGATATACCCTCCCAGCTTTCAGACTTGTTGAACATCACTAAGAACGGGCAGGCACAGCTCAATCTGCAGCTGTCCGATTCCGAGGAAGTCCGTAAAGATATGCAAAGAACTGCCAACCGGTTTATCTTAAGTTTTATCGCTGCCGCACTATTTATCGGCTCCGGACTTACTGCAGGGATTGATGCAATTCCCCACTGGTTTGGCATACCCTGGATCAGTTTTCTGGGTTACTCCATATCCGGAGTGCTGATACTTGCACTGCTGATCCGTATCCTGTTAGATCACCGAAAAAAGTAAGTGCCTGCGGCTCCGTTTATTTTGAAGGCCAGGATATCTCAAAAAAGGGACTTGAAAACCACCGCCGCAATCAAGATCCTTTCATCTTTTAAAAACTCAAGGGCAGGCACTTCACGTATCTGTACCTTATCTTCTTGCGGACAGTAAGCTTTCCCTGAATAATCCGGGCCTCCTCCATAACAAGGCGATACAGCCTTTCATGAATTTCTTTGGAAGGAGGCTGTTTTCCGAACATCGTCTGCTGAACTGCCTGCTGAATCCATTCCCAATCCTGTCCAGATATTTCCGGCAGGGTTATTTTTAATTTTTCAAAAGCAGAACCACTGAGTGAATTTTCCCTGGGTGTCCCTGCAACCTCCGCGATGTCCCAGAGCATAAGATAGAGAGAAAGAATTCCCCTGCCGTCTGCATATTCTCTGGCCGTTCGAGCCTTCTGTCTTCTTCTGACTGATGCATGAATCCAGAAAAGAAAGGCAGCAAGAACCAGTACCGCTGCTGCGGCCACCCAATTTTCTTTTTGGGCCCGATTGCTGGAAGAGGCGGGGGGCGCTGCCGCAGGATTATCTCCTGTATAAGGGAGCGTATGTTCACGTATCATCCATCCATTGTCATAAGTCTCACACCAGGCATGTCCCATTTCTCCGGTCACTTTTGCCCTGTAACTTCCATCCTCCTGCTTTTCAAATGCCGACACCGGTATGGAATATCCGGCCGCATATCTGGCCGTAAAACCCATCATACGGTACATCAGTGTGGCTGTCGTGGCAAAATGGACACAAAACCCTTTCTTGTTCTCAAACAAAAAATATTCGGCAAAATCCCAATCCCCGGGAGTCGTTCCCGGACTATAAGAATAGACCGTATTTTCCTCAAATTCCGTCTGTATAAAGTTTGCTGCATCCTTCACATTGTAAATGTTCTGCTTTTTACACAACTCCATAAGCCGGGACAAATTCTCCGGATACTGACTGTATTCTGCATAGACCTTATCGTCCGGCTCAACTGTCTGCCAGCTGCTGTCCGCATAATCCTTTCCATATTCCAGCGGCAGATAATAGGTACTCTCAGGTAAAGTGCCGCTCACCACCCACAATCCTTCTCCATCACCAGGCTGAAATGAACCAATATTCCGCAGGTTGGAGTTTTCTGTTCCCGTCAGAAAGGCAGGACGTCCCCCGGAAGATGTGCCGGCTCCCTGCCCCATATCTAAAGGATCATCCTCTGGAACCTGCCCGGAGTCCACATACTTCTCATTATCCTCCTCATTTTTTTCCTGATTAGAAGCATTTTCCCCCTGGTTATCGTCATGCTGCTTTTCTTTACCTGTCCTGACCGCATCCTCCACCTTTTGGATAACTCTGGTCTCAACAAATGCACGGGCCTGAAAATATCGGCCTTCTTTGTTTTCCTTTTTTGCCTCGATTGGTTGTGCAGCTTCCCAAGAAAGTATACTGAGAATCAGAAGAAATCCCCCTGCCGCCACAGCTTCTCTCCAGACTGTTCTGCCACTATGTTTCCCGCTAATGGAATAATAGACTCCCGCTGTAAAAAACAGAGAAATACAGGCTTGTACAGAAGGAAAGGCCCCTTCTACAGCTGCCAGAAACACAGGGAGCATAAGCAGCACAAGAACCACAGCCTTTCCTTTATCCCGGCTCAGCATAAAAGAAAAAACTGCCAGCAAAGGAAGTGTCACAACCGCAATTCCGACACCAAGCCAGACATCTGCCGTAACCGGCACATTATAGAGAAGCAGTGGAACATTTCCTTCATCATGAACCCGCAGATAAGCATTTGCCAAAGAATCAAGAACTGCCACAGTCAAATTTTTGTTTTTCCATATCAGGGACGAAATCAAAATCACTCCGGCTGCCCCGGGAATTATTTTCTTCTTTCCCCGAATGCCCGCGAACCACACGCATAAGGCAGAAAAAGCGAACAAAGGCATATACAGCCATTTTCTGTCCAACTCTATGGGAAAAACAGACAGCAGGCTCTCCCACCAGGCAAGGGCCAGAAATCCGACTGCCAGCGTCCTCGCCAAAAACAGTACAAACTTGTCCATGCTGCCTACGAAAAACTTTTTATCGTTTTCTTTCCACAGCCGTATGCCCGTTTTTTCTGCACGTCTTTTCTTCATTCAACCTTCCCCCTACAGAAGCAAAACATCCTGCTCCTCTCCATTTACACGGATTTTTCCAGCTCCATCAATGACAACAATGCTGCTAAAATGGTCTCCCCAAAATGCATGCTCATAATAAACTTTCATGATGTCCCTGCTTCCATATGGCTCCATATCCAGCATATGATATATAAATTCATAAACAGCTTCTTCGCTGTCTATTTTCCGCTTTATAACTCTTTCATTCTTCTCATCAAACCAGGCTGCCATATGAATACACTTTTCCAGAACCAGTGTAAAGCTTAAACATGCCGCACGCTCCAGCATCTGATCAAGTTCCGTGCTGCTTTGGTTTTCTTTGGATAAGTCCAGCCAGAGGAGCACTGTACATCCAAGGGGAAAACCATATTCTTTCACCATAAACCGATCCTCTTTTGCCGACAGCTTCCAGTGAATATTAGGTAAGATTCCGATTGTTTTTTTCTCCGCCAGCGGAATTGTGCGGTAAAAGAATCCCGGCAAATCATATACTTTCATCTTTTTCAGAGAAATTTCCACACGCCCGCAGTATGATGAAGTGAAATAAAAAAACGTTTCTTGATTACTGTGAGCTTCTGCCATGCCGGATACGCGTTTTTTCGCTTGCCGGGTTTTCCCCTGCAAACCAATTTGGAGCAGGAGCTCATACTTTCCGTTCCAGACAAGAGACTTATTTCTTATCCATAACCCTATCCGCATTTTCCGGTTCTTTTCTCCTGTCTCCGGCAAGCTTCCCAATTCTGCCGTAAGGCTCCTGCAGACAAGGTGCAAATATATGGCTGAAGCCAAAGGATATAAAAATTCCAGAACAAGGGCAACAGACAAAACAGAAGTGTCATACATTACAAATAAATATCCGGTTGTCAGAGCAAACAGTATATATACTGCTATCCTCTTCCCCATTTATCCGCCTTTCCCCTCTTTATGGACGGTGGATTTACCTCCGCCAGAATCTGTTCTAAAATGTCTCCGATTCTTATATGTCCTACTTTTGCTCTCGCGCTCAGCTGTATACGGTGTATTGCAACACAGGAAAATACATCTGTCACATCATCAGGAATCACATAATTCCTGCCCTTTAAATAGGCCCCTGCCTTTGCCATCGCCGTCAGTGCAACCGCCCCCCTGGGGCTTAAGCCCATGACAACATCGTCTCTTCCCCTGGTTGCCTTTGCCAGCTGGGCAATATACGTATAAACCACATCGTGTACATATACTTCCCTAACCTCCTCCTGTGCTTCTTTAAGCCACTGCACCGTCACCACCTTCTCCACTGAATCAGCCGTGCGGCCCCGCCTGCTTCTCTTCAAGATTTCTACCTCTTCTTTCACAGACGGATATCCCATCTTAACACATATCATAAAGCGGTCCAGCTGGGATTCCGGCAGAAGTTGAGTTCCTGCGGACCCCACAGGATTTTCTGTCGCAATTACAACAAACGGCTCCCCGGTCTTCCGGGTTACACCATCCACTGTCACCTGCCGTTCTTCCATGACTTCCAGAAGTGCCGATTGAGTCTTAGGAGAGGCCCGGTTGATTTCATCCGCCAGCAAAAAATTACACATCACAGCACCCGGCTGATAGACAAACTGCTCTGTCTCTTTCTGATATAAAGTAAACCCGGTTAGATCCGCCGGAAGCACATCCGGCGTAAACTGAACCCGCTTCTCCTTTAAACCCATCGCTTTGGAAAACGCCAGAGCCATTGTAGTCTTCCCTGTTCCAGGAATATCCTCCACCAGAACATGTCCTCCCGCGAGAACCGCCATCATAATCTTCTCCGCCACATCCGCCTTCCCCACAATAGCCTTCTGGATCTCTAAAAGCACTCTGCCGGCAGCATTCTGATAATCAGACAAATAAATTCCTCCCCTGCGCCATATTTGACATCATTATATCATATCTACATGAAAATAGAAAAGGAGCGAATCTTGTTTATTTTCAAGATCCGCTCTCTGCATTTATTGCTGCGGGGTATCTGACTTATGCGAAAAATGCTTTCATGTCGTCTTCTACAGTTGTAATTCCTGCGATTCCAAAATTGTCTACCAGAACCTTTGTGACGTTCGGTGACAAGAAGGCCGGCAGTGTCGGTCCTAAGTGGATGTTCTTCACGCCGAGGGACAGCAGGGCTAACAGAACGATAACAGCCTTTTGCTCATACCATGCGATATTATAGATAATCGGGAGGTCATTGATATCATCCAGTCCAAAGACTTCCTGCAATTTCATTGCAATGACTGCCAGTGAATAGGAATCGTTGCACTGACCTGCATCCAGTACTCTGGGAATACCTCCGATATCGCCCAGATTCAGCTTGTTATATCTATACTTTGCACAGCCTGCCGTCAGGATTACTGCATCTTTAGGCAGTGCCTCTGCAAATTCTGTGTAGTAGCTGCGTGACTTCATACGGCCGTCACAGCCTGCCATAACTACAAACTTCTTAATAGCACCTGACTTTACGGCATCTACAATTTTATCTGCCAGTGCGATAACTTGACTGTGGGCAAATCCGCCGACAATCTCTCCTGTCTCTATTTCTACAGGCGGCTGACATTTCTTTGCATGCTCGATGATCTCACTGAAATCTTTCTTACCGTTCTCATCCTCCGGAATATGCTTACAGCCCGGAAATCCTGATGCACCCGAAGTATAAATTCGGCCTTTACAGCTGTCCTTCGGAGGCACAATGCAGTTTGATGTAAACAGAATTGGACCGTTAAAGGTGTCAAATTCTTCTTTCTGTTTCCACCATGCATTTCCGTAATTTCCTACAAAATTAGAATATTTCTTAAATGCCGGATAATAATGGCCCGGTAACATCTCAGAATGTGTATACACGTCTACCCCTGTGCCCTGTGTCTGCTCCAGCAGCATCTCCAGATCATGGAGATCATGTCCGGAAATCAGGATGCCGGGATTTTTGCCCACGCCGATTGGCACGGATGTAATCTCAGGATTTCCATAAGCTGCTGTATTAGCTCCATCCAATGCTGCCATAGCATCCACACCAATTTTTCCTGTCTCCAGGGTCAATGCCACCAAATCATCTACACTCAGGCTGTCATCACGTGTTTTTGCCAAAGCTTCCTGCATGAACCTTTCAATCTCAGGAAAAATCTGTCCATAAGCTTCTGCATGGAACAAATAAGCTGCCATACCTTTCAGGCCATAAGTGATTAATTCTCTTAAACTGCGTATATCCTCATTCTCAGTAACCAGAACACCGACCTGACTGGCTTTTTCATCCCAGTCGCCGTCCCCGTTCCACAAAGCAGCCTCTGTAAGACCTGACTGATTTTTCAGCTCACTTCTTAGCTTCTTAGTGGTATCAACTGTTTTCTGAATCTTATCTATGATTGCTTCATCATCAAAATTGGCATTGGTGATTGTAGTAAATAAATTATCTGTCACCAAATGATTTACAGCTCTTTCAACATCAGTTTCTTCTTCTCTGAGACGGGTGGTCACCTCACTTAATCCACGGGATGCATATACTAATAAATCCTGCAGATTTGCTGTTCTCGGTTTTTTACCACATACTCCGCCATTTGTACAGCCTTTACATCCGACTGTTTCCTGACATTGAAAACAAAACATCTTATTCTCCATACTCACTTGCTCCTTTCATTTCTGTAAATTGTTTTTCATTACATGATTAGAGTTTACGTGATTTAGATTTCTTTTTATGTTGTTAAAACAACATAATCATATTTTTTACTCTGCATCCTTCCTTTTCAGTTCTTATTTAATTTTAAATTTTTCTTATTTATAGATTCCATAAGTTTTATTAGCATTTTGTACATAGATAATCCCATTCCCGGGCTCATCCATATTAAGCTGATCTTTGATCATGGAAGTGATCTCTTCCGTTTTATCTGTCTCTGACAATATGATGACAATCTCTTTCTCCGGCTCAATGTCCATGGAAAATAATTTTCTCGTCTCGTGAATTCCTGAGCCCCTGGCATTCATGATAGTGCCGCCCTTAGAGCCGGCTTTCGTGGCCGCGGTAATTACATCTTCGGCCTTCCCCTTATCTACAATGACTGTGATGACATGATACATAGGGTTCTCTGCACCTCTTTCTTCTTTATTATTCCTGCATACAATATGCTTCGTTCCAAGAATACCACAGATAGATGTTGAAAAAGCTATCCCATGATTTGGTCTGTGGAACTGATATTCTTTATTAAGTTCTTCCAGCGCCATATAAGCGACTTCCCTCTCAGCAGCCATATAGACAATCTCTTTTCTCACCTCGGCAAGTCCCAGAAAATCCAGAAGGCCGCTTCCTGCAGCACCCCTTCCCAGCGTGACTGTCCCGCCGGAAACACCGCATCGCTTTGCTGATTTTATTACTCTGCTGCCCCAATCGTAATTTACAATCATGCAGATCAGCTCAATATTCAGCTTATCATCCATTATTCTCCAGTCCTCCTTTTTTGGATTTCATCTTAAAAATAAGACCCAATATCTGAAGCGCTATTATAGGAGTCATTGCAACCATTGCAATCACACCGAATCCATCTACCAATACATTTGCTCCTTCTATGGATTCAGCAACGCCCTGAGCAAATGCCAGAATAAACGTAGCGGTCATCGGTCCCGAAGCTACACCTCCCGAGTCGAAGGCAATACCCACAAACAACTCCGGCACAAAATATGACAGCACTATTGATATAATAAACCCCGGCAGTAAATAATGCCACAACTTTATTCCCGGAATCAAAATTCTTATAACGGACAAGGCAACAGCTAATGCTACACCCAGAGCCAGGGATACCATTACTACCTTTCTTTTTACATATCCGCTTGTCACTTCCTCGATCTGATGAGTCAGTACATAGACTGCCGGCTCTGCAAGAATCGTGACCATACCGAGTATAAGTCCGACTAAAACAACATATACCGGGCTGTCCATAGAGGCCAGCTTATATCCTACAATACTCCCTACCTCCATAAATCCTGCATTTACCCCCGTCAGGAACAGAACCAGTCCAATAAAGGTAAATAATATTCCAAACAATATCTTCCGTACTTTTGTTTTTGACAACTTAAACGAAACTTTTTGAAATACCAGAAAAATAAGTAATATAGGAGCCAGAGCAACCAGCACTTCCTTTGCTATAGTAGAAACCTGCTGAAAAAATGGTGCAAGAACCGCTGATGATTCTGTCCCGGACATTTCGAGGCTGCCGGAAATTTTATCTGATTTCGTGATAATGCTCATGATTAAAACCCCAAAGATTGCACCTGTGGAGGATATTCCAACAAGACCAAAACTGTCCTTCTCTGAAGATTTACTATCTTTCTTTAATTTTGAAACACCTATTGCAAGAGCCAGTATAAACGGAACCGTCAATGCCCCTGTCGTAGCTCCCGATGCATCAAAAGCTACCGCTATAAATTCCGGAGAAGTAAATATGGCAAGAATCAGAATAATGCCATATAAGATAGTAAGCAGCTTATTGAGTGGAAAATTATAAACGATTCTGGCAAGCCCTATAGATAGCATTACCGCAATGCCTAAGGATACCACAATAAGAATAGCCACCTTCGAAATTAACCCGCCTGTAACCGAATCAACCTGCCCGGCTAGTATATGGAGATCGGGTTCGGCAATGGAAATAAAGAAACCAAGCAGTAAACCGGCGATCACCACAATAGTAACTTTATTCGGCTTTATCATTCCCGCTCCCATGGTATTTCCAATTGGGGTAATGCCCGTATCAACTCCAAGCAAAAATATAGTCAGTCCAATAATAACCAGAAGTGCCCCGATAAGAAATCTAAGCATGACCGGTCTGTCAAGAGGTGTCAAAGTAAAATTAAGTATAATCACGATTGCCGTGATAGGCAGTACGGAAAGCAGGACTTCTTTTAGTTTAGATATAATTACACTCAAATGGGAATCTTCCTTTCTTCTGTTTTTACAATTAACATAGTTTCCTGTGCACAGTGGCCCAAACAGGCCGTCTTTATTATTGTACACAAATTTCCTAAAAGAAGTCAACCCATTAATAGAATAATCAGTCTTTTTCCTCATTCTCTGTAACAGTTCAGCCATCAGCTCGATTTTGCTGCGCTTCATCTCACATATTGATTTCCAGACGGACAAGTGCACCCTTTGTTCTTGGAGAATTTTCCAGTGTCAGTCTCCCGCCCTGATGCTTCACAAACGAATCTACCATAAACAGTCCCACACCATAATGGTTCCGGGAATTCCTGCTTTTATCGCCCTGATAAAACTGCTGCGTTCCCCTGCGTATGCCCTCTTCTGTAAACCCCAGGCCGCTGTCTTCTATTGCAAATAAAAGTTTACCGCTCTCCTCTTTTATAGAAATACAGATATCCCCTCCCGCCGGTGTATATTCCAGAGCGTTGGAAAGCAGATTCTCCCAGGCCCTTAGAAGAAGCTGTCTGTTACTTTTAATATAATCTGGAATGGAAGAAATTACAACCTCCAGATTCTGATGGTTTGCCTCCGCAAGCATTTTCGCACTTGCTGCAAATGCTTCGGCAGTCTGTCTTACATCTACTTTTTCTTTCTGAAACTGTGACCCTTCCTCCGACTGCAGCATTCTCTGCAGAATCTGTATATACTCTTCAATCCGTCCTGTCTCCTGTAAAATGTATTCTTCGCATTCCCGGGCTTCCTCAGCCGATTCAGCCTCCTGCATAAGCTGCGCATTTCCCCGTATAACAGTCAAGGGTGTCTTAATATCATGAATCAGTGCGCCTATCTGCTGTCTGCGCGCCTCTTCCATTTTCCACTGTGCCTTCAGAGAAGCTTCCAGAGCCTCCCTCATCTTCTCCAGAGACTCCATAACCTCGTCAACCTCCCGAATCCTTGTATCCGGCTTTTCAAATTCCAGATCCTTAAGTCTTACCTTTTCCGTCACCTGCTTAACCGATTTTAACTCTCTTCCGACAATATTCCCAAATTTTCGGCTCAGAAGAACAATCCCAATCAAAAATATCAGCAGGATCAGAATTAGAACCGTTTCGGGAAAACCAGGCAGCCATTTCCTGAGAAGAGGATTTACAAATTCTGCTTTTAGACGATATGCAGCAATACAAACCTCTTCCTTCCTTTGGAAATATTTCAGATATCCCATATTTGGGTTGCCGGAACTCCCCCGTGCATATTCATTCCACATTTTATTTTGATTTTTTTCATTCATATTTCCGTAGAGATAAGTTCCGTCCGTTTGAAAAACCCCATAACTGCACCCGTCCGGTATTAATTCATCTGTCACAGTTTTGGCATTCTCAATTTCCTCCCGGTTATCCTCCAGCATGTTTTCACTATAATTTGCCGGCAGGATCTCCCCTGTCTGGGGGAGAAAGAAAATCATAATCCAGCAGGCCAGTAAACTTGCCGCCGTCAGTCCAAAAAGGCAAATAGAGAAGCGCCAGAAAACAGATTGTAATGTTATTTTTTTCTTTACTTCCATTTATATCCAATCCCCCATACTGTCTCTATTGGGTTCATTTTGTATTCCGCAAACTTTGCCCGTATGTTTTTCACGTGCTCTGTGATTGCCGTCACATCTGAATCTCTTTCATAGCCGAATACCTTCTCGAAAACCTGCTCCTTGGAAAATACCTGGCCGTGATTGAGAGCCAGATATTCACTGATCTCGTATTCACTTTTCGTCAGCGGCACCAAGTGGTTTTCGATTTCAGCCTGCTTTCCCGCAAGGTCAAACAAGACTCCCGATATCTGTACAGCATTCTTCTTCTCACGCTTTTCCCGGCGCAAATGAGCCTGTACCCTTGCCCTTAGTTCTCCAATCCCAAAAGGTTTCATAATGTAATCATCTGCACCTGAGCCAAGAGCATTCATAATACTACTTTCATCTGTTCTTGCGGTCAGAAAAAGTAAGGGGCAGTCCACCTGGCTGCGGATATCCCGGCAGAAACTGATTCCGTCTGTGCCCGGCATCATAATATCCAGCAGAATCAAATCATATCTGCTTAAAAACAATGTATCCACTTCCCCGGCACTTTCGCAGACCGTTACCGTATGTCCGTCCTTTTCCAGAGCGCGGCGGATTAACGCCAGAATCGCTTTGTCATCATCTACTGCCAGAATATACGCCATAGCACTTTCCCTCTCTAAACATTCAGTTTGATCGTCAGTCTTCTATCCTGCTGCCCTCGTAAACATGTACCCATACAAAGAACAGCACGCCCCCTGCCAAAGTAAGAAGCCCTACCAGTATTATTCCAACTTTTGCCTGGTCCGTCAAGAAAGATATATTTATATTTCCCCGGATATACGAAATGTAATACATCGTAAAGCGTCCTGCCCAGGCACAGGGGAAAAATATCCAGATTTCGTCCCCCATTCCGGTCAAAAAAAGCGCCGCCAGAAGACTTCCCACGATTCCAGCCCCGATTGTAATACCTTTTGAAAAACGCAGCCCAAGATATAAATGAAAGCAGTAGGCAAAAAACTGAGGCAGCCACAAAAGCATGGCCATTATTAAGTAAAAATTCGCCGGAAGCTTCAGGTTGGATTCTCCGCCGCCAAAACCGATGCCGAATCCTGCCGTGGCAAGAAAGAGAGCAGCCAGGTTACAGATAAGCAATACGGCTAACTTTTCTGCCATAATAAAACATCTGCTCTTTGTCACACCAAAAAGATTTTGCAGGTGTCCGGCTTCTTTTTCCTGATCCGCTGCCAGAGCACAGATGATACCCACAAGAGTAGGGCAGACCACAGCTAAAACCTCCAGGTAACCGGAAATTTTTCCCCAGTCATTCCAGCCTGTGTAGTGATAATAAAGAAGAAATATGGTAATTCCTGTCACAGGCATTACAAGGTGTATCCATAGAATCCATGTTCTGCGCATTTTTAAAAACTCGGATGCCATAGCCCGTCCTAATTTTCCCATCCTGTCTCCTCCTTTCTCTGATACCATTTGGCAGTCAGTATATATAAAACAATAAATAATAGCAGAGACGCTACAATTCCCCGAGGTATGACATTGGGGTTTAGTACTCCCTCAAAATAAGTCTGGCTCTCCGGTACTGCTGGAAGATTGTTTGGCAATATCTTAAGTACCGGGCACATCAGACGATTGATATAGGTAAATGGATTCAGCAGCCACCACTTTGATAACGCACCTAAAACACCTAATGCTATGTTTCCTGCGAGTCCCAGGATCATTCCTGCTGCAAAACCCAATATATGAAAGACGAACAGCCAGAGCGGAATCTGCCACATAATTAAGATAATCCAAAGCAGGACCGCCTCAAAGCCGGCTGTCCCGGAAATCGTCCTGCTGCCTCCTGCGGCAAATATCCGGCTGATTGTTTCCTCCGCGGCATAAATGATGATTGCTGCCACAGCCAATGTCTTTAAGATGTATGCAGCCTTTGCAGCCCACACCTTTTTCAAATCAATAGGCAATGCACTGATTACTCGGTTCTTCAGTTTTTTCTCCCTCTGAACAGCAAAAGCCGCACTCAAAAGAAGCAGCATGGGATAGAACGTGGTATAAGACCAGTTGAACTGGTTCATCTGGTAATAATAACCCGCATTCTGTGTTGATAAAAAGACAGGTATCACAATAGCGAATAAAGGTACCAGCCAAAACAGCTTAGCAGTGACTGTATGCGTGTGCTTCAGATTTTCTGCCTTTATATATGCCTTCAACATATCGCTTTCCTCCTGTTCTTCTTCACTACTTCTGTAAAAAGTTGTTCCAGGTCTTCTCCCTGCTTCATACCGCCCTGATAACCGAGGACACCTTCTGATATAATTCCAATATAATTGGCTATCTGCTCCACCTCGCTTAAAATATGGCTGGAAACAATCACCGTTATCCCCTGTGCCGCAAATCCACGGATCAGTTCTCTTAGCTCCTGGATTCCAAATGGATCCAAACCATTTGCGGGTTCATCCAGAATCAACAGCCGGGGATGATTTAAAAGAGCTGCCGCGATTCCCAGCCTCTGTTTCATCCCCATGGAAAACTGTCCTGCCCGCTTCTTTTTAGTATCCTTCAAATCTACAATATCCAGCACTTCGTCAATACGCCCCCGAGGCTCCCCTAAAAGCAGCCTTCTGACCTCCAGATTCTCCCTGGCTGTCAGATTCTCATATAATGACGGCTGCTCAATTAGGAGCCCCGTTTTAACAAGACATTGTCTGGACCACTGCTCTCCTTCAAATAAAATCTCACCCTCATCCGGACGCAGCATGCCCGAAAACATTTTCAACAGAGTAGACTTTCCCGCCCCATTAGGCCCAAGCAGCCCATAGACACACCCCTCCGGTATCATCAGTGAAATATGATCCAAAACCATCTGACCGTGGAAAGATTTACACACCCCTCTTGTCTCTAAAATAAAATCCTGCATTTTCATCCTCCTAACACCTTTTTCCTTACTGCTTTATAATAAACAGCAATTCTAAGGAATTTATAAGGAACAACAAAATAGGTAAAATTGTATCAATGATTGCACTCTCTTCTCTTGCGTATTTTTACTTTTATGATAAAATAAGACATACATACAACGAGGAGGACACATGGATGTATTGTTTTAGAAAAGTAACAGCTGATTTATACTGGGTCGGGGGGAGTGACCGCCGCCTGGAACGTTTTGAGAATATGTTTCCTGTCCCAAAGGGCATCGCTTATAATTCCTATCTGCTCCTGGATGAAAAGACTGTGCTCTTTGATACAGTCGATAATGCTATAGGCCGGCAGTTTCTGGAGAATGTAGAGGGAGTGCTTTCCGGAAGGGTTCTTGATTATCTAATAATCAATCATATGGAGCCGGATCACTGCTCTCTCATCGCAGATTTGCTGCTCCGCTATCCGGATATGCAGATTATCGGAAATGCAAAGACTTTTCCCATGATTGACCAGTTTTACGGGATGGATATTGAAGGGAAAAAGAACATCATAAAAGAAGGGGATACTTTCTCCTGCGGAAAGCATACTCTTCATTTTATTATGGCTCCTATGGTACACTGGCCGGAGGTAATGATGACCTATGATGAAACAGATAAAGTACTGTTTTCCGCCGATGCTTTCGGAACCTTCGGGGCGCTTGGAGGAAATATTTTCAATGATGAAATAGACTTTGACAGAGACTGGCTGGATGAGTCCCGCCGGTATTACACCAATATTGTGGGGAAATACGGCGTACAGGTACAAAATGTGCTGAAGAAGATATGCCCCCTGAAAATTCATTATATCTGCTCTCTCCACGGGCCAATCTGGAGAAACAATCTGGAATATATACTGGACAAATACAATCTGTGGAGCAGGTATGAACCGGAAGTTAAGGGTGTCATGATTGCTTATGCTTCCATGTACGGCAATACAGAGAATGCCGCCGATGTACTGGCTGTCAGGCTTGCCTGTGCCGGTGTGAAAAATATTGCCGTTCACGACATTTCCGGAACCCATGTGTCTGAACTAATATCAGACAGTTTTAAATACAGTCATCTGGTACTGGCTTCTCCCACATATAACGCTGGTATTTATCCTGTTATGGCGAACTATCTGGATGATATGAAGGCATTGAATATACAAAACCGCACGGTGGCCGTACTGGGAAACGGAACTTGGGCACCCATGTCTGCAAAACTGATAGAAGCTAAAATCAGTGAAATGAAAAATATGACACTCCTGACAGAGAACTTCGCGATAAAATCTGCATTGAAGGAAACGCAGCTAGGCGCTTTAGATGAACTTGTGGGAAAATTGGCAGGAGAAATCGTTGGAGAAGCGTAATAATTTTCTTTGAAAAAGAGTCTGGCTTGCCAGACTCTCCCGTCTACAAACGAAGATGCTTTGTTTGCCTTTTCTCAACGCTGTCACGACTGCATAGACTGTCCGCCGTCTACATGGAGTACCTGCCCGGTGACATAAGAAGCATCATCACTGGCAAGATACACATAGGTAGGAGCCAGCTCCACAGGCTGTCCGGCCCTCTTCATAGGCGTGCTTGAGCCAAAAGTTTCAATATAATCAGCAGGCCAGCTTGCTGGCTGCAGAGGCGTCCATATTGGTCCGGGGGCAACAGCGTTCACCCGGATTCCATGGGACACAAGGGAGCGCGCCATAGAACGTGTAAAACTGACGATGGCACCTTTAGTGCTGGAGTAATCAATAAGCTGATCATTTCCGTTGTAGGCCGTAACCGATGTGGTATTGATAATGGTACTGCCGCATTTCATGTAAGACAGAGCTATTTTCGTCATCAGAAAGATTCCAAAAAAGTTAATCTGAAAAGTGGTTTCCATCTGCTCCATAGAAATGTCCTGAATATCATCCTGGGGAAACTGTACACCGGCATTATTTACCAAAATATCCAGGCTGCCCAAATCTGAAACACACTTTGCTGCCGCTTTTCTGCAGAAGGCTTCATTCCGCACATCACCGGCAAATAAAAGACATCGTCTGCCCTGTGCTTCTATACATGATTTGGTCATCCTTGCATCCTCGTGCTCATTGTAATAAATAATACATACGTCTGCCCCTTCTTTAGCAAACGCTACAGAAACTGCTCTTCCAATCCCACTGTCACCACCGGTCACAAGGGCTACCTTGTCTTTTAACTTCCCAGTTCCAATATAATTGGGATTGTCAAAAATCGGCTTTGGCTCCATAAGGCTTTCCAACCCTGGCTGCAAATCCTGATGCTGGGGCGGAAACTGAATTGGAATCTTCCGGCATTCCTCTTTATAACCTAAATTTTGGTTAAACTTGCGCATTATTAATCTCCGGTAACATTTTATAATATTATATGATACGAAGGTCAAAAGGTTATGTGTTTCATGCTTGCATGAAAAAGCATGACTTTGGGACCCGCAAAACATGAGAAAGCAGCCCGAGCAGGGCGGATTTCGAATGTTTTTAGGATTGCGGGAGCACAAAGTGCGGAGCAATCCGTAGGTATCAAGGGTCAAAATACCTTTTGACCCCAACATCATTATATGATACGAAGGTCAAAAGGTTATGTGCAATAGGTGTCAGAGTCTTTTATTTAAATTCACTTTGACCGGGATAATTAACAGCAATATAGCTCTTTCCACGGTTAACTTTGATCTCTTCTTTACTTTCCTGATCGTAGAACCGCAGATAGGAAGTCTCATCGTTGGTATCTTTGTTCCAGTATATCTTCTGGACACCGCCGTTTGAAACATAGTAACCCACAGCCGTCTCACTTCCGTCCCAATCCACATTCTTATGTCCAATATCATCTCTGACCGAAATCTCCGTTTCAAGCACAAATACATTTGTAAATGCAAGTTGTGTATTTGAGCGGCTGTCCATCTGCGGGTTTCCGTTTATCTGCTTCAGATAAGTCTTCGTTGCAGGATCATAAGTCAAAGTAGCCGTAGCAGCGCCAAAATTGATATTTACCGTGTTACAGTCTACTCCCTTCGGCTTCAGCTGCTCCTTTAATCCGTTGAATCTAAATGCTGTGTCCTTCTTGTTTTCTGTCAGGTCTATTCTTCTGCCTTCAGACTGAACAACCGCGGAAAACTTCGGACCGTCGAAATATCCTGTATGCTCCAGAGAATAGCCTGCATTTATCCTGTCCTGATCACGTCCGAAAAGCCCGCCGGCATTATTCATTCCGTCATATTGATCCAGATTCAAAGCCTCCAGATAATCTGAGATACTGTCGTCGATTCCCCAGTTTACATAGAATGCATCATAGCCCTGGGAAAATGCAGGAAAATAATAGCGGCAGCTTCTGACTGCACAAACCTGAGGCATTGCTGTATAATCCCCGTACATTGCCATAAAACGAGTCACATCCCCCTCGACGGGAATTTCATATATAATATCTGCTTCCGCCACACCATACTGTGGCAGCGCATCCTGCACATTATTCACCATAACTGCCACAGGCCTTTTCCCTATGGCCCCATCCGACAAATCTCCCAATCCGGTTAATAGATTCTGGTTTGCCGGAATCTGTTCGGCCGGTTCCTCCTTTTTCTCCGGCTTCTTATCCTCCGTTTTCGCGGGTTTCGCCGGTTTTTCTGTTTCTTCAGCTTTTTTCTTGCAGCCTGCTATGCTAAACAGTACAAGAAGTACAAGCAGTATAATACCTGTTTTTTTCAGTCTTTTCATATGAGCCTCTCCCTTATTTTTCACCTTTGTGTTTTTAGCTTATATTCTTTACTATCCAATAGCCTTTCCTCGGAGAACCTACCCTTGATAAATATTGCAACTCTTTCAATTTTTTAATATTGGCCTCTATCCTTCTCGATGAAATCCCTATAATTTCAGATAATTCCCTTGCTGACAAATATGGATTATTTCCTAACTCAGTCAAAATCTGCTTTTGAACATTTGAAATTGCTGTGTATTCACTGACTTCCCGGACTTTATCTCCGACGTTTTCTCCGATGTTTTCTCCGATGTTTTCTCCGATGTTGACATTTTTCGTTCTCATGTCAAATGAGTAATCATCATCAAGGGGAACACTGATTCTGAACACATCTCCTTCTTTCAGCTCCGGTTCTTTTCCCGAATATAACTTTCCATATTTAAACAAGTTCCTAACCCCGGATCCTAATTGATCTGATAAACCAATATTTCTAAAAAATGCAGCAATAATCGGGTTCTTAGGATTTGGCTCAAAATCATCCGGCGTCAACACACCCTCTCGAACAGCTCGATTTGCATTTTCTACAAACATTCTGTCCTTCTCGATTACAAATTTTGCAATATAAGTGCTTGTCATTTCCCGATGAATCAAAGTATTTACAAGCATTTCTCTTGCTATAATATTTCGGAGACTTACCCTTCTGTCCTTTTCAAGGAAAAACTTATCCCACAGATGCTTCTCTGCAAACCCCATCAGCTGTTCATAACTTTCAATCAGATTGGTCTGCACAATTAAACGGTCATCATATCTGTCTACATTCACTTTTCGCAGCAATGCATCTGTTCTGTACCCAGGAACAACTGACAATATTGTTTCGTCTTTTCCCAGCAGCATGACAGCCGCTAAATTATATCCTTTTTGCCCGGTACCCACATCTTCCCCATACAAACCGGCACTTCTTAAAAATTCTTCATCATTCATACTTTCCCATGGATGCTTTCCTCCGGCATTATTAATCGCCATCTGCCTCACTTTAGGTAATAAATTCATCCGTAACTGTTCGGTCTTCAAATAAGGATATATTCTCTTTTCAGTAAAGATGTTTTGTTTGCGGATGTACATAGATGCAATCTGACTTGTTGCTGTAACTTTTACATCCGCATCGTCTACTCTGTCATAAATAACTTTCTTAAAACTATGCACTTCTGAACTTGGAGGTACATGAACATGAATAATTGTTTTGCCTTTATACTCCACAATCTTTGCTTCAAGATAAACTGTTAGCTGAAACATATTGGGATTGCTGATTACTTTTATAAAGTTCCTGATCATATCAGCAGCTGCCCTCTCAGATATACCGACGACATGTCCATCATCCGCAATTCCCAAATAAATATCACCACCATACCTGTTTAAAAAAGAGCAGACTGTCTCATATGTGTCATTTTCGATTCCGTTACCACACCTTTTAAATTCAACTGCGATAGTTTCACCTATTGTAATAACATTATCCATTATTTTTTCAACCATTACAGCTTCTCCTATTTACACCTTTTCAAATTCCTTAAAGCAACTTTTCAATGTCTTTTATTTCAGTTTTGCTCCATCCTTGAAAGCATATCCAGCTTGCTCTCCCAGTCTCAAATATGTGTTATTTACCGGATCAAAGGTAATCGGGTCAAGCTTCATCGGATCAATCTTTCCCTGCTCATCAAGAATACTTTCGTCTGCGCTGACATTCATAATTTCTCCAACCAAACGGCAGGATTCTTCATCATAGCTTATCAGTCTGCATTCCAGCGCCATGGGCAATTCGTTGATTAGCGGCGCATCCACGAACTCGCTTTTAATCGTATGAAATCCGGTTTTCTCAAATTTATCCGGCACATCATTGGCAGATACAATTCCCACATAGTCACATTCCACCACATGTCTGGCATCCGCCATGCTGACAGTGAACGCGCTGCGCTTAAGAATGTTCTTAACTGTCTTATGCCCTGCGCTAAGGCACATAGAAATTTGATTGCTTTCACTGATTCCGCCCCATGCAGCATTCATGGCGTCGACAGTCCCATCCTCTCCATAGGTAGCAATAATTAATACCGGCTGCGGATAAGTGTACGGTTTTGCTCCAAAATTCTTTCTCATTGTAAATTCCTCCAATCTGTAGCTGTTCCAATCTTCATACTAAAATATCTTCTAATTTACGCTTTGGGACATAGTGTACGTCATTTTCATCTCTGTAATATGTTGTGCTTTCTCCAGCTTCTATTTCAGTCAGCACTACTTTCTCTTTGGGCTTTCCCAGCGCGACTGCCAGTACCGGAGTTAAATTCTCAGCCAGATGTAACGCAGACTTTAATCTTCCCGGACTAAAATTTGCAATCATACACCCGCCAAGTCCCTTTTCAGTTGCCGCCAACAGTATCGTCTGAGCTGCAATTCCTACATCTTTCTGGTGTGCCGCCAATGATTCTCTGATATTCGTATCCTGACAAATTACAATAAATCCGGTAGGACACATTCCTTCGTGGGGGATCTGCAGGCCGGGCAGGGCTGCTGCCCACTTTGTCAACGACTGAATTGTATGAACAGCGTCTGCCTCCCAGGCTAGAAAATACTTAAATGGCTGCGCATTCACACTGCAGGCTGTCAGCCGCGCACAATCCACCAGTTCCAACAGTACCTCTCGGGATATCTTGTAGGTTTCATCATATCCACGGCAGCTTCTGTTGGCAATCACTAAATCCCTAAACATTTTTATCTTCACCTGACCTTTCCTATTTTTCTCCTATGATTCTGTTTGCCTTTTCCCGATATGCTTCCATAATTTCCATTATACTTCACCCTTCTTTTTTTCACAATATTAAGTCTACGACAAAATGGCTGAAAAATGAAACTGTGAAAGGGCTTTCCAGTACAGACATTTGTTGCTGCTCTATTATTTTTTTGTGTAAATTCTTTATATTACGATGTAGGGGCCGCTATTGTATAAGTACCTAGTGCCCCTCCTGATAGTGTTCCCTAATATAGTTGATATCTCTCTTGATTACATAATTGCTTTGCTATTCTTGTATCCATTCCAATAATTCTTTTTTTACTTGTTCCAAAATGAATTGACCTATGCTTTCGTCAACATCTTCTCCAATCAAAGTACAATTTAATGTGCATGTATTCCGAAATGTACTAATAGAAAGCTGAAAGTCAGGGGGACGCCGATAGGTTCCCGTCAAATAACATTTATTGATATTACAGTCGTGAAAATACAGCTTTTCATGGTCTATTATTCCCATATTGGTATAGGAAACAGGGAGCAAATGATAGCTTTTTTTAATTGCTTTCTTTAGTACAAAACAAGGTGTTTTATGAAAAGCAAAGTTAAGCAGCCATATACCTGCAAAGCAACGGCAGCGGTTTTTTTGGAGGGTCATTTCAATACAAACCTGTGATAAGGTTTCGCTGAACGTATGCTGTGGGTTGATTTCTACGATAATCGTTTTATAAATTCCAGTCATATTTGCTACAGTTAGATTATCTTGCTCTAGCTGAAACCTACGCAAATCAGCCGGACAGGGTAAAATTATCTTATCCGTGTTTTGTAAACGGGCTATGACACGGGCATAGGCCGCAATAAAAGCATGGTTAAGTGTTGCACCGCTTTTCTTTGCTTTTACATGAATTGCAGTCAGATCATTTGGAGCAATTGTACTATTCAAGCAGAAAAACTTTGTACCACTGTTAAAAGTCCGCAAGGGACTAACCTCAATTTGTTTACCATATTTTGTTTGCTCTGTTTCAGATTGAACACGAATATTCTTCAAAAGAGGGGAAATATCCCTTGTGTTTTGCAATTTATTGCCCAAAGAGGCGCCGTTGTAAAGTGACGATAACAAATAGAGGTATTGCAAAAAACCCGAACCATCGGCCAAAATATGGCTCATTCCAATGACCATAATGTTTCCCTGTTCTTCCTTAGAAAAGGTGATCTGCAACTGGGCATTTCTACTTAAATCCCACCAAAAATCAGCTTCAAAGCCAACACGGTCAAGAATAAATACATTTTCAACAGTTAAGCCCCGGTCGACAAGGCACCTACGCTTAAAGTCATAAATATAAAGAATTTCGGGGACATATTGACTGGATAGATAAACTGCCTTTTTCAATTTTTCAATGTCAAAACTTCCCTGTATTACCATTCGGCAGTACATCAACGGATATACTTTGTTACTATAAACCATTTCAACAAAATCCAAACTTTCACATTTTGTCGTATTATTATGTACACTCTTTATTTTTCTGTGGCAAAATTCTATTAGTTTCATTGTGTTACCTCTATATCCCCATTGTTTGTCTCTACTTTAACGGTTACGGTCGGATTGTTGCCGACAACCCCGCTATCAGAACCAACCGCATTATCCAATGTGACATTCCCGGACGAATTATCAATACGGAGCATGGATGAATCTATGCTCATGTCAGAAAAATCAATATCTCCATTCGTTGAAGTAACAGTAAGATTTTCATGGTATGATTTCGGCAAATAGACCTCGATATATCGAGAAAAACCGCCCTTAAAAAACGGTTTGCCGCCCTCACTTATATGGATACTTTCATTGCGCTCCGTTACGTTTGCATAATAGCTGCTTTTATTTTCTGTCATGTATTCTTTAATCGTAAGCGATGAATAACATAGCGTTCCAAATTTCAGATCCGATATGAGATAATCTATCTACATGAAGTAGATGAATCAGGATTTGCCAATACTTGA
>NZ_SLZZ01000021.1 GCF_004346165.1 Muricomes intestini | reverse complement strand
TCTGTGTAACTCTTTCAAGGCCTCTTATTTCATGGTATAATCAGATTAATCTAAGCAGAAACGGAGGCGGTTACTATCGATACAATTTCAGAACGCGAACTTGCAGGGCAGCTAAGAAAACAATATACACAAAATCCACCAGAGGGCATGACGCCTTATGACATCCAGCATATGAGTGACAGTGATCTTCTGGACATGGATTTTTTTCTCCACGAATTTGATGCACCGGAAGATGACGGTTTTGGAGAAGAAGGTTTTTATATCTTCTGATCCTTTATGGTCTGTTTTCTGCGCCCGCTTTTTTCAGCGGGCTTTTTTCCTGTTCTGTTCAAAATATAGGAATTTCCTATTATATAAAAAAAGCAGATGTATCCAATTTATATGATACATCTGCTTAAATTCTAAATATACACTTCCACCGTCAGGTCTTTCCACTGAAAGTTACGTAAGTAGCCCCCATTGGCTTTCCTAAAGGCTTTAGCGGCTTCGTAATCTACCTTAAATTCAAAGTATAGATTAGTCCTCCCTACTGCGTATAGCTGCCTGCGCCGCTGCCAGTCTTGCAATCGGTACGCGGAATGGTGAGCAGGATACATAGTCCAGACCAAGTGTGTTGCAGAATTCTACAGAACTTGGGTCTCCACCGTGCTCGCCGCAGATTCCTACATGCAGCTTCGGATTAACCGGTTTTCCTAATTCGACTGCCATCTCCATCAGCTTGCCCACACCTGTCTGGTCAAGTTTTGCAAATGGATCGCTTTCGAAAATCTTAGCATCATAGTATGATTCCAGAAACTTGCCTGCATCATCACGGGAGAATCCGAATGTCATCTGTGTCAAGTCATTTGTACCGAAGCAGAAGAAGTCAGCCTCTTTTGCAATCTCATCAGCTGTGAGTGCAGCTCTTGGAACCTCAATCATTGTACCTACCTGATATTTCAAATCGCTTTCTGCTGCTGCGATCTCAGCGTCAGCTGTTTCAACAACAATTTTCTTCACAAACTTTAACTCTTTGATATCTCCAATCAACGGAATCATGATCTCCGGATTAACTTCCCAGTCAGCGTGTGCTTTCTGTACGTTGATAGCTGCACGGATGACAGCTTTTGTCTGCATCTTTGCAATCTCCGGATATGTGACTGCCAGACGGCATCCACGGTGTCCCATCATTGGATTGAACTCATGAAGAGAATCAATGATTGTCTTGATTTGCTCTACTGTTTTGCCCTGAGTGTCAGCAAGTTTCTTAATATCCTCTTCCTCTGTAGGAACGAACTCATGAAGTGGCGGGTCCAGGAAACGGATGGTTACCGGATTGCCTTCCAGTGCTTCATACAATTCTTCAAAGTCCTTCTGCTGTACCGGAAGAATCTTCTCCAGTGCCTTTTCTCTCTCTTCTACTGTATCTGAACAAATCATTTCACGGAATGCATCAATTCTGTCACCTGCAAAGAACATGTGCTCAGTACGGCAAAGTCCGATACCTTCTGCTCCCAGTTCACGTGCCTTCTTAGCATCCTCAGGTGTATCTGCATTTGTACGGACCTTCATAGTTCTGTACTTATCAGCCCAGCCCATGATTCTTCCAAACTCGCCGGCGATCGTAGCGTCTACGGTCGGGATTATGCCGTCATAGATGTTACCTGTGGAGCCATCCAGCGAAATTGCATCTCCTTCGTGATATTCTTTCCCTGCAAGTATAAATTTCTTGTTTGCTTCGTCCATTGCGATGTCACCACATCCGGATACACAGCATGTACCCATTCCACGGGCAACAACAGCAGCGTGTGAGGTCATACCGCCGCGTACTGTCAGGATACCCTGTGCAGCTTTCATACCTTCAATGTCTTCAGGAGATGTCTCAAGACGTACAAGTACAATCTTCTCTCCTCTTGCATCCCATGCTTTTGCATCGTCTGCTGTAAATACAATCTTACCACATGCAGCTCCAGGTGACGCGCCCAGCGCACGTCCGACCGGCACGGCAGCTTTCAGAGCAGCAGCGTCAAATTGTGGGTGAAGTAATGTGTCTAGGTTTCTCGGATCAACCATTGCAACAGCTTTTTCTTCGGTAATCATTCCTTCATCTACAAGATCACATGCGATTTTCAGAGCAGCCTGTGCTGTTCTCTTACCGTTACGTGTCTGCAGCATGTAAAGCTTTCTGTCCTCGATGGTAAACTCCATATCCTGCATATCTCTGTAATGATCTTCCAATGTATGGCAGATGTCTACGAACTGCTTGTAAACTTCCGGCATAACCTCCTGTAACTGGGCGATCTTCTGAGGTGTACGGACACCGGCAACAACATCCTCGCCCTGTGCATTCATCAGGAATTCTCCCATGAGCTTCTTCTCTCCTGTGGCAGGATCACGGGTAAATGCAACACCTGTACCGGAAGTGTCTCCCATATTGCCGAATGCCATCATCTGCACGTTGACAGCTGTTCCCCATGAATACGGGATGTCATTGTCACGGCGGTAAACGTTAGCTCTCGGGTTGTCCCATGAACGGAATACAGCCTTGATAGCTCCGATCAACTGTTTCTTTGGATCCGTCGGAAAATCTTCGCCAATCATCTTTTTATATTCTGCCTTAAACTGTCCGGCAAGAACCTTTAAGTCCTCTGCTGTCAGGTCAACGTCCTGTGTAACACCTTTTTCTTCTTTCATCTTGTCGATAAGCTCTTCAAAATATTTCTTACCGACTTCCATAACTACATCGGAATACATCTGAATAAATCTTCTGTAGCAGTCCCATGCCCAGCGGGGGTTGCCTGACTTCTCAGCAAGTATATTGACAACTTCTTCATTTAAGCCAAGGTTCAGAATGGTATCCATCATACCCGGCATGGAAGCTCTTGCTCCTGAACGTACGGAAACAAGAAGCGGATTCTCTTTATCACCGAATTTCTTTCCGGTAATCTCTTCCATTTTAACAATAGAGTCCATGATCTGTTCCATGATCTCATCATTAATCTTCTCGCCGTCCTCATAGTACTGAGTACACGCTTCAGTTGTAATTGTAAACCCCTGGGGTACCGGAAGACCTAAATTTGTCATCTCTGCAAGGTTACAGCCTTTACCGCCAAGAAGGTTTCTCATGGTTGCATTACCTTCTGTAAACATATAAACCCATTTTGCCATGTTCCAATGACCTCCTAAATAATTTTTTCAAGTCAAATACTCTGCAGCAAGCTGCGGGGTATTTGATCCTCGCGGCAGTCGTCAAATGGAAATGCAAGCATTTCCGCTTGGTTCGTTGCTCGCGGGAATAAAATAGCATCATGTCGCATATAATAGTTTACTGGTTTTATTTACCCCCGTCAAGCATTTTGTCCACTTATTAACGTTATTTTTCCAATCCCATTTCGCTTCTTACTTCTTTGAAGCATTTTATAATGAAATCTATATCTTCTTTTGTGTGGCTGGCGCACACCTGCGTACGGATTCTTGCTTTTCCTTTGGGCACAACCGGATAGGAGAAGGCCACCACATATGCCCCTTTATCCATCATGCGCTCTGCGAACTCTGCGGCTGTCTTCTCATCGTAGAGCATGACCGGCACACAAGGATGAGTACCGGAAATAATATCAAAGCCGTTGTCCACCAATAGCTTTCGATAATATAGGGTTACTTCCTCCAAATGATCCCTAAGCTCTGTGCTCTCATCCAGCATGTCAAAAAGCTCAAGGCTTGCACCCACAATTGCGGGAGCCACTGAATTAGAGAACAGGTACGGCCGGCTTCTCTGCCTCAGAAGATCAATAATTTCTTTTCTTCCTGAAGTATATCCGCCGGATGCCCCTCCCAAAGCTTTTCCCAGAGTTCCCGTGATAATGTCCACGCGTCCCTGTACATCACAGTACTCCGGAGTTCCCCGGCCTGTCTTTCCGATAAAGCCTACTGCATGACTGTCATCCACCATTACAAGGGCATTGTATTTATCAGCAAGATCACATACGCCCTTTAAGTTGCAGATGATTCCGTCCATGGAAAATACACCGTCGGTAGCAATTAACTTCACCCTTGCACCTGCGCCATCTGCCTCTTTCAGCCTGGCTTCCAGATCTTCCATATCATTATTTTTGTAGCGGAACCGCTTTGCTTTACTCAAGCGCACTCCATCAATAATAGATGCATGGTTCAGCTCGTCGCTGATGACGGCATCCTCCTCAGAAAGAATTGTCTCAAACAGACCCCCATTGGCATCAAAACAGGAGGAATACAGGATGGTATCATCCGTTCCCAGGAAGTCGGATATCCTCTTCTCCAACTTTTTATGAATATCCTGAGTTCCACAGATAAAACGCACAGATGCGACTCCGTAGCCCTTCTCATCATAAGTCCTTTTCGCCGCCTCAATCAGACGCGGGCTATCCCCCAGTCCCAGGTAGTTATTTGCACACATGCACAGAAGCTCCCTGCCGTCTTCCATTTTTACTCTTGCCCTCTGGGGAGAAACAAAGGGTGCTTCCCCCTTAAAAAGGCCTGCTTCCTTAATTTCCTCCACTTCTTTTAAATAGATGTTTAAGATATCGTCTTTACGCGCCATTAATTATATCCTTCTTTCTTTGTATTTAACTATGCCTTATTGTTAACCATTTACCCGAGACCAGTCTAATATGACCTTGCCAGACTGACCGGAAATCATTGCTTCAAATCCCTTTTCATAATCCCTGATATCAAAGTGATGGGTAATAACCGGTGAAATGTCCAGGCCTGCCTGCAGCATTGTAGACATCTTATACCATGTATCCCATACCTTTCTTCCATATATGCCGCGTATATTGAGTCCATTAAAGATCACCGTCTCAAGATCTACAGCAGCATCTGCTCTCTGCAGGCCAAGAAGAGCAATCTTTCCGCCGTGTTTCATATTGTGAATCATCTCGCTAAGCCCCGCCTGTGCACCGGACATCTCAAGTCCTACATCAAACCCTTCGGTCATCCCGATTTCTTTCATAACATCCGTCAGCTTCTCCTCTTTAAGATTTACAACTCTGGTTGCCCCCAGCTTCCCGGCAAGCTCCAGGCGGTAAGCATTAAAGTCTGTCACAACCACATTCCTTGCACCTGAAAATTTCACAATAGCTGCTGCCATACACCCGATCGGACCCGCACCGGTAATCAACACGTCCTCCCCAAGAGAATCGTAGGACAGTGCTGCATGGGTAGCGTTCCCAAAGGGATCAAATATCGCATACATTTCTTCCGGAATTGCAGGATTGCACGGCCATACATTGCAGGAAGGAATAACGAGATATTCGGCAAATGCACCATTTCTGTTCACTCCTACTCCTTTCGCATCCTTGCAGTTCTCCTTATGCCCCTCCAGGCAATTCCTGCATTTTCCACACGTAATATGGCCTTCTCCGGATACAAGGTGACCCGGCTTGAATCCCCGCACTGCCTCCCCTGTTTCCACAACCTCTCCTACATACTCATGGCCTGCTGTCAGGCCGATTGGTATGGTGTGTTGTGCCCAATCATTCCACTGATAAATGTGTACGTCCGTCCCGCAGATTGCGGTTTTGTGAATCTTGATTTTGACATCATTGGGCCCAACCTTTGGAGTCGGAACTCTCTTCATCCACAAACCTTCTTCCGGCCTCTCCTTTACAAGAGCCCACATCAACCCATCATTTTGCGTTTCTCTCATGACAATAAACCTCCAATTTTTTTGTTTTATCATATTCCCCAGATGATGATTTCTTTTCAATTATAGCATTCCTCTCATTCATATACAACGCTGCAGCGTATATTTTATTGTGCATTTTTTATTGTTTTGTCTTTATCCTTTCATTTTATACATTATTTTTCACATCCTGACATTGTTAAAATATAATTTATTGTGGCATTTCCCCCAATCTTATGTAATAATAATTTATGTTGGGGAAAAACA
The DNA here is from genome assembly GCF_004346165.1 of Muricomes intestini. Taxonomy (GTDB): domain Bacteria; phylum Bacillota; class Clostridia; order Lachnospirales; family Lachnospiraceae; genus Muricomes; species Muricomes intestini. The sequence continues at coordinate 53,061 of NZ_SLZZ01000021.1, read as the reverse complement.
AATCTAAAAATGAAAGAGAGGGATGTGGATATAATGTGTTAGTATATCCGCGAAATGAAAAATGAAAAAAAATTTTAATCCTGTTATCAATGTCATTAAAAAGTGGAACAGTATTAGTCTTATCAAACGAATTATCTGTGGATTAATTGTCGGTACCATTCTCGGACTGGCTGTTCCTCAGGCATCGGCAATCTCCATTCTGGGAAACTTGTTTGTTGGGGCGCTGCGGGGCGTTGCTCCTCTTCTGGTATTCTTCCTGGTCATGAGCGCACTGTCTCAGATGAGAAAGGGGCAGAAGACCAACATGACCTTTATTGTCATGCTTTATATGCTTGGGAACCTGCTGGCAGCCCTTTCCGCAGTATTAGCCAGTTATATATTCCCGATTACACTTACTTTTTCAAAAAATACGAACACTGCTGATATTGCACCTCCAAGCGGTGTCACAGAAGTGCTGACCAACCTTCTGATGAATGTGGTAGATAATCCTGTAAATGCTCTCGTAAATGCAAACTATATCGGAATTCTGGCATGGGCTGTCATTCTCGGACTCGCTCTCAAGAAAGCGGGAGACGGTACCAAACGTGCACTGGAAAACATATCCGATGCAATTGCTACAGCTGTTAAGTGGATTGTCAACTGTGCTCCTTTTGGTATTCTGGGACTGATTTTTACCACCATTTCTGAGCAGGGACTGAATGTTTTATTAGACTATGGAATGCTGATTCTCGTTCTGGTCGGAACTATGCTTTTCGTAGCACTGATTATGAATCCCCTCGTCACTTTTATCTGCACACGGAAAAATCCGTTTCCTCTGGTATTTACCTGCCTGAAAGACAGCGGTATTACCGCATTTTTTACCCGCAGTTCTGCAGCTAATATTCCGGTCAATATGGAGTTGTGTAAAAAGCTGGGGCTCAGTGAGGATACTTATGCTATCTCTATACCTCTCGGCGCTACTGTAAATATGGCCGGAGCTGCAGTCACCATCTCTACAATGGCTCTTGCCGCCGCCAATACTCTGGGCATACAGGTAGACTTCTTAACCGCCATTATTCTCTGCGTATTATCTGCCTTAAGTGCTGCCGGTGCGTCGGGAGTAGCCGGAGGATCACTACTTCTGATTCCACTGGCCTGCAGCCTGTTTGGTATTCCAAATGACATTGCCATGCAGGTAGTTGGTGTCGGCTTCATCGTAGGTGTTATTCAGGATTCCTGTGAGACTGCCCTAAATTCTTCAACTGATGTTCTGTACACAGCCTGTGCAGAATTCAGAGACAGACGCAAACATCCTGAATTATATACCACAAATGCACCTTCAGGAGAAAACCAGGGACAATCTGAGGTATATGCGAACAGTGTAAAATAAGCGGGAATCTTATAAATAGCTTATCTCAACATGAGAACGAAAGTCAAACATTACAAAAACGGTTAGCCTCTTTGGGTCAACCGTTTTTTATTTTCTTTTTCATAGGACACTGTTTGATTGACAGGGATTATGCCTCTTTCAGGAATGCAATATATCCCTTCAGTGCTTCATAAATATCTGCTTTGCTGGATACCTCCCAGGGTGCATGCATATTCAGTACGGGGATTCCACAGTCGATTACATTCATACCGTAATTTGCCATGATATAGGCTATAGTACCGCCTCCCCCTTTATCCACGGCTCCCAGCTCTGCGGTCTGCATGACAACCTTATGTTTGTCCATAACCTGCCTGAGCCTTGCCATATATTCAGCATTTGCATCATTTGCACCGGATTTCCCGCCGCTTCCCGAATATTTGTTAAACACAAGTCCATTCCCCAGATAGGCAGAGTTTTTCTTCTCATAGTACTCGGCAAACATAGGGTCATAGGCTGCACTTACATCCGATGAGAGCATATTGGAATTTGTCATGGTCCTGCGAAGCTTCAATGCCGAGTAACCACCATACAACTCTAGCAATTCTGCCACTGTATTCTCAAAGAACTTAGAATGCATTCCGGTAGCACCCACACTTCCGATTTCCTCTTTATCAACCAGCACACAGCATGATGTACGCTTCGTCATTTTCACTTCCAGAAGTGCAAGCAGGGACGTAAACGCACAGCTTCGGTCATCCTGCCCGTATCCCAGTATCATGCTTCTGTCCAGTCCACAGTCCCGGGCTTTTCCCGCAGGCACTATCTCCAGCTCCGCCGAAATAAAGTCCTCTTCTCCTACCTGATATTGTTCCTGAAGCAATTTTAAAACCGTCTTTTTAACTACTTCAGGCTCTTTTTCGTTTTTCTCAGATGCTGAAGGAAGGTTTCCTACCAAAAGGTCCATTTTTTCAGCATTAATAAAATCTTTAACCTTCTGTTCATTCTGCTCCTTTCCAAGATGAGGAAGCAGATCCGTAATGACAAAGGCAGGATCTCTTTCCTTTTCCCCCAGTTTTATTTCTGCTTTTGTACCGTCTTTCCTGACAATGATTCCATGAATTGCCAAGGGCAGTGCCAGCCACTGATATTTTTTCACACCTCCGTAATAGTGTGTATCCATGTAAACGTTTCCCTGCTCTTCATATATAGGAATCTGTTTAATGTCGATTCTCGGAGAATCAATATGTGCGCCCAGAATATTCATTCCCTTTTCAAAAGGCTCTGCGCCAATCTGGAATAACGCCACAGTTTTGCCCATATGACAGGCGTATATCCTGTCACCAGACTTCAGAGTTCCACCTGTTTCTATTATTGTTTCCAGATTTTTGTATCCCCGGGACTCTGCAAGTCTGATCGCAGAGGCTGTACACTCCCGTTCTGTTTTACTACAGTCCAGGAAATGGCAATAGGCGCGGCTGATATCCTCCACACGTTTTCTTTCCTCTGTACTGTAATAATTCCAGGCGTTTTTTCTCTCCATAATATCTTTCCTTCCTCTCTCCACCAGATTGCGGGAGCACAAAGTGCGGAGCAATCCGTAGGTATCAGGGGGCAAAATACCTTTTGACCCCCACATCATAGTATGGATGATTTTCCCAGAATCTATTCCATCAAAAAGAGACGTCTGATAACTTTTTGCTATCAGTCCGCCTCTTTTTCATTGTCTATATATATCTATTTACCTCATAGCTTTTAAAAACGCGCAATATCCGCGGTATGCCTCATACACATCAGCCTTGCTTGCAACCTCCCAGGGAGCATGCATGCTTAAGACTGCAACACCGCCGTCAATAACCTCCATGCCGAACTGTGCCAGTATGTATGCGATAGTGCCGCCTCCGCCTACATCGATTTTTCCCATCTCCGTCATCTGGAATGAAACCTCATTATCATCAAACACTTTTCTAAGCTTTGCTATGTATTCCGCATTTGCATCGTTAGAGCCGTTCTTTCCCCTAGCTCCGGTGTGTTTCTTAATAACAAGTCCATTTCCAAAGAAGGAGGAGGATTTCTTATCATAAGCGTCTGCATACATTGGATCATAAGCTGCGCCTACATCAGAGGAAATCATAGCGGAATTTGCCATTACATGGCGCAGCTTTAACTCAGAGAAGCACCCCATTTTATCTATTAGATCTGCAACCGCATTCTCAAAGAACCTAGAATGCATACCTGTTGCACCAACACTGCCGATTTCCTCTTTATCCACAAGAATACAACAGGATGTGCGCTCTACATGATCTACTTCCAGCATGGCAGCGAGGGAAGTATAAGCACATACACGGTCATCCTGGCCGTATGCCATAATCATACTTCTGTCCAGGCCACAGTCTCTTGCCTTTCCCGCCGGTACTACCTCCAGCTCTGCCGACATCAGATCTTCCTTTTCTATATCATAAGCTTCCTTGAGCAGCTTCAGAATCTGTGCGGCTGCCGCATCCTTTTCTTCCCCTGCCAGCGGTTTACTGCCTATCAAAATATCAAGGTTTTCTCCCTCCACAACTGTGGCGGCCTTCTTTTCCATCTGTTTGCCGGACAAATGAATCAGCAGATCAGTGACCACAAATACAGGTTCTTCTTCTTTTTCTCCGATAGATATTTCAACTTTCGTCCCATCCTTTTTCACGATTATGCCGTGAATTGCCAGTGGCAGCGTTACCCACTGATATTTCTTAATTCCACCGTAATAATGGGTGTCAAAATACGCAAATCCGCTTTCCTCATATAAAGGGTTCTGCTTCAGATCCATCCTGGGAGAATCAACATGGGCACCGAGTATGTTCATGCCCTGCTCCAGGTCATTTTCTCCGATGTTAAAAAGTGCAATAGATTTTCCCATCCACGCTGCGTAAACCTTGTCACCCGGATTCAGCCGCTGTACAGAAGAAAGCTCCCTATAGCCGCCCCTTTCAGCCTGCCTGATAATTTCTGTAACACATTCACGCTCTGTCTTTCCTGCATCCAGGAATTTTTTATAATCCTCGTTTAAGGAATTCAGTTTACTTAGCTGCTCATCTGTGTAAACTTCCCATAAATTTTTATCCATAGTAAAATTACCTTTCTAGTTGCAGCGCATTTCTAAAACCGCATCTTTTCTTCAAAATAAGCTTTTAAGTCTTCGATCTTTACTCTCTCCTGCTCCATTGTATCTCTGTCACGGACGGTCACTGCGTGATCTTCTTCTGATTCGAAGTCGTATGTCACACAGAAAGGAGTTCCGATCTCATCCTGACGGCGGTAGCGCTTGCCGATATTCCCACGGTCATCAAATTCACAATTGTACAGCTTTGACAACTCTGCATAAACTTTTTCGGCACCTTCATTTAATTTCTTGGACAAAGGCAGAACACCGATTTTCACCGGTGCAAGAACCGGATGAAAATGCAGAACCGTGCGCATATCTCCGCCTTCCAGTTCCTCCTCATCATAGGCGCTGCAGAGGAAAGCAAGAACCATGCGGTCTGCCCCCAGTGATGGCTCAATTACATAAGGAACATATTTTTCCTTCTTTTCGTCGTCAAAATAGGACATATCCTGCTTTGATACTTCCTGATGCTGTGTCAAGTCATAATCTGTTCTGTCGGCGATACCCCACAGCTCACCCCAGCCGAAGGGGAATAAAAATTCCACATCTGTTGTGGCCTTACTGTAGAAGGAAAGTTCCTCCTTATCGTGGTCACGATATCTCACTTCGTCTTCTTTTAGCCCCAGAGAGCTCAGCCAGTCAAGGCAGAATTTCTTCCAATAAATGAACCAATCCAGATCTGTACCCGGCTCACAGAAAAACTCCAGCTCCATCTGTTCAAATTCCCTTGTGCGGAAAGTAAAGTTTCCCGGTGTAATTTCATTTCTGAACGACTTTCCGATCTGTCCTATACCAAAGGGTATTTTCTTCCTTGAGGTTCTCTGTACATTTTTAAAGTTGACAAAAATTCCCTGCGCAGTCTCCGGCCTCAGATACACTGTATTCTTAGCATCCTCGGTAACCCCCTGAAAAGTCTTGAACATCAGGTTGAACTGACGGATATCCGTAAAATTATGCTTCCCGCAGGACGGGCAGGAGACATTGTGTTCCTCAATAAATGCCGTCATCTGTTCCTGACTCCATGCATCTGCAGCACCTTCAATAGCAATATCATGCTCTGCACAGTAATCTTCGATTAATTTATCCGCACGGAACCGTTCACGGCATTCCCTGCAGTCCATCAGCGGGTCTGAAAATCCGCCCAGATGTCCTGATGCAACCCATGTCTGAGGATTCATCAGAATTGCACAGTCCACACCTACATTATAAGGAGACTCCTGAACAAACTTCTGCCACCAGGCCTTTTTCACATTATTTTTCAACTCTACCCCCAGATTTCCATAGTCCCAGGTGTTGGCGAGCCCGCCATATATTTCTGAACCCGGATATACAAATCCTCTTGATTTTGCAAGAGCCACAATTTTGTCCATCGTTTTCTCTACCATAATACGTCCTCACATTCTATTCTTTTCAATTGCTACCTATTATAACGGTTTAGCTATTCTTTTTCAAGCCTTAGAGCAATGCCTCCAGTATTTCCAGCGATTTAAATCTTTTTTCTACATAAACTTCCCTGTAATGGTCCAATACGTAAGCCAGTTGTTCCAGTACTTCATCTGTCACTTTAAACGTATATAATTTTTCTACCTTGCTGCTCTCTATGTATTGCATACTATATAATGTAGACTGCTCCAACGAAACTCCGTCTATCACATCCCCATCACATTCGCTGCAGACAAGGCCGCCCTTTTTTGTACTAAAAACAGCCGGTCTCTCCTTGTCCCCACAGACAACACATTGGAAAACCTCCGGCCCTTCTCCATTAATGCAATAAGCTTTCAATTCAAATATGTATCGGATCAATCTATCGGGAATATGTTCATTGGCCAGGGCACGCAGAGTCTGATATAAAAGCTTCAGCATGTCCCGCTCATCATTAAATTCCTTTGTATAGTAATTGGTAAATTCGAGAAAATAAAAACCATAATATGCCCCAATCAGATCTTCCCTAAGCTCCTGAAAATAGTTTGAAATATCTGCAGACTGTATGGTATAGGAAGAACGGCCTTCGTACATGGTGAACTTCCCAAAGGTAAACGGATTTACTGCGCCTGCCAAAGGGCTGTTGGGGCGTCTTGAACCCTTGGCAAACGCAGCTATTTTCCCCTGCTCTTTCGTCAGGATGACGACTCTTCTGTCATATTCCCCAACGGGTGCCGTAGACAGCACCATTCCTGTCAGTACGATCTGATTCACTGCTGCTTACTCCCATGCTTCTTTCTTCTTTCTGTCCCGATTTCTCAGCGAATCCCCCCGCTTTGTAGGACAGATAATCCTTCACACTTCCAGTTTCCATAAATTTGTCCCAGTATCTCTGCTCCATCGGATCACCCTCTTCTTACGTTATACTATTAGGTTCTCCGATATAAAGCTGCATATACCTCGTAAAATATACCAGTAGATTTTTCTCAAAATGCCTTGACAAACTGATTTCAGGCCTTATATTTTTTCTTCCCTGTACCCAAAATTTTTCATCAGAAAGTCGCTGTCACGCCAATTTTTCTGTACCTTTACCCACAGCTTCAGATTTACCCTGCAATCGAGGAACCGCTCAATTTCATAACGGGCAGTGCTGCCGATTTTTTTCAGCATACTTCCCTGCTTTCCGATAATAATCCCTTTATGGGAATCTCTTTCACAGATAATTGTCGCATCAATGTGCATGACTTTTTTCTGCATTTTCATGCTGTCAATAGCCACAGCGATTCCGTGGGGAATCTCCTCCTGGAGACAATACAAAGCCTTTTCACGAATCAGCTCCGCCACAATCTGGCGCTCCGGCTGATCTGTGACAGTGTCCTCATCGTAAAACTGTGGCCCGTAAGGAAGATACTGGAATATCACTTTTACAAGTTCGTCTGTGTTGTCCCCGCTTCTCGCTGACGCCGGCACAATGGCTGCAAAATCATAAACCTTGCGGTATGCATCTATAAAAGTCAGAATTACTTCTCTTTTAACCATGTCAATTTTATTTATCACGAGAATAACGGGGGTACGGACCTTCTGCAGCCTCTGGATGATATGCTGCTCTCCCGCCCCTATAAATGTGGACGGCTCTACCAGCCATAAGATTACATCTACTTCATTCAGCGTCTTCTCAGCCACATTCACCATATATGCGCCAAGCTTATTCTTCGCTTTATGAATTCCAGGTGTGTCCACAAACACAATCTGTCCCTCTTCTGTTGTGAGAACAGTCTGAATACGGTTTCTTGTAGTCTGCGGCTTATTTGATGTAATCGCAATTTTCTGTCCGATCAAATGATTCATCAAAGTAGACTTTCCCACATTTGGGCGTCCAATTAAGGTAACAAAGCCCGATTTAAAATTTTCTTCCATTCATCCTCCTTAGAATAAAACCTTTACTTCGCCAAACATCTCTTTTTCTTCTTCTATTTTTTCCTCATTTCCGATAACACAAAACTGGCCCGCAGAGAGGACTGCCTCCACTACCTTAGAAAGCCTGCGGATATCCTCCTGTTCTGCCTCAAGAATTTCCATACGTTCTTTTTTAATCATTTCTGCTGTCACATGATTCATGTAAAGATTCATGGAACGGTCTCCTTTGGCTGCGGGAGTCATAGGCCGGTCAATATTGCTGATTGTTCCAATAATATATTTTGTCATATCTCTCTCATCAACTGTAAAGTCCTTGAGATAACCTACTATGCCTTCGTAAATTTCCATCGTTCTCTTCAGATTCGGATCCCGGTAAGAGATAAAGTATCCCTCTCCAATCCGGTTAAAGCTGCTCATACATCCATATGCACCGCCCTTTACACGTAGATTCTGCCACAGGTAGTCATAACTTAAAATAACTTTTAATATCTGCAGGGCACCGTTATATTCTGCGCCGTGATCAATGAAATTTCCCACCCTTGCGACATACTGAACCTTTGAGGATGTTTTAAGGCCTTCATTTCTTTTTTTACAGTGTATAACACAAGGCGCATTTCCAATCTTTTCTTCTTCATACAGGGATATCTTTATCTTTTTAATTTCTTCACAAACAGCTTTCAGCCCCTCTTCCTCTGACGTATAACTAACCATCATGTTGTCAGCCCGGAAAATGTTTGCTGCAATTTCCTTTAGATTGGATATCAATTCCTCTTTCTTTTCTTCAAAATTTTCTTCAACTTCCTTTACCAGCTGATAAAAACCGATTCCATCCGTATCATCCTTGAATTTGGCCAGAGGTGAATCGTAGGATAACGCGCGCAGGGCAGCTGTTGTATGGCCAGATGACTGGAAGCTCATCTGAAGCCGGGATTTCAGCATGGAAAGAATTTCCTTCAAACGCTTCTCATCCTCCAGCTTTGACTCCATCAGGATCTCACGCATCATAGCAAACAGCACATCCATCTTCGGATACAGGGCTTTTCCCTTCATTTCAAAAGTGGCCCGGAATTCCTTTTCTTTAACTTTTGTCACATCCGCATACAGCTCCAGCGAAGTGCCAATTCCACCGGTATGAACATTAATTTCATTAAAAAGATCACCATATTCATAGTTTGCCGTGTCAACCAGGCCTAATACGGACTGCAGCATTCCTGCGTAGGGAAGCTTTTGCTCAGGAACCTCGGACAGATCAAACATCAAGGTAACATACCCGATACCATTTGTATCCACATTGTGGTGCAGCAGCTTTATGCCATCCACTTCTTTTTCTTCATTATATATAGGCGCAATTTCTTTTGAAATGTCCTCCCTGCTCAGAACGGGAATCTTTTCCAGTTCTTCTTTCGGTGACTCTTCTTCCTGATAAGCCAGCAGATTTTCTGTAGCTTTTACCAGCTTGCCGATCTCCTCAGCGCTTAAGGTTTCTTTATATTTCTGCAACTTTTTTTCTAGTTCTTTGTCCAGACGTACTGTGCGTCCTTTTTCCGGCTTTACAACAACTATGGAGGCATGTGTATTATCAAGAATATAGGTCTGAATCAGAGCTTCAAAATATCCTGTGCCGATCTGGGCCTTCAGGAATTCAAAAGTGGGAATCGCCTGCATATGGATAAATGGCTTGTTCTCATCGTAAAGCCAACTGTCAAATATCTGAAGTCCATACATAAGCCCCTTTGGGAAATTACCGAAATCGGCCTCTCTGAACCGGAACTCATAATAGTTAATTCCAGCTTCCAGTGCTTTTTTATCCATCCCATTCTTCACAATATCTTTCAGTGTATCTTCTATTACAGAAATGAACTTTTCTTTCTGCTCTATATTTGCATTCTTAGCAACGACAGAAAAGATAGGCTGGTAAATCCCGTTATCATAGGATCCCATAATGTCCTTGCCGATTCCTGCATCCACAAGTGCTTTCTTCAGAAAGGCCCCCGGCGCCGACAAAAGTGCATAGTCCAGTATCTCAAAGGCCAGATAGAGCTTTTCATCAAGGCTTGTTCCAATCACTTTATTATAAGACAGATACGTATTGTCCTCTTCTGTCTCCTCACTTGAGATAGAGTATTCCATCTCAAATTCTTTAACTTTGCCAAAGGGTTTCTGATATCCAATCTCAGAATTCACTTCAATCTTCTCAAACGAGCTTAAATACTCCTTGTCCAGCCAGTTCAGCTTTTCTTCCATATCCATATTCCCATATAGATAAATATAGCTGTTGGAGGGATGATAGTATTTTTTATGGAAATTCAAGAATTGCTCATACGTCAGCTCCGGAATCACCTCCGGATCTCCTCCGGATTCATTTGCATAGGTAGTGTCCGGAAAAAGAGAATTCAGGATCATCCGGTCCAACACTCCCTCCGGTGATGAAAATGCGCCTTTCATCTCATTATAGACGACACCGTTGTACTCCAGCTTACCATCTGCGGAATCCAGCTTGTAGCTCCAGCCTTCCTGCCTGAAAATTTCTTCATGCCGGTATATATTGGGGTAAAATACTGCATCCATATATACATGCATCAGATTCTGAAAGTCCGTGTCGTTGCAGCTTGCAACGGGATAAACAGTTTTATCAGGGTAGGTCATGGCATTCAAAAAAGTATTCAGAGAGCCCTTCACCAGCTCTACAAAAGGATCCTTTACAGGAAATTCCTTTGAACCGCACAATACAGAATGCTCCATAATATGAGGCACTCCGGTACTGTCAGTGGTGGGTGTCCGAAAGCCAATTGAGAAAACCTTGTTCTCATCATCATTTTCCATCAGCAGAACATGAGCTCCGCTCTTTTTATGCCTCAGCAGATACCCTTTTGATTTCAAATCGGGTAAACCTTCTTGTTGTATCATCTCATATGTCGTTAAATCAAAAATACTCATACTGTATCTCTCTTTCATTCGATTTTCTGTAACTATTCATTGCTCAGGTATATGTCTTTCTAGGCTCGGGAATACCTCGCCAAGTAAGAGCATTATACCATAAATACTAAGCTCGCAAACACCTCGCTAAGTGTTTAGGTATATGTCTTTCTAGGCTCGAAAATACCTCGCCAAGTAAGAGCATTATATCATCTTCGGGAACACAATAAAAGGGGGGGGGTATTTATTTACTCTTCTTCGTCTTTTGCCCAGTCATAGGAGTATCTCACGGCTTTGTTCCAGCCTTTTATCCTCTTTGTTCTTACTGTATCCTCAATTTCAGGCCTGAATGTACGGTCCACAGCCCAGTTTTTTGCTATTTCTTCCTTATTTCTCCAATATCCCACTGCAAGACCTGCCATGTATGCCGCCCCCATAGCTGTTGTCTCCACACAATGAGGTCTCTCTACGGGAACATTGCTGATGTCTGCCTGTGTCTGCATAAGGAAATTATTTGCGCTGGCCCCGCCATCCACTTTTAGTATGGAAACTTCTTTTCCCATATCTGCTTTCATGGCACTCAGTACATCATTTACCTGATAGGCTATGGATTCCAGCGTGGCGCGGATGATATGATTCTTATTTACTCCTCTGGTCAGTCCCAGGATGGTGCCTCTGGCATACTGATCCCAATAGGGTGCGCCTAAGCCCGTAAAGGCCGGCACGACATAGCAGCCATTTGTATCTTTTACCTTCTGAGCCATATATTCTGATACCTGGGCAGAGTCAATCAATTTCAATTCATCCCGAAGCCATTGTATGGCGGCTCCTGCCACAAATACGGAACCCTCCAGTGCATAGTTTACCCTGTCGTCCAGTCCCCATGCAACAGTGGTCACAAGACCGTTTTTAGAAAAAATCGGCTTTTCCCCCGTATTCATCAGAAGAAAACATCCTGTTCCGTATGTATTTTTCGCTTCTCCTTCCCTAAAACAGGTTTGTCCGAACAGAGCCGCCTGCTGATCTCCCGCTGCCCCTGCAATGGGAATCGGCGCTCCAAAAAAGCTCACATCCGCTTCACCGTAAATACAGCTGCAAGGCTTAGCTTCAGGAAGCATACACATAGGAATGTCCAGCTCCTTCAGGATCTCTTCATCCCAATTTAAAGTATTAATATTGAACATCATCGTTCTGGACGCGTTGGAATAATCCGTCACATGGACATTTCCTTTGGTTAATTTCCAGATCAGCCATGTCTCCACAGTTCCAAACAGAAGCTCTCCCCGCCCGGCCCGCTGCCTTGCTCCCTTCACATTATCCAGAATCCATTTTACTTTTGTCCCGGAAAAATATGCGTCTATAACAAGTCCTGTTTTCCGGCGGAACTTGTCTGTCAGCCCTTTTGACTTTAATTCATCACAATACTCCGATGTGCGGCGGCACTGCCATACAATGGCATGATAAACAGGTTTTCCTGAATTCTTGTCCCACACAACCACTGTCTCACGTTGGTTCGTGATCCCAATGGCTGCAACGTCCGCCGCCGTGGCATTAATATTTGCCATGGCCTGCCATGCTACCTCCAACTGGCTGGACCAGATTTCCTCCGCGTCGTGTTCCACCCAACCTGGTTTGGGGAAATACTGCGTGAACTCTTTCTGAGCCATACTGCACATCTCACCCTTTTCATTAAAAAGAATACACCTGTTGCTGGTCGTCCCGGAATCCAGCGCCATCACATATTTTGCCATAAAAAGCCTCCCTGTACCGCTTAAAGATTCTTTTACTATACCACAAAATGTACCTGAAAACAGGCTTTTTACTGAATTGGGGTTGAAAATTTAAAGACGACTGGATATGATGATAGTAACCTCATAGAAAAGGATGTTTTATAGTATGATAAAATATTTCTTAAAAGAAAAATTGATGCCTCTTTCAGAGACAACTGACTTTCCGGAAAAATGCGGAGCTATCACGGTCCTCACCTCCGATGAATATGATGCGCACTTCCGGGAAACAGAACATTACCGGATGCTAAAGGCAAGCCTTTCTCATATTCACTATTGCAAGGCCGATGTAATGAATGGTTTTACAATTGGCACCCTTTCGATTCCCCCCAGAGGAAAACAGCGGAAAGGCTTTTGTTCATTTGCCTTTTATATGACGGATTCTGAGCTAATATTTGTCGATGATCAGAATTTTACCATCCCTCTCCTAAAGCAAATGGAAGATTATCCTCTGTCAGACGCCAGATCAACCGCTCATTTTTTTCTTGCTTTTCTGGAGTATCTGATCAAGGATGATGTCTTTTTTCTTCAGCATTTCGAAGAAACTCTCACGAAGCTGGAAGAAGCCATCCTGGCGAGAAATGATTCATCTTTTAACCACAGGATATTGCTGATAAGAAAAGAACTGGCTGCCCTTGGTGCCTTTTATGAACAGCTTCAGGATATGGGAGAAGATCTGGAGGAAGGTCCGCTTTCTGAGATAAAAGAATCGGCTGCCCCTCTGTTTGGTCTGTTCACAGCCAAAGCCGGACGGTTGTATTCGAATGTACAGATGCTCAAGGAATATTCAATGCAGCTAAGAGAAATGCATCAGACCCAGGTCGATATGCATCAAAACCAGATTATGAAGTTTCTAACTATCGTTACCACCATCTTCATGCCGCTGACTCTGATTACCGGGTGGTATGGCATGAATTTTACCCATATGCCGGAGCTGGAATCATCATATGGCTACATCATCATCTGTGTCTTAAGCCTCCTGATCGTGCTAGTGGAAATCTGGCTCTTTAAAATAAAAGATTGGTTTGATTAACTCTTTAAATTAGTATTTTGAATACATTGGTTTTGGGCATAATTGTCCTCCTATATATCAAAAACAACTGTGTAAAGAAATATCCCTGTCTAGGAACCATTGTATCACAGTATCCTATACAGGGATAGTATCTCTTTACAGCTGTTTTATCATTTCTTTACAGGAGATGATTTACTACTTTTGCAACAGTCTCTTTACTCTTCTCCGTAAAGTGTTACAAGCTTCTGCAAATATGCATATTTTTCTTTTGCTATTTTCTCATTCTGAGTGAAGAGATTTTCAGCCTTTTCCGGATTTGCTCTCTTTAGAGCGTTGTAGCGGACTTCTCCGTTAAGGAATTCCTGATAATTCTCCATCTTAGGCTCTTTGCTGTCAAGGAAGAACTTATTGCCTTCTGCATCCGGATTAAATCTGAAGTTATTCCAGTATCCGCATTGTACAGCCAGCTGCTCTTCGGTCTGCGCCTTACCCATACCTGACTTAATACCATGATTGATACATGGAGAGTAAGCAATAATCACGGATGGTCCCGGGTAAGCCTCAGCCTCTGTAATAGCCTTTACAGTCTGGTTGTAATCTGCACCCATAGCAATCTGTGCCACATACACGTAACCATAGCTCATAGCAATTCCTGCAAGATCTTTCTTTCTGGTCTCTTTTCCGCCTGCAGCAAACTGTGCTGTAGCGCCCAGATTTGTAGACTTGGAGGACTGTCCGCCTGTGTTGGAGTAAACCTCTGTATCGAATACCATAATGTTAATATCCTCGCCACTTGCAATTACATGGTCCAGGCCGCCGAATCCGATATCATAAGCCCAGCCGTCACCGCCGAATACCCACTGAGATTTCTTAGCAAGGAAATCTTTTGCTTTCAACAATTCTTTCTTGTCTTCTGAATCACAGTTGCAAGCTTCCAGTGCTGCCACAAGCTTATCTGCAGCAATTCCGTTTGCAGCTCCTGACTTAAATGTATCAATATATTCCTGTGCCGCAGCCTTTACATCCTCATTGCCTGAATTCTCAACAAGGTTCTCAACATGAACCTTCATTCTGCTTCTGATGGTGTTCTGAGCAAGCAACATACCATATCCAAACTCTGCGTTATCTTCAAACAGGGAGTTTGACCATGCCGGTCCCTTTCCCGCCGCAGTTACGGTGTATGGTGTTGACGGTGAAGAGTTGCCCCAGATGGATGAGCACCCTGTTGCATTGGCAATATACATTCTATCACCAAACAGCTGTGTAACCAATCTTGCATACGGTGTCTCACCACAGCCTGCACATGCTCCGGAGAACTCAAGCAAGGGCTGTCTGAACTGGCTTCCCTTTACTGTAGTTACTTTAAATTTATCAACAACTTCTGGTTTTACAGGAAGCTGTCTTGCATAATCGAAATACTTCTGACATCCTACATTTTCTTCCATATTCTCGAGAACAAGGGCCTTCTCGCCCTTCTTTCCGGGACATACATTAGCACAGGAGCCACAGCCCGTACAGTCATAAGCAGATACCACGATAGAAAACTTCATGTTAGGCATAGCAATCATGTCCAGTGTGTCCATTCCTTCAGGTCTGTTGGCAGCTTCTTCTTCTGTCATTGCAGCCGGACGGATAACTGCATGTGGACAAACATATGCACAGCGGTTACACTGGATACAATTCTCCGGTTTCCAAACTGGAATATCTACTGCAATACCGCGCTTCTCAAAAGCAGAAGTTCCGGATGGTGTGGATCCATCTGCATATTCGGTAAATGCAGATACCGGAAGTGTATTTCCCTGCTGAGCATTCACTTTAGACTGAATATTTTTAACGAAATCAGTAACATCTTTATTTGCTTCGTGGCCTACATGAGGTGTTGCAAGACCTTCATCCGCAGCATTCTTCCAGCTGTCCGGAACTGCGATTTCTACAACCTTCTTAGCGCCTGCGTCGATTGCATCGTAATTCATCTGTACAATCTTGTCACCCTTCCTTCCGTAAGTAGCCTTTGCAGCTTCCTTCATAAGGGTAATTGCCTCTTCCTCCGGAATAATGGCTGCGAGCTTAAAGAATGCAGACTGCAGAATCGTATTGATACGCCCGCCAAGCCCGATTTCTTTACCAAGCCGGATACCGTCAATTGTGTAGAATTTAATACCATGGTTGGCAATATAAGCCTTTACCTGTCCCGGCAAATGCTTCTCCAGGCCCTCCATATCCCAAGAACAGTTCAAAAGGAAGGTTCCTCCGTCAACCAGCTCCTGAACCATGTTATATCTGTCAATATAAGACGGATTGTGACATGCTACAAAATTAGCCTGTGTAATCAGGTATGTGGATTTGATTGGCTTCTTTCCAAAACGCAGGTGAGACAGTGTGATACCGCCCGATTTTTTGGAATCGTAATCAAAATATGCCTGCGCATACATGTCTGTATTATCACCGATAATCTTAATGGAGTTCTTATTGGCTCCGACAGTACCGTCTGCTCCAAGTCCCCAGAACTTACAGTTAATTGTTCCTTCCGGAGTCGTAACAAGCGGTTCCTTTACATCCAGTGACAGATTTGTCACATCGTCTACAACACCGATTGTAAATTCGTGCTTCTCTGTGTTATTGAATACAGCAACGATCTGTGCCGGTGTTGTATCCTTGGAGCCCAGTCCATAGCGTCCTGACAGTACAGGTACGGCGTCAAACTTGCTTCCCTTAAGCGCCGCAACAACATCCAGGTACAGTGGTTCTCCAATTGCTCCCGGCTCTTTTGTTCTGTCGAGTACGCTGATTGTCTTTACTGTATCGGGAATAGCGTCGATAAGTGCTTTTGCACAGAATGGTCTGTAAAGACGGACTTTTACAACGCCGACTTTCTCGCCTGCTGCGCGCAGATAATCAATTGTCTCCTCAATTGTATCACAGGCAGAACCCATAGCAACAATGACTCTCTCTGCATCCGGTGCTCCGTAGTAGTTGAATAATTTATAATCTGTACCGATCTTTTCATTGACCTTGTCCATGTACTTCTGAACAACTCCCGGGAGAGCGTCATAATATGAATTGCTTGCCTCTCTTGCCTGGAAGAAGATGTCCGGATTCTGGGCGGAACCTCTGAGACATGGATGATTTGGATTCAGGGCATGTGCACGGAATTCGTCGATAGAGTCCATGTTCACCAGTTCTTTCAGCTCTTCGTAATCCCAAGTCTCGATCTTCTGGATCTCATGAGATGTTCTGAATCCATCGAAGAAGTTAATAAACGGAAGTTTACCTTCCAAAGCTGCGCAGTGAGCAACCGGTGCCAGATCCATAACTTCCTGAACGCTTGATTCACAAAGCATAGCAGCACCTGTCTGACGACAGGCGTAAACATCAGAATGGTCTCCGAAAATAGAAAGAGCATGGCTGGCAATTGCACGTGCTGATACATGGAATACCCCCGGTAATTGTTCACCTGCTACTTTATATATGTTCGGAATCATCAGAAGCAGGCCCTGAGATGCCGTAAATGTTGTAGTTAATGCTCCGGCTGATAATGAGCCATGTACAGCTCCGGCTGCTCCTGCCTCAGACTGCATCTCTGTCACCTTAACAGTTTGTCCGAAAATATTCTCTCTGCCTTCTGTCGCCCACTCATCAATATGTTCCGGCATAACAGATGATGGGGTGATCGGGTAAATTGCAGCTACTTCAGTATACGCATAGGCAACATGAGCCGCAGCCTGATTACCGTCCATGGTCTTCATTTTTCTTGCCATTTCTTGTTCCTCCTTAAAAATACATTATACAGTTATTTTATCACGTGTTTCTTTATTATATCCCTAAAAAGGCCAAAAGTCCATAGAACAAAGGGGGATTTTTGTTTATTTTCGGGTACAAAACGGAACACAGACTCCCAATTTAAGGGGGGATATACAGGTGAAAGTGACCTTTCTTCTGAATATCCCCCAAATTTGCAGTAACAGTTAAAAAAGATGAAAATTCACAACTAAACCTGCAAATACTATGGATACCATAGACAGCAGTTTAATCAGAATATTGATAGACGGACCCGAGGTATCCTTAAACGGATCACCTACCGTATCGCCCACAACAGCTGCTTTATGCGCCTCACTTCCTTTGCCGCCGTGATTTCCGCCCTCAATATATTTCTTCGCATTATCCCATGCCCCGCCTGAATTGGCCATGAAGATTGCCATTACAAATCCGGAGGCTGTTGCCCCTGTCAAAAGGCCTATCACACCGTTGTAGCCGAGGATCAATCCCGTGACAATCGGTGTTATAATTGCCAGGAGCGTAGGCAGGATCATTTCCCGCAGACTTGCCTTTGTACAAATGTCAACACAGGTCTTATAGTCTGCTTCCGCTGTTCCTTCCATAAGGCCTGTGATTTCCCGGAACTGGCGTCTTACCTCCACAACAATGCTCTGGGCTGCTTTCCCCACAGATGACATAGTCAGCGCAGCAAATATGAAGGGAAGGCATGCACCAATGAAGAGTCCCACAAGAACAGTCGGATTCATGACACTCATGTCAAGCTTCACTGAACTGCCGCCCACCTGCTGCACCTTTTCTACATAAGAGGCAATCAGTGCCAGGGCTGTCAGTGCTGCCGATCCGATAGCAAAACCTTTTCCTGTTGCTGCTGTAGTATTTCCCAGTGAATCCAGCGCGTCCGTACGTGTGCGCACCTCTGCATCCAAGCCTGCCATCTCAGCGATTCCTCCCGCATTGTCCGCAATCGGTCCATAGGCATCTGTTGCAAGAGTGATACCGAGCGTAGACAGCATCCCCACTGCCGCGAGTGCAATACCGTAAAGTCCTCTTGTAGCATCGGCAAATCCGCCTGAAAAACCATAAGCAGCCATGATGCACACTGCGATAATGATGATCGGCAGAGCGGTGGACAACATTCCCAGGCTCAGTCCCCCTATAATGATGGTGGCTGAACCAGTCAGAGATTTCCCTGACAGATTCTGTGTTGGTTTATATGTATCTGATGTAAAATATTCTGTCGAGAGCCCGATCAGTACCCCTGCCAGCAGTCCTGACAGAATTGCAAAATAAATTCCAATAAATTCTTTGCCTAAAATCACCCATACTAGCGGGAATGCAACTACCGCAATAATGACCGCACTGGTGTTCGTGCCTACTCTCAGGGAACGAAGCAGTGTACTCTGCCGGGTATCTTCACCTGTCCTCACAAGAAGTGCCCCGATAATGGATGCCAGCACTCCTACTGCAGCAAGAATCATCGGTATCATAACCGCACTTAACTGGTCAACAGACTCAATGTTTTTAAAAGCAACGACACCAAGGGCACATGAAGAAACAATAGAGCCTACATAAGACTCATATAAATCTGCACCCATACCGGCCACATCTCCCACATTATCGCCTACATTATCTGCAATAACCGCAGGGTTCCTTGGATCATCTTCGGGTATCCCTGCTTCCACCTTTCCAACCAAATCTGCCCCTACATCCGCAGCCTTCGTGTAAATTCCCCCGCCCACACGGGCAAACAAAGCCATAGAGGATGCACCCATACCAAAGGTAATCATTGCACCGGTAATATCCTCAATGGGAAGCTTGAATACTACACTTAAAATTAAATACCAGATAGAAATATCCAGTAGTCCCAGGCCTACCACTGTGAATCCCATAACAGAACCGGCAGAAAATGCCACATTCAAACCTTTGTTCAGACCTTTCTGGCAGGCTGCTGCCGTTCTTGCATTCGCCCTGGTAGCAATCTGCATTCCAACAAACCCTGACAACCCAGAAAAAAATCCGCCTGTAATAAATGCAAAGGGTACAAACCATGTGAGAAATCCTGCTGCCGCCATAATAAGCAGTATACAGAACATTCCCACAAAAAAGATAACCAGAATCCGGTACTGCCGCTTCAGGTAAGCCATTGCGCCCTCATGAATGGAAGCGGATATCTTTTTCATTGTCTCACTCCCCGCCGGAAATCTCAGAACCTTTTTCGCCCTGGTATACGCAAAAACAAGTGCTGCTACCGAGCCAATCAACGTTAAAATTGCCAACATACTGTCCATGATGTATCTCCCTCCATAATCAAATTTTTTCCTATTATAATAGTATAACTTTCTTGGAAAAATATCAATAAAAATCAGCAAAGGGCACAAAACTAATAAAGTATAAACTTTAAAAAGAACCGCAGTGGTTTTTACCGCTTACGATTCTTTCTGAAATAAATTACAAGTCCGCAGCAAAGGATTACAAGTATTGCTGCCAGCAGCTGGGATACCGGAAGTCCTATTTGAGGAATCAGCAGCTGGTCTGTCCTTAATCCCTCAATCCAGGCTCTCCCCAGCCCATACCCCAGCAGGTAGAGCAAGAATAATTCGCCTTCGAATTTTTTATGCTTTCTGTACAGGAACAGGACTATAAACAGTCCGCAGCACCAGAGAGATTCATATAGAAATGTGGGATGCACCTGAATATAGCTGATTCCATCCAGCACTTGAATATTCGCACGCATAGTTTCTGTCACATCACTGTTCCTTACCGCATCCAGAGGAAGCTGCATAGCAAAAAGACTATCTGTATATTCCCCAAAAGCCTCCCTGTTGAAAAAATTTCCCCAGCGTCCCAGCATCTGCCCGTTCACAAGAGCCAGAGCTACGGTATCAAATATCTGCATAGTCTTTAAATGCTTTACCCGTGCACACACAAGCACTGTGAGAACAGCTCCAATCAAACCTCCGTAAAATCCAAGACCTCCTTCCCGCAGGTTCAGAATGTCCAGCAGATTATCCTTATACATGTCCCAGGAAAAAACAACGTAATAGATTCTCGCTCCCAGAATCCCGCAGATGACCCCGATAATTCCCATGTCCAGGTAATCTTCAGGATTCTGCCTGGTTCTCTTTGCCTCAGATGTGGCAATCAGAAAACCAATCAGAATTGCACACCCGATAATAATCCCGTAATATGCGATTTCAAACCCAAATATACTGATGGATTTTCCTACATGCTCCAGGTGAATTCCCAAATGTGGAAAGTTAATATTGTAATGCATGCCTCACGCTCCTTTCTAATGTACCGATAGTCCGAAATCAAACATTAAACCTGAACAAAATGATGTCCCCATCCTGCACCACATAGTCTTTGCCTTCCAGCCTGACAAGACCTTTCTCTTTTGCCGCCACATGTGTACCGCACGCCATCAGATCATCGTAGCTGACAATTTCCGCGCGTATAAACCCGCGTTCAAAATCTGAATGAATCTTTCCCGCCGCCTGGGGCGCTTTTGTCCCCCTCTTAATTGTCCATGCACGTACCTCCGGCTCCCCTGCTGTCAGATAGCTGATAAGCCCCAAAAGATGATAGCTTGCCTTAATCAGTTTTTCCAGTCCTGATTCTTCTAAACCTAAATCTTCCAGAAACATTTTCTTTTCTTCATCATCCAGCTCCGCAATTTCCTGCTCAATCTGTGCACAAACCACAAAAACTTCACAGCCTTCCTCTTCTGCATATTTGTGGACTGCCTGTACACCTTCATTTGAAGCGCCGTCATCGACCAGATCATCCTCTGCTACATTTGCTGCAAAAATAACCGGCTTCGCGGTCAACAAATTGTAGCTTTCAAGCCAAATTTGTTCTTCTTCATCATCAGCAGTAAAACTTTTTGCCATCCGGTTCTCTTCCAAGTGAGCTTTCACCCGCTGTAAAAGTCCAAGTTCCTTCGCTGCCGTCTTATCATTTTTTGCTACCTTTACTGTCTTTGCAATTCTTCTCTCCAGAATCTCCAGGTCGGAAAAGATTAGCTCCAGGTTAATTGTCTCAATATCCCGCAGCGGATCGATGTTTCCGTCCACATGTACAATGTTGCTGTCCTCAAAACACCTGACTACATGCACAATTGCATCCACCTCACGGATGTTAGCCAAAAACTGATTTCCCAGTCCTTCACCTTTGGAAGCGCCCTTTACCAACCCTGCTATATCCACAAACTCAATTGCCGCAGGGACAATCTTCTTCGTATGGTACATCTCTCCCAGCACATCCAGACGCTTGTCCGGCACAGTCACGACACCCACATTCGGATCAATTGTGCAGAAAGGATAGTTTGCAGACTCAGCTCCCGCCTTTGTCAGCGAATTAAACAATGTACTTTTCCCAACATTTGGCAATCCCACAATTCCTAATTTCATTTTCTATATTCTCTCCTTATATAAACTTTTTGCACCTTAATCTCTGGTTTCCATCAGGATAACTACACCAAAAGGAAAGGAGATTTCCAGCTTGTCTCCCATAATCTCATTGCTGACACACAGGCTGTCAAATGCCGTCAGATCATGATGGTTCAAGGGATACTTTGCACCCTTAAGGTTAAAATCTTCCACAGTACCTCCAAGAGGAAAAACAGAAAAATATGGGCCGTAAGCCTCCTCTCTCTTCAACACAAAGTCTTCCTTCAGGAGACGTATCTGATTATGAGTATCCACAATTCTTGCATCAGCTCCGGCATCCAGTGCAATCTTCAGTGTCTGGACATTGGCCCATACATGATCCACTCTTGTTCCTGTTCCGCCCAGAATCCATATATTGTGCCTGTGAAGTTCCAGACACAGTCTCAGTGCAATTTCTGTGTCCGTCGCGTCTTTTACAGGGTTAAACTGCCTGACAGGAAC
The DNA here is from genome assembly GCF_004346165.1 of Muricomes intestini. Lineage (GTDB taxonomy): Bacteria > Bacillota > Clostridia > Lachnospirales > Lachnospiraceae > Muricomes > Muricomes intestini. The sequence goes on along the minus strand of NZ_SLZZ01000021.1, from coordinate 30,848 downwards.
CTTTGTCTTCTCTTTGTAATATGCAATGACCTTCTCCGGGACACTGTCAAAATCCCCAACAATATAATCCGGAAGAAGCCCATGTTCGTAGAGGAAAGTAAGTCCTCTGTCTACCCCGATAATCAATTCTGTTTCTTCATCTTTTAAAATGCCTGTAGCAAATTCTTCTTCCAGAAGACCTCCGCTGACAATTACTGTGCGCTTACTCATTTTTCTTTAAAATCTCCATGAATCCTCTGACATTTTCCCCAATATCTCCGTGGAACACTGCTGAGCCTGCCACAATCACATTTGCTCCGGCAGAAAGGACCTCCCCTACATTTGTGAGATAAATTCCTCCGTCTACCTCAATGTCACTGTCCAGTTTTTTCTCTTCCAGCAATACTTTCAGATCTCTGATTTTATTCAGAGACTGGGGGATGAACGCCTGTCCTCCAAAACCAGGCTCCACACTCATAATCAGGAACATTTCTGCCTGGTCAAGAATCGGGTACAATGCATCCACAGGTGTACCGGGTTTTATGGAAACCCCTGCCTTCATGCCACAGGAATGAATTTTATCCAGAGTCGCCTGTATATCCTCACATGCCTCCAGATGTACCGTCAGGAGATCGGCTCCCGCCTCCTGAAACGCTTCTACATAACGAATCGGTTCCGTAACCATCAAATGTACATCCATTACCTGCCTGCTCACCCCCTGGATGGATTTGAGCACAGGCATGCCAAAAGAAATACTGGGCACAAACATTCCGTCCATGACATCAAAATGAAGATATCCTGCCCCGTTATCCGCCGTCTGACGAATCTGCTCACCCAGAACTTTAAAGTCTGCCGATAATATGGATGGCGCCAATATGTTTTTCATCACTCTAATACCTCTTCCTTTCCTGTAATTCCCGGTACATTTCCAAATAGTCCTCATAGCGAATAGAATGAATCTTCCCGGCCTCTACTGCTTCTTTTACAAGGCAGCCGGGTTCATGCACGTGATTGCAGCCGACGAACCTGCACTTTCCTTCATAGGGAGCAAATTCCCGAAAATAATATTTCAGTTCTCCCTTATCAAACTCATTGACATACAGAGAACTAAATCCCGGGGTGTCCATAATATACGAGTTTTCATTTATAGCTATCAGCTCCGAATGCCTGGTAGTATGTTTCCCCCGGCCAATTTTTTCACTGATACTGCCTGTCTCCATTTGAACCTCTGTCTGTAAGAGGTTAATCAAAGAAGACTTTCCCACCCCGGAGGGTCCTGCAATGACTGTAGCTTTTCCCTCCAGCAGTTTCCTTACAGGCTCCATGTTTTCCTTTTTCAGTGCACTGGTAAAGACAACCTCATATCCGCAGGCCTGATAAATTTCCCTAATTTGAGCCAACTCAGGCTGTGCTGCAATATCTTTCTTATTAAAGCATAGTATCACAGGGATCTCCTTGCTCTCCATCATCACCAGAAATCTGTCCAGCAGATTAAAATGTGGCTCCGGATTGGACACAGCAAAAACAACCAGAGCCTGGTCAATATTTGCTGCGGCGGGACGAATCAGCTCATTCTTCCTTGGCAGAATTTCTACAATATTTCCTTCCTTTTCGATGTCATCAAGAACTTTGATGTCTACACAGTCTCCCACCAGAGGCTTTATTTTCTCTTTTCTGAAAATTCCTTTCGCCTTGCACTCATAAACACCGGATTCTACCACGTGAACGTAGTAGAACCCGGCAATTCCTTTTATGATCTTTCCCTGCATAAATTTGCTGATATCCCTTCTTATCTGTTCCAACCCTTAAGTCTGTCAAAATAATTACCCCAATAAGTTCACGGCTCTCCTGTACCTTCACCTGTACCATCTCCGTTGCCGCTGCCATCTTGAGATGAATCCTGTGCCTCACTTACTACAATATCTACTGTTGTTCCCTTCTCCAACTGGCTTCCCGGGGCTGCACTCTGGGAAATCACATACCCTGGCGTAACACTACTGCTTTGATAGGTTACATTCCCTGCAAGACCTGCATCTTCCAGAGCCTGTAATGCAGCATCCTCCGTCATATTTGTAAGCGATGGAACATTCACCATCTCCACTTCAGGGCCTTTGCTGACTACATAATCAACTGCGGTTCCCTTTGTCACCTTTTTATCCGGCTCTGTTCCCTGGTTCATTACAATACCTGCTTCATACTCATCGCTGTATTCTTCCGTAACATTGCCCCCGGCCAGACCCGCCGCAGCCAGTGCTGCATCCGCATCTGCGGCCGCCAATCCCGTCAGAGTAGGAACAGTTGCTTTCTCCACACCCAAGCTTACCACCATGGTAACCTTGGCCCCCTCTTCCACTTCGGCCCTTGCGGATGGACTGGTAGAAATCACCTTGCCCTCAGCTACAGTATCACTGTACTGTGCTTCAGAATTGGCCACCACAAGGCCTACAGCTTCAAGTGCCTTCTGTGCTGAAGCCTCATCCTGTCCTACAACATCGGGTACAGACACCGTCTTTTGTTTTTTCCCTGTACTGACAACAACATTAATCTGAGAATTTTTTGCCACCTTTTTCTTTGCAGCCGTTTCCTGACGGATGATAATCCCTTTATCATACTTATCAGAAGCTTCTCTTCCAGACACATAGTATCCCAGATTCTTCTTACTCAGAGCGGCTTTTGCTTCCTCTTCTGTCATTCCGACCAGATTGGGCACTGAAACCTTATTTTCAGTTTGCGTCTGGGCAGAACTTGGTTTTATCTTAAAGAGTCCTGCCGCCTTTCCCACCATGAAAATCACCCCGATGGCAATGACTGCCGCTGCTACTATCATGAGTATTTTCATGATTTTCTTCATATTAGGGTCTACATCATTTTTCTTTCTGCCGCCCTGTTCATCTTCTTCACTGTCATAATTTTCGCTGTCGTAATCGTAATCATCATCATAATCGTCGTAGTCGTCATCCTCATCATAATCACGTTCCTGTATACGCGCCATCTCTTCGGTAGGCATCACAATTGTTGTGTCAGTCCCCGAGCTGCGGGAAAACATATTGACAAAATCACCATCCGGATTTACCAGGGAGCGTTTCAGATCTAGGATCAAATCGTGACAGTTCAAATATCTGTGCTCCGGAATCTTCTGGGTACATTTCATAATGATACATTCAAGACTGTATGGAATATCCGGCACTTCTTTTGCCGGTGAAATGATTTCTTCCTGCAGGTGCTTCAGAGCTACGGTTACTGTCGAATCCCCGTCAAAGGGCACATGCCCCGTTATCATCTCATACATCGTGACTCCAGCTGAATAGATGTCACTTTTTTCATCTACAACAGCGCCCCGGGCCTGTTCTGGTGAAGTATAATGAACGGAACCCATGATATTACCGCTGATGGTTTTAGTCGCCGTAGTCGCCCTGGCAATCCCAAAATCCGTTACCTTTACTTTTCCTTCTTTGGATATGATAATATTCTGAGGCTTGATATCCCGGTGAATGATGTGCTGATTATGGGCAGCCTGAATACCTGTCGCCATCTGTATAGAAATGCTGATAGTCTCCTTTGCAGTGAGTTTTCCCTTTTTCTCAATGTATTCCTTTAAAGTGATTCCCTCAACCAATTCCATGACCATATAATACAGACCCCTGTCCTGTCCTACGTCATAGACGTTTACCACATTGGGATGCATCAGCCCTGCAGCGGCCTGTGCTTCACTTAAGAACTTCTGTATAAAAACCTCATCTGTTCGGTAATCACTTTTCAGTACCTTGATTGCCACATACCGGTTCAGTTTATGATCCTTTCCTTTATAAACATCCGCCATTCCGCCCGAACCGATCCGGCTCAATATTTCATAACGTTTTCCTAAAAAAATCCCTTCTTTTAACATACACTCACCTCATCTGCAAACGGTTCTGCCAGCACAAGCCCTATGTTATCCGTACCGCCGTTTTCTTTTGCTGTTTCTACCAGAGACTCTGCTGCTTCCACGATGTCTCTGCCCCCCTGCACAATGTGGAAGAGCTCGTCATCTTCCACCATATTGCTTAAACCGTCTGTACACATCAAAATGATGTCTCCCTTTTTCAAACGGTGCTCATAAAAGTCTACCTCTACATTTTCTTTTGCGCCGATTGCCCTCGTGATGATGTTCTTATCCGGATGATGCTTTGCCTCCTCAGGCTTAATTCCCCCCAGACGTACCATCTCTTCAACCAGTGAATGGTCCTTTGTCAGCTGTACAATGCCCTGGTTGATAAGGTAAAGCCTGCTGTCCCCTACATTTGCAAAGTACATCATCTGGTTCACCATGGTGGCTGCCACTATGGTGGTTCCCATTCCTTTCAGGTGAGAATCCTTGGAAGCCGCTTTAATAATCTCCCGGTTCGCAGTCTTAATTGCCAGAACCAGGGCTTTTTCTATGTCATTCTCCCGGCTTTGTTTCAATTCTCTTTTTAAAACTTCTACTGTATATTTTGAAGCATAATCGCCGGCCTGGTGTCCGCCCATGCCGTCAGCCACTACAAACAAATTGGGGAGAGGTCCTAAGGGATGATTTGTCGTATAGACATAATCTTGATTTACTTGTCTTACCATGCCTACATCGGTAATGGAAAATGTCTTCATAGTTTACTCCTTTATTCTTTGTTTGTCTGGACAAACGTGCGTCTGAGCTGTCCACAGGCTCCATCGATATCTGCACCCATTTCCCTTCTTATAGTAACATTTATTCCGCGTTTTTCAAGTTTATTTTTGAAATTTAGCGCATTTTTCCTGTCCGGACGCTCAAAGGAACGTTCTTTTATAGGATTTACAGGTATCAGATTCAGGTGGCAGTTTCTGGGGGCCAATATTTTAATCAGGTCATTGGCATCCTCGTCCGTATCGTTGACTTTGTGTACCAGACTGTACTCAAACGTGACACGTCTCCCAGTTTTCCGGAAATATTCGTCACATGCCAAGAGCACTTCCTGTAATTCATACTGATTTGCTACAGGCATGAGGCTGCTGCGCTTTTCCTGGGTTGCTCCGTGCAGAGAAAGAGCAAGGGTTATCTGAAGATGCTCCTCTGCCAGTTCAAGCATACGCGGCACAATTCCGCAGGTTGAGACTGTTACATTTCTCTGACTGATATTAAGTCCATGCTCATCGGTCAGCAGACGGATAAAGCGCAGAAAATTATCGTAATTGTCCAGAGGCTCCCCCGTTCCCATAATAACCACGTTGGAAACCCGTTCCCCTGTCAGCTTCTGAATGTGATAGATTTGTCCCAGCATTTCCGAAGGGGAAAGATTCCTTGACAGGCCTCCGATTGTGGAGGCACAGAAACGACATCCCATCCGGCAGCCCGCCTGAGAAGAAATGCAGACCGAATTGCCATGCTTGTAGCGCATGAGAACACTTTCTATCATATTTTTATCGCAGAGCTGAAATAAAAACTTATTCGTTCCATCCAGAACGGACTCCTGTCTCTTTACCAGCTCCACGGGGAGAATTACATATTCCTCATCCAGTTTCCCCCGAAGATTTTTGGGCAGATTTGTCATCTCCTCAAAGTTGTCTGCAAGCTTTACATGAAGCCAGTCATATACCTGCTTTGTCCGGAATTTTTTTGCGCCGAGCAACTCCATTTCATTTTGCAGCTGTTCATATGTATACGCACGAATATCTTTTTTCATTATCTTGCGCCTTTCCTAATCAATCTTGCTATGAAAAAGCCATCGCTGTCATGAATTCCCGGCAGCAGCTGGAGACATCCTTCTTCCTGAATAGCATCCTGCAGCCTGGAGCAGACTTTATCCTGTACGGAGCCCAGAACGTAGTCGGGGTGTGTCTTCAAAAACCACTGTACGTTCTCCATATTCTCAGTGCAGTTGATCGTACAAGTGCTGTAAATCAACGTACCTGACCGCTTCACATACCGGCAGACCACACTAAGTATATTCCGTTGAAGAAGGGCAAGCTCTTCCAGCCGCCTTTCTGTAGTCTTATATTTCAGATCAGTTTTCCGTCCAAGCACTCCAAGTCCCGAACAAGGCAGATCTGCAATTACAATATCCGCTTTCTCCATGGAGGCTTTGTCCAATACCATAGCATCCTGTACTACAGTCGATATATTTTCCAGCCCCATCCTGTCAATATTTTCCTGGATTAGCCCTGTTTTATATTCTGTCAGATCCCTCGCCTCTACATGTCCGGTTCCATTCAGCTTTTCCGCAAGATGAAGAGATTTTCCCCCGGGGGCAGCACACACATCCATAATATAGCTGCCCTCCTCTGGGGAAGCGATTTCTCCTACAAGCATGGAGCTGATATCCTGTACGGCAAAAAGACCTTCCCTGAAGCTGGAAAGGCCGCCCAGATAATCATACCCTGCAATAGAAAGGGCGTAAGGCAGATATGGATGGCTTTTGACTGTCACTCCTTCTGTTCTCAGCCTTTGCACCAATTCCTCCAAAGTGAGGCGGCTTGTATTGCAGCGGACCGTCACCGGTTTTTCTTTCTGGAAATAAGTCAGTATTTTCTTTACTGTATCCATATCATATTCGGCCAGCCATTTTCTCAAAATCCACTCGGGCATGGAATATCTGACAGACAGTTCAGCCACAGGGTCCTTGGGATATTCTGTCCCGCCAAGTCCCCGGGCTGTACTTCGCAGCACTCCGTTTACAAATCCTTTCAAAGGCCCGAATCCTTTTTTTACTGTAAGCTTCACCGACTCGTTGCACACCGCAGAATCCGGTACACTGTCCATGTATTTCAGCTGATATACGGCACTCCGCAGAATATTTCGGATAACCGGCTTCATTTTTTTGACCTTTACTTTTGAGAATTGATCCAGGATATAATCAATCTCCAACATGTGTTCCAGCGTCCCTTCTGTCACTCTTGTGATAAAAGCACGCTCCTTTTTATCCAGATACTGGTATTTACTTAAGGTATTTCCCAGGGCAATGTGGCTGTACACATCGTGCTCTATTACGTCCATAAGAATTCCCAGTACAATTTCCCGCTCATTTAAGGGCTTTGCCATTTAATATCCTCCGCTAATCTCTTCTGCGTCCGCCGATGAAAAGCAGCCTTAAAAGCTGCAGTATCATGGATGCCGCGCTTGCCACATAAGTCAGTGCAGCGGCACTTAAGACTTCCTTTGTAGCTCCTATTTCCTCAGGATAAAGCATTCCTGAAGTTTCCAGCGCTTTTACCGCTCTTCTGGAGGCATTAATCTCCACCGGAAGAGTTACAAGCTGGAATAGAACAGCCCCTGAAAACAGAAAGATTCCAAGATTAATCAAAAAAGCAGAGGCATTTCCCCGGATAAACAGGCCGATAATTACCAGCGGCCAGGCCGCGGCGGAGCCAAAATTTGCAACCGGGACTAATGCGCCTCTTATTTTCAAAGGAACATACCCCACACTGTGCTGGACTGCATGGCCGCATTCGTGGGCCGCCACGCCGATGGCCGCCACAGAAGCCGACTGATAGGTGGCATCTGACAGACTTAGCGTTTTGTTTCTGGGATCATAATGATCGTTCAGATTTCCCGATATGTGGCGCACCTGAACATCATAAATTCCATTTGACTTTAAGATACTTTCTGCCGCTTCACGCCCGGTCAGCCCTGAGTGGCTGCGCACCTGAGCATATTTATTGAACACCCGGTTTACCCGGCTCGATGCCAGTATACAGATGACTGCCCCGATTAAAACTAATATATAAGTAGGGTCATAATAATAATAAAACATAAAAATTCCTCCGTTGTTGAAACTGTAACTGTTCAGTAGGGCTAGTGCACTAGCGAGTGAACAGTGTGCCCTTTTTCAGTGTATATCCCCTCAAAAATGCACTTGTCTTCATTCTCTTTTTCCCCGGAATCTGAAGTTCACTGACGCGAAGCCGTCCGTCTCCTGTCTGCACTGTAAAGCTGTCTTTATTCACACCCAGCACGGTTCCCGGTGTTTGCTCTTGTGTACCCTCTGCCGCGGGTTCTGCCTTTGCCCTCCATACTTTCAGCACTGTGTCACCCCAGTGGGTATAAGCGCTTGGCCAGGAGTTCAGCCCTCGTACCAGTCTCTCGATCTCGCTTGCCGGCCGGCTCCAATCAATATTTCCCATCTTCTTATCCAGCATTTTCGCATAGGGAGTGGGGCTTTCCCCCTGTTTTTCAAATACAGCAGTGCCTTCTTCCAGTGCTTTCAATGTCTTCACGCAAAGCTTAGCCCCCGCCAATGCCAATTTATCGTGCAGGCTTTCACCAGTCTCATCTTCTGTGATGGGCACCTGAGTCTTTAAGATCATATCTCCTGTATCCAGGCCCTCGTCCATCTGCATGGTCGTGACACCTGTTACTGCCTCACCACTGATAATCGCCCACTGTATGGGCGCTGCACCTCTGTACTTGGGCAGCAATGACGCGTGGACATTGATGCATCCATAAGGTGTCATCTCCAGAATCTCTTTGGGAAGTATCTGTCCAAATGCCACAACAACAATAGCATCCGCCTGGTATTTCTTAAGCTCGGCTACGCATTCTGGCTTTCTCACCCTTGCAGGCTGATAGATTGGTATGTCATGTCTGACTGCTGCTTCTTTCACAGGCGTATACTGCATCTCTTTTCCTCTGCCCTTGGGTTTGTCAGGCTGAGTCACTGTCAGACACACATCGTGTCCGGTTTCTATCAGTGCTTCCAGAGTTCCCACTGAAAACTCAGGAGTTCCCATAAATATCACTCTCATCTTACTCCTCATCCTCCTCATACTGTACATCGTGGAGGCCGTCCTCCACTCTGTCCACATACAGCTCACCGTTGAGATGATCGATTTCATGACAAAATGCCCTTGCCAGCAGTCCTTCTCCTTCCAGCTCAAATTCTTCCATATCTTCATTCAGGGCACGGATCTTCACATGGTTCGGTCTGGTTACGATTCCCCATTTTCCAGGCACGCTTAAACATCCTTCTTCGCCTGTCTGCTCTCCCGACGCCTCCAGAATCTCCGGGTTGATTAACACAATAGGACCTTCTCCCACGTCAATGACTACAATTTTTTTGAGCACTCCAACCTGGGGAGCTGCAAGGCCTACTCCCATTTTTTCATACAATGTATCCAACATGTCATTGATCAGGATCTTTGTTCGAAGAGTCATCTTTGTTACTTCTTTGCTCTTTTTCGTCAGAATCTCGTCCCCAATCTCTCTAACTTCTCTGATTGCCATAGCTTCCTCCGTCTTGTAACTGTTCTGAATAGTTACCTTTTTACTTTGTTCTAAAAAACATTCATCGGATTGAAATCAAATTGTATCCGCATTTTTCGAAATCCGGTGTTTATTTCAATGTATTGTTCAAGATAATTCTTTATCCTTATCAGTGTATCATATCTTTCTGCTTTCAGATAGAGAACTTTCCGATACACGTCCTTTACTTTTCCAATCCCAGGACTTGCAGGTCCAATAATCTCTATGCTTCTCCCTCTGCTGACACGGAGAGCATATTCCTTTAAGTACCCGGCTCCTTTTTCCAGAAGAGCTTCATCCTCACAGCTTATCAGCACCGCCAGCAGATTTTCCACCGGAGGGTATCCCATCAGCTCTCTGTAATGGATTTCCTCTTCATAGAAGGCTTCATAGTCCTGAGCCGCCGCCGTCACAATCCCGTAATGATCCGGACTGTAGGTCTGAATCACCGCTTCGCCCTTCTTACTGCCCCGGCCGGCTCTTCCCACCGCCTGGGTCAGAAGCTGGAAGGTCCGTTCCCCTGCCCGATAGTCGTCCGCATAAAGGGACATATCCGCAGCCAGGACACCTGCCAGGGTCACATTCGGAAAGTCATGTCCCTTTACAATCATCTGCGTCCCCACCAGAATATCCGCCTCCCCGTCCGCAAATGCCGACAATATCTTTTCATGGCCGTCTTTCTGCCGGGTAGTATCCATATCCATGCGCAGCACCCGGGCGTTTGGAAACTGCCTCTTTACAATATCCTCTACCTGCTGAGTACCCGCCTTAAATTCCCCTATATGGCGGGAACCGCACTCGGGACAATGCTGTTTTTTAGGCTCTTCATAGCCACAATAGTGGCACACCATTTTGCCGCCCCTGTGATAGGAAAGGGATACATCGCAGTGAGGACATTTTATCACATGCCCGCATTCTCTGCAGGAGATAAACCCTGCATATCCCCGTCGGTTCAAAAACAGCATTGTCTGCTCTTTCTTCTCCAGTCTGTCAGCAATAAGTTCCTGCAGTTTCCGGCTCAGAATCGAATGGTTTCCTTCCTTTAATTCTTCCCGCAAATCCACTGTATATACCTTAGCCATATCCTGCATCCTGGAACGGTTTTTCATTTCCAAAAGTACGTATTCTCCCCTTCTGACCCGGTACATTGCTTCCATGGACGGTGTGGCAGAGCCCAGAACAAGGCTTGCCCCTTCCATATCTCCCCGGGCTTGTGCCGTCTCTCTGGCATGGTACCTTGGAACCTGTTCACTCTTATATGTAGGCTCATGCTCCTCGTCTATCACAATCAGACCCAAGTTAGGAAAGGGCGTAAAAAGAGCGGAACGCGGTCCTATCATAACATCAATCTTGCCTTCTTTCGCCCGCATCATCTGGTCATAGCGCTCCCCTGCCGATAGGCGGGAATTCATAATAGATACCCGATCTCCAAAATTCCGGTAAAACCGCATGACCGTCTGATAGGTCAGGGCAATTTCAGGGATTAAAACAATGGCCTGTTTTCCCTGTGCGGCTACCCGTCGTATCATTTCTATATACACTTCCGTCTTCCCGCTTCCGGTGACCCCATATACCAGATAGGTGCCTCGTTTTCCCCGGCTATAGTCTTCCCAGAAAGCAGAAATCGCAGCTTTCTGTTCTTCTGTAAACGTAATGCAGCTTTCTTCCTTTTCCCCTTTTACAGGATTTCGGTAAACCTGCCGGGATTCCAGAACAAGAACTCCCTGTTCTTCCAGTGCACGCACGACAGAAAGTGTAATGTTAAGTTTTTTCATCACCAGTTCATATTCCAGTATATTGTCATCCAAAAGTGCGGCCATAAGTCTGGCCCGTGCCTTCTGGTTCTTTTCCAGGTAATGTTCCAGTTTCTGTCTGCCTTCTTCTTCGCTCAGCAAAAGACGTATCCGCTTCTTTACCTTTGCATTTTCCTTCTGTTTAATGGGAAGAACCGTCTTCAAAGCTTGAATCATGGTTCCCCCGTACTGTTCCTTCATCCAGGCTGCCAGAGCCACAAGCTTTCCTTCTATGGCTACGCCCTTCCGAGAAATATCCTGAACCTCCTTCACCTTCGCTTCGTCATATCCGCAGGTGTCCGATAATCCTATGACATACCCCTTCGTCTCTCGGTTTCCTCTCCCGAAAGGGACAAGTACCTCCATACCCACAGCAAGCTCTCCCTCCAGCCGGGAGGGAATTCGGTACTGAAATATTTTATCCAGTTTTTCATGTGTGATATCTACGATAATGTCCGCATACATGAAATATGCTCACCTACTTTGTGTTTTCTTCTGTTTTTTCAACTCGGTTAAAACTTCTTTAATCAACACCCTTTCATCCATGGGGTGCTTGACTCCTTTGATTTCCTGATAGTCCTCATGTCCCTTGCCCGCCAACACAATGACGTCCCCCGGCTGTCCATGCTCTATAGCGTAACGGATGGCTTCCTTTCTGTCACAGATTTCCACATATTTGCCATTCGTTTTGGAAATACCTGTTTTAATGTCATCTATGATACCCTGAGGTTCTTCAAATCTCGGATTGTCCGACGTAATAATCGTCAAATCCGCCAGACGTCCTGACACCTCTCCCATCTCATATCGACGCTCCTTTGAGCGGTTGCCGCCGCAGCCAAACAGGCATACCAGGCGTGCCGGATTATATTCCTTCAGAGTCGTCAGGAGACTCTCCAGACTCATAGCATTATGCGCATAGTCAATCATCAGGGTAAAATCATCCGATACCTTAATCATCTCAATCCTGCCCTTGACCTTTGCCACCTTCAACGCCTCCTGAATCTTTTTTGCCGGCACCTGAAAATGTCTGCATACTGCGATAGCCGTCAGAGAATTGTAGACACTGAATTTGCCGGGAATGTCAATCTCCACGTCAAAATCCAACAGACCGGTGACATGGTAGGAGACTCCAAGATAGCCGGGACGAGACATCAGATGCGTATTCACTGCCCTTAAATCTGCCCTCTCTGAAAATCCAAAGGTTTCTGTCCTGCAGGTCGCACCTGAGAACACCTCCTTAAAATATGGATCATCCACATTGGCGATTCCCAGCTTGCACTGTTTAAAGAGAAGTCCCTTGCATCGTTTATAATCTTCAAAATCCTTGTGCTCATTAGGTCCGATATGGTCTCTGCCCAAGTTAGTAAAAATCCCGATTTCAAAGGGAATCCCCGCTGTCCTGTTCAGCATCAGTCCCTGGGAGGACACTTCCATTACCACACAGTCGCACCCGTCCTCTGCCATCTTCGCAAAATACTGATGTATGGTAAATGACTCCGGAGTGGTATTTGACGCAGGTATCTTTTTGTTTCCGATAATTGCCTCTATGGTTCCTATCAAACCCACCTTATGGCCTACTTCCTCTAAAATAGACTTAATCATGTAAGTGGTTGTGGTCTTCCCTTTTGTCCCGGTAATTCCGATGATTCTCATCTTCTCCGCCGGATACCCAAAGTAAGCTGCAGACATCAGAGCAAGTGCATATCTTGTGTCCGCCACCCGGATGACAGTCACATCTTCAGGCGCCGTTACTTCCTTTTCCACAATCACAGCATAAGCACCCTTTTCTGCCACCTCACTGACAAATTCATGCCCGTCCGATACGGCGCCGGAAATACAGACAAATACGGAGCCTTTTTCTACCTTTCTAGAGTCATTAATCAGTGTTGTAATCTCAATTTCATCACTTCCCTGTGTCACTTCATATTCTAAACGTTCTAATAACTGATTCAGTTTCATCCATGTTCCTCCTTATGAAAAATCCTTCAAACGGATGTGTTATATAGAATAACACAAATAATCCCCCCTTGTAAAACTTCTCGGGGAAATTATTGTAACAACCATTTATGAAATATATTTCCCAAAGGGCAGTTTGCGGATAAGGTAAACACTTATAAGGGACAGAACTAGTATTCCCACAGCAAGCCCGGGAACGGCAATCCAGGCAGACAGCTGCTCCGGATTCACATATTTCTTGTAAGAGTCCAGAAAGATAATGTGAATGAGATAGATTCCGAAAGAACATCCGCACCATAAATCTATCCTTCTCCTTGTCCTGTCTTTCAGATGAATATTTCCGTTGTCAATCTGCATCAGCAGAGCAAAGAAGGATGCTCCGCTTATCATTATCAGCGGACAGCCATATTCCAGGAACCGTTCATAGTGATTCCCTGTCTGATACGTAAACCACAATGTCATTCCTATATTTAATGCCGTACTCCCCAGAAAAATTCCCATGAGCAAAGAAAAATGCTTCTTTAATTCATCCCTGTATTTGAAAATGAAATAGCCCAGGAAAAAATAAACCATATATGCCCGATCACCAATAATAGGCACATCAAGATAAGTTTCTCTCTCTGTAAAAGATAAAATATATAGGAACATAGTCGTCCCTAAACCTACAGCGAGAAGTGCTCTGTCCAAAGTCTCATTCATTCCTCTGCACATAACCTGAAAAAAGGGGATAACCAGATATATGGGAATAATTGCGTAAAGATACCAGAGGTGCGCTTCCACCGGGGTCTCAAGCACCTCCGCCAGGTTGTAAGGAGTGCCCATGAAGCGGGTATTGAAGAAGTAATAGATTATGCTCCAGAAAATCAGTGCAGTCAGGATGTGTATCAAGCGTCTTCCGTTTTTACGGAGAGGTTCATTTCTATTGAGCAGCAGTGCCCCGCTAAGCATAAAAAAACAAGGTACGCTGATCCTGGACACCGTATCCAAAATAAGTGCAAATACGTATTCTCCCCTGCCGATATCGGCATATGCTCTGCAATAGTAATTGGCAACATGAACGATAACCACCATCACAAATGAAGCAGTTCTAATAAGTTCCATATTATAATTCTTTTTTGTCATAGTACCTCCTAGCCTTTTTTTCCGTGCTTTTCTTCATCAGACTTGCCTTTACTACGGCGTCTTTCCCGTATTTTGTCCGTATTTCATCCATCGCTTTATTTAGTTTTTTGTGCTTTTCGTCGGGGGGTTTGGGCAGCTCAATGTCAAATATAGAAAGCTGCACCGGCTCCGAAGAGTCCACCAGCTTTGCAGTCCGGATTCCCAAAAGTCTGATTGGTTCTCCGCTCCAGGCCTCATCAAACAGCTGACAGGCAGTCTCATAAAGTACATTCTCTTCATCCGTCGGCTTTGTAAGCTGCTTTTGATGAGAAATGTCCTGAAAATCATAGTACCTGATTTCTGTACTTACCATATAAGCCTTCTGATCAGACTTTTTCAGCCTGCCTGCTACGCTTTTGGCAAGGGTCCTCAGAACCTTCTTTGCTTCCTCTGCCGTCACCGCATCCTCAGCCAGTGTAGTAGAATTTCCCACACCTTTTGCCTCCGCCTGCACAGAGTGCACAGTAGAATTGTCAATTCCGTTTGCAAATTCCCACAGCTTCTTCCCATGGCTTTTCATATGCAGACATATTAAATCAGGATCCGCCTGAGCCAGATCTCCTATGGTATAAATTTCCAATTTCTTAAAAGTTTCTACGCTGGACTTCCCCGCCATAAATAATTCTCCTATAGGCAAAGGCCACATTTTCTCCCGGATTTCTTCCGGAAAAAGCGTATGTACCTTATCCGGTTTTTCAAAATCCGATGCCATCTTTGCCAGGAGCTTATTCGATGAAATTCCGATATTGACCGTAAAACCAAACTTTTTTTTGACTCCATCTTTCATAATCAGCGCAGCTTCAACGGCTGAAGGATACTTCCATGCAATCTGTGTGAAATCCATATAACACTCATCCACACTGACCTGCTGGATGTCACGTGTAAAGCTTTTCAGATATTCCATCAGCAGCCTGCTTCTTTCCCGGTACATTTTATGGTCAGGCGGCTCCATGACGAGATTGGGGCACTTACGAAAGGCATTCGCAACAGGTTCCCCCGTGCGAATGCCATATTTTTTTGCAGGGATAGATTTGGCAAGTACCACACCCCGCCGGCTTTTCTGATCACCGCCGATAATAGCCGGTATCGTCCTTATATCCTGCTTTGCACCCTTTTTCAATTGTTCTGCCGCTGTCCAGCTTAAAAAAGCTGAATTGACATCAATGTGGAAAATAATCGGTGTCATGAAACCTTTTATCCTTTCACCCTTGCTACTAGTTTACCGTCAGCAACATCGATTAAGATGATATCTTCTCTTCCTACGTTTCCCTCCAGAATCAGCTTCGCCGCAAGGGTTTCCACGTTCTTCTGCAGATATCTCTTCAACGGTCTTGCACCGTACATGGGATCATAGCCCCCCTCTACGATGAGCATTCTTGCCGGTTCTGTCAGTTCAATGGAGAGTTCTTTGTCTGCAAGCCGCCTATTTACGTCTGCTACTAACAAGTTAATGATGGCATAAATATTGTCTTTCGTCAATGGCTTGAACATAATGATTTCATCCAGACGGTTCAAAAATTCTGGTCTGAACCTGGACTTCAGCTCATTCATTACCATGTCCTGACTGGACTGGTCGATTGTTCCATCTTCCTCGATGCCTTCCAGAAGATAGTTTGCTCCAAGGTTGGAAGTCATGATAAGAATTGTATTTTTAAAATCCACTGTGCGCCCCTGGGAGTCCGTTATACGCCCATCGTCAAGCACCTGCAGAAGTATGTTAAATACATCCGGATGTGCTTTTTCAATTTCGTCAAACAGAACAACAGAATATGGTTTTCTTCTCACTGCCTCGGTGAGCTGTCCGCCTTCATCGTACCCTACATATCCCGGAGGAGCTCCTATCAGTCTGGACACGGAGAATTTCTCCATGTACTCACTCATATCAATACGCACCATATTATTCTCATCATCAAAGAGGCTCTCTGCAAGTGCCTTTGCAAGTTCTGTCTTGCCTACACCGGTGGGTCCTAAAAACAGGAAGGAGCCTATAGGCTTGGACGGATCCTTGATCCCTGCTTTGGAACGGATAATAGCTTCCGTTACCAGTTCCACGCCTTCATCCTGGCCAACCACACGCTTATGAAGTGTTTCGGCAAGGTGAAGGGTTTTGCTCCGTTCACTTTCGTTCAGCCTTGCCACAGGAATTCCTGTCCAACGGGAGATAATTCTTGCAATCTCTTCGTCTGTGACTGCCTCATGTACCAGAGACAAATGCTTTGCCTTAGTCCTATCTTCTTCCACCTCCAGCTGTTTCTGGAGCTGGGGAAGACGTCCGTACTGCAGCTCTGCTGCTTTATTCAAGTCATACTCTCTCTGAGCCTTCTGAATTTCCTGATTAACCCGTTCAATTTCCTCCCGGACCTTCTGTACTCTTTCTACAGTGGTTTTCTCATTATCCCACTGTGCTTTCTTTCCGGAGTATTCTTCGCGGAGTCCTGCCAGCTCTTCCTGCAGATGCTCCAGACGTTCCCGGCTTAACCGGTCTTCCTCTTTTTTCAATGCCTCCTCTTCGATCTCCAGCTGCATAATGCGGCGGCGGAGCTCATCCAGCTCTGTGGGCATGGAATCCAGTTCTGTTTTAATTAGGGCACATGCCTCATCCACCAGGTCGATTGCCTTGTCAGGAAGAAATCGGTCAGAGATATAACGGTTAGAAAGTGTGACCGCGGCAACCAGTGCACTGTCCGTAATCTTAACACCGTGGAACACTTCATAGCGTTCCTTCAGGCCACGGAGAATGGAGATAGCATCCTCCACTGTAGGCTCCTCCACCATAACCGGCTGGAACCGTCTCTCCAGCGCCGCATCCTTCTCAATATACTGGCGGTATTCGTCCAATGTAGTAGCCCCAATACAGTGCAGCTCTCCCCGGGCCAGCATAGGCTTTAACATATTGCCTGCGTCCATGGCTCCGTCTGTCTTACCTGCTCCGACAATCAAGTGCAGTTCATCAATAAACAGAATAATCTTGCCGTCACTGTTCTTCACTTCTTCCAGAACAGCTTTCAGCCGCTCCTCAAATTCTCCTCTGTATTTTGCACCTGCAACCAGAGACCCCATGTCCAGAGAAAAAATAGTCTTCTCCTTCAGTCCTTCCGGCACATCGCCCCTCACAATACGCTGAGCAAGTCCCTCTACCACTGCCGTCTTACCTACACCGGGCTCACCGATGAGCACTGGATTGTTCTTCGTCTTACGGGAGAGAATGCGGACTACGTTGCGGATTTCTTCATCCCTGCCGATGACCGGGTCCAGCTTCTGCTCCCTTGCCTGCTCTACTAAATCCTGTCCGTATTTCTTTAATGTGTCATAGGTTGCCTCCGGATTGTCGCTGGTTACCCTCTGATTCCCACGGACTGTGGATAATGCCTGGAGGAAACTGTTGCGGTTAATGCCAAATTCTTTGTACAATCCTTTTAGCTCTCTGCCTGCATATTTTAAAAGTGCCAGGAACAAATGCTCTACGGAAACATACTCGTCCCCCATCTGTTTTGCCTCGTCCTCGGCGTGAATCAGTACATTGTTCAAATCCTGGCCGACAAATGCCTGGCCGCCCTGTACTTTGGGCCGTTTAGAAAGAGCTTCCTCCACACGGCTCACAAACAAAGTTCCCTGGATATTCATTTTCTCAAGCAATTTCAGAATCAAACTGTCATCCTGCGTCACAAGGGCATACAGCAGATGCTCCTGCGCAATCTCTTGGTTGCCGTAGTCATAGGCAATCTTCTCACAGTCCTGGACAGCCTGGAGCGAATTTTGCGTAAATTTATTTATGTTCAAAAAAAGACCCCCTTTGTCATTTCATGCTATTTGTTCTATTAACATTATAACAATACCACGTACAGTTAGCACTGTCAATAGGAGAGTGCTAATTGGTTTATAAAAATGTAACAGTTCAGCCATCAGCTCGATTTCTCCTGCATTCGTATGTCTTTATATTCCAAATTAGTAGTATTGATTGAGTTTTCCGCACTATATGTTGCATTTTGTTTAACATTACCACATAACTATAAACAAAGAATAAATTTTTTATAAAAAAAAGGAGGCACCTCTATGATTAGTTTTTTAATCTGTCTGGCGCTGCTTATCGGAGGATATTTTGTTTATGGCAAAATCGTAGAAAATACTTTTGAACCTGATGACAGAGAGACACCGGCAGTAAAAATTAATGATGGTGTGGATTATGTGGTCATGCCTCAGTGGAAGCTGTTTCTTGTACAGCTTTTGAATATTGCGGGACTTGGCCCTATTTTCGGAGCTATGCAGGGAGCTTTATGGGGGCCGGTGGTGTTTTTATGGATAACATTTGGAACAATATTCGCGGGCGGAGTGCATGATTATTTCTCAGGTATGCTTTCTGAAAGAAATAACGGTGCATCTATTTCCGAAGTTTGCGGAATCTATCTGGGTAAATTCATGAAAAATGTAATGCGCGTGTTTAGTGTTGTTCTTCTTGTTATGGTGGGAACAGTATTTGCTGTTGGTCCTGCAGGGCTCATCGTAACCCTGTTCAAAAATGGAAATGTAACAGGCCTTTTAGCAAGTCCCGAACTTTGGCTGTGGATTATACTGGCCTATTATTTCATTGCTACTTTTATCTCTATTGATAAAATTATCGGCCGTATTTACCCTGTCTTTGGAGTCTGTCTGGTTATTATGGCAGTAGGGGTATGCATTGGTATTTTCACAAAATCAGAATTTGTAATACCGGAAATCTGGTCTAATTTCAGAAACATGCACCCCAGTGCTACTCCTGTATGGAGTGTTATGTTCATTACCGTTGCCTGCGGTGCCATATCAGGATTCCACGCAACCCAGTCACCTCTGATGGCCCGCTGTATGAATTCGGAGAAGCAAGGTCACTTTGTATTCTACGGAGCCATGGTTGCAGAGGGTGTAATTGCCTTGATCTGGGCTGCTGCAGGCTGCTCCTTATATGAAGTAACCGGAGGCTTAAGCACTGGCTTAAGTGATATTCTTGCAAATGGGCAGTCAGCTGCAATCTATGATGTTTGCTCCAAGACCATGGGAGGGATTGGAATTGTACTGGCAATGATAGGGGTTATCGTTTGCCCGATTACATCAGGAGATACTGCATTTCGAAGTGCACGTCTGACACTAGCTGACTGGTTTGGAATTGATCAAACCAAATATGGTAAGCGGCTGATTCTCTGTGTACCTCTCCTGGGTGCCGGAGCAATCATCGGACATCTGGATTACACCATTATCTGGCGGTACTTTAGCTGGACCAACCAGACACTTGCAATGATCGTACTGTGGACTGCAAGTATGTATCTGTTCCAGCAGCAAAAGAACTACTGGCTGACAGCCGTTCCCGCAACTTTTATGAGTGCTGTTTCCATGACATATTTTGTATATGCACCGGAATGCCTGAACCTTGGAACGGCAATTGCGTACCCTGCGGGAATTATCCTTGCCGTTATTTTCCTGGCCATCTTCGTACGTGCTACAAAAAGGCAAAAAAAGCAGCCGGAGCCAGCTGCATAAAAATAACACAGGTGTATCTATTCAGAGCCAAACAGCTAGGAAACCTCAGGTTCTTGAGCTTGGCTCTGAACAATTACCTAAATTTGTATATTGGAAGTGAGAATTCTTATGATATTCAAACCAACAAGGCTTGGAGCCTCCTCCCTGTCTGATACCGTTTTGATCAAAGATAAAAAATCCTGTATAAAGTTTGGTCCCTGTGGAGCCGGTGAAAAGGCCATCTACTTAAACAGCTTCTATTTTGACCGGAGATACTATGTTCCATTCACTTCCATAAAACGAATCTACAAACGAATTGCCATGAGCAAAGGGGGTTTTACAGGAAAGGGAATGTTTGCAACTATCCCCTATCTGGTTGTTGTATTTGAAGATGGGAAAGAAAAACAGTGCATTTTCAAAGCAGAGGAGGATGTGGACCATCTCCTGGACTATATAAAAAAGCTCCGCCCTGGTATAAAGCTTCACAGTGAACAGGCCGAAAAACGATTGTTGGAAAAAGAGAAAAAAAGAAAAGCAAAGACGGCTGCTCCCCTTTCTGAAAAAGCGTCGGGAAGCATCCGTATTTTGGAGGACTGTACTTCTTATCTTGACAAGCATTCAGACTTATGCCTGGAAATGAGTGCTTCTGCTAAAATGAAACGAAGCTATGAGAGAAGGAAGCCTGCCTATAGCTGGGCAGCTCTTTTTATTACGCTTCTAGGTATTGGTACTTTGATTTACGGGATCTATGCACTTATCACTCATGCCGGATTTGGAATTTACTTCCTTCTGTTCGGGCTGACCGCTGTCTTCTTCTTTTCAGGCTCTAGTGTACTGCCAACATCCCGAAAGCAGAAAAGGCATATAGAAGAACGTTTTGAAGGAGCAATGGACTCTCTGCAGTCTCTCGCAAGAGACTACCCCGCATTTCCCCTGCCCGCCCATTATGCTCATCCAGTAGTTTGCAGACGGATGATAAACATAATTTTAGATGGGAGGACAGAAACTATCGGTGAAGCTTTAGAAATCTTAAAGGAAGATCTACAGGCCGTAAACTCCGGCGTCTCTGTCGAACAGGAGGAATACGATGAAATCACGGCCATCAAGCCTATATTTCTTATAATGAATTACGAATAACAAGGACTTCATCATAAATACCGTTTTGCTTAATGGAGCCTCCTATTCATCGTCTTCTCCTTTGGGTAAAACAACTGTAAACCTGCTCCCTTTTTCGGTCTCACTTTCAACTGTAACTTTTCCACCATGAGCCTGCACAAGTGCCTTTACAATCGTCAGTCCAACCCCGGTTCCTCCCGTTTTACGGCTGCGGGACTTATCTGTTCTGTAAAACCTTTCAAATATCAGCGGGATTTCCTCCTGTGAAATTCCAATTCCATCATCTTCAACTTCCAATACACCGCTTTCTCCAAAATCATGTACGGAAATATGTATTTCTCCGCCTTCATAAGAATACTTGATTGCATTAGACAAAAGATTGTCCATGATCTGCCTGATCCTTTTTGCATCTGCATACACAGTACAGGTCTCACCTGTCATGGAGCAAGACAGACTTTTGGAAGCGAGTTCCTGCTCAAAACTATCACGGACGGTATATGCCAGCGTCAGAAGTTCCACAGGTTCTTTTTCCAGTGTTACATACTCCTTCTCTGCCTGGCTTAAGCCTTCCAAATCGGAAACCAGCCGGGATATTCTCTGGATTTCATCGTAGCATCCCTGCAGGCGCTCAGGAGTAGGTTTCCATACTCCCTCCAGTATAGCCTCAAGATGGGAGGACACATTTGCCAGAGGGGTTCTCAGCTCATGGGCCACATCTGTCGTCATCCTTTTTCGCAGCCTTTCCTGACGTTCCAGTGATTCTGCCATATGATTTACCGCCTGGGTCAATTCATGCAGTTCAATTGTGCCAATTTGGGACTTAAAGCGAATTTCATAGTTGCCTTCCGATATTTCCTTCGTAATCTGCGTGGTTTTTGCAATCGGATTCGAAATACGCCTGGCAAATGCAGTACCTGCCAGTGCTGCACCCAACACAGATATAATCCCTATTACAAAAAGGATGTGATTAAGAGAATCTAAAAAGCGGAAGTCATTTTCATTTAAAAAATAGGGGCCGTAGTAGCTGATATCTACATACCCCACAGAAGTGCTGTCCTGATTCAGGTTATACCTGTGAGTAACAAAGTCACCATTCAGCCTGGGGCGGACTTTTCCCATACGTGCACGGATGGTATCCATAATTTGATGACAGCGTGCCATGTCATGATTCTCTGCATCCCAGACAATCCCGCCGTCCTTGTCATACACTTTCATGATATACCCATCGTTTAGCGCGTACATCCCCACACCGTGAATATAATCAACATTCCAGCCGTTTGTCCCTGAATCATACTGAAGGCTTAACCCCTCTGCGAGATTTTCGGAAAATTTCTCCTGCTGATTCTGGGCATACTTCTCGAATTGTCTGTTAATCAGAAGGTTTGCGGAAATACTCACCAAAAAAATAGATATCAGGGCAATAAGCGCAAAACCGGCAGAAATTTGCGTGCCAAGCTTTTGTCTCACTGCTTTTCACCTCCAAACCGATACCCCAGCCCATGAACAGTTTTCACATAAACTGGTTTCTGAGGATCGTCCTCAATCTTTTTTCTCAGATTTTTGATATGAGTATCGATCACACGGTCATTGCCTTCATAGCTGACATCAAAGGCAACGCCCAGCAAGTCATCTCTTGTAAATACTTTTTGGGGATATTTCACGAGGGCAGACAAAATCTTCCACTCTTTGGGTGTAAGGCTGATGGGCTCACCATTCTTTTTCACTTCTACCTTTTCAAAATCAATGCTTAAATCCCCTTCATTCCACAGGAATCTTGCCGCCAGAGGAATCGGACTTTCTGCCGTACGGCGCAGGATGGCTTCCATCCGGGCATAAAGCTCTTTCAGACTAAAAGGCTTTATCATATAATCATCTGCTCCCATATGAAGCCCTTCCAGCATATCCTCCTCCAGAGTTTTTGCCGTCAGCATAAGAATCGGAACTCTGGAACATTTTCGGATTTTTGTACAGACCTCCTCACCGGACAAATCCGGCAGCATCAAATCCAAGATGACAAATTCAATAGTCTCCCTGTTGAAAATATCCAGTGCCTCGTTGCCAGTATCGGCAGTATATACTTTGTGAGCCTTACTTTCTAAATACGAGGAAACAACCTCCAGTATCTTTTTCTCATCATCCACTACAAGAACATTTTTTCCTTCGGACATTGCCTTCCTCCCAAATCTATGCATATTACACCTGACAAAGTGGTTTACCCACAACAGTGAAGATTATCTATGCTTTGCCGAAACCACAATTGGGAAAGGTGCATATGTCGCATGAGAGACACAGTCCGCCTTCTCCCAGCACTGTGAAGTCTTCTGCCTTCAGTCTTTCGCCTGCCACCAGCCTTGGCAGCATCAAATCGAATATGGTTCGTTTTGAATACATAACACACCCTGGCAGCCCCATAATCGGGATATCACCATTGTAAGCAAGCATGAACATGGCTCCCGGCAGTACGGGTGCCCCATAGGTGATGACTTCATTTGAAGCATTGCGTATAGAAAGAGGTGTCATGTCATCGGGATCCACGCTCATTCCTCCAGTACAGACTACCATCTCTGCCCCCTGACGTATCCAATCCTGAATCGCCCCTGTAACCATCTCAGAGTCATCATCACAGGGCTTGCTTCCCAAGACCTCAACTCCATATTCTTCCAGCTTCTCTATGACCACAGGCGTAAATTTATCTGTAATTCTTCCATGGTAGACTTCACTTCCGGTAGTCACTATTCCGGCTTTCATTTTATGGAAAGGAAGTATCTGAAAAATAGGCTTATCTCCGCAAAACTCTTCAACCTTATTCATTTTCTCTTCTTCAATGACAAGGGGAACTACCCGCATTCCCACAAGCTTATCGTTCTTTTTAACAGGGAAATTTCCGTGCCTTGAAGCAATGACTATCTGCCCCATGCCATTGATCTGATTTAGTTTTTTTCTGTCCACCTTCAACAGACCGTCACAGTCCGCTCTCAGCTCGATTTTCCCCTCTTTTGCTTCCGTGGGGGTCATATAGTCCCCCTGGCATACCCGGCGCAGCACCTCTGCCGCATCATTTTCGTGAAGCATACCTTCCTGATTTTCCCATACATACAAATGTTCCTTGCCCACCGACAGCAGTACAGGAATATCCTCTTCAGTTACAATATGCCCCTTTCTAAATACTGCGTCTTTCATTACTCCCGGAATAATCTGCGTAATATCATGACACAGAACACTTCCCACCGCATCTTCTGTTCTAATTAATTTCATCGAAAAGGTCTCCTATATTTTCCAAATCCTTCATCCAGGAATCTACGCATGCATCACTTGGCATCCTCCAATCCCCTCTGGGAGAAAGTGCCACTGTACCTACCTTCGGCCCGTCCGGGAGACAGGAACGTTTAAACTGCTGAGAAAAAAATCTCCTGCAAAACGTTTTCAGCCACTTCAAAATGGTGGCGGAATCATAGCTGTCTTCGAAAGTGTACAGCGCCAGCCTGTAGATTTTGCCCGGCTCATATCCAAACCGAATCATATAATACAGGTAAAAGTCATGAAGCTCATAGGGCCCCACCAGATCCTCTGTCTTCTGGGCAATATTTCCCTCTTTGGGCGGAAGCAGTTCCGGGCTGACCGGTGTATCCAAGACATCATAGAGCACCGTCTTCAATTCTTCATCTTCTGCCACATCTGCCGCATACTTCACAAGGTGTCGGACCAGGGTTTTCGGCACGGACCCATTAACCCCGTACATAGACATATGATCACCGTTATAAGTCGCCCATCCCAATGCCAGCTCAGACATATCGCCTGTTCCTATTACCAGCCCGCCGGACTCATTGGCGATATCCATCAGCACCTGAGTCCTCTCCCTTGCCTGGGCATTTTCATAGGTCACGCTGTGATCTTCAGGGTTATGACCGATGTCCCTGAAATGAATACTCACCGCGTCCGCTATGGGCACTTCCCGAAGCTGTGCCCCCACCTGTCTGGCCATCCTGCATGCATTCTGGTAGGTCCGGTCTGTAGTTCCAAAACAGGGCATGGTTACCGCAAAGATATCCTTTTTATCTCTTCCCAGCATATCAAAGGCGCGTGCAGTTACCAGCAGAGCCAATGTAGAGTCCAACCCGCCGGAAATACCCACTACCGCACTCTTTGCATGTGTGTGGGCCAGACGTTTCTTTAACCCCATTGCCTGAATCGTGAAAATTTCTTCACACCTTCGCTCTCTTTCCTGCTCATTGGGCGGGACAAAGGGCTGTTTTGGAAAATGTCTGGTCAGTACGGTTTCTTCCATTTTTATGGAAAATGGAACTCTCATAAGCTGACGCTCATCAGAAATTTTGAACGTTGTATTTTTACGCCGCTCTCCGAAAAGCCTGTGTATATCTATCTCCGAATAAATGATATCATTCTGAAATCTTTTGGCCTCCTGTAAAACAGCTCCGTTTTCCGTAATCAGATTATGTCCTCCGAATACCAGGTCTGTAGTAGATTCCCCCTCCCCGGCATTAGCATACACGTAACCGGCTATCAGGCGGGCAGACTGTCCCCGGATCAGCTCCCTGCGGTAATTATCCTTTCCAATGGTCTCATCACTGGCAGAGCAATTTACAATCAGCACTGCTCCCTCCATTGCAGCCCGGATACTGGGAGGCACCGGGGACCATACATCCTCACAGATTTCCGCAGACACAATCAACTCCTCCATTTCCGCGGCCTGAAACAAAATCTGAGGTCCGAAAGGAATGTGTTTCCCTTCAAACAAAATTTCCCTTGCGTTCTTAGGTCCGGGGGTGAACTGGCGCATCTCGTAAAACTCACCGTAATTGGGAAGAAATGTTTTTGTTGTCAGTCCAAGCACTTCCCCCTGGTTCAGCGCTGCGGCCACATTGTACAGTTCTCCATCCACACTGAGGGGAACGCCCACGAATACCAGTATATCCTTATCCGCAGTAAAAGCGGCAATCCGGTGCAGAGCCGATTTTGCAGACCTTAACAGAACTTCCTGAGTGAACAAATCTCCACAGGTATACCCAGTAACACACAATTCGGGAAATACCACGATTTTTGCTCCCTCTGAAGCTGCCTGTGAAATGCCCTCACAGATTCTTTCTGTATTGTACTCTACATCTGCAACCCGTATATCCGGTGTGGCTGCCGCAACCTTTACAAATCCATGTTTCATACCTGACCTCCTATGTCAAAGCGGAGCTTTAAGAATGCCCAGGCAGCATATGGTCCGCTTTTTTATTTTTAATAACTTCACAGCCTTCTGCGGCTACCTGCTTTTTTCAAAAGCTCCTGCAGCTCTCCAACAGTATAATTGTAGGCAGTATTGCAGAAATGACATTTTACCTCAATGTCCTCCCCGTCATCAATCATGGACTGAATGTCTTTCTCTCCGATACTGATGACTGCCTTTTCAATCCTCTCCTTTGAGCAGTTACAGTAAAACTGTGCCGGGAGCGTGTCCACTATTTCTACGTCCAGTCCTTCCAGGACTTCTCCCAGCATTTCCTCCGGCGTATGTCCGTTGTCCAGCATAGCAGTCACAGAACGGATTTTCTTAATGTTTTCCTCCAGCCTATTTAAGACCTCATCCTCAATAAACGGCATCACCTGTACAATAAAACCGCCGGCACACCGGACCGTATTATTTTTCTCCATTAAAACACCCAGGCCTACGGAAGAGGGTACCTGTTCCGATGTGGCAAAATAGTACGTAAGATCCTCCGCAATCTCGCCTGTCTGCAAAATAGTCTGCCCGGAATACGGCTCCCTCAGTCCCATGTCTTTAATGACATTAAGAAATCCCGGACCCAAAGCTCCTCCCACATCAAGTTTTCCATTTTTCGGAGGAAGGAGTACATCCGGGTTATTCACATATCCTTTCACATTTCCCTGACTGTCCGCTGTGACCGTCAGTCCCCCGATGGGGCCGCCGCATTTAATCTGCAAGGTAAGCATGTCCTGCTGATTCTTCATCATGCTCCCCATCATCACGCCGCCCGTCAGAAGCCGTCCCAAAGCTGCCGTGGCCACCGGGCTTGTGTTGTGGTGCTGCCTCGCTGTCTCAACCAACTCAGTTGTAATCACCGCAAATGCACGAAGCTGTGTATTTGCAGCCGTTGCTCTTACAATATAATCTGCCATTAAAAATCTCCTTTTCCTGCTATCACATAAATTCTTTCACTGTTCTCAGAAGGCGCTTCCCTTGTAAACGCATCATATGCCGCAAAAAACTTCATCCCTGAGGACTTCACCAGCTGCGTCATTTCCTTCAGGGTATAGCCCCGCTGAAAATGCGTCTCCTGATATTTACGATAAATATCTCCATTCCCCAATGAGAGTTCTTCATCCTTTATAAAAAGGCTCAACTCATACTCGTTGATCCGCTCCTCATTATAATAATAATTATCCCAGATGAAGCTGCATTCTTCCCTGTTTTCTGCGATGGTTGTATTTCCCAGAATCTCCCGATATTTATATTCTGTATTAAAATCAAAAATAAAGACTCCGTCCAAATCCAGATAATTATTCACCCAGTAGAACACCTGTTTTAAGTCCTCCGGCTCCGTAATATAGTTCAAGGAATCACAGATACTAAAAATTGCTCTTACCGTTCCATACAGCTCAAATTCCCGCATGTCCTGCTGCAGATATAAAATATCATGACCAGACTTTTCTTTCTTTTCAAGTGCCAGCTCCAGCATGTCTCCAGAGCTGTCCACTCCAATCATGTCATATCCAAGAGCAGCCAGGAACTCCGTCATAGTACCTGTGCCACATCCCAAATCCAGCACCAGTCCGTCTTCAATGTTGTATTCCTCCAAAAACCCATGTAAATATGCTCCCCATTCCTCATATGGAACATTATCCATAAATGTGTCATACACAGCCGCAAAGCTGCTGTATGCATTGGATTCGATATTACTATTCATCTTATATAATACCTCTGTCATTACCGTTTTTTCTTTCTAGGCCCGCAAACACCTCGCCAAGTAAGAGCATTATATCACAAAATTTATCAGCAGAGCACATTTAAAACATTAGACAGATATTTTATTGTTGTCAAGTACACTTAAGAAAATTTCCATACCCTTTTTATAATGAGAATATTCTGACAATGGTCCGCAAAAGGGTCTGACCCCTTTGCGACCCCTTTGCGGGGCAATTTCCCCTTGACACAGCCACCACAGCGTTCTAAAATAAACTAGGATATAATTTAATTTTTTCGGTAGGTGAGGCTACCACAGGGATCTGGATTTTCCTGAGATTGCTGCCGTGAGATTGTGGAGACACAACAAGCTGGTTAGCAGGCTATGTCGTGAAGGCGTAACCTAATGCAATTGATATGCCCTGTGATGCTAAAGCTTGGACGATGTATTATGGCGGAAGCTTTTAGCTCCATCATTGTTCAGGCAGTGATGGAGCTTTTTTCTATATAAAAAGGGAGGTGAGGTTATGGACGCAGATGCCGGTTATCACTCGCAGAAATTAGAAGATTTGCATATAGAATGGAGATATAACTATGATGGACAAGAATATTTTTGTAGAACTCCTTACCCAGCATCATTTCAAAGCAGTAAGGAATATTTTGGATGTCATGAACGAAGTGGACATAGCCTCGCTTCTTTCTGATTTAGATGACAAAGAACTGGCTCTTGCATTCCGGCTGATACCCAAGGATAAAGCAGCGGAGGTATTTGCTAATATGAACAATTCTATGCAGTCTTATCTGGTGGAAATGTTTACGGAAAAAGAGTTGAAAGAGTTATTAGATAACTTATATATGGATGATACAGTAGATATGCTGGAGGAACTTCCAGCAAATCTTGTCACCCGTATTCTCAACACTGTCAGTCAGTCTGATAGAAATATGATCAATCTTCTTCTGGACTATCCGGATGACAGCGCCGGCAGTATTATGACTACAGAATACGTGGGACTTCGGCGTCATATGAGCGTTTCTGAAGCCATGACGCACATTAAGAGGACGGGTATACACAAAGAAACTATTTACACCTGTTATGTTATGGACAGACGAAAACTGGTCGGGATTGTGACAGCAAAAGATCTGATGACCGCTGAGGATTATGTGGCGATTGAGGATTTGATGGAGACAGAAATCATTTCCGTCAATACACACACTGACAAAGAGGAGGTGGCGGAGCTGTTCAGGAAATACGATTTGATCGCACTTCCTGTACTGGATGCCGACAACTTTATGGTAGGAATTGTTACCTTCGACGATGCCATGGATGTCATGGTGGAGGAGGCAACCGAAGACATTACAAAGATGGCTGCTATGAGCCCCGGTGAATCGTCTTACTTTGAAACTTCCGCCTTTGTCCATGCAAAACGCCGCATCGGCTGGCTTTTGATACTACTGTTTTCCTCAACCTTTACAGGGACTATTATTACAAAATATGAAAATGCATTTGCAGCAATTCCTCTGCTCGTTTCCTTCATTCCCATGCTGATGGATACCGGCGGAAACTGTGGTTCCCAGAGTTCTACTCTGATTATCCGAGGGATTGCACTGGACGAAATCCACTTTAAAGATATTTTCAAGGTTATGTTTAAGGAATTTAAAGTTTCGTTCATGGTAGGTGTTGTTCTGGCTGCTGCAAACGGGGTCAGGATTCTGATTATGTATCACAATGCTACAATGGCCCTGGTCATCGGTCTTTCCCTGATGGTTACAATTATCATATCCAAACTGATCGGGTGCATACTGCCGCTTCTTGCAAAGAAAGTAAATCTGGACCCGGCAATTATGGCTTCGCCACTTATCACAACATTGGTGGATATCTGCTCACTCCTGGTGTATTTTAATATTGCAACACATATATTGATGTAGGGGTCAAAAGGTATTTTGCCCTCTGATACCTACGGATTGCTCCGCACTTTGTGCTTCACTCAATTACTTTTATCCATCCTTCCGGAGCCTCAATGTGCCCCATCTGGATGCCAGTCAGTGTGTCGTACAGTTTTTGAATGGTCGGCCCCATTTTCTCTACACCGCTTGGGAAACAGATTTCTTTTCCATGGTCAACTATTTTTCCTACCGGAGAAATGACTGCTGCTGTCCCGCAAAGTCCACATTCGGCAAAATCTTTTACTTCATCAAAATATACGGTTCTTTCCTCTACCTTGAGTCCCAGATAGTGCTCTGCCACATAAAGCAGGGAACGTCTGGTGATAGAGGGCAGAATTGTATCGGACTGAGGAGTAACGACTGTATTGTCTTTTGTAATAAAGATAAAGTTGGCCCCTCCTGTCTCTTCTACTTTTGTTCTGGTGGCGGAATCAAGATACATATTTTCATCAAAACCATTTGCATGGGCTGTCATAATTGCATGAAGACTCATGGCGTAGTTGAGTCCCGCCTTAATGTGTCCTGTTCCGTGAGGAGCCGCCCTGTCGAAGTCAGAGACGCACAGTGTGAGGGGTTTTGCTCCTCCTTTGAAATAGGGTCCTACCGGTGTAGTGAACACACGGAACTGATATTCATCTGCAGGTTTTACCCCAATAACAGGGTTCGTTCCGAACATATAGGGTCTTACATATAATGTAGCCCCTGAGCCAAACGGGGGGACATATGCTGCATTTGCTCTTATGGTTTCCACAACTGCTTCCACAAAACGTTCTACAGGAAATACCGGCATCTCCAGCCTTTTTGCAGAATCCGTCATGCGCTGTCCATTCAGGTCAGGACGGAAGGCTACAATATGCCCATTCTCTGTCGTATACGCCTTCAGCCCTTCAAAAACTGTCTGTGCATACTGAAAAACTCCCGCACATTCATTTAATGTGATATTTGAGTCTTCTGTCAGTATTCCCTCATCCCATTTTCCGTCCCTGAAATTGGCTACATATCTCTTAGATGTCGCCACATAGTCAAACCCTAAGTTCTCCCAGTCGATATTTTTCTTGTCCATCTGTAACTCCTCCGTTTCACTGCTCTTATTCGTCCGCAAAATCTATTTCTGTGTCAATTATAATACTTGCGGATTTGATTTTCAAGAATGCACTCTGCTTGAGTTTCCGCAGTTTTATCCACATAGACCTGAATTAAACCATGTCTTTATAAACAACTTTCAAAAAATGTCCCAAATATAAGGAATCTGATT
>NZ_SLZZ01000020.1 GCF_004346165.1 Muricomes intestini | reverse complement strand
TAATAATAGGCTCCTCTCTGATAAGAATATTCATATTTAATTCTTTCCAGATTGGATCCATTTATTACCAAAGACACAAAATTTATGACACTACCCTTAATATAATTGCAATTATGATCGCTTTATTGATTATATTTCCTATTTATATCTTGGTTCTAAGTGCTTTTAAGCCGAGTTCAGAAATATTTAATTTATCATTGATTCCGGATCTATCCATCTTAACATTTGAAAATTTTGTGCAGATATTTGAAACGGATTTCTTCTTTCGCAGTATGCTTAATTCCCTTATTATATCTGTTACAATTACAATAGCTGCACTTTTTTTTCACTCTATGTCAGGATATGCATTGGCAAAGTTACATTTTCCGGGAAAGAAACTAATATTTGGCTGGTTTATGAGCACTATGATGATTCCTTTTGCAGTGATTATGATTCCTTTATTTATCATTGTGCGGGGAATGGGAATCTTAAATTCACTGTGGGCGGTTATTTTACCGTTATTGCCTAATGCATATGGTATCTTTTTATATCGGCAGTTCTTCTTGGATATACCGGAATCTATGTTAGAAGCTGCTAAAATAGATGGATTATCACATTTTGGGATATTTTCAAAAATTTATCTGCCATTATCAAAATCCATCACAGTCACCCTAGCAATTACATTTTTCGTAACAAATTGGAATACTTATCTTTGGCCTCTTATTGTTACACAAAGACAAGACCTTTGGACTATTCAGGTGGCCTTGGCAAACTTTAAAGGAGAACATACTACGGCTTGGAACTTAATATTGGCTGGTGCAGTTGTGGCAGCGCTGCCTACGGTAATTTTGTTTTTTGTATTCCAAAAATATATTAGAGAAGGAATCAAAACATCAGGCAGTAAAGAGTAATAAGGACTTAAGAAAGGAAAGACAAACACAATGAATACATTTGGCAGTTCACTAAGAGATATATGTAAAGAAAGGGTGGGAAAGAGAAAACGCTATTCCAGTTATGATACTACAGGAGGAAATCAAGATTATTTAAAAGTTTTTCCAATGGATAGGAAAGTCTTTGTTGATATACAGGGAGCCGGATGTATTACCCATATTTGGATTACTACGGCACCATTTGACGATTTGACAGAAGAATACCTTTACCGCAAATTAATCCTAAGAATGTTCTGGGACGGTGAATCCTCACCTAGTGTAGAGGCACCACTTGGTGATTTCTTCGGCATGGGACATGGAATAACAAAAAATTTTGTTTCCGCACCATTTCAGATGGGGCCGGAAAATGGGCAGGCACTAAACTGCTTTCTGCCAATGCCTTTTGCCAAAGAAGCACGTATTGAAATAGAATCTCAAGCAAAGGCGCCGATAAAGTTTTACTTCTATGTGGACTATGAGAAATATGATGGGATGATAGAAACGCCTTTGCGCTTTCATGCAACTTGGCACCGGGAGGTTACCAAAGGGATAGATCCGATGAGTGTTAATAATGCATTCTATGAATTTGGGGGTAAGAATACAACTGGCACAGAAAATTATATATTGCTGGAAGCAGAAGGAAGAGGACATTATATCGGCTGTAATTTAAATATTCATAACTTAAGATATACACAGGAATGGAACTGGTATGGGGAAGGTGATGACATGATTTTCATTGATGGCGAACCTTGGCCTCCTTCTTTACACGGAACAGGAATGGAAGATTACTTTAATACTGCATGGTGTCCTACACAAGAATATGAAAGTCCGTATTTTGGATTGATTTTAGGCGGTGATTCCAATTGGGCCGGAAAGATTTCTGCTTACCGCTATCATATAGAGGATCCAGTGATGTTTGAGAAGTCCATAAAGGTGACTATAGAGCATGGCCATAACAATCACCGAAGTGATGATTACAGCAGCACCGCTTATTGGTATCAGACAGAACCACACAAAAGTTTTAATGAGATACT
Source organism: Muricomes intestini (assembly GCF_004346165.1). GTDB lineage: Bacteria > Bacillota > Clostridia > Lachnospirales > Lachnospiraceae > Muricomes > Muricomes intestini. Next base: position 59,262 of record NZ_SLZZ01000020.1, on the reverse strand, counting down.
GCCAATGGAGAAGCGGTTACCACTGTCAACAATTGTTGCTCCTAAAGAAGAGGAAATAGAGGAGTTTTTCAATTATTAGGAGTCCGGCTGTATTTTTGAGGCGGGGCATTATATCGGTGAGTATATACGAACCAGGTAATGCTTGCTGTTAATAATATTGACGAAATCAGAGCTGTAAGGATACTATATGTTTGCCAGACAAGAATTGTTGACCAATTGAGGGCACAGCATATTATACACAAGGTAATCGTAACAAGCAATAAAATGACTGTTACGATTATTCTTTGTCTCGTCATTGGCTGCCGCTCATTTGTTTTTCTCCTGCGTAATCCCAAGACAAATAATAGAACGGCCAGCAGGCAGAAAACAATTGTGACACACGACAAAAAGATGTCCAAAAGCTGTGTACCACTTATTTCATATGACTGCGCCAGATTTCCATCCAATATATCTTTAATTTTTAATACCAGGCTTGTATTCGTATTTGCACCGTTAGTCAGCAGGCAGATGGCAATATGATCATCTGGCAGCAGAGTCACCTTGGTGCTGAAATTGGGGTTGCCCCCTGGGTGTTCTATAATCGTCTGCCCGGCGTTTACCGACCAGCCTGCCGCATAATACATCTCATTGACAGCCGGAACAGACATATCACCCTGATGTGATTTTTCGATAACCGTATGAAATATTTCGGGTATATCCTGCACAACACCAATCTGTATACCCATCCAACGCGCCATATCTTTTGAACATGAAATAATGTAGCCTGCAGGCTTATTCCCAGCATAATCCGGCGCTTTATATGGAGTTGTCATAAAAAAGGAAGAGCGGTAGCCCTGTGCCAGCTGTCCGGTGGCCTGAGCATCTTCTTTATAAACATATGTCTGGTGAAGGCCTAGCGGCTGAAATACCTGTTCCCTCATAAAGTCTTCATAGCTTTGTCCCGACACAATCTCAATAACCAAACCCAATACGTCATAATTAACGGTTCCATAGTTATACTGTTCACCGGGCGGAAACGCCAGTTCAGCATCTGCCAGCATTTTCACAGTCTTCTGCAGCAAATCCGGTGTATTGCCCTGGGGAATGTTTTGAGTATGCCTAAAATTTGTCAGGCCGCTGGTATGGTGAAGAAAGTTATTGAGTGTAAGGTTTTGCATATCAACATGCTGCCCTTGATACTTTAACGTAAACCAAGGTAAATATTTTTGGATAGAGTCGGTCATCGACAGCCGCCCTTGCTCCTCCAACAGCAGAATACCTATGCCAGTAAAAGCTTTACTGACCGAGGCCAACTCATATAGTGTATTTTCACTTGCAGGCATCCCCTTTTTACGGTCTGCATACCCAGAGGAAAAGTAGGATACTTCATCATCGGCAAGTATTGCGACGGACATTCCCGGCACACCTGATATATGGCAGGCATCATCCAGTACCCCTTGTATTGCGGCAGACCGTCCATCTGACAGCGCGTAACTTTGTGCGGTGCATCCTGAGAATAATATAAGTGTTGTTAACAGAAAAGCAATAATCTTTTTCATAAACTTTCCTTTTTGAAAAAATATGAGAAAATAATATAGATAACCTGCAGCTACAATTAAATTACAACTTCTTAATTATACCAGAACAGGTTTTAAAAATACAGACATTATTTATTCCCGTCGATAAGGTTCTCATATGAAACATTAAATATCTCAGTAAATGCTTTAGCTCCATATCTGTTACATATCGCTTATTTGTTTCAATTCTCGTTATTACCTTCTTATCCATATCATATCCATGGAGCTGCAGCTGGTAAGCTATGAGGTTAGAACAATTTTACAATGAGGCTCCTGACAGGATTAGCCAAAAGTGGATGGAAGCTTACGTAAAAAAACTGAGTAGATACAAAACAGACTGGGATGTCAGCCAATAGATTTCCAGCTTCTTTTTTCTTCTTAGCAGAAAGAAGCTTTTCCCGTTAGCCGTTCTGCCAACTGACGGTATTTTTATGGGGCTTGCAGTCTAAGTTCATGAAAGGCATAGAATGATAAAGACTTTGACAAATAAAAAACAGTAAAACCCTTATTTAAAACATATCCTAATTATATTAAATATCCTATTATTTTAAATTATTGGATATCCAATAATTATTAAACTTATATTGGAACGAGCCAATAAATAAATGTTAAATTATTGTAATATATGCACAAAAAAATTTAAATAAATACGTGATAATAAACAAACATTGTGTTTTATATTGTTATTTCAAAGAATGTATGATAGTATATATTTCAGAAAATGGAACGTTCAAATTTTTAATCTTATGCAAAAGGAAAGGAGATTTTAAGAAGAAAGATGAAGGAAGAGACTACTGAGAACGGTACTCAGAAAGGCGAGGGTACACTGAAAAAGTTTTTCTCCAGACAGGAAAATGTTGTGGCAATTGTTCTGGTGCTTTTGTGCATTATGATGTCAATTGTCCGGACAGAAACATTTTTGACAACAGCAAATGTTTTTAATGTATTAAGACAATCGTCTTTATACATTATTCTGGCAATGGGAATGGCCCTAATTATTATAACGGGTGGAATTGATTTATCGATAGGGTCTATTATTGCTGTCTCAGCCTGTCTGGGAGCATATTTGGCACAAAGGATCAATAATGTACCTGTAATTATTGTGTTGTGTGTTGTTTTATTAACAGGATGCTTGTGTGGCCTGATAAATGGCGGACTGGTCGCGTTGGCGGGAATTCCCCCCTTCATTGTAACGCTGGGTATGCTAAGTGTCGGCAAAGGTGTGGCATTATTGGTTTCAAATGGAGCACCTATCAGGTATGAAAAAACCTGGTTATCGGTATTTGGAGGTAACTATATCGGGCCAGTACCCATCAGTGTGCTTGTAATGGCTGTAATATCTGTAATTATGATTGTTTTTGCAAATTGTACTATTACGGGAAGAAATATCTATGCAATCGGAAATAGTGAAAGGGCTGCGAAGCTGTCAGGAATAGCCGTAGAAAGAACAGTGATACTTGTATATGTGCTTATGGGTCTGTTGGCAAGTATCTGTGGGATTTTACTTATGGGCCAGATGAACAGTGCGGATCCTACATTTGGAAGTGGCTATGAGATGGATACAATAGCGGCGGCTGTTATTGGTGGTGTAAGTATGAGCGGCGGAGAAGGAAGACTTAGTGGAACAATTGTTGGAGCTTTGCTTATGTCATTACTTAGAAATATGTTTGTTTTATTGGCGATATCCGGATATTGGCAAACCATTATTCTTGGATGTGTAATAGTGCTCTCTGTTGCCATAGACTGCATAGGGAAGAAAAGAAAAAGTCGATAACGGTTGAATTCAAAGGAAAGATAAAGGAGAGAACGATGAAGAGAAAAAGTATTTTGGCGATGCTATTAGCAGGTACATTTGCAGTTGGATTACTGGCAGGGTGTGGTTCGGGAGTAGCCAGCAGCTCTGATCAGGGCTCCAAAGAAACAGCGAAAACAAGTAAATCTGGGGAACTGACACCCGGGGCAGAGTTAGTGCCTCCGGCAGGAAAAGAATTAAGAAGACTTCCGATTGATGAGGCTTCAGATAAGGGAATTAAAATAGCAGCACTTATGGTGCAGAATAATCCTTTTGGTAAAGCGGTATTAAACGGACAAGAATATGCAAAAGAGGTTTTGGCAGATAGAAATGTGAAAGTAGATACAATCTCAGTAGATAGCTTTGATGCACAGAGTTGGACCAGTACACTGGAAAACTGTATTGCTTCTCAATATGACGCAATTTGTTTCTATGGTGTATCAGAAGCACTCACAGATGTTGTTAATAAAGCTGTTGACCAGAAAATATTAATGTATGCTTTTAATACAGAACCGGGGTTGGATTCAAAAAGACAAGCCTGGTTTGGGCTTGATGATGAGGCTGCAGGTATTGAAGCTGGCAAACAGATTGTGGAGTTGATAGATGGAAAAGGAGATGTAGGAATTATTACAGGAAGTTTTTCTGTCATAGGCCATGAACTGCGACGTAATGGTGCTAAATCGGTGCTGGAAAAGGAGTCAGGAATTAATATAGTCAGTGAAGTGGAAAATAATGATAAATCAGAAGAAGCATATAATGCAACAACCAATATGATTACAGCAAATCCAGATTTAAAAGCAATATATGTTACTGCAGGAGGACCAAGTGGAGCGGCAAAGGCAATTGAGGATGCAGGAAAAACAGGAGAAATAAAGCTTATTTGCCATGATGTTTTGGAAGAGACGGCACCTTATCTGGAAAGTAAAACCATATCTGTATGTATCGACCAGGATCCTTTTAACCAAGGCTATGAACCGGTTATTGCAGCATTTAATACATTAATGGGTGAACCTGCACCTGAGGATATTAATTATTATGATGCAATTGTTGCTACACCGGATAATGTAAAAGAGCTTTTCCCAGAACTATTTTAAAGTGAACCAAAATAAAGAAGGGATACGGTTATGAGTTCAGAAAGAAAAATAATATGCAAATTTGATCATGTTACAAAAAAATTTCCGGGGGTGACAGCTCTGGATCGGGTAAGCTTTGAAATCGCAATTGGAGAGGTGCATGCGATTGTGGGAGAAAATGGCGCCGGAAAATCAACGTTAATGAATGTTCTGTCGGGGGTGTACCCTCCGACAGAGGGCGATGTTTATTTTCAAGATCAGAAAGTATCTTTCCAGTCCCCACATATGGCCCAGAAAATGGGGATAGCGATGATTCATCAGGAGCTTTCACTTGCCCCGCATATGACTGTGGCAGAAAATGTTTTTATTAACAGAATGCCCAAAAAGACAAGTAGTCTTATAGATAAGGGAAAAATGGCGGAGCAGTGCAAAAAATATTTAAATGATTTAGGAGTCTATCATATTGAACCGAATACAATTGTAAAGAACTTAAGTACTTCCGAGCAACAACTAGTGGAGATTGCAAAGGCTATGTCATTGAATGCGAAGCTGGTAATTATGGATGAGCCTACATCTTCATTAACTCCTACGGAGGTAGAGTTTCTGATACATATTATTGAAAAACTACGAAGTCAGGAAGTCGCTATTCTTTATATCTCACATAAACTAGAAGAAGTTTTGAGGATATCTGACTATATTACAGTGATGCGCGATGGCCGGCATATAAAAACTGCACTGAAGGAAGAGCTTGATGAGCATAAGATGATAAGTCTTATGGTTGGTCGGAATTTTGAAAAGGCGGTTGAACGGGAATTCAAAAGCTATAATAAAAGTGAATTTCCAATCCTGTCAGTTCGTCATATATACGACTATACAGGAAAAGTAAAGGATGTATCCTTTGATTTGTACAAGGGAGAGATACTTGGACTTACCGGCCTGGTAGGCGCTGGACGTACGGAGCTATTGCAATGCATATTTGGTGCAAACAAGATGAAAAGCGGCGAAATATATATAGAAGGCAAAAGAGTGCAAATAAAAGAGTGCCAAGATGCCATAGCAAATGGCATAGCGTTGATTCCTGAAGGACGAAAAACTCAGGGCCTTTTCCTGAAGATGACGGTGGAAGAAAACATGCTTATGGTTTATCAGCAACAGCAGACAGGCAGTCTGGGAATGCTAAAAAAGAAAGCATTACGTGGGGCTGCAGGAGGGCAAAGGGAACGACTGGCAATTAAGACCCCATCGTTGGAGCAGAAGATTATAAACTTATCTGGCGGGAATCAGCAAAAGGTTATTCTTGCCCGCTGGCTGCTTAATAAGCCTAAGATTTTATTTATGGATGAACCCACAAATGGTATTGATGTGGGAGCAAAAAAAGAAATCTATAAAATCATAATTGAACTGGCCGCAAGCGGCGTGTCGGTAATTATGGTATCTTCAGAAATGACAGAAGTACTTTCATTAAGTGACAGAATAATGGTCATGCATGATGGTATGATTAGAGGAAAGATCAGCCATAAAGAGGCTACCCAGGAAAAAATTATGGAGTTTACTTTAGACAAGTTAGAAAAATAACAAGGGGGATGTTGTAAAAATGAATCATAGGGACTTCTCGAGAGATTTCTCATTGGAAAATAAAACTGCTGTTATAACAGGGGCAAGCAGTGGGATCGGTCTAAGTATAGCCAGGATGTATGCAGAAAAGGGGGCAAATATTGTTGTATATGATTTAAATCCCTCAAATGAACTGGAACATTTTGTAACAGGGCTAAATAGAAAGTATCTATTTGTAAAAGGAGATATATCAAATGTAAACGAGCATGCGCAAAGTGTAGAGGGTATTATAAATAGAACAGGAAAAGTTGATATCCTGGTAAATTGTGCGGGGGTTGGACTTATTGATGATGCTGAAAATATTTCAGAAGAGATGTGGGATAAAACCATGAACGTTAATATAAAAGGTCTTTTCTTTTTCACGCAGCAGGTCGGCCGCTCCATGATTAAAAATGGCGGCGGAAAAATAATTTCCATCGCTTCACAGGCAGGAATTGTTGCTTTGGATCAGCATATTGCATATGGAGTGGCAAAGGCAGGAATCATCTACATGACAAAACTGCTTGGATATGAATGGGGGGAATTTAATATTCAAACAAATGCTGTGTCACCAACCATTGTTTTAACGCCATTAGGTGAACGTGTCTGGGATAATGAAAAGGGTGACCGTTTTAAGAAGCAAATACCAACCGGACGTTTTGCTTATCCGGAAGAAGTTGCTGCCTGTGCAGTTTTTCTGGCTTCTGATGGAGCTGCCATGATTAATGGAGAAAACCTTGTAATTGACGGTGGTTATACGATACAATAAAGAATATCTTTACTGGAAAAGAGGAGGATTACATCGTGGTAACCATAAAAGATGTGGCAAAGCTTGCAGGTGTGTCCCATGGAACAGTTTCGAATGTTATTAATGGAACAAAACAGGTAAGCCTGGAAAAAATTAAGAAGGTAGAGGCGGCTATGCAAGAGCTGGGATACAACCCCAACGCAAATGCAAGGGATTTAAAGAAAACCAATTCTATGCAGATTGACTTGATTTTACCCAATATATTGTCTGGTGATTTTTCGAGAATATATGCAACAGTGTTTGATCTAGCATATAACAAAGGTTATATGGTAAATCTTTATGTTACAAACGAAGATGCGGATCTTGAAACCAAGCTTCTTGAGCGCTCTTTAATGTTTAAAAAAGATGGGGTGCTTTTGATTACCTGTCAGCCTAATAATACGGAGCTGTTTCAGAAATTGATAAAAGATGGGCTAAAGATAGTCTTTGTCAAACGCTTGGTGAAAGGCCTGGAAAACTATGGTATTACCATTGATGTCCGAACAGTTGTCCGGGAAGTAATTGAAAGTTACATATTACAGAAAAAGGAACAGAACGCAGTTATTCTTGGTCCCATGGAATATTCATACGAGGAGCAATGTTACAGGGGGTATGTAGATGCGTGCAGCCATACGAAAACTCGTGTTCAGGACAGGTTAATTATATCAACTAATTTTGATAAAGAGAGTGCGTTTAAAGAAGCAGTAAAGGTATTGTCATATAAAGAAAAGGTAGATACCATACTGGTTTCTAATACAATGTTTGAGGAGGCGGTTGCTCAGGCAATGGTTACAATGGATATTCCAGAGGATGAGTGTCCAGAAGTTATTGTGCTGACCTCATTATCCTGGACTGGAAAAAGAAAAAATAATTTTTTATATGTGGGCATGCCTTTTGGGCGGATAGCCCAATGCGCCTTTTTTTCTTTATTCAAGCAGATGAAAAACGAAGAAGACAATGAACCAAGAGTGATTAAAGTAAAAAGTAACTATAAAGAGCAGCTCTGGAAAAACGAGAAAATAAAATGCAATGCTTATGGAGAGAAAAAAACACTGAATGTGTTGTTGACAGCGGACGCCATATCGAACAATCTTAGTAATTTTACTCCTCAATTTGAAAAGGTATGGAATTGCAAGGTGAACATTGTCATTAAAGATTATTTTGATATGTATACGACAATTCAGGAGCAGGGGGCTCAATTTGACATTATCGGCCTGGATATACCATGGCTCCCTGAATTTGCTCAGCAGGGGAAAATAATATGTTTGGATAATATGTTTGAGGGACTTGAAGATATCGGTAAGGGGTATCCCAAAGAAGTATTTGAGAAATTTTGTAAGTGGGATAAGCATATTTATGGACTTCCGCTGACATGCTCATCGCAATTACTGTTCTATAGAAAAGATTTTTTTGATGATATACGGGTCAAAAGACTTTTCTATCAGCAGCATAAACGAGAGCTGACTGTGCCGCGCAATTGGGAAGAGTTCAATGAGGTGGCTAGGTTCTTTACAAGAAGATATAATAAGTCTTCACCGACACAGTATGGGACGACGCTGGGGGCAAAAAAATACTCAGGCGCTGTGTGTGAATATTTGCCACGTTTCTGGGGGGGCGGGGGTGAAATTTTTGAAAATGGTAAATTTGCACTTGCAGGAGAAGCGGCACATAGGGCTATGTACAATTATCTTGAATCGTTTCAGTATGCAAATCCCGATGCGGCAGAGTATTGGTGGGAAGAACAAAGCCGGGAATTTCGCAAGGGACAGTCAGCAATGATGATTATGTTTGGTGACAATGCGGCAACAGTTACAGAAAGAACAAAGTCTGAAATAATAGGTAAAATTGGCTTTGATTTTCTTCCCGGTAGAAAAAGTGTGGCTGGTGGTTGGACGGTATCAATCACTGAATATTCTAATAATAAAAAGCTTGCTTTTGAGTTCTTAAAATGGCTGTCAGATGAAGAGCGGGCGAAAACCAATACTGTCATGGGCGGTTTTGTGCCTCACAACAGTGTATTGGAGGATTTAGAGATAGCACATGTGTACCCATGGTTGCATAAGACTATGTTAGCATCCAGCTATTCGAAGGATAGGAAAATGCCGCAGAAAAAAGATGGCAGCTACTTTAATGAAGGCTTATTTGAAGAGATTGTCGGTGGGGCCGTCCACGACGTTATCATTGGACGACTGTCTGTTGAAGAAGCGTTATCTATTGCCAATGCACAGCTAAATAAAGAACTAAATCTTTAGCATCGGGTGAATTTAGATATTTTAATTAAGGGAGAATGCCATGAGACTGTATGGAGAAGAAATTGAAAAGAAGGAATTTCTTAAAAAAATAGGAGATATGTCTATGCTGGCTGATGCCAGGGAAGGAATCTTAACATCAGGCAAGGGCGATGGAGTCAGAATCATTGACATCAAAACAGGCGGCGGACTGGAATTTACAGTATTACCAACAAGAGGGATGGATATTGCATGGGCAGAGTATAAAGGTATACCTCTCTCCTACATAAGTAAAACAGGAGTGGTACACCCGTCGTACTTTGAAGCTAGAGGAGACGCATTCTTAAGAAACTTCTTTTGTGGATTAGTCACAACTTGTGGTTTGACATCTTTTGGAACACCAGAAAAGGATGGTGCGGAAGAACTAGGTCTCCATGGGAGAATCAGCAATACACCGGCAGAGGATGTATGCGTAGATAAGGAGTGGAACGGAAACGATTACACTATAAAGGCCAGAGGAAAAATAAAAGAAAGTTGCGTCTTTAAAGAAAATCTATGCTTAACAAGAGAGATTACGACCGGGCTGGGTAAAAAGTCATTTGTAATCAAGGATATTGTTGAAAACAAGGGGTATGACGAAAGCCCCTTTATGTTATTATATCATATAAACTTGGGCTACCCGGTAGTCAGTAGAGAAAGTGTGTTATTGACACCGGAAGGCACCAGTGTCTGTGCACGTGACGATGTGGGTGAAGTGGAAAAGTACAATGTCTTTCAGGAGCCAGAGCATGGCTATAAAGAACAGGTATTTTATCTGGATATTCCGGCAGTGAAAGATAACTGCTCATATGCAGCAATATTTAACCGGAAATTAAAATTGGGTGTATATGTAAAATTTGACAGAGAAGCATTTACGAATTTTTCTGAATGGAAAATGATGGGCGAAGGCGAATATGTTGTTGGGATGGAACCAGCAACAGCAAGACCGGAGGGCAGAAAAAAAGCTCGTGAGAATGGTGAATTAATTATGCTGAAGCCAGAAGAAAAAAAGGTGTATACTTTTGAAATAGGTGTTTTTGAAGATGAAAAGAGTCTGGGAGGTATTTAAAGATGAGTAATAGAAAAGTGGCGATTGTTACGGGAGGTACCCGTGGAATGGGACAGGCGGTTTCTGTAACATTGGCCAAAGCAGGGATGGATATCATTGCACTTTACAGATCTAATGAATTAAGCGCCAAAGAAACGAAACGGAAAATGGACGAATATGGTGGCAACCACAAAATAATACGCGCAGATGTTACTATAAAGTCTGATATAGATGTAGTTATGGAGCAGGTAAATAAGGCGTATGGACGGGCCGATGTACTCGTGAGCAATGCAGGAATTTTTGGCTTCAATTTTATTGAGGATATGACAGAAGAATACTTAGATCATATTCTGGCTGTCAATTTTAAAAGCGCTTTTCTAATGACAAAAGCAGTGCTGCCATATATGAAAAAACAAAAAGGCGGAAGAATCGTATATGCTTCTTCTATCTCTTCGCACTATGCTGACTGTGGACTAGTAGGATATGGTGCAAGTAAGGCCTGCATTGACATGCTGACTAAAATAGGGGCAGCAGAGTTAGGTCCCTATAATATTACAGTAAATGCATATGCGCCGGGTATTATAGAAACCGATATGACAGCAGATATGATTCATGAAAGAGGAGAAGACCAGGTGAAGCAAATCTCACTGAATAAATTTGGAAAGGGACAGGATGTGGCAAATTTAGTTCAATTTCTTGTTTCTCCTGAGGGTGGTTATATTACAGGGGAGATAATCGGTGTTGATGGAGGGATGCTTAAGGTGCAGAATCCTTACAGGGCATATGAGAAGGCAAAGGATGAATAACTAAAAGATAATTTGCAGGGGAGCTGTTGCGATGCAGATGAAATAACCTACTGGTGCAACAGCTCCTGGCTTTAAGTTGACTGCCGGATAACTAATTCATGTGGAAGGAATGTTGGCTGCACATCTGTATTCCCGTTTAATCGATCTAATAACATTTGCACTGCGGAAACGCCTAATTGGTTACGGGGCTGACTCACTGTAGACAGTTTTGGATGCACCATTGTCGACAGTTGAATATTGTCAAAACCAATAACAGAAACATCTTTTGGGCAGGATAAACGGGAATGATCAATAGCTGCCAGGCAGCCGGCGGCGACAGTATCGGAAATAGCAACTATTGCGGAAGGAGGTACCTGACTCGATAATAGTTGTTTTGTTTTTTCATATCCGCTGCTAAATGAGTAGTTGCCGCGTAATAAATATCTATCAGGAAGTGAAATGTTATATTGTGATAGTGCCTTATTAAATCCGAGTTCCCGCTGTGTTGTTGAAACAAAATGATTAGTGGAACTAATCATGGCAATTTTTTGGTGTCCCATCCTAATCAAATATTCAGTTGCTTCATAAGTAGCAGTATAATTGTCGATACTTACGTGTGGGAGAGTACTGTTTTCGGTATACTCACAACATTGGATAATAGGATATTTTTGATCAATACCAATGAGTTCCGATTGTGATAAAACAGGAGATAAAAGAATAGCGCCATCGGCCTGTTGCTGCTTGAGCAGTGATAAGGCGCTTCGTTCCTGATCTATGTTACTGTGTGAAGTTGCAATTATTAATTTATAATGGTTGCGCTGAGCTTCCTGATCCATACCTTCAAGAATATCTCCCCAAAAAGGGTTTGAAAATTCAGGAATGACGATAAGGATCATGTTTGATTTTTTAGAACGAAGATTTCTACTGGCCCAGTTAGGACTGTAGTGCAGTGTGTTTATAGCTTCACGCACCTTTTGGATGGACTGCGGAGACACATTGTTAGCATTATTTATAACTCTTGAAACGGTTGCAACAGATACTCCTGCAAGTTCTGCTACATCTTGAATGCTAGCCATTATTTTCACCCCCCTGTCTTAGATGGCATATCCCTATTTATTATAGTATACTTTATCACTAGTACTTTTACAATTTAAATCGTCCTTTAAGGCGGAGTCAAATGCAAATGTGGACGCTTGAAAGTTTATTTTATCCACATAAGAGTATGCTTCTTGGGCGCCGAACATCCTGTCCATCCCACTATCTTCCCATTCAACACACAAAGGACCATCATAATTGCAGGAATTTAACTCACGAATTATAGAGTCAAAATCGACATTCCCATGGCCTAATGATACAAAATTCCATTTGCGCCGTGTATCGCCAAATTCAAGGTGAGAGCCAAGGATGCCGCATCGTCCATCCTGATTAATTTTTACATCTTTCATATGCACATGATAGATTCTATCAGAAAAATCTTTGATGAAAACAGCCGGATCAATGCCTTGCCATAGCAAATGGCTGGGGTCAAAATTAAGACCTAAAGTTGGCCGGTAATCTAACACTTCCAGTAGTTTCTTTGTTGAATAGTAATCAAAAGCAATTTCCGTGGGGTGAACTTCTAGTGCGAGTTTTACTCCACATTTGTCATATTCATCAAAAATCGGTGTCCATAGTTTTCTGATTTCCTCATATCCGCTTTCAATCATAGAAGTTGTTGTTTGCGGAAATGAATACCACCAGGCCCATATTGGAGAGCCGAGGAAGCATGTGACAACCTTAACATTAAGCAATTGTGCTGCTTTTGCAGCTGTTTTCATACCATTGATGGCCCAGGAACGAATTTGTTCTGGTTTTCCCGCAAGACTATTTGGTGCAAAGTTATCCAATCTTGGATCCGGCCGATCTCCAACACATTGCCCCATTAGATGTGCCGATATTGCGGTAATGGACATATGATTGTCTTCAAATAATTTAATAATGCTATTACGATAATTAATATCATTGACAACGGAATAAATATCCAAATGAGATTGGCATGCAATTTCGACACCTTCATAGCCCATTGAGCGCAGTTTGGGCAATAGTTTGGGCAATGGTATATCTCCGAATTGAGCAGAACAAATGGTAATGGAACGTTTCATAGCAGCTCCTCCTTAATTGATTATAACTTTTTTATTAGTTTTACTGGATTCTTCGGCGGCAAAAATCACCTTCATGGATTTTAAAGCTTCTTCACCGGTAATGATACATTTACTTTCTTTTAAGATAGATGAAATAAAATGATCAATTATCCCTGTAGAATCTACAGAATTATCTGTCTGAGTTTTATTGTCGGCAATCTGATCAAGATTGTATTTTTGAACTTCTCCGTCCCGAGGTTCAAAAATGAATGAATAATCGGGATCATCATATAGCCTGAGAATCCCCTTTGACCCGTATATCTGAGTAGAGTTATCTTCGGAATTTCCATAGAATGTCCAACTTACATGCATTAGGCCCATCGCCCCTTTTTTGGTTTTGTAGCAGCAAAAAGCGTTGTCATCAACGGAGATCGGAGAACCGTCGGAATATGTCTTATCTAGTATTCCAAATTGAGAATATACTTCACAAATATCATCACATAATAAAAAACGTATTAAATCAGTCTTGTGTACCCCTAAATCTGCCATTGCTCCGAAATGTGCTTTGGTTTTATCAAAAAACCAGCTATTAGGATTGCTGGTCCATGCCTCGGGACCGGGATGCCCAAATGTTGTATGAAAAGACAGAACCTTACCGATTTTGTTGGAGGCAATGTATTCGCGCGCCTTTATATGGGTAGGAGAGAAACGTTGATTGTGTCCTATCATAAGCAGTTTGTTTGCATTTTGAGAGGCTTTGCACATTGAAAGACATTCGTCATATGTGATCGCCATTGGTTTTTCACATAACACATGTTTGCCGGAGTCTAGTGCCTGTATAGACATATTTGCGTGAGTCGAGTTGGATGTACAAACACTTACGGCATCAACACCACTGCCTAACAGTTCGTCTACGGTTTTAAAAGCTTTTACATTATACTTCTTAGAAATGTAATTTGCATTTTCTTGATTAATATCATAAACTCCAATTATTTTACATTTAGAGTTTGCGTTGTATTCTGGAATATGTCGTACTTGTGCAATTTTGTCACAACCTATAATCCCTATTTTGATCATAAAATACCTCCTAATATAATGAAAATAAATATAGTTACATGAAAACTACCATAAATAAATTGGATAAATCCATGTAAAATCAATATGTAATAGATTACATATGAGATTATAGTATAAAAATAAAAATAAGTCAACAAATAATTATGCAATATATGCATATTATAAATAGAAATAAAGAAAAAATCAATAAAAATAGATAAATATATTGACATAATATGAACAATGGTATAATGTAAATGATATAAAAATATTAAAATTTCAAAAATGGAGGAAAGTTATGAGAAAACGATTACAAAAATTATTGCTTGTAACAACGTTAACGGCAACAATAGTATTATCAGGATGTAGTAATGGTGGTACAAGCACAAAGAAGAGTGATGCTACTAGTGGTACGGATGGAGAAATCAGAGTATCAACATCGGCAAACTCAGGGAGACCCGGATTGGAGGCAGTTGCACCAAAATTTGAAGAGGAGACAGGGATTAAGATTACTACAGAATTTGGGGACTTGGGTACAGACAGCTATACATCTGAACTAATGACGCAATTGCAGGGCGGATCAGCACCTGATATTTTTGCGGCATTTGCAGGAACAGGAACCTCGTCTCCCAATGTGGGAACACTGGCGGAAGCGGGAAGTTTAATGGATCTAAGTAATCTGGATTTTGCTAAAAACGTGAAAGGCACAGCTGTGGAGGATGCTGTTACAATTTCTGATAAAGTGTACGCAGCATGCCTGGGAGTTCAGACATCAGGTATCATTTACAATGAGGATATGTTTTCTGAATATAACCTGGAAATTCCGGAGACATGGGATGATTTACTTAATTTAGTGAAAGAAATTAGACAAGCTGCCCCTGATAAGACCCCGATTGCTTTTGGCGGGGGAAATACGTCAATCGCTATGATAAATGCTTCAATGCTGGTTTTAAACCAACCTGGTTTTACTGGGGAGGAAGGCAGAGAAGAAAAGTTCGCTGATTCAGAGGCATGGAAAGGTGCTTTAAAAATGCTTGAAGAATTGATTGAGGTGAACGCTTTTAATCAAAGCGCATCAACAGATGGATCAAATGAAATTGTTTCTATGATGGCAGGCGGGGATGCTTTTATGTGTATTGATTTATCCAGCCGCTATGCAGCAATTAAAAAAGCTGACGAAGATTGTCCGATCAGATTTTGCAGCCTTCCGGCCAGAAATAAAGAAGACAATAAAATGCTGTTATGGCCGGGTACAATGGCGGCAGTTAATGCAGAAACAAAAGATAAAGATTCATCTGTAAAATTTATGGAATACATCACCAGTGAAGAAGGGAATAATTTATGGATTGAATCTGCCGGGGGCTCTGAACTGAGTGCATCTAACTTTACTGATGCAAGTAAATGGGATGGGTGCTTTAAGGATCTGGTTGATATGGCAGATAAGTCGGCAATGATTCCATGTGTGACGTGGCCTTCAGCAGGTGCTTCTAATGCTTTGGGCGAAGGTGTGGCAGGTATCCTTGCAGGTGTTCAAAGTACAGATGAAGTATTGGCAGCTATGGACGAAAACTGGGATAAATAGATTATAGCTCGATATTGCAAAGATGGAGGTATAACTAATGAAGACGGGTATAAAAACAAGAAGCAGACAAAAAAAAGTGGGGGCAAGAGTGCCATGGATTATAGTAATACCAGGACTTGTCTTTGCACTTATCGGGCATGTGATTGCACCGCTGCAGGGGGCATTTTATGCATTCACTGATTTTAAAGGAATTGGTGAATATAACATGATCGGTTTTGATAATTTCAAAGAAATATTTGCCACCAAGACGGATCTTTATGCTCTTTTAAATACGCTCAAATTAGCAATTCCATTTATTATATTTGTGAATGTATTCGGATTGCTTCTTGCACTGGTACTTTACAACAAATTGAAAACTAAAAATATTTTAAAATCTATCTATTTTGTGCCGGCAATCATGATTCCGCTGGCAGTAACACAAGTATGGAAATACATTTTGGATTATGACGGGCCCCTGAATATCATTTTAAGATCTGTTGGCTTAGAATCATGGTGTAAGAACTGGCTGGGTGATCCCAAAACAGGACTGTTTTGTATATTCTTCGTAATGCTGTGGCAGAACTGTGGCTATGCAATGATTATTTACAATGCGGGATTGGCTTCAATATCAGAAGATTTGTATGAAGCCGCTGCGATTGATGGAGTTACTACATGGACAAAATTCCGCTATATAACATTACCGCTGTTGGCCCCCTCATTAACAGTGGTTATAACATTGATGACTGTTACGGGACTGCGGGTATTTGATCAGGTTCTGGGACTGACAGGCGGAGGCCCGGTAGGTTTGACACAGACATTGGCCAGCGATTTTTACAAGCAGACATGGACGCTGAACAGATATGGATACGGTACTGCTTTAGCACTAATACTGACACTCTTAGTATCTATTGTTGGTGTTTTACAGTCTTCAATCCTTAGCAAAAGGGAGGGAAAAATGTCATGATTAATAAATATACAAAGAAGAGCTTTTTAAAGGAAATTATAATAATCCTTATTACAATTATATTTGCATCTCCCTTTTATCTTTTGATTGTAAATTCGTTCAAAACAACGAAAGAGGCATACGCAAATCCGTTTGGATTGCCCAAAGAGCTGTATTGGCAGTCCTTTGCCGAAGTTTTAAGTGGTGCAGGGGTTAATGCAGACTTTGCGGGTGCGTTGTTTAATAGCCTTATTATTACAGCGGGAAGCCTGCTGATGCTGATAGCATTTGGCTCATTAACCGCATATGGCCTATCCAGACATCCAGGTAAATTAAGCTCTTTTTTGTACATTTTTTTTGTTATTGGAATTATTATTCCATCCCAGTTGGGTCTGGTTCCTATGTATACTGCACTGCGTTCAGTGGGCTTAGTAGGCACTCGGATTGGAATGATATTGGTTTATACATGCAAACAAATGCCGTTGACAGTCTTTTTATACACTGGATTTTTTAAGAGTTTACCGAGGGATTATGAAGAAGCGGCTGTAATTGATGGAGCCGGATTTATCAAAACTTTTACTCGTGTTGTTATGCCGCAGATGAAAACGATAACTGGAACAGCGTTACTATTAAATTCATTGTATATATGGAATGATACTATGGATCAAATGGCTTTTCTAAGCGGCAGTAAAATAAGAACACTGCCAGTTGAGATATACTCACTGACCACTGCTATGACTGCACAGTGGAATCTGGTTTTCGCTGCGGTTATAGTTTCTTTGCTGCCAATGGTAATTTTATATATCTTTACACAGAAAAAAATGATGGATAGTTTAGCAGGTGGATTGAAAGGATAGGTGTACACAATGACTTTTTTTAAAGATAATATGACTTACACACAAATGGGAACTAGCGATATGAAGATTTCTAATGTGGGCCTGGGGTCATTAGCAATATCAGGAAGATTTTGCAATCAGGATGATACCGAATCAATGAAAACGATGAATAAAGCGGTAGAAGCCGGAATTAACTGGATTCATACAGCACCAAGCTATGGTACGGGCTATGGAGAAATTATGGTTGGACGTGCTTTAAAGCAATTGCCGCAAAATGAGCGCCCTTATGTTTTTACAACTTGTACGTGGGTGTTTGATAAAGAGGATGAGGGAAATGATAAGGCAGTGAGGGTCAAGTCATTGGCGCCAGAATCTATCATTAAACAGGTTGACGGGTCATTGAGGCGGCTGGGAATGGAACGGATTGATTTATTGCAATTTCATTGGCCAGATTATAATACGCCAATCGAAGAGTCGTGGGAAACGGCGGCAAAGTTAATCAAAGCAGGAAAAGTCAGAGCAATTGGGTTATCCAATCATCCATTGGATTTAATCAAAAGTTGTGAAAAAGTTGCTCATGTTGACTGCCTGCAACAGCCTCTCTCCCTATTGGATAGATCAATGAATGGGCCTTATTCAGATGAAGGCAGAAATTCCGGAGGATTAGAAGTCCTTGAATGGGCTAAACAAAATAAAACGAGCATTATTACCTTTGCACCACTGCAGCATGGTATTTTAGCCGGAAAATATAACAAGGATTCTGTAGAGCAGTTCAGAAAAGATGGAGATCCTCTTCGCCCGAATTTATATTATTTTCAGGAACCTGTGTATTCACAGGCACTGGATTTTGTTGAATATTTGCGTCCAATCGCAGATAGACATCATGTTTCAGTAGCGGCCATCTCCATTGCCTGGGTTTTGGCATGGAAAGGTGTGACAGGTGCAATCTGTGGAGCAAGAAAATCCAGCCAATTGGATGCATTTCTGGAGGCAAGCCATCTAAAACTTACAGAAAAAGACTTCGCAGATATTGCAGCAGCAATTGAAAAAACAGGGCTTTGCAAGGGAACTTGTGGTGATGGTCCGAATACCCCAATTATGTAAGAAAGGAAGCAAAAAATGAAAAAAATTAGAGTTGCATTTTTAGGATTTTGGCATAGTCATGCGTCGACCAATCCAGATATTCACTTTACTGGATTGGGTGTTTATGGAACTGTAAAACAGCATCCATTAATTGAAGTGGTTATTGGGTGGGATTGGAATGAAGAAAGAGGAAGTAAGGAATGTGAACGATTAGGCATCCCCTTTTCCACTAATCTCGACGAAGTGCTGAAAAAAAATGACATCGATGGGGTTGTTATCATGTGCGAGACAACTCGGCATAAGGAGGTATGTCTAAAAGCAATTAAAAATAAAAAGCACATATATGTAAATAAAGTTTTAGCGCCTACATTAAGAGAAGCAAACGAAATTGTAAAAGAAGCAAAAGAGAATCACATAGTTCTGACAACAATGCTAAGTCGTCTTTATGAAGATTGGTGTATCAAAATTAGAGATTTAGTTCAGAATAATGAGATTGGAAAGATAATTTCGCTGCGTATCTGGCACGCACATGGGATAGTGACTAAATATTATCCTACAGACGGTATGGGATATTTGCCGGATGACCATGGGTTCTTATTCAAAGAAGGTGGTGCAGGTGGCTGCTATGTAGATATGTGCCATCCGCAGTATATGACACCGTTTATACTTGGATGCCTGCCAGATAGTATATATAGCAGGATGTCATCAGTTACAAAAAGAGGAAATGTAGAAGATAATGCTATATCTATTTTGGAATACAAGGATGGCCCATATGTAACACTTGAAGAAGGTTGGGCTTGTGGCCCTGTAACAACTGAAGTTGAGGTCCAGGGAACAGACGGAACTATTATTTATCGGGATGACCGTTCAGATAAAAACTATGACTATTTTGCGATTCGGCACGGCGATGATCCTAAATTCCATGAGATATCTATTACTTCCCCAAAGTCTAGTCCTTTGGATGATTGGATTGAGTGTATTAATAATAGTACTATGCCATTAGAAAATATGGAGAGAGCTGTGGATTTGTCAAGGCTAAATGAAGCGGCGTATATTTCTGCGAGAACGAAGCTGCCGGTGGAAATATCTGAATTAAAGGAGGTGTAATCGTATGATTCGAGTTACAGTCTGGAATGAATATAGGCACGAAAAAGTGAATGAACGTGTAGCCCAGGTTTACCCAAACGGAATACATAATGCAATTGCGGACTTTTTGAAAAAGGATGACAGATTTAAAGTTCGTACTGCTACTTTAGATGAACCTGAAAATGGATTGAGTGACCAAGTGCTTGATGAAACAGACGTGCTGGTTTGGTGGGGACATAAGGCACATGAAGAAGTATTGGACAGCGTTGCTGCAAAAGTACAAAGCCGTGTGCAAGAGGGGATGGGATTTATTGTACTTCATTCCTCTCATATGTCAAAACCTTTTCGGCTTTTGATGGGGACCACATGTACCTTAAAATGGAGAAAAGCAGGAGAAAAAGAGCGGCTGTGGAATATTTCACCGACGCATCCGATTACGAAAGGTATTGGAGACTATTTTGAATTGGAGCATACAGAAATGTATGGAGAATATTTTGATATCCCAAAACCGGATGATAATATTTTTATTTCGTGGTTTTCTGGCGGGGAAGTATTTCGAAGTGGATGTGTGTGGACGAGAGGAAATGGACGAATATTCTATTTCAAGCCAGGGCATGAGACATTTCCAATTTATTATGATCAAACGATCCAAAAAATTATTTGTAATGCGGTCGAGTGGTGTGCTCCGGTCATGTATAGAAAGTTAGATTGTGTTAATGTTAGTCCTATTGAGCCTATTGAGATTATAGAATGTTAGATATATTTCTGTTGGATTATCAGGTCCAACAGCATTGATTAGGGGGTACTTGCAATGAAGATCAGTAAAAGGGCCTTGATGAAAATGGATTCTTGTTATGCAGTAAATGTTATCAGAAGGAACGATAAATGGTTATGCCTGGCCGCACCAGATGATCATGGTGCGGCAAAGGCTATCACAATGGATGATAATATGGAGACATGTACTTCAAATACTACTGATGCTGAAGAAATAATATGGAAAGAACCCAGTGGAACTATGGCATTTATACCACTTGAAAATGCGGGAGAGTTTATTGCAATTCAGAATTTTTTCCCTACATTTGATTCCAAACATACTGTTTTAGTAAAAGGCCAGTATATTAATGAAGTTGGATGGGTGATTCGTCCTTTTCTCCATGTACCCTATATTCACCGTGTGGATGTATTACATAAAGATGGTATAAACTATTTGATTATATGCACATTATGCTCGGGAAAGAAAAGTATTGACGATTGGGCAAATCCTGGAAAAGTACTTGTTGGAATATTACCGGATGATGTGAATGAAGAAATAGAGTTAAAATGTATTCTAGAGCAACAGGTGAAAAATCATGGATATTTTAAATTGAAAAATGAGGGATATGTTCTAGTTGCGAGTGAAGATGGTGTATTTGAGATCAAACCACCTGCGAGTCCTGCAGGAGAATGGAAAGTGAACAGGTTATTGCAGCTTGCGGCAGGTGATATTGCAGCTTGTGATATTGACCGTGATGGCTTTATGGAATACTTTGTAATTACACCATTTCATGGAGCAAATTATTCAATATATAAAAAAATTGAAAACAAAATGGAGCTGATTTGGCAGTATAATACAAACGTAAAATTTGGTCATGTTGCCTGGGCGGGAAAAATCCTTGGAAATCCAGCATTTATTTGCGGATGTAGAGAGGCAGGCGCTGCTTTATTATGCGTCACCTATGATGAGAAATGTGAAGACAAGTTCAAAGTTACATATATAGATGGCGGGCAAGGGCCAGCTAATATTTGCGTATTGAATGAAGATGGAAAAGACATTGTAATTGCAACAAATACAATATCTGGAGAAGTGGTGGCATATGAAATCACGGATGATAACCAATAATCAATTTAAAATGTAAAGCACATCAATACTATCAAAAAGATATTATTCAAAGGAGCTATTGTAAATTATTGACTAAAGTCAATTTGCAACGGCTTCTTTTTGCGTCTCGTTTAGTTAATCTGCTGGGATTGACTTTATGGCAATATGTTAATAAATTGTGCAAAAGTAACAAAGGATTAAGAAGACAATGAAAGAGGGCCTGAAAAGTGTATAGATTTGTGAAGAAAAGTAGATGTTAATTAAAACCTGAATTCTTTAAAATGATACCAAGGTCAAAAGGTCATGCGTTTCATGCTTGCATGAAAAAGCATGACTTTGGGATCCTCAAAACATGAGAAAGCAGCCCGAGTAGGGCAGATTTCGAATGTTTTTAGGATTGCGGGAGCACAAAGCGCGGAGCAATCCGTAGGTATCAGGGGGCAAAATACCTTTTGCCCCCTACATCTTAAAATGTAAGTATAGAACGGAGGGAAGACATGAGAATTGGCTTAATGCAAACTTTTCTGGAGACAGATCAAGGGGAAAGAAAGGAGTTATTTGTTCATCCAAATCTGGACTGGATAGGAAGCAAAAGTCAGGAAACCAAAGCCTGGGAAGTAGACGGATACAGGATATCAATAAGAGATAATTGGATTCGAAATAGTGCCTGTTCCTTTGAGTTAGTGCGCAGGATTGTCGGGGAAAAGTTATATGACAGCTCCCCAGGTGCAATTGCATTTGAAACAAGAATGGAGCTTGAGGAAGATTCCCGGGAGCCTATTCGTTTTGGAATACCTTCTGCCGTATATGATGACACAACAGGAGAAAGAAAAGAAACGAGAACTTTTATGGAAACGAGATTAACAGGATGTATGGTTCTTGCACATAAAAGCGAAGAGGCGGCAATTGTATTAAAAAAATTAAACTGTGCACGGGAACAAGGAATAATGAAGCGTGAAAAAGGGCAGAAAGAATTTTGGCACAATACGGATATTACATCCATCGGTTATAAAAAAGAGAAAAAAA
Source organism: Muricomes intestini (assembly GCF_004346165.1). Taxonomy (GTDB): domain Bacteria; phylum Bacillota; class Clostridia; order Lachnospirales; family Lachnospiraceae; genus Muricomes; species Muricomes intestini. The sequence continues at coordinate 36,792 of NZ_SLZZ01000020.1, read as the reverse complement.
ACGCACTGTGCATTCGCTGGCCGTATGAAGAAAAGGATTGCAGCCCCGCGCTGGATTCAAGAAGGACTCCTATAAAAGCTTATTATCCATTAGGAGAGAAGTTTGAGTTGGAATTAAGATATGAGATAAAGGAGATAAAGGAGAAAACATTCACAGATAGCTTTTATGAAGAATTTAAGGAACAGGCCTTAAGCTTGGATACTACTGAAAAGGTTATAAAATTACCATTCTCAAGAGAAGAGGCCATGAGATACCGCAAAATAAGTTTGGAAAAAAGTTATAAAGAGTTTGGAAAAGATGGAGCCGGATTTTTCTTCGACTTTGATCCCCAAAAGGGGTATGGCTCACAGCCTTCGGGCTTTGGGACTGCCAAGAATGAAATTCCCCATGACACCTATACTCACATTTTAGAATATGGTTTTACCGGAAGAGAATTGAATGCAGCTCTTCTGCTTTCGGAGGAAGATGACGAATGGCAGAGGAAGGCTGAAAAGGTAATTGATTTTTTTGTGGATAATTGTGTGACGGATAATGGGTGGGTCTATTCGCTGTATGATTTGGAGCGGGAGAGACCATTTGCTTCCTTTGGAGATAAAGCTGCGCCGAAGCTTCATTATATGAGTTATGACAAATGTGAAGGCAATTATCTTCGAACAATGACGGAGCCCATGTTTGATTTGCTGCGCTGTGTTATCCAATTTAAAAGCCTTGGAAAAGAGAAAAAGCGATGGGCCGAAGCAGTGGATAAATTTGCAGATTTTCTTTTAAATGTACAAAACAAGGACGGCTCCTGGTTTAGAGGATATGATAAAGCTGGAAAGGCAGCCTTTGAAAGCAGTGCAGCAGCGATACCAGTACCGTTTCTATGCTGTTGTGCGAAGCATGCCAATGATGGAGAAAAATACCGCAAAGCTGCGGAAATGGCGGGTCAATACCTGATTTCCAATGATGTAAAAGCTGAAAAATATAAAGGCGGGACGCTGGACAATCCTGACATTATAGACAAGGAAGCTGCCGAATATGTTATGGCGGCGCTGTACCATCTCTATGAGCTGACAGAAAAACAGGAATATCTGGACGGGGCCAAAAAGGCTGCCATGCAGTTTGTTACCTGGAATTATATTTGGAATGCACCTATGGGATTGGACACAATATTGGGAAAGAAGGACTTCCACACGAAAGGAATGGGGGCAATTAACTCTGTATGGTGCGGGGGGGTTGTAGATATTTATTCTATGTTTCATATTAAAGAGCTATTTTTGATTGGTGATGCGTGTGGGGACGAGTTCATGAAAACAATGGCAGAGTGGATTAGTATAGCCACGAATCAGATCATGTCTTATCCGGAAGACAATATGGGATTTACGGACTTGGGGATGCAGCCGGAGGGCTTTGGAGTTTGTCCCCAGGGAATGGACGAGGGCATGATTCGTAACGGAGATATCTGGGGTACGTTGGGTTGGATTTATTCCGCCGGTATTGACGGGATGAAACGATATTTTGACGTATGTTAGGATATACAACAATACAAGGAGGAGAAGAAAATGAAAAAAAGAGTTTTAAGTATTTTAATGACAGCTGCAATGGTTATATCGTTAACTGCAGGATGTGGGCAGAAAGCCGACAAAAAGGAAACCCGGAAGTCTGATTCAGGAGCAATTGTTTTGGACATGTATCACAGCTGGAGCACAGACTCAGAGAGAGGCGCAGCTCTGAATGCGTTGATTGAACAGTTTAATAAGGACAATGAAGGGGAAATTGAGGTGAAGGTAACAGTTAATCCGGACTTCCCGGCTTATCAGGAAAAGGTTAAGACCATGATTTCTACGGACACGACCCCGGACATTTTCCATTACAATTTTAATCCAAATGATCTTTCAAGGCAGGAATCCGGAAAACTCATGGATTTTTCAGATTACATGGATGATGAGTGGAAGGCAAGATTTGGTGAAGGGGATTTGGAAACTCTGACGGTGAATGGAGAAATCACCTCAATTCCTTTCGAAAAAGCCGGGGCAGTGATGTATTATAATAAAGATTTATTCTCGAAGGCCGGGATTTCAGAATTTCCTGCTACATGGGATGAAATGACAGAAGATTGCAAGAAATTGGAAAAAGCGGGAATTACTCCATTTTCTCTGTATACTGCAGACGATGCATGGTATACATGTAATTTATTCACTTATCTGGCGGCAAGCTATGCGGGTGTTGATAAATTAAATGAAGGCGGAGATATTGACACAGACGAAATGAAGGACGCGGCGGCGAAGCTTGCTGAGCTTACAAAATATACAACATCAGATGCGATTGGGGCGAACTATTCTGTTGCAATGAATAATTTTGTCTCAGAAAAAACAGCAATGGTAATCGATGGACCCTGGCTGATCGGCTCCCTTGAGCCTATTAAGGACAAAGTTGGAATCGCACAGATGCCGTCATTCCAGGATGGAAAAGTGGCTGAGAATTATGTCGTGACAGATGCACAGACACCCTGGGCAGCTGCAAAAACAGATGATAAAGAAAAAGAAAAAGCAATTGTAAAGTTTATGAAGTTTATTACATCTGAAGACAGTGTGAAACAGCTTACACTCGAGGGCGCGGTGTTCCTTTCTCCAAAGCTTGATATGGAGGATTCAGATGTAAAAGCAACAACAGGACTTCTGGGTGAATATCTGCAATTAAATTCAAAGGTAGAGCAAAGCACTGTCAACATACAGAGAAACTTGACAACAGCGGCAAATTCAAAATTGCCGTCATTGCTGGAAAGCCTTATGTTAGGCAATGTAACACCAGATGAATTTGTAGATCAGCTGGCAGCAGAAAATAAATAAACCGGGGAGGAGCGGTAATTATGAAAAAGAGACAGACCTTACTTTATATGGTTCCGGCAGTGGTGCTGATTGTGGCATTTTTCTTATTTCCGCTCTGCTACCTTATATATCTTAGCTTTTTTGAGTGGAATGGTCTTGGAGAGAAAATATTTATTGGAATAGATAACTTTAAATATATAGTGAGTGATCCTGTATTTCGTACAGCATTAAAAAATACAATTATCTGGCTGTTGGCAGCATTGTTTATACACATCCCTTTTGGGTTATTGCTGGCATTGATTCTTAACAGAAAACCAAAGGGCTGGAAATTTATGAGAGTCATGTACTTTATTCCAAATGTGATTTCTACAACCGCAGTTGCGTTTTTATGGTACTTTATTTATCATGTGGATGTGGGACTCTTAAATAATATGTTAAAAGCAGTTGGACTTGGCAGGCTGACACATGCCTGGCTAAATGATCCGGGTACGGCACTTGTGTGCAATATCGTGCCATTTGTTTTATATGCGGGACTGACTATGATCATTTTTTTAACACAGCTTTCGACAATACCGAAAGAATTATATGAGGCAGCAGTTGTGGACGGGGCGACATCTATCCAGGTAGATTTAAAAGTATATCTTCCGTTGGTAAAGCCGGCGATCATTACGAATATCATGTTAAATCTGGCATTCTGTTTACGGACATTTGAATATCCGTTCTTGATGACAGGAGGAGGACCGGCCAACAGTACGATGAATTTATCGTTATATATATATAAAGAAATGGTTGGAGCAAACAGATATGGAATCTCTATGGCAGCAGGACTCGTTACGGTATTGCTTGGCATGGTAATCATGGTATTTGTCAATATTCTTCAGAAAGAGAGGAAAAGTCATTATGAAAAATAGAAAAACGACACCCGCCAGGGTAATGCTGTATGTTTTTATGTTCTTGGTATTGATTTTAATGTTAGTGCCATTTTTGTGGCTGGTCCTTTCTTCCTTCAGACCAAATGCAGATTTATTTAATGCTCCTTTTGAGGCTCCTAAACATCTTTCCTTTGATAATTATATTGCAGTGATGAAAAGCCATCCGATGGTACTGTATTTTTTAAATTCTGTGGTGATAGCGGCATTGGCAACTGTTTTATCTATTTGTGCGGCAACCCTTGCATCCTATGCTATGATGCACAAATTCAGAACAAAAAAGGCTCTGACGGTACTGCTTTTTATGTGCCTGTTTATACCGACAAATGCCTTTATGGTGCCATACTATGTTATGATAAATAAAATTGGTCTTTATGACAGTGTACTTGGCATTGCTCTTGTTTACGCGGGAGTAAATCTTCCCATGAGTTTTATGGTTATAAAAGGCTATATGGATACGATTCCTTTAGAGCTGTTGGAATCGGCTAAGATAGACGGCGCTGATTCTGGGCAGGCTTTTCGGAAAATTGTGCTTCCGATTTCTAAGCCGGGGATTGTAACGGCTTGTGTATTTCTTGTAATTAACTCGTGGAATGAATTGCTGTTTGCAAATCTTTTGAATCAAAGTGATTCTTCAAGGACGATTCAGGTGGCAATCCGCTCTTTCTTAACTACATTTGAGGCAAACTATGCGTATGCTTTTGCGGCAATGGTTATTTCTATATTACCTACAATTGTAATCTATGCACTTTTGACAGATAAGATAATCGGCGGTATGACAGCCGGGGCAGTAAAAGGTTAGTAAAATAAGAGGTGATGGCATGAAGATAATGATAGTAGAGGATGAAGTGAGTATCAGGGAAGGGCTGGCACAAATGATTGACTGGGGAGAAGAGAGATTTGAGCAGCCGATATTATTTGAAGGTGCCATAGAGGCACTGCAGTACCTGGAAAAAGAAACCGTTGATATTATCATAACAGATCTTTACATGCCAATTTTAAACGGAATTGAATTTATACAAATGCTTAGAGAGAGTAATCAGATGTGTGACATTATTATTCTCTCGGGGCACGAGAGATTTGATCTTGCACAGGAGGCTATGCGCCTGGGGGTAAAACGATATTTACTAAAGCCTGTTTCTGCGGAAAAACTCAGACAGATTCTTCAGGAAGTAAGGCATGACATTGAGGAGCGGATGAAGCTCAAGGACTGGGTGAGAATAGCAGAGAAAAAATTGGATCAGTATATACCTGTGATGAAAAATCAGTTTTGGAATGATTTGCTGACGAATAGAAATGATAGGTTAGAAAATGTAGCGGCAAGCATGAAGGAATTGGAAATCACAACTGTGGAAGATAAGTTTTGCTGCATTGCTTTGTGGAAAAAGGAAGAGATGCAGCAAAATAAATTGACAGAAGAATTAGCTCTTCAGCAGCTTGCAGCTGAAATTATACCAGATAGATATTTATATGGACTGCCTTATGAAAACATGGAAATTTTCATTATCAATGGGGATGTCAGAAGAGACAAAATAGAGATTTTAAAAGAGTCTATTCGGCAGAACCTAAATATAGAGGTGTATTTCGGCATAGGGACAACAGTGGAAGATATTACAGAAGTTAGGAAAAGCGCGGCGCAGGCAGCAGAAGCGGTGAGATTTATCTGTAATGGGAGTACAATGTTCTATATGTATTACAAAGATATCCGGCGAATCGAAAATACAAATAAAAAATATCCATATGATATGGAGCATAAAATTACTAAAATGCTTCGTTTCCATGATACTCTCGACGAAAGTATGACTAAAAATTTTTTGAGGGAGATTATGTCTCCGAAAGTATCCATAGAAGAATCCCGAAAGGAATTGCTGCAATTTCTGGGAGTACTGGGAAGACTGGCAGATGAATTTGGTGTAGAGATTTTGAAAGAGTTTGAGGACACAGAGCAGGCAATCACCAATTATGACAGAGTGGAAGAAAAGTTTCTGACAATTATGGACATTTTTGCACGTGCACAAAGTAACGCTTCAAAAAGGTATATAGAGATTATGGTGGAGGAAGCAAAACAGAAAATCGAAAAGGAATATTCGGATCCTGGATTAACTGTAGCTTCGTTAGCCGGGCACATTGGAGTTACCCCCAATTATCTTTCACGTATCTTCGGAAGCATAACAGGGCGCACCTGTATGGAGTATATTACAAATACCAGAATGAGAGCAGCACAGGAAATGCTGAAATATACAGGGAAAAGAAGCTATATGATTGCGGAAGAGGCAGGCTACCGCAATCCTAATTATTTTAGTGTACTTTTTAAAAAGTATACGGGCTTATCCCCTAAGGAGTACAGGGAAAGGAATGCTTCATGAGGCGAAGGTTCAAATCCATTAAAAACAGAATTATCTTTTTCTTTATGGGTATCACTATTTTTCAAATTGTAGTGATGGCAATTGTCACGGAGGTATATCTCAGGCCTTCCATGATGGAGCTGTATTCGAATCATCTGGAGCGGTTTACGGAGTCTGCACTATTACAGGCAGTAACTGAAAAGAATAAAATGGAAACGTACATGGTGAATATCATTGGCGACCCTGAAATTCAAAATTTTTTAGAACAGGCAAATCAGACAGAGGGGAAAACGAAGCCCGTTTTCAAGACTGAACTCCGCAACAAAATTTTGTCCTATACGGATTATGATAATATTATTCAGGGGATTTACCTGCTGGATAATCAGGGACGTATTTACAGTAACCTTGGAGAAGGGAAAATGTCTGATTTTCTGAAAAGTAATCCCGAGAACACAATCAGAAAAGATGCATCGGCAGTCTGGTATGGCTCAGATAAAGACAATCAGCTGACGGTGTACAGAATCATAAATAATAATACTACAGATTTAACAAGGAAAATAGGTGTAGTCTGTATGATGATAGATAAAAAGGAATTTATGGGGCGCATGGAGCAGTTTCTGATGGATGAAAACAGTTCTTACAGGTTATATGCGACGAAGGATGAACTGAATCTTACGCAGGGAGAACCAGAAGCCGAAAATAAAATTGCGGTTTCCTGTACGGAGAAAATGGAAGGCTGGGTATTAACTGCTGAGATTGAAAAAGCAGTGGCTTATAAATCTGTATATACAATTCTGAAGGTAATAATGGCAGAACTGGTCTGCCTGCTCCTGATTAGTATTGTACTGATTGTCTATTTATCAGGAAGAATTACGAAACCAATTTCAGATATGAAAAAAGCAATGAAGCAGATCGGTGAGGGCGGCAAAAGGGTAAAAGTACCGATCAGCGGAGATGACGAAATCGGGCAGCTTGGAAAAACCTTAAATGCTATGTCCAGTGAGATTGAAGAATTGCTGGAAAAAGTGATCAGGGATGAAAAGGAAAGAAATTACCTAGAGCTGGAAACCATGCAATACCAGATCAACCCCCACTTTTTATATAATGCTTTGGATTCTATCGCTATGTTTGCAAGAAAAAATAATGATAGACAATGTGCAGAGCTGGCGATTGCTTTATCAGATTTTTTTAGGATCAGTTTAAGCCAGGGAATGGAAATTATCAGACTTAAAGATGAACTTGCCCAGGTAAGTGCGTATTTGGAAATTCAGAGCATCAGATTTCCCGGACAACTGTCATGGAACATAGAGCTGCCCTCTGGATTGGAAAATGTCAGAGTAATGAAATGCATTGTCCAGCCGGCTGTGGAAAATAGTGTATATCATGGATTGAGAGATGCTGGCAGAAAAGGCAGGATTATAATCCGGTGCAAAAAGCAGGAGGAAGACTTAATTATCGAAGTACAGGATAATGGTATAGGTATGCTTCCAAATCAGCTGGATGCATTGAGAGAAAAATTACAGGCAGACAGCGAAAAGCAAGAAGAAAGGCAGCAGGGAGGCTATGGCCTCTGGAATGTTCATCAAAGACTCAGGCTGATGTATGGCTCCAAAAGCGGCATCACGGTAAATAGTGAATGGGAGGAAGGCACTTTTGTTACCCTGTGCTTGGAAGGTGTACTGAAAGAGAAGGAGGACACACATGAAAAAAGCAAAATTAGTTCCGGTCAGGAATATTGTGATTGAAGATAAGTTTTGGGGAAAATTTCAAAAGCTGGTAAAGGAGGAAGTATTGGAGTATCAGTGGAAAGCCATGAATGACCAGATTGAAGGGGCAGAAAAAAGCCATTGTCTGGCCAACTTCCGGATTGCAGCAGGCGAAGAAGAGGGGGATTTTTATGGGGCTGCCTTTCAGGATTCTGATTTGGCAAAGTGGATTGAAGCGGCAGCATATATCTCATCTATTCAGCCAAATGAAGGATTAAAACAAAAAATAGACGAAGCGGTAACATTAATCGAAAAAACGCAGCAGCCAGATGGATATTTCAATACTTATTTCATTTTGAAGGCTCCGGATGAAAAATTCCAGAATCTTTGCGAAGGACATGAACTTTACACTCTGGGGCATATGATTGAAGCTGCTGTTGCATGCTATGAAGTACTTGGAGATAAGCGGCTGCTGAGGGTCGTATGCAAGATGGCGGATTTAGTATACGATACTTTTGGAGACGCAGAAAATAAAAGATATGGTGTGCCCGGGCATCAGGAGATTGAGCTTGCGCTGGTAAAGCTTTATGAAGTCACTGGGAAGAAAGAATATCTTGAGCTGGCGAAGTACTTTATTGACGCGAGAGGGCAAAAAGATTATTTCCGGCAGGAACTTGAAAAAAATGAAGGCAGAAGAATTTTTCCGGAATTTTATGATTACAGGCCGGAGTATTCTCAGTCACATCTCCCGGTCAGGGAACAGAAGACAGCCGAAGGACATGCAGTACGTGCAGTTTATATGTACAGTGCTATGGCGGATCTTGCATATGAATATCAGGATGAGGAGTTATTTCTGGCATGCGGGAGGCTCTGGAACAACATTGTAAAAAAGAGAATGTATATTACGGGAGGTATTGGGTCTTCCGGGATACTTGAAAGGTTTACCACAGACTATGATTTGCCGAATGCATATAATTATGCGGAAACCTGTGCCTCTGTCGGACTTGCATTATTTGGGCGGCGAATGACACAGATTACCAGAAATGCACAATATTATGATGTTGTAGAAAGAGCTCTTTATAATACTGTGTTGGCGGGAATGGCCATGGACGGAAAAAGTTTTTTCTATGTAAATCCACTTGAGGTGTGGCCGCCGTCCTGTATAGAGCGGACATCAAAGGAACATGTAAAAAGTATCCGCCAGAAATGGTTTTCTGTCGCATGCTGCCCCTCTAATATTGCCAGAACCTTGGGCAGCCTAGGGCAATATATATATTGTGCGGAAGGTAGCACAGTATATGTGAATATATATATAGGAAATGAAGCAGAAATACCATTGGATAAAGGACACATATCTGTGCACATGCAGTCGCAGATGCCATGGAGAGGACATGTAGTTCTGGAGGTTCAGGAAAATAGTGGAGCTGAAAGCCTGGCTCTGAGAATCCCGGAATATGCCTTAAATTATCAAATTACAATTAATGATAAAGCCTGCGATTTTAATGAAGAAAATGGGTATGCAATTGTGAAAAATATAGAAAGTGGACAGCAAATAATTATTGATTATGAGATGCTGCCCCAATATGTATATGCGAACCCCAATGTAAGGGAAGATGAAGGCAAGGTTTGTATGATGTATGGCCCTCTTGTATATGCTTTAGAGGAACAGGATAATCAGGAAAATTTACAGTCCTACTATATTAAAACAGATGTAGCACCTGAGAAGATATGGTCAGAAGATCTCTTTGGCGGCTCCTACGTGCTGCAGGCTGAAGCAAAAAGAATCCAAAATGGAAGCTGGAAAGGTGAGGAGCTATACAGCACTTTTAAACCCAAATATGAAGACACAAAGATTACAGCAATCCCCTATGCCTTCTGGTGTAACCGAGTGCCGGGGGAAATGCTTGTGTGGATAAAAGAGTGGATGCAGTAAAAATTAGGGCCACATTTTAGATATACTGCTGATTTTTCAACCGTGCGGTTTACGTACGGGCGGCATAATACTTTTTTGACAGAATATATACCGGAAGACCCAGCAAAGTGATAACAATACTGCCAATAGAAAGCATCCTAGTGAAAGAGCCTGACAGGAAAAGCTGGCTTACAATTACGTACAGGCCGCTTATAATTGCCAAAATGGGAACGACAGGATAAAGGGGCACCTTGTATTTACGGGGAAGGTCAGGCTTTGCTCTGCGCAGTTTCATAACACAAGCGAAAGTCAAGGTATAAAAAATCCAGCAGGAAAATACCGCAAGATCAGTCAGCATATCAAACCGGCCGCTTAAAGAATAAAGGCAAGCCAAAAACCCCACTAAAATGATAGAATTAGCCGGAACCTGATTCTTATTCAAACTGCTCAGCCGGCGGCTTACAGGCAAAGTATTCTGACTTGCCAGCAAATAGGCAACCCGCGAGCCAGACATCAGGAAGCCGTTGGCAGCGCCGAGAACGGAAATAATAATACCAATTTTAATCAGCAGGCCGCCTGTTGGCCCGAAAATCTTCATTGCTACTGCGGAAGCCGGGGACTCTAAATTCATAAGCTGATCCGCCGGTATTACCCATAAATATGCAATGTTGATAATGAGATATACAGCCATGATGATAGAAACACCGCCGACGATTGCCCGGGGAAGATCCCTGCCCGGATTTTTCATCTCACCGGCGATAGCACCTACATTCGTCCAGCCCTCAAAAGCAAAAAGCACTGCCAGCAATGTAGAGCCGAAAGCTGCGGCCACGTTTTTACCCTCTGCCACCACCGGGGTAAAGACAGGGTTGTTTCCGCTGCCGAAAATAAAGCCAAAGATCATTAAGAGTAACAGAGGAATCAATTTACATATGGTAGAGACAACCTGAATGCCCCCGGCTGTTTTAGAGCCCAGTGTGTTCAGGGCAACTAAGGTGATAATCACGATCATTGCTATGGGCAAAGTGTACTGCATGCCTAAATATTCCCCCAGTTCTGTGCCAATCTTCACACCATAGCCGGCCAAAAAGGCGGGATAAAAAATAACAATCTGCATCCAGCCGGCCAGGAAGCCAACTTTTTCGTTGTAAACTTCACCCAGATAGGCCACCATACCCCCGGTTCTGGGAATGAGAACCGCCACCTCCGCAAAGGTAAGGGCAGCTACAATACTTGCAAAACCGCCTGCGATCCATGCCAGCATCCCCATGCCGGGAGCACCTCCCGTGGCCTGATAAATAGCATTGAAATAGCAAATACTATAGATTAGAATGTTTGTATCAACAAATATTGCAAATCTCTCTTCTCCCTATATTCCACTTTTCCGGATAATGTGAGAAAAGGAGGAAGTACGTGGGAAAAAGAGTAATAAAGCTGAATGCTAGGGATGCCGCGGTCTGCAAGGCGTTATCAAATGCCACAACATTCGCAGATCTATTTAACGGCTCCATTTTTCAGGGGGAACAAGTAATAGATCCGAGCAGACTTGTGGCTTGCAGCGAGAGGCAGATTTTACAGGTAAAAACGGAAAACGATAAGATCAGAGACATAAACCGGATTCGGGATATCAAGATGCAGATGAAAAGTTTGGATGATAAAGGGCAGTCGGAGGTTATATTAGCGGTGGAGGCACAGAGGGAGGTGCACTACGGTATGCCCATAAGATGCTTTGCGTACGACAGTGTTGATTATTTAGACCAGATGAAAATAAGGGCCAAACGTAACAGGCACAGTCATAACCTGAAAAATTCTGCTGAATTCCTCTCTGGGTTGACAGAAGATGACAGACTGACACCCGTGCTCACTATTGTGCTTTATTATGGAGATAAGAAAAACTGGACGAAACCTGTCCACTTGCATGACATGCTGAACTTTACAGGTAGCTTTACTCGGTGGAGAGAAAAATTTCCAAATTATGCACTGCATATTGCCAGCAGTGATACTGTCAATAAAGAGAATTTTAAAACAGGACTCCGGGAAGTTTTTGAATTACTTGAAGTCTGTCATGATAAAAAAGGTCTGTATAAGATATTAAAAGAGAATGAGGAACATTACAGTCATTTGTCCAGAGAGCGGTGCGAATTGATTTCAGTATTTTTGGACATACCGGCACTAAGAGAAAAACCAGAATTTTACGAAAACGAATTAGGAGGCGTAAATATGTGTACAGCAATTGAAGAAATGGTCCGTGACGGAGAAAAAAGGGGCGAGAGAAGAGGTGAGAGAAGAGGTGAGAGAAGGTATAACCAATTATTGAAAAAGCTCCTTGAGGAGAACCGTACTAAAGATATTTTCCGTATGACAGAGGATCAGGAATTCCGGAAGAAGCTTCTCAGAGAGGAAAAGCTGGAATTGTGAATCGACAAGTGCGGAGCAATCCGTAGGTATCAGAGGGCAAAATACCTTTTGACCCCTATGCAGTGTTTTTGGATATTCCGGTGTTACGAGAAAAATCAGAATTGTTTGAAGACGACGAAGGAGGTGTCAATATGTGTGCGGCAATTGAAGAAATGGTGCGAGATGGAGAGAAGAGGAAACTATTTTTCGTATGACGGAGGACGAGGAATTCAGAGAACAGCTATTTAGGCAAGAACATTTATCAGAGTAAGGCAATACTAAGGAAGTCTTCCAACTTTTTCTTTTCAAGATCTATTGACAACGGTAAATAGTTAGCGCAAACTATCCTTAATGATAAGTTTTATCAAATATTTGCATTTGTAGAATTGAGGACTAAACATGACATTAGAGAAACTGGAAATAGGGAAATCCGCTTCTATTTTATCCGTTGGAGGTGAAGGTGCTTTAAGGCAGCATTTTCTTGATATGGGATTGATTCCCGGGGCTGTAGTTACGATGGTAAAGCTGGCACCTATGGGTGACCCGTTGGAATTAAGAATACATGGGTATGAATTGACAATCAGGATGGCTGACGCCCAAAAGATAGAAATTGAACAAGGGGATATCCCTGCTGAGGAGAAAGCAAGCATTCCAAACAGGAAGCCGATTCCTCATCCGGGGCTTGGTGAAGGGGGAAAATATCATGTGAAAGCAAGTGAGCACCCGTTAAAGGATGGAGAAAAACTGACATTTGCACTCGCCGGGAATCAAAACTCGGGTAAGACTACCTTCTTTAACCGATTGACGGGAGCAAACCAACATGTGGGAAATTTTCCGGGGGTTACGGTAGACCGGAAAGATGGGGTGATAAAGGGGCATCCGAATACCCTTGTGACGGATTTACCGGGAATTTATTCTATGTCTCCTTACAGCAGTGAGGAGATTGTAACCAGAGAATTTATAATGCATGAAAAGCCGAAGGGCATTATAAATATAGTAGATGCATCAAATATTGAAAGAAATCTATACCTAACTTTACAACTGATGGAGCTGAATGTTCCAATGGTTTTAGCACTTAATATGATGGACGAGGTGCGGGAAAACGGTGGCTCTATATTAATCAACGAAATGGAAGAGATGCTGGGAGTTCCTGTAGTTCCCATTTCTGCAGCAAAAAATGAAGGTATCGATGAGATAATAGAGCATGCGGTTCATGTGGCAAAATATCAGGAGAGACCCGGAAGGGTTGATTTCTGCCTTCCTGATGGGAAAGGGAGTGCTGTACACAGATGCATTCACAGCATTATGCATCTGATTGAGGATCATGCACAAAGAGCGGAAGTTCCGGTGCGTTTTGCAGCCACGAAACTGGCAGAGAGAGATAGACTTGTGTTGGAGAAGCTGAATCTTGATTCCAATGAAGAGGATATACTGGAACATATTATCCTTCAGATGGAAAAAGAGCGGGGCCTGGATCCTGCTGCGGCAATTGCGGATATGAGGTTTGACTTTATCCAAAAGCTGTGTGATGCAACTGTAATTAAGCCGAAAGAGAGTAAAGAGCACGTTAGGAGCAGGAAAATTGATCAGGTTCTGACAGGAAAATATACTGCCATCCCTGCTTTTATTGCTATTATGGGTGTGGTATTTTGGCTGACTTTTAATGTAATCGGTGCTTTTCTGGCTGATTTGCTTGATATGGGAATCACCTGGCTTACCAATATCACCGATATGGGCCTGACTGCATTGGAGGTTAATCCTGCCCTTCATTCACTGATAATTGACGGTATTTTTAACGGCGTGGGAAGTGTGCTGAGTTTTCTTCCTATTATTGTGACACTCTTTTTCTTCCTGTCTATGCTGGAAGACAGCGGATATATGGCGCGGGTAGCCTTTGTTATGGACAAACTTTTAAGAAAGATTGGTCTTTCAGGGCGAAGTATTGTTCCTATGCTGATTGGATTTGGATGTACTGTACCCGGAGTTATGGCAAGCAGAACGCTTTCTTCGGAGAGAGACAGAAAGATGACTATACTGCTGACTCCTTTTATGAGCTGTTCTGCAAAGCTTCCTATTTACGCATTTTTTACAGCGGCATTTTTCCCTAAGCACGGAGCTGTGGTCATGGTTGCATTGTATTTCTTAGGAATTGCAGTGGGAATTCTTGTGGCATTCCTGCTAAAGGGCAGTGTCTTTAAAGGGGAACCTGTTCCTTTTGTAATGGAACTGCCGAATTACCGCATGCCGGGGGCCAAAAATGTAGCTCAGCTGTTGTGGGATAAAGCGAGAGATTTTCTTCAGAGAGCTTTCACCATTATTTTTATAGCAACAATTGTTATTTGGACTTTACAGACATTTGATTTGCATTTTAAAATGGTGGCCGATTCCCAGAACAGTATTCTTGCCTCTGTTGCGGGGATTATTGCTCCTATCTTTAAGCCATTAGGATTTGGAGACTGGAGGATTTCTACTGCGCTGATCACAGGGTTTATGGCAAAAGAAAGTGTCGTGTCGACATTGTCTGTGCTCATACCGTCGAAAACAATGTTATTTAGCATACTGACTCCGTTAACGGCAGCCTCATTATTAGTATTCTGCCTTTTATATACACCGTGCGTTGCTGCCGTTGCATCTATCAAGCGGGAGCTGGGAGGAAAGTGGACAGCAGTCGTTGTTGTGGGGCAGTGTGTAATTGCATGGGCGGCAGCATTTCTTGTACATGGTATAGGGCTGTTAATTGGGCTGTAACAAGTCAAATACCCCGCAGCAAGCATTTGACCCTCGCGGGAATAAAAAATGAAAGTAATGATTTCATAAAGGGAATAACGGGATAATGATAACGATTAAGGATATGGCAGAAATGCTGGAATTAAGTACTACCACGGTCTCAAATGTTATTCACGGTAAGACAAAGGAAGTATCCGGGGCAACTGTGGCCAAGGTACAGAAACTAATAGATGAATATAATTATGTGCCTAACATAAACGCCCGCAATCTTGCGGTTAACAGCTCAAAGATCATCGGCATGGCGATTAAGGGTAGTGAAGAAAAGTATGTCAACCTGATTGCCGACCCTTTTTATGGGGAGCTGATCGGAACGGTTGAACACGAGCTGCGCAAGGCCGGATTTTTTATGATGCTTTATATTTCCGGAAGTATTGAGGAAATCATACGTTACACTTCCACATGGAATGCGGATGGCCTGATATTGGTTGGGATGTCTCAGGATGATTATGTGAAAGTACGGCAGCGTTATAAAAAGCCCACAGTCATCATCGACAGCTACATATCGGAGGAAATAGCAAGGCATCTAAATGTAGGCTTGGAGGATGAAGAGGGAGCTTATCAAATGACGGAATATCTGATAAAATACGGTCACCGGAAGATTGGATTTGTCACCGACAACATGGAGGGTATTGATTATTACCGGTATCTGGGACATAAGCGGGCCATGAAGGAATATATGGTTCCGGCCGAGGAAGATCAGCTGATTAGTATTCTGCCCGGGCATTTGGAAAAAGAGGATACTTTAGCAGAACTTATGCAAAAGGCAAAAGAAGTTACAGCCTTTATGTTTTGCTCAGATTATTATGCTGCTACGGTTATTAACTATTTTCAGGATCAGGGGCTAAAGGTCCCCGGAGATATTTCGATAACGGGTTTTGACGGTAACCGGTACGGCAAAATGGTGAGGCCGGTTTTGACCACCGTGTGTCAGGACGTAACCGAAAAAGGCAGAGCCGCAGTGAAGCAGCTGGTTAAGATGATTGAGAACCAGAAGCAGGAGTACGGGAATATCAGATTGCCGGTGGAACTATTTATAGGAGATAGTGTCAAAAAAGTCAAAGACCCCGCAGCAAGCTGACGGGGCATCAAACTTGCAGCGCAGCAAGCTGCGGGGTCTTTGACCTTCACAACAGTCGTCAAATAGAAATGCAAGCATTCAGTTCAGCCATCAGCTTGATTCTGTTGAACTATTACGCAAAAAACTTATGCGCATAAGTATTGAAAAATATCAGAATTGCTGGTAGTATTAATATAACTTATGCGCATAAGTTATATTATGAAGAGACTTTAGGAAGAACGAGGTATAAGAGAATGAAAAAGAGATGGTGGCTTGATAAGGTTGCATATCAGATTTATCCCAAAAGTTTTAAGGATACCAATGGGGACGGCATTGGCGATCTGCGTGGAATTATTGAAAAACTGGATTATCTGAAGGAACTGGGAATTGATATTATCTGGATATCTCCGGTTTATCAGTCTCCTTTTGTAGATCAAGGATATGATATCTCCGATTATTATAAGATAGCTGAACAGTTTGGGACTATGGAAGACTTTGATGAGCTTCTGGCTGAAGCGAAAAAACGCAATATGGAGATTATCATGGATCTTGTTATTAACCATACATCTGACCAGCATGAATGGTTTCAGAAAGCGCTGGCGGATCCGACGGGAAAGTACGGGGACTATTATTATTTCCGCAAGGGAGTAAATGGAAAGGTGCCATCCAACTACCGCTCTTATTTTGGAGGCAGCACATGGGAGCCGGTACAGGGGAGGGATCTATACTATCTGCACGCCTTTGCAAAGGAGCAGCCGGATCTTAACTGGGAAAATCCAGAAGTGAAAAAAGAGCTTTTTGACATGGTCAACTGGTGGCTTGACAAAGGAATTGCAGGCTTTCGTATTGATGCGATTATTAATATAAAAAAACACCCTGAGTTACCTTCTTATGAGCCGGACGGTGATGATGGGCTGGCAGATTTTACGACTATGATAGCAGATACAGAAGGGGTAGGGGAACTGCTGGAAGAGCTAAAAACGAACACCTTCGATAAATATGGTGCCTTTACAGTAGGGGAAGTCTTTAATATGCAGGAGGATAAACTAAGGGAATTTATCGGAGATGAGGGGCACTTTTCCACCATGTTTGATTTTTCCGGAGAGGTGCTCACAAAAGGCGGGCACGGCTGGTATGACTCTCCAAAGCATGACTTTAAAAAGTGGAGGGACATGGTTTTCAAAACTCAGTTAAAGGCACAGGGAATTGGCTACTATGCCAATATTATTGAAAATCACGATGAGCCAAGAGGTGCTTCCAGATATCTGCCGGAGGGTCTCCGCAATCCAAAAGGGATTAAAATGCTGGCCTGCGTCAATTTATTTCTCCGGGGAATACCTTTTATCTATCAGGGACAGGAAATCGGTATGCAAAACTTTACGGCTGCCGACATATCAGAATTTGATGATATAAATACGAAAGACGAATATCGACGGGCCATAGATGCCGGACTGAATAAAGCGCAGGCCCTGGCAGTCTGTAATGAACGCAGCCGTGACCATGCCCGTACGCCGATGCAGTGGAATAATGCTGATAATGCCGGATTTACTAAGGGTACGCCCTGGCTAAAAGTGAATAAAAATTATCAGGAAATAAATGTGAATAGGGAAGAAAAAGATCCGGAATCTGTCTTGAATTTTTATAAGGAAGCTATCCGGCTGCGGAAAAGCGAAGCGTATAAGGAAGTGTTTGCCACCGGTGAAATTGTTCCCCGCTTTACGGAGTTTGATAAGGTCTTCGCTTATGAAAGAATACTGGAAAATAAGCACATACTGATTGCTGCCAATTTTGGAGCTGAGGAAGTACATTTAGATCAAGAATGGAAAGAAGGTACGCTTCTGCTGTCCAACAGTCATTTTAGCAATAATAGAAAAGAAATTAAGTTGAGTTCCGGGGAGGCAGCAATTATTCTGTTGTAAGAGAAGCTTTCTTCATTAACGCTCTCCGTGTTGTTTCTTATTTTTTATCCATTTCAGTAAATGCATTTTTTTCTCTTCCCCGCGGCGTATTCGCCTCAGTCCTTTGCAATGCCGCAAAAACATTATTACAGTACAAAGTCCTATCAGCACTCCAGATTCCGGCCCGAAATAAATAAAGGCAAGAGGAATGAAAGCAAGGGGAATCAATACTGCACCAAGAGGGAGATAGCCCGTGATCAGTACGGCCAGAAATCCTACGATGTTTGCCGCAAGGCCCCATAGGGGTGAAATAATAAATATTGACACACAGGTAACAGCCACACCCTTTCCTCCCCGAAAGTGCTTCCATATGGGAAAATTGTGACCCAGGACAACGCCCATCATAGCGTAGAACATCGACAAAGCATGTAAAGAGGGGAATAAAGCACGGCAGAGGAACAAAGCAGCTGCTGTTTTTGCACAGTCACCTGCAAGTACAATAATCCCCGGCTTGAAGCCAAGTTCCCTCATGACATTTGCCATGCCGGGATTTTTGCTCCCCATATCATCCGGTCTGACGCCGGCCACATGCCGTGTCACGATCTCTGCGGTCAATATAATACCAAAACAATAGCCTATTAACAGGCATAAAACACGCTGCATGTTTTACATCTCCTTCCTTTACATTTACTTTTTATAGAGCGTTTCAAAGGTTATATCCAGGCTCTTGGTAAATTGCTCAAGGAATTTCCACTCATAGCCCTTGGCCTCTCTCTGGAGCTTAAAAACCCCTCTTTAACTTCTGTTTCATCTGGCCGGGCGGGCAAGGGAATGATTGCTCTTCTGATATTCGGGGATTCTGGATAACAATTCAACTTGCTCTATAGCTTTGAGCTGCCCTTTTTTGTTGAGCATGTCAAAATATATTTTTATCATGTCAATGCCCATACCATCTTTTTCGTCATTCAAGATTCCTTCAAGTTTTTTATCCATTAAGCTTAATTCACCAGATTCGTCAGGAAAATCAGTGGCATCAAATAGTTCATCTTCTAAAAATTCAGCGGGTGTAACGTTTAAAGCGTTAGCAATTTTTTTTAAAGTTTCAATTTTGGGGTTTCTAACTCTGTTTTCATATTGTGCTATTTGCTGCTGCGATATACCGACACGCTTTCCGAGTTGTCCTTGTGATAATTTGGCTTGTTTTCGTGCCTGTTTTATTCTTTCCCCTGTATTCACTTAATCACCCACTTTCTTATTAAACAATAACATGATACCAGGGTCAAAAGGTCATGCTTTTTCATGCTTGCATGAAAAAGCATGACTTTGGGACCCGTAAAACATGAGAAAGTAGCCCGAGCAGGGCGGATTTCGAATGTTTTTAGGATTGCGGGAGCACAAAGTGCGTAGCAATCCGTAGGTATCAGGGGTCAAAATACCTTTTGACCCCTACACCATAACATATTTAAATTAGAAATAAAAGCAAAAGTTTGTATAAATAATTGACACAAGCACATACATGTTATATTATACATTTAACAAGCAAATGATTTTATTCCCGCGAGCAACGAGCCAAGCGGGAATAAAATGTAAAGGGTGCGGAAATGGCACTTTATACATAGTAGAAACAGCGGAAATTCGTTGAAAAAACTACGGAAAACCTATAGAATTACTTGAAACATTGAAAACACGTTTTGTGGCAAACGTGCCCCGTCACGAGGAGCTTATATGGAGTAAAGTGCTGGAGAAGCTCGAAGTAAGACCTGAAAAACTGTGGTCATTGAATGAGATGGAGCCAACTGGAGACTGAAGATGAAAATTTTAAGCATATCCGCGCAGAAGCCTGACAGCACAGGAAGCGGAATCTACCTGCTGGAGTTGGTGAGGGGATTTCATACACTTGGAAGTCCCCAGGCCGTATCCGCCGGAGTGTACAAAGAAGATTCGATCGTATTTCCTGAGGGGGTTCAGTTTTACCCGGTTTACTATTGTACGGGTGACATTCCCTTTGCTATTCCGGGTATGTCGGATGAGATGCCATATAAAAGTACAGTATATGGGAAAATGACAGCGGATATGGTGGATAAATTTCGGGATGGGGCCATGAAGCAGGTGCGAAAGGCTGTGGAAGAATTTGCGCCGGATGTTATTTTATGTCATCATCTTTACCTTCTGACAGCCTGGGTCAGAGAGGCTTTTCCGGACCATAAAGTGGCAGGTATCTGCCATGGCACCGACATAAGGCAGATGTTGAAAACTGAGCTTCAGCGGGGCTATGTAAGAGAACAAATACAAAAGCTTGACATTGTGTTTGCCCTGCAGGGTGAACTGAAAGAGAAGATTGAGAAAGTCTACGGGTATCCCTCCCGGAAGATTCGTGTAGTTGGAATCGGATATAACAGCCGGATATTTTACAGGAAAAAAGATAAAAAAGGACGAAAAAAAGGAGACAGGATACAGCTCATTTTTGCAGGTAAGCTGGCAGGAAAAAAGGGAGTCATGAGTCTGATCAGAAGCCTTGAGTATTTGGAATATGGAGAATCCGAATTGGTGCTCAAGCTGGCGGGAGGCTATGGAAATCAAAGGGAATATGAAGAAATCTGCCGGCTTGCGGAGACATGTAAATACCCGGTACTTATGCTGGGAAAGCTGTCGCAGAAGCAGCTGGCAGCTGAGTTCAGGGACAGTGATATTCTTGTACTGCCGTCCTTTTATGAAGGTCTGCCGTTGGTTCTGATGGAGGCCTTGGCGTGCGGCCTAAAAGTGGTGTCGACAGACTTGCCGGGAATTCGGCAGTGGATGGAGTCCTGCGCTCCAGGAAATGGAATCCTGTTTGTAGAGCCTCCTGAAACAGAAAATGCAGATGATGTGCCTGAAGCAGAGCTTCCCAGATTTGAACGACGTTTGTCAGCTGCCCTTCTAAAAGCAGTGAAAGATAGGGAAACAACCGAAGTCCGGCTGGAGCATCTTTCATGGGAATCAGTCAGCCGGATAATCTGGGAACAGCTTCGCGACATATAGAAAATGGCTATAAATAAAATACATTTATTCAAAAATCCAATTAGCAATGGAAGCCGAATGATGATACGATTTGTGCATAGGAAAAAGGAAACAGGAGGTATTTAAATGTTTATTGATCTTCATATGCACGAGATGACATATTCAAAGGACAGCCTTCTTGCTCTTGAAGAAATTGTGGATATAGCGAGAGTCAGAGGGCTGCAGGGCATTTGTATTACAGACCACGATAGTATGGGACTTAAGGAGTATGCTGCACAGTATTCGGAGAAAACCGGTTTCCCTATTTTCGTCGGAATAGAGTATTTCTCACTTCAGGGGGACATTGTAGCATTTGGAATTGATGAATATCCCAGAGAGCGGATTGATGCCCAGAAGTTCATTTCTTATGTGAAAAAGCAGGGAGGTATCTGTTTCAGTGCCCACCCATTTAGGAATAATAACCGAGGGCTGGGTGAGAGGCTAAACGAGCTGGAAGGACTTGACGGGGTAGAAGTATTAAATGGCAGTACCGATATAGAGGCCAACCAGAAAGCGGCAGATTATGCAAACCGGCTTGGTCTTGTGAGCGTAGGGGCAAGTGACTGTCATGTTCCGGAAAAAGTGGGAATTTATGCAACCTATTTTCCGGAAAAGGTAAGGACGTTGGAAGAATTTATTGCAGTATTTAAACGGGGCGGTTGCCGGCCTGCATATTATAAACATGGAAAATACTATCTATGGGATATGCCAAAGGCTGCTGCGGCCGTGTAACTATTAAAAGGATAACGCAGAGGGTGCAGAAATGAGGTAAAAGATGATTGAAGAAAAAGTATTAAATGACGGATTGAGAATACCGCTTATTGGTTTTGGCACGTATGAGCTTAACGGGGAAAGGGGTGTTACATCTATCAAAGCCGCTGTTGATGCCGGTTACCGGTTAATTGACAGTGCATTCAATTATGAGAATGAGGGAGCGGTTGGAAAGGCTGTAAGGGAATGCTCTGTCCCCAGAGAAAAACTGCTTATTACATCAAAGCTTCCCGGACGTCATCATGCTTACAATGAGGCACTGCAGACAATTGAGGAATCCCTGTACCGGGCAGGTCTGGATTATTATGACTTGTATTTAATACACTGGCCAAATCCTAAAACTGACCGGTATGTAGACGCATGGCAGGCAATGCTTGAGGCAAAAAAACGAGGACTGATAAGATCTGCCGGAGTCTGCAATTTTCTGCCGGAGCATTTAGAGAGGCTGGAGAAAGAGACCGGTGTTCTGCCAAGTGTGAATCAGATTGAGCTCCATCCCTATTTCAATCAGGAGGAGGCGCGTAACTGGAATACAGCGCACGGTATATTGACAGAAGCATGGAGTCCTCTGGGAAGAGGAAATGAAATCCTGATGAATGAGGTAATCCAAGAGATAGCGGCAGCGCACACAAAAACAGTTTCACAGGTAATACTGCGCTGGCATATCCAGATGGGAACACTGCCAATCCCTAAGGCTGCTTCCCTGCAGCATCAAGTGGAAAATATTTCAATCTTTGATTTTGCATTGACGGAGGATGAAATTGCTACGATATGCAGACTGACACGGTCCGACGGGCGCTTAAATAATCAGGATCCAAGCTCATACGAGGAGTTTTAACCGAAATATAGTCAATAATAATACAAGAACACAAGAACACAAGAGGCCGCCTGATGTCTGACTGGGCGGCCCTTTGTGTGATATCTCAAACTGCAACTTTTTCTGGTGTTTTCACTAATTTACTATTATGATAAAGGTATACTTTTCACAAATTGATTCTGACTCCTCTAAAAAGGACAAATGTCCTTTAATTTGTGCTTTTAAAAGTTATAATTGGCTTATGGAACTTGAAAAAGAGATATTAGACCACAAATCAATGGAGAGGTGAAGATTTATGAATACAACATTAGATATTGTGACATCGAAAGGACTTACTTATGAGCAAAAGGTTGTTGCTCTGGCACATGCTGCGGAGGACAGTCTGGAGATTTTAAACATACCGGAGAAAACCCGGCATTATATGGATATAGGTGCCATCTGTGATTTGAGTGAAGGGCATGCACCTTACCGCCCCCGGTATATCATGCCGGACTATGAGAAGGCTATCAGAGAAGGCTGTGAGTTCTTAAGACTTGACCCGCCGAAGGATTTGGATGAGCTGCTTTCTTTTCTGATGATTTTTTACCGACATGTGCCGTCCATCACAACATATCCCGTTTTTCTCGGAAACATAGATAAGATGATTGAGCCATTTTTAGACGGGATATCAGACGAGGAAGCGGCAAAGAAGATAAAGCTGTTTCTGATTTATCTGGACCGGACAATTACGGACGGTTTTTGCCATGCAAATCTGGGACCGGAAGAGACAAGAGCAGGGAGAATTATCCTGCAGCTGGAAAAGGAGCTGCAAAATGCGGTGCCAAATCTGACTTTAAAATATGACCCGGATGTCACACCGGATTCTTACGCTGAGTTGGCATTGTACACGTCCTTATTCTGTGCAAATCCGGCTATCTGCAACCACAAGATGCATAAAGACACATATGAAGACTATGGCGTTTCGAGCTGCTATAATATTCTGCCTATCGGAGGCGGCTCCTATACATTAACCAGAGTTGTACTGCCGAAGCTGGCGGAGGAAGCAACAGACAGGGAGCATTTTCTAAAGGAGCTTCTGCCTGACTGCCTGAAGCATATGGGGGACTATATGAATGAAAGAATACGTTTCCTGGTAGAAGAGTCCAATTTCTTTGAGAGTTCTTTTCTTGCAAGAGAAGGGTTTATAGACAGAAAGAAGTTTCTGGCCATGTACGGAGTAGTGGGACTTGCAGAGTGTACCAATATGCTGATGGATGACAAGAGCAAGACCTATGGGCACAGTCCTGAGGCAGATGATTTGGCTGAAGAGATCATGAACGTAATTTCAGATTACGCGGGGCACTCTGATGCATTATACTCTGAAGTTTTTGACGGACATTTCGCCCTGCATGCGCAGGTTGGCATTGATTCAGACCACGGTATTACTTCTGGGGTCAGGATTCCAGTAGGGGCAGAGCCGGACAGTATGTTTGACCACCTGCGCCACAGTGCAAGATTCCATAAATTCTTTCCCACAGGCTGTGCGGATATCTTTTCCTTTGACCCCACAGGCCGCAATAACCCGGCGGCAGTGCTGGATATTGTAAAGGGGGCATTTGAACTGGGCGATAAATATATCAGCTTTTATGCATCCGATAGTGATCTGGTGCGCATTACCGGATATCTGGTAAAACGAAGTGACATGGAGCACTATTACAAAGGTGAGGCGGTTTTACAGAACACTGTTCACCTGGGTGGGGACAACTACCGCAACGCACACCTGGAGAACCGAAAGGTCAGGGCCATCAGTTGAGAGCGCCGGTCAATAAAATCATACCTTTGAGCGTGGTGGACGGTCCGGGAAACCGCACTTCCATTTTTCTACAGAAATGCAATATCGCCTGTGCATACTGCCACAACCCGGAGACACAGAGAATGTGTATCGGGTGTGGAATTTGTGTGGATAAGTGCCCGGTGCAGGCCCTCACGCTTAAGAAGGGCGCAGGAGAGGGAAGACGCGGTGCAGTAATATGGGACGAGACAAAATGTATCCAATGTGATAACTGTATTCGTGTCTGTCCATATTCTGCTTCCCCAAAAATCCGTTATATGGAAGCGTCGGAGGTTTTTGAGCAGGTGAGTAAAAACATACCCTTTATCCGGGGAATCACTGTTTCCGGCGGTGAGTGCACCTTATACCCGGAATTTTTGACAGAGCTTTTTGAGCTGGTAAAGACCAAGGGACTAACCTGCTATATTGACAGCAATGGCTGTACGGATTTTTCAAGATATCCGGAATTGATGAAGTATTGTGATAAGGTCATGCTGGATGTGAAAGCCTGGGATAAAGAAGTATTTTACAGGCTGACACAGGGCGAAAATGATATTGTAAAGAAGAATCTGGTCTACCTGGCAGAAGAGCACAAGCTTGAAGAAGTCCGCATAGTATGTCTGGAGCCGGAGGTTGATGTGGAAGCCACAATCCGAGGCATCGCTGAAAATGTAGAAAAATACCTGAATCAATTTACCCTGAAGCTTATTGCGTTTAGAAATCATGGAGTTAGTACAAAGCTTAAGGACAGGGAAACGCCATCTTATGAAAAGATGAGAGAATGGGAAAGAATCGCCGGTTTATGCGGCTTTTCTAATATACGTATTGTCTAAGACAGTACAGGAAACCCCAAAAAAGCTCTGCTTTAAAAGCAAGGGCTCAACACAATTCAAGTTGAGGAGGAAACAACATTATGAAATTCAAAAAGGCATTGGCACTTGGGCTGGCAGCAGCTCTGACAATCTCACTGGCGGCATGCGGCGGCTCCAAGGGTGGGGACAAGGAGAAATCAGGCAGTGATTCATCAGAGAAAAAGAGTGACTACTCTGTAGCAATGATTACAGATACCGGCGGAATCAATGACCAGTCTTTTAATCAGTCTGCATGGGAAGGACTGCAGGAGTTAAGCGAAGAGACGGGGGCAGAGGTAAACTATATCGAGTCTAAGCAGGTCTCTGATTTTGTGACAAATCTGGAACGTCTCGGTGACAAAGGTGCAACTCTTCTGTGGGGTGTGGGCTATGCATGTGCGGACGCGATAGAAGAAGCTGCCCAGAGCAACCCGGACCTTCAGTATGCGATTGTGGACAACGCCTATGAGAATACGCCGGATAATGTAACAGGCGTAATGTTCCGCGCTCAGGAGCCTTCCTTTATGGTAGGCTATGTGGCAGGAAAGACTACAGAGACAAACCAGGTCGGTTTTGTCGGCGGAATCGCCTCAGGCCTGATTGACCAGTTCCAGTATGGGTATGAGGCAGGTGTGCAGTATGCTGCAAAAGAGCTGGGGAAGGATATTAAAGTGTCAGTACAGTATGCGGAGAGCTTCAGCGATGCTGCCAAAGGAAAAGCTATTGCGAGCAAAATGTATTCTGAAGGGTGCGATGTCGTATACCATGCGGCAGGCGGAAGCGGAACAGGCGTTATCGAGGCTGCAAAGGAAGCAGACAAGTGGGTGATTGGAGTTGACAGAGATCAGGCTTACCTTGCACCGGACAATGTGTTGACTTCAGCTCTGAAATTAGTTGGAAAAGCTGTAAAAGAAGTTTCCCTTGATGCAATGAACAGCGGGGAGATCGGCGGCCAGACACTGACCTACGGATTGAAGGAAGAGTGTGTGGGCATACCAGAGGAACACGGAAATATGCCGGAAGGCGTATACGAGGAAACTCTGGCAGTCGCAGACAAGATTAAGAGCGGTGAGCTCACAGCCCCATCTACAGAGGATGAATACAATGAATTTGTTGCAAAGTAGAACTCGCGAAAGGAGATAACAATATGGCTGGGGAAAGCAGCGAATACGCGGTGCAGATGCATGGAATCACAAAACGTTTCGGCTCTTTTTGTGCTCTGCAGGATATGAATCTGAATGTGAAAAAAGGCAGTATTCACTCCTTGCTGGGCGAGAACGGAGCAGGAAAAAGTACTCTTATGAACATCCTGTATGGTCTCTATCAGGCTGATGAAGGAGAAATCTTCATAAACGGAGAAAAAGTGGATATTAAAAATCCGAATGTGGCAATTGAACACGGGATCGGAATGGTTCATCAGCATTTTATGCTGGTCGATGACTTTACGGTGACACAAAATATCGTTCTGGGAAATGAAATCACATCCCATATGGGAATTGTAGATGCGAAAAAAGCCAGGAAGAAGATATTGGATATTGTAGAAAAATACGGCCTGGAAGTAGATCCGGATGCAAAAGTCAGTGATATCTCCGTCGGGATGCAGCAGAGAGTGGAGATTCTAAAAGCATTGTATCGGGGTGCTGAGCTGCTCATCCTGGATGAGCCCACAGCGGTGCTGACTCCCCAGGAAATTGATGATCTGATTTCCATTATGAATAATTTGGCAAAGGACGGCAAGGCCATTATTATTATTACGCACAAGCTAAAGGAAATCAAAGCTTCTTCTGACATCTGCACTATTATCCGCAGAGGAAGATATATTGACACACTCCTGGTCAAAGGGGTAACGGAAAATGAACTGGCAACATTGATGGTCGGACACGAGGTGAAGCTTGTCGTGGACAAGACCCCGGCAAATGCGGGGGAGGTTGTTTTTGAAATTAAAGATCTGATTGTGAAAAACGACAGGAAACTGGATGCAGTTAAAGGCTTAAGTCTGCAGGTACGAAAAGGCGAGATTGTGGGAATCGCAGGAATCGACGGCAACGGGCAGAGGGAACTGGTTGAGGCAATCAACGCTCTGACACCGGTTGCATCCGGTCACATCACTATCAATGGGAAGCCACTGGAAAATACTTCTCCAAGACAAGTTATCGACAGCGGTGTAAGTACTATACCTGAGGATCGGCAAAAGCGCGGGTTGGTATTGGATTTTTCGGTAAACGAGAACTGCGTCCTGGAGCAGTACAGAAGGACCCCATTCTCCAAAAAGGGAATTCTGCTCAAAAAAGAGATGGAAGAGTTTACAAAAGAACTGATTCAGGAATATGATGTCCGCCCCGAGGACTGTGGTTCCAGGAGGGCCGGAAGTCTTTCGGGAGGTAATCAGCAGAAAGTCATTATAGGACGGGAAATCGCCATGGATCCGGATATCTTGATTGCGGTACAGCCTACAAGAGGTCTGGACGTGGGGGCTATTGAGACAGTGCACAGGACATTAATCCGGGAACGAGATAAGGGAAAAGCAGTTCTCTTGATTTCTTTTGAGCTGGATGAAGTTATGAATGTTTCCGACACAATTGCGGTCATTTATGATGGAAAAATCCAGGATACTTTCAAACAGGGGACTGTGGACGAGAACACAATTGGTCTGCTGATGGCAGGAGGAAAAAATCATGGATAAAGCGGCAAAAATACTGAAGAAACCATTTACAATGACGTTGATAGCCATTTTCTTCGGCTTTCTCGTGGCGGGCATTATCCTCGCGGCCGCGGGATATCCGACCTTTCACTCTCTGTCCGTGCTGTTACAGGGAGTTTTCTCCGGTCCGAAGCACATTTCAAATGTAATTATTAAAAGTACACCGTTGATTTTGACCGGAATCGGTGTTGCTTTTGCCTTTCAAACAGGGTTGTTTAACATCGGTGCAGAAGGGCAGTTTATCATGGGGTGCGTTGCAGCGACTACAGTTGGAATCGTTTGTGATTTTCCACCTGTAATCCAGATTCCTCTTGTGCTTGCGGCCGGTGTGCTTGCAGGTGCAGTATTCGGGGGAATGGTAGGCTTCCTCAAGGCAAAATTTGGAATACATGAGGTGCTGACCAGTATTATGTTTAACTGGATTGCACTGTATTTTTCCAACTTTATCAGTGACTTGAAGCGGTTTCACAAACCGGACACCATGGGAACGTATGCAATTAATAAGTCTGGATATACAATGATTCTGGGAAGCTGGAAGACTACAAAGGAAGGAAAAGAGGTTCTTGTCAATAATGAGTTCCTTCGGGATACGCTTCTGAAAACGGATGTAAATGCAGGAATCCTTGCTGCGGTTGTGTTGGCCATTCTCGTATCTTTCCTGCTCTACAAGACTACGAAAGGCTTTGAACTCCGGGCTGTGGGCGCAAACCGTTTTGCAGCAGAATCGACCGGAATCGATGTAAATAAAAATATTCTTCACGCTATGATTATATCCGGTGGTATCTGCGGGCTGGCGGCAGCATTTTATATTACAGGGAATTCCCCTCATGGGATAGCAACTCTGGCAGCCTTTGAAAACACAGGCTTTAACGCTCTGGGTGTCTGCCTTATTGCGGCAAGCTCCCCGATAGGGTGTATTTTTGCGGGGCTACTGTTCGGAGGCCTTCTCTATGGAGGCCAGTCCCTGCAGTATGAAGTAGGTGCTCCGTCGGAGATTATTAACATTGTCATCGGAGTTGTTGTTTTCTTCGTTGCACTGACACACATCATTCCGCCGTTGGTGGACAGATTCTCTAAGGGAGGAAAAAATCATGCTAAGTAGTATTACTCTGTTTATCGGCATTACATTGATGTACTCCACTCCGCTGGCATTTGCCGCTCTGGGCGGGGTTGTCTCGGAGCGTTCTGGAGTGACTAACTTAGGAATTGAAGGAATGATGACAATCGGAGCTTTTACGGGGGCTACTGTAGGTTATTTTACAGGAAGTGCCTGGGGCGGGTTTCTGGCAGCAGGCGCGGCCGGCGGAATGATTGCCCTGCTGCATGCATTTGCGTCTATTACCTGCCGGGCCGACCAGACAATTTCCGGAATTGCAATCAACCTGATTGGTCCGGGGGTAGCGTTATTTATCTGCAGGATATTGTTTGATGGGGCAACCATGACGGTTCCGGTAACAAATAAAATCCCTAAGCTGTTCGGCAGTGCGGGCGGCAGTGGTGCCCTGAAAAATCTGAATGTGGACGTAACGGTCGTGGTTGCACTTGCCCTGGCTGTCCTGCTGTGGGTGTTTCTCTATAAAACGAAATGGGGGTTTCACATCCGTGCAGTGGGGGAGCACCCGGCAGCGGCAGATACGATGGGTATCCATGTGTATAGAATCCGCTATCTTTGTGTGATAGTTTCCGGGATCCTTGCCGGTTTCGGGGGGGCCTCCATGACACTTGCTATTATTCCTCAGTTTACACCGACGGCTATTAGCGGACAGGGGTTCATTGCCCTGGCGGCGGTGATTTTCGGAAAGTGGACACCTCACGGGGCTTACGGTGCCTGCCTGTTGTTCGGTGCTGCACAGGCACTTACGGTCATCCTTGGCGGCGGTTCCTTCCAGGTCCCTTCCGAGATACTGGCAATGCTGCCATATGTCATTACGATTATCATTCTCATTCTTTTTGTAGGGCGCTCTGCAGCTCCGAAAGCAAGCGGGCAGCCCTATGAAAAAGGAGAAAGATAAAAAGAGGGGGAGGCGGATGAGCGAAGTTACTGAACTGATTAATGGGCTGCATACAAAGGAAAGAGATTACCTGAATAATTACCTGGCAAATGCACCAAAGTGGCTTATGGAGTCATTTCAGATTGTCCGCATGAAGAAGAATACAGCATTTATTCATGAAAATGCTCATGTGGATACGGTGTTTATCCTGGTGGAGGGCCTTGTAAAGGCAACAGATTACCGTGTCTATGAAATCGTTTATGATTATGCCAGGTTTTATCCGGTAGAAGCCTTCGGCGCTATGGAGTTTCTGATGGGCTACGAGAAGTATAAGACAACTCTGGTTACGGAGACGGATTGCTGTTTTCTGCGCGTCTCCAAGGACCAGTTTGCAAAATGGATGCTGACAGATATCCATGCGGTTCTTGAGCAGGTAAAAGCAATGGGCCGGCATCTGCTGGAACAGGTAAGAAAAGAGCGCCTGTTTCTCCTTCTGCAGGGAACAGACCGTATTTTTCTCCTGTTTCAGCAGTTTTATCAGGATATGGCATATCATAAGGTCTGCAAAATCCGTCTGTCAGGTAAAGAACTTTCCAATAGTACAGGACTTAGCCTTAAGACTGTCAACCGCTGTGTTAAGAAGATGGCGGAGAAGGGCTACATCTCAAAGGAGGGCAGAACCATTGTGATAGACTGGGAGCAGTACCTTAAGATTAAGGCGGTCATCGCGGAGAAAATTGATGAGGTAGAATAGCGGGAGGAAAAGTATAGTATGATCAATTATTCAGAAAAAGAAGGAAAGCAATATCACCTCCAGATAGGTTCAGGTGATGTAGGAAAATACGTGATTATGCCGGGAGATCCCAAACGGTGTGAGAAGATTGCCAAATATCTGGACAACCCGGTGCTTATAGCTGACAGCAGGGAGTATGTGACTTATACAGGTCTGCTGGATGGCGTGAAGGTTAGCGTGACTTCAACCGGAATCGGCGGTCCGTCCGCAGCGATAGCTATGGAAGAGCTGGTGATGTCGGGGGCAGATACATTTATTCGCATCGGGACAAGCGGAGGAATGGATGTTAATGTAAAGAGTGGGGATCTGGTGATTGCTAACGGGGCAATCCGCATGGAGGGAACAAGTAAGGAGTACGCTCCGATTGAGTATCCTGCTGTCCCGGACTTTGATGTGACAAATGCGCTCGTAAAGGCCGCAAAAAAGTTAGAAAAACCTTATCACGTGGGTGTGGTACAGTGCAAGGATTCCTTCTACGGACAGCACTCACCGGAGACGAAACCGGTAGGCTATGAGCTGATGAGTAAGTGGGACGCATGGGTGAAACTTGGCTGTAAGGCATCAGAGATGGAATCCGCGGCGCTGTTTATCGTTGCCAGTTATCTGAAGGTGCGAGCCGGCTCGGTATTCCTCGTCTTGGCAAACCAGGAGAGGGCAAAGGCCGGCCTGGATAATCCTGTTGTCCATGATACCGATGCGGCAATCCGTGTGGCAGTGGAGGCTGTAAGAGAACTGATAAATGAAGAAAGGGGGGGCATAAGATGTTGCCGGTAAAAGAATTAATTGAACAGGCATTTGATGCAATGAGCTATGCATACACACCGTACTCGCGTTTTAAAGTAGGGGCAGCTCTCCTGGCAAAGAACGGTGAGATTTACCAGGGCTGTAATATTGAAAATGCGGCATATACCCCCAGCAACTGCGCAGAGCGCACTGCATTCTTTAAAGCGGTGAGTGCGGGAGTGAAAGAATTTGAGGGAATCTGTATCGTCGGAGGACAGGGCGGAACCGTGACCGAGCTCACGGCACCCTGCGGCGTATGCAGGCAGGTGATGATGGAATTCTGCAATCCAAAAGAATTTCAGATTATCCTAGCCACAGATATAGAGAATTATAAGATATTCAAATTGGAAGAGCTGCTCCCTATGGGGTTTGGCCCTGAAAACCTTGCCCTTCATTAGTCGGTTCGGCCATCTCAAGCCTTGCTTTTTTCTCTTTTTCTGTTCTTTTTTTCTCTCTTTTTAGCAGTTCCGATGTTCAATTCAGTAATCAATCCATTATAAAAACCAGATTTATAGAGGCTGAGGTGCCCGGCCTTTTAGAAAGAAATGTATAAAATAAAGATGAAACCTTGACGATAACAAGGAATGTGATATAATATGAAAATAGTTTTCAAATTCATTTTGTGGGTGAAGTATGACTGAAAAAGGTAAATATAATACAAAGCAGCAGACAATAATATTGCGTTGTCTAAAACGAAATAAAGAAATGTTCTGTACAGTAGATCAGTTTATGGAATCTTTTCGCATAGAAGGAGTCCATATCGGCAGGACCACTGTATACCGTGCTTTAGAGCGTCTACATAAAGACGGCATCGTTTTGAAAATTCCCTCTGTGGAAGGAGCACCTGCACAATATCGTTTTATAGAGGAATATAAAAGAAAGAATTATGGTAAGCTTGTTTGTTTGAAGTGTGGCCGTTCAATACCGCTGCAGTGTGGCTGCATTGATACCTTTTTTGACCATATCTTAGAAGCGCATAAGTTTGAACTGGATCAGGGACATACGATCCTGTATGGATACTGTGAAGAATGCAGATAAAATAGTTTATAAGGCTAATTATTATATTGAATGGAGCGAAAAAGAGAAGGGGAGTACGGCTTTTATATAGTGCAGGCTGTTCTGCCCGTTATCTATTCTCTTATTCAAAGAGAAACGCTCATATCTAACCAGGTAGGCTGAATGATTGAATCAGCAGACGCCAGGATCTGTTCTGTAACAGAAACGTTCACTCAAACTACATAAGGAGGATTTTAACATGAAAAAATCAGTGCATATTCTATTGACAGCGTTGATTGTTTCTTGTGTTTGTGCTGCGTGCGGAACACAGAAAACGGCAGCGGTTGAGAAAGGGAAAAATGCTGTGGAGGAAAAGCAGTCCGTGTCGGACAGCAGCAAGCTGAAGGTCATGGCCAGCTTTTATCCAATGTATGATTTCGCCCAAAAGGTTGGCGGGGACAAAGTAGAAGTAACTAATATGGTGCCGGCAGGAACGGAACCACACGATTGGGAGCCTGCGGCTGCGGATATTAAAGACCTGGAGGAGGCAGACGTCTTTGTTTACAACGGTGCAGGGCTGGAGCACTGGGTGGAAGATGTGCTGGATTCTCTGGATAATAAGGATTTGACAGTGGCAGAAGCGTCGAAAGACCTTGAACTTATGGAAGGGCATCATCACGAGGAAGAAGAGGAAGCAGAACATGAGGAAGAGGGTACGGGTTATGATCCTCATGTATGGCTCAGTCCGATAAATGCTAAAGTTGAAATGGAAAACATAAAAAATGCTTTGGCAGAGGCTGACCCGGAAAATGAAGGTTATTATACTGAAAATTATGAAAAATACGCTGCTGAATTTGACAAACTTGACACATCTTATAAAGAAGGGCTTGCAGACGCAAAGAGCAAGGATATTATCGCTGCACACGAGGCCTTTGGGTATCTTTGCAGTGCATATGATTTAAACCAGATTGGAATTGAAGGTCTTTCTCCTGATTCCGAACCTGACCCTGCGAGAATGAAGGAAATTATACAGTTTGCGGAAGAGAATGAAGTAAAGACCATTTTCTTTGAGGAACTGGTCAGCCCTAAGGTCGCGGAAACTATTGCGGATGAAATTGGGGCCAAGACGGAGGTGCTGAACCCGCTGGAGGGCTTAAGTGATGAAGAACTGAAGGCCGGGGAGGACTACTTTTCTGTTATGGAGACAAATTTAGAGACCTTAAAAGAGGCTTTGAATCAGTAAATTATGAAACGAAACTTGCAGGAGGATGACCTTTGAAAATCGTAAGCATCAAGGATCTGACATTCCGGTACGTGGATGTACCGGTTTTAAAGAAAGTAAATTTGGACATAAGACAGGGAGACTATGCCATTCTCACGGGGGAGAATGGAAGTGGGAAAAGTACATTGTTAAAGGTTTTGCTGGGGGAGTTAAGTCCCCAGCAGGGAACCGCAGAAGTTTTTGGAAAAGATCCTGTCCGGGGATTTGCGAGGATAAAGATAGGATATGTGCCTCAGAACAGTATTTACAGAAATCAGAGTTTCCCGGCCACAGTGGAAGAAATTATGATGACAGGATTGTATCAGCCTATCTGGAGAAGAAAATTTTCGGGAAAAATGTGCCGGAAACAGATTATGCATGCGCTGACAGAATTGGAAATGGAAGAGTTCTCTAAACATCGGATCGGAGAATTATCGGGTGGGCAGCAGCAGAGGGTTATGCTGGCCAGAGCGTTGGAAGGAAACCCGGAACTTTTGATATTGGATGAGCCGACAGCAGGTATGGATACGGTTTCGCTTAAATCTCTGTGCCAGGTGCTGGATAGACGGAACCGTGAACAGAAACTTACGATTATTATAGTCACTCATGGAAATACCGGGGACTTTGTGGGAGCAGGAAGGTTTCTGAAGGCAGAGGAAGGGAGGATTCTGGAATTATGAAGATCTTACAGTATGGTTTTATGCAGCGGGCTTTTCTGGTAGGAATACTTCTGGCGGTAATCACTCCCTGTATCGGTATCACGATTGTACTGAAGCGGACATCCATGATCGGCGATGCTCTTTCTCATGCCTCACTGGCAGGTGTGGCACTGGGGCTGCTTTTGGGAATCAACCCTGTGCTTGGGGCGGGAATAATCTGCATTATTGCAGCTCTTGGTATTGAGGGAATCCGTAAAAAAATACCCAGATATGCAGAGATGGCAATTGCGATTGTGATGTCCGCGGGAATTGGCCTTGCGGGGGTTCTGTCGGGGTTTGTGAAGAACGGGGCGAATTTTAACAGTTTTTTATTTGGAAGCATTGTATCTATCAGCCAAGGGGAGCTTCTCCTAGTTTGTATCGTTAGTGTATTCGTTCTTGTAATGCTTATGCTATTTTACAGAGAACTGTTTTATGTAGGGTTTGATGAAAACGCTGCACGGATTTCCGGTGTGCCGGTGCGCCGCATCAATTTTCTGTTTACGATCCTGACTGCTCTGACAGTTTCCATTGCATCCCGCACTGTGGGGGCGCTGATCGTATCCTCTATGTTGGTGGTGCCGGTTGCCTGTGGAATGCAGCTGGGAAAAAGTTATCGGAATACATTGCTCTCTGCAATTGCGGTGGCTTTGTCCACCACGGTTGCCGGTCTTTTTCTGTCCTATTATACCGGCCTGAAGCCGGGCGGGACCATTGTGCTATTGGAGGTGGCATGCTTTTTAATTCTTGCGGCGGTAAAGACTGTAAGAAACAGATTTGATGGCAGAAAATGAATTTGCTGTAACCAGGCTGCTTATTAGCAGTTCCTGCTGCATCACTATGTATTGCACAGTTCATCCGGCCTAAAGAAAGAATATTCTTAACAGAAAAAACAAAACAAAAGTTAATAATTTACTGCGTCTTCATAAGCCCTCTTGGTGCTTTCTTCCATTTGGCTAAGACGCTGCTTAATTTGATTATTTTCATCCCGCAGGTTTTGGGTTCCATACTAAATATATATATGCATAAGTTGTCTGTTATATGATTCGGAATTATGTACCTGCTTTACATTTGATGTGAGGAGATATTATAATAAGAATAAGAACGTAATCAGCTATGCAGCTGCTATGGAATCTGCAGTTGCAAAAAAACTATGTCCAGCAGAGGAGGTTGTGGTATGACAGAAACAATCCAAAAAAGGTAAGCTATCCAGAGGCATGTGGGCAGAGGCATCTTGCTTTTTATGTAGAGGATATGGATGCAGCAATAAAAGAGTTAAATAAAAAAGGTATCCAGACGGAGCTAGCAAGGAATGATGAGTTTACAGGTAAAAGGATAACTTTTCCAGTGACCCGGATAGACTCCCGTTAGAGCTGCATGGATAGATAACAGGCTAACAAAAGAAAGGCGGGCAATAATTATGGAAAGTAAAGTTACAAGAGAAGAAGCGTTTGAACTGCTTAAGAAATATAATAAAGAGGCATTTCACATTCAACATGCCCTTACAGTAGAAGGGGTTATGCGCTGGTATGCCAATGAACTGGGATACGGGGATGAGGCTGAATATTGGGCAATCACCGGGTTGCTGCATGATATTGATTTTGAACTTTACCCGGAGGAGCATTGCAAAAAGGCACCTGAGCTTTTGAGAGAAGGCCATGTGGGCGAAGATATGATTCATTCTGTCTGCTCTCACGGCTTTGGCATCTGCAGTGATGTTGAGCCGGTGCACGAGATGGAAAAGGTATTGTTTGCGGCAGATGAACTGACAGGACTGATTGGTGCTGCAGCTTTGATGCGCCCTTCAAAAAGTGTGATGGACATGGAAGTTCCCAGCGTCAAAAAGAAGTTCAAGGACAAAAAGTTTGCAGCCGGATGCTCCAGAGATGTTATCCGGCAGGGAGCCGAAAATCTAGGTTGGGAATTAAATGAATTGTTTGAAAAAACGATATTGGCCATGCGCTCTTGCGAAGAAAGCATTAGGTGCGAGATGGAAAAGTATAACTCATAAATCGCTCAAATACAATGTTACTGTTCACAGGCTATCTTGTAATAAAAGAACCAATGGTGTAAACTTATCTCAAAGTTAACCATCGGTTCTTTATCCTTCGAATATTTGCGATACGTTTTCGAAATAATCATATTCTGACCTTTCACGTATCATAAGTAACACGCTCATGCATTCGCAGAGAGCTTTGATTGATTCGAAACTCCGGAATGACACAGCCTGTACCTGCTTTCGTTTGTACTTTCTTAGAAGTCGTTCAGATAAATTGTTTGTTGTTGGAATCCGATGATCATGAAGGAATAGAAGGTGATTCTTCATATAGTTATCCATTCGAATGGATAGAGGGCGTAAATTTTTCTGTGTCTGGCAAGTCAAGAACTGCCTGATTTGAATTAAATATGTATTGGTTTTGATGTCGATTTAACTCGAAATTCC
>NZ_SLZZ01000019.1 GCF_004346165.1 Muricomes intestini | reverse complement strand
TTGTGAGTAGTGTCTGATTAATCAGAGTGAAAGCATATAGGTTGAAGCAGTAAAATTCTCGATATGGGTATATTTGTCCATATTTCGAGTGGCAGGAAGTTTCATGGAAAAAGCATATAAGACAATGTTAAGCGCAGGAGTAGGCAGCATCGCACTCGGAATTATTATGATTGTAACAGGAATTACCACAGGAATTATTACTGTCATCAACGGTGTTCGTCTGCTGAAGCGCAAGAACGAAATTACGTTTTAAAAGACAACCATGCCGCTAAGTTCGAGAGGACCTCACTAAGCCGGCAGGTTGTACTTTACTACTAAGGTTCGGAAGGACCTCACCAAGTAGTATAAGCAAGGAGACAACCATGCCGCTAAGTTCGAGAGGATCTCACTAAGCCGGCAGGTTGTACTTTACTACTAAGGTTCGGAAGGACCTCACCAAGTAGTATAAGCAAGGGGTGAAATTTTGAATCAGAGACAAACAAGAAAAATTCGTGTTCTGGGAAAGGTACTGTTCGTCCTTTATCTCTTTTTTCTTCTGTATTTTCTGATTTTTTCCGATTGGTATGGAAGAACCGAAGGTTCGGGGCAATATCGGTATAATCTGGTACTTTTTCAGGAGATAAAGCGATTCATTAAATACAGGGAAGAGTTGGGGAGCTTCGCGGTATTTACAAACTTATTCGGCAATATTCTAATATTTGTGCCTTATGGTTTTTTCATTTCCATGGCAAGCAAGAGCAGAGGATTTTTCATGACTTTCTTTTATAGCTTTGGCTTGAGTATGTGTGTGGAAATATTTCAGATACTCACAAAAGTGGGAAGTTTTGATGTAGATGACCTTCTGCTGAACACAATGGGAGGAATTCTGGGATATATTTTGTTCTCGATTTGCAATTGGATAAGGAGAAAACATTATGGATACGGAAAAAAAAGAGGCTAAAAACAAACAAAGGGAAAGAGATAAAAGCAGGACAAGGAAAAAAACCAGGAAATATGGACAGGCAAGGCTGAAGCACTCCCGCATGGGAATATATTCCTGCGTTTATGCGGGCATATCTTTTGCCCTTCTGCTGAGTTGTATTTTGATTGCATTTATTATGCGGGGGAATACTTCCGGATTCATCGGTGGGCTTGGGATTCTTTCTGTTGTACTGGCTGTGGCCGGAATCCGGGCTGCTGTAAAAGGAATGCGGGAGAGAGAAAAACGTTATATTACCTGTAAGGCAGGGATTGCGGCAAATATTGTGATTCTGCTGGGCCTTGTACTAATATTTATAGGAGGTATTGTATAGATGGGATGGGAAG
Organism: Muricomes intestini; assembly: GCF_004346165.1. Lineage (GTDB taxonomy): Bacteria > Bacillota > Clostridia > Lachnospirales > Lachnospiraceae > Muricomes > Muricomes intestini. The sequence goes on along the minus strand of NZ_SLZZ01000019.1, from coordinate 65,175 downwards.
AATTACAGACAGAAAAAAATGAACAGTGCAGAGAAAGGCATGAACTTACGATAGAAAGAATGAAGCAGATTGCTCTAGAAGAGGTGGCAGATCCTGCCTTTTCTCCATTTTTTCAGGGGACAGCCAGGTTTTTGCTGGAGCTTGAAGATGTACGATGGAGAATAGTAGACTCCCGATGGGAAGTTTTGGAATTAAAGGAGATGCAGGAAATCAACCGAGCTTTGTATGCTGATATTCTGGGGGAAAGGTATGAATCAAGCTATGCAAACCCGGTGTATGCTGTAAAAATGCTGGGCGAGGAATATGGGCGGCTCTTAGGGCTTCTTTATGCTGAGATGAGAGGAGGCATTCCTTGGGCCTTTGAAAATAGAGTGGACTATCTTACCATTCTCCATGAACTATTCATTGAAATTTATAATTCCTTTGAGGCCGAAAAAGAACCAGAATATAAAGCGTTGAAGAATATTGTGTACTGGTATGCCAGCGACTACTGCGATGTCTTTCTGGCAGATAGAATTGAAGAACAGTTAAATCCTGAATATTCATTTGCTGCGGATATTATAAACACCGTGAATCTGGAAAATGACAGGTATCTTTACCGGTTTGGAGAATACATTTCAAAAAATGAGCTTGGAACCGCCAGATATCTGAGGAGCCTGCCCGAGGAAACGATCCAGAAAATGGCAGATGTATATACGGAAGGCTACAGGGTAGGATTTATTAACACAGGAAAAGATCTGTCCAGGAAGTCGGTTGTAAATATTCGCTATTGCCTTGGGTTTGAAAAGATTATAAAGCTTGCAATTCAAAATTTTGAAAAAATGGGCCTTAAACCTGTGATTTACAGAGCGGCGTCCAGTGTTATTACCAAAAAAGAACAATTTAAGACAGGATATTACGGTGCTATTCCCAATAAACAGTACGACTACGACCACAGGTCAGACCAGGCACTGTTTATGGATAAGGCTTACATTGAGCGCAAGCTTGATGTCTTAAAGAATGTGTATGAGAAAAACAAAGAGTTGGCCGCGCAATTTGCCGGTCCCGCCGTGATGGAGATTTTTGGCGAAAAGCCTTTCTCACCTGCAGCAAAATTAGAGGCACCTTCCTACACTGAGGCGCAGCGCTCTTTATCTCTGCTTTTTGACAACAAATCAGGTCAGATCACGAACCAGTACATCAAAGGCGATGAAAGAAGTTTTACAATCATTGCCTATCCCGTACCGGAAATCGGCGATGACTATCCGAAGATTTTCGATGAGGTAATCTGTATCAATACTCTGGATTCTAAAGTTTACGGAAAGGTGCAGCAGACACTTATCGATGCTCTGGACAAAGGGGAATATGTGCATATTCTTGGAAAAGGAGAGAATCAGACGGATTTGAAAGTACAGCTGTACCGCCTGAAAGATCCAGAAAAAGAAACCATATTTGAAAACTGTGTTGCTGATGTAAATATTCCGGTGGGTGAAGTGTTCACCTCCCCTGTTCTGGAGGGCACAGAAGGGACACTCCATGTGAGCAAGGTTTATCTCTTTGAGCTGCAGTATAAAAATTTGAAAATTGATTTTAAGGACGGGATGATTGCAGACTACACCTGCACTAACTTTGAAAACGAGGAAGACAATAAAAAGTATGTTTATGAAAACGTGCTTCATAATCATAAAACCCTGCCTCTGGGAGAGTTTGCAATCGGAACCAATACCACGGCTTATGTGGCTGCAAAGAAATACAAAATAGAAGATAAGATGCCTATATTGATTGCGGAAAAAATGGGACCGCATTTTGCAGTTGGCGATACCTGCTATAGTTGGAGCGAGGATGTACGTGTTTATAACCCTAATGGAAAGGAAATAGTTGCTAAAGACAATTCTGTGTCATCTCTTCGCCGGGAGGACACCTCAAAAGCATACTTCCACTGTCATACAGATATAACTATACCTTATGAAGAGTTAGAAGAAATAAGTGTAGTGACAAAAGAAGGCGAAAATATTATACTATTAAAAGACGGAAGATTTGTGCTTAGCGGAACAGAAATTCTCAATGAACCATGGGCGGGCCGAAAGCAACTTAGTGAATCCGAGCGATAGCGAGAGATGAACTTAGTGCGAGGCCGTTCTTAGAGATTAGCGAGGTTCTTTCGAGCTTAGCGAAAAGAACTTCCTTAGCTGCAAGCAACTTAGTGAATCCGAGCGGTAGCGAGAGAGGAACTTAGTGCGAGGCCGTTCTTAGAGATTAGCGAGGTTCTTTCGAGCTTAGCGAAAAGAACTTCCTTAGCTGCAAGCAACTTAGTGAATCCGAGCGGTAGCGAGAGAGGAGAAATGATATGCCAAAAGTAGGAATAGTGATGGGAAGCGACTCTGATTTAAAGATCATGAGCAAGGCGGCAGATATGCTGGAAAAGCTGGGAATTGATTATGAAATGACCATTATTTCCGCACACCGTGAGCCGGATGTGTTTTTTGACTGGGCAAAGGCGGCGGAAGGCAGGGGAATCAAAGTAATTATTGCAGGTGCAGGCATGGCTGCCCATCTGCCGGGAATGTGTGCAGCTTTATTTCCGATGCCTGTTATAGGTGTTCCTATGTCGGGAAAGAACCTGGCGGGGGAAGATGCACTTTTTTCTATCGTACAGATGCCGCCGGGAGTTCCTGTTGCCACAGTTGCAATAGACGGCGGAATGAATGCAGCGATTCTTGCGGCAAAGATTTTGGCGGTGTCAGATGAAAAACTTTTGAATAAGCTGAAGGAACATTCAGAGGAAATGAAAGAGACGGTACAGGGAAAAGCGGCACATTTGGAGAAGATAGGATATGAAGCTTACCTCATGGGGAAATAGGGCTGAACAGTGGAGGTTGTAAAATCTTATGGATTATAAAAAAGCAGGCGTTGATATAGAAGCCGGATATAAATCGGTTGAGTTGATGAAAAAATATGTACAGGAGACCATGAGGCCGGAAGTGCTGACGAACCTTGGAGGATTTTCAGGTGCATTTTCCCTGGAGAGGATTAAAAACATGGAGAAGCCCACGCTGGTGTCCGGTACGGACGGTGTAGGGACTAAGCTGAAGCTGGCATTTCTCTTGGATAAGCATGACACCATTGGCATTGACTGTGTCGCAATGTGTGTGAATGACATAGCATGTGCAGGTGGAGAGCCCTTATTCTTCCTGGATTATATTGCATGCGGAAAGAATGAACCTGAAAAGATCGCTTCAATTGTCAGTGGTGTGGCAGACGGATGCAAGCAGGCCGGTGCGGCCTTGATAGGCGGAGAGACAGCGGAAATGCCGGGCTTTTATTCCGAAGATGAATATGACCTTGCCGGGTTTGCCGTGGGTATTGTAGATGAGAAAGATTTGATTACGGGGAAAGACCTGAACCCGGGAGACATTCTCGTTGGTATAACATCGTCGGGTGTGCACAGTAATGGATTTTCCCTTGTGAGGAATGTATTCAGTATGGAGCAGGATGCACTAAATACATATTATGACAGCTTGCAGACTACTCTGGGGGAAGCTTTGTTAACTCCCACAAAGATTTATGTGAAGACTTTGCATAGTGTAAAAGAAGCAGGCATTACAATTAAGGCATGCAGTCATATTACAGGGGGAGGATTTTATGAAAACATTCCCCGCATGTTAAAAGACGGCACGCGTGCGATTATCCGTAAAGACAGTTACCCGATACCGCCGATTTTCGATATGTTGGCCGACAGCGGTGACATTGAAGAAAAAATGATGTACAATACATTTAATATGGGATTGGGTATGATTGTTGCAGTAGGTGAGGCTGATGTGGATAAGACGCTGCAAGCGGTGAGAGCTGCCGGTGAGAAGCCTTATATTGTGGGGCAGATTGAGGCAGGAGAAAAAGGAGTCACTCTATGTTAAAAATAGTCGTCCTGGTTTCAGGGGGCGGAACCAACCTTCAGGCCATCATTGACGGTGTAGAGGACGGCACAATTTCAAACACGGAGATTGCGGGTGTTATCAGCAATAACAAAAATGCCTATGCGCTTAAGCGTGCCGGAGAAAATGGCATTGCGCATAGTTGTGTTTCGCTGAAAAGCTGGGAGTCAAGGGAGAAATTTAATCAGAAACTTTTAGAAACGGTAGAAAGTTTTTGTCCGGACTTAATTGTGCTGGCGGGTTTTTTGGCGGTGATTCCACCAGCCATGATTGACAAATACAGCAACCGTATCATTAATATTCATCCGTCACTCATCCCCTCTTTTTGCGGAAAAGGATATTATGGGCTGAAAGTTCACGAAGCAGTATTGGAGCGGGGGGTAAAAATAACCGGTGCAACAGTTCATTTTGTGGACGAGGGAACCGATACAGGTCCCATTATTTTGCAGAAGGCAGTACAGACAAAACAGGGGGATACCCCGGAAATGCTTCAGAAAAGGGTGATGGCGGAGGCGGAATGGAAGCTTCTTCCCCGGGCAATAGATTTAATTGCGAGAGGTAAAGTTACGACAGTAGATGGCAAAGTGTTGATCTCAGAAGATGAATAGTCTTTTAAAGGAGAATTCTAATGAAGGTATTGATTGTAGGAAGCGGCGGCCGGGAACATGCAATTGCAGCAAGCGCTGTAAAAAGCACCAGATTGGAGAAACTATATTGTGCTCCTGGAAATGCAGGAATTGCGGAATATGCTCAATGTGTAGATATCGGAGTTATGGAATTTGACAAGCTGGTTGCTTTCGCAAAGAAAGAGTCAATTGACCTTGTTATTGTCGGCATGGACGAACCGCTGGCAGGCGGTCTTGTAGATGAGATGGGGGCTGCAGGAATCCGCACATTCGGACCCCGGAAAAATGCGGCAATATTAGAAGGCTCCAAGGCATTTTCCAAAGATTTAATGCGAAAGTACAATATACCGACCGCAGGTTATAGGAATTTTACGGATGCAGGAAAGGCTTTTGAATACTTAGAAACTGCAAAGTTTCCAATAGTGCTGAAAGCTGACGGACTTGCAATGGGAAAAGGTGTGCTGATCTGTGGTGCACCGGAGGAAGCAAGAGCAGGAATCCGAGAAATCATGCTGGATAAGAAGTTCGGCTCTGCAGGCAATGAAATGGTGATAGAGGAATTTATGACTGGCCGGGAGGTATCCGTCCTTTCTTTTGTGGATGGAAAAACCATTAAGACTATGACTTCTGCCCAGGACCATAAGCGTGCAGGGGACGGAGATACCGGATTGAATACGGGGGGAATGGGGACGTTTTCCCCCAGCCCTTTCTATACAAAAGAGGTGGAGGATTTCTGCAGACGGCATATTTATCAGGCTACGGTGGATGCAATGGCTGCTGAGGGAAGAGCATTTAAGGGAGTTATATTCTTTGGACTTATGCTGACGGCAGAGGGACCAAAGGTTCTGGAGTATAACGCCCGCTTTGGCGATCCTGAAGCACAGGTGGTACTTCCCCGTATGAAAACGGACTTAATTGAAGTGATGGAGGCTTGTATTGACGGAACTCTCGACCAGGTTGAGCTGGAGTTTGAGGACAATGCGGCAGTCTGTGTGGTGCTCGCTTCTGATGGGTATCCCGTGAAATACGACAAAGGATTTGAAATCACCGGATTAGAGGAGTTTAAAAAGCATGAGGGCTATTATTGTTTTCACGCAGGCACCAGATTTGACGGAAACAGGATTGTAACAAGTGGAGGCCGTGTATTGGGTATTACGGCAAAGGGGAAAGACCTCAAAGAAGCAAGAGAGAACGCATATGCTGCCACAAAATGGGTGCAGTTTGAAAATAAATATATGCGCCATGATATTGGGAAAGCGATTGATGAGGCGGAGGGATGTGATTGATTTGGCATCAAGAAAGAGATACAGACAAACTAAAAGAAGTCAGGTCAGGAGAAAAAGGTGGCCTGTTCTTGTTGCTATTATAGTCGTTTTGGCTGCAGCAGCGGGAGGAATTCTGGTCTGGAATATGTTGCGGATAAAATCTACACCTCAGGAGACTGTAAAAAAGTATTTTACATTCCTAAATAAAGAAAAATATGAGGAAATGTATGCTCTGCTAAGCACGGAAACAAGAAAGAATATAACAAAGGATGATTTTGTTAGTAGAAATAAAAATATTTACGAGGGAATATTTGCTCAGAATATAAAGGTTACTTTAAAGGGAGAACCAGAGTATAAAGATGGCAGGAAAAAAGCTGTGGTTTCTTACGCAACAGCAATGGATACCTCCGCGGATGAAGTAACATTTGATAATAAGATGAAATTGAGTATGGAAGACAGAAAGTATTTTATTGACTGGGATTCTATGCTGATTTTTCCGTCCCTGCAAGATGATTATAAAGTTCAGGTCAATACAGAACCCGCAAAACGTGGCTCTATTCTGGACAGAGACGGGCAAATGCTTGCAGGACAGGGCACGGTCTCGCAAGTGGGTATTGTACCGGGCAAGCTGGGTGACAGCAGCGCAGATTCTGTCCGGAAAATCGGAGAGATACTGGACATGACAGAAGATGAGATTAATCAGGCATTAAGTGCTTCTTACGTACAGGACGATTCCTTTGTTCCTCTGAAGGAAATTTCAAAGATGGATACGGAAGCAGAAGGGCAGTTACTTAGTATCCCAGGTATTTTAATTCAGGATAAAGAGGAAAGAGTGTATCCTCTTGGTGCAGCGGCAGGTCAGCTCACCGGTTATGTGCAGGCAGTAACTGCAGATGAATTGAAGGAGTTGAAAGGAAAAGGATACCATGAAAACAGTGTTATAGGGAAATCAGGATTGGAGCGGGCTTTTGAGGATAAACTTAAATCCGAGGCTGGACATAGCATCGATATTGTAAATGCGGATGGCACCAAGGTGGACACTGTAGCCTTCAAACCGGCGGAAGATGGGGAGGATGTTCAGGTGACGGTGGATTCTTTGATGCAGAAGAATGCCTATGAACAGTTTGCCTCAGACCCGGGAACTGTGACGGCTATGAATCCAAAGACCGGAGAGGTGCTGGCTCTGGTGAGCACTCCGGCGTACGACCCAAATGAATTTGTTATGGGGATGTCGGATAAACGTTGGAATGAACTAAATGGAGACACGAACAAGCCCCTGATGAACCGGTTCAATACATCGTGGACACCCGGATCCACTTTTAAGGCAATTACAGCGGCAATAGGTGTGGATACAGGGAAGCTTAATCCGGATGAAAATAAAGGAAATGTCGGACTGAAATGGCAGAACGACGCAAGCTGGGGGAATTATTATGTGACTACTTTGACCGATTACGGCTCAGAGGTAAATTTGGAAAATGCACTCGTCTATTCCGATAATATTTATTTTGCAAGAGCAGCGCTGGACATCGGGGCAGATACAATGATTCAGAAATTTAAAGCTATAGGATTTGAAGAGGAGATGCCTTTTGAGCTTGCTCTTTCGGCTTCCACTTATGATGATGACGATAAGATAGATTCAGATATACAGCTTGCAGATACCGGATATGGGCAGGGGCAGCTTCTTGTAAATCCTCTTCACATGACGTCCATGTACACTATGTTTGTAAACGGCGGGAATATGATACAGCCCATTATTCTCTACCAGGAGAATCCCCAGGGCAAAGTCTGGAAGAAGCAGGTAGTTTCTCAGGAAACTGCAGAGCTGGTGAAAAATGATCTGATACAGGTTATTGAGAATCCGTCCGGGACTGGGGCAAAGGCAAAGATTGACGGCGTTACTATGCTGGGTAAAACGGGAACCGCAGAAATCAAGGAAAGCCAGGATGATACTTCAGGCGTGGAGAGAGGCTGGTTTGTTTGTGAGACTACAGAGGATATTGCAAACCCCTTTGTCATAGCAGGGATGGTAGAAGATGTGAAGCAAAAAGGTGGAAGTACTTACGTGACAGAAAAGGTAAGGGAAATCGCGGCGGCATATAGCAGATAGGTGGGACTTTCATGAGAGAATTATTAGAGCGCACACTTCCTTTTTGGAAACATTTAACAAGGAGTGAGCAGAATGCCTTGGCAGAAGGAGTAGTGGAGGGTCTATATAAAAAGGGTCAGGTACTGCACTACGGAGGTAGAGAGTGTGCTGGTGTGCAAATTATAAGAAAAGGGCAGACAAGAGTGTTTGTGACTTCGGCCGGAGGCGGAGAAATCACCTTGTTCAGACTTTTGGACGGTGATGTGAGTATACTAAGCGCCGCATGTATGTTGAAGGGGCTGGATATCGAGCTAGACATGGAGATAGAGGAGGACTCATTCATTTGTACCATACCCAAAGCGCTATATAAAGATATCAGTGACCACAATGCAAAGGTAAAGGACTATACACTGGAGATGGTATCGGAAAAATTTTCAGATATCATGTGGCTGTTTAATCAGTATGTATTTTCCAACGTAGCTGCCAGACTGGCAGATGCGATACTCGAACACAGAGCACTGACCGGTTCAGACACTCTCGCGATCACCCATGATGCTCTGGCGCGGGATATCGGCACGGCAAGAGAAGTAGTGAGCAGGCTTTTAAAACAATTTCAGACAGATGGACTGGTAAAGATTACCCGTGGGCATATTGAAATATTAGATGCGGCAAAGCTGGAAAAAGTCTGACCTTGGTCAAATTAAGAAATTTCTCCTTTCTTTTGTGATTTTGTCACATAAAAATATGGAAAGTATGTTATACTTAATCATAATGAAAGATGAATTACAGATGTAAACAAAGGAGGAAATAAATATGGCAATCACGAAACTTACAGCACAAAACTTTGACCAGGAGGTTTTACAGTCAGATAAGCCGGTACTTGTTGACTTCTATGCAGACTGGTGTGGACCATGCAAAATGATGGCTCCGGTAGTAGAGGAAATTGCAGAAGAAAAGTCAGATGCTAAGGTATATAAATTAAATATTGACGAAGAGATGGAAATTGCTCAGAAATACGGGGTTATGAGTATTCCTACATTTATTGTATTTAAAGACGGACAGGTAAGTAAAAAGGATTTGGGAGCGAAGCCCAAGAGTGATGTACTCGCCCTGTTTGATTAAAAATGCGGTGCCACTAAGATAGTGGCACCCTTTTTTTAAAAAGAAATTTTATGATGTAGGGGTCAAAAGGTATTTTGCCCCCTGATACCTACGGATTGCTCCGCACTTTGTGCTCCCGCAATCCTAAAAACATTCGAAATCCGCCCTATTCGGGCTACTTTCTCATGTTTTACGGGCCCCAAGGTCATGCTTTTTCATGCAAGCATGAAACGCATGACCTTTTGACCCTGGTATCATTTTATGAAACTTCTACCACATTTGTCGATATATTATTCTGGAACATCTCATCGTGCTCAACGAACAGCATGGTTGGTTTATACTCCATAATCAAATCTTCTATCTGTATGCGTGAAAGGACATCGATAAAATTCAGTGGCTCATCCCAGATGAACAAATGTGCCGGTTCACACAAACTTTTTGCCAGAAGAACCTTCTTCTTCTGTCCTTCGCTGAATTGCCAGATGTCTTTCTCAAACTGAATCCTGTCAAATCCCAGCTTCCGCAGTAATGCTTTGAAGACACTCTCTTCCAGCTGATGAATCCGGGCAAAATCGGTGAGATTTCCTCTCAGCCAGGAGGTATCCTGGGAAATATAGGAAATCTTTACTCCCGAACCCAGGCGGAAATCACCGGTATAGGGAACCGATTCTCCGAGTATCAGCCTGATCAGGCTGGTTTTCCCACTGCCGTTCTTTCCTTTCAGACAGATACGGTCTCCCCGGTGTATTGTAAGATCAATGTCATGGCAGACATCCGTATTTTCATAGGAGATACTGACATTTTCCATGGATAGCAGGATATCTGCGTGATAGGTCAGTGGAATCAACTTTAAACTGTCCGCCAATTCTATGTTTTTCAGCAGTTTTTCCTTCTCTAAGATTGCATTTTGCTGTCTTTTTTCTATAGATTTGGAACGTTTCATCATTTTGGCGGCCTGGTGCCCGATATACCCTCTGTCAGGAACTTTGGCTCCTATTTTTGTTTTCTCAATTTTATCCGACCATTTGCCGCTTTGCCTGGCAGAGTCCTGCAGCCTGCGGATATCCTGGGAAAGGCGGGCGTTTTTCTCCAGCTCTAGATTATCCTGCGCCTCCTTGTTTGCATACCAGGAAGAAAAGTTGCCTTTCTGTACTTCGATATTGTTCTTGTTTATGGATAGCACATGATCAATACAGCCGTCCAGAAAAGTACGGTCATGGGAGACAAGTATGAAGCCCTTTTTTAAGTTCAGATATTGGGCAACCTTTTCTCGGGCCTGAATATCCAGATGATTTGTGGGCTCGTCAATGAGCAAAAAACCATTCTCTTTCAGGAACAGCGCCGCCAGCAGAACCTTTGTGCGCTCGCCGTTACTCAAGGTAAAAAAGGGACGGTAGAGAATTTCCACGTCTGTATCCAGCAGATTTAGCTCCCGCAATATCTGCCAGTTCTCCGCCGCCGGGTTGATTGATTCTACAACAGACAAAGTCATATCATTGGGATTTTTCACCTCATAAGGGAAATATTCAAAGTTAACACTGGTAGATATAATCCCGCTGTAGTCATATTTTCCCAGCAAAAGACTTAAAAAAGTTGTTTTGCCCCGCCCGTTTCTTCCGATAAATCCCAGTTTCCAGTCAGTATCTATCTGAAAGGACACATTTTCAAAAATGTTATCATAACTGCTGTCATAAGCAAAAGTTAAATTTGATACTTGAATTCTAGACATAAAAAACACCTCCTTTGGATATATAAAACCGCAGAAAAGTCATTCCTGCGGCCTCTTACAACATATCCATAACGGTACAAAGGTATCTGCCGGTTTGTTTACAAGTATTAGCAATCAAAAATTCAGCAGCCTATATGTCATGAGAAGAAAAATGAATGAGCTTTCCTGCAACAGCACAACAAAAACAAACCGATTCACTCGGCCGGATATCTTGTTATGCAATAAATAATCAGCAAGAAAACATCTTCATTCTTTCATCTCCTATCTTTCTAAGTTGGTCACATAATAACAAATAGAAAGAAAAAAGTCAACGGGGAAAAGCATATAGAAATATGGTATAATGAGAAAAACATGTCAAAGTAAGTCAAAGGGGACACTCCCCTTTTAGAATATTTCTTTCAGGAGGTTTTGTATGTCTTTACAGTTTGTCTTTGGAAATTCCGGTGCAGGAAAGTCTTACTATTTATATCAAACGGTTATTGAGGAGTCTATGAAAAGACCGGATATGAATTATCTTGTGCTTGTGCCGGAGCAGTTTACGATGCAGACCCAGAAGGATTTGTGTATGATGCATCCCAGACATGGGATTATGAATATTGATGTTTTGAGTTTCGGCAGACTTGCTCACCGTGTTTTTGAGGAGATTGGAGGGGACACGAAACAGGTTCTGGACGACGAGGGTAAAAACTTGATTCTGCGGAAGATTGCGGGGAGCTATGGGGAAGAACTGCGGGTTTTGCGTGGAAATCTCAAAAAGCAGGGGTATATCAGCGAGGTGAAGTCTGTCATCTCGGAGTTTACTCAATATGGAATTGGGCCTGGGGATTTGGACGAGTTCATGGAGGGACTGATACCGGATAGTTACCTATATTATAAACTTCAGGATATACGCAAAGTTTACAATGGCTTTGAAAAATTCCTTGCCGACAGATACATTACAAAGGAGGAATTACTGGATGTGCTGAGCGGGGTAGTGAAAAGGTCTGCCCTTCTGCAGAAGAGCGTGGTGGTACTCGATGGATTTACTGGATTTACACCGGTTCAGAATAAGCTTCTCGGGGAATTGCTGGAGACCTGTGAGCAGGTGGTCGTGACTGTGGAGATGGACAAAAGGGAAGACCCTTACGTGTACCGTCACCCCTACCAGTTATTCGCTCTAAGTAAACAAATGGTTACAGGCCTGGTCAAGATTGCCGGGGAGCACCAAGTTGCGATAGACGATGATGTTCGTCTGTACAACAGGCCGGTGTATCGTTTCAGGTATAATGAGGCTCTGGGGTTTCTCGAATCTGAGTTGTTTAGATATTCGAAGAAGCAGTATGAGAAGGAGCAGGATGCCCTGACAATGCACGCGGCGGGAAGCCCGAAAAGAGAAGCAGAGTATGTGGCCTCCCAGATCCGGCGCCTGGTCCGGGAAAATGGTTACCGCTACCGTGACATTGCGGTGATTGCAGGCGACTTGAACACTTATGCGGTGCATATGGAAAAGGCATGTGAGGCCTATGGAATTCCAGTGTTTATGGATCATAAAAAGAGTATTCTCCTCAATGCTTTTGTCGAGTATCTGCGGAGCCTTCTTGCTATGGTGGAGCAGAATTTTTCCTATGAAAGTGTATTTAGGTTTCTGCGCACCGGCATGACCGGATTTGGCCGCAGAGAAGTGGATATGATGGAGAATTATGTACTGGCACTTGGCATAAGAGGCTACAACAAATGGAATTCGGTATGGGTAAGGCACACATCCGGCATGGATGAAAAAACACTGGCTGTCTTAAATGGGCTGAGGAACCGGTTTGTGGAGCAAATAGATTCTCTGGTGATGGTTCTAAAACAAAGGAATAAGACGGTAGGTGAAGTCACAGCTGCAGTCTATGATTTTTTGGCGCGCCACCAGATGCAGACACGTCTAAAGGAGATGGAAAATCATTTCCAGGAGCAGGGAGAGCTGGCTCTGGCAAAAGAATATGCGCAGGTGTACAGAATTACGATAGAGCTGTTTGACAAATTTGTGGAGCTTCTGGGTGACGAGAGGATTTCTTTAAAAGAGTACTGTGAGCTGCTTGATGCAGGGCTGGAGGAGGCAAAGGTAGGTGTGATTCCGCCGAGCCTGGATCAGGTTGTTGTCGGTGATGTGGAGAGGACTCGTCTAAAGGACGTGAAAGCTCTGTTTTTCATGGGGGCCAATGACACACTGCTTCCGGGCAGCCTGGGACAGGGCGGCCTGCTTTCCGAGCGGGACAGAGAACACTTCGCAAAACAAAAAATCAGCCTGTCACCTGGGGCAAAAGAAAAAACTTACATCCAGAAGTTTTATTTATATATGAACCTGACGAAACCCACAGAGTATCTTTTCCTTTCTTTTTCCAAAGTTTCTGCGGAAGGGAAAACCTTGCGCCCGGCTTATTTGATACAGGATATCCGAAGGCTATACCCGCTTCTACATATTGAAGACGAAGAAACGAAAGACTTAAAGGAGAGGGAACTGACGGAGAAAACTGCGGCCGACTACCTGGTACAGGGACTTCGGGACAGGAGGCTGGGGCTTTCCCAAGAGTGGAAGGAACTTTATACATGGTATGTAAAGAAAAACCAGGCGGGTTCAATACTGGACGCTGCATTTTTCAAAAGAAAACCTGACAGAGTGGAAAAAGAAGCGGCAGTGCAGATGTACGGAGATGCATCCCGGTTCAGCGTGACCCGGCTGGAGCGCTTTGCTTCCTGTGCGTATGCACATTTCCTGACTTATGGACTGCGGCTTTCCGACAGGGAGCAGTATCAGTTTGAAGCCATGGATCTGGGAAATATTGCACATCGGTCTATGGAGCTTTTTTCCAGAAAGGCAGAGGCAGAAAGAGTACCGTGGACAGAGATGGGGGAAGACCAGCGTGTACAGTGGATTGAAGAGAGCGTGGAAAAAAGCATTACAGACTATGGAAATACCATCCTTTATAGCACCGCCCGCAATGAATATATGATTACACGCATTAAGAAATTAATCCATCGCTCCGTGTGGGCTCTCACCGAGCAGCTGAAAAAAGGAGATTTTATTCCCAGCGGCTATGAGATGAAGTTTGGCAGCGGGAAGATTGATAGGATTGATACCTGCACGGATGAAAATAAAATTTATGTAAAGGTTACAGACTACAAGACCGGTTCTAAAAGCTTTGACATTACTGCCTTTTATCACGGACTGCAGATGCAGCTTCCAGTGTATCTGAATGCCGCGATAGAGATTGAGCAGAAAAAACATCCGGGTCAGGAGGTGCTTCCGGCAGGGATTTTTTATTACCGGATGAAGGATCCGATTGTGGAAAAAGAGAAAAACGAAACTCTGCTGAGGAAAAAAATTTTGAAAGAGCTGAAATTGGACGGGCTCGTGAATTCTGATGATACAGTAATTGGGCATTTAGAGCATGATTTGATAGGAAATTCCAATCTGATCCCTGTGGGGAGGAACAAGGACGGGAGTCTTAGCCGTTATTCCAGGACGCTGGAGCCGGAAGAATTTGAAGCACTGCTGTCTTACACAAAGAAAAAGGAGCAGGAGTTAAAGGCAAGAATTTTGAGCGGGGAGACATCCGCCCGGCCCCATGAGCTGGGACTGGAAACCGGGTGCGATTACTGTGCCTATAGAGATATCTGTGGGTTTGATCCGAGACTGTACGGCTGTGAATATCAGCGGATGGAAAAGCTTGGAAAGCAGGAAGTTGTAGAAAAAATGAAGCAGACAGGGGAGGGGCGGGACAATGGGTGTGAACTGGACTGACGAACAGCAAAAAGTTATTAATTTGAGAAACCGCAATATTCTGGTTTCGGCTGCGGCAGGTTCCGGAAAGACGGCAGTGCTGGTAGAGAGAATTATCCGGATGCTGACAGATGAGAGTAACCTGGTCAATGTGGACAATCTTTTGATTGTAACATTTACAGAGGCGGCAGCGGCGGAAATGAAAGAACGTATCCGGGAGGCTGTAGAAAAGGCACTGGAGGAACACCCGGGAAATGTTCATCTGCAACGTCAGGCGACCCTGATACATAGTGCACAGATTACGACCATACACAGTTTCTGCCTTTCCGTAATACGGGATCATTTCCATATACTGGATATTGATCCGGGCTTTCGCACTGCTGAGGAAGGAGAATTGAAACTGCTCAAACAGGATGTTCTGGATGAGCTGCTGGAGGAGCGCTATGCGCAGTCAGAGGATAGATTTCTGGAGTTTGTGGAAAAGTTTGGTACCGGCCGCAATGATAAGAAAATAGAGGAGATTATCCTGCAGCTTTATGAATATTCCCGAAGTTATCCACAGCCGGATATGTGGCTGGATGACTGTGTAAAAAGCTACAGTGACGATGGGGGGGATTCTGACTGTATCCGGCGGGTGGAAATGCTGGTAAGGCAAAAGGCAGGGGATGTTCTGGATATTCTGGATGAAGGGCTTAAGATATGCAGCATGCCGGATGGGCCCTATATGTATGAGGACATGCTGGAATCGGATAAAATAATCTTTTCCGGTCTGGTGAAGGCGGAAAATTTTGAGAATATGTACCGGTTGGCGGGGGAAATCAAATGGAAACGGTTATCCGCGAAGAAAGATGAGACTGTAGATGCCGGCAAAAGGGATCAGGTGAAAACTCTTCGTGAAAAAGTGAAAAAAATGGCGGGGGATATTACGGCCATGTACTTTTATGAGGAGCCGGAAGAAATTTTCCGGGATATGGCCCAATCCGCCTCCGCGATGCAGGTACTTGTGGATATTGTAAAAGACTTTGGAACTGCGTTTTCAGAAATGAAACGGAGCAGGAATATGATTGACTTCAATGATATGGAGCAGTTTGCCCTGCAAATATTGACAGAGGAGGGGGAAGACGGACTCGTTCCTTCGAGGGCGGCATCTGAATATCAGGAACAGTTTACAGAGGTTATGATTGACGAGTATCAGGACAGCAACCTGATTCAGGAAGCAATTTTGACCAGCGTATCCCGGGTAAGTAAGGGGCAGAATAACATTTTTATGGTCGGAGATGTGAAGCAGAGTATTTATCGGTTCCGCCTTTCCAGACCGGAGCTGTTTATGGAAAAGTATGACACCTACAGCCTGGAAGAGAGTGGCAGACAGCGAATTGATCTGCACAGGAATTTCCGAAGCAGGGAAGAAGTGCTGCACAGTGTGAACTTTATTTTTGAACACATTATGCGAAAAGAATTGGGCGGGATTCGCTATAATGAAGAGGCAGCGCTTTTTCCGGGGGCAGCCTATGAGCCACTGCTGGACGAGACAGGACAGTCTGTCTGTGAGACAGAACTTTTGATTGTCGATACGGCAGAACAGCCAGAAGAAGGAGAGATGGAAGCCACCGTTGGAGGCCAGGAAAGCCCCAGGGAGAGAGAAGCCCGGGCGGTGGCACACCGCATCAAGGATTTGCTGCAGAATGGAAGCGTACTGGATAAGGCTGCGGGGACATACCGGGCTCCGGAATATAGGGATATGGTAATTTTGATTAGAAGCATAAAGGGCTGGGCAGACATATTTTCTACCATATTGGCCGAGGAAGGAATCCCGGCTTACGCTGGCAGCAGGGAAGGATATTTTGAGACTTATGAAGTCAGCGTTCTTCTGGACTATCTGAAAATATTGGACAATTTTATGCAGGAGCTTCCTCTGACTGCTGTTTTGACTTCCCCCTTCGTGGGACTGAATGCTGCCCAGCTTGCGGATATTCGAAATGCATATCCGGATGTACCGTTTTACGAGGCTGTGGAAAAATATGCTGCGGCTGAGATCCGAGAAGGAAAACTACAGGGTATTTTGAAAGAATTCCTGGAGACTTTCCGTAGTTTTCGGGAAATGGTTCCCTACACTGCAATCCATGACCTTTTATGGCATATTATTGAGGATACAGGATACGGAACCTTTATCGCGGCAATGCCGGGAGGAGCCCAGCGGACGGCAAATGTGGAAATGCTGGTTGAAAAGGCATCGGCATTTGAGGGTACAAGCTATAAGGGGCTCTTTAACTTTGTGCGCTATATCGGACAGCTGAAAAAATATGATGTAGATTATGGGGAAGCAAACATTGCGGATGAGCAGTCGAATATGGTCCGCATTATGACTATACATAAAAGTAAGGGGCTGGAATTTCCCATTGTGTTTGTGTGTGGCATGGGAAAACATTTTAATACCCAGGATATCAGAAGCAGTATTGTAATTCATCCCAAGTGGGGTGTGGGTATTGATGCCATAGATTTGGAAAAAAGGACAAAGATTCCTACGATTCTGAAAAAGGTGATTCAAGAGGAAGTTACAAGGGAAAGCCTGGGGGAGGAACTCAGGGTGCTGTACGTGGCACTGACCCGCGCGAAAGAAAAACTGATTATGACAGGAACACTGTCAGGTGCTGCAAAAGCTCTTGAAAAACAGCAGGAACAGAAAATGTGGTCGGTCAGACACAAAAGCGCACCTCTGCCTTATTATGTGCTGGCAGGCGCGCACTCCTATCTCGACTGGCTTTTACCTGTCATACCGAGTCTGTCCGGAGAGGTTCCGCTACAGGTTCGGGTCGCTGACAGTGCAGATGCAGCTTCAGTTGAAAGTGTGGAAGGCCAGGTAGAAGATTTGGCCAGAGATGTACTGGAGCACTGGAATACAGGGGCTGTTTATGACCGGGCCCTTCACAGTAAACTGGAAGAGCAGCTGGAATATGTTTACCCTTATGAACAGGAGGGTAAGCAGAAGATGAAGTTTACCGTTTCGGAGTTGAAAAAATACGCCTCTTTATCTGAGGAACCTGGAGAAGTAATGTATGAGGATTCAGAGGCAGTCCCTCTTCTGCCCAGATTCTTAAGTGAAGAGACAAAGCTGACTGGGGCATCACGGGGAAGCGCTTATCACAAATTTCTGGAGCTTTTGAATTTTTCTGGGGAATATAATGAGGAGTCTCTGGAAGAAGAGGCTGTCCGTTTGGAAGCGGAAGGAAAACTTTCCCGGGAAATGGCAGAGAGTATTGACATCCGGGATGTTTTGGGGTTTTTACAATGCAGCGGAGGACGGCGCATGCACCGGGCAGCGCAACAGAATCTCCTGAGAAAAGAACAGCCTTTTGTACTGGGGATAGATGCCGGTGAAATTTATCCGAGTGAAAAAAGTGAAGAGATGGTATTGGTCCAGGGAATCATTGATGTCTACTTTGAGGAGGACGGTGAGCTTGTTGTATTGGATTATAAAACAGATAAAGTGAAATCAATCATGGAACTGAAAGAAAAATATCATGCGCAGCTGGATTATTATGCACAGGCATTGGAGCAGCTTGTAGGGAAAAAGGTAAAGGAAAAGATTATCTATTCCTTTACACTGGGAGAGGAAATACAGGTATAAAGGGGAGATTCGATTCCGCTCTGTGCATAGCAATTCAGGAGGGCAAGCTTGATTCGCTTCGCTTCATCTCGCTTCGGCTAAACGCCGGATAGAAATATGGGGCTGTCGGTTAATACCGATTTTTAAGGCTCTTACACCAAAACAAGCATATCCTACAGAGTTCCATGCTTTTCAGCAAAGGACGCTCTGGTAGCCTGAAAAATCTAATTCCTCCATCACTTTTTTCAGGGAATAGACTGGATCGTCATCGGGTAAATGCAATTCGAAGAAACTGAAGTTAATTTTTTGTTGCCCTAATTCAAAAAATTCGTTATAATAATCTTGTTTTTGCATAGTTACATTATAACATGTAACGGAAAAAAGGTGGTTGTCGTTAGCCATCTTTTCTTCTTTTTTAGGATAAAGTTAAGAAGGAGGGTGTGACCGGCATCGGTCACACCCTCCTTCTTTGAGATTATCTATTTCCCGACAACCCCATATTTCTGCCCTCCTGAATTACTATGCAAAATTAACAGTTGACAAATTATATTATATGACATATAATATAGAAAATTGAATAATATTAATGGATAAGCAATATATACTGACTCATAATATTATAAGGGAGGAGTGATAACATGGTATTCAACACCGGAGCAGCATTGCTGGATGCAATTGTTCTTGCAGTTGTGTCACAGAAGGATGAAGGTACTTACGGATATAAAATTACCCAGGATGTGCGCAGAGCCATTGATGTATCAGAATCCACTCTTTATCCTGTGCTAAGGCGGCTGCAGAAGGATGAGTGTCTGGAAGTATATGACAGGCAGTTTGACGGAAGGAACAGGAGATATTATAAAGTGACTGACAGAGGAATGGCGCAGTTAAATTTATATAAGGCCGAGTGGAAAAGTTATTCAAAGAAGATTCATGAGATATTCGAGGGAGGTGCTAAAAATTGAATCGAAAAGAATTTATGTATAGACTGGAACAATTGCTTATGGCAATTCCAGGAGATGAGAGACGGGCAGCTCTCCAATATTATGAAGACTATTTTGAAGATGCCGGAGAGGAGAATGAAGCACAGGTCATCAGTGAACTGGGAAGCCCTGAGCAGGTGGCCGCAACGATTAAGGCAGACTTAAGGGACGGAAACAGAGAAGGCGGAGAGTTCACTGAGAATGGATATAGTTATGCTCAATCCGGCAGCAAGGGAGAGCTTATTACCAAAGCTCCTCCAAAAACAAGCAAAACATTGAAGATTATATTGATTATCTTAATTGTTCTGGCGGCGATTCCTTTTGCATGGCCGGTATTGGTCGGATGTGCGGGCATAGTTATCGGACTTGTATGTGCAGCGTTTGGAGTGTTTGCAGGATTGGTAATTGGATCTGTAGTTCTGATGGCAGTAGGGCTTGTTATTTTTATTGCAGGACTGACAAAACTACTGGCAGCGCTTCCGGTGGCACTTCTTGCAAGCGGATCAGGCCTGGTTGTATTTGCGCTGGGGCTGATTGCTACGGTGGCAGCCGTGAAGCTGTGCATGGTGGTATATCCGGCGATGATAAGAGGAATTGTAGCAATTTGCCGGTGGCCGTTTTACAGAAAGAAGGTGTCGTAAGTTATGAAAAGAGGATGGAAGATTTTTTGGATCGTGTGTGCCTGCATTGTGGGAATCGGATTGTTACTTTGCATTGCTGGGGCGGCCATGGGAGTTACGTTTTCGGCAGTGAGAAGTGCTTACGGGGTGGATCAGGCCAGATATGCATCATACTGGCATAATTGGGACAACTGGGATGATGACATAGACGACTATGATTATGACGATAATGGGGATGTGCAGGGCAGTGCAGAGGATGTATCAAGCTTTTCAGGAATCCATGAACTTAGCGTAGACGTATCCTATCTGGAGGTTATTGTCAGACCGTATACAGGAGATGACGTTACTGTAGATGTGAGCCAGGTGAATCCAAAGTTAAAAGGCAGGCTGGAGTATGAGGCTGATGAAGGTGAGCTGAGCATAGAGACAAGGGAAAGCAATTGGTGGCCAAAATCAGCCAGAAATAATACAGGTTATCTGGTTATTCAGGTGCCTGAAGGAAATATTTTAAATGAGGCATCTTTTGAGATTGGTGCAGGAATACTGGAGATAGAAAACATTAAGGCTGACAGTCTGGATATCAGTGTAGGCGCCGGAGAGGCTGTTGTGAAGCGGTTCGAGACTGCACAATTAGATGTGGAATGCGGGGCAGGCAAGGGAGCGCTGAGCGGATCCGTGACAAAAGAAGCAAGTGTGGAATGCGGTGTAGGAGAACTGGCGATGGCATTAAGCGGGAACCAGAGAGATTATGACTACCGTCTGAAATGTGGAATCGGTGAATTGACGGTGGGAAATGACTCTTATACGGGATTTGACAGTAAGCGCAGCATTGATAATGGTACCGGAAAGCTTATGGATATCAATTGCGGTATTGGTCAGGTTAAAATTACATTTACAGAAGGACTTTAATCAAAAAAGGAGGAATCATTATGGAGCCAAAAAAATTATATCGTTCAAGGACAGACCGCATGATATGCGGTGTATGCGGAGGAATCGCAGAATACTTCAATATAGATGCAACAATTGTGCGTCTGCTATTTGTCCTCCTGGGACTCACAGGTGGATCGGGTATTCTTGCCTACTTTATAGCCGCAATTATCATACCTGACGATAAATAGAAATAGCACAGAAGCTTAAAGAGATACTTCGGAGGCGGAGTATCTCTTTTTTAGATACAAATGAAAAAGACAGAATATTCTGACAATGGACGGCAAAAGGGTCTGACCCCTTTCGTGTATGTCTCCTGATTTTTCGGCAATACTTTCAGAAAAAGGAGGAGGATATTAAGATGGCTGAAAAGAAATTGAAACCAATTGATTTAAAAAATCTGGAGCCTGAGGAGAAGGCAAAGTACGAGATTGCGGAGGAATTGGGGCTTTTGGATAAAGTACTGGAACAGGGATGGCGTTCTCTCTCATCCAAGGAAACAGGACGGATAGGAGGAATGATTGCAAAAAGAAAGCGAAAGAGTTGAAAAACCTGCTGGTTTTTGATACAATTGTACGACTGGGGAGAAGAAGCATAGGTGATGAAAATGGAAGAGAAGATGAATATCTTTGACGTGGAGATTGCTGGGTTCACGGCAAAAGCGGCTATGCAGATGGCAGTTAAGTACATGCAGAGTGAGTCTGTCAATACAATTGAGATTGTCACATTGGATATGCTCATGCAGGGGAAAGACGATCCCGCATGGAAAGAGGACACAAAAGAGATGGATATGGTACTCCCGGGTGAGGGGGAGATACTGGAGGCTGCAGAAATAACAGACAGGAATTTATTAAAGGATGTGACAAATCAGACTTTCTTGAAAATGTTCCTGCGTTACTTACAGAGAAATAAAAGGAGGGTATTTCTGATTGCCGGGTCTGAAAAAGAGCTTCTTTGCCTGGAAAAGGCTATGGAAAAGTATCACAGAGGAATTGCGGTAGTGGGCCGTGGCATATTGAGCTCAGAAGGTAAATCAGAAGAAGATATTATCAATGATGTAAACGGGGCTGAGACAGACTGTATAATTTCTGCACTGCTGTCCCCTGTGCAGGAGGATTTTATTATCAGAAATAAGTCTCTGCTCAATGCAAGAGTCTGGCTGGGATGCGGCAGTATGCCGGCTGGGAATTATCATGAGAAGAACACAGGCGGTGTCCGGCGGTTCCTTATGAAAAAGGCATTCCGTTATAGGGTAGAAAAACAAAAGAAGGAGAGTTAAACCATGCATGGTTACAGGGAAAGACCGGTTTATATGAAGTATGCTTATATTGCTGTGGGGACGGGCCTTGTTTCTTTTGCAATTAAGTGCATTTACGAGCCTAACAGTCTGGTTGTCGGCGGATTTTCAGGTTTGGCTATCATTATCAAAAGCCTTACGTCGGGCCTGATGCCGGGAGGCATCCCATTGTGGTTTACAAACATTGCGCTGAATCTGCCGGTCTTTCTGGCTGCTCTGAAGGTGAAAGGGAAAGGCTTTATCGGTAAGACACTATTTTCAACTATTATGGTTTCTATATGGCTGGCAATAATTCCGACCTTTTCCCTTATAGAAAACAACATTTTGCTTGCGGCCATCTTTGGCGGGGCATTGCAGGGAATCGGTATGGGTCTGGTGTTTTCAACAAAGGCAACAACCGGCGGCACAGATATGGTAGGGGCAATCATACAGAATTATTTGCGCCAGTTTTCTGTAGCTAAGATCATGATGGTGATTGATGCCGTTATTGTGATTGCCGGCGGCTATGTATTTGGTATAGAGCGTGCGCTCTACGCAATTATTACGATTGTGGTGGTCAACCGGATAGCAGATGCGATGATTGAAGGCGTTAAGTTTGCCAAAGCGGCCTACATCATTACAGATAAATATGAGGAAGTGTCCCACGCTATTATGCGCGAGGTGGACAGGGGGCTTACCGGGATTTATGCGAAGGGAATGTATACCGGAAAAGACCGTTGCATCCTTTTTTGTGTTGTCACGAAAAAAGAGCTGGTCCATTTGAAGGAAATAGTTGGAAAAACCGATGCGAATGCATTTATTATTGTCAGCGACGCCCGCGAGGTAATGGGAGAGGGGTTTTCCCCGGTAGAATGATATTTGTGAACTATGTATAAGGCTAAAATTATGAAATATTTATAAAAAATATGAGGAAATGCATAAAAAAACCGTATTTCCCCTTTATTTTTTTAGCTTTATGCATTAATATATAACTTGTGTATGTGTATTTTGATTTTTAGTGAATTTGATATTTGTGAAAAATGCACATGGAAATGAGACGAGAGCGGAGGAGATAAATATGATTTCAAATCAAATACTGCAAAACACAATTGAAGGTCTGAAGGGTATTTCAAGAATTGATTTCTGTGTATTAGACACGGAGGGAAAAGTACTTGCAACTACATTTGATGATATGAAAGGTTATGAAAGCGCTGTACTTTCCTTTGTGGAGTCTCCCGCGGACAGCCAGGTAATTCAGGGTCATCATTTTTTTAAAATCTTTGATGAGCAGCAGCTGGAATATGTGCTGCTTGCCGGCGGCGAGAACGAGGAAGTATACATGGTAGGCAAGATTGCTGCATTTCAGGTTCAAAGTCTTTTAGTTGCATACAAAGAAAGGTTTGACAAGGACAATTTCATCAAAAATCTTTTGCTGGATAACCTCCTTTTGGTGGACATTTATAACAGAGCCAAGAAATTACATATTGACACAGAGCAAAAACGTGTTATCTTTATTATTGAAACAACCCATGAAAAAGACAGCGTGGCTCTGGATAATGTAAGAACTCTTCTGGGAGGAAAGTCGAGAGACTTCATTACAGCGGTGGACGAGAAGAATATCATTGTCGTCAAGGAACTTTCTGACAAAGATGGTGGTAAAGAGCTTGAGAAAATGGCAAAAGAAATGCTGGAGATACTGAAGACTGAATGCGGGGAAGAACGTATCCATATAGCTTATGGTACTGTAGTCGGTGATATCAAGGAAGTTTCTAAGTCCTACAAGGAAGCAAAGCTTGCCTTGGATGTGGGCAAGATCTTCTTCGATGAGAAGGACATCGTAGCATATAGTACACTTGGCATCGGACGTCTGATTTATCAGCTGCCCATTCCACTTTGTAAGATGTTTATCAAGGAGATATTCGAGGGGAAATCTCCGGACGATTTTGATGAGGAGACATTGACGACTATTAACAAATTCTTTGAAAACAGTCTGAATGTATCAGAAACGTCAAGGCAGCTGTATATTCACAGAAACACTCTTGTTTACCGGCTGGATAAGCTGCAGAAGAGTACCGGGCTTGATTTGCGCGTCTTTGAGGATGCGATTACTTTTAAGATTGCTCTGATGGTAGTGAAGTATATGAGATATATGGAATCATTAGAATACTAAGGAGTATGAATAATTAGGAGGATCTATGATTGAACTTAGAAATGTAACGAAGGAGTATTCAAAGGGGAATGCTGCTCTAAATGGTGTGTCCGTGAAGGTTGAACGTGGAGAATTCGTGTTTATCGTAGGGGACAGCGGTTCAGGCAAGTCCACTTTGATTCGTTTGATCCTGAAGGAACTGGAGCCGACAAAGGGAACTATCATTGTCAACGGACAGAACTTAAGCAGGATGAAACATCGTCATATTGCAAAGTACAGAAGAGGCCTGGGAGTTGTTTTTCAGGACTTCCGTCTTTTAAAAGACAGAAATATTTATGAAAATATTGCTTTTGCACTGCGTGTAACCGAGACACCTACGCGTGTCCTTAAGAGAAAAGTGCCGGCGGCGCTTTCACTTGTGGGATTGGCACAGAAGTATAAGTCATATCCAAAGGAGCTGTCAGGGGGAGAACAGCAGCGTGTTGCAATTGCCAGAGCAATTGTAAATGAACCTGCAATTTTGTTGGCCGACGAGCCGACTGGTAACCTGGATCCGACAAACTCATGGGAGATCATGAGTCTGCTGAAAGAGGCGAATGAGAGAGGGACAACGGTGTTGGTTGTTACTCACAACCAGGAAATCGTAAATGAGATGAACGAGCGCGTCATAACGATGAAACAGGGCGTTATCGTCAGTGATGAACAAAAAGGTAGGTATTTAGATGAGGATTAGTACATTAAGATACGTAGGAAAACAGGGGGTTAAGAACATCGGGAGAAATAAGATGTTTTCGCTTGCGTCTATCGCGACAATGTCGGCTTGTATTTTCCTGTTTGGTTTATTCTTTTCTATCTTGTTAAATTTTCAGTACATAATAAAGTCGGCTGAAGAAGGTGTGGCGATTACTGTATTTTTCGAAGATGATGCCACACAGAGCCAGATTGATGATATTGGCAATGCATTAAAAAGTAGGGATGATGTATCAGATGTGGTTTTTGTTTCCGCGGATGATGCATGGAATAAATTTAAAGACGATTATTTCGGAGACAATGCGGATTTGGCAGAGGGATTTAAAAACGATAACCCGCTGGCAGGTTCAGATAACTATGAAGTATATATGAAAACCGTGACAGATGACGGTGCAAGTCTTACAGTCAGGAGTAAATCACTGGCGGCCACTCAGCAGGATCTGGTTAAGTTTGCCAAGGGCCTGGACGGGGTGCGCAAGGTTAATAAATCCGACGTAGTGGCAAATACCCTTTCCAGTGTAAATGTACTGGTTGGTTATGTATCTGTTGCAATTATAATTATTTTGTTCGGGGTATCTATTTTCCTGATTAGCAATACGGTTACGATGGGTATCACCGTCCGCAGAGAAGAAATCGCGATTATGAAATATATCGGTGCTAAGGACTTTGTGGTCCGCTCTCCTTTTGTCATAGAGGGATTGATTATGGGACTCATCGGCGCGGTTATACCGCTTCTTTTGCTGTATGGACTATACGGGAAGGCAGTGGAGTATGTACTGACAAAGTTCAAGGTTCTAAATAATATTGTTACATTTCTGCCGGTTACGACAGTGTATCAGATTTTACTCCCAATCGGGCTTCTGCTCGGCGTGGGAATTGGTTTTATAGGAAGCTACTTTACTGTCCGCAAGCATTTAAAGGTATAGGGGGAGCTTATGAAGAGACAAAAGAGGAGTATACGAAGTATAATAAGTGTGGTTTTAGTACTGGCATTGTGTGCAGGAATGGGGATGACTGCGAATGCCGCAACTGTTGACGAGGCACAGAAGAAAGCCGATGAGCTGGCGTCAAAGAAAAAGGCTGCGGAAGCAGAACAAAACTCCCTTAAAACGCAGCTGAATGATATTGTTGCGGACATGAAAGACGCACAGGATAAGCTGGATAAAAAACAAAAAGAGATCAAAACGGCTGAAGACGAACTGGTTAAAGCTAAGGTAGATGAGAATAACCGGTATGAAAGTATGAAGAAGCGTATAAAATATATGTATGAGAATGGTAATTCTCAACTCATTGAGATTCTTGTCGACAGTGACAGCATCACAGACCTTTTGAATAAGGCTGAGTATTTTACACAGATTTCTACATATGACAGAGAGAAACTCACCGAACTTCAGCACGTAGTGCAGGATGTACAGGAAAAAGAGGATGCTCTGCAGAATGAATATACAGCACTTTCGTCTCTGCAGAATGAATTGATACAAAAGCAGAATGAGGTACAGTCTCTGCTGGACAGCAAAAAGATTCAGATCTCAGATCTTGAGAAACAGATCGGAGATAATGCTGCCACATTGCAAAAATTGGTTGAGGAGGCGGAAGCTGAGCGTCAGAAGCAGTTGCAGCAGCAGGCTGCACAACAGGCGGCGTTGGCAGCTGCACAGCAGTCAGCAGGCACGGGCAGCAGTTACTCGGAGCCTTCCTCCACCCCGGTTGTCAGCGGCAGCGGTCAGTTTACAAATCCATGCCCTGGAGCAACCATATCCAGTACCTTTGGATACAGAGATTTTGACGGGTCATTCCACAAAGGCCTGGACCTGGCTGCAGCAGAGGGGACACCTACATATGCTGCCGCGGATGGGTACGTGGTCATCGCAAACTGGAGTGACAGCGCGGGCAACTGGGTAGTTATCAATCACGGAAATGGTCTGACTACAAAATACATGCACCATTCGGCTCTCTGCGTAAGTGCAGGTCAGACGGTGGTTAAGGGGCAGCAGATTGGCTATGTGGGTGATACGGGAAATTCCTTCGGACCACACCTGCATTTCCAGGTGGAAGTCAATGATGTGGCTGTAGATCCCCTGGGATATTTATAGAACATCAAAGGTTGGAAAGAATATGAATGATAAAAAAAGTTTTAGGAAGGGGGCGCTGTGCGGCGCCCTCGTTATGCTCTTAATAGCTGCCGCAGGTTTGGGTATCCGGAAAACCGGTGAAAGGTATATTCTGGGAGACGGCGCCGCCGCAGCCCAGGTATCTTCCCAGACGCAGACGGAGAGGAAGCTCACAAATCTGGGCAGACTGATAGATCATTACTATCTCTATACAGATAAATTGAATAATAAAGCGCTGCAGGACGGCATTTATACCGGATATGTCAGCGGTCTGGGAGATCCCTATACAGTCTATTATGATAAGGAACAGACAAAGGAATTGCTGGAGACCACTTCCGGAGAATATTCCGGAATTGGAGCAGGTCTGGTGACAGACATTGAGACAAAGGCGGTAAC
The DNA here is from genome assembly GCF_004346165.1 of Muricomes intestini. GTDB lineage: Bacteria > Bacillota > Clostridia > Lachnospirales > Lachnospiraceae > Muricomes > Muricomes intestini. The sequence goes on along the minus strand of NZ_SLZZ01000019.1, from coordinate 37,896 downwards.
TATTGCAAATATATATAAAGATTCTCCGGCCGAGGAAGCCGGCCTGAAAGAAGGAGATATTCTGTATCAGGTTGATGATCATGTTGTCGGCGATGAAGATCTGACAGAGATTGTATCCTGGATCAAGGGGAAGGAAGGGACCGATGTCACGCTTCATGTGTACAGGGGCAGCGCTATGGAGCAGGTTACTTGTACGGCAACCAGGCGCAGTCTTAAAGTCCAGACTGTAGACTATGAAATGAAAGAAAACCAAGTTGGTTATATTCATATCACAGAATTTGATCAGGTAACCTATGATCAGTTTAAAGATGCACTGGCGGATCTGGAAAACCAGGGGATGAAGGGTCTTGTGATAGATTTGAGATCTAATCCGGGAGGAGACTTGGACACGGTTGTAGATATGCTGAAACTTCTTCTGCCTAAAGGAATGGTTGTTTACACAGAGGATAAAAACGGAAACAGGACAGAATATAAAAACGAGAAGGACCATGAATTTACGAAGCCGCTGACTGTTTTGGTAAACCAGTACAGTGCAAGTGCAGCTGAGATATTTTCCGGTGCCATTCAGGATTATAAGGTGGGCAGCATTGTAGGCACTACCACTTACGGAAAAGGAATTGTACAGCAGCTGATGGATTTAGGTGATGGAACATGCCTGAAAGTGACCATCGCCGAATATTTTCTTCCCAGCGGCAGGAGCATACACAAAAAGGGAATCAAACCAGACGTGGAAGTAGAATACAAGGCCGATCCCGGCAATGCGGCAGCCGATAATCAGCTGGACGAAGCCCTTGAAGTGTTACAGGGCAAGATGTAGTTTTACTTAAAAAAGCCTTGCAAATGAAAAAATCCTATGTTATGATGAAAACCAGTTTTAACAAGTCAAACATAAGTAAAGGCTGTGAACAAGACTCTGGTTTTCAGAAACTGACAGGAAGTTGGCGCCACCGACTGAGAGCGCCGGACAGAGGAGAGAACTAAGGGAACACTTGGGAGCCGACCGGTTGAAATAATAAGTAAGCCGGTACGTAAGAGTGCACGTTACGCACATAGAGCGGGACAGGTGTATTGTATACCTGTTCAATGCGGGTGGTACCGCGGATTATAAATGTGAATCCGTCCCGGGATGCAGATGCATCCCGGGACTTTTTTTGCCGCTCTGCCAAAGCGGGATGAAACGAAGTGGAATCGAGCTTAGCTGAACTATAACACAGAGACTTATAGAAAAAAAGCTCTCTGTTATAAAAAGTTTGACCGGGGATGCAGCCTTAAGAGCCAGAAAGGAGAATACTATGGAATTTGTGACAGGAGTAAGGAAAAAGGATACATTAGAGCTAAATGAGCTGCTTGCAGGGGATATAATTGATGAGCATGTCAAAGTGAATGGTGCAGTCCATGCGATCCGGGATATGGGGACGGTGGCATTTATCATTCTCAGGAAGAGAGAAGGGCTTCTTCAATGTGTTTTTGAGGAAGGAGTCTCAAAATTTAACTTAAAAGATTTAAAAGAAGCTGATACAGTCGAAGTAACAGGGATTCTTGCGGAGTCAGACAAAGCACCGGCCGGCATTGAAATTAGGATTGAAGATGTAATAATTTTGAGTGGACCGGCAGAGCCAATGCCTCTTCCTATCGCCAAGTGGAAGCTGAATACATCTTTAGAGGCGAAGCTAAATTATCGTCCCATTTCACTGAGGAATATAAGGGAGCGGGTAACGTTCAAGCTTCAGGAAGGGATTGTCCGGGGGTTCCGTGACTTTCTGTACGGAGAGGGCTTTACAGAGATCCATACTCCAAAGATAGGTGCTAAAAGTGCAGAGGGAGGAGCCAATCTCTTCAAGCTGGATTATTTCCACAGACCGGCAATTCTCCAGCAAAGCCCTCAGTTTTACAAGCAGATGATGGTGGGTGTGTTTGACCGGGTATTTGAGACCGCACCGGTGTTCCGCGCAGAGAAGCATAACACGAAGCGCCATTTGAACGAGTACACGAGTCTGGACTTTGAGATGGGGTACATTGGCGGATTCGAGGACATTATGGCAATGGAGACCGGATTTCTTCAGTACACCATGGAGCTTCTTGAAAAAACCTATGCAGGAGAATTGAAAATTCTTGAAATAGAGCTTCCGAAGGCAAAGGAGATTCCGTCAGTCAGGTTTGACGAGATTAAGAAGCTTGTATCAGAAAAATATGGGCGGAAAATGAGAAATCCGTTTGACCTTGAGCCTGAAGAAGAACAGTTAATAAGCCAATATGCAAAAGAGGAATGGGATGCAGATTTTGTCTTTGTTACCCACTACCCCTCCAAAAAGAGGCCGTTTTATGCTATGGATGACCCGGAGGATACAAACTATACACTGAGTTTTGATCTGCTGTTCCGAGGGATGGAAATAACAACCGGCGGACAGAGAGTTCACGATTACCATGAACTGTTGAAAAAAATGGAAGCAAGAGGTATGACAGAGGAGGGTATGGAGCAGTATTTAAGTGCATTTAAATATGGAATGCCGCCTCACGGGGGTCTCGGAATCGGGTTGGAGCGGCTGACCATGAAATTAATCGAAGAGGATAATGTGCGGGAAGCGACGTTGTTTCCAAGAGACTTAAGCAGGCTGGAGCCATAAACAGGAAAGGCGGTTATTATGAAAAATAAAATAACAGATGAAGTTATTGATTATGTAGGTATTCTTGCAAAGCTGGAGCTGTCACCGGCGGAAAAAGAAGCGGCGAAGAGTGACATGGAGAAGATGCTGGATTATATTGACACACTTAATGAACTTGATACAGAGGGGATTACACCCATGTCTCATGTCTTTCCGGTAAATAATGTGTTCCGGGAGGATATAGTGACAAACGGAAACAACAGGGAGGCAATCCTGTCAAATGCACCTCTCAGAAAAGATGACAGCTTTGAAGTGCCAAAAACCATAGGATAGGAGGAACTGGTGTGGATATATTAAGTTTAACGGCCCTTCAGCTGGGAAAGGCCATAAAGGAAAGAGAAGCCTCTGCCGCAGACGCAGTCCGTGCAGTGCTTGACAGAGTAAAGGAAGTGGAGCCGGAGGTAAACAGCTACGTGACTTTGGATGAAGAGGGGGCGTTTCAACAGGCCGAAGAAGTACAGAGATTAATAGAGGCTGGGGAATTCACCGGGCCTCTGGCAGGTGTTCCGGTTGCAGTGAAGGATAACATATGCATAGAGGGGCAGCTTACCACCTGCGGCTCGAGGATTCTGTCCAATTTTAAGCCTGTATATACGGCTGAGGCCGTACTGAATCTCAAAAAAGCTGGAGCTGTTGTCATCGGAAAAACTAATATGGACGAGTTTGCCATGGGAAGTACCACGGAGACTTCATATTATGGTTCCACTAAAAACCCACATAATCTGAATCATGTACCAGGGGGCTCTTCTGGAGGCTCCTGTGCGGCGGTAGCTGCCCGGGAATGCTATTATGCTCTGGGCTCTGACACAGGCGGCTCTATCCGTCAGCCCAGTTCCTTCTGCGGAGTGGTTGGCTTAAAGCCTACTTATGGTACAGTGTCCCGGTATGGGCTGGTAGCCTATGGCTCTTCCCTGGACCAGATAGGGCCGGTGGCAAAAGATGTGCCGGACTGTGCGGCAATACTGGAAATAATATCCTCCCATGATACAAAGGACAGCACTTCTGTAAAAAGAAAGAATTATCACTTTACAGAAGCTCTTACTGAAGATGTGAAAGGTCTGAAAATAGGCATCCCAAGAGACTATATGGGGAAAGGGCTGGACAAAGAAGTGGAGGAGGCAGTCAGAAAGGCGGCAAAGGTTTTAGAGGAAAACGGTGCCATAGTAGAAGAATTTGACTTAAGCCTGGTGCAGTATGCGATTCCGGCATATTATGTGATTGCTTCTGCGGAGGCAAGTTCGAATCTGGAGCGTTTTGACGGTGTCAAATACGGCTACCGTACAGCTGACTACAGAGATCTTCACAATATGTACAAGAAAACCCGCTCGGAAGGTTTTGGAGCAGAAGTAAAGCGGAGAATTATGCTGGGCTCTTTTGTGCTAAGTTCCGGCTATTATGATGCCTATTATCTGAAGGCTCTGCGCACAAAAGCTCTGATTAAACAGGCCTTCGACCGGGCATTTGAAAAATATGATGTGATCCTTGGACCTACAGCACCTTCCACGGCCCCGGAACTCGGGAAAAGCTTAACCGACCCCATGAAAATGTACCTTGGGGATATTTATACAGTGGCGGTCAATCTGGCGGGACTGCCGGCAATGTCTGTCCCGGTGGGAAAAGACAGCCGGGGGCTGCCCATCGGAATACAGCTTATAGGAAATAGCTTTCAGGAAAAGACCCTACTTCGCGCTGCTTACATGTATGAATGCGCTACAGAGAAGTGGCATGAAACCTCAGCAAATATAGGAAAGGAGGCACAGGAAAATGGCAAAACAATATGAGACAGTCATTGGCTTGGAGGTTCATGTGGAGCTGGCCACAAAGACAAAAATCTTCTGCGGGTGCAGCACGGAGTTCGGCGGTGCCCCCAACACCCATACCTGCCCGGTATGCACAGGAATGCCGGGCTCCCTCCCGGTTTTGAACAAACAAGTCGTGGAATATGCTATGGCGATCGGTTTGGCTTCCAACTGTAAAATAACCCAGGTATGTAAATTTGACAGAAAAAATTACTTTTATCCGGATAACCCTCAAAACTACCAGATCTCCCAGCTATATCTGCCCATTGCAAGAGACGGGTATCTGGAGATAGAAAGTGGAGGCCTGAAGAAAAAAGTATGTATCCATGAGATGCATATGGAGGAGGATGCGGGAAAATTAGTCCACGACGAATGGGATGATACCTCTTTGGTGGACTATAACAGAAGTGGTGTTCCGCTGGTAGAGATTGTGTCGGAGCCGGATATGCGCTCTGCGGAGGAAGTTATCAGCTATCTGGAAAAACTTCGCATGATGATCCAGTACCTTGGTGCCTCCGACTGTAAACTGCAGGAAGGCTCTATGAGAGCCGATGTGAACCTATCTGTGCGGGAGGCAGGAAGTGAGACACTGGGAACCAGAACGGAGATGAAGAATCTGAACTCCTTCAAGGCTATAGCGAGAGCAATCGAAGGAGAGCGGGAGCGGCAGATCGAATTACTGGAGGAAGGAAAACCGGTGATTCAGGAGACAAGGCGGTGGGATGACAACAAAGAGCATTCCTATGCCATGCGCTCCAAGGAGGACGCCCAGGATTACAGGTATTTTCCTGAGCCGGATCTGGTGCCGATTGTAATCAGTGATGAATGGATTGCCGAGATAAAATCCAGACAGCCGGAGCTGCGCTCTGAAAAGCTGGAGCGCTATAAAGCAGAGTTTGACATTCCTCAGTACGATGCAGAAATCATCACAGAATCTAAAAGAATGGCAGATATCTTTGAGGCGGCGACAGCGGTGTGCAAAAAACCTAAAAAGGTGGCCAACTGGCTGATGGTGGAAACACTGCGCCTGCTGAAGGAACACAACATGGAGCCGGAGGATATCCGATTTTCCCCTGAAAATCTCGGGAAACTTGTGGAATTGACAGAAGCAGGGACAATCAACAGCTCTGTGGCAAAAGAAGTGTTTGAAAAGATATTTACAGATAACATTAACCCGGAAAAATACGTGGAAGAGAACGGATTAAAGACTGTAAATGATGAGGGGGCCATGAAAGCGGCAATCGAAAAAGCAATTGCAGACAATCCAAAATCAGTGGAGGACTACCTGGGCGGCAAGGAAAAGGCTATAGGATTCCTTGTAGGACAGGTGATGAAAGCCATGAAAGGAAAAGCAAATCCGGGCATGGTGAACCAGATGCTGAAGGAGGCACTGCAGGAGCATTAAGAATCTGGTCGGCTTTAACGTTCCCCTACTGAAGCCGGAAGAGAACAAGGAATAAAAGTTTATGCCCTTCAGTTTTATACTTTCTGAGGGGCGTTTTTTGATGCCTTCTCCTCCGCCAGCAGTGCGGCTCCTAATGCACCTGCATATCTTCCATTTGCCGTAGAAGCAACCGGATGTCCTATTTTCTGGGACAGTATTTTTGTAAAGTATTCATTATGGCTTAAGCCGCCTGTCAGGATAGTATTCTGGGAAAGCACTTTTCTCTGGCACAGCTGTGCTACTTTTGAGGCAACAGAGTCCACGACTCCGGCGGCAATATCCTCCCGGTTTCTGCCTTCCCCAATGTAATTGATGACTTCGGATTCTGCAAATACTGTGCAGAGGGAACTGATGGGAAGCACGGTTCCTTTTTCCGCCATCTCGAATAATTCCTGCAAGGTGACTCCAAGCCGATTTGCCATAATTTCAAGAAACTTTCCTGTCCCGGCAGAACACTTGTCATTCATCTGAAAGTCCTGTACCGTACCGTTTACCACGATAATAACTTTTGTATCTTGTCCGCCCACATCAATAATACTGCAGTTGTCCCCGGCCAGCTCTCTACCTCCTCTTGCATGACAGGTAATTTCGGTGATTGTATAATCGGAAAAGTCTACAGCCGCCCGCCCGTATCCTGTGGATACTGTTTTTGTGTCATCTGACAGGACATCGATGCCCTTTTCCAGCAGAGTATCCTTTATTGACATGGTTGTCTCCTTGCTGCTCCAGCCGGTGGGAAGGACAAAATGAAAGGCATTAGGCCCCCTTGCTACCACCTTGGATGCGGTTGAGCCAATATCAATTCCTACATAATTCATAAATAATACTCCTTTTTCTAACAATACTTATCTCTGTGAGGATTTATATTCTTTTCAACAGCCGTAATCTTTAGAATTTCGATATGATGTTCTTCACTGCACTGTCTGATTGCTCCAATATCTTTTTCGTCAATCATAAGCGAGATACCGCAGCATTTACTTGCAGTTCTGGGAGTAGGGGCAATAACCGCCCCGACTCCCAGAGCCTTTAATTCATTGTAAAGCCGCATACCGCTGTCATGATTGGGAAATAACACATAATGCTGTATATCTGGCATGGTATGTATACCTCTTTTAATTAATTATTCAGCATTTCTACAAATGCACTGATTCTCGTGCGAAGCTGCTGTGCATCACTGTCTGTATAATCGGTCTCTATTCCAAGAACCGGAATACCTGCGTCCTTTAAGGCGCGTTCCACGAGAAAACCTTCGGTGTCGTAAAGGTTACAGAACTTAAGATTGACATCAATAATCCCGTCAGCCTTATATTCCTTTGCAAGACGGAGAATATCATCGATCCGGCCCTCATTGGGCGTAAAACAGGCACAGTTGATCTGCATGTATCTCTCTGCAAGCGCCTGCATCTGCTCTTTCAATGTATCCTTGGTCTCGTCCACCTGGTTTTCGAAGTACCGGGTGCCCGTGCACATTTCTTCACAGACAACGGCAGCTCCGCTGGTTTCGATGATGTGGTGCAGCTTCCAGTTCGGAATTGCCAGAGGCGTACCTGTCAGCATGATCCGTTTCGTTCCTGCGGGAACTACACTCACGCCGTCTTTTACGCGCTGCTCCAGTTCGTCACAGAGCTTATTTGTCATCTGTGTGAATCTTGCCGGGTCGTCATAAAAGGCAATCTGGGAAATCATCAGGACATCGGCGCCGCTGATTGGCAGGTTCTCATTTTTACGGTAGCTGTATAGCCGCTCCAATGCCTTCCTCTTATTATTTATTAATTTGATACTCTCTCCAAGCTTTTTTGCCGTCACTTTATTGCCGGTAAACTCTTCAACTGTATCCTTTAATGTTTCGATTTCTTCCGCCCATGCCTTGATGTCTTTTGCGCGTTTCATCTGGGGCAGGTCCATGACATGCATGGGGACATCTTCGCCCAAAATCTCCCATGCCTTTTTCTTGCCATCGCAGGTTGTTTCTCCAATGTACATATCTGCGATTCTAAAAAACGGACAGGTGCGGTCAAGTCTTGCACCTACGGATGCCTTGATAAGCGGACATGTATTGGTTGGAAGAACCTTTTCTCCTCCAGGAACCCAGAACTGCGACCCTCCGCAGAGTCCTGTGGCAATTGCATCTGCCGCAAATATAATTTCGTCCGGGACATAGATACAGAACGTACCAAACACCTTGCCGCCTTTTTTCTGATGCTCAATGAGTTCTGCCGGGCGGATACCGTGGATATCTGCCACCACCATGTTATAATAGTCCATGCTCTCCGGGCGGTTTTCCTGTGATAAAAAGACATCCCCAAATGCCTGCGGAAGAACTTCGCACAGCTGGTCGTGAAGCTCAAGATTCATCCCCAGATCGCTCCACATTTTGTGATTATTGTCCATAATAACTTTTCCTCCTCTGTGTATTTTCTTATCTCGTTATAAGACCATAATTACCATAACACCAATTTCTTCTAAGAACAATGAAAGAGAGAGGAAGATACAATAGTTTTTTTACATAAATAAGAACTAATTATTGACAGAACCTATAGATGATAAATTTCTCAGCCCAATCACGCATATATCGATTTCTTCAGGTGTATTAGATGCACCAAAAGAGAACCTCACGGTTCCCTGCGGGAATGTTCCGAGAGACTTATGGGCGAGAGGAGCGCAATGCAGGCCGACCCTTGTCATAATGCCATATTGCTGCTCCAGTTCAAAGGCCGCCTGTGCATTATCCAGAGTTAGAAAATCTAAGGATACCACCGCCGTGCGGTTAGAAATATCCTGACGGCCGGCAACGCGAATATTGGGAAGCCCCCTGATATCATCCAGAAAACGCCGGGTCAGCTCCATTTTTTTATGGCGGATTTTAGTAAGGCCGGTCTCCTCTATATAAGAAAGGGCCGCATGAAGCCCTACAATGCCTGGAAGGTTTAAGGTTCCGCTTTCGTATTTGTCGGGTAGATTTTCCGGCATTTCCAGGGAATCGGATTGGCTTCCGGTTCCACCGGCCATAAAAGGAGCCAATTGTGCATCCAGCGCATCTGATATAAGAAAGCCGCCCGTTCCCTGGGGGCCAAGCAGGCCCTTGTGTCCCGTAAATGCGAGAAAATCTATTCCACATTCTTCCATATTTATATCCAGTGTACCTGCACTTTGTGCTGTATCAACGGCAAAAAGCACATGTCTGCGCCGGCAGATTTCTCCGATTTCCTGAATAGGAACAATGGTACCGCATACATTTGAGGCATGTGTGGCAATGATTGCTCTTGTCTGAGGTTTCAGCAATCTTTCGATTCCTTCCGGGGTAACATTTCCCTCTCTGTCCGTGGGAGCTACAGCATAAGTGACACCGTCTTTCACAAGCTGGTTCAGCGGACGCATCACCGCATTGTGCTCCAGCCCGGTTACAACAACGTGATCTCCGGGCTTTAACAACCCTTTGATGAAATAATTTAATGAACAGGTGATTCCCGATGTAAAGATTACACACCTGGAATCAGGTGCATGAAAAAGTCTTGCCAGCTGATTGCGCGTTTCCAGCACCAGACTTTCCACAGCATAGGCCCCTGCATAATTCCCCCTGTTAATGTTAAATCCTCCCTTGGCGAGAAACTCCGACATGGCTGAGGCTACGTTCGGTGCTTTTGGAAAGGAAGTACTGCCGTTGTCGAAATAAATTGTATTTTCCATGATTGGATTCCTCCGTGACATATGTACTTTTGAACTCTGATAGCTATAGATTGCTGCATATTTTATGCTATTGTATTTATTATACTACGAACCATTCATTATTGCTATTGCTCTGAAACAGTAGTATTCTTTGTATATACTAAAATGTAGAGGAGGACTATGTATGACGAAAGTAATTAGAAATGGAATGATTGCAACAGATTCTCAGGTGTTTCAAGGAGATATATTAATAGAAAATGAGACAATTAAAGCCATAGGAATAGATTTATCTGCAGATGGCGCCGAGGTGATTGATGCCGCCGGAAAATATGTCCTTCCGGGAGCAGTGGATGTCCACACCCATATGGATTTGCAGTCAGGAAAGTACCGGGCTGTAGATGATTTCTATGATGGAACAGTTGCGGCGGCGTGCGGCGGCACAACTTCGATTGTCGACCACATGGCATTTGGACCTGTGGGCTGCAGCTTATGGCATCAGGTAGAAGAATATCACAGACTGGCAGACGATAAAGCTGTCATTGACTATGGATTCCACGGTGTCATCCAGCATGTAAATCCTTCTGTATTAAAGGAAATGAAAGAGATTGCGGAAAAAGAAGGGATTACAAGTTTCAAAATCTATATGACCTATGATTTTATGCTGAAAGACGAAGATATTTTCCGGGTATTAAAACAGGCGAAAGAAGATGGGATTGTAATCGCTGTACACTGCGAGAATGACGGAGTTATCAATTATCTGAGGAAGACCTATGTGGAGGAAGGCTGCATGGAGCCGAAATATCACCCTTTAAGCCGTCCTGCACGCTGTGAGGCAGAGGCTGTCAACAGAATGTTGCATTTGTCAGCGATGGCAGGAGGCGCACCTTTGTATATCGTACATCTGTCCAGTAAGGAAGGTCTTCTTGAGGTTATGAAGGCAAGAGCTTCACACCAGGAACATTTTGCAGTGGAAACCTGCACACAGTATCTGACACTGACAGATGATTTATATCAAGACAGGCAGGAAGGTTTAAAAGCAATCATGTCACCTCCGCTGCGCAAGAAAGAAGATATCGAAGCATTGTGGGAAGGGCTGCATGACAATATCATAGACACTATAGGAACCGACCACTGTCCTTTTAATTTTGCAAAAGAAAAGCAGGCAGGTGCAGATGACTTTTCAGCGTGTCCGGGGGGAGCTCCGGGAGTGGAAGAAAGACTGCGGGTGATATATTCTGAAGGCGTTGCAAAGGGAAGAATTACACTTTCCCAGCTGGTAAATTATCTGTGCACCAATCCAAGCCGTATGTATGGGCTGTATCCTCAGAAAGGAACACTCTTGCCGGGCTCCGATGCCGATCTGGTCATATTAGATCCGGGGAAAGAGCGCATGCTTACCCATGCAGACATGCACAGTGCAGTAGACTATACCTGTTATGAGGGCATGAAAGTACAGGGGGATATAGATCTGGTTATGCAGCGCGGAAATGTGATTGTAAAAGACAATCAGTTCCTGGGCAGCAGAGGAGACGGAAAATATCTGAAACGCCACAAAAGTATACTGGCGGACTAAAATGGGGACTGGTTCCCTTAAGCTTATAGAAATTTTATATTTCTAATGGTTTTATTAGCACTCTTATCTAAAGAGTGCTAATTTTCTGTTGACTTTTAACCGGCAGTGTATTAGAATACATTTTAGTTGATAAATGCCTGGACAGTAGGCTCTATCAGTTATTACATTGAAAAGGAGTGTAACACATGGGAACAAAAAAAGGTAATTTGTCCATCGACAGCGAGAATATATTTCCAATTATAAAAAAATGGGTGTATTCTGATCATGACATTTTTTTCCGTGAACTTATATCGAATGGGTGTGATGCTATTACAAAGCTGAAGAAGCTGGACATGATGGGAGAGTATGAACTGCCGGATGATTATAAGGCAAAGATTCAGGTGATTGTAAATCCAGAAGAAAAAACGCTGAAATTTGTTGATAACGGACTTGGTATGACGGCGGATGAGGTGGAGGAATACATCACACAGATTGCTTTTTCCGGCGCCACACAATTTCTGGAAAAATATAAGGACAAAACAAGCGAAGACGAGATGATCGGGCACTTTGGACTTGGCTTCTATTCCGCATTCATGGTTGCAGACGAAGTGCATATTGATTCCCTGTCTTATCAGGACGGTGCAGTTCCTGTACACTGGGCAAGTGAAGGCGGCACTGAGTATGAGATGCAGGATGGTAACAAAGAGGAAGTCGGCACGGAGATTACACTGTTCTTAAATGAAGACAGTCTGGAATTTGCAAATGAATACAGGGCAAGAGAAGTGTTGGAGAAATACTGCTCCTTCATGCCTGTTGAGATTTTCCTCTCTAAGGAAAATGCAGAGCCTGAGTATGAGACTATTGACGAGGAAGATGTCCTGGATACGGATGAGGTAGTGGAACATATCACAGAGGAAGAAAAGGAAGATGAAGAAAAGGAAGATGAAGAGGGCAAAAAGAGTGAGCCGAAGAAGAAAGCCAAGATTGTAAAGCGCCCTGTTTCTATCAGTGACACTCATCCTCTCTGGGCAAAGAATCCAAGCGAATGTACAAAAGAGGAGTATTTGGAATTCTACCGCAAAGTGTTCATGGATTATAAAGAACCTTTATTCTGGATCCACTTGAACATGGACTATCCATTTAATCTGAAGGGAATCCTGTATTTCCCGAAAATTAACATGGAGTATGATTCCCTTGAGGGAGTGATTAAACTGTATAACAATCAGGTTTTCATCGCAGATAATATTAAAGAAGTAATCCCGGATTTCCTGATGGTTTTAAAAGGAGTCATCGACTGTCCGGATCTGCCGTTGAATGTGTCAAGAAGTGCTCTGCAAAATGATGGGTTTGTAAATAAAGTTGCAGATTATATTTCTAAAAAGGTTGCAGACAAGTTGACCGGAATGTTTAAGACAGACAAAGAAAATTATGAGAAATACTGGGATGACATCAGCCCGTTTGTGAAATTCGGCTGCCTGAAGGATGAAAAATTCGGTGAGAAGATAAAGGATTCTATCATTTTCAAGGATCTGGATCACAAATATCTGACGTTGGAAGAGTGTATCGAGGCAAACGGCGGCTCTGTAGTGACACCGGCTGAGGAAACGAAGGAAGAGAAAAGGCCGGATGCAGCAAAAGAAGGGGCAGAGGAAAAGGCTGCAGAGAATGAAGTAGAGGAAATTAAGACAAATATTTACTATGTGACGAATGAGCAGCAGCAGAGCCAGTACATCAACATGTTTAAAGAACAGGGACAGGATGCGATTCTGCTGACACACAACATAGACACCTCTTTCATTACTTATCTGGAACAGCACAATCCAAATATAAGATTCCAGAGAATTGACGCGGAAGTTCATAATTCTCTGAAGGATGAGGTGGCAGAGGAAGAACAGGAGGAATTCAAGAAGACAACAGACAGTCTGATTGAGGTTTTCCGCAAGGAATTAAACAATGACAAGCTGGATGTAAAAGTAGAAAGACTGAAAGACGATAATGTGGCTTCCATGGCGGTTCTCCCGGAACAGTCAAGACGTATGGAAGAGATGATGAAAATGTACAACATGGGAGGGATGGATACAAGTGCATTTGCAACCCCGGCTACATTGATTCTGAACTCTAATCATCCGCTGGTAAAATTTGTTGTAGAGCACAAACGCAGCAAGAGCGTGCCTGTTATCTGCAGACAGCTGTATGATCTGGCAATGCTGGCACACAAGCCGCTAAGCCCGGCAGAGATGACAGCATTTGTACAGAGAAGCAATGAGATTATGATGCTTTTGACAAAATAGACAGTTTTTAAGACCATCATACAATGGCCATACAAGAGTAAAAATGCTCTTGTATGGCCGTTTTGCATGTAATGATAAAAAATGATACAGTTTTAAACGGTTTCCCAGGGGATACTCTTTTGGGCAAAGAACTTCTGCACAAAAGCATCCCAGGTTTGCTCCAGTGATTTGTCCATAGAAAAAGTTTTGAGTGAGGTTCCGGTTATACACTGGAGGCTGCTGCCGTCGTAACGGATATTCAGATATAATCCCTGTACCTGATCCGCCCGAAAATCTAGATGGTTCTGCTCAATGAGACGGGCGATGTTTTCCGGGGACAAACTAAAGATAAACTTAAAACTTAAGGGTGTTTTTTTCCCCTTAATCAATGAGAAACCAAAATTTTTAAGATTTTTCCAAGAAGAATATTCAGGAATATTCTCCTCTTCCGAAAAAAATGATTTCTGCATAAAACCGTCCATTGTAAAGGTGTTGAAGGTGACAATCTCTCCTTCGATAAAAAGAAAGTTATCAAATGTTTCCGACAGTAACAGATGTGCCATAAAATCCTTGACACTGGTAAGATGCAGTGCAATCATGTATTATACCCTCCGCGATGATAATCCAATAAGACCTGTCAGATATTGTACCACAAAACTAAAACTTGTGAAAGATTGACTTTTACACACAAAAAAAGTATGATAGAAAACAAAGAATCAAATATCACCCCCGGCATTTTCCCCGGGTATAGACAAAATTGACTATGGCAAGACAACTATGCCATGATAATAGAGGACATAAAACGAAAAATGAAGAGAAAAACACGAAGGTTAATCATATATAGCGGTGCTCTGATTATTGTACTTTTTGCCGGTATTTTGATGGCAGAAGTGCTGAGTATTATTACACATAAAAAAGTGGATACTTCCGAGGGAATGAAGATTTTACAGGCAGCCGATTCTGCGGACTCAAAGGAAATCGAAGAAAAGATGGAAAAATTGGCGGAGAAGCAGCAGAACAGTGAAGAGGCTTCGAAAGAAGATATGGCCGGCAATTACAAGGCTGTATTTGAAGATTCGGTGGTAATGGGGGATTCTATATCCGGAGCATTGACAGACTATGACCTCCTGAACGCGTGCAGTGTTGTATCGAAAATAGGAGTGGAACTTGACGACCTGGATTCCCAGGTGGAGAAAGTAAAGGAAATCAATCCTCAGGTGATTTTTCTGAGTTATGGAATCAATGATATCCCGGCTACAGACGGGGATGTGAAACTGTTTGTAAAAGAATATGAGACTTTGATTAAAAAGCTTCAAAAGCAGCTTCCAAATACAAGGATTTTTGTGAACTCTATCTTCCCGGTAAGGTTGGAAAAAGCAAAAGAAGAACCTGTTTATGCGAATCTTGAAGAGTATAATAAAGCGCTGAGTTCAATGTGCGATGAGAACCAGATTGGCTTTATAGATAATACGGCTCTGGTGTCAGACAGCTATTATGAAGATGACGGTGTGCATTTTAAGGCGGCCTTCTATCCATACTGGCTGGCGCGGATGGCGGAGGTGGCGTCTTTATGACGGAGTTTTTAAAATATGTCACACTTACAGTGATTATAGGTTATGTGGTACTGCTTATAGTGTTTACCAGCGGAAGTACAAAGCCTTTTCAAGAGATTGAGCAGGGTGTGGAGAATTCTATTGACACAGAGAAGCTGGAGAAGTCGGACATGCAGGCTCTGAAGCGTTATTATGGCCTAAATGCCGCCGACTACGCGGGGGTTATGCTGTACACGTCGGAAAGCAGCATGTCTACGGAAGAAGTACTCCTGATTAAGGTGAAGGATGACGGGCAGATGCAGCAGTTAATGGGGACTGTAGAAAGGCGGATTGAAAGCAGGAAGAATGATTTTGAAGGCTATTCTCCAAAACAGATGCAGCTGCTTGAAGAGGCACAGGTATCTGTCCGCGGAAAATACCTGTTTATGGCCATTTCTCCCAGAGCAGAAGAGTACAAAGCAGCCTATATGAAAAGTCTGTAAAAAGGCTGCAGTGAGGGGTAACTAAAAGATGGTATTTAGCAGTATCACATTTTTGTTTATATTTTTGCCGGTTATTCTGGTTTTGTATTATATTATCCCAGATAAGTTCAAGAATGTTGTTATGTTGTCGGCAAGCCTGATTTTTTATGCCTGGGGAGAGCCGCTTTATGTGATTTTTCTCATCCTTTCCATTCTGTTCAACTATGTTTGCGGACTGGATATCGGGGCAAAACAGAAGGATTTACGCAAAGCAAAGCTCAGTCTTGTTTTTGCTGTGACGGTAAATATATGCTTTCTGGGATTTTTTAAATATTATGGATTTCTAATGGACAGCCTGAATGCAGTTCTTCCTGTAAATATTCCTTACAGAGAGCTTCCCCTGCCCATTGGGATTTCTATCTATATTCTTCAGGCCATATCTTACCTTGTTGATGTCTACAGAAGAGAGGCAGAGCCCCAGAAAAATATTCTGCACCTCGGATTATATATTTCCATGTTTCCGCAATTGACGGCAGGGCCCATTGTGCGGTACATTCATATAGAGGAGCAGTTAAAGAGGCGGACATTGTCCACGCGCAGATTTGGGCAGGGAGCAGTGTATTTTATAACTGGTCTTGGGAAAAAGGTCATACTGGCAAATTCAGCAGGAAATGTTTTTGAACATATATGGGGGCTGCAGGCGGGACATGTTTCAGTCCTTACAGCCTGGATTGGCTGTATCTCCTTCGGGTTTCAAATTTATTTTGAGCTGAGCGGCTATTCGGATATGGCTATGGGGCTGGCGAAGATGTTTGGGTTTGAGTTTCCGAAAAACTTTGATTATCCTTATACGGCTTCCAGTATCAGTGGGTTTTGGAAAAGATGGCATATTTCTTTGGGAAACTGGTTCAGGGAATATGTCTATATTCCTCTGGGCACAGGACATCAGGGGCGTTCCCGGCAGGTGCTGAATCTTCTAATTGTGTGGATGCTTATTGGATTCTGGTATGGCGATTCCTGGACCTTTTTATTCTGGGGGCTGTATTATGGAATTCTGCTTATAATGGAAAGATTTTGGTGGGGCAGGAGCATGAAACGGATGCCTTCAGTGGTAAGACATATTTACACAATGGCACTTATTTTAATTGGGTGGGTGTTCTTTTTCAGTCCCAGTCTCGGTGCTGCCGTGAAGTATATGGGCGTGATGTTCGGGCCGGGAGCAAGTGGATTTATTGATAAGCAGGCGTTTTTCTATGTAACTACGCACTGGCTTTTGTATCTGACAGCCATATTGGGATCGTCCACTGCAGGATATAGAGGAATCAGGTATATAATAGATAGCTTTGAAGATGGCAGGGCGAAAAAAGCAGCGGCGTCCGTCATTTATATAGGAATATTTCTGATTTCTATCGCCTATCTGGTGACTGAGCCCTCCAATTCGCTGTTATATTTTAAGTTTTAGGTGGGAAACATGAGAAATAGAAGAAAGAAAATTAGAACAGACAGTTTTGTCGGTAAGGCATTTATCATTTGTCTGCTTGTGCTTATACTGGGAAATTTTCTGGTGCCGAATAAAAAGGAATCCGAAGAGGAAAACAAAATGCTTGCCGGCAGGCCGCGGATTACCCTCAGCGGTATTATATCGGGAAGCTACGCCCAGCAGTTTGAAAAATACCAGTCCGATCAGTTTATGGGAAGAAATGCCTGGAGGAAACTGAAAGTAACGCTGAACCGTCTTGGAGGAAGCCGTGAGGAGAACGGCATTTTTATCGGGAAAAAGGGTCAGCTTTTGGAGGATATTACAGTCCCTGACAATGAAACACTGGAAAGCAGTGTGACGGCGATCAAGGAATTTACTGAAGAATATCCGGATATTTTGATGAGCTTTCTTCTGGTGCCGGATGCCGCAAATGTAATTAGCAGCAGTCTTCCGCCTCTGGCTGAGACGGCAGATCAAAATGCAGGCATCTCTCTGGTTAAGAAGAAGCTGGGGAATTCTGTACAGTGGATAGACGGAGTCAAGGCCCTTAAGGAGCACAAGGACGAGAAAATATATTATAAAACTGACCCTCACTGGACGACACTGGGAGCGTTTTATGCTTTTGAAGAGGCTGCGCCGGTACTTGGGATTACGGCAGATGTTTCCAGCAGCTATGCGTCTTATCCAGTTACGGCGGACTTCAATGGTTCCCTGGCTTCAAGGAGCGGACGTGAACTGGATGCAGAGGAAGAGATTTCTATTTATGTGCCAAAGGATATAGATAATGATGTCATTGTCAATTATGTGGATGAGCAGAAAAAGACCACATCTTTATATAGTCGTGAAATGCTGAAGACCAGAGAAAAGTACAATGTCTTTCTGGGCGGAAACACATCGGTCGCCGACATTAAAACTATGGCGGATAATCAGAAAAAGCTGCTGATTATAAGAGATTCACAGGCCAATTGTTTTGCCCCCTTTCTGACACCGTATTTCCAGGAAATCGTGATGGTGGATCCGAGATACTATTCGGGTACAATAGACGATATTATGAAGACATATCAGATAACGGATGTTTTGTTTCTTTACGGCGGCAATACATTTTTTGAGGATAATAATATAAGTGGAGTATTAAACAGTGAGTAATCGTATAAAAGAGGAATTTGAACAAAAAAAAGGGCCGGTCAGGCTAAATAAGTTTTTAAGTGAGTCGGGGGTATGCTCCCGGCGGGAGGCGGACCGTCTGATTAAGAGCGGAAAGGTCACAGTGGACGGCAAACGGGCCGCAGTCGGGATGAAGATATTGCCGGGGCAGGTAATAAAGGTAGGAAACAAGCGGGTGTCCCGGAATGATGAGATGGTAGTGCTGGCAGTAAACAAGCCGGCGGGTATTATCTGCACCCAGGAGCGCAGGGAGCGCAACAGTATTGTGCGGTTTTTGGATTTCCCTGTCAGAGTCACTTATGCGGGGCGGCTGGACAAGGATTCCCGGGGGCTTCTTCTTATGACGAACAACGGGGATATCATCAATAAAATGATGCGTGCAAGAAACCGGCATGAAAAGGAATATAAAGTGACAGTAGATAAAGCTCTGACCTCGGATTTTCTTGAGAAGATGTCTTCGGGGGTATCTATACTGGACACAGTAACAAGACCCTGCAAGGTGGAGAAGCTTGGAAAATATACTTTTTCTATTATACTGACCCAGGGACTGAACAGGCAGATACGCAGAATGTGCGAGGCCTGCGGATATCAGGTGAAAGATTTAGTGAGAATCAGAATTATGAATATTGAATTGGGAAGACTAAAAGAAGGTGAGTACAGGAAGCTGACAGATGCGGAGCTAAACCGCCTGTACAAACAACTTCAGCAGGCAGGAGAGTAGATATGGCAGAGAAAAAAAAGAGAATGCGGGAGCTGGTAGAGCTCTTAAATCATGCGCGCCGTGCTTATGAGCAGCAAGATATGGAGATCATGAGCAATTACGAATACGATAAGTTATATGATGAACTTTTGGGACTGGAACAAGAATTGGGAACAACCCTTGCATCCAGTCCCACTGTAAATGTAGGGTATGAAGTATTGAGCGAGCTGCCCAAAGAACGCCATGAACGTCCCATGCTGTCATTGGACAAGACTAAAGATGCGAATCAGTTCAAGGAATTTCTTGGAAATCAGAAGGCAGTCCTCTCGTGGAAGCTAGATGGGCTTACCATTGTTCTGACATACCGGGATGGAACACTGGCAAAGGCAGTCACAAGAGGAAACGGAGAAGTGGGGGAGGTCATTACAAACAATGCAAGGGCATTTAAAAACCTGCCCCTTTGCATACCTTACAAAGGAGAACTGGTCTTAAGAGGCGAGGCAATCATCGGATATAAGGATTTTCAGAGGATCAATGAAGAGATTGCGGATGTAGATGCGAAATACAAGAATCCTAGAAACCTCTGCAGCGGCTCCGTCCGCCAGCTGAACAGCGAGATTACGGCGAGAAGAAATGTCCATTTTCTGGCCTTCACACTGGTGAGTGCCGGGGAAGTAGATTTTCATAATTCCCGGCACGGACAGCTAAAGTGGCTGGAGGAGCAGGGCTTTGAAGTGGTGGAAAACCATCTGGTGACAGCAGATAAGCTGGAGGAAGAAGTGGCATGGTTTGCAGAAAGAATTTTGGAAAATGATTTTCCTTCGGACGGGCTTGTTCTTGTCTATGATGATATTGCTTATGGACAGTCCCTGGGAAGCACAGCAAAATTTCCCAGAGATTCTTATGCCTTTAAATGGATGGACGAAGTGAAAGAAACAAAACTTTTGAAAATACAGTGGAGTCCTTCCAGGACAGGGCTTATCAATCCCATCGCAGTTTTTGAGCCTGTGGAGCTGGAGGGGACGACGGTCAGCCGTGCCAGTGTCCACAATATCAGCATAATGGAGAGTCTGGAGCTGGGAGAAGGGGATGAAATACAAGTTTACAAGGCGAACATGATTATCCCGCAAATTGCGGAAAACCTAACCCGCAGCGGAGTGAAGGACATTCCCACAGTCTGTCCGGTGTGCGGCGGTGATACAAAAATTTCCATGGAAAATAATACGAAAACCTTATACTGCACAAATCCTCTCTGTCAGGCGAAACAGATTAAAGCCTTTGATTTGTTTGTCAGCAGGGATGCGCTGAATATAGAAGGCCTCTCAGAAGCAACACTGGAAAAATTTATTGCCAGGGGCTTTATAAAAGACTTTTCAGATATTTTCTATCTGGACAGATATGAAGAGGAAATTAAATCCATGGAAGGATTTGGGCAAAAATCCTATGAAAATCTAATTAAGAGTACCGAGCGTGCAAAGGATACTACTCTGCCCAGGCTTGTGTACAGTCTTGGCATTGCCAATGTGGGGCTTTCTAACGCGAAAATGATATGCAGAGAGCTGGACAACGATCCAGAAAAACTGATGAATGTCACTGCTGAGGAATTAAATGCAATTTCCGGAGTGGGCAGCGTGATTGCCCGAAAGTTTGTGGATTATTTTGCGGAGAAAGAGCACAGGCAGCTGTTTGAGAAGCTTTTAAAGGAAGTGCATATTCCACAGAAAGAGACTCAAAGAAAAGAAGAACAGATATTTCAAAATATAAATTTCGTTATTACAGGAAATGTAGAGCATTTTGCGAACCGTAATGAAATAAAAGAGCTTATTGAAGCCAAAGGCGGCAAAGTGACAGGCTCGGTGACATCTAAAACAAATTATCTGATTAATAATGATGTACGGTCCTCATCTTCAAAAAACAAAAAGGCAAAGGAGCTTAATATTCCGATTATATCAGAAGAAGATTTCCTGAAAATGTTGTAACAGTTCAGCCATGCGAATTTTCGGCAGGATAGGCAGGAGAAAGCTTGCTTTTGTATGCAGATCCTGCCGAAAATTCATATGGCGTTCTGCCACAGCGAGATGAAGCACAGCGGAATCGAGCTGATGGCTGAACTGTTACAATATGACTAGGTTTAGAAAAAGTTCATTTGTGTCTGAATCACAACTGTACTATAATAGTCTTGTAATAGAAAGGAAGGGTACTATGTCAGATAAAGATTTTATTATAGAAGAAACCAATTATACAGAAGAATCAGATAACAAAGATGAGAAGGAACGCACAGGCGATACGGGGACGGATGACCGGGCCGACATGTGTGACGACAAGGAGGAGGTTACTGCCCAAAGCGAGGACGACAAGGATGACGATGAGTATGAAAAGTATTGTATCATCTGTCACCGGCCGGAGAGTGTTGCAGGCAAGATGGTGGATCTCCCGAATAATATGACCGTATGCTCAGACTGTATGCGGAAAAGCTTTGATGCAATGACCGACGGCTCTATCGACTATAGTAAATTAATGAATATACCGGGTGTACAGTTTTTGAATTTGTCAGATATGGAGAATGTAACCCCTAAGAGTCAGAAGATAAAGAAGAAAAAGGAAAAACCAAAAGAGTATCATACACTGAGCATTAAGGATATTCCGGCTCCCCATAAGATTAAGGCACAGTTGGATGAATATGTGGTCGGACAGGAATATGCAAAGAAAACAATGTCCGTGGCAGTATATAACCATTACAAGCGGGTTGCCACCAACATGATGGATGACATAGAGATTGAAAAGTCCAATATGTTGATGATAGGGCCTACCGGGAGCGGAAAGACCTACCTTGTAAAAACACTTGCCAGACTTCTGGATGTACCTCTGGCGATTACAGATGCCACTTCTTTGACAGAGGCAGGCTACATAGGGGACGATATTGAGAGTGTTGTATCAAAGCTGCTGGCGGCTGCGGATAATGATGTGGAGCGTGCTGAGCAGGGAATTATTTTTATTGATGAGATTGATAAAATTGCAAAGAAACGGAATTCCAGTCAGAGAGATGTCAGCGGAGAGTCCGTACAGCAGGGAATGTTAAAACTGCTGGAGGGAAGTGAAGTGGAGGTGCCCGTGGGTGCAAACAGCAAGAATGCCATGGTTCCTCTGACTACAGTGAGCACAAAGAATATTCTTTTTATCTGTGGCGGTGCATTTCCGGACTTGGAGGAGATTATCAAAGAAAGACTGTCCCGCAAGACCGCGATGGGATTCAACGCAGAACTGAAAGATAAATATGAGCATGGCAAGGACATTCTCTCTAAGGTGACCGTGGAAGATTTGAGAACCTTTGGGATGATACCGGAGTTTATCGGGCGTCTGCCCATTATCTTTACCCTCAAGGGACTGGATAAGGATATGCTGGTTAAGATACTCAAAGAGCCAAAGAATGCAATCTTAAAGCAGTATCAGAAGCTTCTTGCACTAGATGAGGTGAACCTTGAATTTGATGACGGTGCACTGGGCGCTATAGCGGAAAAGGCAATGAAAAAAAACACAGGAGCCAGAGCGCTGCGTGCAATCATAGAAGAATTCATGCTCGATATTATGTATGAGATTCCCAAGGATGACAATATCGGACAGGTTACCATTACCAGGGAATACATAGAAGGAACCGGGGGCCCTATCATTGAATTAAGAGGACAGAGAATGCCACTGTTGGGCCAGAACGGGGCGGCAGGTATTTGAGTTAAGCCGTCTGTCTTAGTTTGTAGGGGGAAAATCATAATGCAGGAATTGGATTTTGAGTCCTTGGAAAAGAACCTGATAGATGTTATTGCAGAATCACATATTAAACTTGGATATACAAAAAGCCCCATGGGATTTTATTATCCCCTGGAGTCACTGAACAGCCTGCTGGGGACGGAATTATCCGTTTCTGAGATGGAAGAGGTACTGGAGATGTTCCGCAAGTTCGCCAAAGACACGTTGGGAAAGGTGTCCTGTTCTCACAATCATACGCGTTTTTGCATTCTGATACCCGCAGAAGGTATGGAATATGTACACAATACAGTGAAGGATACGGGGTTTTTAAAGGAATTTATTGAGAAAGTTCAGTATGGTAATTGCGATATTGAGGACATTAAAGAAGTATTCTCCAGATATTCTGGGAATGTGAGGTGTGAAGAGATACACAATGGAGAGTTCGATTACTTATTGTATTTCGAAGAAGGGATTCCGGATAACTACCGGTACTGCATCAAACTTGAAGGTGGGCATATCACTTATCATCGCTTTATGCAGAAAGATTATGAGGCACTGGGGTTTTAGTAATACAAAAACAGATTCAGACAGAAAAGTTCTTATTGAATTAGTGGATAAATTTATTATGGTAAGAAAATAAAATTGTAAAACAATTCTGAAAATGGAGTGCAAAAGGGACTGACCCTTTTAGCAATTTAGCAGGTTCTTCGGAACCTGCTTTTCTGTTGGGGAAAATGTAAAAAAAGAAAATATTTAAAGGTATAAAATGCGAAATAAAATCATACATATTGAACAGATTATGAAATAAAATTTATAAATAATGATGAAATGAAATTTAATTATATCGAAATATCAATATTTTATTTTACGAAGGACATTATGAAGCTACAAAATTGCATAAAAGCCAAAAAAGAAAAGGAGGGTAACTATGAAAAGGGAAACGTTTGTGAAAAAAAGCCTGTCCGTAGTTTTGACGGGAGCTATGGTGCTGGGACTTGTTGCTTGCGGCGGGGGATCTGGAGGCGAAACCAAGGATGATTCTGGCAGTAAAAGTGTAGCACTTAAATGGCAGCAGTGGTGGGCTGTAGAATGTCCGGAAGGTTATGTACAGAATATTGTAGATAAGTATGAGGAAAAAACCGGTGTAAAAATTGAATTATTAAGTGCACCTTTTGCTGATACGAAAACACAGATTACTTCTGGTGCAAGTACGGGAACAGTAGCGGATATTGTCGGCGTTGACAGCAGCTGGGTATATGATTTTGCAAAGCAGGGAATTTTAACAAACCAGAGTAAATTGATGGATGATGATGGATTCAATCAGGAAATCGTTGACAGTGAGTGGCAAGTCGATAGTTCAACATATGCGGTTCCGGTTGTCAACTTTGCCTACCCGATGTATGCAAATCAAGACATCTTAGATAAAGCCGGAGTTACAGAATTACCGAATACCTGGTCTGAATTTGAAAATGCCTGTCAAAAAATTAAGGATGCCGGTTATTATCCATTTGCATTAAATCTTGATACCACATCTCCATCAGGAATTCAGAATTCTTACATGGGTTTCGCGTGGGCATCCGGTATAAAGATGAAGGACGATGCAGGAAATTGCAAATTAACGGGTAACGAAGAGCTGAAAGAATTTGCAGAATTTATGAAGGGATTATATGACAAAGGATATATTTATCCCGGTATGAGCGCATTAACAGAAGCAGATATGTCTTCTAAATTTTGCAGTGGTGAAATTGCATTCCACATTAATTCAGCGGCCCTGCTAACCTCTTATCGTAAAGAAGCTCCAGATATGCATATTACAGCTGCTCCGATTCCTATAAAGGATGATTATACAGGAAAAAGAGGGATGTGTGTTGCAAGCTGGGCGCTTGGTGTGACTGAAAAGAGTGAAAATAAAGCAGAAGCCATGAAATTCATAGAATATCTTCTAAGCGGACTAGAGGGCAGGGAGGGTTCTATTTGTGCGGATTTAGCGATGACGCAGTCGGCCTTTCCAAATAGTACTTTAGCTGAACCGGATTATAGTAATGCAGATGAAGTATTTCAGGATATTTATGATATGTATCAGAAAGGTTATCCAATTAATGAGTTTACAGGTATGAAAGAGGCAAACACGATTATGACAGATTATATTAACGAGTTAGTTCCATATATGGATGGTGAGCAGGACACCACCGCTTTCTTAGAAAATGTACAGAAAAGCATAGATGATATATATGATAATTAAATCAGACGAGAATTCTGGAATCTAATTATAGCGCAATGAAAATAGAGTCATAGTTCTTGTGGCTCCATTTTCTTTTGAAGAAACTGGAGTGAGATAAAATGATGAAAAATAGAAGCAAATCAAAATTGAGAAGGAAGATTACACCTTACTTATATCTGTCTCCAACAATCATTCTTATGCTTGTTTTAATGGTTGTTCCCATTTATCTGATTATAAAATATTCTTTCCAAAATAATGCAATTGTGGTGGCTGATCCTGAGTTTGTGTGGCTTGATAATTATAAGAAAATTCTATCAGACAGTGAATTTTGGGGTGCTGTTAAAACCACATTTGTATTTGTGACTGTTAGTGTTGCTGCCCACATTATTCTGGGAATGTGCTTTGCATTGCTTTTGAATACAAAATATTTTAAGACAAGAACAAAAACAATTGCTAGGGTAATCTATGTTCTTCCATGGGTGTTTACAGCTTCAGTAATTGCTATTTTGTGGAAAATGATGCTCCAACCGGCAGGAATTGTAGACTATATACTTTCAATTTTTAATTTAGCGGCTAAAGATACGGAATGGTTAAGTAATAAGGATGTCGCACTGGCAACTATCACACTTGTGAATATCTGGTGTGGTTACCCATTTTATATGATAAGTATTTTGGCAGGCTTACAGGGAATTCCGGAAGATTTATATGAAAGCTCTGCACTTGATGGCGCAACAAAATGGAAATCTTTTTTACATATTATAATTCCTCAATTAAAACCCATCCTAATTAGTATTGCAATGCTCGATTTTGTATGGACGCTGCAGTCTTTTGCTCTCATTTGGATGATGACCGGGGGCGGACCAGTTAATTCAACGCAGACATTAAGTATTTATATTTACAAATTAGCATTTAACAGTAGTCAATATGGACTTGCATCTGCGGTGGCTGTAATTCTACTGCTATTGTGTGTGATTGTGGCAATTTTCTATGTCAAACAGCAAAAGAAGGTGAGGGAATAAGCATGGTAGGAGGTTACAAAAGGCCAACAAAGGTAATATTAAGCATCCTATTAATTTTAGGTGGGCTATTTGCAGGCTTTCCAGTTTTATGGATGCTTGTGTCCTCACTTAAATCTAATACTGAAATTTTTTCATGGCCGCCGAAGTTTATTGACAAATCATTTAGCATGCGCTCATATATTGAGATTTTGACTGATTCAGAAAAAGTCAGGTACTTTTTGAATAGCTATTTTGTTTCCGCATGTGTGGTAATTCTGACATTGGTAATCGGAATTATGGCCGCCTATGCGTTTAGTAGATTTGATTTTCCATTAAAAGGAGTAATTAATACAATTATAGTCAGCGTACAGGCAGTGCCAGCTATTGTATTATTAATTCCATATTTAAGTTTAATTGTAACAATGAAATTATTTAACACTTACTGGGCCCTGATATTAACCTATCTGGTGTTCACACTGCCATATTGTATTCTCATGATTACCGGCTATTTTAATACACTTTCTACAGATTTAGACGAAGCTGTTATGATGGATGGCGGATCGAGAATGAAAGCACTTTGGAGGATATTGGTTCCTATTTCAGTACCGGGCCTTGTTTCTGTTGGAATGTACACATTTATGCAGGCGTGGAATGAATACTTATTTGCACTGGCATTAACACAGACAGCAAATATGCGAACAATTCCAGTAGGAATTAATATGCTTATGGGCCAGCACACGTATGATTGGAGTCAGATGATGGCAATGAGCTTTTTGGGATCTATTCCTGTATTATTATTGTTTATATTTTTTCAGAAATACTTCATTGCAGGGATGTCATCTGGAGCTATAAAGGGATAATCTGAAAAATCAGAAAGGAACGAGATACTATGGGTGAAAAAATAGCATTAGGTTTTCACACCTGCATTGATTTTGAAACAGCCTGGAGTACTGAGACAGTGGAGAAAATGATCTGTGAATTTGATGTCCACGAAAATGACATAGCTGCAGGCGATATTCAAATTGCTTCTGAACGTGCTCTGCTTATATCAAGCCTCTGGCACATGAAACATGGAATGGGGTGTGAATTAATACCTGATACGAACCAGATTTGTTTGGATTTTGCAAATCGATTTCAATATCGCGTTACAATCGGCGGTACGGCAACACGTGCTGCAATAGCAATTAGTAAGCTTGGATACGAGAGTACTATACAGTTAAGCAGTTTTAACAGGTACATGAAGGAACTTTTGCCTGAGGAGATTCACTATATGATTGGGGTAAAACATGAGAGTAAGGAAATCTATCCCCATGTTATTTTGTCTTATCAGGCAGGGATAAGAATTAAGGCAAATGATATTGATTTTGTTACTCCAAGGGAAAACAGAGTAATGTTCTCCAGGGATATTGAAAGTCTTCATTTAGTGGTGTCGCCTGAGTATGCTCCGTATATACAGGATGCGGAAGTTTTTCTCCTTTCGTGTTTTAGTGAAATTTTGGAAAAAGAAGTGATTGAGGATCGCATGATGCACACCAGGAACTTGCTAAAATCACTGCCCCAAAAGGCTATCGTCGTGATGGAAGATGGGTGTTATATACGCAAGGATTTCCGCATCTTTGTTCACCAGGCACTGCGTCAAGTAATAGATGTTCTCAGCATGAATGAGGAGGAACTACAAGAATATGTTGATCATAGAATTAATATTTTAAATGAGAATGAAGTATTGTCGTCAGTCGAGCTGGTATATGCGAAGGTGAAAATTCCAATCCTTCTTATTCATTCTGCTTCGTGGGCTTTAGCTTACGGAAAAGATGCAAAAAAATACAAACGGGCTTTAAAAGGCGGTATTACAATGGCTTCAACTCGTTTTTGGTATGGCGATGAATTTGGTAAAAAGGAATATGAAGAAGCAGAAAATCTCCCTGATAAGAAAGAGAGCAAGGAATTTTGCAAAAAAATTGAAGCAAAAGCCGGAGATGTAATTTGCTGCCTCCCTGCCAAGGATTTAACTTTTGTTGAGAATCCGACAGTTGTTGGCTTGGGTGATTTTTTTGCAGGAGGACTTCTTGCTCAGCTTACTGTAGAACGCCGATTATAAGACTTTTACTTGAAAGGGTAACAATCAACTTTATAATTATTTTCATAGAAAGAAGGACGCATTATGTACGAGAAGGCAGAAAATATTTTAAAAATGGCAGAGGAGAGCAACACAGCAGTTATTTCATTTATTTGTATGGACCACACTATGGCAACAGCTGTAGTTTGTGCTGCAGAAGCAGCCAATACACCTGCATTGGTTATGCTTTATCCAGAGCATGTAACGAATCAGAAAACATGTAATTTTAGTGGGTATGCCGCCGCGGTTAAAGAAATGGCAGAAGAAGTGAAAGTCCCAATAGGTCTTCATGCTGACCACGATTATGCGTATGATTCAATTATTAATACAATTAGTAAAGGCTTTCGCTCAGTAATGATGGATGGATCTATGAATGATCTAAATACTAATATTACCATTACAAAGAAGGTTGTTGATAAAGCTCATTCGCTGGGAGCGGTTGTGGAAGGGGAAATAGGACACGTGGGTATTGCTGCAAAATCCGATAATCATAATGAAGATTTATATACAAAGGCAGATGCGGCCGAAAAGTTCTGCCGGGAAGCAGAAGTAGATTCTTTAGCAGTTTCAATTGGGAATGCACATGGAGAATATAAAGATACACCACATCTGGATATTAAAAGATTAGAAGAAATTCATGCGGCTGTTTCTGTACCACTTGTACTTCATGGGGGAAGCGGTATTCCCGATGACCAGCTGTTGGATGCATTTTCAAAGGGAATTCGTAAGTTTAATCTGGGAACTGAATTTCTGGGAAAATATTACGATGCTGCTGCAGAATTTGTAAAAGAAAATGAAAGTAATGCAGATCCTGTTAAAATTATTAATATGTCAGAATATGTGAGGGGACGTCTTGTTCCCTACTTGGAGAATAGGATGAAAACATTGTGCAGATTTTGAGTTATACCCTGAAGCGTATATAGTCCGGAAGAATTTCTCAAGATATGAGAGGTGAAACATGAGTGAAAAAAGTGTAATAGATAATATTCAGAAAAGCCAAAGTATTTTTTCCCCCACTGAACGAAAGGTGGCAGAATATGTACTGAGATATCCTAACCAGGTAACAGAATATACAGTCAAAGAATTGTCAATAGCGAGCGGAGTAAGTGAGGCCACTGTTGTGCGGATGTGTCAGCACGCAGGCTATACAGGATACTGGCCATTTAGGACGATGTTGGCCCGTGATATGGGAATGATGGAAAGAACAAGAAATATAGAGCAGGATAAAGAAAATATAGCGGATGATATCTTTCAGAAATATAGTAGTATTATACAAAACATTAGCAATAACTTAGATACCACGACATTAAGTGAATCTGCCCGGCTTATTGATAATTGCAATGAAATTCATGTGATAGCAGCAGGAGACACAGGTACTTTAGCCAGGCACATGGGGTTTTGTCTGGGCAGAATTGGCATTCGGGCAACTTATAGCGGCCTGGCGGATTACTATTTAAATACTATAAATTTAGCAGATAAGAATGACGTAGTATGTGCAATATCTAAATCAGGGGTTACAAAAGCGGTTATCCAGGGAGCAGAGCTAGCCCGGGAAAAAGGGTTAAAAGTCATCGCAATTACTGAATATAATAATTCAAGATTAGCAGAGCTGGCAGACTACGTTCTTCTTTCGAAAGGAGATTCCTTACGGTTCGATTATTACAAAAATTATAATCATTTGAGTGAAACAGTAGTTATTGAGGCACTTCTTGAATTAGTAAAAAATGTTGATAAAATCGTAGAAAAAAAGGCTGATCAGTTAGAATTTATGCTATCGGAGGCAAAATTATAATTTCTCGGATATCCTCTTTTTTGGCGAATATTGGTGAATTGTGGCAATATTTATGCTCATATTTGTTGACATGACGGCTAAACAACGATAAACTAAACTTATATGAAATGTTAGGGCTTATTTTCAATGTGATTTTTCAAGAGTGAATATATCGCAAAGATTGGATTTTAAAATATTAGAGTATTAGAGGACTAGCCAAATGGAAAGATATATTGACATGCATTGCCATATACTTCCCGAAGTGGATGACGGTGCTGCGAGTATCAGTGAAACACAAAAGATGTTACAGATTGCCTATGAAGAAGGAATACGCTGTATCATTGCCACACCCCATTATCACCCCCGCAGAGGACATGAACATCCTGCTGTACTGAGAAAGAAGTTGTCTGAGGTGCGAAAGCTTGCACGGCAGATAGATGAAAAGTTCCGCATCTACTTGGGTACGGAGATCTATTTCGGACAGGATATCATGGATAAGCTGCGCCAGGGTGATATTTTGACGCTTAACAGACGCGATTACGTACTTGTTGAGTTCTCACCGTCAGAAAGCTTTAACTACATACAGCAAAGCCTGCAGCAAATACAGATGGCAGGATATCAGGTGATTTTAGCTCATGCTGAGAGATATACCTGTTTAAGAGATGATATCGAAGCAGCAGAACATATCTGGGACATGGGAATCAATATCCAGATTAATGCAGGAAGCATAATCGGAGAGAGCGGGGGTAAGGTCAAACGATTTGTAAAAGAACTGATGGAGCGGGATATGGTATTTGGAGTAGGAACCGATGCCCACAGCGCTGACAAACGTGCTCCACGGATGAAAAAGGCGGCAGCCTATGTAAAGAGAAAATACGGAGAAGACTATATGAGGGGGATATTCTTCAGCAACGCTGCAACCTTGCTGAGGAAGAGGAAATAATAATGAGCCAGAATACAACAATGAATCCTGAAATCGACAATGATGAGATAACCATAGACCTGACTGAGTTATTTATGATCTTATGGAGACGACTGCATTTGATAATATTGGCAGGGATTGCTATGGCGATGGTTGCGTTTATCGGGACAAAGCTGTTTATCACGCCAATGTATACCTCGGTAACCAAGGTGTATGTACTATCGAAAGAGGAAGGAAGTACAAGTCTTACATACAGTGATGTCCAGACAGGAACATCACTGACGAAGGACTATATGGAGCTGGTCAAAAGCCGGCCGGTGCTGGAACAGGTTATTGCGATACTGAATCTGGATATGAAAGCAGAGGACCTGGCAGGCACGATTACAGTAGATACCCCACAGGATACACGTATCTTAAGGATATCTGTGGAAAATGAAGATCCCAAGAAGGCTAAGGAGATTGCCGATGCAATCAGAGAGGCCGTCAGCATACAGATTAAGGAAATTATGAATGCGGATTCCGTAAATATTGTAGAAGAAGGAAACCTTCCCACAGATCCTTCATCTCCCAGCACCTTGAAGAATATGATGATTGGAGGGATACTGGGAGTTATTTTGGCAATTGGAATAATCGTGCTTATTTATATATTGGATGATACAATCAAAACACCGGATGACGTAGAACATTACCTTGGATTGAATGTACTGACATCCATCCCAATTCAGGAGGGAATGAAAAAGTCTAAGAAGACCAAAGGATTGTCAACCAGACAGTACACGAAGAATATGAAGAGGTAGAGGGAGGGGAGCTTAAAATGCAGGAAATTGTTTTAAAGGGATTAAAAAAGGACCATAGGAGCAACGAAGCCTATAAAACCTTACGTACTAATATTGAATTTTCCGGGGCGGATAATAAGGCAATTGTGCTTACGAGCTGCACCCCAAATGAGGGCAAAAGTACAGTTTCACTGGCACTGGCAGCTTCTCTGGCAGAGGCCGGGAAAAAGGTCCTGTTTGTAGATGCCGATTTGAGAAAGTCTATATTAGCCGGACGCCACAAAGTCACAGGGGCAATCAAAGGACTGTCTCACTTTCTGGCAGGACAGGCCAAGGTCGGCGAGATTATGTACCAGACACAGGAACCGGGACTGGTTGTGATCTTTGCAGGGGTTGTTCCGCCAAATCCGGCAGAACTTCTGGGACAGCACATATTTGAATCCCTGATAGAAAGTGCAAGGAAAGTTTACGATTACATCATTATAGACGCACCTCCCCTTGGAAGCGTTATTGACAGCGCAATTATAGCAAAACAGTGCGATGCTGCTGTTCTAGTAATCGCAGCAAATACAATCAGCTATAAGTTTGCAAAAGCAGTAAAGGAACAGTTGGAGAAATCAGAGTGTCCAATTCTTGGAGTGGTGCTGAATAAGGTCGACATGAAACAAAATAAGTACTACGGCAAATACTATGGAAAATACTATGGAGAATATGGAAAAAGTTAGGAGATGCAAGAGATGAAACAGCGGTTACTTACAGTTATGTTACTGATGGGCTGTGCCATTTTGGGTGTCATTGGATTTTTTCTGTATGTCGGACAGGATAAACAGGCCCCTAAAATCAGTGTCAAGAAAATGGATATTACATATCGCGAAGGTGACAACTATAACGTCTTACTGGAGGGAGTAAAAGCAGAGGACAACAGGGACGGTGACTTAAGCAGCAAGGTCTTTGTGGACAGGATTATTCCCACAGAGGATGGAAAAGCAGTTATAAGTTATGGGGTTATCGACGACAGCAAAAACGTAGGAACCGCCACCCGGATTGTTACATATATAGCAGATGCTCAGAAAGAGTCAAATCAGGATGCAGATGCCTGGGAGCAGGAAGACACAGGCGAAGGTACAGAGGGGGCAGAGAATAAAGCAAAGGAAACTGATCAGGCTGCAGAAAAAATGGAACAGGCTAATGTGGTCCCTGACATTGTATTGAGCACTGGACAGGCAGTCATTCCAGCAGGGAGTGAATTTGATCCTTTAAGCGTTGTGGCGGGTGTTTCGGACGAAACAGATGACCCCAATGCATTACTACAGCAAGTTACTGTAGAGGGCGACTATGATATTTACACTCCCGGCGATTATCAGCTGAATTATTACGTGACAGACAGTGACAAAAATACATCAGAGGTAAGGTCATTTATTCTGACTGTACAATAAGAGGGGGACATACTTATATGGGAAAAAGAGGAAAAACCCTTCATATGGGCGGAAAACTACTGACTTTACTGCAGCTAATCCTTTCGGCGGGGTTATTGATAGTGATCTGGAATAGCAGTGTGCTCCCAATGAAGTACATAATTGCGGCGGGTGTCATGATGCTGGCATTATTTGGAGTTACTTTTGGACTTCAGTTTCTGAGGAATAAAATATATATTACCGGCATTGTCTTAAGCGTTCTTATCAGTATTCTGCTCAGCATAGGAATTGTTTACATGCTTAAGGCTGATAAGCTAATGAAGGATGTGGGAGGCGCTACCTATAAAACAGACAATATGATTGTCGTGGTGAAAAACGACAGCCCTGCCTCAAATTTGTTGGATGCCAAGGGCTACCGGTTTGGGATGCAGACAGCTGTGGATCAGGAAAATAACCGACTGATGAAAGAGGATATAGAAAAAGCTCTGGGCGGTGAGATAAAGATAGAAGAATATGCAACACTGGCCGATGAGGCGGAGGCCCTTCTCAAAGGAAGAATTGAAGCGGCCATCTATAATGAAGCATTTGCTGGGATTATTGACGATGCTGTGGAAGGGTATTCCGATCAGGTGAGAATATTGTATCAATATGGGATTGATACAGAGATTGAGCAGGAAGAGACAAATATCGAAAAACCGTTTCATGTGTATATCAGTGGAATTGATGTAGACGGTCCTATTACGACGAACAGCAGAAGTGATGTAAACATTATCATGACCGTAAATCCCAATACAAGGAAAATTCTGCTTACAACAACACCGCGGGATTACTATGTGCCGCTTCCGGGAGTCTCTGGAGAACAGAAGGACAAGCTGACCCATGCAGGCATTTATGGGGTAGATGTTTCCATGAAAACCTTGGAGGGTATTTATGGAATAGATATCTCATATTACGCAAGAGTAAACTTCACTTCTCTGATAAATATTGTGGATGCCCTGGGCGGAGTCGATGTGAATTCAGAATATACCTTCACAACAGCACACGGCGGATATGAAATACAAAAAGGTATGAACCACATGGACGGAGCAACAGCTCTTGGATTCTCAAGAGAAAGATACAGCTTTGAGGCAGGAGATAACCAACGGGGAAAAAATCAGGAAGCTGTACTTACAGCAATTTTAAATAAAGCTATGTCACCGGCGATTCTGACAAATGCAAATCAGGTTATAGCAAATGTCAGCGACAGTGTAGAGACAAACATGACCCAGGAGGAAATGGCAAAATTCATCAATTTACAGCTTTCTGACAGCTCAGCCTGGTCAATCGAATCAGCAGCGGTTACAGGAACCGGGGATAACCAGGCGTGCTTTTCGTCCGGGGATGAAATCTTGTATGTGATGAATCCAAACGATGAATCTATACAAGGTGTATCGCAAAAGATGGAGCAGATATTGGAGGCAAAATAATATCTGAAAGTCTTCGGGGAGGGAAAAATCATGTATCAGGATATTATAAAGGGCTGGGTGAAACATTTAGACTTTATGATATTGGATGTTGTAAGTTTGGAGACAGCATTTTTCGTTTCATACTTCATAAGGAACAAAAGCCTGGAAAATGGTTTTTCGGAGCATTATCAAAATATGATTTGGACAATCATTTTGCTGAGTATTATGGCCGCCTTTTTTCTGAGCAGCTATAGAGGAATTATACAGCGGGGATATATGAAAGAAATAAAGCAAACCCTCTCTCACTGTGGATTCATAAGTTTAGGGTTAATTGTATGGATGTTTGTATTTAAAGAATCCAGTTCATACTCCCGAATTATCGTGGCAGCTATGTATCCGGCCAGTGTCTTTATCACGCTGGCGGCCCGCTTGCTTTGGAAGCGGGTTATTCGCATACGGATACGCAGCAGAAAGAAAATGCGGAAGGTTCTGATCATATCAACAGAAGGCCGGATAGAAGATGCTATTGAGGGGCTGCTGCAGCCATACAGAAATTATCAGCTAAGTGCCTGTGCACTGTATGATACCTCCGACAAAGTAGGTACAGAAATAAACTATGTACCGGTTGTGGCTGACAAAGATCATATGATTGAGTATATCCAGGAAAACATTGTGGATGAGGTATTCATTGATCTGCCGGGATATGAAAAAGAAGCAGAAAGACTTATGGGAATCTTTGTGAGTATGGGTCTGGTGGCACATATAAATCTCGCCAGGTTTACGCCAAACGTAGAGAATAAAATGATAAACCAGTTTGCGGGCTTTATGGTTCTTTCCTCCGGAATAAAATTTGCTTCCTCACAGCAGCTGTTTTTCAAGCGGCTCATTGATATTTTTGGAGCTGTAGTAGGCCTGCTGGCAACAGGTATTGTTTTTATTATATTTGCCCCAATTATAAAAAAACAGTCTCCCGGACCTGTGTTCTTTTCTCAGGAGCGTGTGGGGCGAAACGGGCGCCGTTTCAAAATATATAAGTTTCGTACCATGTACCCTGATGCAGAAGACAGGAAGAAAGAATTGATGGTACAGAACAAGATGAACGGATTTATGTTCAAGATGGATAATGATCCCAGGATTATACCTATAGGACATTTTCTGAGGAAGAGCAGCATTGATGAATTCCCACAGTTCTGGAATGTGCTGAAGGGGGAACGTAGTATAATCGAGACAACCAAGAAAAACCTTTGTTTTGCAAGGATTGTGCCGGCCTGAGTCATCCATCCGTTTTGTGTTGAACACGTTTGGATGAAGTAGATAAAGCAATCCTAGGAGATGAAGAGTAGGCTTCTTGATTGCTCGATTTTGACCCAAACGAAATGAGCGCTAAAAATATAAGGAGAGATGACTTAGCCTGTAATGAAAGGTTACAGGCTATTAGTCGTGTCACAAACTATTGATAACAGAAAATTATTTCAGCTTTATGTAAGTTGGATTAATATAAAATACTTCATTTAAAATCCTTCTCGAACATATTTTCGGGGGGGGTGAGGAGAGAGTGATATGTATAAAAAAAGTTCCAGTGGCTGGTTTAAGCATTATGATTTTATTATTTTGGACTTGATATGTGTTCAAGTCGCATTTCTTTTGTCCTTTGTTTTGAGACACGGGATGACAAATCCGTATATAATCCCTATTTATAGAAATATGGCTATTTTTGTAGAACTAGCAGATGTACTTGTTCTTTTCTTTTTTGAAACTGTAAGAAATGTTTTAAAAAGAGGTTGGTACAAAGAATTTGCAATAACCATAAAGCATGTAATTTTGGTTGAACTTTTTTCAGTATTGTATCTGTTTACAGTACAAGAAGGAGAGGAATATTCTCGAACAGCTTTATATTTGATGGGCGTACTGTATGTAATTATTGCATACATTGTTAGGGTTGTATGGAAAAAGTTGATACAGAGGAAAATGATATTAGGAGGAGATAAATCTTTAATAATTATTACTACACAAAACATTGCCTCTGCAGTGATTAAAAAAATTAAGAATAATAATTTTGAACTATTTAATATCGCAGGAATTGTGATTGTGGATCAGGATATGCAGGGCGATAACATTGACGGAATTCCAGTCGTTGCAAATGAAAATAATGCAGCAACCTATGTCTGTAGGGAGTGGGTTGATGAAGTTTTTATTAATGTTGATTCAAATTATCCATATCCACAAGATTTAATAGATCAGATCGTGGAAACTGGTGTCACTGTTCATCTAAATTTAGCTAAGGTTTCAGAAAATCTTGGAAGTAAGCAGTTTGTTGAAAAAATAGGTGGATATACAGTTCTTACAGCTAGTATGAACTATGCTACTTCTAAGCAATTGGTTGAAAAAAGATTACTAGATATAATTGGTGGATTATTTGGTTGCTTATTAACAGGGATCATATTTATTTTTGTAGCACCGGCTATATATATAAATTCACCGGGACCAATTTTCTTTTCACAAATCCGTGTTGGGAAAAATGGAAAGAAATTTAAAATGTATAAGTTTCGTAGTATGTACATGGATGCTGAAGAACGAAAAAAAGATTTGATGAAGGAGAATCGTATCAAAGATGGAAAGATGTTTAAAGTAGACTTTGACACAAGAGTAATTGGAAATAAAAAATTATCTAATGGTGAGAAGAAAACAGGAATTGGTGATTTTATAAGAAGAACTTCACTAGATGAATTTCCCCAATTCTTCAATGTTTTAAAAGGCGATATGTCGCTTGTTGGTACAAGACCGCCCACTTTGGACGAGTGGTCTTCCTACGATTTGCATCATAGAGCTCGTTTGTCTATAAGACCAGGCATTACTGGTTTATGGCAAATAAGTGGTCGAAGTGAAATAACAGACTTTGAGGAAGTGGTTAAATTGGATACAAAATACATATCTGAATGGAACATGGGATTAGATTTGCGTATATTGTGGAAAACATTTTTCTCGGTATTAAAACAAGAGGGTTCTATGTAAATTATTAATTATTAAAAAATACATATTTTGAAATAGCAATAGGCGAAAGAAGGAAATTGATAATGAGAAAAGTGGAATTTAAAGGAAAAACAATTTTGGTAACAGGTGTTGCTGGATTTATAGGTTCGAATTTAGCTGAAAGGCTTCTTGCTGAAGAACCAACAATAAAAGTAGTTGGTATAGATAATATGAACGATTATTATGATGTTGAAATCAAGAAATCAAGATTAGACAAATTATTACATCAGCATAATTTTATATTTATTCAAGGTTCAATTGCCGATAAATCATTAATAGAAAAACTTTTTGCAGAATATCAGCCGGAACTTGTTGTTAATTTAGCGGCTCAAGCGGGTGTGAGATATTCTATTACAAATCCAGATGCTTATATTGAGTCTAATTTAATAGGATTTTATAATATACTTGAAGCATGTCGTCATTCTTATGATAATGGAAACAGTGGCGTTGAGCATCTTGTTTATGCTTCTTCATCTAGTGTATATGGTTCAAATAAGAAGGTTCCATACAGCACTGATGATAAAGTCGATAATCCAGTTTCTTTATATGCTGCGACGAAAAAAAGTAATGAGTTAATGGCGCATGCATATTCAAAACTTTACAATATACCATCATGTAAACGGCAAGTACTTTCCAGCAAAAAGTGGAAATTATTTTCCAGCGTTTTTTGGCAAATAAAATCCAGCACTTTTGCTTATAGCACTCCGTG
>NZ_SLZZ01000018.1 GCF_004346165.1 Muricomes intestini | reverse complement strand
GAGGAAAGGTGTTTGCTGTCTCTGCCAAAGAATTCGAGGCGGCAGGCAATGCCGGATTCAAAGAGATTCTTGCAGAGAGGAAAGCAGCGGAAAAATCAGCCCCAGAGGAAGAAGTGACAGCACCGCCGAAAGAGGTCGTGACGGAGCAGATCCCCGGGATCGAGATCATGGATTTGGAGGACGGTGTAAAAGCACTGTGGAAAGAAGGCATATACGCGGACAGCGGGATGGGCTGTACGGGACCTATTATCTTAGTAAGTGATGCCAAAAAAAAGCAGGCCCAATCAATTTTAAAAGATAAGGGGTATCTTTAAGATATATAGAATCCGGCTTAAAAATTCTAAGAGCTAGTGTACTGTTGACATTCCATATTGATTTAGAAAAAATGTAGATTGCAGAGCCCAATTATAAGGGTACGCAATCTACATTTTTAATGGAGAACTATTCCCTAATCTTAATTTTCCAAAATGCTATACTTTCCCGCTTCCAGGTATATGTGATGTATAAAGTGTTTCCGTCACATAATATGGCCGGGTAAGAGAACTCACCCGCCCCTTTGTCCAGCAGCATCACCTGCTCCCAGTTGTTTCCGCCGCCTTCTGAACAGAGCAGACAGATAGGAGTTCTTTTCCCCCAGCTTTCCCCCACAGGGTTGCAGACCAGATAAACGTTTCCGCTGAATGACTTTACTGTGTCAATACCGCTGTTATTGTTAGGTATCCCGGTGGGGAGTGCCTCACTCCAGCATTCACCCTCGTTTTTAGAAATGCTGTGATAAATTTGTCCTTCCGTGCTTCGCATCAGCATATGAACTGCTTCTCCTGATTCCCAGAAGGTGGGCTGAATAACACCCCGTCCTTTGAAAGACTGCTCTGACACAGGGATCTTTGTAAAATTCCTATTTACCTTTTGATCTTCTGGCAGCGAGATTGTAACTTCTTCACTTTTCCTCCAGGTAATTCCATCATCATCCGATATATCCGCAAAGGCTCTCCAAGCTCCGTTTTCGAGAGAAGCAGGTGCCAGAAGACGTCCGCTTTTTAATTTAAGAATTTTATTTCTGACTGGTCCACGTCCGCCGGCATCCCCCGGTACAAGCTCTTTTGTCTCACTCCAGCTGCTGCCGTTATCCTGTGATATTTTACACATAGTCTGCCAGAGAGCTATTTCTTCTCCGACTTTATAATACAAAACCAATTCTCCATTCTGGCGCACATAGAGTACAGGATTCCAGCATGGTACACCGTTGTGCCCGGCCAGAACAACGGGAGATTCCCACAGCCCATCACGACGTATTGTCCCATATATTTTTACGTCAGGGGCACCCTCTGTACTGCCCTGAAACCATGCACAAAACAAATCTCCATTTGGCAATAGTGCAAGTGTGGATGCATGACAAATTTCATTTTTAAGAGAATCCTTAAAAACAAAACTTTTATTTGCTTCAAATAAAGTACTTTTCATTTTACTATCATCCTTTAATACCTGAGCTTGCGATTCCTTCTACAAAGTATTTCTGCAATGCGAGGAAAACGATTAATGTTGGTATTACGGCCATACAGCATCCGGCGAGAGCAGTGCCGTACTGGAACTGAGCATTGGAATTTACAGATCCCATGAACTGGGCGATTCCTACTGGCAGTGTTTTCAGGTTATCTGTTCTGATACATATCATGGGCCAAAGGAAACTGTTCCAGTTTGCGATAAATGTCAAGATTGTCACAGTGGATAAGGCCGGCTTTGACAGCGGAAGCATAATCTGAAGAAATATTCTGAGTTCTCCGCATCCGTCAATTCTGGCGGCTTCTTCCAGCTCTGTGGGAAGTCCCTTGAAGAAACTTGTTAAGATAAAAATACTTGTTACGTTTGCTGCGGAAGGGAGGATAATACCCGCATATGTATTCAGCAGGTTCATCTTTGAGCACAGCAGAAATAATGGTATCATATATGCCTGAATGGGAACGAGCAGCATGGCTACGATTGTGCTGTACAGCACTTTTTTCCCTTTAAATTGAAACCTTGCAAAAGCATAGGCAGCGAGGGAGGACAATATTAAAATTAATATCGTTCCGGCCCCTGCAGTGATAATACTGTTCTTCATCCATGACATATAAGGATATTTCCGCAGTACCTCTGCATAATTGGCAAAAGTGGCCACATCAGGAATCCATCTGGGGGGATAACTAGTGATATCGGCTTCGGGTTTGACGGAGCACACCAGGGCCCAGGCAATTGGAAATAGAAATACGATACATATGAGAATCGTTACGATATATTTTACGCTTCCTTTTAATTTCTTCATAACTTTAAGCCTCCTCATCCACTTTCAGTATGCTGTTCTGCAATTTGATAAGAACTACAAGAATTAGCAGAATAGCAACTTCAATGGCGGAACCATATCCCAGGTCATAGTTCTGAAATGCTGTGGTATAAAGATATTGAACCATTGTGAGAGTTGATGTGCCGGGTCCCCCTGCGGTCATAACATAAATCTGGTCGAAAAGCTGTACGGTGTTGACCAGCGTTAAAGTGATAACCATGGATGCAACAGGTTTCAATAAAGGACAGGTGATTTTGAAAAATGTCTGGACTTTTGTTGCTCCGTCAATTTCCGCTGCTTCGTATAAGTCATGCGGGATTCCCTGCAGTCCGGCCAGAAACAGAACCATATTATAGCCAAGGTAGGTCCAGATTACCACAACCGCCACGGAGACAAGCGCAACCTTTTCACTGGTAAGCCATTGGATTTTACTTTGGCCCATTTCTTTCAGATAGTAATTCAATATTCCGAAATTGTTGTCGTACATCCACGTCC
Source organism: Muricomes intestini (assembly GCF_004346165.1). Taxonomy (GTDB): domain Bacteria; phylum Bacillota; class Clostridia; order Lachnospirales; family Lachnospiraceae; genus Muricomes; species Muricomes intestini. The sequence continues at coordinate 69,144 of NZ_SLZZ01000018.1, read as the reverse complement.
ATATGATTCCGACAACTGCCGGAATCAATACAAACGGGATGATAGATACGACTCTTCCCACACTTTTAAAGCGCATTTTCTGGTTCAGCAGTAATGCAAGCAGAAGGCTGAAAATAATCAGCGGCGGGAGTGTCAGTATAAAAAATTTGAAAGTATTCCAAAGTGAAATCATAAAATACTGGTCTGTAAATAGTCGTTTAAAGTTTTCAAGGCCGGCAAATCGGGGTATTCCTGCAATATTCCACTTCATAAATCCGATGAAAAGCCCTGCAATACTGGGACCTAGCCTGAATACCGTAAATACAATCATATACGGCAAAAGAAATAACGCGGCTACTCTGCCTTGTTTTCGTTTCATACTATATTATCCTCCTTGATGAAGTGGACAAACGCTTGACAACATTTAGTTATTTTTCATTACATCGTTCAAATCTTTTTCAAACTGTGACGTAATCTCTCCGGCGTCTTTATTGTTGAGTGTCGCATCCTGAGCCATTGTCAATATCGGACTTGGCGCTTTGGAAGAGAAGAGCGAAACGGAAAGGGGGTTAGCGGGAAGGAATTTTACATAATCCATCTCTGCATAAAAAGCATCGATACCCGGTAATTTCTCTGAGTCCTCCTGAGACTGGACATTTGCTGGAATCTGTCCGGAAAGAGCCCATTGGGCAGAGTTTTCAGACAGCCATTTTACAAATTCCCGGGCTGCAGCCTGCTTGTTCTCATCTGGATTTTTACTTGCAGGGAACGCCAGAAGTTCGGAAGCTCCCCAAACGGCTTTCTCGTCAAATATCTGTGGGTACTCTGCCGTATTCCATTTAAAAGAAACATCACTGAGACCGGAAAGCTGCCAGTTTCCATCGATAATCATTGCAACATTACCTGCTTTAAAATCATCGATAGGAGATTTTTCGCCTACGGGCGTTACATTATATTTGTAGATTAAATCCTCTACAAACTGAATTGCCTTTGAGGTCTTATCCGCATCCAGGCTGATTTCTTTCATATCATCTGTAAATGGGTTGTATCCCTGCTGGTTCATCATTGCATATGTCTGATAAAAGGTGTGATGATTCTGCAGAAAACCAAAGCCGTACTGCTTAATGTTGTTTTTGTCAAAGCCTTCTTCAGCAGCGTTCCTCCCGTTGGCATCAACGGTCAGCTTCATTGCAGTGTCAATTAGTTCATCACCAGTCTGAGGCGCGTTTTCAATTCCCGCCGCATCCAGCAGAGCTTCATTATAGTAGAGTGCATGCATATTCAGATCAATGGGTACACCATATAAAGTGTCTTCATATTTACAGCCGTCCCATGCAGTTTTTACATAATCACTTTCGCTAAGGTCCAGTGCCTTGACCTGGTCGGCATCCAGAACGCCCATATCCACGAACTGGCCCATTTCAAATGTGTGCATGGCCACCACATCCGGGGATGCACCTGCCTGGTAATCTGCAAGGAATTTTGTAAAAATGTCACTCCACTGCAGCGATGTGAATTCCACAGTAACGGTATCCTGGCTGCTGTTGTAATCGTCTACAAGAGCCTGCATTTTTTCAAGGTCGGCGCCGGTCCATCCCCCGTAATAGGTAATGGTGCAGGGCTCAATCCCGCCCTCTTTTGTAGAATCTGATTTTGCGGATGATGAATCCGATGAATTTCCGCCGCACCCTGCAAGCAGAGCTGCCGTCATTGCTACTGTCAATGTCGCTGCCAAAAACTTTTTGAATCCTTTTCTCATAATGCTTCCTCCTCTTATATTGGATTATGTGTACCACTTTTTTAATAACTCTTCTGACAAGCATCTCAATTGCCTCAATTCCAGAATCTCTGTTTGATTTATACAGTCCTTTGTATTTTTACGTGTTATGTACTCTATGGGAACGCCCAATTCCCTGAGATAGTATTTGGCACTGAGAGGATAGTTTTTAAGTTCAATAAAAGAGCACATTGTCAGAATTTCCTGAAGAATCTCTGCTCTTTCCGGCTCCTTTTTCCAGTTCTGCAGCAGCCATGCATAGAGCCTGGGATGATAATTTGCCATCACTCCACTGTAGCCGGAAGCCCCTTCTTTAAGACTCTCCAACAGTGTGGCTGTATTTGCGTTGTATAACTTCATCCGGCTGCCTTTTAGTAACGCAAGCTTTCTCCTGATGTTCTCCATGTCGCAGCTTGTGTCCTTTAAAAAATAGAACTGTCCACTATCTACACAGTATTTTATAATCTTTTCTGAAAGAATTCTCTTGTAGGGATATGGACATTCATAAAACCCCAATGGTAAGTTTACGGGCAATTTACTGATAACGGCATCCAAATTTTTAAGAAACACATCATCAGACTCATTTTCTTTTGCAAACCTGTTGGAAATTAGTATGAGGGCATCTGCCCCATTTTCCGCAACTGCACATAGTTCTTTGATCTGGTCTTTCAGATTATAGGAAATGTGGCCGGAAGAGATGACGGGAACTCTTTTCCCTGCTGCTTCCTTAACGAACCGGGTGATTTTACATCGTTCTTCCAAAGAGAGAAAGAACATCTCGCTGGACTGGCAGACAGCGAACAGTCCACTGGAGCCACTTGAGATATACCATTCGACAAGTTCACTTAAGACGTGATAGTCTACTGTACCGCCGTTTGTAAAGGGGGTTAGCATGACCGGCCACATTCCGTCCGGAAATTCATTTTCCATATAGCACCTCCTTCTCGTTCTACTATGAAGAACGTTGTTCTCTTATATGCTTTAAAATAAAACTCGAATCAAAAGATTCAAGCTTCATGTTAAGCTCTGCTATAAACGCTGCTCTATTTTATCAACATACTTCTTTATCAAAATAGCCCACCTACGGATCTGATCTTCCGTAAACTGAGGGTAAGATCCACTGATACTTATAGCCGCATAAAGATTTCTGGACTTGTCGAAAATTGGAAGAGCTACACATTTAATTCCAAATTCATGCTCCATATCATCGACGGCATACCCTCTCTGTTTTATCAGAAGAAGTTCTTTGTAAAAGGCATCTTTATCTGTAATAGTCTGGTCTGTGTATGCAGTTAAATCCCGTTCCAGATAGGAAGCTATTTTCTTTTGGGACATATTTGCCAGCATGGCCTTACCGAGGCCGGTACAGTGCATATCAGCCCGTTCGCCCAGCATCGACCGCATCAGATGGGTGGATTCAGCCGGATACATAGCTTCCAGGTAAACTACCTCATTATTGTGGGGGATAGCCAGATAAACCCGTGTATTTGTTATATTGGCCAATTCCTGCATATAGGGCATAGCAATCTTGGTGATGGCAAATGTATCTCCGAGAGCTCTGCTCAAAGTGAAGATTCCCATTCCCAGTTTGTACTTATCGCTTTCCTCATCCTTTTCCAGATAATTCATTGCCTGAAAGGTGCTGAGAATGTTATGTACGTTGCTTTTATATAATCCCAATTGCTCACTGATCTCAGTTACGCCAAGTGTTGGCTTTGAGGAAAAACAATTTAAAACTTCCAAAGCCTTCTGTAAACTTTTAATCTTAATTTCTGCGTTTGTTCCCATAATCTTTCAACTCCACAATGTTCTACAATAAAGAACGATGTTCTATTTATCTACAGATAGAATATAACACATTTTTAAAATGATTACAATTGTACAATTGTATCAATTATACGATTAATTATTTGTGCACATATACCATATCAAGAAAGATTTAGCCCCCGGGCATATATCCATTCAAGATGCATAACACGCCTGCGGGGGCTGTCCCTTACTTATTTAGTTAATACTTCAATTCCATCTTCTTTCACCAGCACCATGTATTCGATCTGCGCCGAGAGTCCGTCATCGATGGTATATACCGTCCAGTCATTCTCTTCATCCACATAGAAATCCGGGCTTCCCTCGTTAATCATCGGCTCAATTGTGAACATCATGCCGGGAACGAGAAGCATTTCACTGCCTTTTGGTGTGACATAGCTGACGAAAGGCTCTTCATGAAACCGGAGGCCAATCCCATGCCCGCCGATATCTTCTACTATAGTATACCCGTTTGCCTGGGCGTGCGTATTGATGGCATCGGCGATGTCGCCTAAATGTCCCCAGGGCTTTGCGGCAGCCAACCCCAAATTCACGCATTCTTCTGTGACTCTTACAATACGTTCGGCCTCCTCGGACACTTGCCCTATCTTAAACATTCTTGAGGCATCGGAAAAGTAACCCTTTAAATTCGTGGAGACGTCTACATTAATAATGTCTCCTTCCTTCAGAATAATATTTTCGTCGGGAATGCCGTGGCAGATTTCATTGTTTATAGAGGTACACACACTCTTTGGAAATCCCTCAAAATGCAGAGGGGCAGGGACTGCACCATGCTTAACTGTGACATCATATACAATTTTATCAATATCCTCAGTGCTCATTCCGGCGTGAATCTGTTCAGCAACTGCATCAAGAACTGCAGTGTTCACAGCAGCACTCTCTTTGATCTTCTCAATCTGGAAAGGGGTCTTCAGCAATTTGCGCTTTGGGACAATCTCCCCCTTTTCAGCGTGCAGTTTCATTTTTTCCTCAATTGCCATGTGGCATTTTTTATATTTCTTTCCACTGCCACACCAGCAAAGGTCATTTCTTTCCATTCTTAACATCTCCTTCTAAATCAATCTAAAGTTACTACTCATCTCTCGAACTGATGGATAAATAATCCGCTTCTGAGTTTCGGTTCAAACCAGGTGGATTTAGGCGGCATAAGCCTGCCCGCATCTGCAACCCTAAGTAGTTCCTCCATTGAGGTCGGATACATGGCAAATGCCACACCCTTCCCGGCACTGTCTACAGCCTCAGACAGGGCCTTTAATCCCCGGACTCCGCCCATGAACTGAATACGGGTATCGGTTTTGGGGTGTCTGATTCCCAGAAGAGGTCCCAGGATCACATTTTGCAGAACAGATACATCCAGGCTGTCCACCGGATCATCTGAAAACAAAAAAGGATTTGCTTTCAGGAGATACCAACGGCCATTCCCATAAAGTCCGATTTCGCCCTTACAGGAAGGACGACAGACTTCATTGCCCATGTCTGTTATTTCAAAACCACTCCTTATCATATCAAGAAACTTATCAAATGTATAGCCGTTCAGGTCGGAAACTACACGGTTATAGTCGTAAATATGAAGTTCTTCAGCAGGAAAGAGGACGGAAAGGAAGTAGTTGAACTCTTCACTCCCGTCATAGTCAGGGTGTTCAGTTCGGCGTTTTAAGCCTGTCTTTACAGCGGATGCGGCCCGGTGATGGCCGTCTGCTATATAAATATTGTCAATTTCTTCGAAAATATAAGTTATTTTATTAATACTTTCTATGCTCTTAATCTGCCACACCTGATGCCGCACATGGTCTTTACTTGTGAAATCATAAAGCGGGGCAGTGTCTTTCACTGCATTCAATATCTGATTCAATGAGGCATTCATATGGTAAGCCAGGAAAATCGGACCGGTCTGTGCACTTATTGTGTCAATGTGGCGTATTCTGTCCAGCTCCTTGTCTTCCCGGGTATGCTCATGTTTTTTAATTCTGCCTTCCAGGTAATCATCAATGGAGGCACAGCCCACAAGCCCAGTTTGAGTATGACCGTTTTGGGTGAGGGCGTAGATATAATAACAGGGGCTCTTATCTTTAACAAAGTAGCCATTTTCTATCATTTCATTTAATGTATCTCGGGCTTTCTCATATACGGGCTGGGAGTACATATCTGTATCAGGAGCGAATTGGGTTTCTGCCCGGTCTATTTGCAAAAAGGAAAGAGAATTCTGCTTCACAATATCTCTGGCCTCTTTGCTGCTGTACACATCATAGGGAAGTGCTGGAATAGCGGATGCCAGTTCTTTTGCGGGGCGTATACTCTGAAAGGGTCTGATGGATGCCATAATAACTCTCCTTTAATTCTGAATTCAGTTTGCGGAAAAGAAACTTTTTTCTGTCGCCAAACCTCTTTCATTCTAGCACAAAGGCAGGAAATTTACTATAAAAATGTTATGTGTTTCATTTTCGGACGCAAACGATTGCCTGATTTCACGTTGCAAATCTCTGAGCCATTCCATATAATATATATTAAACTTATAAGGAAAGTGGGAATATGGAGTGAGGAGGGAATTTCATGTTGAATAAAATTAATTTGCGTCTTCCAGTGCGTTTCCGATGTTGTAGGTGCTTTCTCAGAATATCCTGCAGGAGTTCAGTGATATCTTTGACCTGAATATTGAGCTGGTAAATATTGATGACGATTTTGGAGGATGGGATGCCGCTACTGAGAAACTTTTTGCGGACGGAGCCATCTTTGACCAGATATATCAATAGGAGGATTCAAATATGTTCCGGCTGAAAAGGCCCTTCAAAAAACAGAACAACAGTGTGATACCAGGGCTCGGGCTTTCCATGGGAATTACAATTACAATGCTTAGTTTCATTGTGCTAATCCCCCTGTTCTCGGTATTTTTAATACTGACTGACTATAGTTTCAGCGAGTTCTGGAAGGTGGTAACGGATAAGCAGACAGTGGCGGCCTATAGGGTCAGCCTTTCCTGCTCCGCCATTGCTGCGGTAATCAATGCAGTGTTTGGAACCCTTCTTGCCTGGGTTCTGACCCGTTATAGATTTCCGCTCAGGCGGGTGCTGGATGGTCTGATTGAACTACCCTTTGCCCTGCATACAGCAGTGGCCGGTATTGCACTGACTACATTGTATTCCGAAGATGGGTGGATAGGCCGCTTGTGCAGTAAGGAGAAATCTATGAGCATTGAAATCAAGAAGAACCAATGTATCGGCTGCGGCCGGTGCTGTAAAGTCTGTCCGGGGAGCCTGATCTGGTTAAAAATAGGCAAGGTGGAAATTCTTCATCGTTTGATGGCAGAACGTGAGCAGGGGATCACGATTGACGTGGCTTATCGCTATTTTAAGACCGATGCCCTTAGCAGAGAATTGGGTTTGAAACACGCTGTCATTATACCGGTTTCTGCGACGGAAGGGGATAATGTTACTGTACATTCCGATAAAATGAAATGGTATCATGGAGAGACACTGCTGAATCATCTGGAAACGGTAAATATTTCAAATGGCGCGCCGGAGCCGGGATTTTATATGCCGGTGCAGAGAGTGTGCCGTCCCAACCATAGTTTCCGAGGATTTCAGTGACAGATAGAGGCAGGACGGCGTATTCTTAAGTGACGGAGACAAAACACTTTCCATAAAGCTTTTTGACAGTTTTTATTACCACCCCGACATTCACACAGTCCTGCGCCACAGCCCTGCCCCGTCAATTTATCGTCCGGGAGATGTACTTCCCCTGAAAGGAGAAAGCTTCCATTATCCTCTGGATTTTGATTTGCCCTTTAGAAATGAGTTTGCCAATATACGAGATGGCATATTTACGGGGTTTGGCGGGCGTGTGCAGAAATATCCATTGTTGGAGACGGGCGGTGTAGATACCGGGGTGTGCGGACCCAGAGTAAGAACAGTTACAGCCTGCCAGAGAAGTGCCATATGCGGCTCCGGCTGTATAGACACGTATCCCCTGGCGGGTGGAGATATCCGAGCACTATTTTGGCCGGGAGCTGCCCCACAAGTTTAAATTTGGGGTTACCGGATGTATGAATAATTATCTAAAGGCAGAGGGAAATGATATGGGAATCAAGGGCGGTTACGGGGTGAAATGGATTCCCGAAGACTGCACCCTCTGTGGCGTGTGCACAAAAGCCTGCCGTGATGGAGCTCTTACCCAGACGGAAAACGAGATTGTGCTGGATAAAGATAAGTGTACGAATTGCGGACGCTGTGTCAAGGCATGTCCTTTTAATGCATGGGAAGGCAAATCGGGTTATCTGGTCTCCTTTGGAGGAAACTTTGGAAAGGAAGAGGGACATCAGATTTTAAAACTGAAGAATAATGAGGATGGTACCTACGACTTAATTGTGCAAAAAGGCAGGGATGAATAATGAAACTTAACGTAGCAGGGAAAGTGAAAGAATATGAGGACGGACTGACGGTGATGTGTCTCCAACATCATTATATTTCTCGGGATAGAGAAATGCGTCTGAATACGGAATTGTGATCGTGGGGAAATCCCCGGTTTCATCAAAGTCTGAATCAAAAAATACTATGTGTAATTTATTGCCTATACCATATTTTTCTTCGTTTATCCCTAAAAATTTTATATAGAATTCTTCATTTTTATCAATATCACCGGAATCATTCAAGGCTTTTACAAAGTAATCTGCGCCGTCTGCTTTTATTATGTTCACATCAAGAACAGAGCGGACAGGATATGTAGTACCTGGGCTTAGAAAATAATCAATTAATATTACAGCTAAAATGACCACAATTATTGAACTGAAAAATAGAAGGTCATGAAATAAATGAGTTCTTTTTGGGGAAACTGCTTTAGCCATTATTACACGCACCTCATCTCATATGTGTTTTGGGTAATAAAAGGTTCCTATACAGATATGTTAGCATTTTTCTATAAATTATTCCAGCATTATCTTTCACAAGAAAAAGGAACGAAATTGTACACCTTATTGAATATTAATAGTTCAATAAGTATAAATTAATCTCTGGAATTAATGAAATCAACTTGCAGCCGGCAATTTGAAAATTTTCGCATATTGTGCTATAATCTCCCGGAATAATATCAGATCTTCACTCTGCTGATATCTAAGGAGTAAATGACCATGAATTTTCCTACTTCAACAGAGAAACCCAGGAGCTCTATGCCCTGGGAAATATGGAAGACAGAGAAGCGGTCTTACTGTTTAACGAAAACACAAAACTGACTGCGGATAAAACTATAGAGTACTTTATATGACTGTAACTATTCAGGAGGGCGGAAATAGTTGCAAATTTGTTTCATTGAGGAGTTATAGAGATGTTAAATCAATTTTCGAGAACTGAGCTGCTTTTTGGAAGGGAAGCCATGGAAAGGCTTGCAGGCTCAAGGGTTGCCCTGTTTGGTATCGGCGGGGTCGGGGGGTATACGGTAGAAGCACTGGTACGAAGCGGTGTGGGGACGGTGGATCTGATTGATGATGACAAGATCTGTCTGACAAATATCAACCGTCAGATTTATGCCACGCGTAAAACTGTAGGCAAATATAAAGTAGATGTGGCGGCAGAACGGATTGCCGATATTAATCCGGATACCGTTGTACACACCTATAAGACTTTCTACACCCCTGACACAGCGGGACAGTTCAACTTTACAGAATATGATTATGTTGTGGATGCCATTGACACAGTGACCGGAAAGCTTGCACTTGTAGAAAATGCAAATGCTGCAGGTACGCCGATTATCAGTTCCATGGGAGCAGGAAATAAGGTTGATGCCACTGCTTTTGAGGTAGCTGACATTTACGAGACTTCTATTTGCCCACTTGCCAAGGTTATGCGTCGTGAGCTCAGAAAAAGGGGAATTAAAAGCCTGAAGGTTGTTTATTCTAAAGAAGTGCCGATTGTACCTATCGAAGATATGGCAATCAGCTGCAAGGCACACTGCATCTGTCCTCCGGGGACAGCACGAAAATGTACCCAGCGCCGGCAGGTGCCCGGAAGCAATGCATTTGTTCCGTCTGCTGTGGGGCTGATGATAGCAGGTGAAGTGATTAAAGATCTGGTGGGGTACGAGGCTGTCTCTGCCAGATAAGTAAGATTACAGAAAACAGACATCAGGAGCTGCCGGGAAACCTCGGACAGCTTTTTCTTGTTACGCAGTTTAAAATAGGGTATAATCATAAAGATGAAAAAGCTTTGCCTTATGGTATTTTCAAAAAGGAGGGTTCGGGTATGCTGAGAATAGGAATGTTGACCAGCGGAGGAGACTGCCAGGCATTGAATGCAGCCATGCGGGGCGTGGTAAAGGGTGTGTGCTCTACGAGGGATGATGTAGAGATATATGGTTTCAGAGACGGGTATAAAGGGTTAATTTATGGCAATTTTGATATGCTGACTGCAAAGAATTTTTCGGGGATTCTGACAAGAGGCGGAACTATTTTAGGAACTTCAAGGCAGCCCTTTAAGCTAATGAGGGTGCCGGATGCAAATGGTCTGGACAAGGTATCGGCTATGAAGCATACATTTAATAAGCTGAGCCTGGATTGTCTGGTTATACTGGGAGGAAACGGCACTCATAAGACGGCGAATCTCTTAAGAGAAGAAGGATTGAATATTATTACACTTCCGAAGACTATAGACAATGATCTGTGGGGAACCGACATGACCTTTGGATTTCAGAGTGCTGTGGATATTGCCACGGATACGATTGACAGAATCCATACTACGGCTACTTCACACAGCCGTGTATTTATTATAGAAATAATGGGACATAAAGTAGGCCATGTGACTCTTAACGCAGGAATAGCCGGAGGCGCAGATGTAATTTTGATTCCGGAGATCCCTTATAATATTGATGCGATTACAGCGGTGATCCAGAAACGGACCGTGGTGTCTAAGCCATTTACCATACTGGCGGTGGCCGAGGGGGCTGTTTCCAGGGAAGATGCAAAGCTGAAGAAGAAAGAGTATAGGGAAAAGGTGTCAAAACGAAAATACCCATCTGTAGCCTATGAGCTGGCGGAGCAGATTCAGCAGAAGACTGACAAGGAAGTGCGCATCACTGTTCCCGGACATACGCAGCGGGGAGGGTCTCCATGTGCCTGTGACCGTGTGATTGCCACCAGAGTGGGTGCTGCGGCTGCGGAGCTGATTCTGAAGCAGGAGTACGGATATATGATTGGCATAAAGAATGGGGAAACGGCAAAGATTCCTCTTCAGAATGTAGCAGGGAAGCTGAAAACGGTGGATCCTGACTGCAGTCTGATTCAGGAGGCCAGGAGAATTGGGATAAGCTTTGGAGATGAAATTTAAGAATCAGAGGTGTAATTTATGTCGTACACGGCGCTTTACAGAAAATTCCGCCCTTTATCATTTGAAGATGTGAAGGGCCAGGATCATATTGTTACAACTTTGCAGAATCAGATCAAGGCAAACCGTATCGGGCATGCATATCTGTTTTGCGGGACCAGGGGAACTGGGAAAACCAGCGTGGCGAAGATATTTGCCAGAGCGGTAAACTGCGAACACCCGAAAGATGGAAGCCCCTGCGGGGAATGTGGGATGTGCAGGTCCATCGCTGCGGGAACCTCCATGAATGTGATCGAGATTGACGCCGCTTCCAACAATGGGGTGGACAATATCCGTGAAATACGTGAAGAGGTGGCTTACCGCCCTACGGAAGGGCGGTACAAGGTCTACATTATAGATGAAGTGCATATGCTTTCCATAGGCGCTTTTAATGCCCTTTTAAAGACATTGGAGGAACCTCCGGAATATGTTATTTTTATACTTGCAACTACAGAGGTGCATAAAATACCGATTACCATTCTTTCCCGGTGCCAACGGTATGATTTCAAACGAATCAGCATCGATGTCATTGTAAACCGTCTGAAGGAGCTTATGGAAACCGAGCAGGTGGAGGTAGAGGAGAAGGCCCTCCGCTATGTAGCGAAAGCGGCAGACGGTTCTATGCGTGATGCACTCAGCCTTCTGGATCAATGTATTGCATTTCATCTCGGAGAGAAGTTGACCTATGAGCAAGTGCTGGATGTGCTGGGGGCTGTGGATACAGATGTGTTCAGCAGACTTTTACGCAATATTATAAAACGGGACATACCTCAGGTTCTGGACACAGTGGAAGAGCTGATGATGGAAGGCAGAGAGCTGACACAACTTTCTGCAGATTTTACATGGTATCTCAGGAACTTGCTTCTGGTGAAAACATCTGATAATATAGAAGATGTGTTAGATGTATCTACGGAGAATATGCTTCAATTAAAAGAAGAGGCTCAGATGATAGAGCCGGATATGCTGCTTCGGTATATTCGCATTTTTTCTGAACTGTCAGGACAGCTGAAATATGCAACGCAGAAGAGGGTCATGCTTGAAGTTGCGCTGATTAAGCTCTGCACGCCGGCCATGGAGGTGGAGCAGGATACGCTGCTTGACCGCATACGCTCCGTGGAGGAAAAGGTAGAGCAGGGGGCCCTTGCGCCTACCGTGCAGGAGCGGGCTGTGTACAGGGATCAAGCGGGAAGAGAAAGCGGCCAAAAGGTTCCAAAACCGGAGCTTCCCAATGCTATTCCGGAAGATATCCAGGAGGTTGTGAAGAACTTCAGACCCATTGCGGATGAGACATCCGGAATGCTCCGGACATTTCTGAAGAAGGCAAGGCTCAGCTTGGGCGGGGACAACAGACTGCTGATTGTTATGCCCGGCACATTGGAGGCAGACGTGGTCGGCAAGGAGGAGCACAGACAGGAGCTTGAAGGGCTGATTGAGAAGCGGATAGGAAAAAGAGTAGAAGTGGAGGTCCGTCATGTAGAAGAAGGACGGCACTTTGAAGATACATTTGTGGACATCGAAAAGAAGATTAATATGGAAATAACAGTGGAGGATTAAGTTATGGCAAAAAAGGGTGGTTTTCCGGGGGGCGGAGTCCCAGGGAATATGGCAAATCTGATGAAGCAGGCACAAAAGATGCAGAGGCAGATGGAAGAGCAGACAAAGGAGCTTGAGACAAAAGAATTTACTGCGGCAGCAGGCGGCGGTGCTGTAGAAGTTACAATATCCGGCAAGCGGGAAGTGATGAAAGTAAAGCTGCAGGAAGAAGTTGTGGATCCGGAAGATATAGAGATGCTGGAAGACCTGATTGTGGCGGCGACGAATGAAGCACTTCGAAAGGTGGACGAGGAATCCAGCTCCGCAATGAATAAGCTGACAGGCGGACTCGGCGGAGGAATGCCAGGGATGTTCTAACCAGTTCAGCCATGCAAATTTTCAGACAACGGAGCTCAAAAGGGTCAGACCCCTTTGAGCTCTCTGTTCATTTTACAGGAGTGAATTTAAATGGATTATTACAGTAATCAAATCAGCAGGCTGATTGAGGAGTTTTCCCGTCTGCCCGGAATTGGGACGAAGTCTGCCCAGAGGCTGGCGTTTCATGTTATTAATATGCCAAAAGAGCAGGTGGAAAGCTTTGCCAGGTGCCTTGTGGAGGCCCGCAATAATGTGCGGTACTGTGCCCAGTGCTGTACATTGACGGATCATGAACTTTGTCCGATCTGCAGTAACCCGGACAGGGATCAGAAGACAATCATGGTGGTAGAGACTCCCAGAGATCTGGCGGCTTACGAGAAAACAGGGAAATATAACGGTGTCTACCATGTACTTCACGGGGCGATTTCCCCTATGCTTGGTATTGGCCCGGGGGATATTAAGCTGAAAGAGCTTATGGAACGCCTTCAGGGCGATGTGGACGAGGTGATTATTGCGACGAACTCCAGTCTTGAGGGAGAAACGACTGCGATGTATATCAGTAAGCTGATTAAGCCTGCAGGGATTAAGGTGAGCCGGATTGCCAGCGGGGTTCCTGTGGGCGGCGATTTAGAGTATATTGACGAGGTAACACTTCTTAGGGCTTTGGAAGGCAGGACGGAGCTTTAGTACACTGTCTCATTGATATTTTGCTGAAGGTCAATGAGACAGCACACTGAAAGAGACTTTGAGGATGTGAGATTATGTATAAGAAGAAAGTGACATCTTCGGATGTGGCGCGAAAAGCAGGAGTTTCCCAGGCAACCGTCTCCATGGTGCTGAATAAAAAATACAATGTTTCATTTTCTAAGGATGTCATACGAAAGGTGGAGGAAGCGGCGGCTGAGCTTGGCTACGAACTGCCGAAGAGGAAGCACCATACGGAAAATAAGCGGGAGAAGCTCCTGGTGGTATTTTGTCCCAATCTGACTAATCCTTATTATGTCATGCTGCTGCAGGGGATTGAGTCCAGGGCAACAGAACAAGGATTCGGGCTGTTTGTTTGCAATACCCAGAGAAACCTGGAGTTGGAAGAGCGGTATCTGAAAATGATGCCATCTCTGAATCCTCAGGGAGTTATCTACACCTGCAATCCCAGCCGGTGTTTCATGCCCTCTGTGGAGGAGCTTTCAGCGCAGATTCCTTTTGCGATTATCAATAATCAGAATGAAAAGCTAGATGTGGATGCTGTGGAGCTCGACAATTCCAAACTGGGAAGGATCATGGCAAAGCATCTTCTGGAATTGGGACATCAGCATGTGGGATATATTGCGCCGCCTCTGACTGTAAGACAGAAACAACGGTCCAAGAGGGTGGAAGGTTTTCTTAAGGAGTTTAAGGATGCAGATCTTGGGAATAATGTGATTATTAAGGCGGCCAACGAGAAGATGGACAAGGATGTGCCGGGAATTGATTCAGAATACCGCATTGGGTATGATTTAACTAAAGAGCTTCTTGCAGAGCACGAAGAACTGACTGCCATCGTGGGACTCAATGACATGATCGCTTTTGGAATACTGGATGCTCTCTATGATGAAAAATATAAGGTTCCCGGGGATATGTCTGTTATGGGGTGTGATAATACTCTGTTTGCGCGGATGCAAAAAATATCACTGACGACGATAGAGCATTTTGTGATTTATAAAGGCCGGGATGCCTGTGATATTATTATGAAAAAGATTAAGACCAGAGACAGACAATATTCGGAAATGGAGCCCATAAGCATTTACCACGTGGAGTATGAGCCGAGAATTGTCATAAGGGGGACTACGTCATATCCCAGAGCCAGGAAAAGGAAGACATAATTATTCAGAACCAAGAAAAGTAAAGGTATTCTCACTACATCTGCTTGGTTCTGAGCGGTCACAAAAAATTAATTTAATAAGAAATATTATTAATAATAATTTGGCGTTTGAAATGTATCAGGCCTTTGACCTGCACTTAAAGTACTGTAAAAGATATAAAGGAATATTCTATATTAAAATCCATGATTCAAAAATACTGGAAATTCAACTAATAATTTAGATATATTAGTTGACAAAATCATTAATAATTTACAGGCCTATTGACCCATCTGTTCGCGGCAGCTATAATTAGCATTAGGAAAACAAAGGATTTTAGTTCTAAGAGGAGGAACGGACATGAAATTTTTTATCGACACAGCAAAGGTAGAAGATATTAAAAAAGCAAATGATATGGGCGTTATTTGTGGAGTTACTACAAATCCCTCATTAATAGCAAAAGAAGGACGAGTTTTTGAAGAAGTAATTGCAGAGATTGCTTCTATTGTGGACGGCCCTATCAGCGGTGAGGTGAAAGCCACAACTACAGATGCAGAGGGTATGATTGCAGAGGGAAGAGAGATTGCAAAGATTCATAAAAACATGGTAGTTAAGATTCCGATGACAGTGGAAGGATTAAAAGCCTGCAAGGTTCTTTCTTCCGAAGGAATCAAGACAAATGTAACATTAATTTTCTCGGCAAACCAGGCTCTTCTGGCAGCAAGAGCAGGAGCCACATACGTATCCCCGTTCCTGGGACGCCTGGATGATATTTCTGTTCGCGGGACGGACTTAATTGCAGAGATTGCTGAAATTTTTGCAGTAGCGGGAATTGAGACAGAAATTATCGCAGCAAGCGTGCGCAACCCGATTCATGTAACAGACTGTGCACTTGCAGGTGCAGATATTGCAACCGTGCCATATGCAGTAATTGAGCAGATGACACATCATCCGCTGACAGATGCCGGAATTGCAAAATTCCAGGCAGATTACAGGACAGTTTTTGGTGAATAATTTAACAATCAAGGTAAAAGGGGTCAGACCCCTTTGAAAATTCATGTGGCACTCTGCCACAGCGAGATGAAGCGTAGCGGAATCGAGCTGATGGTTGAACTGTTACAAGAACTTATAAACAGGAGGAATTTCATGAATAAGCTAGAATTGATGAAGACTGCAAATGAGATCCGCAAAGGTATTATAACGGCAGTGCACAGTGCAAAGTCTGGACATCCGGGCGGTTCCCTCTCAGCAGCAGATATTTTTACGTATCTTTATTATGAGGAACTCAACGTCGATCCCAAAAATCCGAAGAAACCGAACCGCGACAGATTTGTATTATCTAAAGGGCATACAAGCCCGGGGCTGTACTCCACTCTGGCGCACAAAGGCTTCTTTCCAGTTGAAGATTTAAAGACATTCCGCCATACGGGTTCTTATCTCCAGGGACATCCGGATATGAAGCATATACCTGGTGTGGATATGACATCAGGTTCTTTGGGGCAAGGAATTTCAGCAGCAGTAGGCATGGCAATTTCAGCGAAATTATCCGGTGATGATTACAGAGTATACACTCTGGTTGGTGACGGCGAGCTTCAGGAAGGCCAGGTATGGGAGGCTTCCATGCTGGCAGGGCACAGAAAGCTGGATAATCTAGTGGTCATTGTGGACAACAATAACCTTCAGATTGATGGTGCGATAGATGAGATAAACTCTCCTTACCCTATTGATAAGAAATTTGAAGCATTTAATTTTCACGTTATCAATATTGACGGAAATGATTTTGATCAGATTGATGCTGCATTTAAAGAGGCAAAAACTGTAAAGGGATGCCCTACGGCGATTATTGCAAAGACGATTAAAGGAAAAGGTGTTTCCTTTATGGAGAATCAAGCTTCATGGCACGGAGCTGCCCCGAACGACGAGCAGTATAAGGTAGCAATGGAAGATTTAGAGAAAGTAGGTGAAGCATTATGTCAGAAGTAAAGAAAATTGCAACAAGGGAAAGCTATGGCAATGCTTTGACTGAATTAGGCAAGGAGCATGATGACGTAATCGTGCTGGATGCAGATCTTGCAGCAGCTACGAAGACAGGCGTATTTAAAAAAGCATTTCCTGAGAGACATATAGACTGTGGTATTGCAGAGGCAAACATGATGGGTGTAGCAGCAGGAATTGCAGCCACAGGGAAAGTGCCGTTTGCAAGCTCATTTGCCATGTTTGCGGCAGGGCGTGCATTTGAACAGGTGCGTAACTCCATAGGATACCCCCATCTGAACGTAAAAATCGGAGCAACACATGCAGGGATTTCTGTAGGAGAAGACGGCGCTACACATCAGTGCAATGAAGACATCGCCCTGATGCGCACAATCCCCGGAATGGTTGTCATTTGCCCCTCCGATGACGTAGAGGCAAGGGCGGCCGTAAAAGCGGCATATGAGCACAACGGACCAGTTTACCTGCGTTTTGGAAGACTGGCAGTCCCCGTCATCAACGACAACTCGGATTATAAATTTGAACTCGGAAAGGGCGTGGTCCTTCGGGAGGGAAAAGATATTACCATCGTTGCGACAGGACTCCCCGTGTCAAACTGCCTTGCAGCAGCCGATAAGCTGGCAGCGGATGGGATAGAAGCAAAGGTCATCAACATCCATACAATTAAGCCGTTGGACAAAGAATTAATAATTGCAGCAGCAAAAAAAACCGGCAAAGTTGTTACAGTTGAGGAACATAACATCATCGGCGGGCTGGGAAGCGCAGTATGCGATGCCCTGGCAGAAGAGGCTCCCACAAAAGTAATGAAAATAGGAATCAATGACACTTATGGAGAATCCGGTCCGGCATTAGAGTTAATAGAAAAATACGGGCTGGGTGTAGACACCATATACGAAAGAATAAAGAAATTCCAAAAAGGGGACTGACCCTTTTGCCTACCATTTTCAGAATAGTTTATCAATTTAAAAGACAGATTGCCCCCTCGGCAGATGATATAGAGGGGGGAGTCTGTTGGCTAAAAAGGGGACTGACCCTTTTGCCTTCCATTTTCAGAATAGTTTTACAATTCTTCTGCTCCATCTCGGAGCAAACATTTCACAAAAAAAATATTTAAAATCTAATCATACATTTTCAAGGAGGATGCATGTCAAGAGACAAACGAAGAGAAAGCGGGACAGGAGTCTATCATGTTGTAATGAGAGGAAATAATAAGGAAAAAATATTTGACAAAACCAGTGATAAAATTCAGTTTAAGAATATTTTAAAGAAGGAATTGAACGAATATCCAGTTACAGTTTTTGCTTATTGTATTATGACAAACCATATTCACCTTATGCTGGAGGCGGAGTACAAGGTGCTTCCCAAATTTATGCAGCGTGTAAATTCGACATATGCGGAAGGATATAACAGTAAATACGACAGATGCGGCCATGTATTTCAAGGACGCTACTATAGTGATTGTGTGGAAACCGAGGAATATTACTGGTGCTGTCTGCGTTATATTCATAACAATCCGATAAAAGTATATCTTGCAGGAGAACCTTTTGATTACCGCTTCAGCAGTGCGGGAGAGTATAAGAATGAGACTTCAGAATTGATAGGAGAGATGGCTTTTAAGATGTTAAAAACACGTTTTCAGAACATGGATGATTTTTGGAGATTTCACCGTCTGTTTGAGCAAAAATCTTTTCTGGACACCGTTGAAGATGAACAGATTCATAATGCTGAAAGAGTCAGAATATTTACGGAGAGGTATCTGTTCGATAACCGCATAGAGGAGATTGAGATTTTGCTGACGGTAGGCCCTATAAGGAGAAAGTTTATCGAGGCCTGCAGACGGGAGACCGGGTTGTCCGAAAGAAAGATTGAGAATATTCTGAAAACGGCCGGCAAAAGGGACTGACCCCTTTTGTCGAACGCACCTGACACTAAGTGATAAATTCAGCCTTTTCGTTATGCTATGCTTTAGAAAAATTTTATTCAGAGGTGAGTGTAATGGAGAGACAGATTCCTAAGAATGTACGTCAAATCGGGAATGTAAGTGACAGCCCGAAGATTTACGTGGAAGATTATGTGGATACTTTTTTTGCCCAGTTATGCGAAAAAGCGGGGGAGGAACCGATAGGGGCATTTCTGGTCGGGGATATGCAAAAGACAAATGATGAGGAATACGTTTACATATATGGAGCAATTCAGATTCATGATCTGAAAATGTCGGACAAGGAGTATGTGATAGATGACGATGCGTGGAAAAGAGCCTATGAGGAATGTAAACAGTATTTTGAGGATGGAGAGATGCTTGGATGGTTTGTGGCCCATCAAGGGGTGCCGCTGGAGCCGGAGCACAATACGGTAAAGTTTCATAAGAAATCCTTCCCGAAAAAGAATTCGGTCTTTATTATGAAAGATCCTGTGGAGAAGGATGAGGCATACTACGTCCTGAAGCTTAATGATCTGATGGAAATAGGCGGGCACTATACATATTATGAGAAAAACCCGTGTATGCAGAACTATATGATCTCGACTAGAAAGAAGAATGGGGTGTGTGCCTCGGAAACTTTTGAAGATAGAGCTGCAAAGGACTTTCGTAGTCTGGTTAGAACCCGCGAGGAGCAACAGCACCAGAAGAGAACCAACCGGCTGATGTATGCGGTCAGTGCGTGCCTGGTATTAGTTGTTATCATTATGGGAGTTACAACTCTGAACAATTTTGATAAAATGAAATCAGTCCAGAGTACTCTAAATAATCTCTCAGATTCATCTTCGTCCGATACTCAGTCGGTCAAGACCAAAGAAACAAGTGGAAACGTCACTGCTGTTACAAATGAACCATCGGGGCAGCAGATTGAGGAGGACAAGCAGTCTGGTGAAGAGCAAAAAGATGAAAATGGACAAGCCGATGAAACTTCTGGAAATAGCCAGATTTCAAATACCGACACTCAGGATACCGACGCATCCACGACAAGTTCGGGTGCGAACGGAGATGATGGCGTGTATATAGTGGAGCAAGGTGATACTCTGGCTGTTATCAGTAGGAAGACATACGGAGATGTAAGCCATGTGGATGCAATTTGCAAAATGAACGGCCTTACTGATGGGAATCTGATTTATGTAGGACAAAAACTAGTTTTGCCATAAATTATTGTTTCAGCGAAGACTTTCATGAATATGAGAAATATGATATAATGCTCTTACTTGGCGAGGTAGTTTCGAGCCTAGAAAGACATATACCTAAACACTTAGCGAGGTAGTTTTCGAGCTTAGTGTTACGGTATAATATTTCGATAAGACGTACGAAGTAAGAGGTTTAAAATGACGCAAAAGAAAAATCCGCATTTGAGGTTAGCAAAACCGGTGGACATGGACAAGCTAAAGCAGGCAGCAAGGCACCGGAAAAAAGGCAAGCTTAAAACGGGGACAATTATTACGGTTTTGGCAATCATGATTGTTGCAGGGACCCTCCTGCTGGTGAAGAATCATTCCTACACCAGAGTAATTAAAGCAGCAGCCTACACCAACGAGACAGAGGACAACAATCGATACGTTCAGTTTACAGGTGGTATTGTCCGGTACAGCCGGGACGGAATCGTATTTCTGAACAGGAAAAATGAAGAGCAGTGGATTCAGCCCTGCCAAATGAAGACCCCGGTAATTGATGTAAATAAAGACGTGTTTGCCGTGGCCGACAGCGGCGGGAATTCTATTCTCGTATTTACAGAGGATGGACTTAAAGGCGAGATAGATACGTCTCTTCCGATTGAGAAGATATCAGTTTCCAACCAGGGGATTGTAAGTGCCATTTTGAAAAATGAAGACACCCCCAGGATTGTATCCTATGATGCAGCCGGAAATATTCTGGTGGAGCACCGGGTCACTTCCGGCAAGACAGGCTATCCTTTGAGTCTGGATATGTCTCGTGACGGGACAATGCTGGCAGTTTCTTATCTTTCCACAGAAGGCGAGAGTATGAAATCAAAGGTTGCATATTATAACTTTGGCACTGAGGGAAAGAGCCGGACAGACAATGAAGTGAGTATGAAAGAATATGACGGGGTTATCATCCCTGAAGTATATTTTATGGATGACTCTACCTCCGTGGCGGTAAGTGACAGCTCCTTCACTATATATAAAGGGAAGGACACTCCCAGGAAAGAAAAGACCGTCAAGATTGACCAGGAAATTCAGAGCACATTTCATACGGACAAATACATAGGCTTCACACTTTTGAATAAAGATAAATCAGGATACGAGGCGCGGCTGTATGATAAATCCGGAAGAAAGGTTATGAATAAAGCTTTTAAGGGAGAATACAGCAATATCAAGATGGCGGGCGGCGAGATTATCATGTTCGATGGCACCAGGTGCTGTATTATTACAAAAAATGGCATTCAGAGATTTTCTGGACATCTGAAAACCAATGCTTTAGAGATTATTCCCTCCTGGGGCATTAATAGATACCTGGTGATAAACGCAAATGAATTAAGAGTAATTTATTTAGCGAAATAGGAGAAAATATGGATAATTGGTTATTGATAGCAGTTGGAGTAATTTTCTTAATAGGAATTGTGACAGGATTTGTGAGAGGTTTTTTCAAGATAGGGCTCTCCATTCTCTCAACAGTGCTGACCATTGTGCTTATGATATTTTTGAATCCATATGTGGCAGAAGCGCTGACAAAATATACGCCTATTGACGACATGATAGAGGAAAAGTGTATTGAGGTGTTTATGCCTAAGCTTTCAGATGAGAGGCTTGGAAAAATAGACTTAAGTGGAACACCCCTTGCAGGCTTGAATAAGGAACAATTGACAGATCTTGGCAGCCTTGACTGGGAGAGCATGGGAATTGATGAGAAAGATGTCCTAAAGGTTCTGGGGGAAATACCGAAGGATGAGCAGATAAAGCAGATAGAAGGATCAGCTTTGCCTACCTTTATGAAGAATGCTATATTAGAAAACAATAACTCGGAAATTTATAAGACATTGGGTGTTACCAGCTTTACAGAGTATATAGCCACCTACATTGCACAGATGGCGATTAAACTGTTATCCTTCCTGGTGACATTTTTACTGGCGATTATTATCGTAAGGGCGTTGATGGCGGCTGTAGATATTATCGGGGAACTTCCGGTATTAGGGATTTTGAATCATATCGCCGGGGGAATTCTGGGAATTGCAGGTGCCTTGCTTTTTGTGTGGATTGGTTTCCTTGTCATTACGGTAGCATATTCCACGGCGTTTGGAAAATCATGCTTTGACATGATAGAAAGCAGCCAGATACTGACATTTTTATATAATAAAAATATTCTGCTTCAGAAATTGCTAAGGTTTTGAAAAGCTGCAGTTACAAATGAAAACTGTGTTTACGGCAGGAGGAAAATACTATGCTGGATTTATATAAAAATATAGAAAATTGTGATCCGAGTTCTCAGAATATGGTGCTGACTGTTCTGGAGGGCGAAGCTTTTGGCGAGAAGGCATTGATTTCAGACGGGCAGATAGTCTGGGAGAGCCGGGAGGCAGGTCTTTTCACACAGTACAAGGAAGAACTAAAAGCAGATTTCAAGGGAAATACAACAGTAATCGGAGAACAAAAAGTTTTCTGTGACAGTCTTGGACAGGAAAAACAGCTTGTTATCTGCGGCGGCGGACATGTCTCCATACCTGTGATTCAAATAGGAAGCATGATGGGATTTGCGGTGACTGTGCTGGAGGATCGCCCCCAGTTTGCAGACAATGCCAGAAGGGCAGGTGCATCCCAGATTATCTGTGAACCTTTTGAAAAAGGGCTGAATAAAATTCCGGGAAATGAAGATACTTTCTTTGTGATAGTAACAAGGGGACATCGCTACGATCAGGTTTGTCTGGAGAGAATTGTAAAAAAGAAACACGCATATATAGGAATGATCGGAAGCCGCTTAAGGATACGCAGAGTGAAGGAAGCATTGCTTGAAAATGGAAGCGACAAAGCTATACTGGATCGGGTCTATGCTCCGATTGGGCTGGACATCGGCGCGGAGACACCTGCAGAGATTGCAGTTGCGATTATGGCCGAAATCATTGAAGTTAAGAACAAGAAGAAAAGAAATTACGGCTACTCAAAAGAATTAATGAGGGCCATTTTAGATGAAGAATCATGTCCGGGCAGAAAAATTCTTGCCACGATTGTAGCCCGCCAGGGTTCTGCACCCCGTGCAGCAGGAACTAAAATGCTGATTCTTCCTGATGGAAGGACGATAGGAACTATCGGAGGCGGATGTATGGAGTCCGATGTGCTGCAGAAAGCGCTGGTGATGATTCGGAGCGACGCACAAGAACCAAGGCTCTGCCGTGTAGATATGACAGGGCAGGATGCGGAGGACGATGGTATGGTGTGCGGAGGTGTTGAGGATGTTCTTCTGGAGGTGATTTGAAGTAACAGTTCAGCCATGCGAATTTTCGACAGCGTAGGCAGGAGAAAGCTTGCTTTCGTATGCATATGCTGCCGAAAATTCATATGGCGCTCTGCCACAGCGAGATGAAGCGCAGCACATGTCCTTGGTTAGCAACCGTAGTGTGGTTGTTTAACAAGGACGGTACCCTTGGGGTGGAATCGAGCTGATGGCTGAACTGTTACTTTGAAGTAACAGTTCAGCATGAAAAGTGCACAAAATATATTGACAATTCCCATGGAATATGATATCTTGTAAAAGTTGTTTGAAACAATTCGTTCCATGGGGGATTAGCTCAGTTGGGAGAGCGCCTGCCTTGCAAGCAGGAGGTCACGAGTTCGACTCTCGTATTCTCCACTTAAACCTGATAAAAGATTGTCAGGCACATATATTCCTCGATAGCTCAGCGGTAGAGCATTCGGCTGTTAACCGAAGGGTCGTAGGTTCGAACCCTACTCGGGGAGTTATGAAGGGGCTGTCGCATTTTGGTGCGACAGCCCCTTTAATGAACCTGTTCAGCAAATTAATTCACCTTAATCACTGCTTTCACAAGATCCGTCTTGTTATTCACAGCTTCCTTATAAGCTTCCTGAATGTTCTTCAACTCAAATTCATGGGTTACAATGCTTTTAACGTCGATAGTGCCGCTTGCTACGGCTGAAATCGCTTTTGGGAAAATATTCTTATAGCGGAATACAGACTTAATGGTTGCCTCTTTATCCATAATCTGGGCGAAATTGTACGAAATTTCCTCCTGGGAGGAAATTCCCACCAATGTAATGGTTCCCCCTCGTCTTACAAAAAATGGAGTCTGTGCAATCGTAACAGCAGAACCGGCTGTTTCAAATACTACATCAAAGCCCCTTGTTCCCACCAGCTCTTTTACTTTCTCAAAAATATCTTCTTTCCCGCTGTTGATTACCGCCGTAGCACCTAACTCCAAAGCTTTCCCCAAACGCGCATCCACTAGATCAGCTACAACAATTTGTGCGGCTCCCCGGGCCTTACATGCCAGAAGCGTTACAAGTCCGATACACCCCGCACCTAGTATAATAATCGTATCACCCGCATTTACATTTCCCTGCTCTGCAGCATAAAATCCAACTGACAAAGGCTCAATTAATGCTCCTTCCTTTGTTGAAACATTATCTGGAAGTTTAAAACACATATCCTCGGGAAATACAATAAATTCTTCATTGCATCCCTGCACCGGAGGGGTAGCAAGGAAGGCTACATCTGGACAGAGATTATAATGCCCTGATTTACAAGCTTCACATTTTCCGCAGGTAATCCCTGGTTCTAATGCTACCCTGTCCCCAACCTTTAAGTGTTCCACCTCTTCTCCAACTTCAACAATTGTACCTGCACATTCATGCCCCAGCATAAAATCCTGCGACAAGTCCACCTTGTATGCCCCGCAGTTACCGCTGTGGAAATAGTGAATGTCAGAACCACAGATACCTACATATTCAATAGAAACCAATACCTGGCTCTTTCCTACTTCCGGGACTGGAATTTCTTTCATAATCATGTTGTCTCTTCCCCGCATAAACGCGCCCTTCTGCATTTTCATCAAAATATCTCCTTCCTTAGTCTTCTTTATTCGTAAAACTGCCTGGCAACAAACATTACCAGGCAGATTCTACAATATTCCATACTTCCGAGGAATCATATCCCCTGTTATTCGTTCAATAAACCGTCATCCGCAATTTCACCATTATCAATATATATTTGGATATATTTTTGAACATTATCCTTATTAATCTCAGGAGCATCAACGAAATCACTGACCTCTGTAACATCCATCTCACCATTTACTATTTTTTCTGCATATTCCATATTTTTCTTTGCCAGGTCTGCCGCAGACTGCAGAGCGGTAGATGTAAGTAATCCTTCTTGTATCAGTAGACATCCCTGTGCGGTACCGTCTACACCATATGCAAGGAAGCTTGGTGTGCCGTCATCCTCCACATATTCCTTGTCATCTCTGATTGCTTCAATTGCACCTGCTGCCATATTATCATTCATGGAAATGATCGCATCAATATGTGTTCCTGACTGTACCCAGGATTCCATGAGAGTCAGGGCCTCATCGCTGTTCCAGTTTGCATAATCTTCATAAAGAATCTCAACATCCGGTCTTTTGTCAAAGAAATATTCTGTCCACGCTTCCCTTCTCTTATCTGCATGATAGTTTCCGGATGGTCCTTTTAGCACGACAACTTTGGCATTTTCGGGTACTTCTTTCACAGCTCTGTCCGCACTTACCTTTGCCTGTGCTACAGGATCTGCATCTACTGTACCGGTTCCTTTCATAACTGAGTTGTCATCGCCTCCTTCCAGATCACTCTGGTGTGTCGTAGGATTTGTCGTAATTACCGGTATGCCGGTATCAACTAACTGCTGCACGTAAGGCGCCTGAGCAGAATTATTATTAGATTGGACAATCACAAGATCATACTTCTTTGTTACACAATCCTCCAGCAATCCATTCTCCTTATTGTCATCCCCCTCACCGCTTACACAGGTCAATTTAATATCATCATAATTTTCCGCTTCTTTTTTCATCTCAGAGGTCAGCCATGCTGCAAACGTGTCTGCGCTGGCACGTGCTACAAAGCATACTCTTTTCTTATCTGAATTCTCTCCTGCAGGACTGCCGGAAGAGCCGTCAGACGTTCCCTCCTTTCCACTTCCGCCACAGGCTGCCAGTGTTACTACCATGGCTGCTGACAACAGTAATGCACAAATTTTCTTTGCTTTCATAAAACATTTCCTCCTTAAAATTTTATTTACTTATTTGCCTTTCGTTTCTTTTACAACAATTACCTTATGAGACTTCTTGGATTTACTTACTACGTCAAATGCAACCGCAAGGACGATAATAGCACCTTCAATAATCTGCTGAATATAGGAATTAACTCCCAACAGGTTCATGACATTTTCCAAAAATCCAATAATAAATGCACCGGCTATTGTACCGCTCACTGTACCAATTCCACCTGTAAAGGAAGTTCCTCCGACGATAGCTGCTGTAAGCCCTGTCATTTCATATCCAACAGCCCCATTTGGAAGTCCTGCATTGTTACGGGCCATAAAAATCATTCCAGCAAGTCCAACCATGAGTCCGTTTAAAATGTAAGATATGTAGATACTTCTCTTTGCGTTAATACCGCTCGCTTCCGCAGCCGGACGGCTGCCTCCGATCGCATATAAGCTGCGCCCGTACCTGGTGTTATTTACCAGATACCATATAACGACGGTAACCCCTATTACAATGATCACAGGTACCGGAATTGGTCCAATCATGCCTTGTCCTATTTTCACAAATTTCCCTAACTGCAGAATATTCTGTCCCCCTGTGAAATACAGTGCCAGCCCTCTGGCTGCCTGCTGCATACCAAGTGTGGCAATAAAGGCCGGTACATTAAAATGTCCTACGAAAACAGCATTGATTATATTGCAGATAACTCCGGTAAGCAATGCGACAATCAGTGCAAGAATCATAGATTGTGTTGACTTAAAAACAGAAACAGAGAAGACCCCGGCAAGTGCCAGTACAGATCCCACTGACAGGTCTAAAAACCCGCTAATTATTAACAGCATTTCACCGTAGGCTATCAGAATGCCTACACATAACTGCCTGGTAACATTAATTAAATTGCTATATTGCAAAAAATATGGGCTGATAAGGCTGCAGACAATAAATAGGACAATCAGCACAATAAAAATACTTAGCTTTTGTATATAATGCGATGTTTTCGATTTCATGTTTACGCTCCTCCCGATGAATCCTCATTCACTAATCCGGCTGCATGCTTCATAATGGTTTCCTGTGAAAATGCATCCTTTGATATACAGCCGCTGATCCTTCCCTGACACATAATATAAATCCGATCACACATACCGATTAATTCCGGCAATTCAGAAGAAACCATGATGACCGCTTTATTTTCTTTGACAATATCAGTAATCAGTTTATAAATTTCAAACTTGGCACCAACGTCAATGCCACGTGTCGGTTCATCCAGGATCATGATATCCGGATTGCAGAGCATCCACCTGGACAGCAGCACCTTCTGCTGATTCCCTCCCGATAAGCTAGAAATAGCCGTATCAAGTGTTGGTGTCTTCACATTCATCTTAAGAAAACTTTCTTTTACACCTGAGCGTTCCTTTGCCCTGTGGGCGTATCCTCCATAAATAAACTGATTCAGACTTGCCAGGCTGGCGTTTTCCATAACACTTCTTACCGGAACAATTCCATCATCACGTCTGCTTTCAGAAAGCATAACCAGCTTGTGTTCAATACTGTCACTGGGACTTTTGATCTGTGTTTCTTTTCCTTCAATCCTGATGACTCCGGAATCATGCGGATCCAGCCCGAAAACTGCACGCATAGTTTCAGTTCTGCCGGCTCCTACGAGTCCTGCAAATCCCACAATTTCACCCTTTCTCACATAGAAACTGATATCTTCAAACACACCCTTCCGGGTAAAATGTTCTACTTCCTGTTATTATTGGACCGGATCAAAAGTCCATTACTTACGCAACAGTTATACATGCATCCTCTAATATTTATGAAAAGTTTTCCCGATACCTTGATGCGCCCATTCTGCTGTTCAATGATTCGAATTCTGCCGGTCTTGCAGAAAGCTGGAGAGCGCACTATACAGAGCCTATGGTCTACCTTTCCCTGAGCAGCAGCGTGGGGGGCGCAAATATGAACAATCAGAAAATTTATACAGGGGTAAACTGGAGGGGATGTGAATTCGGGCATATGACAATCATTCCACATGGAAAACGCTGCTATTGCGGACGATATGGCTGTCTTGATGCCTACTGCTCTTCCAATATACTATCTGACTTTACCGGCGGTGATCTGAAGAAATTTTTTACAGAACTGGAACTGGAACATAATAGAGGGCTAATGAATGTATTTGATGATTATATGGATCATCTTGCCATTGCCGTGAATAGTCTGAGAATGTGTTACGACTGTAACGTTGTACTGGGCGGACATGTAGGTGCGTATATGTCAGACTATATTAATATCTTCCGGAAGAAGGCTATCTCTCTAAATCCTTTCGAACAGGACGGCTCTTTTATCCGTGTTTGCCATTACCGTACAGAGGCTTCTGCTGTAGGGGCCGCGATTTATTATATCAATGAATTTTTGCAGGCCTTTTAAAAGAATTAAAATGTATGTTAAAGGAAAGCGGACAGGGGAATCCGCTTTCCTTTTTGTTTAGTAAGGTTTTTGAGTTGATGCTAGCATAATTGTTAAATGAATAACATTCTGGTTGAATATGTGATTTGTTAGTGCTATAATGTTAATTGGAAATGATAAAACTTTAACAATATGAAAGGAGCTTGAATTATGAAAGGCTATGCGATGTTGAAAATCGGAGAATCAGGTTGGATTGAGAAGGAACGTCCAAAATGCGGACCATTGGATGCTATTTGTAGGCCATTGGCATTAGCTATTTGTACATCGGATGTACATACGCTGTGGGAAGGTGCTATTGGAGAGCGTCACAATATGATTCTTGGCCATGAGGGATGTGCAGAAATTGTGGAAGTGGGAGAATTAGTAAAAGATTTTAAACCGGGTGACAGGGTACTCGTTCCTGCAATTACACCTGATTGGAATTCATTAGAAGCACAGGCCGGGTATTCAATGCATTCCGGGGGAATGCTGGCAGGATGGAAGTTCTCAAACTTTAAGGACGGCGTATTTTCTGAGTTTTTCCATGTAAATGATGCGGATGGAAACTTGGCGCTTTTACCGGATAATATTAATACAGTAGATGCATGTATGTTGTCTGATATGGTTCCCACGGGATTCCATGGAGTAGAACTGGCAGATGTACAGTTTGGAGATACGGTTCTCGTAATAGGAATCGGCCCAGTTGGACTGATGTCTGTTGCCGGTACAAATATGCGTGGTGCATCTAGAATTATTGCAGTTGGAACAAGACCGGTTTGCATAGAGGCTGCAAAAGGGTACGGCGCAACAGATTTTGTAAGTTATAAGGATGGACCGATTTATCAACAGGTGCTGGATATGACAAATGGAGTTGGTGTAGATAAGGTTGTCATTGCTGGCGGTAGTGTAGATACATTTGCAGAAGCCGTAAAGTGCTTGAAACCAGGCGGAAAGATTGGTAATGTAAATTATCTTGGCTCCGGGGATAACATCGATATCCCTCGCGTTGAGTGGGGCGTTGGGATGGGACATAAACAGATTAATGGAGGCTTGATGCCGGGCGGACGCCTTCGTATGGAAAAACTGGCTGCCTTGGTTACTGCTGGAAAATTGGATCTGTCACCACTGAGCACACATATTTTCGAAGGATGGGATCATTTGGAAGAGGCATTGTTTTTAATGAGGGACAAGCCTGCCGAGCTGATTAAACCTGTAATAAGAATTGAGGAATAATCGAAACCAGTAAAAATAGGAAAGTTAAATTTACCAAGGAGTATGCCCGAAAGCTGCGAAGAGCTTTTGAGTATGCTTTTTGGGTAAAGCAGAAAGATGGACTATGAAGATATTAATTGTATCTGGCTTCCTCGGTGCTGGCAAGACAACATTTATTCAGGCATTGGCAAAATACACAGGCAGGGATTTTGCTGTGTTGGAAAATGAATATGGTGCGGAAGGAATTGACGGTGAACGTTTATCACGCGGGATGGCAAATGAGGAAGTCAATATTTGGGAGATGACAGAAGGCTGTATCTGCTGCTCCGCTAAAGGTGATTTTGCCGCTTCTGTTCTTACCATTGCAAATGTGGTGAATCCGGAGTATTTGGTAGTAGAACCGACGGGAGTGGGAATGCTGGGAAAGATTGTAGAGAATTTGCAGCGGATTGAGTATGAGCACATTTCTCTGTTATCACCGGTTACGGTGGTCGATCTTCACAGTTTTCAAAGATATATGCGGGAATATCCGGAACTGTACCGCGGTCAGATTGAAGAGGCAGGCACAGTCATTGTGTCCAAGACGGAACAAGCAGGAAAGGAAGAGAAAGAGCAGATACAGGCAGAACTTGAGAAATTGAACCAGTCAGGAACAATCATAACAGAACACTATTCGACGATGTCAAGAGAAGCTTGGCTGAGGCTGCTGGAAACCAAGTATGATGGCAGTAAGATCAAAGAAAGCCGGGAAGAACAGGCAGCACTTCCGGATTCCTTTTCTATGTCAAAGGTTTATGTACAGTCACCGGAGCTGTTGCTCTGTTTTTTGGAAGATTTAATCAGAGGAAAGTTCGGAGATATTTTCCGGGCAAAAGGTCATTTCCTTGCAGGAAAACGAACATTGAGCTTTGATGTGTCAGATGGAAGGTATTGTGTGACGGGGACAGATGCCGAGACGGATGGAAAGGTAGTATTTATTGGCAAAGACATTCACAGGCAGGAGATTCGGCGGTATTTTTTTCGGAAAATAATGCATAGTCCAAGATGAATCTTGCCATGGTGTCATAAAAGCAGATATGATATAAAACATCTGCCCTATTCTATCAAAATCCTGTTGGAGTCTATCAGGCAGTGTGATGGCTATGTCATTACAGAAGAGCATATCCGCAGCCTTGCCAACTGGAATAACGGGGATGCTTCAGAAACTGAGGTTCCGTTTAAACCTGCAAGGGTTATTTTACAGGATTTCACGGGTGTCCCGGCAATCGTTGACCTGGCTTCCATGAGAAAAGCTATGCAAAAGGCAAATGGAGATACCCATTCCTCACTGCCAATATATTTATGCAAATTTTATGAAAATGATTTTCACATCATACTTTTTTAACTGTAAACCTTCTTTCAGCACCTCATCGTTTATCAGATCTCTTTCTCCCGCAAACTGCGGAGGAAGTTCTTGTGGTTCATCTTTAAAGTTTATTACAAAATGTAACCGTCCGGTATCTGTCTCGCGGTAAGTAATTTCGAGTTGTGTTTCTGTATCAATAACAGGGGATATTTTAGCATCAGTGACTGCCATGTTAAGTATTTTACTCAATGCTTCTTCATCACAAACGGTGCCTATATAATAGGTCTGCCCTTCCCCAAAAGGATTCCTCGTTACAGAGGGTGTTCCTGAATAAAAGTCGCTGGTATATTCGGCAATCATCTCTGCGCTTTCCAAATGAATAATATCACACAGCATCCGGCAGCCGGCCTTCATGCCGTCCTTAAAAGCAACAGTATTCTTCTGTTCCGGTGCCAGAGCATCAATTTCTTCGACCCATACACCGGCGAGACTGCGGAGCGGTCCGGGGTATCCGCTAAGATAAACGTTATCGGACTGATCGACAAGTCCGCTCATGAAGCCGGTAACCAACGTACCACCCCGGCGTACAAACTTTTCCAATGCATCAGCCACCCCTTCTTTTATCATGTACAGAACCGGGGCAATCACCAGATCATATTGCTCAAAATTGTCATCCGTAGGGATTATATTCACTGCAATGTTTTTCTTATAAAAATATTCATAGTATTGATGAATCTGCTCTACATATTTCAAGTCTTTATGAGGACCGCTGGTGTATTCCAGCGCCCAGTAGTTATCCCAGTCAAAGATAATCCCTACCTTTGCTTCCTTTACGCTTCCTGGGATATATCCATTGAGTTTTTTCAGCTCATTTCCTAACTGCGCAACCTCCCGAAATACTCTTGTATTTTCATGCCCAGCATGTTCAATAACTGCACCGTGGAATTTTTCACACCCGCCGACGGAACGCCGCAGCTGAAAAAATTGAATGGTATCGGCCCCATGTGCCATTGCCTGGTAGCTCTGTGCTCTCATCTGTCCAGGCTTCTTAAGCGAATTATACGGCTGCCAGTTCTGCTGGCTCGGAGTCTGCTCCATGAGCATGAAAGGCATTTTCTTGACTCCGCGCATCAGATCGTGACACATGGCATTATAGCTCCACGGTGTATTGTAGCTTGGATAATTATCCCATGAAACAATGTCCACTTCTTTCGCCCACTTAAAGTAATCAAGCCCCTTGTATGTTCCCATCATATTTGTTGTGACCAGTGCCTCAGGCTGATATTGTTTAATTGTATCACGCTCTAGTTTATAATTTTCCAGCATGCTGTCAGACATGAAACGGTGATAATCTATTGAAATTCCGGCAAATGCTGTTCTATCGTCTTCCAGTCCTTCGCTTAGAGCATTCGGGAGAACAATTTCATCCCAGCTGTAAACAGTATGTCCCCAGAACTCAAGATTCCACGCTTTATTAAGATTAGCCAGAGTGCCATATTTTTTGCGCAGCCATACCCGGAATGCTTTTTCACAATAGCACTCTCCGCCGTATTCGTTATTCACATGCCAGCAGGTAACATGTTCATTATCACCATAGTGTTTGACAAGCCGTGTCACCAGCTCTTTCACATATTTTTGGTAAACCGGGCTGTTGGGGCAGGCATTGTGCCGCTGTCCGAATTTATGATGCCGCCCCTCATAATCTGTCCTTGCAACTTCCGGGTAACGTTTTACCATCCATGCCGGCAGTGCAGAGGTTGAGGTTCCAAATACGATATTATAGTTTTCTCTGCATAGCATGCTCACAATTTGGTTCAGCTCGGAAAAGTTATATACTTCTTCGGAGGGTTGGATCTTTGCCCATGAAAAAACATTGATGGTAGCACTGTTGATTCCTGCTTTTTGAAACATTCTCATATCTTCGTCCCAGATTTCTCTTGGCCATTGGTTTGGATTGTAGTCGCCTCCATATAAAATTTTCTTAAACGTCTGTTTCATTACGCACCTCCTATTTTATGTAACAGTTCAGCGATGTGAGATGAAGCACACCGGAATTGAGCTGATAACTGAACTGTTATTGTTTCATCTTTGACATATTATGATGTAGGGGTCAAAAGGTATTTTGCCCCCTGATACCTACGGATTGCTCCGCACTTTGTGCTCCCCCAATCCTAAAAACATTCGAAATCCGCCCTACTCGGGCTACTTTCTCATGTTTTGCGGGTCCCAAAGTCATGCTTTTTCATGCAAGCATGAAACGCATGACCTTTTGGCCCTGGTATCATATTATATCTCATCTGGACAAGAAAAAGTGTTGTGTGTTAAACTAAATAATATCGTATAATGAAACAAGGAGATTTTTATGCCGATTTTTTTTAATCCATTTCCGCATGATGCGCCGCTCACAGTGGAAAGCATCGGAAATAACTGGACACAGGAGCCGGTTCACAGAAGAGAAGGATTTCCCTATTACCACTGGCTCCAGACTGAATCCGGATGCGGAGAAATACTGGTAGAAAACAAAAAGATGGAGCTCAAAAAGGGAGATGGCATACTGCTGTCACCATGTATTCCCCATTCCTATGTAAAAAAAGAAGGCCAATGGCAAACGTCTTTTGTAACTTTTTGCGGCAGTCTGGCACCTCACATAAATGAAATTATTGGAAATGCACCGTATATTTTGGTGATATCTCCGCAAGCACATTATTATAACAAATGGATTTCGCGGCTGATTCATTCCTTTCAGGAGCAACAACTAACAGCAGCTGCTCTCTCAACAGAATGCTATAACTTTTTACTGCACTTTTCACAGATTTATCAAGCCGGTGACTTACAGGTCCAGCCTCTGTACAAACGATATGTGGCTCCGGTTATCAAAAAAATCGAAGAGAATTATGATGAACAAGTCACCACTGAAGATTTGGCCGCAGCGGTATATATTTCGTCTCAATATCTTAACCGTTTATTCCAGCGGTTTACGGGCTGTTCCGTATATGTCTATCTGACTAATTATCGAATGAATAAGGCAAAAGAACTTTTGATGAATCATTTAAATTTAGAAATACAGCAGGTACATTATAGAGTGGGATATACTAATATCAGTCATTTCATTGCATCATTTAAAAAACATACAGGTTATACACCATTGGAATTTCGGAAAATATATGGAATTCCAGGTATTTAGTTATAAGAGGAATGATTATTCTGGAAAGGAAAGGTTTTATTCTGAAAATAATAATTATTACTTGACACTTTCAGACAAGTGCTGTATTATATACTCATAAGTTAGATATAACTAACTATCATTCTATAAAAGGAGGATTGGCTTATGTATACACAATATAAATTACCTTATTCTTACGATGCTCTGGAGCCCCATATTGATGCTCTGACAATGGAAACTCACTATTCCAAGCATCATGCGGCCTACACAAAAAATCTGAACGACGCAGTGGAAAAGGCGGGGATTAATAAGGGTATTGAAGCATTGTTATCTTCACTGGATTCTATTTCAGATGAGGCGCTGCGCAAGACTATTCGCAATAACGGCGGCGGGTATTACAATCATAATCTCTATTTTTCTACAATAGGGACTAATGGCGGCGGGGAGCCGGCCGGGGCTTTTGGAAAGCTGCTGGCTAACGAATTCGGAGGGTTTTCATCTTTTCAGGATAAGCTGAGTGCTCTGGCTATTGGCCAGTTTGGCTCCGGCTGGGCATGGCTGTCAGCAGACCGTGACGGTAAGCTAAAGCTTTCTTCCAGTCCGAATCAGGATAATCCGCTTATGGAAGGGACAGGATTTGTTCCGATTCTGGGGATTGACGTCTGGGAACATGCTTATTACTTGAAGTACAAGAATGTCCGTGCCGATTATGTAAAGGCTTTTTACAATGTAATAGACTGGAAAGCAGTGGCGGATAATTACGAACGGGTCAAAGGTGGCAAATAGGAAGCCATGTACCCGGCTGAATATGGACGTCTAATTCCTATCTGGTATAGGTTACGTTTTTCTAAGAGTCTTGTGAAATAAAGGGATTGTCGATAGCGGCAATCCCTTTTGTAGTTTGCCCGACATGCAAAAGGGGTCTGACCCTTTTGGAGTATGAAGTGTATTTACTTAATTGACTGAACGGAAATTCTGATGTAAAGTTTATAATTGTGGATATTTACCGAAAGAAGGAAACTGAATAAAATGCAGATGAAAAAGAGGGATATATTTGATACATAAGTGCAAAAAGCAAATATTTCTGGTGATTGCGGCGGCAATTGTTCTCACAGGCTGTGGAAGTAAAGTCAGTACTGTATCCGACACACCCGGCATATCATCAGATATAGTGTCTGTAGAGGACATCCCGGATTATTCGGGGGAGGCCTCTGTGGAGGTGAACGACAACGAGCCCTATTTTACCGAGGAGGAAAAGGAGAATACCACATCTTTTGAGAGTTATAGCTCCCTGGATTCTTTGGGACGGTGGCAGATTATGTGGAAGAGACCGATAATCATGTGTTGTACAGGGTAACTCCTGTTTTTACCGGGGATAATTTGATCGCCGATGGGGTTCTTATGGAGGGATGGTCGGTAGAAGATGAGGGAGAAGGAATCAGCTTCAATGTCTTTGCATATGATGTGCAGCCTAGTGTTGATATTGATTATGCAGATGGAGACAGTCAGAAGTCCAAAGTGGATCCTGCATATACAGACAGCCAGGAATCCGGGGAGGACTCGGCAGAGCAGAAGTTATACATTATCAACGAAAATACGGGAAAGTTTCATAAAGCGGACTGTCCCAGTGTATCGGCGATGAAAGAGAAGAACAGACATAAATTTACAGGTGACAGACAGGACTTGCTCCGACAAGGATATGAACCATGTAAGAACTGCAATCCATAAGAAGGTCTCTTGAATATTGTAAGTGTGGTAAATGCAATATTCAAGAGACCTCGTATCTTTTATTCTGGATATCTACTGGTACTGAGCAAGGTTCATGGGGATGATGTAGTCATTGCCCAGTGTATGTGTTTCAGTCAAAACGGGGTCATCAACAGCGAGCCAAATGGAAATGCAAACATTTCCGCTTGGCTCATTGCTGGCGGGAATAAAAAGAATTAAAATATATATTAGAATGTGAGGATTGTTATGAAAAAAGGTTATTGCCGCTTACTAATTTTAACAGGAGTTATACTGGCACTTTCTGGGTGCGGCAGGGAGAATGAAACGAAATCTAAGAGTGCGGCTTTAGAGCAGGCTGCAGTATTAAAAGAAAAATATAGTGACTCGGATAAGTATATATTTCAGGAAGAGCCCATTTATATCAATATGAATGAAAGCATAACATTTCCGACTAAGATTTCCAAATCTGCGGACTTTGAGAAAAACAATCAGGACGACCACACAGCGGAACCATTTACTGTATATGAAGACTGTGATTTGACAAGGCCGCTTTTCAGGCCGGATACAATTTCGAAGAAGTCCTCCGGGTATAATTTCATCATTTCTCCCTCCCCTCAAAACATTGCCACGGAGTCTGTAAGCTTCTCCAAAGGGTACAACAAGAAAAAAGAAACATTCACCTTACTGGGAGATGACAGCTGGGGAATTTATGATACCCTGTATCTGGTGCAAAATAATGATCTGAATACAGGCAGGCTGCTGGAGAAGCCTTATATCTATCTTGTGAAAATTGACCATTCTTCTGTCAAAATGGCGGCCCCGAAGGTGAAGATGAGTATTACTGATGATGGGCAGCTGAACCTGGAGTGGGCCCGTGTGAAAAGGGCGGAATATTATCTTGTAATCCAGGAACAGCTATCTTTAAAGGAAGAAAATGGTTACTTGGAAGGTCCCCGCTTTGCATGTCTTGAAATAGCAAAGTCGGAGAAGGCTCATATATCCGGGTATAGATTAGGCGCTTCAATGGAATACTCTTCCGATAATAAAAACGACCCCGCATATAAGACGGATCTGGAACTTCGCGACGAGGTGGACGCGGGGGTTGGAGACTACCATATATTTGTTGTAGCTGTCAATAAATATAAAAATCTCTCGGTTCCGGGCAACAGTATTTCCTCAGATGCTATTGGGAATAAAGTTCCGATAGGACTGGCATGGAATACATTTTCTAACAAATATGCATCTATTGTTTCTGATGGGGTGAAGAAAATAGAAGACCTGCCGGACCGGGTACCCATGATCATGGCGGATGGGAGTGTTTCTGAATATACCGTGACCTATTCAATCGATGAGTCAAACACCGACTTGATCTACTACCAGGTTGACAACACGGTGTTCGACAAAGACTGGTATTACAATCTGCTGCCTGAGATTGATGATACTTATTACTCACCAAAAAGGAAGATATTGCAGGTTTCATATAATGAGGACGCAGTCCAAGGGATGGAGAGTATAAAGGAGCAGGTAATACGCACTGCAGGTGAGGTAGTGAATGGCAATATGGACGAACTGGAAAAGGTGAAGGCAATCAACCGGTATTTGGTAGAAACCTCCGATTTTGATGACGATGCTTTTGCTAAAGCGGAGGAGTACCGAAAGCTGAGGGAGCTGGACAGTTCAGAAGAGAGTAAAAAACTCAGCCATGATGAATGGCGGGAGATGGAGGATAAGAGGGATACCTTAAAGGAAGAGCTTAGAGAACGTAAACAATCCTTCAATATGATAGGAGTCCTGCTTCATCAGAAGGGAACCAGTGACAGCTATGCAGAGGCTTTTGCAGCATTAGGAACCCAGGCGGGACTTATGTGCGTCTGCGTTACAGGGGAGACAGCATCCGGGGAGGCTCACACCTGGAATTATGTGAAAATAAATGG
Source organism: Muricomes intestini (assembly GCF_004346165.1). Lineage (GTDB taxonomy): Bacteria > Bacillota > Clostridia > Lachnospirales > Lachnospiraceae > Muricomes > Muricomes intestini. Next base: position 31,456 of record NZ_SLZZ01000018.1, on the reverse strand, counting down.
AGAGTGGAGAGTGGCGGACGTAGCTGGCAACGAAATGGAAGGTTCCGGAAATACAGAAAAATACCTCAATCTGGCACTCAATGATCCGCTCTATGCGGATGCCTACAGTCCTGACAATCAATTTTTACGTAAATAACCGAGCCTATAAAGTGGAATAAAACACCAAAACAGGGCATTTGTGGTTGAACGTAATAAAACTTTGAGTTATAATTAACGCAGAAATTTGATTGGCTCAGGATTATAGGAGGCGCGGAGGCTGGAAGAAAATGAAACAAAAGAAAATTATTCAAGTGATTACATTGGTGGCGATTGCCATAGTATTTTTAGGAGCAGGGTTTGCATTGGGCAGATCCGGGCAGTCTAAAGAGGCGGCCGGAGACACAGTAAAGGTACAGGAAAGTCAGTATGGAGCAGAGGCGAAGGAAGAGAAAACATCGAAAAAAGCAGGCACTCGCTCAGTTGCGGTTGTAAATTTGGATAACGGCGTGGAGCAAAACGGAAGCAATATCAATTATGCAGCCAGTCTGATTCAATTTCCAAACAACGATTTTTCATATACCAGTCTGGAAGAAGCCCGCACAGGGATTACTTCGGGCACGTATGCGGCATACGTGATTATTCCGTCTGCATTTTCAGCAAATATCCAGAGTTTAAATACAACAATGACAAAGTCCGGTATTACATATGAGCTGAACCAGAATCTGCCGGAGGAGGATAAATTAGCTGCGCTGAAGCAGTTAAATTCCTTCATTCAGGGAATGTCCGATCATGTGAGCATCCTCTATATGAGCGGAGTTATGAAAGAATTTCATGGGGCACAGGACAGTGCCCTGACAGTTATGGCAAATGACAAGGAGGATGTGGACGCCATATCAGTTATTTCACCTCATGATCTGGAGAAATATGTGCGGTTTCCGCAGTTGGCACAGCCGGACATGAAAGTCAGCGCGCTCGACATCCAAGGATATATCACACAAAATGGTGAACTCCTGGAAAGAATCAGAAGTGAGTATGAATACGTAGAGGAAAAGGGAGAAGAAGATAAAAAGGAGTTAACAGCTCAGGGAAGTGCTGTTAGCGAGCTGTTTGCAACTACAAATGATGAGATACAAAATTTTGATGTAACTAAGGGCAAAGATGGAAATAATGTTTATGATAAAGGGCTGAACACAGTAGAAAGCACATTACAAGATTATAATGAAGGGATAGAGGAGAGTAAAAATAATATACAGAAAGATGTAGGTGATGCAGAAGCCGAGCTGAAAACCATAGAGTCTTGCTGGTATGGAACCAAGGAGGGTATACGAAAATATCGGGAAGGTGAAGATGCTGAAATGAATGATGCAGTGAATAAATTGGCTAGTATTCTTAGCAGCGGCATCTATGAGGGAACAATAGAGGGATCTGCTCCAGCTTATTCTGTGAACGACCCTGGGACGGGGTCTATTACCATGGATGGAACAGTTTATTATATCTGGGACATGGCTACAGAAAGTCTTAATGAGGAAGGAATAGAGTCTTTTTTAATAGATTATACGGATGCTCTTGCCCTTACATATACAGGTACTTATAGTATAGGGGACGAAGAAAATAAGGTTCCTATTAATAATGTTGATAACATAAGGTCTCTAATTAATGAGAGTATACTACCTACTTATGATCCGAGCCGATTTATAAAAAATCCAGATGAAAACTATACAGAAGGAAATTCAAGTAAAAATAATGCTGATGTAGATGATGCCTTTATTTCTATAAAATCTAAGCTGTCTTTTGACACTTCAGCAGATAGTGGTTATAAGATTGACACTGTAAACAGTGCCGAAATTTTGGACACTGTCAATAAGGATATAGTAGCACCATTGCTAAGAAAAACTAAAAAACTTAAGACCGAGGCTACAGCTAATTATAATATTTCGGCAGGGGAACTGGAGAATTTCCGGAATAATGTAGAAGTCTTCAATCCCTTGAAATATTTAGATCGGGGTGCTATTCAGAGTTCCTATGCGGATATGCAGTCCAACGGCTCTGACATGCAGAAGACTATCACAGAGCGTGACGCATCGCAGAGTGAGACGCTTTCCAATACATATACAACCTACGCCGAAAACCAGACTAAGCTTCAGGACAATGTAAAGTCGGCAACAAAGGCCTCCAACGAAGCTGTCGCTGAAGGCCTGTCAGGTGCGAAATCGGTGAAGGTGAACAACTCCGCTGAAAATCAGCTGCTTCTCCAGGCATTTACGCAAAAGTTGCCCTACACAAGAATCGGAACCTTGGAAAACACAATGGCAGCGGAGTTTATTATAAGTCCTCTCTATGTATCAGAGGAGGCATCCGCCGTGGATCAGGCACAGGCAGATACGCAGGAAAAAGCTGCTGCATCTGTGGGGGCAGTGTCAGCCGTAGATGATGAAAAAGATGATGAGTCAAATTCTTCTAAGGCTGTGCCGACACTGGTTGTTCTTCTGGGTGTATTGCTATTAGGCGCGGCAATTGGAAAGACTCTTTCAAATAGAGGAGCGAAAGATAAAAATTCAACTGATATCAAGTAAAAGAGGTGAGGGATTATGGCAGACTCAGATATAATACTTGACCCTTACGTCCTGCAGGATTCGGGAAAAGCCGGTTCCTCGCTGACGGACTTAAATGAAATCCCGGTTTTTACAACAAAATTTCAGGAAAAAGTGACGGCAGCCGAGAGAACACAAAAAAGGCAGGAAACTTTTCTTAAAGGCCAGCCCTTTGTGCAGAAAATGGGTGATGTGAACACTGACGAGGTAACGGTGGCACAGCTTTTTCAGGGAGTCAATATGCAGAGAGTGAAAGAGGAGGAAGCCACTCCCAAGACAAATTTCATGATGGTTTACTCGATGCTGATTTTGTTTTTTGCAGTCTTTGGGGCGGGCATGCTCCTGTACTGGCAGAAGAGAAGACAAAAGACAGCGAGGGCGACTCAGGACATAGAAGAAACATTTACAATAGAAGATTGAGAAGGAACAGGGGAAGATAGTTATGGAAAATACAGGGGAACTGCTGACAGAACAGGTAAAAAAATCAGAGCTATCGGCAGTTGGCATCTATGATTTTTGCAGGCTTCAGACGGCAGGCACACATTTTCTGCCGATGGAATGGGGTGAAACGGAAGAGGAAGTAACCTTTAAGTATGCTGCAGAAGATTTAATACCATTTATAAAAGCACGAAATGAAGATACCGTCACACTTCTAAACCTGCTGATTCAGGCGGCAGATTTTGAGCAGGATACGAAAAGCTATCAATTTTCTATTGAGCCGTCCAACCTATATTATGATTCTACAGGAGTACTGTATATTAAAAGCAGGGATCTGCCTTCGAGAGAGCAAAAGAAGGAGGGATTTCTCCTGGCCTACAAGGCACTCATTGCCTGTGCACTGAACGGGCAGTATAGCTTTCGGGATTATATGGAGGGCGGAGAAGAGCTTTTGAAAAAGAATCCCCGCACGGCGCCTCTTTTTGAAGCAGAGGATGCTGCAGCCGCGGCACGGTACTTAAAAGATATAAAAGGTAACTATCTGGAAAAACAGAAAAGAGAGAAGATTTCTGTTAGTAAAACAGGAAACCGGATTTTAAAGCTTGCGGTTGTTGTTTTGACGGTAAGCACAATTCTGCTGGGCATATACAGCGGGATTCAATATGTAAAAACAATTCCCTATCTGACGGCTGTGAACAGCGCCGACAATGCATATATTGAAAATGATAACGTGGCTCTGATTGATTCCCTGAAGGGTATCCAGGTGGGGGAACTGGACAAACATCAGAAATACACACTTGCCAAAGCATATCTGCAGAGTGAAAGTCTCAGCAGTGAGCAGAAGGAAAATATACTGGCGAGGTTTAGTTTGGATTCCAATCCGAAAGAGTTGGAGTACTGGATTTACCTTGGGCGGCTGAACGTGACAAAGGCGGAGGATCTGGCAATGCAGCTTACGGATGATGAACTCCTTTTATATGCTTACCTGAAAGACAAGTCGCAGACTCAGGCGGATACGTCTATTACAGGGACAGAAAAAGAACAGAAACTTCGGGAACTTCAGTCTAAAATTGACAGTCTGGAGAAGAAATATAATTTGGATGCAGAAGCAGAAGCTTCGGATTAAATATGGTAACAAAGGTAAAATGTCCTTTTGTTATAGATAAAAAAGAGTGTGGAAGGGGGGTGAAGACGTGGCATTACAGATGGATTTTGATGATGTTGTAGCACAGGGACAGAATATTACATCCCATTCACAGGATGTAACGGATCTGCAGACATGGCTCAACAATGTAGTAAATGAGCAGTTGCCGGCTATGTGGCAGGGAAGCGGGTACGAAGGCTTTTCAGAAAGAGTTGCAGAAATGGCACCGAGCTTTGAGGCTATGAAGCAGTTGATTGAAGATATCGGAAACGGTGTTGTACAAAACGCAAACCAGTATCGGGAATTCGACGAGTCTGCAGGCAATGCAAACCGCGGTTAAAGGGCAGGGGGCGGATTGGCGTCCCCTTTTCTGCAAACAAATGAAGAAAATTATCGGTGTGGATACGAAATGTATCAGTATCAGACGCCGTTTTAATGATAGAGCAAACTATAAAGGGGGATGCAGCTATGGATACAGGCTCCATATTAAAACCAAATGCACTAAAAAGCCAGTGTCGGTCAGCTATAGATATTTTGCAAAAGAATAATAACGATTTCAATACAGCAAAAAGCAGTATTACTCATTTCTCCGGCAATGATGAAATTAAAAGTGTGAGTATTGATAATCTGAAGCAGCAGCTGCAGGATTATCTGACAGTAATTGAGGGAATGGCAGCAGCAAATAATGCGGACATTGAAGATTACCAGACACTGCAGGAGACATTGGAGGGGGGAAACTCTGAGGATCTTGACGGTGCAGCTCTGCTGAAAAGGAAGGCAGATTGCGAGCAGGGAAAAGAAGAGGCGGAAAGTGCAGCGGCTACCTGCAGATGGATGGCAGATGTATGGCGCAGTACCGGCAAAGATCCCACTCAGACCATGGCTTTCTCTCTGGAGATAGCAGCTCAGGGGTATGACACAGAGGCAAGCGGCTGGAATTCACTTCTCACAGATACCCAGGAGAAAATAGATTTTTATGATTCTGTTGAAGCATCAACGGCGGGGCTTTTTTTGAGCAGCGCGGCAGCAAGGATTGCATTGGGGGCTGCGCTTTCGGACATCAAGGATGCATTTCAAGAAAACGGTTATTCTCCAAACCTGGGTGCAGTGTGGAGAAAAGCACTGACTGAGAAAGAAAACTACGATGAGTTCGTTAGAAAATTGCTGGCAGTCGGAGTTGCCAGTGAACTGATTCAGAATATGATGGAGATAGGATATACTCCCGAGGACACATGGTCAGCATGGAAATCATGTGAGACAGAGGAAGATAAAAAATTTCTGATACATCTTATGGATGGAACGGAAGCAGGGTATAAAGCAGCCTTTAAGGTGGATCCAAGTCTCCTATCTGGGAAAATGGCTATTGTCATGGCTGACTATGCTGCTCATTTACTTGTAATGGATGATGAGGGAAATGCGCAGGGAAGAGCCGTAAAACGGTTAAGAGAATTTAATAACAAATTGCTGGAGGCAGAGATTTACTGGATTGAGGATCCAGAGGGATATGTACCTACTAGGACATATCGTGATGTCTATCTGGAGAAGATGTGCCTGGGGGCAACGGCTCTGGTAAATGGCGATGCAGTTCTGTTGGCATCTATGAAGCCGCAGGACACAGGGTATCAGGAACTATACAGGGACTATGAAAAGCAGATGGCTTTGATGAATTTCTGGACAACGGAAAACCTTATAGTGAAAAAATTGAATGGAATGTTTGAAGGAGAGGCCAGAGACTGCAGGATTACAAATTTGACATTCGCTAATGGGGAAGCAGCCTTCTCACTGAAACATATGTCCCTATATTACGGTTCAATTGATGTGACAGAGGAAATCAACACAAATTTTTTGAATAGTGGAAATGCATTGGAGCATCATTTCACCCAGAAGGAACTCAAGAAAGCGAGAGAGGAACAGGAACAGGCATTCCAAAATTTCATGAAAACACTTGCGAAAGACGCTGGAACCCTTGCATTGGGAACTTTTGCACCGGAGGCTGCAATATTGGTCAGCATAGTAATGATGGGAGTGGAGGGCTCTGCAGGCACAGTGAACGGATTAACCAGTCTGGCCGAGACAAAGTTTGGAAAACTTGGAGTCGGAGCAGCGAACATAGCTATAAAAGACAGCATTAATGGGTATATAAACTTTCTTAATTCAACAGAAAAGTTAAATCAGGCTGAGACAAAGGTTTACTTGGACTGGTTTGGTATGGGGAGTGAATACAAGGTAACAACTGGTGCAGGTAATAGGGAAGGCGTGGAAAGTATGTTTGAAGTATTATCTGATACTAAGGGGCTTTCCTTTTCCGGGGTATATAATCCAGATGTGCTGCGCGCTATGAATGTCTGGGAAGAGCAGGGAATGAACGGCTGGGTCGAGAGCTGGGAGAAAAGCAGTTCGAAAGTGGAGCAGATGATTGAGGATGGAGATTACAGTGAAACTATAAAAGAAGATAGCAAGACATTATTGCATGGGGGAAAAGACATGTTTGACAAAATGTCAATGGAGAGATTTATAGATGCAATCTGTGCCATTGAAGCAGAGGGAGACTTTGGTTTAGAAGATGTTCAGACTCAGTTTATAAAGGCTGCTGTTGCAGGAGGGAAATCATGATGAATAAAAAGAAGATAATCTTATGTGTCTGTGCTGCATTACTTCTTATATCTCTTATTGCCGCAGGGGTGTGGCGGAGGTTAAATAAGGATGTGATATCAGTGTCAAGAAAAGATGAGTTTTCAGACTTTCTGCATGTGGAGCAAGGAGCAGCAGATCCGAAGATGTCATGCATAGTCACCTCGCAGGATAATTGGAATCTGGCAAATCAGGTGATTCCGGGGAAATTTATCTATTTGAAGGACATGGAGTTTAAAAGAGAACGGGCATATGTAAAGTCATTTGATTCTGCGAAACTGACTGTACATGATTTTTCATCACAGGAAAAATATAAAACGATTGATGTAAAAGAGCTCGTAGAAAAAGAAGCACCGGATAAGATCTGGAATGCACATGTAGGTACTTTTATAAATAAAAATGGGGAGGCATATTTTGATTTTCTATTGGAAGATCCGAAAGACCCATATGATTCAGAAAAGAAACAGATGCTTTACGTTAATATATCCACGGATGAAAGCATGCTTTTGGAAAAGGGGGAGAAGAGTGAGAAAATAAATCCGCTCGTTACAAAAGCAGATGAAATGTATAAAAATATGAATGGAATAGAAGCACTTTTTTCCAAGGATGAAATCGGATTATTGGAGCAAAATGGTTTTTCATATTTTAACGAAAACGATAAATTGGATATGGGAGAGATTTGGGTATATCCTGAAAAACCTTTTGGATCCATAGGTGTTCAATTAGCAAAAGCTACTCTCCCAAAAGAAAACAATAAATTATATGGAGAATTCCCCAGGCTAAAGGACTATGAGGGGAAGGAAAATGATATTGTAACGCTTTATCTTGCTGGTAATTCAAGCCCGGAAGACATATTAAGCCTATTGACGGAGGCAGGAAAAGAGGTGACTTACGACAGATGTGTACTTTCAGCTGAAAACTCTATAGATGGACAGGAGCATGCCATTCACAGTTTTGATGAGTACCTCCAGTGGAAGGAGTTTAAATAACATTTCCCGGGGGCAAGATGACAGAAGACTAGAGAGGGGAACCGGTCATGGATGAAAATTCAAAATTGTATCCGGACAAAGTGAAGGCCCAGTGTGATTCAGCTATAGAAGTTTTACGGAAAAACAATGAGGATTTGATTACAGCAAATAACAAGATCTCTGGATTTATAGAAAATGATGAGCTTCAGAGTCAAAGCTTTGACAAGCTGAAACAGCAGCTGAATGACTATTTGACAGTGATTGACAGCATGATTTCGGCGAACGAGGCGGATATTGCAGACTATCAGAATCTGAAGGGCTCAGTGGGTGTAGAGAAGCTTGACGGTACTGTCATTCTCAAAGCTAAGAAGGACGCTGAGGAGGGAAGAGAAGAGGCAGAGGATGCAGCAAAAGCAGACAGGTATCTTTCCGATTACTATTATAGGTTTGGTTTTAGCGGCGCAGAACTTGGACGTATATATGAGGAAGAGGCGAATGGATATGAAGAAGAAGCTAGAATTTGTAATGATATAATAAATGAATTGCAGAGAAAAATTGATTTTTACGACAATCTTGAAGCTTCAACGGCCACCCTTTTCATTACAGGGCATGTAATCAGACATATTACAGAAGCTGCCGTTTCGGATATCAGAGGCGCATTTAAAGTGGGAAATTACTTTCCCAATGTAAACGCCGGGTGGCGGAGAGAACTGGAGGAAAAAGAAAGTTATCCCAGAATAATCAAAAGGCTGCAGGCAGCAGGAATTACCGGAAGCCAGATTCGGTACATGGCGGCAATCGACTATACTCTGCGGGAAGTGGAGGCAGCATTGGATTTATGTAAGACAGGGGAAGATAAAGAATTTTTCCGGAGTTTTCTGACAGGGACATCAGAGAGATATGATAAGGCATTTGCCCTGTCTCCGAACAAAATTTCTGATGAAATGCATGTATTTGCTGCAGAGTATGCAAATCATATTTTTCAGTATGATGAGAATGGAGAGGTATCACAGGCATTTGCAGATTTTAACGACGCCGTGTGGAAATCAACCAAACCTGTACAGGACAAAAATACGGGATTAATTCCGGATACTTGTTACAGGGACATATATATGGAGCGGATGTATGCACTATTGGATATGGGAGTTCAGGGACTGACAGCAGAAAAAACCGCCATGGAACTTCCTGCGGGGGAATGTGAAACCTTAGATACAGAATTAGAGAAGAGAATTTCATTGACAAATTTTTGGGCAGCAGAGATTATTTTTAAGGATAAGCTGGAGGTATGGTATCCGGATAAATTTGATTTTATGAGGTCTGAACAAAGCTTCCGGGATTTGCAGGAAAGAAGGGACAGGATTCTCAAGGAAACGGCGGCATCTACAGTGGAAAACCTTTCCCTTATAACACTTGGAATCCTTGCGCCGGAACTTGCAGTTCCTTTAAGCAGCCTTTATCTGGATATGACAGAGAAACCGGGGTCATTAATCAGACTGGAGCACATACTGGAAATAGAAAGTATGACTGAGGAAATAAAAGGATACAAAATATAAAAAGAGGGGGGAACCTCGCATGAAAAAGATAGAGCATATGACAGAAGAAGAATTGAATAATCAATTAAAAACAATAGGAGAAGAAAGAGAAAATTTTGAGAGAGACATGAAGAAAATGCAGGAGGCCTGGGAAGAAGAAAATTTTAAGGCCGCCCGCCGGTATCAGAGATGGGAGGAAATGCGGGAGCGGTTTTCTCCTGAGGATACCAGAATGCGTAATTTTATTAATGCTCATCAGAATCTTATGAATGCTATGAAGAAAAGGCAGCAGGAGATATCCGAAAATGCAAAAACTACATACGACAAAATGCAGCGGGAATGGGACATGCAGGAAGAGGATATTTTCCTACAGATGTGTAAATTGCAGGAGGACAGAGATAAGGGGTGAAAAATTGATTACCTTGACAGTTAAAATTAATCAGAAAAGCATGGATTTGATGGTCCGCCCGGATCAGAGGATCTCAGAAGTTTTAAAAGTGCTAAAGGAGAATCATAAGATCTTCTTTCAGACTGAGAAGATATTGATATATTCTACACGGAAGAAGGAATATGTAAATCAACTGCTCACTTTCAGGCAGGCAGAGGTGTACGCGGGAGATGTACTGGTTTTGAGATAGTTATCAGAAATAGATGAACAGAGGAAAGAGTATGAGATATTTAATTGTGCAAAACAACACATCCTATATGGAGTACCCTCTTATGGAAGGGGGCACTGCGGATGGACTGGAATATAAGCAAAAAGGGGGAAAAATCCTAATCGGAGAGCAGCCGCTCAAGCCAGGAGAATGGCATGAACTTCAGGGGCACCGGCTGCTGTATCTGGGGGAGGTTTTTTCAGTTTACGAGAGAAAAGAATGGACATTTCTATCCGGAGACAATGCAGATATCTGCATTTCCGGTTGTGCGGCTAAAATTATGACAAAGGCAGACAGCCTGCTGATAGAAAATAGCGGAGACACAATACTTTACTTAAATCAGGAAAGCGTCGGCGACGGTTCATATCCTTTAGATCCAGGAGCTGTTTTATTGATAGAAAATTGTAAGTTTATATTTGGAGAAAAGTACATAAAGGTGTGGGGAGATGATTATCAGAGCTTTCTGCCCCGGATGTCGGACAGTCTAGGAATTGGAGAGATAGAACAATTTCCTTTGTACAAGCGGTCTCCCCGGCTAATTAAGAGGATCAGTGATAAAAAGGTGAAAATAGAGGCAGAGCCTTCCACGGGTAATTTCGGGAGGAAAGGTCTGGTTCAGATGGTACTGCCGCCTCTTTGCATGGTTCTCGTTACAGTTTTAATTGGAGTTTTATTGAAAAGAGGACTTTTTATACTCATGTCTGCCAGTTTTACAGGCATGACAGCTATTTTTTCAGTAGTAAAATATTTTCAGGACAAAAAAGAGAGTAAAGAGAAAGAAGCCAAAAAGAAAGAAATTTATGGAAACTATCTTCTGGAAAAAAGAAAAGAAATTTACAAATGCTGGCAGGCGGAAAACGAGGCATACCGGTATAATTATCCCCAGGCAGATGAAATCTGCCGCATGGTGGGAAACTATAGCAGCCGTATTTATGAGCGGAGCAATATGGATGAAGATTTCCTTACTTTTGCCGTGGGCCATTACATGGGACCGGCTGTGTTTGCCATTGAAGACAGGACAAGCGATATCAGCCTGGAGAGCAGTGAATTTGCGGACGAGATCCGCAGCATGAAGCGGCAGTTCGGGGTTATTGATAAGCCCCAGGTTGTAGATTTAAAAAAGGCGAATCTTGGTCTGGTGGGAGAAAAGAGCGTGATTCATGAGCAGTTGAAGTATTATGTCAGCCAGCTCAGCTTTGCCCAGAGCTATCACGATGTACAGTTCATCGTGCTTTATTCGGAGGACTATAAAGATGACTTTTCGTGGATGCGGTGGCTTTCCCATGCAAGAATACAAGGCTTAAATGTACTGGGCCTGATATATACTGAGAAAATCCGGGATCAGGTACTCGGAAGTTTGCAACAGATACTAAAGGAGCGCAGGCAGCGGGTGGAGGAGAGTAAAAAGGAAGCGCGTTTTCTCCCGCATCTTATTTTTATCATAGATGAACCGAAGATCATCATTGATCATTCCATCATGGAATTTTTTGCCGGAGACACATGGCAGACTCTTGGATTCTCTATTATTTATACTAGCCTGCAGCAGGCAAATCTGCCGGAAAATATCGGGACAGTTCTGCTCCTTGAAAATTCCGGGGAAGGGCGTCTTCTTCTTCAGGAGAAAGAGCTCTGTGACAGAAGGATACATCTGTACCGCATCGGGGACACAAATCTGGAGATGATGGCCAGAAACCTGGGAGTGCTGGTACATGAACAGGGAATGAACAGCCATATCCCGGAGAGTATAACATTTTTCGAAATGTACGGGGTCCAGAACCCGGAGGAACTCAAAGTGCGAGAGCGCTGGAGGAGAAACAACTCTTCCAAAACATTGACGGTGCCATTAGGTGCCAGGGCCGCAGGTGACTATCTGGAATTGAATCTCCACGAAAAAGCCCACGGCCCCCACGGACTGATTGCCGGTACTACAGGCTCCGGAAAATCAGAGATTGTACAGTCCTATATTCTGTCTCTGGCCGTAAATTTCCACCCCTATGAAGTGGGATTTCTGTTGATTGATTACAAGGGCGGCGGCATGGCGAACCTGTTCAAAAATCTGCCTCATCTTCTGGGGACAATCACAAACTTGGACGGTGGTGAGAGCATGCGTGCGCTGGCGTCCATCCAGAGTGAGCTGCGCAGGAGACAGAAGATTTTTAGTGAGCATGAAGTTAACCATATTAACGCGTATAATGATTTGTTTAAAACGGGCGGGGCGAAAGAACCCATCCCTCATTTATTTATTATCAGCGATGAGTTTGCGGAGCTTAAGAAAGAGCAGCCGGAGTTTATGAAGGAGCTGGTATCCGCTGCCCGTATCGGGCGAAGCCTGGGAGTTCATCTGATTCTTGCCACGCAGAAGCCTACAGGCGTGGTGGATGACCAGATTTGGACAAACAGTAAGTTTAGGATTTGTCTGAAGGTTCAGAATGAGTCGGACAGTAAAGAAGTACTGCATACGCCGGACGCCGCGAATATTACCCAGGCCGGGCGGGCATATCTGCAGGTGGGCAACAATGAGATTTATGAGCTGTTTCAGTCTGCTTGGTCGGGTGCTCTGTATATCCGGGAGTCAGAAAAAGAAGTAACTCAGGATAACCGCATCTATCTGGTTAATGAGCTTGGCCAGGGTGAACTGATCAACCAGGACCTGCGCGGAACAGAGGCGGAACAGAAAGCTACGGAGACTCAGCTGGATGCGGTAGTGCGGTATGTTCACCAGTTGTACGAACGGGAAAAGGTACTGGAGGTGAAAAAGCCCTGGCTCGCACCCCTGGCGGATAGGATAGTGAATCCCCACATGAAAATCCGAAAGAATCCGATCCTTGATCTTGATGTGGTGCTGGGAATATTGGATGTGCCTGAAGAACAGATACAGAAGGAATATACAGTAAATCTCGCAAAAGAGGGAAACATTGTTTACATTGCCTCCAGTGGTTACGGGAAGTCTGTATTCCTGGAAAACATCATCCTGGGGCTGGCTGCAAAGAATTGTGTGGCAAATTTGAATTTTTATACTCTGGATTTTGGCAATAACGCCTTGATTACATTGGCAAAACTTCCCCATATGGCAGATTATATTATGCTGGATGAAGAGGAGAAGTTTACAAAATTCCGGGCTTTGATGACAGAAGAAATCAAACAGAGAAAGAAACAGCTGGCAGCTGCTCTGGCCCAAAACTTTATAGTCTACAATGAGATGGCTGAAACACCCCTAAAAGCGATTGTTATCTGCCTCGACAATTATGACGCCGTCAAGGAAATGGGCTATGAGATGGAAAACTATTTCACCAAGCTATCCAGAGACGGCGTGGGACTCGGTATCTATATGGCTGCAACTGCAAGCCGCATGAGTGCACTGCGCGCGGCAACTCTGAACAATTTCAAAAACAAGATAGCCGGGGTGAATTTTGACGAAAATGAGGTCAAGGGACTGGTCGGCAGAAGTAAGTATAGCTTGCCCGACGTACAGGGGAGAACGCTTGTAAAGACAGGCGAAAATGTAAATGCCATGCAGCTGTATACACCGGTGGAACTTAAAAATGAAGTGGATTACAGCCGGAATCTGCAGGTGTTTGCAGAGCGGATGAGCCAAGAGTACAAGGGTGAGGAAGCGCCTCATATTCCGATTTTACCTGAAGAATTGTCCTATCAGGAATTCCTTTCCTACGGGCAGGACGAAAACGAGATTGCTATGGGCCTTGAACGGGAGAGCGTAGTGAGCACCGGGTGGGCAAGACAGAACAGTCCAATTTTGATTTTGGGAGAGAGTGGAAGCGGGAAAACAAATGCTTTGAAGGTAATCTTAAACCAGCTGGATGAAACAGCCACATTATATCTGTTTGATTCAAGAAGCCGGAGCCTATATGACTACAGGGAAAAGGGCAAGTATATGACAACCCTGGAGGAACTGGAGCTCTTTGCAAATCAGCTGAATGTGGAGATCAGTCAACGGAAAAACCAGATGGATACGATGCTGTTGGAGGGAAAACCTCTGCAGGAGGTGCTGAAATCCATTGAACCCTATTATGTGGTCATCGATGATATTGACGATTTTATCGACCTTGCGGGGAAAGATATGCCGATCGTTGCAGGAAGATTAAAACGTGCCATGCAGTGCGGCATCACGTTTATTGTGGCAGCAGATATAAACAAGTTCAAGGGCCAGGATGAATTTACTCAGGCATTGAAATCTGCACGAAACGGTCTCTTGCTGAGCAGCCAGGGATATCTGGCGATTTTCCCAATTAGAGTAAATGAGGCGCCGCGAAAGCCAGATGGAGTGCTGATGGCCGAGGGCCAGGTGAAATTCATACGGATACCGCAGGTGGTGCAGAGATGATACAGAAGAAAAGTCTAAATTAGGAGGAAAGTAAAATGAGCGGAGGAATCCAGATAAGCAAACCAATAACAGATGAAGAAAGTCAAAATATAGACGATGCGGCAAAGCATTTTGAAGGGAAAACATTATCTTCAAAGGACACACAGAGCACCATAACAGCCAATGCAGCCGGGCAGGAGGCTTTCGCGCAGTCCCAGAATGTAGTCACCCAGTTTGGTACTGCTCTGCAGAAAGATGCAGGCCATATTCATGATTTGGGAGCGAAATTCGAAGAATTTGACCAGATGATGGCAGAGTTAAATAAGAACCAGTAATACCATGTTCCATAGGTGAGGATAGGAAAAGCCTGGCTCAGGGTATAGGGCAGGGCCGAGATTGCACTGAATTACGTTCAACAAGTGAAACATTCAAAATCCTAGATTCAAAGGGAGAGTCAGGTGCACATAAACGGCGGAACAGGATGTCAACAGTAAGCTCAGCCTTTTTACGCAAATCTTGTGCAATAGTAGTGAGCTGAGGGGTTAACTGACAACATATTTCCAAATTATCAAATCCAATCAAAGATAGATCTTCGGGGATACATAAACCATTTTGGCGAAGGACGTTAATTAAGAAAGAGGCTATTTGATCACTTGTAATAAAAACACCGGTAATTTCTCCTTTGTATTTTGCAATTTGTATCCCAAGTCTTTTGATTTCTTCATAATCTACATCGGATTCCAATACGAAACGGTATTGGGGATTAAGCGTTAATCTACATTCCGTCAGCTCGTCATAAAAACCGGAATATTTTGTAAAGGCTGGATCCATTATACCATTGACGGAAAAGAGAGAAGCGGTGAGAAATGGAGCGGTATTGCCGAAGCATCTGGAGCTTATAGTATTTGCAGGATCTGATGGTGCTTTCCAGCTTTATGGGGATAGTGGAGAGGGGCAAGAGTATAGGGAGGGAGAAAGTTTTACAACAGATTTCCAATTTGTGTGGAGTGCAAAAGAGGGAACGATGCTTACAATCAAGCCTAAAGGCCATAAATTTTCTGAACTGCCGGAGAAGCGTCAATATTGCATTACTCTGGCAGGTGTCATGGATTCTAATGACATTTCTGTATACTCAGGGCAGGAAGTGATTGAAAAATCATACGATGAAACAAAGAATAGATTGTTGCTAAAAATAGCCCTTTCTCCGGTAGGAGAGATGATTCAGATATGTTTTCACAAGGGGCTATCACTCGTTGAAAATCCGGTTGAGCAAGAAATATTTAAACGGTTAGATTCAATGATGATTGAATATGAGCAGAAAGAAAAAATATTTTATAATATATGCAAAAAAGCAAAGGTAACTGATATTGCAGAAGAGCTTTTGGCTATAAATCTCCCACAACATGTTACCGAAGCTATTTTTGAAATTTTATTTGCCTAATGGAGATTGGAATGAAGCATCATTTAAACAAAGCATTAAATAAACCATTACTTGGGAAACCACTTTGTTTCAAATGCCCACCTTGTCTTCTGCTGATTCTGGAAGAAAGAGATTCCATATCCGTTTATACATGCGCTTAAGAGTGTGCCAACGCCAATCCCGATCAGATGTCTGACAGCCAGAAGGGCAATTACGCAGCTTATGACTACACAGCTGATGTCAAAGGCGGTTTTGACTTTCTTAAAGGAAATGCCGATAAAGCTACTGAAATCTCTGGTAAAGAGATCCTGTGGCATGATCGGCAGCCTGCTGTTAATAAGAAAGGCGACACCAATCATGAGCAGCAGTGTTCCTGCCACAAAATATACCATTTGAAAAGGCAGGGATTCCGGCCAGAATTTGAACAAAAAGGTAGCGAGGTCAAGAGCAAAGCTGAACAAAAACCCTACCACGAAGGCTATGATGTAATCCTTTTTGAACTTTCGGGTCAGTAAAATCAACAGCAGCATCAAGCTGATTTGAAAGATATAATACCATGTTCCATAGGTGAGGACAGGAAGAGTCTGGCTCAGGGTATAGGGAAGGGCTGAGACTGCAGTGATACCAAAATTGCTTTTTGTAATAAGTGCCACACCTGCCGCATCCAGGAGAATGCCGGCAGCAAGGGCTGCTTCTGATAATATAATTTTCTTCTCTTTCATAATGAATCCACCTACTTATACGAATTTGCAGTACAATTTATATTATAGCACTGATAAAAAAACCAGCAACTGAAAAAGTGTTGTATAACTGAAAGTTTATGAAAAAGTGTTGTATAACTGAAAGTTATAAGGCCTTACAAATTAACAATTATGGATATCCTATGGGAATCAGTATAGTTAATATAAAGAAATGCCCCTGGCACTTTTGATTAGTTATGAAACTAAAACATATCAAAGCTAGTTGACATTATATCAAAAAAAATATATGGTAGTCCTCAAAGGTAATACCGAATAATGAAGAATGAAAAAGGAGGATAATCATGCTATTACTTTCAAAAGACGATATTAAAAAAGTTTTTTCAATGAAGGATGCGATTGAAGCAGACAAAAAGGCATTTCAGCTTATAGTGGAAGAAAAATGTGAGGCACCGCTCAGAACAAATATACCGGCACCAAAACATGAGGGCAATTTTTTATTTATGCCGGCATACGTGGAAGATATAGATAGTGCTTCTCTGAAGATTATAAATATTTTTCCTCATAACATTAACAAAGGGCTTCCTTCTTCCCCGGCACAGTTATTTCTAATTGATGGGAAGACCGGAGTTGTAATATCCGCATTGGACGGAACCTATGTAACTCAGCTCCGCACAGGGGCAGCATCGGGAGTGGCATTTGACGTATTGGCAAAGAAAGAATGCAGAATCGGTGCTTTGATCGGCACCGGCGGACAGGGTGCGGCGCAGTTGGAAGCAATGCTTGTGGCACGGAAACTGGAGGAAGTCAGAGTCTTTGACCTGAACTATGAGCGTACAAAAGATTTTGCGGACAGGATGCAGGAGGAGATGAAGGAATACGGAGCAAAGATTATTGCTGCAAAATCTTCCAATGAAGCAATCGATAATGCAGATCTTCTGATTACGGTTACCCCATCTTCTAAACCTGTATTTGACGGAACAAAGATTAAGGCTGGAGCGACCCTCAGCTGTGTCGGTGCCTATCAGCATCACATGCAGGAGATGGACCCGGCAATTCTTCCCCGTGCATCCAAGATTTACTTTGACTCCGAGGAAGCGGTATTGTCTGAATCCGGCGATATCTTGATTCCACTGGAGCAGGGAATCATTTCAAAAGCTGACTTTACCGGAGATCTGGGAAATGTGATGAAGGGCGAGTTGGCAGGACGTGAGAATGATGATGAGATTATTGTATTTGAGACAGTAGGTGTAGCAACACAGGATCTGGTTGCTGCCAGGTCAATCTATGACAAAGCTTTGGCGGCAGGCATCGGGCTGGAGTGGAACTAAAAAGCACTAGTTTTCCTCCAGTGCTTCTTCTAATGTATGCCATGCCAATACAGCGCACTTTACTCTGGCGGGCATATGTGATACGCCCTGCAGAGCGGCTGCATCCTCCAGTTCTTTAATCTGTTCTTCATCCGTAATCTCGCCTTTGATCATCCTGAAAAACAACTTCATCAGTTTTTTTGCTTCTTCCACGGATTTTCCTTTGACCAAGTCGACCATGATGGAGGCCGAGGCCTGGGAGATAGCGCAGCCGTCCCCCACGAAACCCGCATCTTCTATGATTCCATCCTTAACCCTCAGCTCCAGGACTATATCGTCACCGCAGCTTGGATTGACACCTTCCAGGCTGATGGTTTTATCTTCCACAGGGTGACGGTTCCACTGGGCCCGGCTGTTTTCTACTATAATCTGATTATATAAATCTTTAATTTCCAAGTCCCATGTACCTCCTCACATTTCTTATTCCGGAAATCAGCATATCCACATCTTCTCTTGTATTGTAAATTGCAAAGCTTGCCCGGCAGCAGGCTGTGATTTTTAAATAATCCATTAAAGGCTGTGCACAGTGATGGCCGGCACGGACGGCAACCCCCTCTGCATCCAAAATAGAGGCGGTGTCATGTGGGTGGACGTCATTTATATTGAAAGAAATCACTCCGTGGCGGTACTGTGCAGAAGCTTCCCCGTAGATAGTTACATAGGGGATTTCCTTCAGCTTTCCGATTGCATATTCCATCAGATCACGCTCATGCGCCATAATCTCATCATAGCCGATGGAATTGATATATTGGATGGCCGCTTCCAGTCCGACTTCTCCGCCCACATTTCTGGTTCCGGCTTCAAATTTCCGGGGGATTTCACCGTAAGTGACACTCTGCTCATGGACACTTTGAATCATGTCACCGCCGCTTAAAAACGGAGGCATTTTTTCCAGTAGCTCCTTTTTGCCGTATAAGACACCAACACCCATGGGGCCGTAGAGTTTATGGCTTGAGAATGCAGCAAAATCTACATCCAGTTTCTTTACGTCAACGGGCATATGAGGAACACTCTGTGCACAGTCCAAAACCACAACGGCTCCGGCTTTCCTTGCCTGGGACACAATCTTTTCAACAGGTGCCCTAAGGCCCAGTACATTGGAAACCTCAGCGATGGCAACAAGACGGGTTTTGGAGCCTATTTTCTTTTCTATCTCTTCATCGGTTAGGTGCCCCGATTCATCGGGGTATAGAAACTTAAGCACCGCGCCTTTTGCCTTTGCGACTCTCTGCCAGGGCACAAGATTGCTGTGATGTTCTGCAACGGACAGGGCAATTTCATCCCCTTCCTTTATAAATTCTAATCCATAGCTGTAAGCCACCAGATTGAGGGATTCTGTCGTGTTTTGGGTGAAAATAATTTCTTCCGGTTCTGTGTGGAGAAATTCTGCAACAGATTTTCTTGCATTTTCATGGGCCTTAGTTGCCCTTGCGCCCAGTTCGTAAACGCCTCTGTGGGGATTTGCGTTGTCTTTTTCATAATAGGAAATGGTTGCATCAAGTACCTGGCGGGGATGTTGAGTTGTGGCCGCATTATCCAGATACACCAGACGTTTTCCATTTTCCTGCATAAGCAGAGCAGGGAAATCCTGAATTATTTTATTTTGTATCATTATCCTTCAACCGCCTTTCAATTTGTGAGGAAAGTACTTCTCTTAGCTTTTCATCCGGAATCTGCCCCAGCACAGGGGCAAACCGGCCCTCTACAAGCAGGAGTCTCGCTTGGAGGGATGTCAGGCCTCTTGAACACAGGTAATAAATCTGGGATTCATCCAGACGTCCTATTGTGGCTGCATGCTGCCCCTCCACCTGTTCCTCACCACAGAGTATCAGAGGTACCGTGCGGTTTCTCACTTTTTTCCCAAGCATTAGAACCTCTTCGGTCTCATGACCTGCGGAATATGCAGCTCCCCGCTTAAAATCAATGGTTCCCCGGAGAGTTTTGCTGCTTTCTCCAGCCAGGACTCCTGCAGTATACATATCACACTGCGTATTTTTCCCCCAATGCTCTGACGTATCATTGAAATCAAAAACTTGTGTCTGATCTCCGAAGTAAGCTGTATTTAGGAGATAACTGCTTTCCTTGCCTTTCAAGAGAGTTTTTGTACCTAAAGCCACTTTATCTCCCCCCAGAACGGCACGGATAACTTCCACCCTGGCACCGTCCTCTGCATGGATAGCCACGCCGTTCCAGCTGCTGCAGAAACGATTTAAGTCCTGCACCTGAATCAGTTTGACCAGGGAACCTTTTTCTGCGTAAATTCTGGTAAGCTCCGCCGTAAATCCCGAACCACCTTCCGCTGCACTTGCCTCCTGCAGGAGAGTGATACTGCTCTCTTCCTCCGCGTAAATACCATAATCCCCGATAATTGCCGTATGAAGGCCAGGGATAGAGGACTTCAGTCTTATGACCTGTTCCGTTTTTCCCCTTACTCCTAGAAAGCAGGTAACATTGGCATCTTCTATTACGTAATCGTCATAGGCTTTTCCTATTCCACTTTCCATTTCATTTTTCCCTTTTGGAAAAGTTTCTATTCTTTCAACTCCGGAAGGCAAAAGGGAAACCGAAAGTCTTTCTTCGGAAGGCTTCTCTTTTGGAGCTTCGGGGAGAGAAAATTCTTTTCCTGCCCAGTTTACGCCCAGGTGATTCCAGGTGAGTACAGGCAGAACATTGATTTTATCTTGCATATTGGCACGCCTCCTTTTAACCTATGCTGCCTTTCATTTCCAGGTGGATCAAATTGTTCATTTCCACTGCGTATTCCAGTGGAAGTTCTTTTGCCACAGGCTCAGCAAAACCGCCTACGATAAATGCTCTGGCATCCTCTTCTGAGATTCCGCGGCTCATTAGATAGAATATTGCCTGCTCGCTGATGCGGCCGATTTTAGCTTCATGCCCCACATCCGCTTCATCACATTGAATATCCATGGCAGGGATAGTATCGGATCTGGACTGGTCATCCAGCATCAAAGATTCACATGACACGGACGATTTGCTGCCCACAGCGTCGGGAGTTACTTTCACCGAGCTTCTAAATGTGGAAATCCCGCCATCCCTTGATATGGACTTTGTAGATATATGAGAAGTCGTATGGGGAGCCGCATGAACCACTTTTGCACCCGTATCCAGATTCTGTCCGCCGCCGGCAAAAGTGATTCCTGTGAATTCCATGCGGCTTCTTTCTCCCTGCAAAATGCTCATAGGATAGAGATAGGAGATATGAGAGCCGAAGGAACCTGATACCCACTCGATGGTACCGTCCTTTTCCACTCTGGCACGTTTTGTATTTAAGTTGTACATATTTTTTGACCAGTTTTCAATGGTGGAATACCTAAGCCTTGCACCTTCTCCGACAAACAGCTCTACACAGCCTGCGTGAAGATTGTTTACACTGTACTTCGGCGCTGAACAGCCTTCAATAAAATGCAGGTATGCACCCTTGTCTACTATAATAAGAGTGTGCTCAAATTGACCGGCACCCGGGGCGTTCAGCCTGAAGTAAGACTGAAGGGGAATTTCAACCGATACACCGGGGGGAACATAGACAAAAGAGCCGCCCGACCAGACCGCCCCATGAAGAGCCGCGAACTTATGGTCTGAAGGGGGAACCAATTTCATAAAATGTTTCCGCACCATTTTTTCGTAGGGGCCTGTCAGGGCGCTTTCCATATCGGTGTAGACCACACCCTGAGAGGCAGCTATGGCAGATATATTGTGATACACAACTTCAGAATCATACTGGGCACCTACACCCGCCAGAGATTTACGTTCCGCCTGAGGTATTCCCAGCCTTTCAAAAGTGTTTTTTATATCATCAGGAACTTCCGACCATTTTCCGCGCATAGTGGTGTCAGGACGGACATAGGTCACAATATTTTCCATATGAAGGTCATCCAGAGACGGTCCCCAGTTGGGAGCAGAGATACTGTTGTAAATCTGAAGTGACTTCATACGGAAGGTACGCATCCACGGCGGATCGTTTTTCTCATCTGAGATCTGATTTACAATCTCTTCTGTGAGGCCTGACTGAACTTCGAAGGACGGATGGACTTTGTCTTTTACATCATAAATACTTCTGTCGGCCTCCTCTACATTTGTTTTTTCTGACTTAAAGGCTCTCATGTCCATCAGCCCCTTTCTCTATGCTGTTGAAACCACTCCTAATAATTTCTGAAGACAATTCTCTGCCGCCTGTTTTTACAATATGTCCTCCTTCCAGAACATGGACATAGTCGATATCAAGCCCCTCCAGAATTTTTGCACTGTGCGTAATAATCAAAACCGCATTTTTCTGATTGTGATAAGCACTGATTCCTTTGGAAACTGTCCTTACAGCGTCCACATCCAGACCGGAGTCTGTTTCATCCAGGAGAGCCAGACGGGGCTGAAGCATCAAAAGCTGCAGAATCTCGGCTTTCTTTTTTTCACCGCCGGAAAAGCCTACGTTCAGATAACGCTCTGCATATGTGGGATCCATGTCAAGAGCTTCCATCTGTGCTTTCAATTCTTTACGGAAAGCCAGTATTTTTGGAGGGCGTCCTTCCACAGCACCTTTCGCTGTCCTCAAAAAGTTCTCCAGAGTTATTCCGGGAATTTCTTCCGGGGTTTGAAATGACAGGAAAATTCCGCTTCTGGCTCTTACATCAGTTTTTTCATCAGTGATATCCTTATCTTTAAACAAAATCTTTCCCTTTGTAATTTCATATCTTGGGTCTCCCATAATAGAAGATACCAGTGTGGACTTTCCTGTTCCATTGGGCCCCATTAAGACATGAATTTCACCTTTGTTTATTTTTAAATTAACACCGTCAAGAATTACATGGTCTTCCACCGAAACACCCAGGTCCTCAATTTCAAGCAATGTACTGCCCATATAAAAAGCCTCCTTCCAAATGGCTGAATTATACTAATATTTCTCTAATTAGCGCCGTCTAACATTCTTACGCTAAAATACTACACCATTTTACTAGGAATTGCAAGTACTAACTTTATTTTAAATTAAAAGCTGATATCTGTACAAACGGAAGTAATTCGGATATAATAAAGTAAAACAGTAAAAATGTGATATATAAAGGGGATACGGAATAAATAATAATTTGAAAATCACATGAATTAAAGGAGCTGCCCCGGCATACTGGTACATAATATTGCAAAGGATAATGGATTCATGAAAAGAGAGTACGAAGAGGAGAGGACCATGGGAGGAATTGGCACGAATGTACCCGTGAACATGGAGGAGAAAGAAGAGGATTTTCTGGAATGTATGTATTTGTGGTGGAGAGCGGGAAGGCCACTTTTGCTGGTTGACTTGGCGGTGGAAATGAAGACATGCAAAAGGGAGCTGAATAGTCTTGCAAAGCGAATGTTTAAGCATGGGTATCTGGAAGAACCGGCAGTAAACGGCGAGCTTTTTTTGACAGACTTCGGTAAAAGCCAGGGAATGGAATGTACGGTCAGACATCAGAAATTAATGCAGTTTTTCCAGATGGTCAGCGGCATGGGTCAGGAGGAAGCAACACAGGATGCCTGCCGCATGGAACACGTGATTAGCAGGAAAGGGATGGACGGAATCAGCAATTTCCTGAAATATGGCGACACCTATGACAGAAGCTTCGGGCACACAGACTTGTCTGCTACCTATGAAGACGGTATTTATGATGCCCTCATGGCTATTTATGAGCCGGAAAAGAGGAATCCTCGATTTTTGGCAAAAGAATTTGAAAAGTTCAAGGCAGTGACAGTATTGAAGGTTAAAGAAGGGAGCAGTTCTTTTTTTCTGCAGTTAAAGCAGGGGCAGGACGCAGGGGCATTGTGGTATAAAAAGAACGGAAAATGGATTTTGGCCGCGCGGAAAAAGGACTGTTTTAAGCTGCCTACGGACATTTTCGTTTACACAATCAGTGCTGCAGTGCCGGTTGCAGAAGGAAAAGCAATGATTGCATTTACGGAGAATGAAACCTGGCCGCTTATGGCAGACAGCAGAGAATTGAATATTCATCTTTGGTAGCAGGAGGGAGAAAGGAATATGGAACAAGGAGATAATTTGAAAAGAAAGAGCCGGCCCTCCGTATTGCAGCTGCAATATATGATAGAACTTGAGAGGCTTGGAAATGTACATGGGTTCCAGACGATGATTGCAGAGAAATGTGGAGTCACTCAGGTAGCAGTCAATAAATATCTGAAAATTGCTACAGAGAAAGGGTATCTGACAGAAGGCTATAGATTCACGGAATATGGACATGTGTGGCTGGACAGATACAAAAAGCTGCTTGGGAGACTGGAAGAATATCTGAAGAATATTGGAGTACCGGAATCCGATTTGAAAGAAGCAGTTAGGTCTATGGTTGAAAATACAGAGCGGTATGTTCTGGAAGCGATTCTCCAAAATTATGAGCATCAGATGCCGGCGCTGCCTGGTAAGAAGAGCGGGCCTGAAAGTGATGTAAAAAAAACTGTGCGACAGTACACAAAGCACCGGGTTCAGTATATATTTTACCGGGCAGATGGGAACGGGAAGAAAACACCCATCTCCATGGCAAACGAGGCATTTGAGGAAACTGCCTATGTTGTGCAGGAGAAACAGAACGAATATCTGGAGTTGTACATCCGTGAAAGGACAACGAATCGGCGCACACGCGGAGAAGCTGTAGAAGTAATCCCGATGTCTTTGAAATATGAGAAGCAGGGTGTTCTTGAAATAGCGGAGAAGCAAGGCGGAAAGTTGAGAATTCCACTGTCTGCCTGCCAAATTCATCACGGACGGGATGGTGAGCTAAAAGGAACGACAACAGTGAATATAATTTGTAGTGATGGCAAGGCACACGTGACGGAAAGCACAGAGCTGCTTATGTTCTGGCTGTAACCGCATTGAGTGATTATCAAAAGCGCTCTGATAATCCTAGAAATCTCCCGTGTTTTATATTATAATGAGCAGTAATGAAAAGAGACAATTAAGGAGTATCAATATGACAATATTATTGCTTATTATTTATGTGGCATTTATCAGCCTGGGCCTGCCGGATTCTTTACTTGGTGCGGCCTGGCCCAGTATGTATAGAGAGCTTGGAGCATCTGTATCTTGGGCAGGAGCTATTACGATGATTATTGCGGTGGGGACAATTGTCTCCAGCCTGGCCAGTGACTATATGACCCGCAAGCTGGGGGCGGGAAAAGTAACGGCAATCAGTGTGGGCATGACAGCGGTGGCTTTGTTTGGGTTTTCTGTCAGCCATTCCTTCTGGGTTTTGTGCCTGTGGGCTCTTCCCTATGGACTTGGGGCCGGAAGCGTGGATGCTGCGCTGAATAATTTTGTTGCCCTCCATTATCCGGCACGGCATATGAGCTGGCTGCATTGTATGTGGGGTGTGGGAGCCAGCATTGGGCCGGTGATTATGGGCTGGGCCGTCTCAGGAGGCTTAAAGTGGAACGGCGGATACCGCACTATATCGATTTTCCAGATGAGTCTGACAGCAATTCTGTTTTTGTCATTGCCGCTGTGGCGAAAAAAACGGGGAGAGTACGTTCCGGGTCCGAAGATTGAATTAAATCAGGCAGGGGAAGCAGACAAAGTGGAAACTCCAGAGGCCGAACCGAACTCTCCAAAAGAGCACCCGCGGCATCAGTATACATTTGGGCAGATTTTGAAGGTGCGAGGTGTAAAAGAAGCCTTGACCTGTTTTTTTTGCTATTGTGCTCTGGAAAGTACGGCGGGACTGTGGGCTGCAAGCTACTGTACTTTGTACAGAGGAATCACTCCTGAGCGGGCGGCCGGCTGGGCCAGCTTGTTCTATTTGGGAATAACGGCAGGAAGATTTGTCTGTGGATTTATTACTTTGAAGGTCAATGACCGGAATATGGTTCGCTTGGGGCAGGCTGTGGCGGCAATAGGAATCCTCTGTGTACTACTGCCTCTTGGAAATGGTGTCCTGGTTACGGGGCTGATTTTGATAGGCTGTGGCTGTGCACCTGTTTTTCCCTCTATCATACATGAAACACCGGACAATTTTGGTGCAGACTTAAGTCAGTCAATTATCGGGATGCAGATGGCGGCAGCTTATGCGGGAACCTGCCTGATTCCTCCACTGTTTGGCCTGGTGGCTCAGTATGTGAACATAGGGCTGTATCCACTTTTTATGGCAGCTACACTTGTTTTGATGATTATAATGTCGGAAAAATTACATACAGTTGTTGAGAACGAAGCGTTGTGTGAAGAATCATAGGGCTTAAGTTTACGGGTTGAAGTCAAAGACCCTGCAGCAAGCTGACGGGGCATCAAACTTGCAGCGCAGCAGGCTGCGGAGTCTTTGACCTTCGCGGCAGCCGCCAGTGCGGCTTTGCATCTACTGAGGAAGGAAATAAACTGACAGAAGAAGAGCAGTGGGCCAAATTGAAGCTGGCGAAAGATATTGCACAAGAAGTCTGGGGATAGCCGGAATGTATTACAATGGAAATGCATGAAAAAGCTGGAAGATACTACAAATCCATCGCTTTTTTCATGCGTTTTTGCTATAATAAATTAATTACGATATCCGGTTTTTTAGATAGGCAACATCGCTTTGCAGACAGGACACGGACTGCACCAATAGAGTTATTGTATTGTGGCCGGTCTTGATAGTGTTTACCGTGTTTTCCACAGATTGAAGACGACGCTTTAACTTATGATACTGTATATTAGACTTTTGCTGTACAATATCAACTTCGTTTAAGATTTGTTTACAAAGGGTGATGGGTGAATAAAAGATGAACAGAAGCAAACATAGAAAATTGAGTACAACAGAAAAGCATCTCCTCGCAGGCGGAGCCCTTCTGGCAGCAGGGGCAGCGCTTACCACAGCGTCAGGGCAAGTGCCGGGAATGGCCGAGTGGTATTCCATACATATTTATCCTCTTATTGTTGGAACAGTAGGACGTTTTCCAGGGTTATTTTCTTTCTCTTTGTCAGAACTTGCACTTTATGGACTCATTGTCTTGCTGGCTGGCTCATTTATTCATGCTGCCGCCGGCGCCGCAAGGAAAAAGCAAGGAGGGGCAGTCATCCTTCAATGGGCTTCCAGTCTCTTTTTGACAGCATCCGTACTAGTACTTCTGTACGTTTTGAATTGTGGAATTAATTACCGGCGAGTTTCATTTTCGGAGAAATTAGATATACAGACAGTGGAGTATACAGCAGAGGATTTAGAACAGACATGTGAGTGGCTGACAGAAGAGATAAATGCCAGGGCAGGTCTGGTAAGCCGAGATGAGACGGGGACTATGAGATTGTCAGACGAAGAGGGAAAGGCAGCAGTTTCAGCGATGAAACAGCTGGGTGAGCAGTATCCCCCATTGTCAGGATATTATCCTCAGCCCAAAGGCCTGTTGGTGTCGGAGATTTTGTCTTGGCAGGGGATTACGGGTATATATTCCCCTTTTACGGTCGAAGCGAACTACAATGAGGATATGGCGGCATACAACATTCCATTTACAGCTTGTCATGAACTGTCACATCTGCGTGGATTCATGCAGGAAGAAGAGGCCAATTTCATTGCATTTCTGGCATGCAAGGACGCGGCGGGGGAGGATTTCCAGTACAGTGGTTACCTGATGGGCTGGATATACAGCACAAATGCTTTGAAGCGGGTGAACTCAGGAGCAGCTGAGGAAGTACGCTCCAGGCTGGATCAGCGGGTAGAGGCAGACTTGAAAGCAAACAACCGCTTTTGGAACATATATGAGGGTACAGTAGCAGAAGTGTCGAACATGGTGAACGATACATACTTAAAAGTAAACGGGCAGTCAGATGGAGTACAGAGTTATGACAGAATGGTAGATTTGATTGTGTCATACCATCTCGGAGAAGACTGAATATTCTGAAAACCGGCCGCAAAAGGGTCTGACCCCTTTTTTGCGCAAAAAGGGTCTTGCATTCTAGCCTGCAGTGTGGTATTATTTAAAACGGTCACTGCGAAAACGGTGATCGTGATAATGATATATGGCTCCTTGGTCAAGCGGTTAAGACATCGCCCTTTCACGGCGGTAACACGGGTTCGATTCCCGTAGGAGTCATGATAAGGCGCAGTAGCCAAGTGGTAAGGCGTGGGTCTGCAACACCCTGATCACCGGTTCAAATCCGGTCTGTGCCTTTGTTATATTTTGAGAGAGTGCTGATTTTCCTGGGAATTCAGCACTTTTTTTGGCAGGAAGACATATATTATTAAAAAGTGTGTTACAGGTGTACTATGATTACAGAAAGCTATTCAATTTCTTTCTTGGGACTTGACCCCGAACATTATACAGCAGAAAGTATCTCCAATATCTGGGATATAGCTGCAAAGAAAATTTATGAAGAAACGGGTATTTACATTTCAGGGGGGATACATGATAGATATCTTGTTGATGAAGATGACGAGGGACCGAATGGCAGTATTGTTTTTATGGTTGAAAGTACAAGGATTCCACTTGGAACAATAACTAAAGAGGATTACTGGAATGCGTATAAATTGGTTGTTGAAGAGGCTAGGCAGAGATTGGGAAATCCCAGAATGAATCTCACAGTAGAAGAAATTGATATTACCTATTTTGACAAAATCTGACGTGAACCGAGTGGTAGAAAATACCACTTAATTAAAAAATGTACAAGCAGTGACATTCCTATCAGTCTGGGATTTGTTTTTTACCACAATGTGTCGAAAACCACAGGTATTTATAATTTTTTCTATGGAAGAAGGAGCAGCAATCTTAAAGAAGTTATGGATACTTATTACTCCATATTTCCAGAAGAGCGAAACAGTTTTTCTAAAGAGATAGAGGCTATGTATTTTGGAAATAATTTTTTCGAAAGAAATCTAGTGGCATTAGAACCCCTTATAAATGAGGACACAGCGATTACTTCTAAAAACATTTTAATGGTAAATGATATTATTACCAGCTGCTGTAAAAGTAAAATGGAGATGATTTGTCATAATCCTAATACTGACAGTGCAGAGTTAAAAAAGAAATTTCTAGAAATCCTGGTCTATATCTGTCAAATAAAAACCGATATTCTTTAATCCATTATTTACAAGAATAAACATAGAAACTTGGCTTTAATACCGAAGTAGCAACGAGTGTGCTTTTCAGACACATAAAACTGTCTATCTTGCCACATACTATCCCTGAGGTGATAACAAGCATGGATAAAAAACAACAGGAACAACAGAACAAACAAAAGAACCTGGATAAGTACAACAGTGTTACTGAAAAGGTGAAGCCTGAAAATCAGAACCAGGGACACAATGCAAGAAAAGAGGCTGTGGACGTGAATATCAGGCAGGTATGAGGCATCCGACGAGATTAGATGAATTTATTTCAGAATGGGAAAATTGCCTAAGCCGTGGAAGAAACTGCAAAAATGGAGAAATTACTAAATCTTGAAAGCGTTTTGTTGTGTAAATAGCTCATACGAAGACGCTTTTATAATATATGGATAGGAGACAAGTTTGAAACAAATAAAATGGGCAATTGCCGGAACAGGCTATATTGCTAATGAATTTGCAAAAGGGATGCAGGAGGTGGAAGATGCCGTGCTGGTGGCTGTTTCTTCAAGAAGCATCACAAGTGGCAAGGAATTTGCACAGAAATATGACTGTAATAGAGTTTACACAGATTTTCAGGAAATGCTTGAAAAGGAAAATATTGATGTGCTGTATATTGCAGTTCCGAATGACTGTCATTACTCTTACATTATGCCGGCACTTGACCGGGGAATTTCGGTATTAAGCGAGAAGCCTATGGTTGATAACCGGCTTCAGCTGGATGCAGTCTTAAAAAAGGCAGGAGAAAAGCATGTATTCTTGATGGAAGGAATGTGGACAAGATGCTTTCCGGCAGTTTTGGAGGCGAGAAGCTGGATTGAAAAGGGCAGAATAGGAAAGCCGTTGTCTGTCCATGCATCTTTTAATATCAAGCCTGATGTCAATGACTGGCAGCCGTGGAAAGGCGGCTTACAGCATGCTGCAGGTGCGCTCAGGGATGTGGGAATTTACGCCTTGGCTATGGTTTATATGGTGTTTCCTGAAGAACCTATAAATGTATATTCTACAATGAAATTCAATGGTGAGGTGGATGAAAGCTTTCATATGCTTCTGGAATATGAAGATGGAAAAGCAGCTTTTGCGGGCGGAGCGTTTAATCAAGTGAGTAACCCGGAGGCAGAAATCATAGGCGAAGAAGGAAGAATTATTATAGGATCTGAATTCTGGCATCCGACTATGGCAGCATTGATTATGAATGATGGTACAACCGAAAAATATATGGAGAATTACCCGGCAACCGGATTCCAGTTTGAAATCCGCCAGGTGCAGGAGTGCCTCAGGAAAAGAGAAACACAGTGTCCTTATTTCACATGGGAGGAGTCCGTAAAGATAGCAGATTTAATTGAAAATACCAGAAAAAACTGGGGTATTTTTTATAGGGCAGATATGGAAGGAGAAAAATAGACATGAAAGGTGCAATTAAGCAGGTTTGTATCCTGGTAGATGATTTGGATATGACAATGAAGAATTATTGGGAGAAATTCGGGATAGGGCCGTGGGATGTACGGCATTTTACGCCGGAAACAGTCAGAGACTTTTACGTGCGCGGCGAGCACATTACAGAGGGATTTGATTTTATTTGTGCTGTTACCTGGGAAGGGGATGTGGAATATGAATTGATTCAGCCCATAAAAGGCCCCAATATTTACTGGGAGCACCTGGAAAAATATGGGAGCGGGCTGCACCATTTTAAGCTTGTCATCTCCGATGACGAAGAACTGGCAGAGTTTGTCCGGGGGCTTGAGGCTAAAGGACTGAACGTAATACAGACCGGCTGGATTGACAATGATGTTCATTATTATGTAGATTCCCGGGAAGAGCTTGGACTTACACTTGAGCTCGGAAACGGCGGGAAGATCGGCGAGGCAGAGGAGGTTTACCCTGCCAAAGGAGCTAAGCGCCCCGTGTCTCATGTACAAAATATCAAACAGATTGCCCTTGTTGTAGATGACGTTGAAAAATATATGAGAAATTTTGCTTATTACCTTGGGATCGACGGATGGGATGTCAGGCATTTCACACCGGAAAAGCTGAAAGATTTTATGGTGAATGGAGAATCTGTCACAGGGGACTTTGATTTTATCTGCGCGGTGAAGTGGGCTGGAGATATAGAAATGGAGCTTATACAGCCTGTAAAAGGGCCTAATATTTACTGGGAATTCCTTGAAAAGAACGGTCCGGGTCTCCATCATGTCAAAGATGTATATCCGGACGAGGAGATTAAAAAGGAATGTGAGAGGCTGGGAGAGTATGGAATCCATGTGATGCAGACAGGATGGATTGACAGAGACAGCCATTATTATGTCAGCACTCAGAAATTTCTACACATGGTTCTGGAGATGGGAAATGGCGGAAAAATAGAAGCGCCGGATTATGTATTTCATGCGGAATAGAATATAATCAAGATAGTACACGACAGATTGAAAAGCATTCTGGTGATATGTCAAGACTAAATTGAAAAAGATTTTGCTATGTTTTTCTAAAAAAGGGTACACTTAATAAACATTCGAAAAAATAAGAGATTTTCGAACGTCAGTTCGATTCAATATTATATTCGGCGTTCAGTTGTTCGCCGGTGTACAGTTGGTTTTTGACCAGCAAACCAAAAACGAGTCGTACAAATTTACGAGATGTAAGCGCGAGTGCTCTCTTGTGCT
>NZ_SLZZ01000017.1 GCF_004346165.1 Muricomes intestini | reverse complement strand
GGGATTGAGGTCTATTATATCGGAACCCTGGAAGCGGAAGGGGTGACCACAGTCAAAGTGTCCGATGCGGAAGAAGGCCACCATAAGATGGAGGAACTTCTGAAATCGAAAGAGGTGGATGGTGCAGTGACCATGCATTATCCCTTCCCCATCGGTGTGTCAACCGTAGGCCGTGTAGTGACCCCTGCAAAAGGAAAAGAAATGTATCTGGCAACGACCACCGGAACCTCCAGTGCAGACCGGGTGGAAGGCATGGTCAAAAATGCAGTTTACGGGATTATTGCGGCAAAGACCTGCGGGAATCCAAACCCAACGGTGGGTATCTTGAATGTGGACGGTGCACGCCAGACGGAGATCGCCCTGAAGAAACTCAAAGAGAATGGCTATGACATCTCATTTGCAGAGTCTAACAGGGCAGACGGGGGCTGTGTTATGCGGGGGAACGATATTCTCCAGGGAACCCCGGATGTCATGGTGTGCGACCCGTTGACGGGCAACCTCCTGGTAAAGCTGCTGTCCTCCTACACAACCGGGAGGAGCTATGAAGCGTCCGGTTACGGCTACGGGCCTGGTATCGGGGAAGGCTGTGAGCAGC
This sequence comes from Muricomes intestini, assembly GCF_004346165.1. GTDB lineage: Bacteria > Bacillota > Clostridia > Lachnospirales > Lachnospiraceae > Muricomes > Muricomes intestini. The sequence goes on along the minus strand of NZ_SLZZ01000017.1, from coordinate 72,046 downwards.
TGGTGATGATCATCTCCAGGGCCTCCGGGGCACCCCTCATTACGGGTGCAATCCGGTATGCGGCACAGCTGGTGAGAGGAAAGGTGTTTGCTGTCTCTGCCAAAGAATTCGAGGCGGCAGGCAATGCCGGATTCAAAGAGATTCTTGCAGAGAGGAAAGCAGCGGAAAAACCGGCCCCAGAGGAAGAAGTGACAGCACCGCCGAAAGAGGTCGTGACGGAGCAGATCCCCGGGATCGAGATTATGGATTTGGAGGACGGTGTAAAGGCATTGTGGAAAGAAGGCATATACGCGGACAGCGGGATGGGCTGTACGGGACCGGTGATATTGGTATCTGATGTAAACATGGAAAAGGCAAAAGATATACTGAAAAAGGCAGGATATATTAACTAGTAATGTGAAGGAGGGAAAACCAGTTGGCAGCATTAATTGGCTGGACACGCCAAGTTCCCCAGGTGTGGAAGGAAATAGAGTGCACAGGGTGCTACAAGGTGAAAGAAGAGTACATCCGGGCTAAAAATGACACAATTGCTGATTACTACTTAAAACTTTATGAATGGTATACTCGAAAGAGCAGAGATTATGTCAGCATTCCAGAAGATGCAAAATACCCAATATGGTTTTCTCTGTCAGAAGATTTTCGGCTGCAGAAGATTCAGAATACCGTTATTCTGAAAGTGGAAATCCCAGAGGAAGAGGTTTTGGTTATCGACATGGAAAAGTGGGATTATCGGGGAAACCTCATGTATGTTCCGAAGGATCAAAAGGACCGGGAGAATTTTGAGAAGGAGCTTAAGAAGTATGGTATTGCCGATGAAACTGCGCTGGCAGAATCTGCAAAAGGAAACCACTATCCCCTATTAAAAAGGAAGATTATTGACAGCTGGGAGCGTTTGTTTACAATGCCGCCGGAATCTCTGGAAAAGGGGTTTGCAACTACCTGGGAGCTTAAGAAGGAGTGGGTAAAGGAGGCGGAGCACTGTGAAAGCTGATGAAACAGTTACAATGTGGAGCGGACAGCAGGAGATAGTAATGGATACTCTGAATGAAACTGGCCGGTATATTGTAAAGAAAAGTTATGTGGAAGAAAAATATAAAGAGACTGCGTGGATTTTCCAGGAAGCATATCAGTATCTCGCGCAATGTGCCAAAGAGTTGATTCCGAAGCCTGCGGATGCAGAAAGTCCTGTCTGGCTCTATAAATATGCACGTCATATTTATGGAAGCGAGGGGATGTATTATCTAGAGCTGAGGATTCCCAAGGAAAAGCTTATTACCTTTGATACCCGCAAATGGAGCCGGATTCTGAATCTAAACTATGTTGGAAAATCGGAGCAGGAAGAAGCAGAGTTTCAAAAGTGGCTTGAAAAGAGAGGAATCCGGGATAATCTGGCAATATTCTCGACCCCATTTTACCCCAACGAAAAGCAGAAAATTAAGAAAAGCTGGAGCAATCTGCTGGAGGTCCCTGTGGAGGACGATGAATACACACAGGGAATGACATGGGAATTGCAAAAGGAATGGATACAGACCATAGAAAAAGCCCAGGCTTTATAGACTTGAAAAAGCCTCAGGCATAACAACAGGTATGCTTTTTGGTTATACAGCAGAAAAGCATACCTGAATGTATTTCCTGGTTTCTGTTACTATCTGTGTCAGGACAATTCTTTGCAAATTCCGTCTGCCATGGCTGTCAGTATGATACAGCAGGACACGGCACCCGCATCCAATACACCTCTGGAACGTTCGCCAAGCCGGCTGGAGCGTCCAAATTTAGCAACAAGGTCTTTTGTAGATTCCTTGCCGGCTTCTGCTGCAGCCTTCATTTTTTCCAGTGCAGTATTGTAATCTTCCCCAGCAGCGGCGGAGGCTTTCAAGCTGTCGACTGCAGGAGACAAGGTATCTACCAGAGTTTTATCCCCCACCTGTGACTCTACGATTTCCTGAAGTCCTTTTAATCCCGCTTCCAGCATAGTACTCAGGTCAGAAACAGTAATAGTGTCTAAATCCTCCCCCGCCTCGGAGGTATCCATAAAAATTGTTCCATAAATAGGCCCCATAGAACCACCTATTTCCGAAAACAAGATATTTCCTAATTCATCCAGTCCCTCTGTGAATGTGAAATCCTTATCTTTAAAACGGGTTTCGAAAAGTGTAAATCCTTTGTTCATATTCATGCCGTGGTCGCCATCGCCAATCAGACCGTCTATGTCTCCCAGGTAGGTTTTATTGTCTTGAATTGCTTTTACTATGTTAAGCAAAACTGGTTTTCCATCTGCGTTTTTAAATACAGTCATTGTCATTCCCCCTATATTTGCTTCATCCCCATTGTGTAAACAGGCAGGTCTATAAGTTCTTTCAGCTCATCATCTAGTTTCATGACAGTAAGGGTGGCTCCCATCATATCTAAAGATGTAAAGTAATTTCCGACATAAGATTTATAAATATGTATACCTTTTTCTCCCAGAAGTTTTTCAATCTCATTATAAAGAACATATAATTCCATAACAGGTGTAGCTCCGAGGCCGGAAACAAGGACAGCAACCTCATCGCCCTCTGTAAAGGGATAATCAGGAAGAACAATATCAACCATGCGTTTTGCCATCTGAGAGGCAGTTTCCAGCTCACAGACTTCAATGCCCGGTTCCCCGTGATGTCCGATACCAACCTCCATTGTTCCTTCTTTGATTTCAAAATTGGGGTGCCCTACTGCGGGAAGAGTACAGGGGGTCAGGCCGATGCCTACACTTCTGGTATTGTCAATTGCCTTCTGGGCTGCGGCGATAACTTCATCCAGGCTGCCGCCCAGGGCCGCCTTTGCGCCTCCGGCCTTCCACATAAAAATTTCACCGGCAACCCCCCGCCTTTTTTCCCTCTGATCTTTGGGTGCCGATGCCACATCATCGTTGGCAACTACTGTTTTTACGGTAATACCAGCTTTTTTAGCCATTTTCACAGCCATTTTCACATTCATGTTATCTCCGGAGTAATTTCCGTAAAGGCAGGCTACGCCTTTATCCTGGGATACGACTTTGCAGGCATCCAGAAATGCAGCAGCAGTGGGGGAGGAGCAAATTTCCCCTACAGCAGCAGCATCGCACATATTTTTTCCTACATATCCTATAAAAGCCGGCTTGTGACCAGAACCGCCGCCGGTTATAACGCCGACCTTTCCCTCCGGTATATTCTTTGCCTTTACAACCCGGGGATTTTCGGTAGATTCCACCATATCGGAATGAGTCTTTAAGAAACCTTCCAACATTTCATCTACAATATCATCGGGGTTATTTAAAATCCTTTGCATGACTAGCTCCTCCTGTTTGTAATGTTTATATTATTATTTATGTGGCTGCTGTCTATTATAGTCCCGGTACAAGCACGACTTTAAAAGTTCCTTCTGCGCCGGCAGCTGCTGCATCAAACCCTTCCTTCCAGCTGCCAAGCGGTAGTTTGTGTGATACGACGCCATTTGTGGGAAGCTTACCGCTTTCAATCCAGTCGATCACAGTATCATAACAATAAGGACTTAAGTGAACCCCAAGCAGATCCAGTTCTTTCCTGTCACTGATAATGCTCCAGTCTACGGAGACTTTCTCGGCAAAAACAGAAAATTCTACGAAACGGCCCATCTTGCGTATACATTGCAGTCCCTGTTCCACACTGGAAGGGTGTCCGGTTGCTTCTATGTAAATGTCACATCCATAACCTCCGGTTAAATCTTTAATGGCACTGACAACGTCTGTCTTTCCCGGATTCATGATAATATCTGCACCAAACTCTTTTGCTTTTTCCAGACGTGCATCATTCATGTCCAGCACGACTAATGTCTTCGGGTTCCTTTGCCTGATGGCTCCTACCATGCCCAGACCAAGAGTGCCTACACCGGATAAGACTACAACATCCGTATTGCCAATCTGTGCTCTGTCAACACAGTGCCATGAGCAGGCGTAAGGTTCTGTCAATATAGCTTTTTCTATAGCAAGTGATTCGGGGATCAGGTAAGGAATAGCTTCTTTTGTCAGACGCACGTATTCGGCCATACCACCATTTACATTATTCTGAAATCCAAAAAGATCATGCTTTTCGCACATCCAGTAGCGTCCTGTTTTACAGAACATGCACTCACCGCAGGGAACAATCTGTTCCGGACAAATTCTGTCACCTATTTTCCAGTCTCCTTTTACATTTGGACCCATTTCTACTACATGGCCTACGAATTCGTGGCCCGGAATCATGGGTGCTTTAATATAGGGAGGGTTCCCGTCACCGCCCCAAAAACTCTTTGCTCCATGGTAGGCCTTTACATCTCCGGCACAGATACCGCAGGCCTCTACTTTAAGAATCATTTCGCCCTCCCCCGCTCTGGGAGTCTCCACCTGTTCGAGACGATAGTCCCCTGGAGCGTAGGCAACTACTGCATTCATTTTCTCCGGTATATTGTTCATTATTCATTCCATCCTTTCATGCTGTTGATTTGTTTATCCGGACAGGAACTACCCCATCCTCTGTAAAATAAAAAATTTTGAATCACGTGATTTTAAAACTTATGAAAATAACATTTACATAAGATTACAATGAATTGATTTTTATGTCAACCGATAAAAATAACCAAAAAAGAGATTCGAATTTTAGTTACAATTTCAGATGGTTTTACAGTAAATAATTATTTCACAAGCAAATATAAGATTTTTACATAGATATTTGATATCCGACAATAAATACTCTCTACAAATTAATAATCTCCGTATATTTATCAAAAACAATTAAATTTGACAAATATAAATGATAAAAATATAACAATAGCATTTATATAAATTGCCCAAAACAAAAATAAAAATTATATGAAAAAAGTACAAATAAAATTAGGAAAACAATTTAAAAGTGCATGTTGCACAAAAATGAAAGTATAAAAACATACAAATAATACAATTGACACAAAACGAGTTTAAAGGTATTCTTATGTAAAGTTTATTTACATAAAGGCAAATGAATGGGAGGAATACATGTGTGTGGTGAAAATATTTTAGAAATGAAAAAAATCGTTAAAATATTTCCTGGTGTAAAAGCCCTGGATCAGGTCGATTTTGATGCCAGGCGCGGAGAAGTGCATTGCCTGATAGGGGCCAACGGGGCAGGGAAATCTACATTAATGAAAGTTTTATCGGGAGCGTACACCGAAGATGAAGGAGAAATTTATTTTGACAATAAACTTCTTAAATCACATAGTACAGAAAAAAGAAGAAAGGAAGGCATTGCGGTTATTTACCAGGAACTGTCTCTATTTAATGAATTGACTGTCGGGGAAAACGTCTACATAAATAATTATCCCCGGACTGGATTAGGGGCAGTAGACTGGAAGAAGGTTTACAGCATGACCCAGGAGCTTGCGGATGGACTTAACATACGAATTGATGCAAAAGCAAAAGTCTCCTCCTTAAATATGGGTCAGAGACAGCTGACAGAAATCATGAAGGCTTTGGCATGCAATGCTAAGCTGATTGTAATGGATGAACCTTCCTCTACACTGTCAAAGTCAGAATTTGAAATCTTAGTAAAAGTGATTCACGATCTGAAGGAGAAGGGGATTACAATTATCTATATATCGCATCATCTGGAAGAACTTTTTGTTGTGGGTGACCGGATTACGGTTTTGCGTGATGGAAAATTTGTAATTTGCAAAAATGTAGCCGGCCTGACGGAGGACAGCCTTGTGGAATATATGACTGGGATTACCATATGCCAGATAGAAAATGAGGAGGCGGAGGTCCACAAAGTATCTGACGAAGTTGTTCTGGAATTAAAAGATATGTGTAATTATAAAGTGTCCGATGTCAACCTCAAACTGCATAAGGGGGAAGTACTTGGACTTTATGGGCTGGTAGGTGCAGGAAGAACGGAAATTTTGCAATCCATTTTTGGACTTAAACCTGTCCTGCAGGGAGAAATACGGATTCATGGGGAAAAGGTGAATTTTAAAAGTTCCCAGGAAGCGGTACAGCATAAAATTGGTTTGGCGCCGGAGAGCAGAAAAGCCCAGGGTCTTGTGCTCCTTTTACCCGTTTGGGAAAATATAACAATGGTATCTCTGCCTAAATTTAAAAAGAAGGCAAAAATCAATTATCAGACCATAAATGAGGAATGCCGGGACTATGTGAAAAAACTAAACATTAAAACTCCCTCCATTCAGACCGTGGCAGGCAGCCTTTCTGGTGGAAATCAGCAGAAAGTAATATTGGCAAAATGGCTGATGAAGGACTGTGATATATTGCTGCTGGACGAACCGACGCAGGGGATAGATGTAGTTGCAAAGGAAGAGGTTTATAAGTTAATCCGCGAAATGACAGGAATGGGAAAGAGCATTATTATGGTTTCCTCGGAATTGCAGGAGCTGCTGCGTGTCAGTGACAATATCCATGTAATATATGATGGGAAACAGGTGATGGAAACTAATAAAGCAAACTTTAATGCGGATCAGATTATGCACGCATCAGTAATTGGGAGGTGTACGAAATGAAAGAAAAAATGAACTTTAATGAGATTATCAGGAAGTATAATTTAGCTATATTACTCGTTGTTTTTATACTAATATCTGCGATTTTATCGCCTAATTTCCTGACCCTTGGGAATTTCCTGAACCTACTTCAGCAAGCCTCCATTCCCGGAATTGTAGCAATCGGTATGACACTTGTTATACTTTTAGGGGGAATCGACCTTTCTGTAGGTTCTGTTCTGGCATTTTCCGGAATGATTGCCTCTATCATTGTGGAGAAAATGAACGGAAGCGGTGCGTCAATTCTGCTTGGCTGCCTTGCCGGTATTGCAGTAGGCACAGCTATGGGACTGTTGACAGGTGTTTTAATCGCAAGGTTTAATCTCCCCGACTTTATTGCTTCCCTTGCCATGATGGAGATCGGACGGGGCGCCGCACTGTTGACTACAAGCGGAAATCCTGTGTTCGGACTCGGCGATGCTTTTCACATATTGGGCGGGGGGTTTTTGTTTGGCAGGGTTGCTATCAGTGGTTTATTCTGGATTATCCTGACGGCTATTTTTGCTTTTATGCTAAAGTATTCCATTTTCGGAAGAAGCCTGTTTGCCATCGGCGGAAATCGTGAAGCGGCTATGCTCTCGGGAATTAAGACAAAAAGAAATTACGCCCTTACCTATATGATAAGCGGCTTGCTTTCAGGGTTTGCAGGTGTACTGACAGCTTCCTGGATGTCCACAGGACAGCCTACAGCCGGTAATGGCTATGAATTGGATGCCATTGCCGCAAGTGTTATCGGGGGAGCCAGCTTAAGCGGCGGAATCGGCTCAATAGGGGGAACCTTCGGCGGTGTCTTTTTGCTCCAGATTATCACCAACATTTTCAACCTGGTAGGGCTGCCTTCTTATTATCAGAGAATTGCAAAAGGCGCCATTATTATATTTGCACTGTTACTAAATCAATTTGTTTCTAAAGGAAAAGGTGGAAAAGAGTAGAGGAATCTCCACTGCACTCAAGAATGAATAGCCACGGCTTTTCAGATATTATCGGGGCCCCGATAAGCTAATTATCAAATTATTTTTTAGGAGGAAAAAACATGAAGTTGAAAAAGTTAACAGCATTAACAATGACAGCTGCTTTGATGCTTGCCGCAGCAGGCTGTGGTGCCGTTACAACAGAGAACGAAAACAAAAGTGACGGTACAGACAAAAGTCAGGAAACAACAAGCAAAGAAGTGAAAAAGGATGACGAACTTAAAATAGGCTTTTCTAACTGTTCACAGGATACACCCTTTTTCGCAAATATGACACCCATTATCGAAGATTATGCTAAAGAGAAAGGCATCAGTGTTGTTTCTCTTAATGCAGACAACGATATTGAAAAACAAAATAAGGATATTCAGGATTTAATTTCGCAGGGAATTAATATGCTCATTATCAATCCGGTAAATGAAGATGGCCCTTCTGCAGGTATTGAAGCTTGTAAAAATGCAGGTATCCCTGTTGTAACTGTTGATAAGAATGTAAAGAAGGATTATACTGCATGGGTTGGCCGTGATAACATAGAAATGGGACGGCTGGTCGGTGAAAAGCTGATTGAGATGCTGGGTGGTGAAAGCGCTACAGGAACGATTCTTGAGATTCAGGGGACGGCTGGCTCCACAACTATGATGAACAGAAGAGACGGATTCCATGAAGCAATAGACAAGGTTCCCGGTCTGAAGATTGTACAGTCCTCCTATTGCGACTATGACCGGTCTAAGGCGATTCCAGCTACACAGGATTTACTTCAGGCCAACAAAGATGTAGTTGCTATTTTCGGCCATAACGATGACATGGCACTTGGGGCAGCGCAGGTATGTGCCGAACAGGGATTCACAGATATCATAGTATGTGGTGTCGATGGTTTGATGGAGGCGGTCCTTCAAATTGAGGACGGGAAATATGCATGTACAGCATCTAACGATCCGGTACTTCTGGGGCAGACTGCGGTAGATACAGCAATTAAAATATTTGATGGGGAAAGTGTGGAAGAGTTCGTAGATGCAGGCACGGTAGTAATTGATTCTTCTAATGTGAAAGATTATGCAGACAAGGAATTAGATTTTGCAACTATGGTAAAGTAAAGAAGTTTTAAAACAGAGGGCTGCTGCTCTATGGATGATTGTTCATCTGTGAAGCAGCAGCTTCTTTTCATGTTTAAGGGGTCCCAAAATCATGCTTTTTCATGTAAGCATGAAACGCATGACCTTTTGACCCTGGTATCATTACATAATCTTATTTTTGTATTTTTCTATTAAGGGCAGTGCGGCTCCTATACATAAAGGAATGTTGGAGCAGGAGCTGATGCTGATGTATGGCTCAGCTGCAGGAAATGCTGTCCGTTTATTGACTAGTTCATGAAGCTTTAAGATATCGTCATTAATCAAATAGCGGGAAAGATTTCCTCCAAGGATAACATTACAATTAATCGCCATGTGCAGGTTATCCACTGCGATAGCCAGGTATTCCAGATACTTGTCCCAGCGTTTCTGATAGGAAGCAGTACCTTTGCGCAGCCTAAAGAAAAACTGCTGAATATCTTCCTGTGGGCCTAGCAGAGCGGATATAGAGCAATATGAATTTACACATCCCCGCTTGCCGCAGTAACATGGTTCTCCGCCCGGAACGATGGTCATGTGTTCAAACACGCCGCTCTTATATTCCCCGCCTTTAAAAAACTTGCGGTCAATAATGATGGCACCGCTCACATCCGAACGAATGTTAAAATAAATAGCGTTTTTCAGCAGCGGATTCATCCACAATTCTACATTCGCATTGGACTCTGCATCGTGATTAAAAGTGCACGGATAAGGAATCCGGCTGTTGAATTCCTTAATATCCATTCCGGTACAGTTTAAAACCTTCCCATAAATAATATGCTTTCCGTCGGCAGAAATTAACGCCTGGAGCGCAATGCCCACGCCGAGTATCTGATCAGGCCTGACATCTAAATCGTTAATAAAGTGATTGACAGAATTGCAGACTTCATCGAAATAAGCGTCATTGTCAGAAAATGTCAGGTTAAACTTTTCAAATTTTAAGATTTCTGCATACAAATCAATTGCCACTATTTCATAATGGTCAATTAGCAGTTCCACTCCGACAGTAACCTTAATATCTGGATTAAATTCGTACAAATTCGCCTTCCGCCCTCCGGTAGAATCGGCAAGCCCTCCTTGAAAAATAAGCTGTTCTTCCTGAAGTTCCCGGAGAATCTGGGCTATAGTAGGACGGCTGAGTAAAGTAGCCTCCTGCAGCATCTGAGGTGTGGCCCGTTTTTGAGTGTAAATATAATTTAATACATTCTTTGTATTATTTATTTTTAGTGTAGCTACTGTAAAATTCTTCTTCATAGAAAACTTCCCTGATATATTTTTACCTAATTATAACAAAACACGATGAAAATAACCAGTCATACCTTTTCTATTTATAGATAGTTTCGGCTGCAATTTACACAAAAAAGCATGGAGTAAATTGTGCATTATGTGGAATATCATAAATATTGAAAATATGATTTGATTTTTTCTATCAATACCAATATAATATACGTATAGATGTATATACGTATATAAGTAAAAACGCGAAATGGAGGAATGAATATGGCGATACCACAGGTAAAGTTTAACCGGGAAGAAATCCGGCTGAATAAGATTTTTGATAATACCGGGAAGATGAAATATACAAATCCTGGTGTACAATGTGAAGAAGTGCAGGAAGTGTATGGAGACCTGATGTTTGGTGATGTTCCGGAGAGCCGCCCGATCACGTATGCGTCTTATGTAATGAGTATCGACGGGAAGATTGCCTATGAGGACAACGAAGTAGGGCCGATGATTGCAAAGAAGAATCTGCTTGATGCAGGTGGGGCATCTGCAGATTTCTGGGTGCTTAATCTCTTGAGGGCAAACTGTGACGGTATTCTAATAGGCAGCGGCACATTAATAAAGGAGCCGGACTATTCAGGAAGTGCCTATGATCCGGAGCTGCTTTCAGCCAGGAAAGAGGAAGGCAAACCAACTGCACCGTGGACAGTTATCGTTACGAAAACAGGGAAAAAGATACCTTTTGGAAACCCGGTATTTTCCTCGGAAGAGATACCCGTTGTGGTTGCTACTTCACCGGAAGGTTTTAAAAATCTAAAACAGGAAATCAGGAAGGAGTATTATGTACTTCCGCCTGCCGACAGTGAGGTACATAAAGATGAGATAAAGCAAAAGCTTAAAGATAATAGAGGGAAGATTGCGGTAATCGTAACCGGAACGGGCCATGAGACAGATTCCCGGGAATTACTTTGTATTTTAAGAGTGATGGGAATGGAAAAGGTATTGATAGAGTCACCGGCTTATTGTCATCACTTAATGAAAGAGGAACTTTTGGATGAGATCTTTATCAATACATCCTGTGTCTTTGTGGGGGGAAGTGCAACTGGAATCGGTACAAATGGTCAATCTTTTCTGTCTACCGACCACCCACATGCGGAGATAGTAAGCATACATATGCACAGTCCACATTTTGTATATACCAGGTATAAAATGATTTATGGATTAAAATAAAGAAAAAGGAGAGAAACAAAATGAATTTAAAGGAAAGAAGACTGAACCACATTTTTAAACCAGATGGAAAGGCGCTGATTGTTGCTATGGATCATGGCACCTTTAATGGGGCATCCCCGGGTCTTAAGCATCCTGGAGAGACAATCAGTCAGATTATCGAAGGCGGAGCAGATGCGGCGCTGGTTAATTTTGGGGTGGCAAGAAAGTTTGCAAGAGAGCTTGCACCCATCGGCTATATAGCGCGTCTGGATCTGCCTCCCACATATATGGGGCAGGGGCATGACAGCCGTCTCACCTATGATGCAGAGTATGCACTGCGCATGGGCGCCGATGCAGTAATGGTGAACGTAGGACAAGGTGCCGGGGTTGAAGAAATAACTTACCCTCATCTTGCGGAAGCAATCAGTTATTGTGACCGTGTGGGGCTGCCGGTATGCGCTGAGCCGGTTCCCGGAGGATTTGATGCGGGTCCAGAATTTAAAACTTTGGATAATATTGCACGGGGAGCCAGAATTGCCTGTGAAATAGGGTGTGATTTTATGAAAGTGGGCTTTGCTCCGGGATTTGAGCGGATTGTGGATGAGACCTTTGTTCCGCTTGTGGTTCTTGGAGGTGCTAAGACGGATGATGAGAAAGAATTCCTTACTTCGATCAAAACAGCGATGGATGCAGGCGCACATGGGGTTGCCATCGGAAGAAACGTATGGGGCGGAGGAAACACTGTGAATATGACAAGGGCCCTCGCAGCGATCATTCATAAGAATGCAGAAGTAGAAGAGGCCCATGAAATTTTAAAAGCGGGAAAATAAAGAGAAAGTCAGACAAGAAAGGAAGATGATTAGAATGAAAGCAGCGATCATGCCGGAGGCAGGGAAAATAGAAATTCGGGAAGTAGAACTTCCGAAAATGCAGGAAGATGAAGTACTGGTAAAGATCAAGGCGGTTGGAGTTTGTACATTTGAGCAGAAATTTTATTATGGTGAATCTCAGGGATTTCCATTTGCAGGAGGCCATGAGATTTGTGGAGTAGTAGAAAGAGTCGGAGCAAACGTGGCACAGAATCTGAAAGCGGGTGATAAGGTTATCATTTTAAGTCTTACCAGATGCGGGGAGTGTTATTATTGCCGCAAAGGCTATGATAATCAGTGCGAGAATGCAAAAGACGTGCAGAAAATCCCAGGAGTTGACGGTCCGGGCGGATTTGCAGAACACTTTATCGCAAAAGGTTATGAGGTCTATAAGATTGATGAGACTGTACCATTTGAAAGAGGCACACTGGCAGAACCATTATCCTGTGTGACACACAGTATGAACATGTCCGGGATCACAAGTGGAGATTATGCACTGGTATGTGGTGCAGGCACCATGGGAATTCTCCATTTATTACTGGCAAAATTAAGAGGTGCAAAGGTAATTGTCAGCGAGCCAAATGAACTTAGGAGGAAACAAGCTTTGGAATTCGGTGCGGATTATGTGGTAGATCCAATCACCGAAGATCAGAAGCAGAGGATAATGGAGGTGACTCATGGTCACGGAGTAGAACGGGCGTTCTTTACGGCAGGCGGAAAAGCCGCTATTACGGGAGCCCTCGCTGTGCTTGCAATCAGAGGTGTGCTGGTTATCTATGGAGGAACCAAGGCGAGTGATAAGATTGAGATTGACCCCAAGAAGTTCCATTACGATGAAATCACTATTACAGGTGTTATAAAGCACACAAAAGAGACAATACAGACTGCGTCGGAGCTTTTAAGCCTAAAAGAACTTCCATTGGATAAACTGATTACATCAAGGTTTCCGTTTGAACGGATTGAGGACGCCTTGAAAGAAGCGAGGAAGATGGATTCTTACAGAGCTGTAGTTTTGATGAATCAGGAGGAAAAATGAACGCATATTTAATGGGATTTGATATAGGGACCGGAAGCTCAAAGGCGCTCCTTACTGACGCAGAGGGAAATATTGCTGCAAGGTATGCTAAGAGCCACGAAATTGAAGTTGCCCACCCCGGCTGGCAGGAAGAAAGTATGGATATGTGGTGGGAAGAATTTAAAGAAGCAGTGCGGGAATTCCTAAAGCAGGGGATATGTGCTGAGGAGATTCGCGCGATCGGAGTGACAGGGTTGATTCCGGCCTTGTGTCCGATAGATTGTAAAGGAAATGCATTGAGAAATGCAATACTTCACACAGATGTCAGAACAGAAACAGAGCTTGAAGAAGTACATGAAAAAATAGGCCCGGGTATTTCACATGGACATATGCTGCCGAAAGTTTTATGGCTGAAGAAGCATGAGCCGGAGATATATCAGAAGATTTATAAGATCATGGTACCACATGGGTTTCTTGCATACCGGCTGACAGGAGAAGCCTCCATTGATTATGACGCGGCTTCCATGATTGGAGGAGTTTTTGACGAATCGGCATTGGCATGGGAAGATACGGCATTCGCAAAGCTGGGGATAGATAAAGAATTGTTTGCTGATCCGGTTCCGGCAACGAAGGTGATCGGAAAGGTCAGCCGGGAGGCAGCAGAAGAAACGGGATTGTCTTTAGACACAAAGGTAATTGCCGGTGTGGGAGACACATTTGCCTCCATTCTTGGCGGCGGTGCGTACAACGCAGGGCATCTGATGATTTACCTCGGGACAAGTGCAACAGTACTGTACACAGAGAAGAGTCCGGAATATTATACATCTATTCCCCATTATGGGGAGGGGAAAGGCCATTTTGTAGGAAAGATTGCATCATTTGGAGAGAGTACCATGCATCTTCGGAATTGCCTTAGATATGAAGTCTGGGATCAGCTAAATGCAGGGCTCAGGGGTATTTCTCCGGGAAGTGAAGGGCTGTGGTATTTTCCACACTACAAGCTGCAGGAAGAAAAGACCTGCTTTGGGGCAGACGCGGAGCACATGCTCGGATTTAGAGGACGTCATACACAATTTCATATGTATCACGCTATGTTAGAGGGAATTGCGTATAACGTCAAGTATAATATTGAACAATTCCCCTATCTGCTGAAACAGATAAATATTTTTGGAGGAGGGGCTAATTCCCGGGAAATTATTCAGATATTTGCAGATGTAATTGGGCAGGAAGTTTACTATAACGAAAAGGCATCTACTGCACTTGGGATTGCATTTCTTGCAGGATACGGAAGTAAAGAAATTGAGCAGTATAGTATCCTTCCGGAAGTATGGTTTGGTGACAGCCAGAGAATTGCTCCAAATGCAGAGAATGTAGAAAAATACAAGAGGTTATATGTCCAGTACGAAGAATTGAGAGCCGATCTATTGTCGATGGATAAAAAGTACGCAAAGAGGAGGTCTTAATTTGAAATTTACAATGGTACCGTTTAATGCGGAAAAAATAAAAATCAGTCAGATTTTTAAGAACAGGGCATGTGAAAGCTTTGCAGATACTCCGGTATTTTCCGAAAAGATAAAAAAAGTATATGGATATGATATTTCATTTCCGAAAGCTCCGGCAGACCGGCCTTATATTTTTTCCTCTTTTGTAACTTCAATCGATGGAAAGCTGGCATATGCAGATAAGCCAAGTGCTTTTTATGTGGCAGGGAAAAATCAGATGGCCGGGGAAGGGAAAAACACAGACTTCTGGATTCTCAACGCACTGCGCGGCATTTGTGACGCTGCGATTATTGGCGGGAATTCCATGGAGACAGATGCAGATTACGCAATGTACTGTATGGATGAAGATATTCAAAGAGACAGAAGAAAAGCAGGACTTTCCCCAATTCCGCTGAATATTATTATGACTTTAGATGCTTCTGATGTTCCGCTGGATCATAAGCTGCTTAAAAGCAGAGAAGTTCCCTCGATTCTATGTACATCCCCGGAAGGCTGTTCATTCTTAAGGGAGCACTATGAAGGAGAAATGATTGAGGTGTCCGGAAAGGAAGAACCCGGGCAGATCCATGAAGTGCTTTCAAAAGCAGGAAAGGGAGTTCTTCCGGTGCTTGTGACAGGAGAGGGGAAATTCCCGGATTCAAAGTTGATTATGAAAATTCTAAGAGGATTTGGAATTCGGCATCTGTTGATTGAATCACCGGGGTACGGGCATTATCTTGTCAAACAGGAGATGATGGATGAGTTTTTCCTCAATATGTCTGCTGTGTATATTGGAGGCGGAGATACGATGACACTGGGAAAGGCGGACAAGGGATTTTCGGCAGAGGCACACCCACATACGGAGATACTGTCGATTCATATGTTTAATGAATATTTTGTATATTTTAGGTATCGGTTTCACTATGAATTTATGTAAGGGATGAAAGAAATTCACTATTTGAAAACCAGGAGGGATAAAAAATATGAATGAAATAAAGATGCCTTGGTTTAAAAGGGGCGATGTAGATGCTACTATTGGCGTATTTTTTGATGGGTTTACAAAGATCATAGTAGGTGTCGGTGTTCTGACAGGAATCATGAAAATGTCAAATGAAATGGTCTTTGGAAAATTAGTCTCAGCTATCGGCATGACAGCTTTTCTGCTTCTGTTGTTTAACACTCTTTATGCAAGAAGGCTTGGAAAGAAGACAGGCAATGCGGAATTGACTGCCCTTCCCGGTGGAATCAGCGGGGGTACCTTTTTTGTATGGCTTTATGCGCTGCTGGTTCCTGTCTACAGCCAGACAGGAGATGCCATCTATGCGTGGAAGGTGGCAATCAATGTAAATATTATTTATTCGGTATTGATTATTATATGTGCCTTTATCATCAAATTTATCATTCAAAAGATACCCAGTGAAGCAATGCTCGGATCAGTTGTGGGAGGTTCAATGGCATATCTTCTGATGACATCGCTGGCGGATGGATTCAGTACCCCGATTGTTCAGATTCCTGCATTGTTTATGCTTATCTTCCTGCAATTTGGAAGGATTAAGTTAAAGAAATTTTCTCCGGCATTTATCGCGGTTGGATTGGGTACCATACTGGCTTGGGTAACAGGTGCCATGCATGTCAGTGACTTTACTGCATCATTTCAGAATATTGGGTTTTATCTGCCCCTTCCACAGCTGGGGTTGGTGGGGGGAAAGGCTTTCCAGGCTGCACTTTCCTATCTCCCGATTGCTTTTGCCTATGCGTTTGCAGATGTAACGGCACTTCTGCAGGGAGTAGAGCAGGCAGAGCAGAGCGGAGAAAAATATGATCCGAAAATTTGTCTTTTGGAAACCGGCTGTGTGAATTTGATAGGATCATTTATCGGAAATCCATTTCCGATGAACATCTATTGGGGACATCCGGCGTGGAAGAAAGCAAAAGCAGGAACCTCTTATCCGCTCTTTGTAGGAGCCCTATATCTGGTTCTGTGTATGACAGGATTGGTGGCGATTGCCACATCGGCAATTCCGTCCGCTGCAACGTTGATTATGCTGATATTTGTTGCAATTACAACGGGTACACAGTCTTACTCTGTGGTTAATAAAAAGTACTATCCGGCCATGATTATGGCGACAGCAATCCCGATTTTTGAGATGTTGTATGGGAAGGTGGAAAATGGAGTGTCTGCGGCATCCAACGCGATAGGAGCAGCAATTAACAGTGCCGGGATAGACTTTGACGTTTCCAGTGTTGCGGTAACACAGGCGGATCTTGCCGGCACAGGCGTATCGAAGGGATTCTTTGCATTGGGAAAAGGCTCTATGATGATAGCAATTTTGTTTGCCTGCATTATGATTTTTGTAATTGACAGGAAGTGGCTCCAAGCAGGAGTCAGTGCCCTTGTGGCTGCAGTTTGTGCATTTTTTGGTATCATTCACTCTGCAACAGTTACAGTCAATGCGGCACCAGTATTCATGTGGATATATATAGCAATTGCGGTCTTCTTCTTTATTATACATGTACTTAGCAAGTCAAGACCTGAATTGCAGCCGGAGTTGGAAGAGATTAAAGCGGAGGAAGAAACGAAAGAATGAAAACATTAGTCTTTTATGGCTCACCGCTTGAAAATAGTCATACCAAAGTGCTGCTTAATGCAATGTTGGAGGAACTAAAGGGTGAGATTAAGTTTGTGGATTGTTATCGGGCGAATATTGCACCATGTAAAGATTGTAAATACTGTTTTAAAAGACAGGGCTGTTCAATTAAGGACGACATGCAGGAAACTTATGCTTACATAAAAGAATGTGATGCAGTTATTATCGCGACACCCATGCACTTTGGAACAGTTTCGGGGCCGATGCTGAATGTTTTTACACGGCTTCAGTCTTTCTGGTCTTCCCGGCATATACGGCAGGAGGATGCGAAAGACAAGATTAAGGAAAAATATGGAGCACTCCTGGTGACGACGGGTGGAAATTGGGTAAATATGGAGCTCTTAATGGAGGGAACTGTAGATTTTGCCTTTGATCATATGGAAACAGAACAGATAGGTTCTGTATATGCGAAAGAAACAGATAATTACCCGGTAAAGGAAAATGAAAAAGCACTGAAAAAAGCAAGATATCTTGCGAAGAGGCTCAATGAGCTTTGTGGATAACAAAGTAGGAAAGAGACGTTACAAAAAACGTCTCTTTCTTATTCAAAAGCTGTTGGGAAATTATTATCACAGGGAGATTGAATGATGGAAAAATTTTTTAAATTAAAGGAATCTGGTACAACGGTTTCAACAGAAATTCTTGCTGGATTAACAACTTTTTTTGCAATGGTCCACATCCTATTTGTTAATCCTGCACTGCTCTCGCAGACAGGCATTCCCTATGGTGCAGTTTTTCTGGCTACCATATTTGCTTCCGTTATTGGTACGCTGGTAATGGCATTATTTGCGAATGTTCCATATGCACAGGCACCAGGAATGGGACTGAATGCATTTTTTACTTATACGGTCTGTTTTGGATTGGGGTTTACATGGCAGGAAGCATTGGCGATGGTATTCCTTTGCGGTATAATTAATATTATTATTACTGTAACAAAAATACGTAAATCGATTATTAAGGCAATACCGGAAAGCCTGCAAAATGCCATCAGCGGCGGTATTGGTGTTTTTGTAGCCTATGTCGGTATAAAAAACGCAAATCTTTTAAAGTTTACCTCTGACCTTGGCACCTATCAAGAGCTTGACAGTGGAACAGTTATCTCCAACTCTGGAATAGTACCTGCTTTGGCAGAGTTTAATAACCCAGGAGTGCTGCTGGCAATTATCTCACTGGCCATTACAGTAATTTTAGTCCTGAAAAAGGTTCCGGGTGCTGTTTTTATCGGTATTATTATTTCTACCTTGATTGGCATTCCCATGGGGGTTGTGGATATCAGCCAGATTGGCGTTGAGAATAATCTCTCGAAATCATTCTCTGAATTAGGGACAACCTTTGGTGCAGCCTTTAGCTCAAAAGGCATGGGTTCACTATTTAGTGATTCGTCCAGGCTCCCACTTGTAATAATGACAATATTTTCATTTAGTCTCTCTGATACATTTGATACACTGGGAACCTTTATTGGTACGGGACGAAGAACTGGCATTTTCAGTGAGGAAGACTTAAAAGCAATGGATAACTCCAACGGCTTTAAGTCTAAAATGGACCGTGCCTTGTTTGCTGATTCTATAGCGACCTCAATTGGTGCTGTTTTCGGAACATCTAATACAACAACATATGTGGAAAGTGCTGCGGGTATTGGTGCAGGCGGGCGCACCGGTCTGACTTCTCTTGTCGTTGCAATAATGTTTTTACTCAGTATGATCTTTGCACCGGTAATCAGTATAGTACCGAAGGAGGCGACAGCTTCGGCATTAATTCTGGTAGGTATTATGATGATGTCTTCTTTCTCCGAGATCAGGTGGACAGAAATAGAAGAAGCGTTACCTGCTTTTTTCGCAGGGATTTTTATGGGTATATGCTATAGTATTTCTTATGGTATTGCGACAGGGTTTATTTTCTATTGCTTCACGAAATGCCTGAAGAAAGAAGCAAAAGACATTCATCCGATACTTTGGGTGAGTACAGGTCTGTTTATCCTCAATTTTATTTTGCTAGCGATTATATAGAGGGAGATTAATTAAAAGATGTGTTTTTACCTGCAAAACTCAAGCTTTTCTTACATGGATATTCGTGTTATTCTTAATATGATACCAGGGTCAAAAGGCCATGCGTTTCATGCTTGCATGGAAAAGCATGACCTTGGGACCCATAAAACATGAGAAAGTAGCCCGAATAGGGCGAATTTCGAATGTTTTTAGGATTGCGGGAGCACAAAGTGCGTAGCAATCCGTAGGTATCAGGGGGCAAAATACCTTTTGCCCTATACATCATAGTATAAAAAACTTATAATCAGGCAGCAACCTTGACTTACGCTATGATTATATTGGGAGGGAAGATATGCAGGAATTAGATTTTGGTGAAATACCTTTATATTTGCAGATTCGCAGGACTATCTATGAGAAAATTATAAATGGAGAATATAAGCCGGGAGAGAAACTCCCTTCTGAAGATAAACTTGCGGAAGTATTTGGAGTGAGCAGGATCACAATAAATAAAGCACTTGCAGAATTAATGAATCAGGAATATCTGATTCGGGAGCAGGGGCGGGGAACTTTTGTGAGTAAAATGCGCAAAGAGAAGACAGGAAGAAAATCACTTGGATTCAGCCAGTCACTTGTGAGCAAAGGGTTTAAGGTGGATACCTTTGTGTACAAGAAGGAAAAGATGATTCCAAACAAAGAAATTGCACAGACTTTAAAGGTTCCTGTTACCAAGGAGGTTATCCACTTACAGAGACTTAGAAGTGTAAATAAAAATCCAGTAGTACTGCAGGAATCTTATGTTTTTACAGATAATTGTGACAGGCTGCTGGAGATAGACTTTGAAAAGGAATCCCTATATGAGGTGTTAAAAAATGAGTTTCATGAAGAAGTTGTTACAGCAAAGGATACCATAGAGGCAATTGGGGCTCAGGGAGAGATGTGTGAAAAATTGCAGGTAATCCCGGGATTTCCAATTCTCCGGGCAAAGAGGGTTGCTTCTACGCAGGAGGGGAAAAACGTTGAAATGACTACCAGTTTGTACAGGGGCGACCAGTATGTTCTGGAGGTGGAATATAAGTAAGAGTATAACACATATCATGATGTTGGGGCCAAAAGGTATTTTGCCCCCTGATACCTACGGATTGCTCCGCACTTTGTGCTCCCGCAATCCCAAAAACATTCGAAATCCGCCCTATTCGGGCTACTTTTTCATGTTTTACGGGCCCCAAGGTCATGCTTTTTCATGCAAGCATGAAACGCATGACCTTTTGACCCTGGTATCATATCATTGAACGCAGGAAAATCCTCATAAGCTGTATAAATAAAAGCTTGTGAGGATTTGTAAGATTTTCCCGTTTATAAAACCGCAGCTATCTTTTTATCCAGAGCTGCAGGTGTTTCAGTCGGGGCATAACGTGCCACAACGTTTCCGTTACGATCTATTAAAAATTTTGTGAAATTCCATTTTATCTTTCCGCCAAAGACACCATTTTTTTGCTTTTTCAAGTAGGTATATAGCGGTGATTCATTTGCTCCATTTACATCAATTTTGGCAAACTGGGGAAAAGTGGTTCCGTATTGCAATGTACAGAATGAATGGATTTCATCATTACTGCCGGGTGCCTGATTTGCAAACTGATTGCAAGGAAAGTCCAGAATCTCAAATCCCTGTTCTCTGTATTTTTTATATAGATTCTCCAGGCCCTCATACTGAGGTGTGAAACCGCAGCCTGTGGCAGTATTTACAATTAACAGAACTTTACCTTTGTACTCATTTAAAGATTTTTCCTGGCCTTCCATCATTTTAACATTATAATCATAAATGGACATGATACAACCTCCTACTTTCTGAAATATTTGTTTTATTAAGGGTATGTTTGTATTATAATCCATGAGAAAATACATGTCAATGATTTTACACAATTTAATTTGGCAAAATACAACAGTTCAGCCATGCGAATTTTCGGCAGAATCGAGCTGAAGGCTGAACTGTTACTACAAAACATAAAAAATGATGCCTGAATTTTTACTAAAAGATGAGATTGACAAAGATAGAAAAAAAGAGGTATATTTATCTTATATTGTAACCGGTTACATACCAAAAATATTAATGGACTGCAAAATCACCATTCTCAAATACGGCGGTTTTACAGTCATGTGAAAAGCATAACTGAGCAAGGAGGAAAAAAGTGAAGAAGATATCTCCATCAATGATGTGTGTAGAAATTGACAAATTGAAAGAATATCTGAAGATATTTGAAGACGAGGGCATAGAGTATCTGCATATTGATATAATGGACGGTGAATATGTCCCCAACTATACCCTGGGAACGGATTATGTAAAGCAGCTCCGCAAATTGACGGACATCCCCCTGGATGTGCATCTGATGATTAATAATCCGGAGAGAAAAATTGAGTGGTTTGATTTTCAGGAGGGAGAGTATGCAGCCGTCCATCCGGAGAGTACACAGCACCTGCAAAAGGCTTTGCAGACAATAAAGGCTGCCGGCGCCAAAGCTATGGTTGCCATTAACCCGGCTACAAGAGTGGAAAGTCTCAGGTATGTTTTAGATGATATGGATGGTCTGCTGGTGATGACTGTGAATCCGGGATTCGCCGGACAAAGAGCAATTCCCCAGGCAATTCGGAAGATAGAGGACTGCCGTAATTATCTGAATGCAGAAGGCTATTCCAACATTGAGATTGAGGTGGATGGCAATGTAAGCTATGAGCTGGCTGGAGAAATGTCAAAGAGACACGCAGATATCTTTGTGGCGGGAACATCAAGTTTCCTGTGTGGTTTGGAGCAAGTACAGCCGGGAATCCGCAAAATGAGAAGTATTATAGGATAAGGAGAAAGATCCATGCCTAAAGAATTTACGATTAATGACATTGCAAGAGAAGCAGGTGTTTCGAAAGCTACAGTGTCGCGTGTGTTGAATGAATCAGCTTCCGTCAAGCCGGAAACTAAGGAACGAATTTTGAATATTATGGAAGAACGAAATTTTTCTCCTTCGGCGGCGGCCCGGGATTTGTCTAGGCGGCAGTCCAATACGATCGGCGTAATCGTGCCGGAGGTTGATAATCCTTTTTTCGGTGATATATTAAGAGGAATTACAGAAATTGCGGATCAGAGTAACTATATGATGATCTGCTGCAATTCAGATGACAGTGCAAAAAAGGATAAAAAAGCACTGCTGATGTTGAAAGAGCATAGGGTGAGAGGACTTCTTTATACTCCGGCGGTCGATTACACCACAAAGGAGCAGCAGGTATCAATTAATAAGCTTTTAAAGGATTTGAATGCGCCTATTGTGATTATGGACCGGCAGATGGACAGTATGGAAGAATATGACGGTGTGTTTTTCGATGACGAGAAGGCTATGTATGAGGCAACTAAGGAACTGATACATGCGGGGCACACAGAGATAGGCCTTTTGAATGCTGCTATGGATAGAGTACTGGCGAGGGGGCGTTACAGGGGATATGAGAGGGCAATGAATGAAGCAGGCCTTTCTGTGAACAAAGGATATGTATTTGAAGGTGATTACCACATGGCAAAGGCATATAACTTATCAAAGGAACTTCTGGCTATGGAAAACAGACCGACGGCAGTATTGACCTGCAATAATAGGACAAGCCTGGGATTTTTGAAGGCATTGTACGAGAGAGGAGAACGTTTATCAAAAGATATTGCCTGCATAGGTCTGGACAGAATAGAAGTCTTTGATATTATCAATAATAATTTTAATTACATTGAACGGGACGGTAATCAAATGGGGCATTGTGCAATGGATTTATTAAATGATAGAATAGTATGTCCACAGAAACCACTGAAACAGATTATTCTGACACCGGTTCTTAGGATTCATGATTTATAGAGCACAGTCCGTCGATACAATGTTTTTCAAAAAGATTTGGACAGGGAGGATATTTATGGAAAAACCCAGGATATTAGTAGTAGGAAGTATGAATATGGACCTTTTTATGGAAGGCGCGAACATAATTCCAAAATTTGGAGAGTCCGTTTTATGCGGAAATTATGGCTATGCTACAGGTGGAAAGGGCTCGAATCAGGCTATTGCGTCAGCCCTGCAGGGAGCAGATGTAACAATGGTGGGGCGCTTAGGCAGTGATATAAATGGAGAGTCACTTAGAAAAGAGCTGCAAAGAGCCGGGGTGCACACGGATTGTATCGTGACAGATCCTGACAGGCAGACGGGACTTGCCCTGATGCTGCTTCATGAGGACGGACGTTACGTTTCCTATGTTGCTATGGGGGCAAACGGCGCTATTTGCGAGGAGGATGTCAGAGCGGCAATGGATGCGCGCCAGTTTGATATGGTAATCATGCAGCTGGAAATGCCGCTGGAAACAGTGTATCGGACCTATGAACTGGCAAAGGAAAGAGGAATCCCAGTGTTTTTGGATGCGGGCCCGGCTATGAGCATTCCTCTGAAAAGGCTGGAGGGACTCTTTATTTTGTCCCCAAATGAGGCAGAGACAGAGGCTCTTACCGGTATCAATCCGGAGACGAAGGATAAAGCGGTAGAGGCTGCGAAGGTATTGTACGAAGAGGCGAACCCGAAGCATGTGATTTTGAAACTTGGCTCCCGGGGAGCTTTGCTGTACGATGGGAAAACTGCAGAGCTAATTCCGTGTTTTAAGGTGAGAGCAGTGGATTCCACCGCAGCCGGAGATACTTTTGGAGCCGCCCTTGCAATCCGTCTCTGCAAGGGGGATGAAATGCGGCAGGCAATCCGTTTTGCCCATGCGGCGGCAGGAATTTGTGTATCTAGAATGGGAGCACAGGTGTCGATTCCTAAGGCGGAGGAGGTAGAAGAGTTTCTCAGGAGGGAACAGTAGAATTTTTAAAGAAGGAGAAGGATATGAAATTACAACTGGCATTGGATGATTTAGCATTGGATGATGCACTTAAATTGACAGAAAAGGTGCAGGATTATATTGATATTATTGAGATTGGCACGCCCTTTGTTTACCAGGAGGGGATGCGGGCGGTGAAGACGTTTAAGGAGCGTTTTCCCGAGAAAGAGATATTGGCGGATATGAAGATCATGGATGCAGGTTATTACGAGTCAGAGGAAGCTCTGAAAGTAGGTGCCGATTATGTGACGGTACTGGGAGTTACAGATAACCTGACAATCAAGGGCTGCATTGATGCAGCAGAGAAGTATGGAAAAGAAATTGTTGTGGATATGATTTGTGCTCCGGATTTGCCCAGACGTATTAGAGAGCTGGAGAATCTTGGAGCCCACAGTCTGGCAGTCCATGTGGGCACAGATCAGCAGGCGGCAGGACGCAAACCTATAGATGATCTGCGGGTGATGGCTGAGCATTGCAAAGCCGCTAAGATATCGGTTGCAGGAGGCATCAGTGCAGACACAACGCCGGAATATGCAGCTCTGAAACCAGAAGTGCTGATTGTGGGAAGCGGCATAACCCATGCCAAAAATCCTGTAAAGGCTGCAAAAGAGATAAAGAAAAGCATGGAGGAGTGCAAATAAGATGGCAGAAGCGGTAATTTTAAAAAAGATATTAGAAGAACTGATGGAAAATGCAAAACAGATCCATCAGGAGGAACTGGAAAAGTTTTCGGATCAAATCCAGATGGCCAAACGTGTCTTTGCGGCGGGAGCCGGGCGGTCCGGATTTGTGGCAAGAGCATTTTCCAACAGGCTGATGCATTTGGGGCTTACGGTTTACTTTGTGGGGGAACCCACCACACCTTCTATTCAGGAGGGAGATTTGCTGATTATTGCTTCAGGCTCCGGAGAGACCGGCAGCTTGAAGGTTATGGCGGCAAAAGCGAAAGAGCAGGGGGCTTCGGTAGCTACGATTACCATTTTCCCGGAAGCGGCAATTGGGAGTATGGCAGATGCGGTGATACACGTCCCGGGTGTAACCCCGAAGAGTGAACTGGAGAGCAAAGTCACATCCCTGCAGCCGATGGGAAATGCCTTCGAGCAGATGACCTGGCTTATATGCGATAATGTGATCATGATACTCATGGACAGGCTGGGAAAGACAGAAGAAGAAATGTTTAAGCTGCATGCAAATCTTGAATAACGCATCATAAAATATCTAACTAAAATCATAAAATATCCAACCAATCCAAAAATATTTAAAATATTTCATAGATAAATCCAACATCTCACTGAAAAATCCAATTGTTGTATTGGTTATATGGCTGTAAAATAGTAGGCAGAGTATGGGAATTGGAGGGAGCTTATGATAAAGGTTTTTCTCGTGGAGGATGAGATTGTAATAAGAAGTGCGATTAAAAGCAGCATTGACTGGGAGAAGGAGGGCTATGAGTTTGTCGGGGAGGCCAGTGACGGAGAACTGGCGTACCCTATGATTGTGTCGGAAAAACCGGACATTTTAATTACGGACATCCGGATGCCTTTTATGGACGGACTGGAGCTAAGCCGCCTGGTCCGGGAGGTACTGCCGGATATTAAGATATTGATTCTGAGTGGATATAATGAATTTGATTATGCAAAGAAGGCCATCCACTTGGGAGTGGCGGAATATCTGCTGAAGCCGGTATCCTCTGCTAAGCTTTTGGAAACCCTGGGAAATATTAGGGCTGAAGTGGAGCGGGAGTGGGAAGAACAGGCTCTGAAGGAACAGTATCAAAAAGATAATCAGGAAAATGTGGAAAATGAAAAGGTGAAATTGTTCACCTCCCTGGCAGCAGGAAATATTTCTATGGGAGATGCTGTAGAGTGGGCAAAAGAGCTTGGTATGGATTTAAGTGCACGGGTTTATAATGTGATGCTTTTTAAGGTATCAGTAAAAATAGATGATTACGAAACTTCGAAGCAGGCTATGCAGGCATACGCAGAAGTGGAAGAGGCACAGAATATGGTCCGGGGAGTGTACTGCTTCCGAAAAGGAGTGGAGGGCTGGGCTTTTCTGATAATGGCGGAGTCCCGGGCCGATCTTCAGGAATCCATACAAAGGCTGGGAGAATATTTGACAGAGACTATGGAGAAATATCCGGGTGTAGAATATTTTGGCGGCATTGGAAGTCCGGTGTCCCGCATCCGGGAGCTGGGGGATTCCTATGAAGAGGCGGGGAGAGTGTTTGCCACCCGTTTTGTCAATGATTCCAGGCAAATATTAACGAGTAATGATATTAAGCTTCTCCACGCAAAGGAAACACTGAATGTGCAGAATCTGGATGTGATGGAAAGAAACCGGACGTTGATGGAGAAATTTCTGAAAAAAGGAACGCTGGAAGAGGTGGAGAGCTTCGTTGCGGCGTATTTTGAGGAAATACCGAAAGAAAATCTGCAGTCTTCTCTGATGCGTCAGTATATTACTATGGACATATACATTGTAGCCAGCTCTTTCTGTGGAAAACTGGGCATACCAAGCTCAGAACGTACGCAGGAGGCCAAAGATCTGGAGGTGACTCTGCAGCGGGTAACTACAGCAGATGGAGTGAAAGAATATGTGGAAGATCTGTTGAAGAATACCATTGAGCGGCGGGATACAGTGAGCGGAAGCAGGTATTTAGATGTGATTAGAACTGCGAAAGCATATATTGAAGCCAATTATATGTCAGATGATGTATCTTTGAATACAGCCGCCGCGGCTGTAAATATGAGCCCCAGTTATTTCAGCTCTGTGTTCGGCAGAGAAGTGGGCAGGACTTTTGTGGAATATCTGACGGATGTCCGTATGGATAAGGCAAAAGAACTTTTGATGTGCTCTGCACTGAAAACGTCGGAAATAGGATATGAGGTAGGATACAAGGATCCTCATTATTTCAGCTACATATTTAAAAAGACACAGGACTGTTCACCGAAGGAGTACCGGTATCGGGGAAAGAGGGAGCGGGAATGAAGAAGGGAAGAATATCTTTATCATTAAATAAAAGAATTGCACTGATTCCCGGCGCAGTATTTATTCCAATGCTTTTTGTAGTTATTTACCTTGTGATGACTCTTCTGAGATCGGCGGGTGCATATAGCGCTATCACAGAGAGTGCTACTTATGCAAACTTTTATTCCAAGGAATTTAAAGAGCGGGTTGATTACAGCATGTATCTGGCGGTAATCGGAAATAAAACCACAGAAGAACTGGGGGACGGGGAGACTACAATCAATGGAATCGTGACGGTAAACCCCTATGAATACAGTGATGAATTATCAAAGGTGTGCGATGAATTGTCCCAGATGGCTACGGCCCCTATCAATGAACGGAAAATTATTCTTGTGAAGAACAGTTTGAAATCCTTGAAGAACAGCGTGGCAGAGCTGGAGAAAATGATAGCAGAGGAAAAACCCTATGATGAGAAGATTGAATATCTGGATTTGAATATCCGGGGAAGCAGCGGCCTCACTACGGTGATTCAAGGTGCACTGCAGGATTACGTTTACAATGAAACAAGGAATTTTGACGGGGCAAAAGCGGATCTGGAAAAGCAAACCAGAAATGCAATAGAATTCAGTGTGTGGGCTCTGTGTGTGACGATAGTAATATCCATCGGTCTGTCCATGCTGACAGTACAAAGTGTCACCCGGCCCATAAAAAAACTCTGCGCGCAGGCAAGAAAGGTTGCAAAAGGGGATTTTACAGCGAAGACGAAGATTGAGACTGTGGATGAAATTGCGGTGCTCACGGATAGTTTTAACGATATGACGGCTGAGATAGGTGTGCTGGTCGAGAACATAAAAAGGCAGGAGAAAAACTTAAGAATCACAGAATCAAAACTTATGCAGGCCCAGATTAATCCCCACTTTCTCTACAACACGCTGGATACGATTATGTGGCTTGCGGAGGCAAAGAAGACAGAGGAGGTAGTTTCCATGGTGGGCTCGCTGTCGGAATTCTTCCGCACCACCTTGAGTAAAGGGAAAGATTATATTACGGTGAAAGAGGAAAAGTCTCACATAGAAAGCTACCTGGAAATACAGCAGTTTCGCTATCAGGACATTATGGATTATGAGATAGAAATTGGGGAGGAACTTTATCAGTACAGTATTCCAAAACTTACCTTGCAGCCCCTGGTGGAAAATGCACTTTATCATGGCATTAAGAATAGAAGAGGACGCGGCATGATCCGGATTACCGGATGGAAAGAAGAACAAAAGATTTATTTTAAGGTGGAGGATAATGGTATCGGCATGAGCAGGGATAATCTCAAGCAGCTTCAAAAAAGCATCTGCGGGACGGACGGTGAAGTGGACAACAGCGGTTTCGGACTGGCAAACGTGAATCAGCGGCTCCAATATTATTATGGGGAGGAATATGGCGTGTTTTTTGACAGCGAAGAAAATGAGGGAACAGTGGCTACAGTTATAATAGGAGTCAAAAAATAATAAACTCTTTTCATAAAAAAACACTTTCACATAAACCTGGGCCTGAAAAACCATAAAAAAGTGTAAAAACTTAAAATGATAGTCTGTTTCTTATCTGGCAGTTATCCATTAATATATGTATAAGATGATTGAATCGCAAAGTAAAAAAATACGAGGAGGATTATGGAATGAAAAGGAAAGCTTTGGCAGCAACACTTTGTATGGCCATGACGGCAGCTCTGCTGGCAGGATGCGGCGGAAAGGGAGACAGTAAGAGTACGGCTTCCGGTGACACAAAAAATAGTGAAAACGGCAGCGATGTACTGACAGTAGGTTTTTCACAGGTGGGTGCGGAATCGGACTGGCGTACTGCAAATTCTGAGTCAATGAAGGATACCTTCAGCAGTGAAAATGGTTATGAGCTGATTTTTGATGATGCGCAGCAGAAACAGGAGAATCAGATCACGGCAATCCGCAACTTCATTCAGCAGGAAGTGGATTACATACTGCTGGCTCCGGTAACAGAGACAGGGTGGGATACAGTACTCCAGGAAGCAAAGGATGCGGATATCCCGGTTATCATTGTCGACCGTATGGTTGATGTGTCAGACGATGATCTTTATACTACATGGATTGGAACAGACTCCCTGCAGGAAGGAAGAAAAGCGGCTGACTGGCTAAATCAATATGCGGAGGCGAAAGAAGTTAAGCCGGAAGAGCTGAACATTGTTAATATACAAGGAACTATCGGCTCCACAGCGCAGATCGGGCGAACCAAAGGCCTTGAAGAAGGTGTGGAGAAATACGGCTGGAATCTGCTGGCACAGCAGACTGGTGAATTTACACAGGCGAAGGGACAGGAAGTTATGGAGTCCATGCTGAAACAATATGATAATATCAATGTAGTTTACTGCGAAAATGACAATGAAGCATTTGGCGCTATCGATGCAATTGAGGCAGCAGGCAAGACTGTAGGCGGCGATATTAAGAACGGCGAAATTGCTGTAATCTCTTTCGACACAACGAATGCAGGTCTTACAGACACACTCTCAGGCAAAATTGCATGTGATGTTGAGTGTAATCCATTACATGGCCCCCGCGCAGAAGAGCTGATTAAGAAATTGGAAGCAGGGGAAGAAGTAGAAAAGCTGAACTATGTAGCGGAAGAAATATTTACTCATGGCAATGACGTTGCCAAGGTTAAAGCAGTAAACAGTCTGGGCGATGAGGAAGAATTTGAGGTGACTCAGATTACACAGGAAATCCTCAACGGACGTGCATACTAATCCGTACGTATCATGGGGGCAAAAAGCTTTTGCCCCCAACATCATAAAATGACTGGCGTGGCAGGCAACAGGAGGCATACATACCTGATATGCTGCCACGCTATTTTTACGCACTTGTAAAAAGGGGGCTGACCCCTTTGAGGATGTAATACAGGAAGTAAGAAAGAGGTGAGCCCCGAATGGAAAATAATATTGTATTGACAATGAAAGATATCTCTAAAACGTTTCCCGGAGTAAAAGCATTGCAGCATGTAGATTTTACACTGAGAAAAGGAGAGATACATGCACTGATGGGGGAAAACGGTGCTGGAAAATCTACATTGATTAAGGTGCTGACGGGGGTGTATGATTTTGAATCCGGCGAAATACACATGGAGGGAACCGCAGGTGCTTTTGTAAACCGTTCACCCCAGGAAGCCCAGAATATAGGCATAAGTACAGTTTATCAGGAGATTAATTTATGCCCGAACCTGACCGTAGCGGAGAATCTGTTTATTGGCAGAGAACCGAGAAAGGCAGGTATGATAGATTGGAAAACCATGAATAAAAAGTCTGCAGAGATATTGCAGGGTTTAAACATAGAGGTCCCTGAGACCCAGAACCTGGAAGAGTGCTCCATTGCGAATCAGCAGATGATTGCTATTGCCCGCGCAGTGGACATGAAATGTAAAGTGCTGATACTGGATGAACCTACATCATCTCTGGATGACGAGGAGGTAGAAAAGCTATTCGTGCTTATGAGAAAGCTGAAAAATGAAGGTGTAGGTATTATATTTGTAACTCATTTTCTGGAGCAGGTATATGCAGTCTGCGATAGAATTACAGTGCTTCGAAACGGGGAGCTGGTAGGAGAATATGAGGTGAAGGAACTTCCCCGGATCATGCTTGTCGCAAAGATGATGGGAAAAGACTTTGACGACCTGGCAGATATAAAGAGCGCCCACGGTGAGAAGAATTATAAAAATGCTGAAACTATCGTAGAGGCAAAAGAGCTGGGGAGAAAAGGAACTATTAAACCTTTTAACCTGAAAGTGCGCAGGGGAGAAGTTATTGGGCTGTCCGGTCTGCTCGGCTCCGGCCGCTCAGAGCTTGTGAGGGCCATCTATGGTGCAGATAAGCCGGACACGGGAGCAGTGGAGATTAAGGGGAAACCGGCAAAGATCAACACCCCTCTGGATGCAATGAAGAGAGGAATGGCCTATCTTCCTGAGGACAGAAAAAGAGATGGGATTATTCAGGATTTGTCTGTGCGTGAAAATATTATTCTTGCGCTTCAGGCAAAACGGGGTATCTTTAAACCCATGAGCCGGAAAGAAATGGAAGAGGCTGCAGACAAATATATTGATCTTCTCCAGATTAAAACTGCCAGCTGTGAGACTCCGGTTAAAAGCCTATCAGGAGGAAATCAACAGAAAGTGATTATCGGCAGATGGCTTTTAACGAATCCGGAATATCTGATACTGGATGAACCTACCAGAGGAATTGATATTGGAACAAAGACGGAGATCCAGAAATTAGTGCTGGATCTGGCTGACCAGGGTATGGCAGTAACATTTATTTCTTCGGAAATTGAAGAAATGCTGCGCACCTGTTCCAGGATGGCAATTCTCCGGGATGGCAGGAAGGTAGGGGAACTGGAAGGCAATGAATTGTCTCAGGATGGAATTATGAAAGCAATTGCCGGAGGTGAAGAATAAAATGGAAAAGAAATGGAATGTAAAAAAAATAGCGGGCATGCGCCTGTTTATGCCTCTGGTATGTCTTCTGGTTGTACTTTTGGTCAACGTGATTACTACACCGGGATTCTTTAAGATCTCTGTAAATAACGGGGTACTGTACGGGTATATCATAGATGTTGTCAATCGTGCTTCCGAGCTTGTTGTCCTTGCGGTAGGTATGACCCTTGTGACGGCAGCATCCGGCGGACAGGACATTAGTGTGGGTGCAGTGATGACGGTTGCGGCAGCATTGTGCTGTCAGATACTTTCCGGTGGTGCAGCTTCTGCCACAGCATTTCAGAATTCCTTTGTTCTGGCAATTATTGTCGGCCTGCTGGGTGCAGCGGTGTGTGGTGCTTTTAATGGGTTTCTTGTTGCAAAACTAAACATACAGCCTATGGTTGCAACTCTCATTCTCTTTACGGCAGGCCGGGGAATTGCACAGTTAATTACAAAGGGACAGATTACCTATGTGAGGGTAGGCAGCTATAAAGTACTTGGAGGTTATATCGGAAAATGTCCGATTCCCACACCTATTTTTGCAGCAGTGCTTGTCATTCTTATAGTATATCTGATATTGAAAAAGACAACACTGGGATTGTACATAGAAAGCGTTGGAATTAATTCAACAGCCTCCCGGCTGGTAGGATTGAACTCCACAATGATAAAATTTCTGACTTATGTTATCTGTGGTTTACTGGCAGGGGCAGCAGGCCTGATTGCCTCAAGCCGTATCTATTCTGCAGATGCCAACAATATAGGACTGAACCTGGAAATGGACGCTATCCTTGCCGTGGCCCTGGGCGGCAATGTTCTCGGCGGCGGTAAGTTCAGTCTGATGGGCTCTGTAATTGGAGCATATACAATTCAGGCACTGACGACCACACTTTATGCGATGAACGTGTCCGCGGATCAGCTCCCGGTATATAAAGCAATAGTTGTTGTTATCATTGTTACATTGCAAAGTCCTGTATTCAAAAAGGCACTGGCTTCTTTAAAATCCGGGCATAAGGCAAGAAAAACAGCAGCGGAAGGGGGGAATCAATAATGAAGAAATTGACCAACAGAAGAAAAATAAACGGCAGCACTTACCTGCTGATGATTACGGTCCTCCTGTTTATAGTGATGTATGGAGCAGGCATGATTGTCTTTGCCTCCAAGGGGTTTGCAAAACCTCAGATGTTCCTGAATCTGTTTGTATCCAATGCAGGCCTTTTGGTTATTGCAATGGGGCAGACGATTGTTATGATTACAGCCGGAATTGATATTTCCGTAGGTTCCGTGACAGCTCTGGTATGCATGGTGGCGGCAAATCAGATGGAGAATCACGGGACCAGTGCCTACATGGCTGTTGTGATTGCTCTGGCCATCGGCCTTGCGTTTGGACTTGTGCAGGGAGTATTGGTAGCCTATCTGGATATCCAGCCATTTATTGTAACCCTGGCAGGCCTGTTTTTTGGAAGAGGGATGACATCCGTTGTGAGCACAGATATGATTTCCATTAAAAACGAGACCTTCCTGAAATGGGCAAATTATAAGATATATCTGCCTGTCGGATCCTACAGTAAACGGGGAAATTTCCTGCCGGCTTATATTTATCCTACCGTTGTAATAGCACTGCTTGTGCTTGTACTTATTATCATTATTATGAAATACACAAAATTTGGCCGTTCGGTATATGCAATCGGAGGAAATGAGCAGAGCGCTATGATGATGGGGCTGAATGTGAGGAAAACAAAACTGAAAGCCTATCTGCTGGATGGCTTTTTGGCCGGTCTCGGAGGATTCTTGTTCTGCCTCAATAGTACCGCCGGATTTGTTGAACAGGCAAAAGGACTTGAGATGGATGCCATTTCCTCAGCCGTTATCGGCGGAACTCTGCTGAGCGGCGGTGTGGGTACTCCCTTTGGAACCTTGTTCGGAGTTCTGATCAAGGGGACAATTTCCAGTCTGATTACAACCCAGGGTACATTGTCAAGCTGGTGGGTAAGAATCACATTGTCTGCCCTCTTATGTTTCTTTATTGTACTGCAGTCAATCTTTGCAAGCGTAAAGAAGAAAAAATAATGGTATATTGCCCCACAAGCCAAGAAAGTATAAAAGGGCAGAGAGTATCTGCTTCTTATCTTTCTTGGCTGTTTTACTTGGCCGCCCAGGCCTTGGCTGGGATAATCAGCATTAAATTCATCCAGCACCGGCTGCAGGGAGAGAATTATGAACTGGATTAGCAAGATAAGTAGACAAAAATTGGTTTTAGTTAATAGCAACAAGTTTACCCAGGTAACTTTGTGGAATATTACAGATTGCCAAATATAACTAATAAACCTATAATATACTTAGTTTAGGAAACAAAAACCGGTATATATGCATATAAAAAAATAATTTGAAAGCCTAGACGACATTTTTTTTTACGTTAAAGGTTATCCGAGTAACCAAACTGCTTAGATGACTTAGAAACTTGAAAATTTTAGTGAAAAGAAGGGTAAAGGAAGGTAATCACATATACTTATAAGGTTGGTTTGATTAACAGTGATTATGGCTTTTCAACTGCGGTAGGTCTGTTCAACTCTATAATTAGCCTGATATTGCTGGTCAGTGCCAATCGTATTAGTAAGAAAGCCGCAGGGTATAGCTTATGGTAGGGAAAGGGCTTGGTGCAAATATGCCGATTAAAACAAAGAGGGCACCTCAACATAAACGCAAACTTTCCGGTGCCGATAAACCGCGTGTACGATCAATTTGGCAAGCATAGAATCCCTCAACATAAACGCAAACTTTCCGGTGCCGATAAAGGGTTTCATATTTTCAATAAAATATTTATGGTCATAATATTTGTGATTTTTGCCTGGCCGCTGTGGTTCGTGCTGATAGCATCTTTTTCGGATCCGAACTTGGTCACCTCTGGAAAAGTATTGTTATTGCCAAAAGGCTTTTATTTAGGCGGTTATAAAATGATTTTGGAATACAAGGATATTCTCAGAGGCTATGCGAATTCGATTTTTTATACTGTTGTCGGAACCGTATTGAATATTGTAATGACGATATGTGCAGCATATCCGTTGTCGCGCAAAGATTTCGTGCCGCAAAAGTTTTTCACAATCATCTTCGTATTCACGATGTATTTTTCCGGAGGATTGGTGCCGCTGTTTTTACAGGTAAGAGCCTTAGGTCTGTATAATACACCGTTGGCAATGATTATTCCAGGTGCCGTTTCGATGTACAATGTGTTGATTTTACGGAGTTTTTTCATGACTGGTATTCCGAAAAGCCTGGAAGAGGCTGCGGAACTTGACGGTGCGAATACATTTCAGATGTTGACTAAGATTATTATCCCGTTAGCTAAACCAACTATAGCGGTGCTGGTACTGTTTTACGCTGTCGGGCATTGGAATGATTATTTTAGTGCATTGATTTATTTAAAAGATAAATCACTGATGCCGCTGCAGACAGTATTGCGTGATATTTTAATTATGGGAAAAATTGATATGACGTCTGGCAGTGTTGACATGGCGGCTGTCACAGCAAAATTAAAAGTTGCACAGACACTTCGTTATTCGGTTATCGTTGTGTCGACAGTACCATTGATGCTTGTTTATCCTTTCATTCAGAAGCATTTCGTAAAGGGTATTATGCTTGGGGCGGTCAAAGGATAAAGTTTAATACAGAAAGAGAGATATAGTAAAGATTATGAAACCTTATGCAATTAGAATTGAACACGGAAGAACAAAAACTGAAAATGTCTGCATAACCGAGGGAAAACAACCATTGTTTTCGTGGGCTGTAGCAACACAAGACGGCGAAATGCAGACTGCATATAGAGTAGTTATAAGATTAGATGAGAAAGAAATATGGGACAGCGGCTGGGTTAGCTCACCTGAGCAGTCTTGCTGTTATACAGGGACGCAATTAACATGCGGCGAAATATATACAGTTACTGTTTCGCTAAGGGATACAAATGGCCGGGAAAGTCAGTCCGTACAACAGAGGTTTTGTTCTGGTGCAATCAATCAGTGGGATGCAGAATGGCTTTGTGAACAAGAGCGCAAGGAAGATGCTGTCATTTCTTTTTTTAAAAATTTCGCCTGTGAAAAGGAAGTTGCATCAGCCTGTATCTTCGTCTGTGGCCTTGGATATCACAAGGTATACTTGAATGGAATGGATGTTTTTACGGAGCCTATGAATCCGGCTTGTTGTGAGTTTGATAAGCGGTGTTATTACAGCGTAATTCCCGGCATTGAAAAAAATTTACAAAAGGGGCAAAACCGTGTCGGAATACGAGTCGCCGGAGGCTGGCGTAATCCTGACAATGCTTGCTATCAACTGACGGGAAGGATACCCGAGTTTACCGGAAAAACACAAATGAGTGCTTTGCTGCGCATTCGCTTTAGCGATGGAGAAGTGCGGTGGCTAAGTACGTATAGAAGCTGGCAGTATTTTTATGGTGGTGTTGTTTCATCCAATATCTTCATGGGCGAACGATATGAGGCGTCACACGAAATAGAAGACTGGTGCCGGGCTCAAACAGAGATAAGCGTGGCGGTGCCGGCAGCTTTGGCACCCGCGCCTTGTGAGAAGATGACGCCGCAGACGTTGGAAAATATCTGTGAACAGGAAATATATACACCTAGAGTAATAAATCATGTTGCAGAGGGAGTGTGGGGCGTCGATTTTGGACAGAACATTGCCGGTATCTGCCGGATCCGTATTCCTCGTGATATTCCGGCCGGACAAGTGATTGAAATTAGACATATGGAATTTTTGGATGAGGATGGCAGGCTATTCCTGCAGCAGCTTAGAAACGCCGCTAGTATTGACACTTACGTAGCTGCCGGCGGGGGAAGAGACCCGGAGTACTGGCAGCCGGAATTCACTTATCATGGGTTTCGGTATGCCGAAGTAAAGGGCTATCCGGAAGCGTTATTGAAAGAAGATATTACTGCTGTGAGCCTTTATACCGATGTTGCGACTAATAGTAATTTTACATGTGGGAATACACTTGTCAATCAAATTTACAAAAATGCCATTCAGACGGAGAAAGCAAATATTCACAGTCTTTTAACCGATTGTCCGCAACGCGATGAACGAATGGGATGGATGAATGACGCGACAGTCCGGTTTGAGGCAATACCATATAATTTTGATGTTGGCCGTCTGTTTCCAAAAATTGTCAGGGATTGTATGGACGTCCAGGGAAGTGAAGGTGAAATTACCTGCACAGCGCCATTTGCGTTTGGCGCACGGCCCGCTGATCCAGTCTGCTCAAGTTATTTGATTGCTGGTTGGGAAGCATACCTGCATACTGGTAATATCGATATTCTACGTGAAGCTTATCCTGGCTTTAGTGCATGGAACGAGTTCCTTGCGCGGCAGACGAAGGGAAATATTGTTGATTACAGTTATTACGGTGATTGGGCAGCACCAGCATACGCTTGTCAAAGCGAAGAATTTGCCGTGTCAGCAGTTACGCCGGGAGAATTTATGTCGACAGGATATTTCTATTACAATGCCTGTCTGCTGGCAAAGATGGCCAGCGTAATTGGTCTGGATAAGGAGGCAGAACTGCAGAGGGCAAAAGCCAAAGAAATTCAGACGGCTTTTCTTGAAAAATGGTGGGACGAAAACAGCGGCCGGGTATCGACCGGCTCTCAAGGCTGCCAATCCTTTGCTTTATGGCTTGATATATTGCCGGAAAGTGGAGTCCAAAAGGCAGCTGATTACTTGCACTTTGACCTGGTTGAAAAGAACTATATGTTTACCACTGGGAACTTATGTACACGGTATATGATGGAGGTGCTGACACGTTTCGGATATCTGGAAGATGCCTGGAAACTGGCCATTAGGGAAGTATATCCATCCATC
This sequence comes from Muricomes intestini, assembly GCF_004346165.1. Taxonomy (GTDB): domain Bacteria; phylum Bacillota; class Clostridia; order Lachnospirales; family Lachnospiraceae; genus Muricomes; species Muricomes intestini. The sequence continues at coordinate 34,797 of NZ_SLZZ01000017.1, read as the reverse complement.
GGTTTCATGATTCAGAATGAAGCTACTACGGTATGGGAACGGTTCGAGCTGAAGCAGAATCCAACGATGAACTCCCACAATCACCCGATGTATGGAGCTGTCGTGTACTGGTATTATGGTTATCTAGCTGGAATCAAACCGCTGGATGCCGGATGGAAGAGATTTTCAATCCATCCATATTTGCCAGATGGACTTTTATCGGCTAGTGCAGTCGTTGTAACGCCTTACGGTGACGTGAGTGTCCGATGGATACGGCGCTATGGAGAAATACATATATATGCAGAAGTACCCTGTGGAACCGAAGCCGAAGTTAAATTGCCTTGGGGCGGTAAAGAATTGGCTGCCCCCGGGTTTCATCACTGGAAAAAAGAAAGAATCGAAGAGAATTAAATGAAAAATACTAATTCATGGAGGATATTGTTCAATGAAGACGATTCAGGAACATCTGGAAACGCCGGTTGCCGGCACATATGATGTGATTGTTGCAGGCGGCGGACCGGCCGGGGTCGGTGCAGCCCTTGCGGCTGCCCGGGCAGGCGTGAAAACACTGCTGGTAGAACAGTATGGGTTTCTTGGAGGCATGTGGACAGCCGGTATGGTCATTCCAATCTGGGACTGGGAAAACAAAGGCGGCATTATGCAGGAAATCATTGACCGGCTTACAGCTTGTGGGAATACCATTTATACGGGGCCGTTGTTAGGTTTCGATATTGAAGCAATGAAAGTATTATTGGATCAGATGATGCAGGAGAGTGGTGTGGACATATTATTTCATTCTTATTTTTCCGCACCGGTGTTGGATGGGAATAACTTAGAAGGAGTTATTGTTGAAAATAAATCTGGCCGTGAGGCATATTTGGCACATACGGTGATTGACTGTACCGGGGATGGTGATGTTGCGGCCCGCGCTGGAGCACCATTTAAAATAGGGCGGGATGAAGACGGGGCAATGCAGCCGATGACAATGATGTTTAAGCTTGGTGATATGGATTATGTGCAGGCAATGGATTATTTTCCGATCCCGATTGAAAAGACAGAACTGTTCTTTCATATGGAACATGCAGCCACAGCATCTGGCCTAGAAAACTATGAATTTAATTTCGAGCGGCCGTATATTCTGAGTCTGCCGGCATCTCATCAAGGCATAGCCGAAATGACTCATGTACGGAGTAAAAGCGGAATTGACGCCAGGGATTTGAGCAGGGCGGAAATGGAAGGGCGAAAACTTGTGCAGGAAGCGATGCACTTTTTTACGAGTTATATGCCGCAGTTTCGACATGCATATCTTGATCAAACGGCAGCTCATATTGGGGTTCGCGAGACACGGCGGATAATGGGAGAATATGAACTGACGATTGACGATTTGTTTGAATAACCCTGAATTGGATATTGTATTTTGTGACAATGACGATTAAACTATTTATAAGTGTAGAATAACTGAAAGGTAGTGCTGTAAATGGGAAGAAAAATGCGGGTTACACGGAAGGATGTAGCAAATAGAGCTGGAGTATCGACGGCGACAGTATCCTATGTGCTTAACAAATCGAAAAAAATCAGTGATGAAACAACTAGCAAAGTGATGCAGGCGATTGCCGAACTGGATTATCGCCCGGATATGATTGCCCGGAGCATGTCCGTGGAACAGACGATGCAGGTTGGAATTGTCCTTGAGGATATTACAAACCCATTTTCGGGGGGGTTAATACGTGGATTCGAAAAAGCGGCAAATGAGAAAAATTACTTTGTCAGTGTTTGTACGAGCTTCGACAAATTGGATGATTATTTTGATAATTTCATTGCCAGAAGAATCGACGGTATTTTTGTTGCAGCGCTTCCTTATAAATTTAATGTAAACAAATTATATGATTTGGTCGATCGTGATATTAAAGTAGTAGTCAGCGGCAATGCGATTGCAGACTATAAAAAAGTATCTTCTCTGGAAAATGATTATATTGACGCAATGGAGCAAGTGATGGAGTATTTATACGCTTTAGGCCACCGGAACATTGCGTATATAAGCGGATTAGGAAAAAATATGACTTATGATTTGCGATGCATTGGTTATCGGCAAATGATTACTAAGCTTGGGCTGACATGTGGTAACGAACTGTTAATTGATGGAAAGTCACCTTATTTTACGGGAGTTGAGGAAGGATATTCCGGAGCAAAGCGACTGATTGAGACCGGTAAGAAATTTACCGCTGTGATTTGCACAAATGATATTATGGCGTTTGGAGCGATGAAAGCAATTAGAGATCATGGTTTACGAATTCCTGAAGATGTGTCAGTAGTTGGATTTGATGGAATCAAACTTGGTGAATACTATGAATGTCCATTGACTTCAATGGCATTAGAACAAGAAGAATGTGGTCGAAAGGCCTTCGACTTGTTATATAATAATATGACACAAGGAACCGTGGGATACTATAAGAATATGCTTCATTTAGTCGAACGTGAATCCACTGGAAAATGTCGTGAAACAGAGAAAATATGAAGTGACATAGAGCGCCTCCTATAGATTGTCTCAATAGGAGGTGCTTTTTCATGGGAAATACCTATAGGACAACCAGTGGCCCAAATGTTATGATAATAACGGTATGAACAAAAGATTGGAGGAAAATAGAAATGAATGTAAAACAGGAAATCAGCCTTAAAAAGGTACAGGAAGATGCAGAGGAGAATTTTAGGGGAGGATATTTTTGCTGTGAGGCCTTGATGGCATCCATCCGGGACAATTTTGAGCTGGATGTCCCGAAAGAAGTGATTGCCATGGCTTCGGGCATGGCAGTCGGAGCAGGAAAGTCAGGGTGCATGTGCGGAGCCCTAAACGGTGGAATTCTCGCTCTGGGAATGTTTTTTGGGAGAACAGAACAGGGAGGCCCTCAGGATCCGAAGGTCGTAAAGTGCATGGAACTTACAAATGAACTACATAACTGGTTTAAAAAGGCTACCGAAAAGAACAGTGTCTGTTGTCGCGTACTGACAAAGGAATTTGATATGAGCAAAGGCGAGCATAAGGAACAATGCATACGTTATACTGGTCTTTGCGCATGGAAAGTTGCGGATATTATAGTGCGGGAATTGGGCTTGACTAACCTGGATGTGAAGACAGCATAGAATGGAGGCATGAGGAATGAGAGAAATAATAAAAAAGGTACCTGTACCTATCTGTGGTGTTATGCTCGGAATAGCAGCGCTTGGAAATTTGCTGCAGAGTTATTCGGAAGGAATCCGTAATGTATGCGGAATTGCGGCAGGTCTTCTTTTAATCCTGGCTCTTCTGAAGTTGATTATGTTTCCGGGAATGATAAAAGAGGATATGAAAAATCCTATTATGGCAAGTGTGGCGGGAACCTTTCCTATGGCATTGATGCTCCTCAGTGTATATGTGAAGCCATTTATCGGAAAGGGAGCATTTTTAATCTGGGTTCTGGCAATACTGCTCCATATTGCATTGATTATTTACTTCACTGTGAAATTTGTTTTCAGGCTGCAGATGCCGAAAGTATTCGCCAGCTACTACATCGTGTATGCAGGTATAGTTGTTGCGGCTGTCACGGCTCCCGCCTATGAAAAGCTTTCCATAGGAGCGGCAGCATTCTGGTTTGGATTTATAACATTGATTGTACTGCTCGTGCTGGTTACAATGCGTTATATCAAATATAAAGAAGTTCCGGAACCGGCAAAACCATTAATCTGCATTTATGCGGCCCCTATGAGCCTTTGCGTTGCAGGATATGTTCAGTCTGTGACTCCCAAGTCATATGGTCTTTTGGTGGGAATGTTTGTGGCGGCAAGTATTCTGTACATATTTGCCCTGATAAAGGCTGTAGGATATTTAAAATTACCTTTTTATCCCAGTTACTCTGCTTTTACTTTCCCGTTCGTAATCAGTGCCATTGCATCCAAGCAGACGGCGGCCTGTCTGGCAAATATGGGACGCCCTGTCCCGGCACTGCAGTATGTGGTGCTGGCTGAAACAATCATTGCAGTTATACTGGTAGTGTATACACTTGTGAGATTTCTAGAATTTATTTTTAAGAAAGCATAGAGATTAAAGGGGCTTACCGAATATGACCTGTAGGGTTATTGAGGTAGGCCTTTATAGCCTTTGTATATTCCTTTATATGGGTGCGTATTTGTTTGACGCTGGGCATAAAGTGTCATATAATGATGTAAATGATACTTCAAATTAGTCAATTGTTTTAGGCGAGGCTTCGGAAGAATAATGGCAAAATATATTGAATTGAGTGCAGACGATCCAGATGAATTATGCAAGGTGGCAAAGGCTTTATCTGCACCTCTTAGAATTGATATTATAAAACTTTTATATGAACAGAGTTGTAATGTAAAAGAAATTGCAGAAAAGCTGAATATCCCGGCATCCACTGCTGCTTTGCACGTAAAGGTTTTAGAAGAAACAGGACTTATAAACACAGAGAATCAGCCGGGAGAACGAGGAAGCGCCAAGGTTTGCAGCAGACGTGGAGATGTAGTTACTATAAGGCTCCATGGCTTAGAAAATAAGACGACAGATATTAGGACTTTTAGTATGCCGGTTGGCGCATATACAGATTGCAAAATCATGCCTACTTGTGGAATTGGATCGGACACCAGCATTATTGGAAATGAAGATAAACCAAGAGATTTCTATTTGCCGGGAAGAATGTGTGCACAGATTCTGTGGACATCAGCGGGATATGTAGAATATAGATTCCCTAACATCATACCGAAAGGAAAAAAAGCAAGGCGGATTACCGTGTCTGCCGAAATGTGCTCTGAGGCTCCTAATTATCGTGAAGATTGGAAGTCGGATATAACCCTATGGATTAATGGAATAGAATGTGGAACATGGACATGCCCCGGAGATTTTGGAAAACGAAGAGGCAGATTGACACCTGCCTGGATATTGGAAGGAAATACTCAGTATGGCCTACTGGTCAGTTGGAATGTAGAAATGGAGTTTAATTATGTAAATGGCACAAAAGTTGGGGTTGGAAATCTTGATGAAATGAATATTGAAAGCTTACCGTTTATTACGGTAAGGCTTGGTAATAGGCCTGATGCAAAGTATATAGGCGGATTTAATATCTTTGGTGAGAAAGCAGGAGATTACCCACAAGATATTTTGTTAACAGTTGAATATTAATGAAGAAGGTGGAGCGCTAGAAAGCGATTTTACCTTCTTTTATTTTTTGATTAAAAACAATAATTATGTTCTTAAATAAAATTAATGTGTAAAAGTGCACTAAAAATACAGAAATATAAATTGACATATGTGTATTATGATGATAATATAATTAATAGATACAAATATAATGTTTTAAATAATGAAAAGGAGAAAATTATGAAAAAGAGAATGGGGAAAATTGTATCAAGTCTGTTAACATGTACGATGGCTTTGGGTTTGATGGCTTGCGGCTCAAGCGACAAATCTGGAGATACTTCTGCTTCAACTTCTTCAAGCGGTGGTAAAAAAATTGAATTTTGGAATTTTTTTACTGGACCCGATGGCAATAATATGAAGAAGCTGATTGATGATTTCAATAAAACAAATCCAAAGTATAAAATTAACAATATTACAATGGCCGCTGGTGATATGTACCAAAAAATTCCTACTGTTGTTAATTCTGGAAAAGGAGTACCGGATTTATGCATTGTTGATGTTGCCAGGGTTCCGATGTTTCAAAGCCAGGGGATTTTGGAGCCGATGGATGAAATTCTTACCAGAGAACCAGAGATAAAGAGGGAAAACTATAGAGAAGCTGTTTGGAATACAGGAGCAATTGATGGAAAGCAATATTCTGTGCCATTGGATATGGGGGTTACAGGTTTACTGTATAATAAAAAGCTTGTTGAAAAATATGCTCCTAATGTACTGGATGATAATGTGGTAACAGTAGATGAAATCATGGATATTATACCCAAAGCAAAAGCTGATGATATTGTAACTTTGCCGGTTTCTTTTTTTACATACGAGATGGCCTTGTCCCTGGCAACACAAAAAGGTGGCTCTTTATTTAATGAAGATGGAATCACACCAAACCTGAATAGTGCAGAGCTAAAAGAGGCATACCAGACATTAAGGGATATTCAAGAAGCTGGTGGTGGAAGCGAGGATGGAGACGATAATTTGCAGCTGTTTATTAATAATATGTCTATATTTTGCCATACTGGTGTTTGGGACTATAATTCTCTGATGCAGGCGGAAGATTTGGATTGGGGAATGACAAATACAATAGCGTATTCTCCAGATAAAATTGTAAATGTTTCAAACTCTAATCAGTTTGTGTTGCTAAAGAGTGAAGCTAGAACAGAAGAAAAAGAAATTGTCATAGCTGATTTTCTAGACTTTATTAGAGAGAATACAATGGAATGGGCCAGAAGTGGTCAAGTGCCAGCCTCCAATAGTGCAGATGGAGAACAAGAATTTCAGCATATGCCGGGATATTTCTTTGTATCTTCACCAGAGGAACAAAATAGTATTGCTTTTAGAAGCTTTAAATATGGAGGGATTGTTGATGATGCAATTTTTGCATCTCAAAATGATGCAATATATGGGAGTATGAGCGTGGACGACTTCTTGAATCAGGCACAACAGCAAAGTGAAGACAATATTGCCCAGCAGGGAGAATAATTTCTGAATTAGTTGTTAAGAGAGAAAGTTGTGAATGTGATGAAACGAAAAAAGAAAAAAGTTAATTTAACTCATTTAGTGTTTATTGCCCCTCATATGATTATTTTTATTGTATTTATTGTAATACCGATTTTTTTTGGCATTTATGTGTCTTTTACGAAATGGGATTTGATAGGTACTCCGCAATGGGTGGGATTGGATAATTATAAAGAAATTTTGTTTAATACAAAATCGACTTTTAACAGACAGTTTTTTGATGGGCTAAAGAATACAGTGCTATTTGTCATTTTTAATGTTCCTTTGTGTATCGTTGTCCCATTAGCTTTTGCCTTGGTGCTGCACATCAGGCCTTTGGGCTCGAAGATTTATCAGTTGGTATTGTATTTACCAACATTATTTTCGATAACGTCAGTAGGCCTGATATGGATTCAACTTTTAAACCGGCGGTTTGGTCTGGCATCTGTCATGGGCGCAAAGGTACAATGGGCAATCACAATGCCTTATGCCTGGATTGCACTAATGATTATGACAGTTTGGTGGACGATGGGGAGCAACATGGTTATTTACCAGGCTGCACTTGGCTCTGTCCCAAAGGAAGAGTATGAGGCCGCAGAAATGGATGGTGCTGGCTGGTTTACAAAATTGGTGAAAATTACGATACCTTCCATACGGTTTCAATTGTTGTATACATTGGTAATTACAATTGCAGGAAGCTTTAATGTATATGGACAGCCAACGATTATGACCCGTGTTGATCTCGGAGCAGGGCCTAAAATAAATGTTTTGGTACAATATATACGTTCTATTGCGTTTGGATCCGGCCAGTCCGCAGCAGGAATTGCTTCTGCAATGGCGGTCATATTAGGCTTGTTTATAACAATTGTTTCAATAATACAGTTTAAGATGATTAGAAGTGAAGATTAAAAGCTGAAAGGATAAAAATATGAAGAAAGGATTCTTAAAACGACTTATAGCGCCGGCAATATTGGGGGTAATATGTCTGATCTGGATACTTCCGATTGCTTATGGGGTATTATCCAGTTTCAAAAGTGAGGTGGAAATTAAAGATACAAGATTTCACTTTATCCCTGAGACATGGACATTAGACAACTATAAATATATACTGGAAAATTCAGGAAACACACCAATTATTAAATGGTTTATGAATTCTTTTCTCATTGCCGTCATTACATCTGTTGGAGTAGCTTTGATTATATCACTGGCGGCATATGGGTATACTAGAATAAAGTGGGAATATAGAGATCAGGTATTTTATATTGTTTTGGCGTTATCTTTTTTTCCACAGATTATTAACATAATACCTTTGTATAAAATTGTAGACACACTGGGGTGGGTGAATAAAATGCCAGCAGCTATTGTTCCGGCTTTAGCTAGTGTAACAAACTTGTTCTTAGTAAGACAATTTATGCTGGGAATACCTATTGAATTTGATGAGGCGGCAAGAATAGATGGTGCAAATGATTTTATGATTTATTCCAGGGTTATTATGCCAATGCTGAAGCCTGTCATGACAGTTGTTATATTGTTTACTTTTACAGGGCAATGGAACGATTTGCTTTGGCCATCGATTGTATTCAACGATGTACAGAAAATGCCGCTTACACCAGGCTTGCAATTACTTATGGGAGCTTATGGGAACTTCAATACAGCACCTGTTATTACAGCAGCTATGATATCTATTGTACCTACGTTTATATTATATTTATTTACACAAAAATATTTTTTACAATCCTTGTCATTATCATCCGGTGTGAAGGGTTAAGTTGGGAGTAATAAAGAGATGAAGGAATACAGAAAAAAGAAAACAAAAGAAATATCATTTCCGTTAGGCGGAATAGGCAGCGGCTGCATAGGGCTGGCCGGAAATGGAATGCTGAAGGACTGGGAAATATATGGTCATCCTTATAAGAATACAGCAAATGCATTCTCACATATCATGGTTCGTGCAGAAAAAGAGGGAAAAGTGGTTGACAAAAGAGCACTTCACGGAGATTGGACGAATGCTGCAATTGGTGGTGAAACAAAGAATGTTTACCGGGGGAATGGCGGCTTTGGATATGGAATGGGCCCTTATCGGGGAACACTGGCAGGGGTTCCACATTTTGAAGATTGGGTGTTTAAAGGAGAATATCCATTCGCTGAGATAGATTTCACAGATGCAAATTTTCCGGGACAGGTGAAACTGAGAGCATTTAATCCTTTTATTCCACTTAATGATAAGGACTCTTCTTTGCCGGCAGCATTTTTTGAAATTGAGTTCATTAATAACTCAAAGGAGAAAATAGACTATACAGCTTTTTTTACTTTGAATAACCCCTTGCCTTATGGCACAACAAAAAATGAATTTCACACAGAAGACAAATTTTCCTACATTAGCTATGAATGTGAGGGCATGGATGAAAAGGCAACTATATGGGGAAACCTTTGTCTGGCTACGGATCATTCCGATATAAGCTGGCAGGAATATTGGTATCGGGGCCAGTGGTTTGATAGTTTAGGAGCTTTCTGGGATGATGTATCTGCCGGGGGAAAGCTACATAACAGAAGTTATCAAAGTATAGCTGGAAATGCTAAGAAACCATATATGCTAAATGGAGAAGAACCAGGAACCCTGGCAGCCCATTGTGAGCTAAATCCTGAAGATAGAAAAGCAGTACGCTTTATTATTTCCTGGTATTTTCCAAACTGTGTCAATGCATGGAACCCTGAAAAAGGGAAAAAGGAGCCAACTATATGGAAGAATTATTATACAAAGCTTATAAATAGTTCAAACGAATGTGCAAGATATTGTATTGAGAACTGGAAACGTTTGTACAATGATACTCAATTATTTAAAGATGCATTATTTCAAACGAGTTTGCCTTCAGAGTGTATGGAGGCTGTTTCTTCTAACCTGTCAATTCTTAAAACAGCCACATGTCTTCGTTTGGAAAATGGTGAATTTTATGGATTTGAAGGAAGCGGACTGGAAGAAGGAATTTGTGAAGGAAGCTGTTCTCATGTGTGGAATTACGCATATGCCTTACCCTATTTATTTCCCAAATTGGAAAGAAGTATGAGAGAATTGGATTTCAAATACAATCAGAGGGAAGATGGAGCAATGTCCTTTCGCCTGATGCTACCCCTTGGAAGAAAACGATTTGATTTCAGACCCTGTGTTGACGGACAAATGGGGGGAGTGATTAAGACATGGAGGGAATATTTACTGTGTGGCGATAGGACTTGGCTAGAGCAGCAGTGGAATGGCGTGAAAAAAAGTATTGAATATGCCTGGGCAGATACTAATGAGGACAAATGGGACGAGAACCAGGATGGAGTTATGGAGGGCAGACAGCATCATACTATGGATATGGAGTTGTTTGGGCCCAGTGGATGGCTGAATGGATTCTATTTGGCAGCCTTACTTTCTGGCAGTAAGATTGCCAGCGAATTGGGTTACAAAAGAGAGGAAAAAAAATATCTGGAGTTATTTAAAAAGGGGAAGAAATGGACAGATGAGAATTTATTTAATGGAGAATATTACATTCAGCAAATTGATTTAAAAGATAAGTCGTTATTGAGAAGATACGATAAGATTCTATCTATTGATGGATTTACAGCGGAAGATGCATACTGGAATGAGGAAAAAAGGGAGATAAAGTATCAAATAGAAAATGGCTGTGCAACGGATCAGGTGATTGCTCAATGGCATGCCAATCTTTGTGATCTAGGGGATATTTTTGACAAAGAAAAAGTGAGGTCGGCACTGCGCTCAATCTATAAGTATAATAGAGTAAAATGTGCAAGAAATTCATTCAATGCAGGAAGGGTATATGCATTAGATGACGAAAGCTATGTGAAAGTATGTGGATGGCCAGAAAATGCTAGAAGGCCTTCTGTTCCATTGACTTATGCTGATGAGGTTTTCTGTGGTTTGGAATATCAGGCTGCTGCACATATGATTCAGGAGGGCATGTTGGAAGAAGGGTTTGACATCGTGAAAAAAACCAGAGAGCGGTTTGACGGTGAAAAAAGAAATCCATGGAATGAGTTTGAATGTGGGAGTAACTATGCAAGGAGCATGGCGAGTTTTTCGCTGATACCCTCTATAAGTGGTTATAAGGTAAATATCTCTAGGGGCTATATTGGTTTTGACCCTTCTTCAAAGGAAGTACCTTTTACTGTCTTTTTTAGTATGGAAACAGGCTGGGGGCTGTATACATTAACAGAGAGTTTGCTATCACTTAAGTTACTTTATGGTAATCTCCAAATGTGTGAGTTTGGACTTCCCAAGGGAGTGACACCAAAAGAGGCAAAGGTTAGTGGAAAAGAAATGGAGTATCAATTGAAAAAAGATAGAATTTGCTTTTTTAGTATAGTCAAATTGGATGCTGAAAATGAACTTAAAGTCACTATTAACTAGGAGGATATGAAAAATATATGGAGATGCAGTGTTACATAAGAGATTATCCAAGACCACAGTTTGTTAGAAAAAATTGGGAGCTGCTGAATGGTGAATGGGATTTTGCTTTTGATGATAATAATATTGGCGAGAAGGAAGGATGGTTTAAACTATTTCCGGAAGCACAAAAAATAGAGGTGCCATTTACCTATGAGACGAAAGCAAGCGGAATTGCAGATGAATCCATCCATGAGAACATCTGGTATTCAAAAAAAATATATATAGGGGAAAAGTGTTCTGAAGAGAATTTGATTCTACATTTTGAAGGAAATGATTATAGAACAAAAGTATGGATAAATGGTATACATATAGGTGTCCATGAGGGCGGGCATACAAGATTTAGCCTAGATATTTCACAACATGTAATTAAGGGTATCAATAACATTGTGGTAAAGGTTGAAGATAGCCTGGATCCACAGCAGCCAAGGGGAAAGCAGCGCTGGCTGGAAAACAGCTTTGGATGCTGGTATGTGCAGACAACTGGAATATGGAAGTCTGTCTGGATGGAGCGTGTTCCTGTGATTAGTATTAAAGGTGTCAAAATGACACCTGTTGTAGAGCGGGGCAAGTTAGAATTAGAGTATGATATATTGAATACATTAAATGATAATACAACAGATATTGATGTAGAAGCAACAATTTCATTTAAAGGGAGAAAGGTCGCGAAAAGCAGAGTAATGGTTGATAAAAATGTAATTCGTGACACAATTGATTTACGAGGGGTGAATTATACAGGTACAGAATGGGGAATAGAAGTCTGGACTACTAAAACCCCCAATTTGTATGATATAGAATTTCATTTATATGTCAATGAAAAATTGGAAGATGTGGTGGAATCCTATTTTGGCATGAGGGAGATTCGAATTGATGGACCAAATATTCTACTGAATGGATGCCCAATTTATCAGAAGCTAATTCTGGATCAAGGCTATTGGGAGGAATCTCATTTAACGCCACCAAATGAGGAGGCTCTAATAGTGGACTTAGACAAGATAGTTGAACTTGGTTATAATGGGATTAGAAAACATCAAAAAATCGAAGATGAACGGTTTCTGTACTGGTGTGATGTGAAAGGAATTCTTGTTTGGAGTGAGGCACCGTCAAATTATGTATATTCTGATAGGTCTGTAACCATGTTTATCAAGGAGTGGATGGAAATGGTAAAACAAAATTACAACCATCCCTGCATAATTACGTGGGTCCCTCTCAATGAATCGTGGGGCTTTAAGAATGTGGAAACAGACCGGATGCAACAACATTTTTCAGAAGCCGTTTATCATCTCACGAAAAGCATAGATAAATATAGGCCTGTAGTTGTAAATGATGGTTGGGAACATACAGTTTCGGATATTATTACTTTACATGATTATGAAGAGTCTGGAGATGAATTTTTTGAACGGTATACGAAATTTAAGAATGAAATTCTTGATACATCTGTATACCATTGCAGAGGGAAGTCTGCTTTCGCAAATGGGTATCAATATAATGGTCAACCGATTATGATTAGTGAGTTTGGTGGGATTGCCTTTAGTGGAGATGAATCAGGATGGGGCTATGGTAATAAAGTTGAATCAGAAGAAGAATTTATTGACAGGTTTGATAAAATCACCTCAACAATTAAAAAAATCCCATATATCTGCGGTTACTGCTACACACAAGTTACAGACGTGCAACAAGAAACTAATGGTTTGCTGGACATACATAGAAAAGCTAAAATTGATCCTGAAATCATTCGCAAAATTAATGAAAAAATGAAATGAAACAGGTTCACCTTGACAATTTTCTCTTCCTGTTAGAAAATAAAGTTGTACTATTGAACGGTATTCTAAAAGGAGAGAAGCAAAATGAAAATTGGCATTGGAAATGATCACTCGGCCTTGGAAATGAAGGCCGAGATTATTTCGTTTTTGAAAGAAAGAGGACATGAAGTTGTCGATTACGGGACAAACTGCGGGGACAGCTGTGATTATCCCACCTATGGTGAGATTGTGGGGCGGGCTGTCGTCAATCATGAGGTGGATCAGGGTATATTGATCTGCGGAACAGGACTTGGAATTTCACTGGCTGCAAACAAGGTGAAAGGTGTGCGCGCCGCGGTATGCAGTGAACCTTTCACAGCACGCATGGCAAGGATGCATAACAATTGTAATATACTGGCATTTGGCTCCAGGGTAATTGGAGTGGAGCTTGCAAAGATGATTGTGGAAGTATGGCTGGACACTGATTTTGAGGAAGGCGGACGTCACCAGAGAAGAGTGAACATGATCACTGAAATAGAGGAACGCTGGGAGTAGGCATCTTATCCGTGTCAGGAGAGGGAGACCAATTTATGCCAAAAACAATTTTAGAATATAATACTGTTTCTTTGGATGAAAAAAACAGTGCGCTGGTAATCGTGGATCAGACACAGCTTCCCGGCAGGATTGAAATGCTTTCGCTGACGGAGGTGGAGGACATCTGGGAAGCTATTTACCTCTTGAAGGTCAGAGGGGCGCCGGCAATCGGTGTGGCTGCAGCCATAGGAGTATATGTGGCGGTAAAAAATGCTGAAGTTTCTGACATGCAAGTGTTCTATGAAAAGTTCCGGAAGGCAAAGGATTATCTGGCTACGTCCAGACCTACGGCGGTAAATCTTTTCTGGGCATTGGACAGAATGGACTCGGTGGTGAAGGAGCATATGGATTCCGAAATCGATGAGGTGAAAGAATTATTACGTCTGGAAGCTGTCAATATCCGCAGCGAAGATATCGAGGTGTGCCGCAGGATAGGGGAGAATGCTCTTACTCTTGTAAAGCCGGGGGATGGACTGCTCACACACTGCAACGCGGGACAGCTGGCAACGGTAAAATATGGAACAGCAACGGCCCCCATGTATCTGGGACAGGAAAAAGGCTACGGCTTCCACATTTATGTTGACGAGACAAGACCTTTGCTGCAGGGTGCCAGGCTCACGGCATTTGAGCTTCAGGAGGCAGGGCTGGATGTGACTCTTATCTGTGATAATATGTCAGGGGCAGTTATGAAAAAAGGGCTGATAGACGCAGTATTCGTGGGCTGTGACCGGGTTGCTGCCAACGGAGATACGGCAAATAAGATTGGCACCTCCGTAGTAGCGGCTGTTGCCCGGCACTATGGAGTTCCATTTTACGTATGTGCGCCCACATCCACGATTGACATATCCCTGTCTGGAGGGGACAAAATCCCTATAGAGGAGCGCCCGCCCGAGGAAATTACGGAAATGTGGTATGAAAAGAGAATGGCACCGAAAGGTGTCAAAGTATATAATCCGTGCTTTGATGTGACGGACCATGAATTAATTACAGGTATTGTGACAGAATATGGAGTCGTGCAGGCCCCCTATGAGGTGTCTATTAAAAATCTGGTTCAGCGGCCAGATCCTCAAGGACTTCCTCCACAGAATCCGTTACATAAGTAGAATAGTAAGCAATCCCCGGCGCCGCATTTGACATTGCATAGCTGGTGCCGGCAAGCTGAAGCATTTCCACATCATTGTACTGATCTCCAAAGGCCATGCATTCTTCCGGCTTTATATTGAAGAGACTCATCAGATCCTGAAGAGCAGTTCCTTTGTTAGAGCCCGGTGCAATGAAGTCAATCCAGAGATTTCCCGAAGTTACAACTTTTATCTCGTCCCCGAACATATCCTGGAGATATTTAAGATATTTATCTATGATATGGACACCGTCTTTCATATTACAGACAGCAATTTTCAAAATGGGGCCTTCTACCTTTGAAACATCCTCCACAATCTGTGTAGTATTTTTCATCACATTTACAATATGGTTGACAAATGCCAGGTCATGGTTCTCTATAAAGCAGGAATCTTCTCTGGACAGTACGATTTCAAAATGTGCCTGTCTTTTAATCTCCGCGATGATTCTTGCAGCCAGATCATCGGCAATTGTGGTCCGGGAGATGACCGTTCCCTGATGTACACAGATGGAGCCGTTCTCTGCTATATAAGAAATTTCATCTTTAATCTCATCAAAGAGTCTTCTCAGGTTGTCATACTGCCTTCCGCTGGCAGCCACAAAATGTATCCCTTTTTGTGTAAGCTCATGTATCAGTTCTACGGCACGTGGGGTAAGCTTCTGAGCACCCCCCTGAAGGAGTGTGCCATCCAAATCACTTGCCACTAACTTAATCATAATAAACCTCCTATTATTCAATTACAGTTGGGTGAGGCGGATTTAAGCCTGTAACTGTAAAGCAGTGAACCACATCCGTGCAGAAAGGTTGTACTTCTTATATATTACCCTAAAAGTGACAGATTGTATAGCCTTGTTCTCCGGGAAAATGTGTGATACTATCCTATAGTAGGAAAAATAGAAAGCAGAGGGATAACATGAATCAATATGATGTAGTGATAATAGGTGCCGGTCCGTCTGGTATTTTCTGTGCATATGAATTAAAGCGTCAGAATCCGGATATAAAGGTACTGATGATTGAGAAGGGACGTTCCATTGAGGAGAGAAATTGCCCTAAAAGGAAAACAAAGGTCTGTGTCGGCTGTCAGCCCTGCTCAATCACAACGGGATTTGCAGGGGCCGGTGCATTTTCGGACGGTAAATTGTCCCTGTCACCGGATGTCGGAGGAACCCTTCCGGAAATCCTGGGCTATGAAAAAGCAACGGAACTGATCAATGAGGCGGACAGCATTTATCTGCAGTTTGGTGCAGATAAGAAGGTGTACGGCATTGAGGACCAACAGGCGATTACAGATATCCGTACAAAAGCAATACGGGCGAACTTAAAGCTCATTGAATGTCCAATCCGCCATCTGGGAACAGAAGAGGGGTACAAGATATATACCCGCCTGCAGCACCATCTCCTGGATGCAGGTGTGGAGATTCTATTTAGAACTATGGTGACAGATATTATCATCGAGGACGGCGTTGCCAAGGGAGTTATAACGGATAAGAGTGAGACTTACTATGCACCGGAGATTGTTTCCGGAGTGGGCCGTGAGGGTTCAGAATGGTTCTCCCATGTGTGTAAGGGGCACAGTATTGAGACGAAGAACGGAACCGTGGACGTAGGTGTCCGCGTGGAAGTCCGGGACGAAATCATGAAAGAATTAAATGATAAACTGTATGAAGCCAAACTGGTATACTACACACCGACCTTTGATGACAAGGTGAGAGTGTTCTGTACAAATCCATCCGGAGAGGTAGCAACAGAGTATTATGAAAACGGACTGGCTGTTGTAAACGGTCATGCCTATAAGTCCCAGGACATGAAGACGAACAACACGAACTTTGCCCTTCTTGTGTCAAAGAATTTCACAGAACCCTTCAAATCCCCTATTGAATATGGTAAACAGATTGCCCAGTTGGGAAATATGCTCAGCGGAGGCTGTATTTTACTTCAGAGATATGGGGATTTCAGAAGAGGCAGACGGACTACGGAAGAGAGACTGATGCGCAACAATATTACACCGACCCTGAAGGATGCAGTGCCGGGGGATCTCTCTCTTGTATTTCCTCACCGTATTATGGTAGCTATTGATGAGATGATTAAGGCTTTGGACAATGTAACACCGGGAATTGCCAGTGATGAGACCCTTCTGTATGGTGTAGAGGTGAAATTCTATTCAAATAAAGTCCTTGTGAATGAGAAGTTTGAGACAAATGTTAAGGGGCTTCGGGCTATGGGAGACGGTGCCTCCGTGACCAGAGGACTGCAGCAGGCCTCAGCCAACGGGCTGTGTGTGGCAAGGGCAATTTTAGAAAAAGGTTGTATATCGCAGGAAAATTAAATATAATGATGTGGGGGTCAAAAGGCCATGCTTTTCCATGCAAGCATGAAACGCATGGCCTTTTGACCCCGGTATCATATAATGTTACTGTAACTATTCAGGAGGGCAGAAACATATGGGAAAATATTTTGGAACAGACGGTTTTAGAGGCGAAGCAAATGTGGTACTGACTGTAGAGCATGCTTTTTTGGCAGGGCGCTACCTGGGTTGGTATTTCGGGCGTGAGCATAAAGCGAGAATTGTGATTGGAAAGGATACGAGAAGGAGCAGTTATATGTTTGAATATGCGTTGGCATCCGGCCTTACAGCATCGGGGGCAGATGCTTACCTGCTCCATGTAACTACGACTCCCAGTGTGTCTTACGTAGTGCGGACAGAAGATTTTGACTGTGGAATTATGATTTCAGCAAGCCACAATCCGTTTTATGACAATGGCATTAAGATTATTAATGGACAGGGACACAAGATGGAGGCGGAGGTAGAAGAAAAAATTGAAGATTATATCGACGGGAAGATTGAAGAACTGCCTCTGGCGATAAAAGAGAACATAGGCCGCACAATCGATTACGCTGCCGGAAGAAACCGCTATATCGGACATTTGATTTCCCTTGCAACCCGCTCTTTTAAGGATATGAAGATTGGACTGGACTGCGCAAATGGAAGTGCTTTCAGTATTGCCAAGAGTGTTTACGATGCTTTAGGTGCCAAAACTTATGTTATAAACAATGACCCGGACGGGACAAATATTAACACAAACTGCGGTTCTACCCACATAAAAGTGCTGCAGCAGTTTGTGAAGGACAATAAGCTGGATGTAGGATTTGCGTTTGACGGCGATGCAGACAGATGTATCGCTGTAGATGAAAATGGAGATGTGGTAAATGGAGATTTAATTCTGTACATCTGTGGAAAATATCTTATGGAGCAGGGACGTCTTGCGGACAACACCATCGTCACTACCGTGATGTCAAACCTTGGACTTTATAAAGCCTGCGATAATATAGGAATGAGATACGAGCAGACTGCCGTGGGAGATAAATATGTATATGAAAATATGCTGCAGAACGGCTATGTGCTTGGCGGAGAGCAGTCCGGTCATATTATTTTCAGCAAATATGCAAAAACTGGCGATGGTATTCTGACTTCACTGATGCTCATGGAAGTCATTATGGAGAAGAAGCAGACCCTGGCTCACCTGTCTGAAGAAGTGAAGATTTATCCCCAGCTGCTACAGAATGTCCGGGTGACAGATAAGAAAACCGCAAGAGAAAATCCGGCAGTGATTAAGGCAATAGGAGAAGTGACAGAAGCGCTGGGAAGTGACGGAAGGATTCTTGTACGTGAGAGTGGAACAGAGCCGGTTCTCAGGGTTATGGTAGAAGCGCCTGCTGATGATATCTGTGAAAAATATGTAAAGCAGGTAGTAAAAGTCCTGGAAGCTGAGAAGCTGGTTGCTGAAGCATAAAGTGCGGAGGAAACCGCAGGTTTTCGAGCCTGATATCCTGCGATTGTGTGAAAAACTGAAAGCTAAATAAACATTGCCAAATCATTATATTTGAATTGACATAGACATGATAAAGCAATAATATGATGTAGGGGTTAAAAGGTATTTTGACCCCTACATCATATTAACAGTCCCTTGATTATATTTCACAGGTGTTTGTCTGTGCAAATTAACTTCTGCTCCACAATATCTGAATAGATTTCACCGCCATCGTCACCTAAATCTGCTACATGTATCACATCTGAATAAATCACTTCTTCCTTAGAGTTCTCCAAGAGATTTTCCAATACATTTTCTTTTGTAAGTATTTTATCTTCATTAAAATGAACCTTTGCATCTTTTTGAAATAGGGCCGCATAGAAGATATTGGATTCTACAATGTCCTGGAAAAAATGGCTTCCGTAGGATAATTCAGGCATCAGGCCCAGGCTGTCATAGGAAACCTCACATATGGCATCCATATTGCAGAGATCTGTAAAGCGGACGGGCACGCCCAAAGATGGTGTGGTAGTGCCCCAGCGCCCGGGGCCAACAAGGATGGCATGCTTATTTTTTAATATATGGTTTAACACTCCTATCTGATTGGCTATAGCATATTTCTGTGATTCATTTAACTCTAAATAGGGTTTGATTTTGACGAAAACAATGTATTGTACCGGGAGTCTTACATTTCCTCCCATAAAGTTTCCGGCAGAAGCAAAATAATAATGGGATTTGTCCAGTCTTTCGGGAAACTTAATGGTTTTTCCCAGTCCTCTGGTTTGGAGCGGACGGCATTGCAGCAGATTAATCCGGTAACGCTCCTTGTCTTTAAAATTGCAGGTAAACTCAATGTCCACAGGGTAGTCGTAAACTGCAGACAGTATAGTCAAAATATCTTCCATGACCTTCGCAAAATCTGTATGGCGCAGCAGGCGGGAGAAGTTGATGATATCGGGAATTTTCCGGCCTCTCTGCCCGGTTTCCCTGAACTGCCTGGCAAGTTCATGATCAGGCTCGAGAAAAAGACGGATATTTGTTTTCAAGGGCAGTTCTGCAGCTTCCTCCAGTGAAATAGTCTGAAACTTGTTTTCCTCCAGATTGATTACGTCCACATAATGTTGAGAAAACTTTCGCTCATCTCCATAGGCAAGCAGGGGAGGCCTCTCCGGTTTGTCAAGAGTGATAATCCGTGGATAATCGGTGTTCACCCTATCCACGGCTCTGGTGCCCATTCCAAATACGAGGCGGAGCATGCCTTTGGAGGAATCAGTATTTTTATCCCAGACAAACAGGTTTGATGAATTTCCAACGCCCGCACAGTGGGGAAAGAAGTAACTTCCGTGATAATCTCCTGAAACTCTCTGCACCAGAAGGGCCATCTGCTCGTCCTTTTGCGCCAGCCCTCTGTTTTGGCGGTACTCAAGTGCCTCCCGGTTCATAGTGCTGGCATATACTTTGCGGACGGCTTCCATGAAAGCACTGTAACGTTCTTCCGGGGTCCCCTGGTTGGGGCAGAAAACACTTTCATACTTTCCTGCGAAAGCATTTCCAAAATTGTCCTCCTGCAGAGAGCTGGAGCGGATAATGATAGGCGACTGTCCGAAATATTCCAGCATCAGCATAATCTGCTCTTTGATGGTAGTCGGAAAATTGCCTGCCATTAACCTTTCCTGAAGCTTGGGGGCAGCTGAAAAATATTTATCCTTCTTTTTCTGTTCCATGCGGAGATGCCAGCAGCCATTCTGTACGATGTAAGTGTAGAAGACATCGGAGCCTATATAGTAAGAGTCGTGCATTTCCAGATAACCTTTGCATATGTGAGGCGTCCTTGTCTCCAGGATTTTCCGCGCAAGCAGCATACCTATTGACTTTCCGCCGATATATCCTGTTCCGATTTCCCTGGCTTCGATTTCTATTAGGTCCTTTAAAGTAAAATATTCCCGGCACAGAGAAGTAATACGGGATTCCTTTCCGACCAGGAGATTAAGGAGAGTATCTTTTGTAGGAGCCTGCTCTGACAAGGGGGCGTCCAGGTAAGGCTTTGCTTCCTCAAAAAGAATATCCCAGTAATCCAGTTTCTTTGTCTGAATCTGCAGCGTAGAAAAGAGTTCAGCAGTGCTGGCACTATCGGTAATACACTCTGCCGTGGACTCTGTCAGCAGGTGGGGGAGAAACATAACCGGGGAATAGCGCTCCCACACTTTTAAAGGGTGGAGATAGTATTGGCGGTCGATGGTATAGAGGTTCAGAAGAACCTGGGTGACCTCCCTGATACGCGCAACAGTATCCTGTGCATGTGCATTCCTGTAAAGGGCGAAATACGCGACAGTATCCAACTCAAACAGGTAGGGACAGGTGACCTGGAAAAAGTTCCCC
Source organism: Muricomes intestini (assembly GCF_004346165.1). Taxonomy (GTDB): domain Bacteria; phylum Bacillota; class Clostridia; order Lachnospirales; family Lachnospiraceae; genus Muricomes; species Muricomes intestini. The sequence goes on along the minus strand of NZ_SLZZ01000017.1, from coordinate 14,057 downwards.
GTCATCAGGTCAGAACACCAGTATTTTTGAAGCTCGCTAAGGCAGTCAAATACATAAAAAGCCTGCCGTCCTTCGAAGGTAATAATGCGGTAAACTGCACTGGTGAAGGACTCAAAGCCTACTCCTGCATTAAGGGTATATATCTGGAAATCAGCCCCTGCCCCGCGGAGGGCAGACTCGTCCACCAACCGCGGATGATCCCCGAAATGTATGTAAATAAGGCGTCTGTTATCGTTTACAGCCTGGCACACAAATCTATTTGCGACAAAGGCGTAGGCTTCTAAAGAATCCACCTGCCAGACCACATTGTCGCCAAGACGGAGGAAATCAATTACGGTATCCGCCCCCTGAAGACCTGTACTAATACGATTTATACTATTCATAGGTACCCCCCATTTCGCTAAAGAACTTTAGTTACCATCAGTGTACCATAAATGAAAGAAAGGTTCTAAATAAATATTTAGGAAAGCAAAAATATTGTAACAGTTCAGCCTGCCCATGTAAGCTTGCATGCAAAGGACAGGCTGTGAATATTTCCATCCGGCATTTAGCCGCAGTGAGACACAAGACCCCAGAATCACTGACTGACAATGACTGTGGGATATCCTGCTCTTTTTAGACGCTGTTCCATTGCCGTTGCGTCTTCCAGTGTATTAAAGCGCCCTACCCGTACCCGCATAAGACCGTTGGAAGCATCAATGTAAGCGGGGAAGTCCTGTTCAAGCAGCTCGTTTAAAAAACGATTTGCATAGGTCGGATTGCGAAAAGCTGCAGTCTGAACACTATATTCTGTAGAAACAGTAGTACTGCTTGTATTCAGGGTTTCAGCGATTCCGTCGGCGATTGCCTGGGCAATCTCGTCAAAGTGCTCGTCGAACAGCTGGTTGTCTGTATTGGAGTTGATAAAGCCGACCTCTACCAGAACTGCCGGCATCCTGGTGCGGCGCAGAACAACAAGGTTTGGCCGGGCAGTGATTCCCAGATTTTCGAATCCTATATCTTCCAGCCGTGCATTGATATTTTGTGCCATCTGGAATTTGATTCCCTCTTCATTGTAAACGAGAGATTCTACCCCAGATACTACATTGTCGGTAGGAAATGAATTGCGGTGAATAGAAACAAAATAATCTACTCCTGCATTGTTGGCCTGCATAGCTTTTTCATAAGGTGATTCATAGACATCGGTTGTTCTTGTGTAATCCACGTCGAAACCACGGTTCTCCAGGATCGGACCCAGGGCCAGCACAAGTCGCAGTGTATCGTCCTTTTCCTGACGGCCGTTGTATACAGCTCCCGGGTCACGGCCGCCGTGTCCGGCATCTAACATGATTGAAGGCATAATCAAAAGTCCTTTCATAATTGTTCTATTTTATGTTATGTAGAAATATAAAAGAAGTTCCTTTATTTTTGTGATATCTCTGTTTTGTTGTGATAATATAAGTGTAATGATCCAGGAGAAAATATATATGAAGGGAGTTTGTGAAATGAAACTAATCGTGGTAGGCCCGGGAGGGAAAATGGGGAGTCTGATTACGCAGATTGCCGCCGGAAAGGATAATATAGAGTTGATTGCGGGTGTAGGTCCCGTAGGGCGTGACTATATCGGCAGAGACCTTGGACAGGTCGCAATGACCGGGACTAATCTTGGAGTTCCGGTGGTAGATAATCTTCAATCTGTTATTGATGACTGCGATGTTATTATTGATTTTTCGACAAGAGAAATGGGGCTGGAAGTTCTAAAGCTATGTATTGCTCACAAGAAAGGTCTTGTGTGTGGGACGACGGGTTTTTCTTCAGACGAAATACAATGTTTTCAAGATGCAGGGAATGAAATTCCTGTGCTCTATGCGGCTAATACTTCCAAGCTTGTAAATGTAATGAATAAGCTTCTGGAAATTACGGCAAAGACAATCGGCCGGGAAGCTGATATTGAAATCCTGGAAATGCATGACCAGTGGAAGAAAGACGCTCCGAGCGGAACTTCAAAAGAGATGGGAGAAATCATGGCTCATGTCATGGGAAAAGAGCTGGAGGATATTGCGGTCTACGGGAGGCACGGTATGGCTCCCAGAGAAAAGGGAACCATTGGTTATCATTCCCTTCGGGCAGGCAACATACCCAGCAGCCATACAGTATATTTTGGATTTATGGGAGAACGGCTGGAAATTACCCACCATTCTTATAACTGGGAATGCTTTGCAAGAGGCGCATGTGACTGTGCTGTATACCTGGACGGAAAAGAGCCGGGGTTTTATACCATTCAGGATGTGCTTCAGATATAGATATTGTAATTATTCAGGAAGGCAGCGCCCAACTGGTCTGCCCTCCTGAAAATGGTGTGTTCTTTAGTTTTCTTCATTCTGAATATTCACCGCAGTCCTGTCTTCCGGCAGATATACATGGACACTTTCAATACGGTTCTTATCGAGACATTCCACAACCAGCCGGATTCCATTTTCTGTTATGACCTCATCTCCGACTTCGGGAAGCCTGTCCAGATATTCGATGATGAGTCCTCCCAGAGAATCATAATCTTCAGATTCCAATTCAAGATCCGATTCCAGATCTAACCGTTCATTAACATCATCAAGACTCATAGAACCTTCTACGATGTACTCATTTTCACCAAGCTGTCTTACAAACTCCTCCTCATGGGCGTCATATTCATCACGAATCTCTCCTACGATTTCTTCAAGTATATCTTCCAGGGTAATCAGTCCGGCAGTCTCGCCATATTCATCAAGGACGATGGCAATGTTAAAAGAAGCACTTCTCATCTCTACCAGGAGTTCGGAGACATTTTTATACTCGTAAGTGAAATATGCCTCACGCAATATGTCCCGTACACAAAAACTTTCCTTACTTTCGAATAACAGCAAATCTTTCATATTAATAATACCAATGATATTATCTGTGGTCTCTTCATATATGGGGAGCCGTGTGTGCTTATCTTCTTTGAAAATAGCAATCAGTTCTTCATAAGTACTGTTTATATCTGCAAATGTTACATGAATACGCGGAACCATGACATCTTTGGCATAGACATCTCCCAGATCGAACACATTGTAGATCATCTCTTTTTCTTCAGATTCAATAACTCCGTCCTCATGTCCCTCATCCACTATGGTACGCAGTTCTGCCTCTGTTATAGTACTGTTTTTTGTATCCGGGTCAATCCTAAATAAGAACAATATCCCCCGTGAGAGAATATTGATAATAAAAATAAAAGGTGTCATTAATGTCATAAAAACTTTTATTACACGTATGCAAGACAATGAACGTTTTTCTGAATTTGCGGCTGCTATATTCTTGGGGACAATTTTGCCAAATACAAGAATTGCAACAGTGATGATGGCAGTTGCAATGCCCACCATGTAACCGCCGAAATCATAAGCCAGTGTAGCTGACACAGCGGAGGCAGTTATGTTAACAACATTGTTGCCGATCAGGATTGCGCTTAATATCTTACGGGAATGGTTGTCCAGTATATCTAATACCATTTGAGCCCGCTTATTTCCCTCCTCTGCCAGAGAACGCATACGGATTTTGTTGACAGTAGTAAGTGCTGTCTCTGCAGATGAAAAAAAGGCAGACAACATTAGTAATAAAATTAATATGATAAATCGTATGGCATCATCCGAGTCCAATTAAATGTTCACTCCTTCATTAGATTTATTCCCGCGGGCAGCGAGCCAAGCGGAAATGCTTGCATTTCCATTTGGCGACTGCTGCGGGGTCTTTGACTCAAGCAGAACCAGCAGAACCGGGGCAGTTTACCTGATTTGGTGTCGCCTGCAAAGTAAAAATATATACATAAAATAAATATACATCATTTAATTTGCTTTTGCAAGCCTGCCACAGCGAAATGCAGCAGAGCCCAATGTTATAGTTCAGTTGAATTTCCTTGAGGTTTGTTGTATGATTGGAAAAAGAAGAGTTCAAAGGAAATGGAGAACATTTATGGTTTTATATGAAGAGCTGTGTAATATACTGGGAGAGGAGAAGGTACTTACAGATGAACCTATGAGCAGGCATACTACATTCCAGGTTGGCGGACCTGCTGATTATTTCGTTATACCTGGCAGCCCGAAGGAAATAAAGGAACTAATTGTTTCCTTAAAGCACAAGAATATCCCGTATTATATCCTTGGAAATGGAAGCAATTTGCTGGTAGGGGATAAAGGATACAGAGGAGTTATCATATATTTGTATAAGAACCTGAACAGGATCAGGACAGAAGGAAGTCATATTCATGCACAGGCCGGCGCCTTGCTTTCTAAGATTGCTGCGGAGGCGCTGGACAAAAGCCTGACAGGTTTTGAATTTGCCTCCGGTATTCCGGGAACTATGGGCGGGGCTGTCATGATGAATGCGGGGGCATACGGCGGTGAGATGAGCCATGTTCTGGAGAGCACCACAATTTTGACACAGGAAGGGGAGATAAAGACTTTGTCAGTGGACGAATTGGAACTGGGGTACAGAACTAGTATTATTGCAAAAAACGATTACGTAGTTCTTGAGGCGGTAGTTGGTCTGACACCGGGAAATGCCGATGAAATCCGTGCTCTTATGGAAGAACTGAAGCAAAGACGTGTGACGAAGCAGCCTTTGGAGTATCCAAGTGCAGGAAGTACATTTAAACGCCCTGAGGGGTATTTTGCAGGAAAGTTGATTGATGACGCAGGCTTAAGAGGCTTCCGTGTTGGGAATGCACAGGTTTCGACGAAGCATTGCGGATTCGTGATAAACTTAGGGGGGGCAACGGCGAAAGAGATTGTTGATTTAATGAATCACGTTATAGACCAGGTAGAGGCTGATTCAGGCGTGAGACTGAACCCTGAAGTGAAACGGATAGGAGAATTTTGACATGAGATTTGTAATTGTTACCGGCATGTCAGGAGCGGGGAAATCCACAGCCTTAAAGGTTCTGGAGGATAAAGGATATTTTTGCGTGGATAATCTTCCCATACCTTTGATGACTAAATTTGCAGAAATGTTTTCCGCTGGGGATACTGAGATCGACAAGGTCGCATTGGGTATAGATATCAGGGGCGGCCAGGCTTTTAAAGGACTGGAAAGAGAGCTCGGTCAAATTGACAAAATGGGAATACATTATGAGATTCTTTTTCTGGATGCGGCAGATGATGTTCTTGTAAAAAGGTACAAAGAAACAAGGCGTCAGCATCCTCTGGGAGGTATGGGACACATCGATGTGGGGATTGCAAAAGAAAGAGAGAAGATTGCGTTCTTAAAAATGCAGGCTGCGTATATACTTGATACAAGTAAGATGTTGACAAGGGAGCTGAGGCTGGAGCTTGAAAAAATCTTTGTAGAAGGAAAAGATTTCAAAAATCTTTATATAACAGTGATGTCCTTTGGGTTTAAATACGGAATTCCCAGGGATGCCGATCTGGTATTTGATGTCCGGTTTTTGCCTAATCCGTATTATATTGAAGAGCTGCGTCCGAAAACCGGAAATGACCCTGAGGTTCAAAATTATGTTATGGACAATGATAAGGCCAGGGAATTTATGGATAAACTGACAGAAATGATTGACTTTCTTATCCCCAATTATATCCTGGAGGGAAAAAATCAGCTTGTAGTTGCTGTGGGATGCACTGGCGGCAAGCATCGTTCGGTAACTCTATCAAATGCCTTATACCAATATCTGGAGCCGAAGGGAAGTTATGGAGTACGTATCGAACACCGGGACATTGGGAAGGATGTAATAACAAAGGAGAAATAGGGAGAGCAAGATGTCATTTTCAGGAAAGGTGAAAGAAGAACTTTCAAGACAGTGGAATACAGCAAGGCATTGTCAGATTGCAGAATTGGCAGCGTTAATTAGTCTGTGCGGCTCCATATTTACCGACAGTTATGGCCGTTATAGCATAAAGGTTCATTCGGAAAATCTGGCTGTTGCAAGAAAGTGCTTTACATTAATAGAAAAAACATTTAATATAGAAGCTGATATCTCTACTCGAAGAAATATATTAAAGCAAAGTGTTTCTTATGCTGTGATTGTAAGGCGGCATGAAGATGCGCTTCGCATCCTTCAGGCAGCAAAGCTGACAGACGAGCATCAGTCGGGAACTGAAAAAGCTTACAGTGTAAATCCGCTGGTGATACAGCAGACTTGCTGCAGACGCTCCTTTATCAGAGGCACTTTTCTTGCCGCAGGCTCGATGAGTGATCCAAACAAATCATATCATTTTGAGATTGTCTGTGCTTCTGAGGGACTGGCACATCAGATTCAGGAAATCATATGCGGGTTCTCTATGGACGCAAAGATTATCCGGAGAAAAAAGTCATATGTTGTGTATTTGAAGGAAGGTTCTCAGATAGTAGATATACTGAACATCATGGAAGCGCATATTTCTCTGATGGAATTAGAAAATGTCAGGATTCTGAAGGAGATGCGCAACACTGTAAATCGTAAGGTAAATTGTGAAACTGCCAATATCAACAAAACAGTATCAGCCTCTGTTAAACAGGTGGAGGATATTACATATCTGAGAGATACGATAGGTTTTGGAAAATTGTCGGAGGGACTTGAGGAAGTGGCGCTTGCCCGCCTTACTCATCCTGACGCGACCCTGAAAGAGCTGGGGAAACTTTTATCACCGCCCGTTGGAAAGTCTGGCGTGAACCACAGACTTCGCAAGCTGAGCGAAATGGCAGAACAGGCAAGGCAAAAGCAAGGAGGATTATTATGATTGAAACACCGGTTGTTGTAAAACATGAAGAGGCACTTGACGGAAGACCAATCGCATTGTTAGTACAGGAGGCAAGCCAGTACGCAAGTAAAATATTTATCCAGGTGAATGGAAAGAAAATCAATGCAAAGAGTATTATGGGGATGATGAGTTTAAGCCTTACAGACGGCGAGAAGCTTACGGTTGTAACAGAAGGGGAAGATGAGCAGAAAGCTGCAGAAGGGATCAAAACATTCCTGTGTAAGCAGTAGCAGCTAATTGTGTTGCTGGCTGATTGCTACTTTGAAAATAGAATAAAGAATGAAAAGAGGTTGTACTTTTGTGCAGCCTCTTTTATAATGGTGTCATATAAGCAAGAAGAACGGTGGGCCGCGCATCCCTTCGGGGAATTCGCAGTATCCATTTTGGTATAGTGGAGGACTTAGAATATATGAAGAAAATGCTGTTTATTTACAACCTAAATGCAGGCTTAAGCCTGCTGAAACCTAAATTATCCGAGGTGCTGGACATTTTTGTTAAAGGGGGATACGAGGTGACTGTATACCCTACCCAGCGTTATCATGATGCGCTTACCAAAACATTTTCCTATGAGGAAGACTATGATATGGTGGTTTGCAGCGGCGGTGATGGGACTCTGGATGAGGTAGTGACCGGAATGCTCAAAAGGGAGAAACAGGTTCCTATAGGTTATATTCCAGCAGGAACAACGAATGACTTCGCAAATAGCCTTCATATCTCAAAGAATTTGCTGGAGGCAGCAGATACCGCGGCAAACGGTGTCCCTTTTTCTTGTGATGTGGGTGTTTTTAATGATGACTTTTTTGTCTATATCGCAGCTTTCGGACTGTTTACAGATGTATCATATGAGACAAAGCAGAGCATGAAGAACGTGCTGGGGCATTTGGCTTATGTCCTGGAGGGTACAAAGCGGATTTTTAACATTCCCTCCTATCACATTAAGGTAACTCATGATGGAGAGACGATAGAGGATGAATTTGTGTATGGAATGGTGACCAATTCACGGTCTGTCGGCGGTTTTAAAGGCATTATCGGCAAAGATGTGGTGTTTGATGACGGACAGTTTGAAGTCACATTGATTAAAGCGCCAAAGAATCCAATAGAACTGAATGAAACGATTGGTGCACTTGTACTGAAACAAATTGATTCCAAGCATATGTATTCTTTCCGCTCCGGTGATATCTGCTTTGAGTCTGTGGAAGAGATTCCATGGACATTGGATGGCGAGTTTGGCGGTGAGCATGATGAGGTAGTAATAAAGAATAAGAAGCAGGGGTTGAAGATTATGGTGGCGGAGAAGAACCTTAAAAGGCTGGTTGGGGGCAAAAAAGCTTTGACAGAGAAAAACAATTTATCTGATTTTGAATGATATTTAAATAAACACTACAAAAGTACGGCAGACCCGATATTTTTACATTTACCCTTTTATATTGAATCAGTATGATAAATTATATAAAATATAAAAGGAGGCTTTTTATGTGGTATGAAGGAGCAAAGACAAAGGAAATTTCTTTTCCCTTAGGCGGCATAGGTACTGGATGTATTGGTCTGGGAGGTAATGGAGGACTTGTAGATTTTGAAATAAAAAATAGGTCGAACAAAAATACAACGGCTGAATTTACTCATTTTGCTGTAAAAGTGGAGAATGAGGAACATGTTATTGACTGTAGAGTTCTGCAGGGAGACCTAAACAAGAATTATATCGGATGTACAGAACGTCCTCTATATACAGGCTATGGTTTCGGACCAGACAGGGGAACCATGGCTGGATTCCCTCATTTTGAAAAGGTAGATTTTTATGGTGAATATCCAATCGCAGAGGTGAACTTTTTCCACGAAAAATTTCCGGGAGCTATTAAAATGACTGCATTTAGTCCGCTGATTCCCACAAATGAAGATGACAGCTCAATTCCGGCAGCATTTTTTGAAATAGAGATAGAAAATACAACATCAAGCAAACTGAAATATACGGTTGCCTTGTCTTGTAATAATTTTTACAGTCAAACAAAAACAGCACATCTCTATGAAAAACAGGATAAGATTTCTTATATTTTTCTCGGAAATAATGAAACAAAGAATACAACAGAGTATGGAGATTTGACTATTGCCACAGACTGTACGGAGGTAAGCTATCAGGAATATTGGTTCAGAGGAAGATGGTTCGACAATTCTTCAGTATTTTGGAATGAATTTTCACAATATGGTAAGCTGAAAAACAGGACTTATAAAGAAAGCCGAAAGAATCCGGGTTCTGATGGGTCATCGGATACAGCGACGCTCGCTGCGCATATAAACCTGAATTCCGGAGAAAGAAGAAGGGTGAGGTTTATACTGTCCTGGTCAAATCCTTATATGCATAACTTTTGGGAGATTACGCATATAGGCTTAACAAAAGAAGAGATTGCGCAAAGGCGTGCAAAGAAATGGAAAAATTATTATGCTGTGTTGTTTCCAACGTCTAGGGACAGTGCAATATATGGCATGAAGAACTTTAGCCAATTATATAAGAACACAGACCTTTATCGAAAAGCTATGTTCAGCTGTACACTTCCTGAGGAAGTACTGGATGCAGTAACTGCAAATATAGCGGCTTTGAAATCTCCTTCCTGCCTGCGCCTGGAGGACGGTTCTTTCTATGGATTTGAGGGTGTACATGCACATGTGGGCTCATGTGAAGGGACGTGTACTCATGTGTGGTCTTACGCTTATGCTCCGGCTTTTTTGTTTCCGGCATTAGAGAGAAGTGCAAGAACAAATGAATATACATATTCTATGCAAAAGGCTGGAGGGCTGGCATTCCGGGTTCAGCTCCCTCTGGGTGAACCTCCCAGTAATCATCGCCCGGCAGTAGATGGTCAATATGGAAGTGTGCTGAGAGTATATAGGGAATTTCTTATTTCAGGAGATATAAATTGGCTGAAAGGTATTTGGCCTGAGGTAAAAAGAAGTGTTGAGTATGCCTGGGACAAGGAAAACATTGATCAGTGGGATATGAACCGGGATGGGATTATGGAAGGAAGGCAGCACCATACACTTGATATGGAGTTATTCGGTCCAAATGCATGGCTGAGTGGCATGTATTTAAGTGGATTGCTGGCAGCAGCAAAAATGGCACAAGTTTTGGGGGATCAAGAGGCGCAGTCTGTATATATGTCAATCTTCCATTCAGGAAAAGAAAGATTGAATCATATGCTGTTCAATGGAGAATATTTTTATCAAAAGGTAAATCTCAAGGACAAAGCTATGTTGGAAAAGTTCCATGAAGGATTTAGTATGCATGATCCAGATGCTGTGGCTAGTTATTGGAATACCGAGGCAGAAGAAATGAAATATCAGGCAGGAGAAGGATGTATGATTGATCAGGTACTGGGCCAATGGCATGCAGATATGTTAAACTTGGGAGAGGTGTTTGAAGAAGAGAAGACCAGGCTGGCGCTTCATTCTATTTATAAATATAACTTTATTGGCAATATGAGAGAGTTTGTGAATCCCTGCAGAATCTACAGTATGAATGATGAACGAGGGACTGTGATATGCTCATATCCAGAGAATAGAAAAATGCCTTTTATTCCGGTGCCATATGCGGGAGAAACAATGACAGGATTTGAATATCAGGCGGCCAGCCATATGATTAGGAAGGGGCTGATTGCGGAAGGGAGAGAGTGTGTAAAAGCAGTAAGAGACAGATATGATGGAGAAAAAAGAAATCCTTGGAATGAAATAGAATGTGGCAGTAACTATGTAAGATCTATGTCCAGCTATGCATTGCTTTTAGCGTACAGCGGGTTTAGCTATGATATGTATCGCGGTGAGATTGGATTTCACCCGATAGAAAAAGGCGACTATAAATATTTCTGGTCCTTAGATACCGGATTTGGCACGGCAGGTTTAAAAAATGATATTTTCACTCTTCAGGTATGTTATGGACACTTAAAAATCAATTCTATAGATATCGAAACAGATGAGATAAGCAAAATCATATATGAAGGTAAGAAACTAGGGTATATAATACAGGATAAACAAGCTTTCACTTTGAAAATTATGTAAAAGTGTTTCAAGCATTTCCATTCGCACAGGTGATTTTCAACAGTATTAAAATTGCGGTAATTGTGGTAATTGCGAACTTATTTATTTCTACTATGGCAGGTTTTGCTTTTGCCAGAATCAAGTTTAAAGGGAAGAATGTTGTATTTTTGATTATTCTTGCGGGAATGATGATTCCAAGTCAGGCAAAACTGATTCCGACCTATCTTGTAATGTCAAAGATGGGACTTGTAGGAACACATTGGTCATTAATTTTACCTGCGATTATTAACCCTATAAATATTTTTTTTGTCCGGCAGTATATGATGACCATCCCAGGGAGCTATGAGGAAGCGGCATATATAGATGGGGCAGGACGTTTTACGATTTATTTACGGATCTTTCTTCCTATGTCAAAATCCGTAATTATTATGACTTCCATGCTGACATTTCTGGCTTCATGGAATGATTTCCTAAATCCTTTGATTTTCCTTTCTAAATATGACAAAATGACGCTTCCGCTAGGACTGAAAACATTAAGCGGTGCTATGGCAACAGGAAGCACATCTGTGATTCTGGCAGGAGTTGCGATTTCATTAATAATTCCCACCTTATTGTATATATTCGGGCAGAAGTATATTTTGCAGAGTGTGGTGATGTCGGGACTAAAGAGTTAAAGAAGGGGGAATGTTATTATGAGCAAATATTTGAATAAGGAACAAATTGAAAAAAACACAAAAAGATATACCAATAAGGAACAGGCTTTCCGGGCTCTTCTGGGAGGAATTGGAACAGGAAATATCTCCATAGATGGGTCTGCGAGATTATGTGATTTTGAGATTCACAATCATCCTGATAAGAAACTGAAAATACCGTATACATTTTTTTCTCTATGGAGCCATATAGGCGATGAGATAAAAGCGATGGTACTGGAGGCTGCTCCTGAGGGTATTAGTGATAAAGCACTTGGGCATCCTACCGGGGAGCTAATAGGGCTTCCCCGATTTGACAGATGCAGTATCTCAACACAGTATCCCTTTTATCAATTTTCTTTGGAGAGAGACGGATATCCCCTGAAGGTTAGCTTAACAGCATATACGCCATTTATCCCTTTGAACAGCCAGGATTCAGGAATACCGGGGTTTCAGATGAAATATCAAGTTGAAAATACTGCAAAACAACCGGCGGAAGTATCAATATGTGGAACAATGTACAATGATATCGGATTTACAGCTTATGATGGATTTGATAAACTATTGCAAAAGGGGAAACCGGTTAATACTGAAAAGGCATGGGCTGGACTGAAGGGAATTTTGTTTGACAGTGAAGAACTTGCGCGAGAAGATCCTACATATGGGACTATGATGCTTGCTTCAGTAAATCAGAATGTTACAGTGAAACCGCAATGGCAGCTGGGAGGCTGGTGGGATGGAGCAGAAGAATTCTGGCAGGATTTCAGAACGGATGGGGAACTGAGTACAGATGTGGAAACCACGGCAGCGGGCTCTAATATTCAGGCTACAGATATTCCTCGTCTGGTTGGTTCTGTTGCAGCAAAAGAAATTATCCCCCCGGGAGAAACAAAAGATTTTGTTTTCTATTTTACATGGAATTTCCCCAATCGTTATGGTTGGTGGCCGGATGGGCATGCAGATGTTTCAGATACATCACATATGAAAATATGGAAGAATTACTATAGTACCGTGTGGAAAGATGCGGCGGATGTGATGCATTACCTCACTGTGCAGGAAAAAAGACTGTACAGGGAAAGCAGAATGTTTGCCGATGCTTTGTACAGCACTACCCTGGATGAGGACATAATAGAATCACTGGTTTCGGCAATTACGGCACTCAGATCTAATACTTGTTTTCGGATTGGAGATGGTAGATTTTTTGCTTGGGAGGGATGCTTCGATCATGCGGGCAGCTGCGCAGGAACATGTACACATGTTTGGAATTATGCACAGGCTTTGGCGTTTTTGTTTCCTGAATTAGAAATTAGTGCAAGGGAAACAGAATTTCTGGAGGAAACTGACAAGGAAGGGAGTATGGCTTTTCGTGCGAAGAGACTTTTGGACGGCAGGAAATGGGATATGCTCCCCGCAACCGATGGTCAGCTTGGAGCTATTGTAAGGGTATATCGGGAGTGGATGTTAACAGGAAATGACAATTTTCTGAGGAAGGTATGGGAGAAAGTCGTTCTGGTACTGGAATTTTCTTTAAAATACTGGGACAAAGACGGGGATGGTGTGCTGGACAGCCAGCAGCACAACACATATGACATTGAATTTTATGGTATAAATTCTCTAACGAACTCCATGTTGTATGCTGCATTGGAAGCTGGAGCTCGAATGGCGGACTACATGGGCGAAAAGAAGCTGGCAAGGAAATGGCGGAAAACGGCTCAAAAGGGAAACAGTAAAATGGATGATGAGCTCTGGAATGGGGAATATTACCAGCAAAAGATAAAAGATGTGGATTTCTATAAATATCAGTATGGGGCGGGATGTCTGTCAGATCAGCTATTTGGGCAGGAGTTGGCTCACATATGTGGTTTAGGATACATTCTACCGAAGGAACACGTAAAAAAAGCAGTGGAATCGATTTTTCGGTATAATTTCCGGGAAAGTTTAAGGGATCATGAAAGTGTACAACGCGCTTATGCTTATCAGGACGAGGGCGGACTTATATTGTGCAGTTGGCATAACGGTGGCAGGCCTAAACAGCCATTTGTATACAGCGATGAAATATGGACAGGAATTGAGTATCAGGTGGCTGTTCACTTAATTTATGAAGGGTTGATACCTGAAGCAATGAAAATTGTAAAAACAATTCGAAAAAGGTATGATGGAAAACGCAGAAGCCCATATGATGAACTAGAATGCGGTCACCATTATGCCCGTTCTATGGCTGCGTGGGGACTGTTAGTTGCATTATCCGGATATAAATTTGATATACCGAATCAGAAGATTTCATTTGCACCGAAAGTGAATGAAGATAATTTTACTTGCTTTTATTCTAATGGGGAAAGCTGGGGAGTCTATCATCAGGAAAGGCAGGATGCTGGGGAGATAATCTCAGAGATAGTTCCATTAGGTGGACCTAATATCCGATTCTGGTAACAGTTCAGCCATGCGAATTTTCGACAGCGTAGGCAGGAGAAAGCTTGTTTTCGTATGCATATGCTGCTGAAAATTCATATGGTGCTCTGCCACAGCGAGATGAAGCGCAGCACATGTCCTTGGTTAGCAACCGTAGTGTGGTTGTTTAACAAGGACGGTACCCTTGGGGTGGAATCGA